>NZ_CP141266.1:2131400-3407800 GCF_030540775.2 Flavivirga abyssicola | reverse complement strand
CATTTCACTTAAAAAGTTAAGATTCAGCCTTTAATCGTGGCATACATTTGTATAAGAATTTAAACAATAACGTCATGAAAAATTTAAAATCAATTCTAAAGAAATGGAAGTTTGGAAAACGTTTTTTACATCTAAAAAACTCTGAAAACTATATCTCAGTAAGGTTAAATTTAATCAACAGAGATACTAATGACATCCATATGTTTATATAAAAACACTAGAAATCATGAAAACAATAAACAAAATATTAGGCATATTAATACTAATTGTTATGGTAACAAGTTGCTCAACAGTAAGAGTTGTTGGCACTTGGGACAATTCAAAAGAGCTTAATTTAAATAATAAACGCATCATGGTAATAAGCAAAACTGACGACCATGTTATTAGAAGTCAGTTTGAGAGTGACCTTGTAAACAAGTTAAGAGAATATGGTCTCAATTCTATGGAAAGCTTAACCGTTTTTTCAAAAATTGACACCGAGGTAAAACTTAACGAAAATGAAGTTCAAAAAATCGTTGACGATTTGAAAAATAAAGGCGTAGACATAATTATTCTTAACACTTTAAAAGACACTCAAGAATATTCAAGAACAGAAACAGCTGGTGGTGGTTACTCAACACTTTATTTTCCCACATATTTTAGAGGACCTAACGGCACATTCTATCGTTACTATAGTAGTATTCATGTAAAATCTGAGCCTGAAAGCACCATAACCTATACTGGTAAAAAATACATTCTCGAAACTGTAATTTACGATTTAACAAAAACTGATAACGAACAATTAATATCAGTTATAACGACAGAGATTGATAACCCTAAGTCTTTAGGGACAATTTCTAAAGATTTTTCAAAACGAATAGTAAACGAATTGATAAAATAGTTTTCATATATAGTTGGTTTGGTTAGTTAGTTTGACTGCCAGAGATTATTGAAATACATTTCATACCTCTCTGGCAGTTTTTAATTTCATTCATAATCAGCTAAAATTATACAATTTACTTACATTAATTTTAACTATATTAGTTATGTTCTTCATCAATAACATTATAACCATTTTGACGACCAAATTTATAAAGCAAAAAGTTTTAATAGGTATAGCATTTATAATATCAATACTCTTAACCTCTCCTAGGATCTTAATTATATTTGATATTGTAGATGACCTATCAACTGCTTTCACTTCTGCTTCTGTAAAAGATATACTCTTTCGGTTTTTATGGTTTACCTTTTTTTCTTGGTTGTTATTAGAGTTTAATGCAAATACTAAATATTTTTATTCAAAATTTCAAAGCGTACTAAGAGGGTTAACAACTATCATAATTAATATTGCTTTATACTTAGCTTTATTGCATTTATTCTTCTTTTTGTATCCAATATTAGTAGGAGAATCAATGGTTTCAGAAGAAAAAGGGTTAACCTACTTCATCTATTTCGTTATAACAGTAATAATTATCTTTATCGCTAGAATTTTAAGATATCAATTGAGCTTAAAAGAAAAATTAATAGAGCAAGAAGCTTTAAAACAACAAAGCTTACAAAATGAATTGATGGCTTTAAAAAACCAAGTTAATCCTCATTTTCTATTCAACTCGCTAAATTCATTAAGTTCACTTGTAAAAGAAAATAAAGATGCTACAAATTTTATAAACAAACTCTCCACTATGTATCGTTATATTCTGCAAAGTAGTGAACGGGATTTAGTATCTATAAAAGAAGAGCTCGATTTTTTAAGTAGTTATATCCATTTAATAAAAACAAGATATCGTAATCGTTTTAACATCACTTATAATATTCATGAAAAATGGATGAAAAAAGAGGTGCCCGTTTTAGCGTTTCAATTGTTAGTTGAAAATGCCATTAAACACAATGAAATATCAGAAGAGAACCCACTTCAAGTTAATATATATTCCGAAGATGCGTTTATAATTATTGAAAATGAAATAAGACCCAGAAAAAGTTTAACTACTGGAACAGGAAATGGCTTATCAAACCTTAATAAGCGGTATTATGCTCTAAAAAAGAAGCACATATCAATAAGTAATAAAAACAATACCTTTAAAGTCAAACTTTCTTTAAATTGATTACCATGAAAGTAGTTATTGTAGAAGATGAATTAGCAGCAAGTGAACAACTCACTTACTTAATAAATAATATAGATTCTAGCATAGAGATACTAACTGTTCTGGATTCTGTAAAAGCGGCCATCGATTATTTTTCTAATCCAAGCGAAGCCGTTTTAGTTTTTATGGATATACACCTTTCTGACGGTATTTCATTTGAAATTTTTGAACAAGTAACCATCAATATTCCAATAATATTTACAACAGCTTATGACCAATATGCACTAAAAGCATTTAAGGTAAATAGCATTGATTATCTTTTAAAGCCAATTAATGAAGAAGAATTAAGTAGCTCAATTAAAAAGTTTAAAACCAACGCAAAAATTGATACAATCTCTTATAACAACATTCAACAATTAGTACAATTAATGCAATCTAAAAATCAAGTTTTCAGGACAACATTTTTAGTACATCAGAGAGATGAATTAATTCCAGTTAAAACAGAAGATATTGCTTATTTTTATATAGAAAATAGTATTGTAAAAGCTGTGACACTTAAAAATCAAACTTACATAATAGATAAAAAACTAGAAGGCATTGAAAACGAATTAGACCCGTATAATTTTCATAGAGCAAACAGACAATTTATACTTAATAGAAATGCTATACAGAATATTAAATTCTACTTTAATGGAAAACTAATTATTAATGTAAATCCGCCATCTAAGGAGCGCATTACAATAAGCAAAGCGAAATCATCAGAAATAAAAACATGGATAAATAATTAGGCTCACTAAAAACGTTCAACTATCAATGATTTAATTTGAAATCTAGACATTATAAAATATTACGGGATTATATCATCGGTTGGTTAATGGCAAGCCTCATCTGGCAACTCCTTCGCGGGTCTCATGACGTGAACATCCCTTACATGGAGGACTCTTTCTCCAATATACTTTTTATATTCATTATAGCATGGATAACCCAAGGGTTACTTTACGGTACACTTCACATTTTCCTTGAAAAATTGGTTAGAAAACGTATTTCATTATCTAAGTTATTGGTATTTGCACTTATACTACAAATTATATCTGCTATTGGGTTTTATGTATTTATGTTTTATTTGTTTGTTAAGGTTGAAATATTTGTAGACACTACTTTTAAAATATCAGAATTTATCCAGTTACCTGTCATTTGGGTTAGCCTTATCTATACTGTATTTGTAAACTTCTTTATAAGTCTTTTTCTCAATATTAATTTAATGCTAGGTGAAGGCAATTTGATTAAATTCATTTCAGGAAAATTCTATACTCCAAAAGAAAAAGAGCTTATTTTTATGTTTTTAGACCTTAGAAACTCTACTACAATTGCTGAAAAATTAGGACATATAAAATATAGCAAGCTCCTTCAAGACTGTTTTTATGATTTAGCCATAGTTAATAAATATAAAACTTCTATTTACCAATATGTGGGAGATGAAGCTGTTTTAACTTGGCCGTATAAAGAAGGTCTTAAAAACGCTAAAAGTATTCGTGCTTTTTATGCTTTTAAAGATCAAATTAATAGTAGAACAGATTACTATCTAAAAACTTATGGTTTAGTACCAGAATTTAAAGCAGGTATGAATTGCGGTATCGTAACTATTGCAGAAGTTGGAGAATATAAACGTGAAATTGCTTATCACGGTGATACTATAAATACAGCTTCAAGAATCCAAGGCCAATGTAATCGATTAGGGTTTGATCTACTTATTTCAGAAAAACTTTTAAAAGTCGTAGAAATCGACTCATGGACGACATCTAAACTTGAAGGCAATGTGCTTCTAAAAGGTAAGCAGGGAACAGTAAATATCTATTCCGTAACACGTACTGAAGATACGCTTTAATCTGAGTAGCATTTTTGAAGTTATACCATTATAATTAGGGTATCAAAACAGAGCTGTTTTCTTCAATTCTTATCACTTACCTAATACTGACATTTTAAGTTCACTTTCAAGTAGAATCACTTCACTTCCTTATTTGGTCACTTCACTTAAATAGCTCCGATTTCCTCTGTTGCTTCAGGCTACATTTGTACCATAAATAATAATTAAATACAAATAGATATGAGAACTGAAAGCACAACAATTAACAACGCGCAATTCAACAAGAATTTTTATAGACCTATAATAGAAGAAAACCCAACATATACACTACTGGAAAAAGTTAAAATAGGTTTCAAAAACACTATCAAAGGGTTTGTCAAAACGCTAGAAGAATATGGAACAGCTGCAGGAGTAGCTATGAGACAATAAACACTAGAAGTTATGACTATTTTATTAGAATACGTGAAAATCATAGTATTAGTGTCGGCATTAATTCAAATAGGAGTTTTTGGATACACTAAAATAAGAGTGAAAAAAAAATCATTATTAACATTAAACACTTCAAATGAATCCATTAAAAATGTAAAGCACGGGTACATTTGAATAGAAATTAAAAACAAAATAAGATGAAAAATTTTAAGTATTTATTAATTACAATCGTTGGCCTTTCTATATCTGTATTATCATGCAGCAGCGACAACGATAACGACCACGACTATCACTTAGAGTACTCAAGTATTATAAGTGCAGAACTTCCTGAGGAATTTAATTACGGAAGCACTTACCAAGTTAATGTAACTATATCGCTACCCAATAGTTGCTATTTTTACTATGATCAATTTGATTATATTTATGAAGGGGCTACAAGGCTTATATATCCTATAGTACATGTAGATGATGGCATTGGTTGTAATCAAATTATTACTGAAACAACATTTTCAATACCAGTAAGAGTATTACAGAAAGAAACTTATGTTTTTAAATTTTATCAAGGTGAAGATTCTGATGGAAAAGATACCTTCTTAACTATTGAGGTTCCTGTTAACACTAGAAATCAAAAGGATATTGAAAATTTAAAAACAAGTGATGTTGTATTTGATTAGTCATAAAGAACTAGTTCTTTATTTGAAAAATAGATAGAGAAAATAAAGAAAAAACATTTATAAGTATGAAAATGACCAGAATTATCTTAACTATATTGTTAGTTACAATGAGTTCATGTGTATCATCAAAAAACTCTAGAGGCACTAATCTTTTCAATGTGACTTGGGAGCTTGAGTTTATATCTGGACCACGAATAGCTTTTTCAGATTTATATCCTAATAAGAAACCTGTAATTACTTTTAATAAAACGACTAAAAAAGCAGAAGGAACAAATAGCTGCAACGGTTATTCGGCAGAGTATACTTTAGAAGGTGATGACATTTCATTTGGCGATCCAGGACCAACAACAATGATGTTCTGTGGAAATGGAGAAAACGTCTTTTTAAATACCATTAAAAAAATCAATAAACATGCCATAGACGCTGACGGAAAATTGAATTTAATGATAGATGATGTTATTATGATGCGCTTTAAAATTATTGAATAGTAGAACTGGCTTCAAGATTAAAAAACAGAGTTTAAAAAGAGGTGTGAAAATGTAAAACGCACCTCTTTTCATTTGAATAGACTTTAGTTTTAACTATTTTAGTCCAACTAATTTCTTTTTATAGTTTATGCTTACACTTTTAATTATTTTGGGTATTACAATAGGACTTTTTGTTTGGGGTAAATTCACACCAGATATTGTAGCACTTATGTCTATGTTAAGCTTATTTTTATTTGGCATCTTAGACCTTCCTGAAACTCTTAGCGGGTTTAGTAACCCTACAGTAATAATGATTGCTTCCCTATTTATTATTGGTGAAGGTTTATCTCAAACAGGATGGACAGCATTAGTAGGACAAAAATTTGTAAAATGGGCTGGTAAAAGCGTTCCCAAACTATTAGTATTAGTCACCTTAGGCTCTGGTATTTTGTCTGGTTTTGTAAGCAATACTGGAACTGTTGCTACATTACTACCCGTTACTGTATCTGCCGCATATAAAATGGGCACACTCCCTTCAAAATTATTAATGCCTGTTGCTTTTGGATCAAATACTGGTGGCTTATTAACATTAACAGGAACTCCTCCAAATATTATTGCTAGTAATGCTTTAGTAGAAAATGGATTTGAATCCTTTTCATTTTTTGAATTTGCCCTCATTGGGTTGCCATTACTATTGATTTCAATTTTATATTTCCGTTTTATTGGTTATAAATTATTGCCAAAAAACACCTCCGAAAATCAGCCAATAAATATAGATTCTGAAATGCATCAATGGATTGAAAATTATAGTATTGATGAAAATATTTACCGTTTAAGAGTACGTTCAATGTCTCCTCTGTTAAATACTACTATTGGTGAATGGGATTTTGATAATAAATACAATGTTTCAATAATTAGATTAAGAAGACGATTTCCAAATGTTGTAAAAGGCGTAAAACCATATGTTGAATTTCCAATACCAGATACGGTTTTACAATACCATGACATTATTACTGTAAAAGGAAAAACAGAAGATGTAGATAATATAATTCTGAAGTTTAAACTCAATTTGATTCCTTTTAAAAATAATAATAATAATAATAATGATGATTTAAAGGATGAGTTTATAAATCAAGAAGTAGGTATGGCAGAAATGATTGTGACACCCAAATCGCTTTTTTTAGGTCATAACATACCTATGGGATTGTATTTGGAACAAGCAGGTATTCAATTATTAGCTGCTTCAAGAAATAACAAGCCTTTAAAAGATAAAAACGTAGCCGTAAAAGCTGGAGATGCATTTATTATTCGAGGTACTTGGGAGCGTATAGAACATTTAAAAAGCGTTTATAAAAATTTAGTGATTTCTGGAAACCCAGAAAGCATGTCTAAGGATGTAAATACATTAACCTATAAATCGTACATTTCATTAGCAATGCTTTTACTAATGATTGTGCTACTAGTATTTAAAATTGTTCCAGGAGCCATTGCTGCTATGATTTCTGCGGGTGTTATTTTATTAACTGGTTGTGTACCTATGGCTAAGGCTTACAAAGGCATTAGCTGGATAAGCGTGGTAATGATTGCAGCAATGATTCCTATGGGTATTGCGCTTCAAAAAACTGGTGTTGCAGAACTAGCAGCCAATAGTTTGGTTACTAATTTAGGGAGTATACACCCTATTGTTTTATTAGGTGGCATATTTTTATTAACTACTGGTTTTAGTCAAGCCATTAATAATTCAGCTACTGCTGTTTTAATGGCGCCAATAGCTATATTAGCTGCCACGTCTTTAAATATTTCGCCCGAGCCATTTATGATTGTTGTGGCTATTAGTGCATCTACTGCCTTTTTAACCCCTGTTGGTACAACTACAAATGCGATGGTTATGGCAGCAGGCGATTATAAATTTATGGATTATGTTAAAGTTGGCTCGCCATTATTACTACTATTTTTTATTTTATCTTTGATTTTAGTGCCTATGATTTGGCCTTTTTGATTCAATATTTATTTCTTGAAAATGTATTATTGGTATTTTAAAACTGATTTTTAACAAAAAACATATCACTACTTGTTATGAAAAAAATAATTAGATTAATTCTAATATGGTTATTTGCCATACATTATACTAATGCACAAGACCTATCTTCTATTTATGAAAGGGTAAGTCCTGCCGTTGTTGCTATTTATACTCAAGAAAGCAATATAGCTACCTCTCAAAACAATGTTTCTCAAACAGTTACAAATTCTGGTTTAGGGTCTGGCTTTATGATATCCAATAAATTAGTTGTAACTGCGGCTCATGTTGTAAAAGTGCCCGATACTTTAGTTGTACAGTTTTCAGATGGAGAAACTATACCAGCTAAAGTAATTACTTCCTATGATAGTGCAGATATAGCTTTATTAGAATTATCAAGACAGAAAATAAATGCTACAGTTTTAAGGTTCGGCGATTCGGACCGAATGAAAGTTGGACAACGCGTGTTCATCATTGGTGTGCCTCTTGGTGTCGGTTTATCTCTATCTTCAGGTTATATTAGTGCTTTTAAAAAACAATTTTTAGGAAGAAATCCTTTTACTAATACGGAGTTTATTCAAACAGATGCCGCTATAAATCAAGGTAACTCTGGAGGTCCAATGTTTAACTTGGAAGGTGATGTTATAGGTATTGTAAGTCACATAAAATCATTATCAGGAGGTTCTGATGGTATTGGTTATGCCTCAACGTCTAATTTAGCTGCCAAACTCCTTTTAAATAATAAAATGCCTTGGTTTGGTGCTGAGTTATATTCCTTATCTGAAAAAGAAGCTAAACTGTTTAATCTGCCTCAAACAAGTGGTTTATTAGTGCAACGTATTGCTTCCGCTTCTTTATTTGATAAAATGGGAGTAAAAGAGGGGGATACTGAGGTAACTGTTGGTAATAAAAAACTAATTTTGGGCGGTGATATTATATTGGCCTTTAATGATATAAAGTACGAAGTTACAGACTACACCTTATTGAAGATTGCTGATTTTGCAAATAGCTTAGAAAAGAATCCAAAATTTGAACTAACAGTTTTACGTGAAGGAAAAACAATAACTTTACAATCTAAATAACGCATCTTTTGAGTCAAAAAAATATTGTTTACTCTTATTAACTACATTGCTATTAAGTTATAATTTGATATTGGTTCTGGTATTGATGGTAATTCTGGTATTTATTTTGGTATAAATGAAGCATTTTAAATAGAAGCTTATAGTGTTTTTTATAATTACATCATAATATTCTTGATACCATCCTTATAATCCTCTAATGTTAAATCTTTGCTTGCATTAAACATATCTAGAGATTTACCAACTACATATTTAATATTGCTTGGATCAAATCCAATAGCAATGCCCATTCTATATAACCACTTTTCTTTCATCAATTTCGATATGGTATCATCTTCATTTACAATTTGCGTTATTCTATACAAACTTTCTAAACGCTGATTATACAGGTAAGGCGCTTTTATTTCATATATCATATACATATTGTCATCAATCAACTCAAAATACTCCGAGCTTGTAATACCTAATTTTTTACCAAAATGTTGTAAAAATGACTTTTCCTCATCTGTAGCATTATCATCTCTTAAAGTAATTTTCATAATGGAGGCAAAAGCCTCAAAATAAGTACTTCTTGAATTACTCATATCTAAATCAATTATTTTTGGTTAAAAACACTTGTTTTTCTACTCACACTATATATTATTCTATTAAAAGTTTCGAGGTGAATAACGTATTGTTCTGGTGTTAATAACGCCTTCATCTTTTCATTCATTTTAAAATGCAAAGTATTAAATTTCTCTAAAATTTCTGATTGCGTATAGCCTTTATCCTTATCATCAAGTCTAGACATACTATGGGTATAAAATAATAAAGTGCTATAATATTCATCCCTTTCTTCTTCAGATAATTTCATTTTATCTACTTCTTCTGCATAGAAGTCTTGTAAATTATCTTTTTCTTTGGGTGTATAAAGTTCAACTTTATTCTTTTCTCTTTCTTTCTGTTCTTGAGTTTTCTGTTGTGAAAACCCATTTATAGTTACTAAAATTAAGCTAAGTACTAAGATTGATTTAAGTGGGCTCATGATTTATTGTTTAAATTGTTTTGAAATTAATGTTGTGAATTTATTTAATACTTTTTTTCCTGATGAAGGATCGGTTGCTTCTATTTCGAATACACCCACTAATTGTTCCTTTTTTGCCAAAGCTAAATCATAAACAACAGCTTCAAGAATATAAGTAGTTGAGGATAGTTGAGTTCTTAAATCTTGATTATCATTATATACAGGCTTTAGGCCTCTGCTTATATACTCTATAGAATGCATATTATAATAATCGGTAAAACTAATCCCATATTTACCAATATTAGCTGTGGATATATAATTATTGGAATTGTTTTGAGGCAGAGATTCTTCAATTTTTGTGTCTTTTAAAGCAGTTAACATAATTGCATTAATACCTTTAGATTTGAAATTTCTAACTAAAGCATCAATTTCTTCTTGACTTCTATTATTCTTTTCTTTTAAATCAGGAAATAGTTCAAATGCAGCAATGGCGTCGACACCTTTTTCTTTTAATTTTAAAACCATAGCTTTTTCATAAGAGCTTCTTATACCCATATCATTATCTCTTGCTACAACTAAAATTTTTCTAGTTTTAGTGGTATCGAAGTTTTCAGAATTCCATGAATCTGCAAGTTTTACTGAAGCACAATTAGTTACGAACATCACTAAAACTAATAATAGGGCTACTTTTTTTATTTCTTTCAAATCTTTAAAATTAAAGGTTATTTTATTGCAAGATACATCTATTTCGAAATTTATTAATCGTTAGAAATCACATTTTCATTAATCTTTTAAGCCTTACTCAGATGATTGATTAATGTACTTCCCAACTACTATAGCTGTAATTACTACTAAGTATATTTGCCCCATTAAACCAATTAAAATAGCTGCTTTGTGCGCTAATGCACTTATGGGTAAAATATCTCCATACCCAATGGTTAGTAAAGTAATATAGCTGTAGTACATTAAGTTTTCAGTCATTGAAATTCCCTCAATTAAACCTGAAAACGAATTTGGATATGCTATTTCTATACTTAAACATATAAAAAACCCAATCAATCCAAGAGAAATATACCCGCTAATTAGTCCAAAAATAACATGCTTGTCTACCTCTTTTGAATTCCATACTTGTTTTATAGTTTCTAATGTTAGCAGTAAATAGAATAAAAAAAAGATCATTAGATGTAATGCACTAAATAGTTCTTTATACTTTATTTTCGAAATGTCCACGCCAAAACATATTATTGCAATACATAATAACACGATGATGCTCCACATTTTGCGTTTGTTAGCAGAGAACAGAACGACCCCAGCAAATAGATTTAAAATAAAAAGTACTGGAGAGATATAACTCTCAAACCAATCTGAGGTAAACAATAAGGCTCCAAATAAAATGAACAATTGAGCGAATAGTAATAACCGAAATCTACATTGATATAGTTTTTCCAACATAATTTTTATTCAATAACAGTAAAACAATCCGATTTTTTTATATAATTATAACCTCCTATTTCATTTTTATCAAAACACTCACTAAATAACTTTATTAAATTAATTTCATAGGTCTTCAATGAGGTTTTTAACCTTTCTAAAACAGATCTATGTATTTTTAGTTTATCTTTTTTATATTCATTTGTAGAGGCCAATGACGATAATTTCCTTTCCCGCTTCGGAAGAAACAATCTATAAATACCTTTTCCAATATCATTGGTAACATCTAAACTGTTTTCATAAACACTCGTGTTTGCAGGTAATAAATTATAGTTTTTAAGTTCACTAATCATCCAATTTAAAGACACTCCACTTATATAAGTATTTCTTGCGCCTCCGCCAACATCTGAATGGTTTCCAAAAAACCAAACTTCATTTGCTATATTTTCTGGATTTACTTCTGGGCATGAAGACACTAAAGCACCATGTGTAAAAAGTACAGGAGTAAAAATAGAACTTCTACTGTCATTAAGAGATAAAGCATGTGATACTCTTTTTATATTACATAATTGATCTATATATTTATTTTTTGGTGTATAATACTCTTCTTCATATTTAGGAATTCCGAGCGCTTCAACAGTATCCCACAACCCCATAAATTCAATTTTATAATCCTCTGGGTTTATATGCTGTTTTGTCACTTTTAAAACAGATGCTCTTCGCGCTGTTATATCCTTATCACTTTTATGCGCTTCATAAATTTTTCTAATAAATTTTAAACGCTTATTTTTAGGTATCTCTTTAACATCAACAATACCTGCTGCATAAATTAATCCTGCTAAAATTCTGGAAGCGTAAGCGCCTCTGCTAAAACCAAAAATATAAATTTCGTCATGCCTTTGGTGCTTATAATGCTCTGCTAAATAAAGATACGCGTTACACACTTCCCTTTTAATACCAGACCCTGTAACAATACCAAGAATGTCAGCTCCGTTACCAACACCTCTAAGATATACTGCGCTTATATTTGGATTATTTTGCAATGTTGTTAAATTATATAATTTAGATACATTCGTATAGCTCCTTTCATTATTCGTGGTTCCATCCATAAATATGGCTAGTTTCATTGGCGTATTATCTTTTTTTACTGGATTAAAAACAACAGGACTTGAAACGCCACATCCAAAAAACAAAAATGATATAACCATTATAGTATAAGAAACGTGGAAACATCTAAATCTCTTTTTTATCATAAAACTTTATTTACTCTTAAATTGATCTCCTACTATTTTAGAAAAACTTTTAAGAATCTTTGACCCAGATTTAGGATCTGTAACATCAATTAAACAAACATTTACTAATTGGTTGTCATTTTTTAAAGTAAGATCATAGGTTAGTGCTTCTAAAACATAAGTAGTCGATTTTAGTTCTGACATAATAGGCAAATTCTTGGCCCCTGAATCACTCATCAATTCAAAAGAAGATTTTTCATTATAATCTTTACTTATATCATAATCACTATTTTTCGTCTCTATAGTATTTTTCAATGACATCAAAACAATACCGTTCACGCCTTCTTTTTCAAATGCTTTTAAAATCATATCAACATCTTCCTGAGTTCTATTTTCATTCTCAATAATACTTGGAAATGTCTCACACATCTCTATAACGTCCATTCCATGACTTCTTAATTTTCTAGCAATTGCCGTTTCATAAGATTTTCTAACTTCAAAATCTGAATTCTTAGCGATAACTAAAATTCTATTATCTAAGGTTTTTTCAAAATCTGAAGACTTCCAATAATCCAACAATTTAACACTAGAGCAACTAGGTAATAAAATCAAGAAAATAATAACGAATCTAAAGTTCTTCATTACAAGAAATATTTAGTCTAATAAGTCATCATTAAATTCATAACCTTTATAATTGACTTTATACATCACACTATAAAATGCAGGAATAAATAATAATGTAATCACAGTTCCAAACAATAAACCGATCATAATAGTTACTGCCATAGGCTCCCACATTTCGCCACCGCCTAAATATAAAGGCACTAAACCTAAAACGGTTGTAAAGGTTGCTAATAAAATGGGTCTAAATCGCTGTAAACATGCTGCTATTATAGCATCTTGTGGTTTGCGTTTTAATTCAGATTCTTCAATTTCAATTCTATCCACGAGTACTATCGCATTATTAATAACGATACCTGCAAGAGAAATAACTCCCAAAAACGCCATAAATCCGAATGGTACGCCAAATAATAATAAGCCTAAAACCATACCTATAACTCCTAACGGAATGGTACAAACAATCATTATCATTTTTCTAAATGAATTAAACTGAATGATTAGCAGCATAACAATTATAAATGCTGAAAGTGGTAAATATTTTGCTACAGCGCCCATGTTTTCTGCTGAACTTTTTGCATCTCCACCTAATTCATAAGTATAGTCTTTACCCCAAACTTCTTTTTGTTCATCTAACCAAGGTATAATCGTTTGAGTTACTTCAGAAGCATTACCAGTTGTTGTTAATTCGCTCGATACTTTAATTGTTCTTGTTAAATCAACACGTTTTATTTTTGAATATTGCCATTGAGGAATTATAGATGCTACTTGAAGTAAAGGCACACTTTTTCCTGAACTTTGTGCATATATATTCAAGCTTTCTAATGAAGATAAGGATTGCTGTTTACTTTGATTACTCTTCATTATTATTGGAATAGACTTATCACCTTCTCGATATTCTCCTGCTTGAAATCCATCTAAAACGGTTTGCAAAGACGTTGCAATATCTTGATTGGTAACACCAGCCGTTTGTGCTTTATTAGGATCTATATCTATAACAAACTTTTTCCCTTTGGGCCCCCAATCGTCTTTAATATTTTTTGTGCCAGAAATGGTAAACAACTTCGCTTTAATGGCTTCGGAGATACTTGCTAATTTATCTGGGTTATCCCCTGATACTTCAATTTCTACAGGAGTACCACCGCCACCAGAGCCTAGCAAGCCAACTTTAATATCAGCATTTGGGAAGTTTTCAAAACTAAAGGCATCTAATTTTTCAATCATATCATTATTCACCAAAAACGAAGAGGTGTTAATTAAGATATGCGCGTAATTTGAATTCGCCTCATCTGCATTATAACCTAAATCGTAAGCAGAAGGTCCTTCACCGATATAGGCTGACCAATCTATAATACCATTTGGTTTATCATCTGTCACTTTCAGCTCTTTCTGCATAAAGTCTTCAAGTGCTAAAACCACAGATGTTGTATTCTCAATTTTAGTATTCTCTGGTAAATTGATGTCAACCGTTATCATATTACGGTCACTATCTGGAAAAAACACAAAACCTAAAAGTCCAAATCCGAAAATGGATAAAAAGAACATAAAAACAATGAGCACTAAAACCGATTTTTTCCAGTTTAAAGCTAGTAAGATTAAATTTTTATACTTGCGTTTTAATCCATTAATTAATTTATCTAAGAAGCTTACTTTCCCTGTTTCTTTTGGCTTTACTTTTAAGAAGAAGACACAGAATAGCGTAATGATACTTAAAGCGATAATCCATGACGATAAAAGCGCAATGGTAATTACCACGAAAATGGGCCCCATAATATCACCCATAACAGATTCTGCCATAAAGAATGCTAAAAATGCCGCAGATGTTGTTAATGTTGAAATCAATAATGGTGTAAATAATTCTGAACATGAATCGATTGCAGCTTTCTTAACGGGAATACCTGCTTCCATTTTTACCATGACTGATTCTGCTACAACAATAGCGTTATCAACCATCATTCCTAGAGCCATAATTAAAGCGGCTAGAGAAATTTGATTCAGCCCCACATCGATTAATCCCATAACCATCAACGTTGTTATTGTAACTATTGGAATTAAACTTGCAATTACCAATCCTGTTCTTAGTCCTAAAAAGAAAAGCATAACTGCTAATACTATGGCAATAGCTTGTAATAGGTTGCCAATAAAATCACTAATTTTTAAATCGATGTATTTGTCAATTGATGCTAAACGAGATACTTCTAAACCAACTGGTAATTTATCTTGCCACTCTTGTAGTAACACATCAATTTCCTCACCTAACTTAATAATATTAGCACCTTCTTTTAAAGACACATGTAATGAAATGGCATCCTTTCCATTAATACGCACTTTTTGTTTTGGCGGATTGATATACCCTTTTTTAACCGTCGTTATATCCTCTAGCGCAATAACCTGTCCGTTTTCTCCAACAGGGATTAACATCTCCTGTATAGACTTTAAATCATTGAAATTCCCTGTGGGCTCCAAAATAATACGTTCTGCTTCAACATTAACAGTTCCTCCAGAGCTAAGTATATTAGTGCTACCTATAATATTTTTTAATCTGCTTGATGTTAGTCCATAGGTTTTCAATTTGGTGTTTTCAAACTCAACAAAAACACGTTCTTCCTGCGCACCATTCAATTCAACTTTAGCAGCATCTTCAAGCTTTATTAAATCATCTCTCAAGTCATCTGCATAATCTTTCATTTCTGCATAGTCATAACCATCAGAAATTAAACCAACAGCAATACCAAATACTTCACCAATGCCATCATCCTGTAATTGAGGACTCACATTACTTGGTAATCCTTGAATTGTACTTAACTTTCTGCGAAGTCTATCCCAAACAGGTTGTAATTCTTCTGGAGACACCTCCATTTTAAGTTCAACCTGAACGACTGAAAGTCCAGTACGCGATGTACTTTTCACCACTTTTAACTCAGGTAATTCCTGTGCTACTTTTTCAATTTTATCACTAACGAGTTCTTCGACACGCTCTGGACTTGCACCAGGAAATGATGATACAATAGATGCTACTCGTATAGTATAGGGGGGCATGCTATCTCTTGAAAGTGAAGCGTAAAATAACATGCCCATGACCATAACCACAGCCAGAATACTTAATACAACACGATTACGATTTATTGAAAATTCAGTAAGATTCATAAGGTTAGTTTTTTAGTTATTATAATCTTACTTTTTGACCGTCTAATAAAGTTTGTAAGCCCGCAGTAGCTATTTTATCTCCAGAATTTAAACCTTTTTTTATTTCAAATCCAGATGGTGTTAATTCACCAATTTCAATTTGTTGTTTTTTTACAATTCCAGTTAGCCCATCGCTTGATTCTACTATAAACACAAAATTACCTTTACCATCTTCTCCTACAGCCTTAACAGGCACTACCAATGTGTCATCTGTATTAGTTTCGTTTTGTGTGAAATCAAAGATGACATTAGTTGCCATTCCCGATTTAATTTCTGGAATAGGATTAATTATTGCAATAGCTGTAATATAAGTTGAAGAATTAGGGTCTATACTTGGTGATACTTCAAAAACCCGACCTTCAAAAACCTTATCCTCAATAGCTGAAAATTTAATTTTGGTAGGCATATCAACTTTCACCTTATTAATGACTGTTTCTGGTAAACCAACCTCAACCTTCATACCTTTACCTGCATTTAATTCTGCAAATTGATGACCTGCAGATACTTGCTCATTAACTGCGCCATCAGTCCAAACGATTACACCATCTTTTGGAGCTCTTATAATACCATAACTTAATTGCGTAGCTTGTATACTTTTATTTCGTTTTGCAGATTCAAATTGATCTAAAGCAGATTGATAGGAGTTTTTTGCCTGTTCATAGTCACTCAATGAATTACTTCCTTTTTCATATAGTGACTTAATTCTATCTAAACTCGACTTAGCAGTATTCATGGCAGATTTAGCGGCATTTAAGGATGAAACAGATTGCTCATAAGCTAAGTTTGCCTCAACATTATCCAACCTTGCAATAATAGCTCCTTTTTTAACCTGTGCACCTTTCCAATGGTTTACTTTAGTGATGATTCCACCACTTCTAAAACTTAATCCAATGGCGTTACTAGATTTTGCTGTTCCGCTATATGTTCTTGTGCCTTGAACATTTGGAGTTCCAACAACTTCATATTTAACAGGTCTCAATACTTCTTCTTTAACCTCTACTTTATCCTTGCAGGAAGAAAGGTTTATAACTAAAGCTAAAATTGACAATTTGTATATGTGTAATTTCATAATGGGTTAGTTTTTATTTAAAATATATTGGTTGGCTCTTTGAATAAATGCTTGATTGTTATCTTCAGAATGGGTTAAAAAGAAGTACCCTATAGCGCGTTCTAATTGCATAGACGTGATTAAATAGTTATAGTTAGCAGTGGACCTTGCTAACTGCGCTTGCAAATAATTGGTCTGCGCATCAATTAACTGAATAATGGGAACTGCGCCCTGTTGATAAGCATTTTGCGTGAGGTCTAAACTTTCTTTTGCTGTTTCTTCCGATACTTTAGAAATTTCGATGTTTGCTATTTGATTAATCAAATCTAGCACCACATCATTCACATTTTTCTCAATGTTTAATTCAATATTTTGTCTTTCATAACCCAATTGTTCCTCTTGAATTAAAGCTGATTGTCTATTAATATTTCTTTGGTTCTGGTTGAATATTGGTAACGAAACATTTAATCCAACATTATAAGTGCCGTCTGGTGCTGTTGGAATTCCAGATGGTATGGTAGAACCTTTTCCAGACTGAGAAATTGCCAAACTGTATTGCCCTTGTAAAGCAACTGTTGGTATAAAACGACCATAATCATTTAAGTCATAGGTTCGTTTTGTAACATTTAAATTATAATCAATATTCTTTAACTCAGGAGCGTTCGTTTTTGCTTCTTGTACCAAAAATTCAATTAAAGTAGGTTGTAATTTCGGATCGTCTAGAATCTTGTAAAAGTCATCATATTTATAATTCTTAAAAACACCTTCGGAAAGTTCAGCATCCAGAATATCAATGTCTTTATTAATTGATACATTCATTAATTGATTAATAGTGAAAAATGCTTGTTGCAATTGATTTCTAGCCTCTATAAGGCTTTGCATGTTTTGAGCTAATTGACTTCTGAAACGTAACACATCTGATTTCCCAGATTCACCTGCTTCAAAGTTTTGTTCTGCTATTTCTAAATTACGCTTAGTAACTTGTAAGTTTTGATTCTGAATACTTGTATTGGTCTTTAAAATCAAGGCATTAAAATAAGCTACAGTAGCATTCAATAAAGCATCGAGTTCGTTTGTATCATAAATGGCTTGTTCTGCTTTTTGTAATTCTTTCCTAATATCGATATTGGCAGAAGCACTTTCTGAATAGATTAATTGTTCTAAAACAACATTCCCAGATGTTGAGAACTCTGGATTTGCGCCATTTGAAATCTCAGCAACTCTAGGGTCTAGATAAACCCCACTTACACCAGCAGATACATTGGGCAAATAACCACTTTTAGCTGTTTTAATATCCTGTCCGCTTAATTCGACACTCTTTTCACTAGAAGATAGACTTAAATTCTTATCAAGAACACCATTCATAATATCCAATATAGACATCATGTTTTCAGTATTTGGTTCTAATTCGCCTCCAATAAAATCTGCAGTTCCCAACATCGCATAACGCAATGGAAAATCAATTTGTTTAGCTGTATTATAATTGATGGTTAGCTTGTTTTTATACTCTAACAACAAGGGTAGTTCTGAGGCGTTAGTCCCATTTGTAATTGCTTCAACATTTAATGCAATACGCCTAAAAAACTGATTTAAATTTGTTTGAGGTTGATTAGTTGCCAGTATACCTCGCTCAACATCCTTTACTCTAATTGCTGAAAAAGATGGTAGTTTTTTAGAATTAATAGCTGAAGTTAATTTGTCAAATTGGGCATCACCAAATTCAAAACCACCTGCTAAGTAAACTGCATCAAGACCTTCCAACTTTGATGCACTAATACCATCTTCAGATAAAGGTATTAAACGGTACTTTTTTCCGTCCTTCTGGAAATATGGATCAAATATCGTTTCTAGAGGAAGTGCATCAATAATGTACTGCTCTATTAAAACCCCGACGTTCTTATAATCGTAAATTGTTTTAAAAGCATCCAAGTCCTTTTTGTAAGACAAAGGCGCTATGATATATGTGATGTTATTTATTTCTGATGTTTTGCGTTCTGGTGGTAGATTTATAAAATCTGAATTAATCGAACCAAAAACAATGACTGGTTTAGTATAATTTTCTTGTTGGCTTAAAACTATATTATCCATGACTCCAAAAGCCAAAATAATATCTGCGTTTCCATTAATCAAAGACTTATAGTTTTCTTTGGCTTTCTCTAAACTAAAATTATTTGAAAGTACCTTTTGAAAGCTCACTGTTTTATCTTGACCTAAAACGGCTCTAATTTCAGTTTTTAATTGCTCTAATAACGGCTGAACTTCAGGTGTATCTTTATCTGTTAAAAGACCAATCTCTATAGTTTGAGAAAAACTTAATTGAAAAATTAATACGAAGAAAAATACGAGGATCCTTTTCATAGGGTGGTTAGTTTTTTTTTATAAAAATAACACTTTTATAAAGCATTCCATCTTTCTAATTTAATTATTTAAATCAAATGTATGGTGCTTACGTGTTAAGCCTAAAATATACTCTTGATTACTTATGAGTATACAAAACTACTCAAACAGATTTATAAAATAAAAACAGACACAAAAATGTGAATGGAAATGTATACAGTTTTGATTTGTGTTTTTTATCACAAGACTCCTATATTTTCTTAGATCGATAAAACCTTATATCATGAAACCTATACTTTAAAAATATCGTTTTTAAAGTATAGATTTGCATGAAAATGCTACCTTTTGTAATAGCCAAAAAAATCACAAACAACTGATAATCAGTAAGTAAAAAATAATCTTTTCGATTCATAACTCGGAGGTCGGGGGATCGTGCCCCCTCTCGCTACAAAGGATAGCCCAAGATTATTGTCTTGGGTTTTTTATTAAAGAGTCTTAAAACTCTGTCCGAATAAATATAGTAACTCCAAAATAAAACAACCCTTACTTTAATACAAATAAATCATATATTTGCATTGACTTTATAACAATATAATATTTTGGCTTTAAATAGACATCTTACAATCCAATTGCACAAATGGAAAAGAAAATCCAATCGAAAACCTTTAATTGTAAGAGGTGCAAGGCAAGTAGGGAAAACTACTTTGGTCAATGAATTTGCAAAAACATATAAACATCGATTATATCTTAACTTAGAAAAAAAAGCAGACAGTCAATACTTTGAGCAAACAGATAATGTAAATACAATTATTGAAGCTTTATTTATTTCAAACAATATTACCTCTAAGGATATCAGTGATACATTACTTTTCATTGATGAAATACAAGAACAACCAAAAGCTATACAACTTTTACGATATTTCTATGAAGAAGTTCCAGAACTTCATGTTATAGCAGCTGGTTCCTTACTCGAATTTGCGCTTAAGGATGTTAAAAGCTTTCCCGTAGGAAGAGTCGAATTTTTATATTTAAATCCTTTTAATTTTTTAGAATATTTAGAGGCAATTGGTCACGGTGTAAGCCTAGAGCAACTAAAAAGCATTCCCATAAAACCGGTTGCACATAAAACTTTACTCGGTTTATTTAACCAATACACTATTATAGGTGGAATGCCAGAGGTGGTTGGCCAATTCATTAAGAGTAAAAGTGTGGCAGACCTATCGTCTATCTATGAGAGTATTTGGAGTGCATATATTAGTGATTCAGAAAAATATACCACTAATACTACAGCAAAAAATGTAATTAAGCATATTATGTCAACGGCTGCATATACTATTGACGAACGCATAAAATTTCAAAATTTTGGGAACTCTAATTATAGGTCAAGAGAGGTTGGTGAAGCAATGAGAAATTTACATCAGGCTAAAATTATTCAGCTTATTTATCCAACTACTGTTACTGAACCACCTATAATTCCAGATTTAAAAAAATCACCTAGATTACAATTTTTAGATACAGGCATACTCAACCATATTTTAGGTATTAGTGCCGAAATGTTGGCTCTGGAAGATTTAAGCCAAAGTTACAAAGGTGCTATTATACCTCATACTATTACGCAGGAATTAATTTCTATTCAAAGTGACACATCTGAACTTCCTAATTTTTGGGTCAGGGAAAAGAAGCAAGCATCATCAGAGGTGGATTTGGTCTATGCTATGGACGGAAAGGTTATTCCAATTGAAATAAAATCAGGGAGTACAGGTTCCTTGAAATCACTTCATCAATTTATGGAGCGTACCAATCATCCGTATGCTATTAGGATATATGCAGGTGAATTTTCAATACAAGAAACAAAAACACCTAACGGAACGCCATATTTATTGATGAACTTACCTTATTATTTGGGAACTTTAATACCTGAGTACATTAACTATTTTATAAAAAGTCATCAATTATCATAATCTATTTAATTTTTAAGCACCTTTTATCCTAATAAATAAACATCTTTATTGGGGCTACTATATTTATTTACTTGGACAGAGTTTTAAAACTCTTTAATAAAACAAATATCTTAGAATAATGAAAAAAGAGTTTACAGTACAGAATTCAAATCAGAAGCAGTCCTCTTAAGTTATCATCGCCTTATAAGTAGATTTAGCCTTCTACCAATTCTCAATCTCTTTAGTCAAATCATTATCAGAAGTAACACGACCAGCTTCAATGTCATCTAGCCCCTTTTGTATCTCTATTTTGTATTGAGATACATTCAACGGTTCTCCATTTACTGTATAAGCTACGATATCGTCTTTTTGCTCTTTAGATACAATCTTCTTGATTTTATTAACAACAGAATCTTTTGCAGTATCAAGAATATACTGTGCTAATTGTTCTCTAGTAAAATTTGTTGCTTCCATAATAATAAATATACAAAAACTATACCTAATATGTGTATTTCGCATACCTAAAAAGTATAACGTAAAACAAATCTCCAATTTTATTTACAGCCTAAAACGGTATATAATTATAATATTAAATTATAAATTAAAAACGATATATTTGAATAATGAAGTCTAATCTATGAAGTAAACCGATTATTTTATTCACTATTAAATATTACTAATCAAAGTAAGGTTTTGGAGTAGGGTTTTTAAGTAGGGTTTTGCATGAAAATGGGTGCTTTTGTCAATACCAAAAATACATAACACGCTGATTGTCAAGCATAAAACATATAGTGTTTTCGGATTCATAACCCGGAGGTCGGGGGATCGTGCCCCCCTCTCGCTACTAAGTAAATAAAGGAAAACCCAAGATTCAATGTCTTGGGTTTTTTGTTAAAGAGTCTTAAAACTCTGTCTGAGTAAATATAGTAACTCCAAAATAAAACAACCCTTACTTTAATACAAATAAATCATATATTTGCATTGACTTTATAACAACATAATATTTTGGCTTTAAATAGACATCTTACAATCCAATTGCACAAATGGAAAAGAAAATCCAATCGAAAACCTTTAATTGTAAGAGGTGCAAGGCAAGTAGGGAAAACTACTTTGGTCAATGAATTTGCAAAAACATATAAACATCGATTATATCTTAACTTAGAAAAAAAAGCAGACAGTCAATACTTTGAGCAAACAGATAATGTAAATACAATTATTGAAGCTTTATTTATTTCAAACAATATTACCTCTAAGGATATCAGTGATACATTACTTTTCATTGATGAAATACAAGAACAACCAAAAGCTATACAACTTTTACGATATTTCTATGAAGAAGTTCCAGAACTTCATGTTATAGCAGCTGGTTCCTTA
Organism: Flavivirga abyssicola; assembly: GCF_030540775.2. Taxonomy (GTDB): domain Bacteria; phylum Bacteroidota; class Bacteroidia; order Flavobacteriales; family Flavobacteriaceae; genus Flavivirga; species Flavivirga abyssicola. The sequence continues at coordinate 3,385,041 of NZ_CP141266.1, read as the reverse complement.
CTCGAATTTGCACTTAAGGATGTTAAAAGTTTTCCCGTAGGAAGAGTTGAATTTTTATATTTAAATCCTTTTAATTTTATAGAATATTTAGAGGCAATTGGTCATGGTGTAAGCCTAGAGCAACTAAAAAGGATTCCCATAAAACCAGTTGCACATAAAACTTTACTCGGTTTATTTAACCAATACACTATTATAGGTGGAATGCCAGAGGTGGTTGGCCAATTCATTAAGAGCAAAAGTGTGGCAGACCTATCGTCTATCTATGAGAGTATTTGGAGTGCATATATTAGTGATTCAGAAAAATATACCACTAATACTACAGCAAAAAATGTAATTAAGCATATTATGTCAACGGCTGCATATACTATTGACGAACGCATAAAATTTCAAAATTTTGGGAACTCTAATTATAGGTCAAGAGAGGTTGGTGAAGCAATGAGAAATTTACATCAGGCTAAAATTATTCAGCTTATTTATCCAACTACTGTTACTGAACCACCTATAATTCCAGATTTAAAAAAATCACCTAGATTACAATTTTTAGATACAGGCATACTCAACCATATTTTAGGTATTAGTGCCGAAATGTTGGCTCTGGAAGATTTAAGCCAAAGTTACAAAGGTGCTATTATACCTCATACTATTACGCAGGAATTAATTTCTATTCAAAGTGACACATCCGAACTTCCTAATTTTTGGATTAGGGAAAAGAAGCAAGCATCATCAGAGGTGGATTTGGTCTATGCTATGGACGGAAAGGTTATTCCAATTGAAATAAAATCAGGGAGTACAGGTTCCTTAAAATCACTTCATCAATTTATGGAGCGTACCAAACATCCGTATGCTATTAGGATATATGCAGGTGAATTTTCAATACAAGAAACAAAAACACCTAACGGAACGCCATATTTATTGATGAACTTACCTTATTATTTGGGAACTTTAATACCTGAGTACATTAACTATTTTATAAAAAGTCATCAATTATCATAATCTATTTAATTTTTAAGCATCATTTGTCCTAATAAATGAACAAACATCTTTATTTGAGTTACTATATTTACTCAGACAGAGTTTTAAGACTCTTTAATCTTAGAATAATGAAAAAAGGAGTTTACAGTATAGAATTCATTAGAGTCATTCCGATTATTTTATTCACTATTAAATATTGCTAATCAAAGTAAGGTTTAGAGTAGGGTTTAAGTCTCAGCTTTTTTATTTTACCTAAAACACACCTAAAACAGATTAAATTTTTAAATCAATCTCTCTTCCAAAGCATTCTTCCATTTATAGAATCCTTTTTTATCTTCATTATAGTTGTGAACAATCCTACTAAAGTTTTCACTTTTATTTTCTAAAAAGGATTGACGACCATTTTGCGAATCCGATATGGGGCAAAACTAAAAATTGGCAAAGCCTTTAAAACATGACCACCGCCAAAGACGGTGGTTTTTCAATGTGGAATAAATTGATGACTAACTAACCTAAAGGTTATGCTTTTTTTTCCAAAACACTAACAAACCATTTATTACTCTAAAAAAATCATTAGGCATCTATAATAAATAGAAATAATCATAAATTGACTCAATAATTTTTAACTTAAATTTATTAAAAAATGAAAAAGATTGGATTTTTAATTTTTGCCTTATTACTAACAATTTCTATTAGTGCTCAAGAAAAGAAAACTTTTGAAGGCGCAATGGCTTTTGCTGAATTAACAGAACAGGAAACAATAAAGGTCACCGAAATGAAAAAAGAGAGAGTCGCTAAGACCAATGCCATTAAAAAACAAAAAATGGATAAGGCTACTGAAAAAACTAAAATTCAGGAAATAAGAAATAAATATAAGGAAGATGTTAAAGCTTTCTTAGGGAAAGAAAAATTCAAAAAAATGAATAATTATTGGAAAAAAGGATAAATTATTTAAGTAGCTTTTTAATTAGATAGGGTGTTTTAAGATCATCCTATCTTTTTTATCTATTATTACACTAAATATACCCGTTAGTGCATTTTGATAAATTCAGTCGAATATAATTTTGAAACAAAAATTTAATTCTCGATACTAATTTCACTCATAAAAATGAGTAAAATCCACTCGAATTGACAAATTTTTATCAAAATACGCACGGGTTAAATATATATTTTTTTTAATTAGTCTACCGACTCCAAATTTCTAATTATCAAATAGTATCAGCCTCTCCTTTCCAAGATCGCCAAGAATAAATTTACTATTTTTTTCATGCTTTCTTTCTTCCGATTAAAAAAACAAAGAAAATGTATGTGTACCTCCATGTCGATAATAATCGAGGCGGAACCCATATAACTCACATATTTTCTGGTTAATGGCAAGACCAAGACCCAAAGAATCTGTTGCCGTATTACCTCTCTGAAAACGCCGGAACAACTGCTCCGTTGCTATTTTTGAAACTTCACCTGAGTTTATAATCTCGAATTTTTCCTCGTTCAACAATATGGTTATATAGCCTCCTTCTTGGTTATGCTGTACTGCGTTTTTAATCAGGTTGGTGAAAAGAATATTTGCCAAAATCAAGTCGCATTTTATCTTTACAGGATTCAATTCGACCTTTATTTCGAGATTTTTAAATTTGATCATTTCTTCCATATTGTTAATGATATTATCAACTATGGTACGAATGTCCACATTATCTAATCGTATGAATTCCTGATTTTCTATTCTGGAAATCAAAGTCAATGACTTGCCTATTTTTGATAGTTTGTTAGCTTCCTGATAAACGGCCTGTACCCATTGCAATTCTTTTTTATTAAGATTCTGACTTTCCAACAGAAGAATCATTTTATTGCGTATAATGGCAAGCGGAGTCTGTATTTCGTGGGAAATATTTTCGTTGAACTCTCTCAGGTTTTGAAAATCCTTTTTCACTTGATCCATCAAGGTGACAACAATCTTATTAAGCTCTTCAAACTCACTAATGTTAGAAGCTTCTAGCCCTACTGGGTTTTTTTTGGTGATCTCGTAATTTTTAAGTTTCGACAGGTTTTCAAAAAAAGGCTTCCACGCCCATTTGTAGATACCCTGATTAATAACATAGAGTCCGACTACCAGTACCAATATGATTAGTGAGGTCGTTGCAAAAAGCCATACGATTAATTCATTCATCTCTAAAAGAACATGCCTGAGTGAAATTTTTATCCTTTGAGAGTCAGCCGAAGCCATGAACTCGTAAGTTCTATAGGGGATTAATTTATCAGTATAAGCTTCATAGATCAACGTATCCTTAAATACATTTAAAACGGGTTGTTCTTCTTTCACCGTGGTGGTGTTAAATACATAGTTGGAAGAAGGAAGCGTTCCTTTTTCCTTAAGTTCAAAACGAATCCGTTCACTTTCATGCTGCAATATTTCATCTACCTCAGTGATTACGACATATTGGATAAGATAATAATCGGCCGCAATCATAAGTGGAAAAAGAAATATAAAGAATATAAGATAATATGTATTGGTTTTTGTAACTAATTTCATTCCCTCTCTGTGAATTTATAGCCTACGCTGTAGATGGATTTAATATAGTCTTCCCCTCCCAATTTGGCAATCTTTTTCCTCAAGTTCGCCAAATGGGTATAAATAAAATCAAAAGAGTCCGCCATTTCAATCTGGTCGCCCCAAAGATGTTCAGCGATGGCCTCTTTGGTCAACAACCTGTTTCTGTTAGCAACAAAAAAATGAATGACCTCAAATTCCTTTTTAGTGAGGTTCATAAGACGGTTATTTACAAAAACCTCATGATTCTCTGGCTTTATCTTTATTTCGTTAAAAACGATTTCCTTACTACCTCTGTATACTTTCCTTCTGTATAGCGCTTTAATCCTTGCATTGAGTTCCACTAGGTAAAAAGGTTTGGTCAAATAATCGTCTGCCCCTATCTCCAACCCATTCACTTTGTCTCCCACCGCATTTTTAGCTGAAATAATGATTATGCCCACATCTATATTTTCTTTTTTAACCTCCTTAATGATATCTAATCCAATACCATCTGGCAATGTAATATCAACCACCAAAACATCATAAGGAAAAATCCCCACTTTCATAAAAGCAGATTTATAGTCTTGGGCAATTTCGCAGATATTTCCTTCTTCTTCAAGAAAGTTTTTGATGTCTTGAAGTAACTCAACATTGTCTTCAATAACTAGTATTTTCATAACGGGCAGGTTTTATATACTTATGACTATCAACTATTATATTTTAGTTACAATCTCTTTAACCTCGATTAATTGAAAAATATTACTATTCATTTTTATATATAGCAGCATAGGCTTCGTTTTAAATTACAAAGTTCTATAAAAAGTAAATGTTAAACCATGATTCTTATCATAGCAAGAACTCCTACATTTTATAAAGTGGTTTTTAAAGAATTACATGTGAATTTTAATAGAACTATTATTTGTTATTATTTAGAAAAGACTTTTTAGGTTAAATTATTAAACTGCTGGCAATCCGGTCATGGTAAATATCATAACAAACAATGCTACTGTTTCTACTACGCCTATAATCATTATGTATTTTGCAGTGTCATTTGCACCTGCGGCAATGGCATCACAGGCTCTTGCTCCTACTTTTCCTTGAAATATAGCTGAACCCGCCATAGCTGCACCTGCAAAAAGCCCAATGAGTATTTGCCAGAAGTATGAATCAGGGCTAAGGTTAGCATCAGCGATTGCATTTTTTAGAATCATTCCGTAAATAACCTGTGAAAGCGGTGCACCGACAAAAATAAGCAGAGCGGTCGCTGCCTTTTCTCCACTGATTATCATTTTTTTCCAAGCCCCAATGGCAGCCATACCGGCTATTCCAGTTCCTATTGCCGACCCAATTGCAGCAATGCTCAAAGACATTCCCATATCGCCTAAACCTGATACTGTCTCTATAAAAATTGTCATATCTACCATAATTTTATAATTTTAATAATTCTGTTTTATCCTGTTGATAGAGGTGTTTTTCCACTCTCAAATTCCTTTTGTGAAGAAATCAATTTAAACGGTTTGTAGGCTTCTCCTGAGAATTGCACACCTAAGTGCCCCGCAAACTCTAACATATTCAAACGAATACCATGTACCATCACAGCCATAAGTGCCAGTGCAATGTTTAACCCGTGCCCTAATAGCAAGGCAACAGCTGCCATGAGCAAATTCAAAATAGGCATCTCCTTAACCCCAGCCGGAATGATCATATTATTAAAACTTGCCGCAACAGCAGCTGTTGCCATTCCAACAGCAAAAAGCCTAACATAGGAAACAATATCGGAGAAGCCGCTAATGAGGCTCAAGGGTAAATTGGCTATAGAGACCAACACACTTCTAAAAAAGTTCTTACTTTCTACCGAGAACAAGGTGACAAGAAATGTACCTGTCACAAAGAACCAATTACCCCAATTTGGAAATGCTTTACCTAATACCAGTTGTTCCGTTACAAAGAACAATGCCCAAACAAGGAATATCCAGCCTAATTCACTAAGAGCTTTTATCGAATTTATAAACTGAAATAGCCTAATACTGTGGGCTATGGTCAAGTGAATGGTTCCGATAAGAAACGATAAATGCATCATAAAGGCCATATTATCAACCCCAAAACTGGCGATTTCCTGAATGATCAATTGGCTAAAAAATGGCAAGGTCATTATTTGCTCTGCACCAAAATATGTGCCGCTCAACACCCCCCAGATTATCGTAGCACCACTCAGCACATAAATGAGTACACGCATCTGGGCGGAAAGCTTTTTTCGGAACAAAAAGGCAAGCAATAGAAATACAGCACCGTAACCTGCATCGCCGACCAGCATCGCAAAAAAAAGCGCAAAGGCAATTAGAAAATAAATGGAAACATCTATTTCTTTATATCCGGGTACAATGTCTATGAATTTCATTACCGGATTGATAATACTAATCCATTTGGGATTCTTTATATAAACCGGTACATCTTCTGGTTTTTCGGGTTCCGATATATTGTAGCCCCAGTTTAGTTGACCCGCAACGGATTTGAAATTGTCTACAGCATCCCACGGCATATATCCCTTAAGATAATTGAGCCTTCCTTCTATGCCTCCCATACCTTGTAACGTTTGTTCAACCTTCAACCTATTTTTAAAAAAAATGAGGTAATCTTCTAATGAATGGATACTATGAGCCTGGTCTTCCAAATACAATTCTACTTCTCTTAATTGTCGCTTTTTCCTTGTGATTTGTTGTTCTATTTTGCCGAGAGATAATTCGGGAAGTGATGTTTCTTTTAGATTAAGTTTTTCAGATTCATCTTGGGTAAACAAAGCAATCGACACCTTACCATCATGTTCTGGGAAAACGGTGATGCAATGCTCTTTGAGCAAAGATGGTATAAGCGGTTTATCCACTTGATACAAACGGATATATATGCCTTTTTCCCTAAGATAGTCAAAATCATTTATCATTATATTCTCACCCCAGGTTTTATACCAAGCCAATTGCTCATGTAGGTCGTCGAGTTTGCTCTGACAGCACTGTTTAATATCTTCTGTCCGTAAGACCCTATCGATAATCCGTTTAGGGTCTTTAGTCTCATGGGGTTCTCTGTTGGCAATTACATTTTTACTTTGGATATTATTTTTGAGGATCTGAATGGCACGCTGTGCACCATCAACCTCATCTATACATCTGTCTATGAATTCACTCTCCGGTCGGTTGATTTCCTTAATGTCCACGACACCAAGTTCGCCAAGTCGCTGTACGGTATCATCGACCGAACGAGACGTGGTGAACAGCAATAATTCCTTCATTCTAACAATCATAATACCTCTGTTTTATATTGTTTTTTCTTTTTCACTAATTTGGCACATCCTATAGCCAATCTCTCCACGTCCCCCAAATAGATTTCAATTTTTCTAATATTCTCGATAGTATCCGGTATAAATACTTCTTTGAGGGCATTTTTCATTCGGCGTGCTTCAGCCAATTCTTCCCGAAGTAACGCTATATTTTCCTCCTCAATTTCCAATAGCGTACGATTGATCTTTTGTTCTCTAACCACCTCCATTGCTGCATCCACCCACAAAGGCGTGGCGAAAAAATCTATTTCTGTAGCTTCGAAGGCCATATTGCTGAAAATCTGGATAGTTACACCAGCAATTTCTCGTTTCTCGGTAATGATACTTTTGATTTTTGCTATGTCGGACAAATCGATAGTATCTTCGGCCATTACGGCTACCCATTTTCTTGTTTCCTCGTTGGTATGTTCTATGGTCTTTTTTAAACGCTCTATACCATGTTCAATGGCCTGAACGGCTTCCTTTAACTGCTGTTCTTTCATTTCGAAGACCGGCAGAGCCGTATTGTATTCCTTAAGCTCTGTTTTTAAGGCAGCTAGGGAGTTCTTATTCATTAAAATCTTATCAGCCATAATCAGTCTTTCTTTGTGGTTTGTAGAAAAATCTCAAAACCTTTCTCCTTATCAAAGCTCCACCACCGGAGCAACACCAGCAACTTTAGTTTATAGATAATCAAAGCGCTAAAGTCTGCGTAGTGAGTATTGGAAAGTGCTTCCAATTTATCCCATTGAAGCTTCAACAGTTGTAGTTCTTCTTCCAACGGATCTCCCGGTGTTATGGGGAGTGTTACTTTTGTTAACAGGTGTTGTTCTAAACCGTTCCTTCGAGACATACGCAATTGCTTAATGTCTTCCTTCATTGCAAAAGCATAACTGGAAAAATCGGCCAGCATCCTATTTTTGCTTTGCTGAAATGCCATGCTGTAAATAGTATTAAGGTTATTAATTTGGCTCAGAAGATTGAAATTATTTGGCATCAAAAACTTTTTTGCCTCATCATCTAGAATGGTAATTAAGCTTTTTTCTTCTGTTAATGACCTGCTATATTTTTGAAGAAGGAAAGCAACTTTAGACCTTACCTCTTCCGTATCTTGGAAAGACAGATAAGGCAGACTGCTCATTAAATATTCCAGATTTCCACTTATCATATTTATGCTTCGTTTTTTAGAATATTCATCCACTTTCCACTCAGATGAGTGTTCAAAAGCGCTGCAACTTCTTCTGGTGAAATATGGTAACTCCACCCTTCGTCTGTTTTAATAATCGACAATCTATTCAGCATATTATCTGCCTTAGTTATGGAGACAAAGTCCTTTGATGTCTTCAAATGCTGATGAATATGATCGGCAAGCGCTTGCTCGAAATCTTCCGAGAGCTTTAATTCTATACCGCTACCAATATTCTCGATCACCTTCACTACCGCAGATTTTAATAGGTCTGGGGTGAACACCTTGTGGACTTCCTTTTCTAGTACTGCTCCAAAAAGTTTGAGCAAACTGTTTTGTAACGTGATATGAAGGTCTCTGGCCGCTTGTTGTAGAGCACTTTTTCCTTTACTAAGGGTAGCTTCCTTTTCTTTCTCAGCATCCATAAGAATCTGTTTCCTTTTCTCTTCGGCGACCTTCACTATTTTTTTTGCCTGTGTATGGGCATCTTCCACTATTTTTTTTGATGCTTTGTCAGCAGCATCGATAGCCTCTGATTTTAGTGTGGTAATTAGCTTATCCAGTGTCTTCTCACTCATCGATATGGTCTTTTAAGATTTTGAACTTTCCTTTTTCAGGCCAATACTCCTCGATTAATTTTGATGACAGTCCGATCTCTTCTTTTTTGAAATGTTTTGCCAAAATATCCCAGCATAGGTCAAGGGCGTCCTCCAGTTCAAGAAAACGAAATGGATCCATCAATTCCTTTTGAAATGTGTTGCGATATTCTAAGAGTCTTAGGGAATAATCATCTTTTACCGACCCGAATTTCTGTGCTTTTACTCTCTCCTCGGATTCCGATAACAATCGAGCCATGGCATTCATAATGCTTCTATGGTCATGGCGAGTCTTATCATTGACCTGTTGTTTCAATCGGCTTAGTGAGCCGAACAGCTCTAAATACCCATCTTTCATATAGAATTGGCCTTCTGTGATATACCCGGTATTATCAGGTACAGGATGGGTAACATCATCCATGGTGGTCACTCCAAGAATGGTTAAACTACCAGCACCGTCAATATCAGCCGCTTTTTCATAACGACTCGCCAACTGGGAATAAAGGTCTCCTGGATAGCCCTGATTGGCCGGTATTTGATCTTGGGCATTGGCTACTTGTCTCAAATAGTCCGACCATTGGGTCATATCCGACAATAGCACAAATACACTTTTTCCTTGAAGAGCAAAACGTTCACCAACGGCAAGAGCTAAATCAGGCACCATTAATCCTTCAACGATGGAATCCCGATGGGTGTGAACAAACATAATAGTCTTGTTTTTGCTCCCAGCTCCTTCAATACGCTCCCTGAAATAATGAAACTCGTCATATTTCAACCCAACACCACCAATAATGATAACATCTGCATCGGTCTGGGTAGCTATGTTGGCCAGCAAGCGGTTATAAGGTTCTCCCGCTTTGGCAAAAATGGGTATTTTTTGTGATCGCACTAAGGTATTAAACACATCTATCATAGGCACACCAGTACGAATCATGTCCTTGGGAATAAGCCTTTTTACGGGGTTGATGGAAGGTCCCGCCACCCGAATCATGTCCGATAACAGTTCCGGACCACCATCAATAGGCTGACCATTACCCGAATAAACCCTTCCCAGCATATCGCTTGAAAATCCTATCTGTACAGGTTTACCGAGAAAACGAATCTTACAATCGGTTGAAACACCAAACCCACCACCAAACAACTGGAGTGTTACCTGATCGCCATCCAGCGCAATAACCTGTGCAAATGCCTTGTCCCCGTTTGGATATATAACCTCAGCCAGTTCCTTGTTGTGCACACCTTTCGCCTTCATGCTAAGAATGGATCTCCCGATACTGGCTATGTTCTCATACGTTTTCTGTAACATGACTTTTTATTTTTAACAAATTCAATAGCTTGGACTTCTGTTTCTCGAAACCTGTATCATCCACCCGCATCGAATTCCAATCAATATAGGCTTGTCTTATAAAATTGAAATGTGAACGAATCTTTTCTTTTCCCTTAATCGTTATCTGAGCATCGATAATCTCTTTTACCACATCAAACATCAATCGCAATCGATCTGGAGAAGTGACGCTGTCTACTTCATGAAAACTGTTCTGTTGCAGAAATACCGCATCGAATAATTCGGCCTTTTGATACTGGATATAGGCCTCATCGGTAATTCCCTTTTCACCCATCAGGATGATGTTCGCAGCAATGCTCTTTCCTTCACGAAGTAGTTTTAATAGAAAGGATACTTCTTCACGCGTTAGTAGCGAAGGATATTTGGAATTGCTATCAATACGGTCAATAGCAGGATATTTACGTGCATCGGACAATGCCCTAGATAATCCCCAAAAAGCCCCCGTACTCAATAAGGTAGCTTGGGTGACTGGTTCATCAAAGTTACCACCTGCTGGAGATACCGTACCTATAATACTAAGTGATCCTGTACTCCCATCCGCAAGGGTTTCAACACCAGCCCGGTCGTAGAATGCCGAAATGAGGGTAGAAATGTACATTGGAAAAGCCTCAGGGCCAGGGATTTCTTCCTTTCGACCTGAAATTTCCCGAAGTGCTTGCGCCCAACGTGATGTTGAATCGGCTAGAATAAGTACATTCAACCCCTGTTTCCGATAGTACTCGCCTACCGTTGTCGCTACATATACCGATGCTTCCCGCGCTGCCACAGGCATAGAAGAGGTATTACCTACGATAAACGTACGGTCCATCAATGATTTTCCTGTTCGTGGATCTATTAATTCGGGAAAATCCTTGAATACTTCTACTGCTTCGCCTGCACGTTCACCACAAGCAGCAATAATTACAATATCTGCTTGTGAGTGTCTAGCCAAACTGTGCTGTAGTACCGTTTTACCTGCCCCAAAAGGGCCTGGATTACATGCCGTTCCCCCATAAGCTATTGGGAACAGAGCATCAAGAATCCTTATACTTGTTGGCATAGTTTGCATGGGAACGGAACGCTCGTGAAAAGGCATAGGTTTTTTAACCGGCCAATCGAATGCCATTTTCAAAGCTATGGAAGCTCCTGAAGCGTCTAAAATTATGGCAATGTCTTCGCTTATAGTATAGTTGCCTTCCGATGCAATATATTTAATAGTAACGTTTCCCTCTACAGAGAATGGTACAAAAATCTTGTGTTGAAACATTTTTTCGGGAACATAACCAAGTATTGAACCACCAGTGACAATGGCTCCAGTATCTACTAATGGTGTAAAATGCCATGTTGTGGTCGTATTCAAAGGATTTACCATAAGCCCTCTTTCAAGGAACCATTCTTTTTTTGCTAGCTCGTACAAGGGATTTTGAAGACCATCCGTAACAGAACCCAATATGCCAGGGCCTAGTTTTACAGTTAGAGGAAGACCAGTGAACTCCACAGGGTCTTCTACTTTCATCCAACTGGTATCTTCAAAGACCTGAAGATAGACTATTTTACCAGGCTTCACATCGATAACTTCCGATTTGAGACGTTTACCATCCTCGATTATAATATATGCTATTTCGCCGTTCATCACCGCTCCTTCAGTGGTTTTAACACCAACTAACGACTCGTTTACACTGATCACTCTTCCTTTTGCTTTTTGCATTGTTCTTGGATATTGTATTTATCAGCGTCCTCTTAACTTGCGAACTTCTTCCTCTATTTTCGTGTACCAGATTTTGTCCTTTATGTCCCTTCCATTTTTCCTGTAACTCTTAGCCTTTTCCGGGTCATTCAATTTTTCGTACATCTTAGCCAAACTAAAATAAGCGGGCACATGCATGTTGTTGATGTTCAGGCACGCTTTCAATTGGCCGATAGCTTCCTGGTAAAAACCGTCTGCATCTAATTGTATAGCTGTTTTGTAAAGATTTTCTATATCTCGAATGTTTGTTTCCAATTGTAAGGCAATCACATCCTCTGATTTTAAGGTGAGGAAAGAACAAGGAACTTCCCGCACAACCTTTTTAGTGACGCTACCCATAATCAGACGGTTTAGCCCTGTTCTTCCAACGGTACCCATTACAAGCAGATCAATCATTTTTCTAGAAATTGTACTTAGTATTTCTTCAGCAGGATTTCCTTTAGGGGTTTCTTTAGTCCATTGTAAATTAGACAAGTTGAAATCTTTCAAAAAGGCATCGAACTTTGCTTTGTGCTGATCGCAGCGGATGTCATTTTCATCTTCCCTGTCCTTTTCGGACATGAACCATATGGATCCTTGCAATTCGCAAACCCCCAGAATGGTCAATTCTGCCCTAAATCGGCGGGCAATAATGATGGCATTTTTAAGGGCCCGTTTCGATGCTTCAGAAAAATCGACTGGACAAAGGATGTGTTGCACATTGAGTGGTACATCTTCTTTGACCACAAAAACTGGTTTTTCGCTTTTTTGAATGATTCTTTCTGTTGTAGTACCTAATTGAAATCGATCTCCCTTTCGACTTTCACCAGAACCTGTCACAATCAGATTCGCATTAACGTGCACTGCCTCCCGAACGATACCATCATGTGGTGAACCGAACTCTAAAAGTGGTTTTCCGACTTCTGCTCCTCCATTTTTTATCTTCTTTACTGTCTCCTCCAACTTCTCCATAGCCGTTTCCCTCAGTAATAATTTTACTTTTTCGTTCACAATATCATCGGGAAGTATATGAATTGGAATGACTTCCGATTGAAAGACCTTTGCTAGCTCCATCGAAGTTTCTACCACATTTTTAGAGGACTCGCTAAAATCCTGTGCCAATAAAATCTTGTCTAATAATTTCATATGTTCAAATTCTATTTTTTTTATGTTACATATCATTTGCCATTAAACATTTCGATTGGTATCAAAATCTGTATAGCCCATTTCATATAACATATTTTAGTCCTACAGGTTTTATAAATTAATCACGAATATGAATATGCTGCCTTACACCGATAGATTACTTTCGATATTGAATTCTTCATATTCAGAAGATATCCATACTATTTTGTATAAAATTATTATGTAATCCTTTAGAAAAACTTAAGAAACATATGTTCAACATAAAAGAGTAACTTTCACAGAAGATATTAGCAAAACATTCAGCACACTAAACATCTCACCTTCAAAACTATAACCAAATATTTTGTTATGGTTTTTTCTCCAAAAATTATTAAATTTTTCTATTTTTATTACTTGTAATTTTAAAGATAAAAGCATGCTTTTAAATCTGAGTTTATTGAAACAAACAGGTTATGCCTAATCTTGTATTTAATACTGAGTTACATGTTAAAAAAATGAAGTGAAAAAAGAAATCCGTGATTCTTTTTCATTGATCAAGATGCGATTTCTATTTCCAATTTGAGTTTTAGTTGACCGCTTTCTGGTTTCTAAAGTTTGTCTAAAGATTTCGTTCCTAAGTTTGTATGATGGGTAAGATATTTTTACGGTTGAAAATAAATCCGCTAAGATTCTCCCAAAGGTATGATTGAATCACAAACGATGAAATCAAAATCCCATAGAGAAGAATATACTCACATTAAATATTTTGTAAAATGAATAAGATTCTTGTCCCTGTCGATTTTTCGGAGACCTCTTTAAATGCGTTGTCGTATGCCATTCAACTATTCGGGAGTTCTCCAATTGAAATAACGGTTTTGCACATTTATGGAGCTAAGTCAAACGCCGCTCTACTTATGAAATCAATAGATAGTATACTGGAGAAAGACGCACGAAGCGAAATGGATGAATTAATACAAAAAGTACGAAAAGAACATCCAGACATTACGCTAAGCTCAAAAATAATTAAAAACTACGCCATTTCTGCTATTGCGTCTCTAGGGGACAGTGGTAACTACGATTTTATTGTCATGGGCACCAAAGGAGTCAGTGGACTCAAAGAAGTTTTTATTGGAAGTATTGCTGGCGGGGTCATCTCTAAGACTACTGCTCCTGTAATCGTTGTTCCTGCAGCATACAGTTTTCACCCTCTTAATGAGATTGTTTTTGCCCTCGGCAAAAATCCTTTCTTTAGTACAACAGTGGTAGATCCTTTACGCAAAATTGCAACAATGCACCAGAGTAAAATCAAAGTCCTTCATATCGCAGATAAAAAAACACCAGATATGCAAGAAGCCACGAATATTTTGAGTACTATAAAAGATCTGAACCCTTCGATGACGTATAGGTTTGGTACTGGTAACACGAATCAAGACCTAAATGATTACCTGATGAAACACCAGTCTGGGTTGCTTTGTCTTGTTCGAAGCAAGAAAGGATTTTTTGATCGTATCTTAAACGAAAGTGTTACTCTGAAACAGACTTTTAACAGCCCTGTACCATTACTTATTCTACATGACTAAACCTTTAAGACATGAAAAAATTATTTATTATTTTACTAACAACTGTAGCGTTTGCTATTTTTAGTTGTGGTTCAACAAAGAAAACCGAAGACCGGTCTACTTCAAAATCTACGACTAGTAAAATTGAGTTACCTCCAAATGTTGCTTCTAACAAATATTCGAAAAAACGGCATAGACACTAAGGAGTTTTAATAAACAGAAAGTACTTTATAAATGAGGTGATTTTTTGATACATATAATGATCACTAAAAAAATGATAATGGATTCAAAAATAATTGTTTACCCTACGGACTTTTCTTCTTGTGCAGAAAATGCAATAGATTATGCCATCGCCATGGCAAAGGCAATGAAATGTACTATAAATATAGTACACTTTATGGATACTTCTGGGGCTATAGAATTGGAAGAAAACCCAATGCGGTTATTGAGAGAAATGGAAGTGATAGAAAAAAAAGCAGAACACCGATTAAAGAAAATAGCGACAAAAGCCCTAGAAAATGGCGTTGATAGCCAAACAGAAGTGCTGAAAGGTAGTAGACTTTCATGGTTATCAACTTATTTAGAAAAAAATCCTCCTCATTTGGTGGTCATGGGTACGCAAGGCTCTAACTGTCTTGAGAATAGGATTTTAGGGAGTGAAACCTACAAAGTTATTAGGGATACCGATTTTCCTACCTTTGTTGTTCCCGAAATGGCCTCCTTCAAGGGGTTACAGAAAACAATCTTTGCTACAAATTATCAAAAAAGAGATATAGATAACCTCAAGTTCCTTGTAAAAATTGCAGAATACTACAAAGCCGCCATTGATGTAGTTCATGTTAGCGATACCAATCTTACCAAGATGGAAAGGCATCATTATACAACCAATTTAAAAAATGATGTTTTTAAATCGATTAATTATCACAAACTGGATGTTAAGTTCTTATATTCAACCGATGTTGCAGAACGGCTCGAAATATTGTTAAAAGAATCTGATGCGGATTTATTGGTATTGGTTACAAGAAAACGGAATTTTATTGATCGCCTTTTTAGTAAAAGCATTACCAAAAGTATGGTGTACCATACCCATACTCCGTTACTCATATTTTCATAAGTATTTTTTGTGGATGCTTATCCAAGATTCACGTTAAAATAGACAACCTGTAATAATCAACTTAAAAACAGTTCATCAATCTTTTTAGAGCAATTTTCCCAAGTATAGTCCAGAACTGTATCCTTTATATTTGCTTTAAGCAAAAAACCTGCTTCTATAAGTGGTATAACTGTCTCATATTTAGCATCAATATCAAATAAAAAACCATTTTTTCCATGTTCTATAATATCTGGGCAAAATCCTGTTTTCGATGCAACTGGGACACAGTTGGACATCATAGCTTCAAGTACTGGCACTGGACCTCCTTCTAACAAGGAAGGAGAAACAAATACGTCCATTTTGCTATAAAGATCAGGATAAGACTCATAAGGCACATTATTATAATAGGTAAAATTTGGCATTAGAGAAAGCTCCTCAAACCTATTGTAATCTTCCCAGTTGCGCCCAACCAAATAAAACGTTCTATCTGGCATATTTTTAACCAAATCAAAAATCAAATCAGGATTTTTTCTGGGGCCATAATTAGAACAAAAGCCTACCCCTCCAACACCTCTTTCATGGTGATAAAAAAGCTTAGAGGATGTAGCTATATGCATCACTTTAAATATCTCAGACCTTCCTCCTAAATCTATTAAGTACTTCTTAATGGCCGAATTAAGACAAATAACATAGTCTGCTTTGTTAAGACACCATATAACATGTGTTTTAGAATACTTCTTAGACCAGGTAGGATGCGTAAACATGACTATATTTTTCTTATTTAATATATTTGGAGTACTCCGTATACATCTACAAAAATAATTCTGGTAAATATAATAGTAAGCATCAGCACTAGGCAGATTACGCAATTTGTTATGGTAATAAGTTTCAGCATTTAAAGATGAATATCGTGACAAACGTCTTGTCTTAGCACCAAAAATCCAATCTTTATCTTTTTCCCTTGCAACATAAACAACCTTATCAATTTTATCGGTAGTCTTCTTGTAGAATTTAGATCGTAAAATTGCAATGAGATATTTCCACTTGTGAAATATTAAAAAATATAATTGCTCTTGAAAGTTTCCTGTTTTTGGCATATTTATTTTATAAACTTTTTTAGTTTACTCATAATTTAATAACATGAGGCAACTTATAAAACGTAATAAACTTCTTTATTGTTAATCTTAATCCAGAGTTAAATCGGACTATCTGAAACCTTGTTTTTATATTTTTCTTTCCAGAAAAACAGTCTTTTTTTAATACGAATTTTTCGATAATACGCATGTTGAAATTCTCTGGTATATTGCCACATCAAATTAAATACCTTTTCTTCTTCATAACCAGAACATTTTGCATATTCGTTGCTCATAATCTCTATCATTGATCTATGAATAGTCAATTTTGAAAAGTTTTTAATTCTCTCATTAAAATCCATAGTACCAAACTCCATCCGATTGAGATCAACTAAATAAAACTCATAACCCTTTTCTTTTCTTTCAATCAATGTATTTCCAGGAGAGTGGTCTAGAAAATTCACTCCATTTTCATGAAGTTTATAAGTAAACCTAGTAAACTCCCTAAGTATTTCTTCATGATCTGGAATACTAAAATCTGTAGTTAATTCTCTATAAGTCAAATCACAATCTATCAATTCGCTTACATAGTAGCTTTTTTTAAATAAAAAAGGGGTTGTTTGAATTTCATAGGCTACAGGATAAGGCGTATTTATACCAAACTCAATTAATTTATTTGCGTATAAGTATGACCTTTCTGCTTTAGATTTCCTAAAAAAACGATAGACAATTTTATTAAAGAGATTGGGTATTCTAAATGATTTTATAGTATACTTTTTACCATCAATAGGTACTATTTTTATTACGTTACGTTCTGCAGCACCCAATACATCCTTATACCCTTCAAATTTTAAGATAGTATCCTTTACCTTATCACTCAAAGAGCTATACTTATGATGAATTACAAATCTCTTTTGCATTAATTAGCTCTTTATTTTAAAACTTAGATACTGCAACGTTTTATGACCATTCTCAGTAACTGTTTCAAGTGTATTCTGTGGTTATTCTTTTCAGTCTGTGCAAATATATTCAAATAAAAATACAATAGAATCTTTATAAGATTAGTATTGTAAAACCGAATATGATAATTACCATTTGTTTAATCTGGTTTCAACTTGTACTTTTGATTTCTAAAAATTGAAGCCTATTACGAAAGACATTTCAGTAACACCTTAAATTACAATCCTTATTATCTATTTCTATACAGCGCTTCTCTTTATTATAAAAATCGACTTTAATCAAAAATAGTATGCACGTACTACATTTATCTGCAGTTACAAATTGGGGTGGTGGTGAAAATCACATAGAAAATTTATGCTTTGAATTAAAAGAATCCAATCCCGAAATTAAAAACACCATCTTATGTGCCCGTGATACTCCATTTCACAAGAGGTTAGAGAAAACAGACCTCAATTTCATTACAGCACCATTAAAAATTAAGGTTGATCCCAGATATTTTTTAAAAATTGGACGTTTTTGCAAGAAAGAAAAGGTCGATTTAATTCATATTCACGAACCCAGTGCTTTATTTGCTGCCATACTAGCGGATAAACTTTACAATTTGCCCCCGTTTGTTTTTAGCAAAAAAACGTCTTTCCCTATAAAACAAAGAAAAAAGACGCTTTATAAATATAACTATGCAAAAATCAAAAAAATATTATGCGTATCAGATGAATCAAAAAGAGTCGCAGAAAAAGCAATTGTAGATAAAGATAAATTATTAACTATTTATCATGGAACGAATTTAAAAACCAAAAGCACAGAAACGCCTTTTCTCCTTAAAGAAAAATATAACATAAATGGTGATAAAATCATTATAGGAAATATAGGCAATCACATCAAAGCAAAACACCTGGAAACCTGGATTGATGTTGCCGATAACATTATTAATAAAAAGAAGAATACTGATTTTATTTTTGTACAGATAGGCACTTTTTCCGAAAGAACCGAGGCTTTAATTGATAAAGTAAAATCGTTAAACCTAGAAAGTTTTATGATTTTTGTAGGCTATCAGCCAAATGCCTCGAATTTTATATCGCAATTTGATATAAGTTTAATAACCTCTCAAAGTGAAGGAATACCACAATTTATATATGAATCTATGTACCATAAAACTCCTGTGATTAGTACAGATGTGGGAGGAATCACAGAGGCCATAGAACATGATGTTTATGGATTAATTGCGCCAGTGTATGATTCAGAAACATTAACAGAACATATATTTAAACTCTCTAAAGCCCCTCAATTACAAAAAGAATTCACGAAAAAAAGTCATGAAAAACTGCTGGATCATTTTACAACCAGCAATATGGCAAAACAAACCTTAAATATTTACAAAACAGTATTGAATTATGGCTAATCAAAACGCCGAAATCGAAAAAGCAATCTCAATTTTAAAAAAAGGTGGACTCATACTCTACCCTACAGATACAGTTTGGGGCATTGGCTGTGATGCAACAAATGAAGAAGCAGTTAAAAAAATTTACGAACTGAAACAACGTGAAGACAGTAAAGCATTAATATGTCTTGTAGCGGATGATAGAATGCTCACAAAGTTTGTGAAAAAAGTGTCCGAAGTGGCTTTAAATATTATTGATATCTCCGAAAAACCTACGACCATTATTTACGACGATGCTCAAAATTTAGCACCTAACTTAATTGCAAATGATGGCACCATAGCGATTAGAATTCCAGATGATGAATTTTGTTACCAACTTTCTAGAAAACTTAATACTGCTATCGTTTCTACTTCAGCGAATATAAGCGGACAACCTACTCCAAAATCGTTCAAAGAAATAGCTCCAGAGGTTTTAAAAGGTGTAGACTATGTTGTAAATTTGCATCGCGAAAAAACCTGCAATAAACCATCCTCAATTATTAAATTGAGTAATAGTGGTATTGTTAAGATAATCCGTGAATAAAATTAGCTACTAATACACGGCTATTTATGGCTAACATTATTTGCACAGATGAAAATTCTAGCTAATTTTCATAAAGATTTATTAAACCACAAAAGAATCGGATCGTATTATAAAATATTCGTGAATTCGTGGCAACAAAAAAAATGAATTACAAAAAAGCAATACAACATAATATCTTCAAAATTATATCTCAATCTGCTAAAGAATTAAATTTAGACAGCTATGTTATTGGTGGTTTTGTACGTGATTATATACTAAAACGAGGTAATGCAAAAGACATAGACATCGTTGCTGTTGGAGATGGTATAAAACTAGCAAAACAAGTTGCTAAAAATCTTCCTACCAAACCAAAAGTACAGGTTTTTAAAACCTATGGTACAGCCATGCTTAGATACGATGATATCGAAATTGAATTTGTTGGAGCTCGTAAAGAATCTTATAGTGAAAATAGTAGAAACCCTACTGTAGAAAATGGCACGTTAGAGGATGATCAGAACCGTCGTGATTTCACTATAAATGCATTAGCTTTAAATTTGAACACCACTAATTTTGGTGATTTACTAGATCCTTTTGATGGCATTAATGATTTAGAAAAGCAAATTATTCGTACACCTTTAGCACCAGACATTACTTATAGTGATGACCCATTGCGGATGATGCGTGCCATACGTTTTGCGACTCAATTGAATTTCGTAATAGAAAATGAATCATTACATGCGATTACAAAAAATAGTCATCGAATTAAAATTATAACCAAAGAACGGATTGTTACAGAATTGAATAAAATTCTTGAAAGCAAAAAGCCATCTATTGGTTTTCTTTTATTAGAAAAAACGGGATTATTGGAATATATAATGCCAGAACTTATAGCATTAAAAGGCATCGATGAAGTTGAAGGGCAACGCCATAAAGACAATTTTTACCATACTTTAGAAGTTGTTGATAATATTGCAGAACATACAGATAATCTCTGGTTGCGTTGGGCCGCTTTATTACACGATATTGGTAAAGCACCAACAAAAAAGTTTAGCAAAAAAGTGGGTTGGACATTTCATGGGCATGAGTTTGAAGGTTCAAAAATGGTTTATCATTTATTTAAAAGGTTAAAAATGCCATTAAATGACAAAATGAAGTTTGTTCAGAAAATGGTGTTTATGAGTTCACGACCTATTGTATTGGCTCAAGATATTGTAACAGATTCCGCTGTACGTCGCCTGGTTTTTGATGCTGGCGATTATGTTGAAGATTTAATGACTCTTTGCGAAGCAGACATTACAACCAAAAACCCTAAAAAATTCCAGAAGTATCATAACAACTTTAAAATAGTTCGAGAAAAAATTATTGAAGTTGAAGCACGCGATCATGTTAGAAATTTTCAACCACCAATTTCAGGAGAAGAGATTATGGCTACATTTAATCTAAAACCATCTCGCGAAATAGGTTTAATAAAAGATGTTATAAAAGAAGCCATACTTGAAGGAGATATTCCAAATGAGTATGATTCTGCATATAAATTAATGATAAAGGAAGGGGAACGATTGGGATTAAAAACCACTTCTTAAAATGATTAAACTCGTTAGAACCGATTCTAATAATACCGACTTTGTTTTTTTAGTAGAATTATTGAATGATTACTTAAAAATAGTAGATGGAGCTGATCATGAATTTTATAATCAATATAACAACATTGATGTATTAAAACATGTCATAGTTGCTTATATAGATAACAAGCCCGTTGGTTGTGGTGCTTTTAAAAAATATACAGAAAAGGAAACTGAAATAAAACGCATGTTTACACGTCCTGAAACTAGAAGCCAAGGTGTTGCTTCTAAAATATTAAAAGCATTAGAAGCATGGTCTGAAGAATTAGGTTTTGAAGCATGTCTATTAGAAACTGGAAAACGTCAAGTAGAAGCTGTTCAGTTTTATAAAAAAAACGCTTACATAGCAATACCAAATTACGGACAGTATAAAGGTGTAACAAATAGTGTTTGCTTTAAAAAAAGTATCACTTAAAAACTAATAATCACCTCGAATATCGTCGAGAGATTAACCTTGTTAGATAAAGAGAACGACTGCGGTCGACAACATAAAAAAGATGAAAAAAGATCATAAAAAAGTTATTTATTGGCTACTTACCGGATGCCTGCTTATTTTTATTATGGTAGTTGTTGGAGGTATTACAAGGCTAACCCATTCAGGATTATCTATATCTAACTATAAACTTATTTCCGGAACGATTCCGCCAATGAATGATGTTGAATGGCAAGAAGCTTTTAACTTGTATAAACAATACCCAGAATATCAAAAATTAAATAATCAATTTACGCTTCAAGATTTTAAAGATATTTATTTTTGGGAGTGGCTACATCGTGTTATTGGTAGGTTTATCGGGCTCGTATTTTTTATTCCATTTTTATACTTTTTAATAAAAAAACAATTATCAAAAGCCACAATTAAAAAATCTATCATTCTGCTCTGTCTTGGAGCCTTTCAAGGTTTTTTAGGCTGGTATATGGTTAAAAGTGGCTTGGTAGACAACCCAGATGTTAGTCATTACCGCTTAGCAGCACATTTAACAACCGCTTTTATAACGTTTGCTTATACTTTTTGGGTAGCCCTAGACTTAATATTTCCACATAAAAAAGACATCAATATCGCATTTAGAAACCTCATTCGGTTAAGTTTAGCCGTTCTATTGCTTCAAATTATATACGGTGCTTTTGTCGCTGGATTAGATGCTGGCTTTATACATAACCATTGGCCTATGATGAGTGAAGGTAAATTTATGCATCAAACCGTTTATATAGAACAAAGTCCACTATATAAAAACTTCATAGAAGGAAAAAGTGGGGTTCAATTTGTTCATAGAATCTTAGCATACATTGTGGTTTTATTTATTTTATTAATTTGGAAAAAATCAAAAAAACTAAACCTCACAATATATCAGTCTAAAGGAATAAATATTTTGCTAATCATTTTATGTATTCAGTTTTTGTTAGGTGTGTTTACTATATTATTACAGGTTCCCGTTTGGTTAGGTGTAGCACATCAAATAGGCGCTTTTTTCTTATTAAGCGCCATGACTTTTACTATGCATCGTTTTTCCAAATAATTCAAAAAAAACATACCTTTGCAACATGATTTACAGATTTAGAGTTATTTTAGATAATGATACCGAAGATGATATTTTTCGCGATTTAGAAATTCGCGAAACGGACTCTCTTGAAGATTTACATAATATCATTACTCAATCCTTTGGATTTGACGGAACAGAAATGGCCTCTTTTTATTTAAGTGATGACCAATGGAATCAAGGTGAAGAAATTTCGTTGTTCGATTTAAGTGAAGATAACTCTGCTCGTTTAATGAACGAAACAGAAATTAGTAGCGTTGTACATGAAGTACAGCCAAAAATGATTTACATATACGACTTTTTAAGCATGTGGACTTTCTATGTTGAATTAGCTGAAATTGTTGAAGAAGCTAAAGGCGCAGATTATCCTAATTTAATGTTTGTTCAAGGTCAAGTACCAGATGAAGCTCCTGATAAATTATTTGAAGCAGATACCGATGATGATCTTGATGAATTTGAAGATGGTATTGATGTTGATGATTACAATAATTTAGACTTTGATGAGAACTGGAATTAATAATTAACGTTAATCCGATACAACTTCAGTTTTATTTAAATGAAAATCAGTTAATTATATTCAAGTGTCAGGTTGAGTACTTCGGCTACACTCAGTATAAACTAAAGTCGAAACCTAATTAAAACAACTGAATTTTTAAAACCTTTCGACTACGCTCAAGGTGACAAGCTTTATTTTATTAAACTTTTGTCTATTTTTTTATAAATTTTATATCGAACTCATATTAATTGATATCAATCCTCATCATAAGATCTTAAATTCTCTAATTTTATATTTTCATAATTACGGGTTAAAAACTCTAACGCATATCTAAGTATCTCTCCCATATTTTTACTGCGCTTAAAATTCACATCATGAGTATATTCAAAAATTGTAGACTTTAATAAGTTTACGTTTTCTTCTTTAGAAATAACGTCATTCTGCATACAATCTAACAATTTATTTATCCTTTCAGAAAAACTCTTCAACCGTTTTACTAAAATAGAGCGTTCTTCTGTTTTGTATTGATCTATAGATAATTTCTGTATACTCTCAGAAACCAATTCTACCATTTTTAAATTTTCTTTAAAAAACTGAGGCCTGTAAATATTAAACTTACCTTCATAAGACTGTTGATCAAAATCAATAGCCCTAATTTTATAAACCACATGGTCAAAATCATGAGTCGGTACAATAACATAATTATAAGATCGCATATCTCCTAACAACCTAATCATACACCGTTCATTAAACTTTACAAACTCCTTTGCTATTTGAGCCTTTTCAGGTTTACTACACTTAGGTAACATATTTTTTATAAACTCATCACCAGGGATGCCAGATATATGTTCCTCAATAAGTGTGTTTTTATAAACCAAAAAGTTAAGATTATGAGGAGACAACATATGTTCCAGTTCCAAACCATAAATACGAGACGCATCGGTCGTTTTTATATAAAAATAAGTAAAGTTGTCATTTAAAATATTTCTAACCTTTACTCTAAAAGGTTTAGAATTTCCGAATGTACAAAAATCAATAGCATCAACATTTAAAAAAGGCAATACGTCCTCATTACCATCAGAATGCAAAATAGTATATACCTTTTTTAATGAGGAGTCTATTTCTTCCCTTTCAAATTCATTATAATAAACTCGAATCCAAAGTGTATCGTTATCATCCTTATCGTAAACTACAATAGAGCCTTGAAAACGCAATAAATCATCATAAAAAATAGGTATTTTAGTATTCCTGTCATATTTGGTTAAATAATCATGTAATTTAGGAGTTACAGGATACGATGGTTTTCTTTTAGATATCTTTAAATCTTGCATAATTGAATAATTATTCAAATTTAAAACTTTTATTTAACAAGCCTGTAACAAAATACCCCGACTATCGTCATACTTTATAATAAATAACCAATGCCAGTTTTCAAAAGGCAGTAAAAATTTAACAACTTGGAGTCTATACTAACAATTAACAACCTCACTAAAAAATTTGGGTATTTAACAGCAGTAAAAGATTTATCATTCACCATAAACAAAGGCAACGTTTATGGTATTTTGGGTCCTAACGGAAGTGGAAAATCCACAACTTTAGGTATCGTTTTAAATGTTGTAAATAAAACACAGGGCGATTTTCATTGGTTTGATGGAAATATATCAACCCATGATGCTCTTAAAAAAGTGGGAGCTATTATAGAACGTCCAAATTTTTACCCATACATGACAGCAACTCAAAATTTAAGGCTGGTTTGTAAAATTAAAGGTGTTGATTATAGTAAAATTGAAGAAAAATTAGAAGTGGTGGGGCTTCTAGAACGAAAAGACAGTAAATTTAGAACGTATTCATTAGGAATGAAACAACGTTTAGCTATTGCATCTGCACTTTTAAACGATCCTGAAATTCTTATTCTAGATGAACCAACAAATGGACTAGACCCTCAAGGGATTCACCAAATTAGAGAAATTATAAAGCAGATCGCTGCAAAAGGTACAACCATTCTTTTGGCATCGCATCTATTGGATGAAGTTGAAAAGGTTTGCTCCCATGTTGTTGTTCTACGTAAAGGTGTTAAACTATACTCTGGGCGGGTAGATGAAATGATTTCCAGCCATGGTTTTTTCGAATTAAAAACAAATAAACAGAACGAGTTAATAACCTTACTAGAAAATAATACGTCGTTTAAAAATATTAAAGTGGAAGATGATTTAATAACTGCCTTTTTAAACACGCCTATGGAATCTGAAGATTTTAATAAACACCTATTCGAAAAAGGTATTATACTCACACATCTGGTACAACGTAAAGAAAGTTTAGAAGAACAATTTTTACAATTAACAGACAACAACTAATACAACCAAAATACAGCACATGTTACGACTTTTAAATTTAGAATTACAAAAACTTCTTCTTAATAGAACAAGTAAAATACTCATATTTGTTTCATTTGTTTTACCATTTTTTGTTATCCTTTTATCGTCCCTAAAAATTAATGTATTTGGTTTTTTTACTTTAGAGTTAGGCGAGTTAGGTATTTTTAATTTTCCTATAATTTGGCATTTAACCACTTTTTTTGCGTCTCAATTTAAATTCTTTTTTGCCATTGTTGTAGTAAGTATGATTGGCAATGAGTACAGCAATAAAACCATAAAACAAAACCTTATTGATGGCTTAAGTAAGAAAGAATTTATCCTTTCAAAATTTTACACGATTGTTTTCTTTTCTTTGGTTTCAACCATACTTATAAGTTTAATTTCTCTTTGTATCGGACTTTATTATTCAAGTTATACAGAAGCTTCTATAATTTTTAGGGAAACCGAGTTTTTATTAGCCTATTTTGTAAAACTAATTGGTTTCTTTAGTTTGTGTTTATTTTTTGGAATGCTTGTAAAACGATCTGCTTTTGCTTTAGCATTTCTTTTTATACTTTACATTGTAGAGTGGATACTATTTGGTCTAATGGCTTGGAAATTAGACACTGGTTTAGCTGAAAGAATACAAAACTTCTTCCCTTTAAAATCAATGTATAAACTAATTGATCAACCGTTTCAAAGAATTGCAATGACTAAATTTCCAGATAAGGTTGATTTATCATATGACTATGGAGCACACGGGTATGAAATAGCCATTGTTATAGGTTGGACAGCTCTATTCATCTTTTTATCGTACAGATTATTAAAAAAGCGCGATTTATGATATCTTTGGAAGGACTACTTCCTAAAGATGAGAACAATTGTATTATTAATAATGGCTTGTTGTTTGGCATGCTCAAACATTTTTGCCCAGAAACAAGCCGCTAATTGGTATTTCGGAGAAAATGCAGGTCTAAGATTCGATTTAGACACTAATTCCCTAATAGTATTAAACGACGGACAGCTAAATACCAGAGAAGGCTGTGCGTCTATATCTGATAGTTTTGGTAATTTATTGTTTTATTCTGATGGTGTTACGGTATGGAACAGAAACCATGCAGTAATGGCTAATGGAAATAACCTGTACGGAGATGCCTCAAGTACGCAATCTGCTATAATTATCCCTAAACCAGGAGACCCAACAATTTATTATATTTTTACTGTAGACAATAATTTGGATGGCGCCAATTTTGGGTTAAATTATTCAATAGTGGATATATCTTTAAATGCTGGTCTAGGTGAAGTTGTAAGCAAGAACAGTAATCTATTAAGAGAATGCTCTGAAAAAATTACAGCCGTTTTAAAAAACTGTAATTCAGAAGATCTATGGGTACTTACTTTGGCTGCAGAGGATGGTTCCACTACTCCTGGGGTTTTTAATACGTTTCATGCTTTTGAAGTAACCGCTTTAGGTGTAAACCCCGTATCCCAAAAGTCTACATTTAATATAAATATATCTGATGCCAGAGGCTATTTAAAATTATCTCCAGATGGAACAAAAGTAGCATGTGCTAATGTACGAGATGGTTTATACTTATATGATTTTGATTCTGACCTTGGAACTGTGTCTAATCAACTCCAAATTAGAATCCCATCAACGAGCAGGTATCCTTATGGGGTAGAATTCTCACCAAATAGCCAATTATTATATGTACACTCTTCTAATGATTATTTTGATGCTACAGGTGGTGAAGATCCAACCACGCATACATCTGTATTAAGTCAATTTGATTTAACTGCAGCAGATATTCGACGCTCAATAGTCACATTAGATGATAGGCAACTTTTTAGAGGCGGCTTACAATTAGGACCAAATGGTAAAATATACAGAGCTTTAAGCTCTACATACGAACAAGGTCAATATTTTTTAGGCGTTATTGAAAATCCAAATAGAGTGGGTATTGCATGTAATTACAACCACTTTGCTGTTGATTTAAGAGGTGCTAGTTCCCAAGGATTACCTCCTTTTATCACTTCATTCTTTAATACAGAAATAGATATTATTAGAAATGGATTAAGTACCGTTAATCTTTTACTTTGTGATGGCAAGTCTTATGAGTTAATAGCTGACGAAATAGTTGGAGCAACTTACATCTGGACAAAAGATGGTATAACGCTAACCGAAAATGATTTTAATCTTGAAGTAACAGAAGCTGGACATTATGAAGTTTATATCGATCCAAACAATGGAGATTGTGCTCTGGTTGGCCAAGCTTTTGTAAATTACACCACAAACCCTATAGCTAATGATGCGACATTAATTCAATGTGACGAAGACGGTTTAGTTGATGGCTTAACTCGTTTTAATTTAAATGAAGCAAATGACTTACTTACAGGGGGAGACCCTAATTTATCTACAGTTTTCTATTTAAATGCAACAGATGCATCTATCAATAATACAGTAAATGCTATTAACGCCAGCAATTTTAGCAATACTATTAACCAGCAAATTATTCATGTTGCTGTAGTAAATAATGCAACTAAATGTTATAGTAATTCTGAATTAACACTTGATGTTAGTACGACAAATTCTGGAAATACCCAACTCACTGGTTGTGATGACGATGGCATTGAAGATGGTTTTTTTGAGTTTAATTTAAACGAAGCTGAAAGTGATATTGTAAATGGACTTCCTTCAGGAGTAAATACTTCTTATTTTGAATCTTACACAGATGCACTTTTAGAACAGAATAAATTAGATACGTTTTTTACTAATACAATACCATATTCCCAAACCATTTATGCCCGTGTTGAAAATGCTAATGACTGCTACGGTATTAGTGAAATTTTACTTATTGTTAATCAATTACCAGAAATTGAAACAGAAGAATTAACCTATTACTGTCTAAATACATTTCCCCAAACTATTACCATAAATGCAGATACTATAAATAATGCTTCTACAAATTATACATATAATTGGTCTACAGGAGATAATACTTATGATATACAGATTAATCAATCAGGCACTTATACCGTAACTGTTACAAATGATAATGGTTGTTTTAAAACAAGAAACATTACCGTAGAAACATCTAACATTGCAACCATTAATGCTATTGAAGTGGTTGATGCCTCTCAAAACAATACCATTACAGTATCTGTAAGTGGAGAAGGACTATATGAATACGCTCTTTTAAATAATGATGGTGTACAAACACCATTTCAAACGAATCCTGTTTTTGAAAATGTATTTCCAGGCATATATACCGTTATTGTTAATGATTATGAAAATAATTGTGGAGCAATAGACGATCAAGTCTCTGTTATTGGATTTCCTAAATTTTTCACTCCAAATAACGATGGCGTACATGACAAATGGCAAGTCCTAGGCATTTCCGATATGTTTCAGGCAAACTCAAAAATTCTAATATACAATCGTTTCGGAAAATTAATAAAACAACTAAACCCCTTAGGTGAAGGCTGGGATGGACGTTTCAATGGAGAAAAACTACCGACTGATGATTACTGGTTTGCTGTTACTCTACAAGATGGTAGAGTATTAAAAAATCATTTTACATTAAAACGTTAAAATAGAAGTAACTACTATATCACTCAACAAACGCTGGTAGAATATAATTTTCCATGATTTCATAAGGAATGTTCATATCAGAATTAAAATTTCCTCCTGTAAAAACAGCAACCAGCCCCAGTTCTTTAATAACAAAAATGTATTGACCTCCAAAACCAGCTGCATAAAAACAATTATATGTATTTACTCCCGTATTAAAGTTTCTTATCCACCATTGGTATCCGTAAGAGCTATTTGAAGATACATTGAACTTCACTTTAGTAGATTCATCAATCCAGGCTTTTGAAATGACCTGAGTATCTTTCCATTTGCCATCATTTAAATATACCTGTCCTAATTTTAACATATCTCTCGGGGTATTTCTAAAATCCAGAGGCTCTCCAGTTCCAGGTAATGCGCTACTTTCAACCAAATCAGAATAATAATCTTTAGCAAAAACCTCAAAACCTACATGAATTGAATTCATCATAATTCTATTTAATACAAAAGACGCTCCTGTGTTATACTCAAAAGTAGATCCAGGTGTATTCTCCAAAGCTTTGGAAAGCACATAGGTATGTGCCGTTTCAAAAGGCGTTCCATAAAACCCGGTTAAGTCGGTGCCTTCATTCCATTCTAAACCAGAAGACATAGCTAAAAAGTGTTCTAAAAGTATGTTTTCTTTTCCTCCCTGTGATAAATAGCTCAATTCTGGGAAAAAATCTTTTAATGGCACCTGATCGCTAGTAATAAATCCTTTATCTATGGCTATTCCAATCATGGCTCCTCTAAAAGATTTATTAACCGATTGCAATTCATGGGGTTTGTTTTTATCATAATCTATAAATTCTCCGAAAGAGTTTGTACCAGCAAAATATTCTTCAAAAACTAAATTATTATTTACAGATAATAATACCGAGTGTATTTCTTTATAGTTCTCATTTCTAATTTCATCAATACCATCATATAGTTTATTTGCATTTGGTAAAAGAGCAGTAACATCGGAGCTATTCCAACCATCATTTACACTCTCAGGAATAGTGTATTTATACTTGGCAATTGCACTGACCGAAACCGATGAAGATTGATTAGAACCTGAAAACACTTTCAATATATTATTATAATTTGATCCTAGTTTCCAAGAAATACTGACTAAACCTTCTTCATTTGTTATTATTGAGGCACCGTTATTTACTTCTCCACTTTCTGAAACAAGCTCAACATTCAAGGCTATTCCAGAAGCACTAGCTCCAAGTTCATCTTCAACTTTAACCACTATATCTTCTAATAGCGTTGTGTTTTGAAATCCAATCTGGTTATTTCCAGATATTAAAGTTATTTTATAATTAGAAACTTCTTCAAGTTCTAAATCTTTATTGCATCCAACTAAGAATACCAATACAAAGCATACGTTGAATTTTAAACAGAACATCAAAAATTTCCATTCAAAAATATTTTTAATACAAGATGAAATCATAAGCAATTCTTTGCTTAAATTTAATTAAATAATTGTTATCCAGCTAGAAAACCTTATGCAAACTACATTTAATCAGAAAAATAACGTAAATTATTTCATATAATCAAATCAACAATTCTAAAAACAACAATAATAAAACTTTCATATAAGATTCATTATAATGTGATTGAATACGTAGGTAATAAATCGTTATTATTTTGGGTTTAACTGCCCTTTAATCTTTTTATCGGATAGATTATTAAAAACGCGCAATTTATAATATCTTTGGTAGCCTTGCTACTCTAAGATGAAAAAAATTATCATATTCGGAATACTTTGTTTTAGCTTATATTCCTATACTCAAAATGAAGCTTCAAACTGGTATTTCGGTGCCAATGCTGGAATTCGTTTTAATCCTAATGGAACCATTACAGAACTTACAGCCGGTCAATTAAATACAGATGAAGGCTGTACTACAATTTCTGATGCTAATGGTAATTTATTATTTTATACCGATGGAATAACAGTTTGGGACAGACTACACAGACCTATGCCAAATGCAAACGGTATCGTTGGGAGTGGTTTGTATGGAGATCCTTCAAGCACGCAATCGGCAATCGTAATCCCTAAACCTAAAGACCCCAGTATATATTATATTTTTACAGCAGACACCTCTTTAAATGGCGATCCAGATCGTGGGTTTCACTATTCTGAAGTGAATATGAGGTTAAATGGAACATTTGGAGACGTCACATCAAAAAATATTAATTTATTACCTAATAGTACCGAAAAAATTAGTGCTGTTGTCAAAGATTGTGATACACAAGCCCTTTGGGTAATTACGCTCTCTTCTTTAAATGGAGACCCTACTGATTTTATTTTCGATACATTTCATGCTTTTGAAGTTACTGATACGGGTATAAATACAACACCCGTTTCCTCTACTTTTAGTGGTCTCAACATATTCGATCAAAGAGGTTACTTAAAATTATCTCCTGATGGCACAAAACTGGCATGTGCAAATTCAATTGACGGTTTATTTCTTTATGATTTTGATGTGAATTCTGGTAAGGTAAGTAATCAAAAACAAATAGATATCAATTTTTCCCGTCCAGGGAAAAGTCAGTCTCCCTATGGTGTTGAATTCTCTCAAAACAATAACATTTTATATGTCACAACATATTACAACCCTTTAACAATTGACGAATTAATAGATCCAACAGAACAATACGGAGCACTATTACAATACGATTTAACTGCTACAGATATAAATGCCACTGAAGTTGTACTAGACAACAGACAAACATACAGGGGGAGCCTACAACTAGGTCCAGATGGTAGAATTTATAGGGCCATGAGCATTACATACCCCCAAGGCTCTCCATTTTTATCTGTTATAAATAATCCTAATGTTTTGGGACCATCGTGTAATTACAAGCATAATGAAATTAGTTTAAGTCGTGACTCAAGGCAAGGCCTACCACCATTTATAACATCCTTCTTTGCTCAAAAAATAGATATTATAGGCAATAACTCCACATCTACAAGATTACAGTTATGTGAAGGAGACTCTTATAGATTAGAAGCTGATTATGGTTCTGGAGCTACTTACTCATGGAAAAAAGATGGTGTTCATCAAGCTGCTTATACAGAACATTTTTTTGATGTTACCGAAACAGGACTATATAAATTATTCATAGATTTGAATACAGGTAAATGCGATGACACGTTTGAAGGTATTGCAAATGTAACTATCAATAAAAAACCCATAGCATATGATGCCATACTTACGCAATGTGATGAGGATGGTATTTTAGGAGGTTTAACAAGATTTGATCTAACTCAGGCTAATAGCGATTTAACAGGAGGGGTTCCTGAATTGGCTACTAGATTTTTTACTGATAGTAGTAGAACAACCGAAGTTCCAAATAGTAGTGATTATACTTTCAATGCAGATGCTCCAGAACCTATTTATGTTGAAGTTTATAATACAAATACAAACTGTTATGATACTTCCGTTTTAACTTTAAATTTAAGCACTAGATTCTTAGCGCCATATAGATATAATGACTGCGATGAATTAGGGTCTGAAGATGGTATTAATACATTTCATTTAGATGATATTACTACCAATATTCAAACGAGTAACAGCTTTACACATCCAATAATTTTTTATAAAACCTTTGTTGATGCGCTTTTAGAAGAAAATAATATAGAAGGGCCATCTTATACTAATAATGATAGTCCTTACAGTCAAACGATTTATGCTCGTATTGAAAACAATAATGCTTGTTTTGGTATTATAGAAGTAAGGCTTATTGTCAATAAATTACCGGATATAGATACTGAGGACTTAACGTATTATTACTGCCTAAACGAATCACCCCAAACCATTCCAATTAACGCACTTATACCAAGGAACGTACAAAATGATTACACGTATAGCTGGTCTACAGATGAAAATTCTTATGAAATTCAAATAAATGAACCTAAAAACTATATAGTAACTGCTACAAATACTATTACTGGTTGTTCCAAAAAAAGAACTATTGTCGTTCTTCCTTCTAACGTAGCAACTATTCAAGAAATCAATGTTGTTGATGCTTCACAAAATAATACGATTACCGTAATTGCCACTGGTGAAGGCACATATGAGTATAGATTGATTGATGAAAATAACACGGTCGTATTTCCTTATCAAGAAAGTAATGTTTTTGAAAATGTTTTTCCTGGTATTTATACCGTAACTGTTAATGATGTAAAAAATGATTGCGGGCCGCCAACTAATGACAAAGCCTATGTTATTGGTTTTCCAAAGTTTTTTACACCTAATAATGACGGTAAGCACGATACCTGGCAAATATATGGTGTTTCAAATATGTTTCAGCCTAACACTAAAATTCGTATTTTTAACAGATATGGTAAATTAATAAAACAAATAACCCCTCTTGGAGAAGGTTGGGATGGTACTATTAATGGCCAAAAGCTTCCTGTTGATGATTATTGGTTTGACATTGAACTACAAGATGGAAGAGTCTTTAAAAACCATTTTACCTTAAAATACTAAAAGACCTTAAAACTAATTAAAATGCATTTCATTGTATTTTTTTGTGTTTCACTTAAAAAACATCTAATTTCCGACCATAAATTAACCCCAACTTGGATAAATATTTTTCTTGGTAAAATCAAAAAAAGAAAGCCTACAAACTATGAGGTCTATTTACTACATCTTGCTTATCCTTATTTGCGGTAATAACCTTATGTTCTCGCAACAAATATCTGTAGACAGTAGTGTTGGTTTACAACAACTTATAGAAGACAATTTGGTAGATGGTTGTGTAGATATTTCTAATATAACCTCACCAGTTAACGGTAATGCACATGGTTTACCTAGTTACGGCTATTTTGAACGTGCTAGCTCTAATTTCCCTTTTGAAAATGGTATTATGCTTTCAACTGGTAGTGCTGCATCTGGCGGCAATGGTGTTATTACACCTACACTTAGTGAAAGTTCAACAAGTTGGGGAACAGATCCAGATTTAGAAACTGCTCTAGGGACTACCAATACAGTTAACGCAACATCTATAGAGTTTGACATTGTATCAATATCCAATCAAATTCAATTTAACTACTTATTTGCTTCAGAAGACTATGACGGTATTAATCCTTGTTTAGTTTCAGATGGGTTTGTTTTTCTCATTAGAGAAGCTACCAGCACTGGACCTTATCAAAATATTGCTTTAGTTCCAGGCACTTCAGACCCAGTTAACACTAATAATATACGCCCTAATTTATTACCTGCTTGCCCTCCGCAAAACGAACAATTTTTTGATGGTTATAATATTGGTGACACCAATTATGTTGGCCGTAGTAATGTCCTCACAGCATCCGCAACGATTACTCCCAATGTTCAATATCATGTCAAAATAATTATTGCTGACCAAAATGATGGTACTTTTGATTCGGCAGTATTTATTGAAGGCGATAGTTTTACAATTTTAGACTTAGGTGAGGATATAGAAACCTGTGCTAGCGCAACACTTTTAAGTGCTGATATAAATAACCCTCTAGCTACCTATGCGTGGTATTTGGATAATAACCTAATAAGTGGTGCTACAAACCCTACTTATAATGCTATACAAAGCGGTACTTATAGAGTTGTAGTCACTGTAGACTTAAATGGTACGAGTTGCCCTGAAGAAGATGAAATAAATGTTATATTAAATTCAGAAGAGCCTATTACTCCTATTAGTGATTATGAATTATGTGATGATGCAAGTGGTGATGGAATAGAAACATTTGATCTTTCTACCAAAAATTCTGAATTAGCAAATAATATTCCTTTTTCCAATTACACCTTTTCCTATCATTATTCTGAAGCAGAAGCTAGAGGCGATGTTAACGAGATTACTGCCCCCATATCAAATACAATAAGTCCTCAACCAATTTATGTTAGAATTGATGATACAGACAGTAATTGTTTTGCCTATACCTCTTTTAATTTAATTGTAAATGAGCTTCCTAATATAAATACGCCTTCAGATATAGAAATTTGTGATGACGATGATTCTCCGGATGGTTTCGCCATCATAGAACCAGGTGAATTAACACAAAGAGATGATGAAATAACTGGTGGATTAAGTAACCTCATAGTATCTTATCATCGTAATCCAGCTGACGCAAATACCGGTAATAACCCCATAACATCCCCATTTGCCAATACAAATAATGCTACGGAAGTTATTTATGTTAGAGTTATAAACTCATTAACAGGCTGTGTTAGTACAACAACATTATTGGCCAATATTACTATAAGTCCAATAGTAAACAGAGATACCCAATATTTAGATGCCTGTGACAGAGATATGGACGGCACTGCTAATTTTAACTTAGAAAGTGTTCTTAGCGATATAATAGGCGGATTAGGAGGTGTCACTCCTACATTTCATGAAAGTCTTGATGATGCTAATGCTGGTACAAATCCTATTACAAATACAACGAATTATGAAAATATAAACCTTGAGCAGCAAACTATTTATGTAAGAATAGAAGATGATACAACTGGTTGTGCTACTATTGTGCCTCTAGAAATTCATACCAATCTACTTTTAACTGGTACAGACTTAGGAGATTTTGCTTTATGTGACACAAATGATATAGAAGGCGATACACTAGAATTTAATTTAACATCTGTAGAATCTTTTATCTCTAACGATTTGCCAAACCCAGTTACTGTTACATTTTATGAAACCGAGCCAGAAAGAGATAGCAACTCAAACCCTATTCCTAAAGGCATACTTTATGAAGCAACGAGCCCAAAAACATTATACGTTAGTATGAATGATGGTAACTGTACAGAAGTAGGAGAGATAACACTTTTAGTAAACCCTATATTGCAATTTAACCCAGCAAGCCCAATTCCTTATTGTGATACAGATGATGACGGTATTGTTAGTATTGACTTACATTCGCTAGATGATATGGTAACCAATGGTAATGCAAATTTTTCGGTTACCTATTTTCCAAGTGCTGCTGATGCAGATTCAAATAACACAACGAACCAGTTACCAGATTTTTATACCAATACAAACGCAACAGAAGATATTTACGCACGAATTGTAAACAATGATACAGGATGTGCTACAACTAACTTTTTTCAAATCCAAGTTGTTTTAGCACCACCAGCTAATACGCCTCCTCCAATTATTGAATGCGATAACAATGATGGCACCCCTGATGGTATAATAACTATAAATTTAAATGACATAATAGACGATGTCGTTGCAAGTCCAACCAATCTTAAAATAGACTTTTTCACAACATTTGCGGATGCAGATTCCACTACACCAACAAATGCAATTTCCGCCCCAGAAAGAACAGCTTACAATACCAGCACTCAAATTATCTACGTAAGAGTAGAAAATATGCTATCTTCCGAAGGGTGTTATAATATAGTAGAACAGGAAATTATTGTAAATACAGAACCTGTTATTCCTACCATTAATTCATTTCAGATCTGTCAAACCGTAGGTGGCAGTACAGCTGAGTTTATTTTAGCTGATAAAGATGCTGAAATTTTAAACGGTCAAACAGGCAAGGAAGTTTTTTATTTTGAAGATGCGGCTTTTACTATACCAATTGATAAAGATAATGCATATGAAAACACATCAAGCCCTCAAACCATTTATGTTCGCGTAGAAAATATAACAGACCCAACCTGCTTTGATACATCTTCATTTATATTACAAGTATCTCCAAACCCAGTTTATAATGTTCCTACACCTTTTTTAACTTGTGATGATACTAGTAATGACGGAATAGAAGTTTTTGACTTAAATGAAAAAATTATAGAAATTCAAGGACCTACCCCTCCCGAAGTTTTAAATATTACCTTTCATTTAACCCTTCTAGAAGCTGAAAATGGCGACAATCCACTGTCATCTCCTTATACAAACACAACAAAGAACCAACAAACTTTATTTGTTAGAATTGAGAGTGATGATTCATTATGCTATGTTGTTGAAACTATTAACATAAATATTACTGCAGCTCCCAACATCACCCCTCCTACTACAGCTTTAATACGTTGTGATGAAGATTATGATGGCAATACAACTTTCAATTTAGAAACATCAGATTTAGAAATTTTAGATGAAAGAGAATTAAACTTAGGAATTTTAAGCATTAATTATTTTGAAAACTTTGAAGACATAAATCAGGATGATGGATTAGATAACACGAATGAAATACTTAATCCTTCAAGTTTTAGCTCAATTGCTAAAACAGTCTATATCAAAGTAGCTAATACTTTAACCGAATGTTTTAGTATTGCTCCACTAGAATTAAGAGTAAACCTCCCACCCGCTATTAATACTATAACAACGATTTCTATATGCGATAATGATACAGATACTTTCGATTTATCTGCTGTAGACACTATGATAGTAGACGATCCGAGTTTAGTAAATATCTCGTATCATAGTTCGCAAAGCGACGCAGATAATAATACAGCGCCATTAAATAATATATTCAACTATACGGCTAGTAATCATACTATATTTATTAGAGTTTCAAATATGACTACAGGCTGTTTTATAGCCCCTTCATTTAATTTACAAATAAATCCAAATCCAATTGCAAACCCTATACCAGATTTAATTACTTGTGATGATGACTTTGATGGTTTTTTTGAATTTGATTTACCCTCATTAGCCACCAATACTATTTTAGGAACTCAAAACACTTCAGATTTTAGTATTACATTCTATAATGATTTTGCTAATGCTGAAAGTGGCACAAACAGTATAGACAATAATTATCTCGCATTTGATAGTGAAACCATATACGCTCGGATTGAAAATAATAATACAGGATGTTTTGATACAACAGTATTTAATACGCGTATAAACCCTTTACCCGTTATTCCAATAGATGAT
The DNA here is from genome assembly GCF_030540775.2 of Flavivirga abyssicola. Classification (GTDB taxonomy): domain Bacteria; phylum Bacteroidota; class Bacteroidia; order Flavobacteriales; family Flavobacteriaceae; genus Flavivirga; species Flavivirga abyssicola. Next base: position 3,347,177 of record NZ_CP141266.1, on the reverse strand, counting down.
GTGGTTCCACTATGTATAGACAATTTACCTTTAGTAATCAGTGCAGAAACTGGCAATCCAGACGATACCTATTTATGGTCCACAGGAGCAACAACGTCAGAAATATTATTAGATGATATCAGTGATGTTGGTAATTACTCCGTAACAGTGACCAGACCGTATTTAATAGGCGGGGATTGCCCGTACACACATTCTTTTTCCGTTATAGAATCTGAAGCTGCTACAATAAACTTGACTACAACAGTTGATTTTGCAGATCCAAATAGTATTACTGTTGATATTGATACTAATAATATTGGTGATTATGTATTCATACTGGATGATGGAGCCCCACAAACATCTAATATTTTTGAAAATGTAACATTTGGTAAACACACCGTTACTGTTAGAGATCTAAAAGGATGTATGGACATATCAGAAGATGTTGTTGTTATAGATATCCCAAAATTTGTCACTCCAAATAGTGATGGTTTTTATGATACTTGGCATATTGTAGGTATTGAACTGTTACCAGGTACGATTGTACATATTTACAATAGACATGGTAAACTCCTTAAAACCTTACCGCACACATCTCCAGGGTGGGACGGCACCTATAATGGACATAATATGCCTTCTGATGATTATTGGTTTTCAGCCGATGTCATTCAAGATGGTAATTCTTTTAATCTCACAGGACACTTTGCACTAAAACGTTAATATTATTATCAAACAACCTTGTTTATTAATAAAGTAAGATAATTTTAACAGTTGTTTTACGAAATAGCCGTTTTTTTCATGCTCTTTATCTAAAAAGATTAAACCTTCCTGATTTTATAAAGTCTAAATGAACTAAATACTATATTTTAGTATTTAGTTCATTTAGACTTTTATCTATTAACAGTAGACACATGCATTTATTAGCTTCTTATAAAAAAATATTGTTAATATTCATAATTGCCTTTACCACACAAGCCTATTCGCAATTAAGTAAAACACATTATATACCGCCATTAACCAGCGCGGAATTTGGTAATGCCAACCCAGAAGATCAATATATCTATGTATCGACACCTAGTGCTTCAGACATTCCTTTTACTATAAAGCCCGTGGGGCAACCCAACTCTAGTTATATAACGGGGAATGTTTCAAATACAAATCCACAACAAATATCTTTAGGTTCCGGAAACGGACAATTATTTATTCCTTCCTCACAAACCAGCACAGTAGTTAATAATAAAGGTTATATTATTGAAGCAGAAAGTACCATTTATGTATCTGTAAGAATGAATGCAGGAGGAGGTGCACAAGCTGGAGCTTTAGTTAGTAAAGGACTTTCTGCCTTAGGAACTACTTTTAGAGTGGGCAGTTATACCAACGAAAACCCTCAAGACAATTATTTAAATTTTGTCTCGGTTATGGCAACTGAAGATAATACCCAAGTTACTTTTAGCAATCTTCCCGCTGGTCTTGTTATAAAAAATTATAGCGGGACAACGCCTATAAATACCACTTTAAACAAAGGAGAGAGTTATACCATCGCTACAAATAGTAGCTCCTCAGTTATTAACCGTGATGGATTAATAGGAAGTTTAATAAGTTCTGACAAACCTATTGTTGTAAATTGTGGTTCAGCAAATGGTAGTTTTGGCGGCGGCGGCGGAAGAGATTATGGTATTGATCAAATTGTTGATGTCTCAAAAGTAGGTACAGAATACATTTTTGTTAGAGGAGATGGTAGTAATGATTGGGAAAATGTTTTAATCGTAGCACATACAGATAATACAAGCATTAGTATTAATGGAAATGTACCAATTGCAACTATAAATGCTGGCAGTTACTATGTTATTGAAGGTAATCAATATAATACAAATGGGAATATGTATGTTGAGACTTCTCAGCCCGCCTTTGCCTATCAAGGTGTAGGTGGATTAGGAAATAGCGGAACATCTAGTGAAGCCAACCAAGGGATGTTTTTTGTGCCTCCCTTAAGTTGCGAAGCACGAGGAAACTTAGATAATATAGCTAATATTCAAAATATTGGAAATACTATTTATGCCGGAGGTATTACCATTGTTACAAAAGTCGGAGCAACTGTCACTATTAATAATGCACCCATTTCTGTAGCCTCAAATACAGTTCCTGGAAAACCTGATTATATTACTTATAAAATAAAAGGACTTTCTGGAAACATATCTGTACAAAGTTCCGACGAATTATACTGTGCCTATTTTAATTATAATGGTGCAGCAACCTCTGGAAGCTTTTATTCCGGTTTTCCTTCGGCTCCGGAAATTAATTTTGATGCCCAATTTGCAACTTTAGGAAACTGCATTCCTAATATTACCTTAGAAGCAGCCAATACTCAGAATTTTGACAGTTTTGAGTGGTGGTTTGATGATGGAACAGGATTTCAAAATCAGTTTATAAGTACGCCTACTTTAACCCCAATGGTACCTGGGAAATACAAACTAATTGGAATAATAACTTGTACATTAGAAAGATTAGAATCAGCAGAAGTTCCGGTGAGCATATGTCCTGATGATATTGATAATGATGGTATTATTGATAATATTGATATCGATAATGATAATGATGGCATCCTTAATTGTACGGAATCAAGAGGTAATGTTACGATAAATATTGCTAACATAAATTCACCACAATTAATATTTCAAGATAGTTCTGTTGATACATCCATAACCTCTTCATCTTTCAGTCAAAATAATAGCTCTGGAAGTACAACAAACACTATAACGGGTACCAATGTTGGTGGTTTTACAAGCATAGTTCAACCTGCATCAAGCGCAGAAAGCACATATGCATTGATCTTTACAGAACCTGTAAATGTGAAATTAGAAGAAGATACAGCAATCACACATGTGATCACTTCTGGCGAATCTTTTATTGCAAAAATTTTACCCGTAAATAAAAACATCACACTTATTGACCCAGACAACCGTTTGCTAATCGACTCTAATTTTGATGGTGTTTTTGAAACAGGTATCACTCAAATTTCAGGGTCTGAAATTCATTATAAAATAAACCCTTCACCTTTAGGTAATACCCCTTATCAATTTTTCGCCAATCAAGTTGATGGATTTTCTTTTATTCATAAATTATCAAATACAACGACAGCTTCTACGTACAGCGGCACAATATCTCTTACCTGTTTTAAAAAAGATACGGATTTAGATGGTATAAAAGATGAACTTGATTTAGATAGTGATAATGATGGGCTTCCAGATATTATTGAAAATAATGGGGCACTGGTAACATTATCAAATATAGATGTAGATACTAATGGGTTAGATGATATTTTTGATATCAATGGCATTCCTTTAGATTCTGATTCTGATACTATTTTCGATTTTTACGATTTAGACAGTGATAATGATGGCATATACGATTTAATTGAATCCGGGCAACTAGGCACACTATCCGATACTAATTTGGACGGCATAGAAGATGGTCCAACTTATGGTATAAATGGATGGGCTGATGCTGCTGAAACTGCCCCAGATAGCAATATTATTGGTTATATACCTAATGACTTAGATAATGACTCGGTGCTATCTTACATTGATTTAGATAGTGATGGAGACACATGCAGCGATGTTATTGAAGCTGGTTTTTCTGATGCCAATGGAGATGACTTATTAGGGGATAATCTGGTGACGACAAATGCTTTTGGTTTAGTTACAAATGCAAGCGATGGTTATACCATTCCGAACAGTGATTATTTAGACGCTGCTCCTATATCAATTTTAACACAACCTAGTAATACAGTAGTTTGCGAATCTTCAAATACAACCATATCTATATCAACATCCACTATTGATACGATTCAATGGGAAATTAGTACCGACGGCATTAATTGGAATACAATTAGTGATAATGTGATATATAGCGGCTCTCAAACTACGAACTTAAACATAACATCGACACCATTATCATTAGACACATATCAATATCGAGCGTTCTTAAATGTTACTGGCAATAGCTGTGGGTTATATTCAGATGCCATTGAATTAACAGTAAACCCCTTACCGATTATAAATTCACCTGTTGTATTGATACAATGTGATGATGAAGACCCTACGACACTTGGCTATAGTCCTTTTAATTTAACTGAGGCTAACAATGAAATTTCTACAAATGCTTCTAATGAAACGTTTACATATTTTTTAACACAAGCAGATGCTATCTCTGGCAATACTACAAGTCCCGATTATATTGTTGATCCCACTACATTTATTAACAGGTCTATTAGTTCGGATGTTATTTGGGCACGTGTAGAATCATCCATGGGTTGTGTACAAACCGCAGAGATTCAACTAAACGTATCAACAACAGTCATTCCCTCAACATTTCTGGTAACATTTAATCAATGTGATGATTTTCTAGATATCAATGGTCTGGATACTGTAAATAATGATGATAGAGATGGTATTGCAACATTTGACTTTAGTAGTGTAACAACAACCATTATCAATTCTATACCACCAGGACAGAACCCATTACCACCTCGTTATTATAGAAATGAAACCGATGCTTTGGCAGAAATTAATGAAATCACAAATATTACAAGTTATAGAAATATAGGCTATCCAGGGTCACAATTTATATACGTGAGGGTAGATAGTGATATAGCCAATGATTGTTTGGCCTTAGGGGCACATGTGCTATTAAATGTAGAAGCTTTACCAACTGCTCACGATATTCCAGCTTTTATAGAATGTGATAACGATACAGACCCCAATAATGGATTCCTTTTTAATACAGCCAACTTAGAAACAGATTTACTAAATGGACAAAGTTTAACAGATGTGTCCGTTACTTACTTTGATTCCTTAGGAAATCAGTTAACAGATTTTGATGGAAATTTAATATCCAGTCTATTTCCAAATACATTTCTGTCAACCTCGCAAACCATTACAGCTCGTGTTACCAATAATAATACAGCAGCCCCAGATGGCCCTTGTTATGATGAAACAACTATTGAGTTTAGAATAGACATTCAACCTATAGCAAATCCAATATCGACACAAATTGTTTGTGACGGTGATTTAAGTGACATCGATAATGATGGGACTTATCCTTTTGATACTTCAACATTTAGTAGTACCATTTTAGGAACCCAAACTGGTATGGAAATCTATTTTGATTACATGAATGAAAATGGAAACCTAGTTACAGATAGTACTTCTTTACCCAATCCTTTAATTTCAGGAAATCAAACCATCTCAGTAGAGGTTATAAATCCTTTGAACAGAACTTGTATAGCAACCACAAACATTGATCTTATAGTAAACCCTTTACCTGAATTTACTATCAATCCAGAAGAAATCGTCTGTACTTCCGATCCAACATTTTCTGTAATATTAGATCCTATAGAAGCTAATATCAGTGAATCATTTACTTATGAGTGGGTTTATGAAGATGGCACCCTACTTTCTAATGATACGATATTAACAGTATCAATTCCAGGAATTTACTCAGTCACCCTCACCAAAACTGATGATACTGGTTGTTCCAGAACCTTGACTGTTGATGTAAAAGCTTCAGAAAAAGCAACCATTACTCAAGATGATGTTACCATTGTAGATTTATCTGAAAACAATTCAGTCACCATAGATCCGACCAATCTTGGACTTGGTAATTATGAATACGCTTTAGGGGAAGAAAACACTTCTTTTATAATTTATCAAGAAGAACCCACCTTCAATAATGTACAAGCAGGATTTTACACTATTTATGTTCGAGATCCTATTTGTGGTATAGCAACTTTAGATATTTCAGTTATTGGACATCCAAAATATTTCACGCCTAATGGTGATAATATTAATGATTATTGGAAAATTAAAGGCATAAGCAATACAGTGCAACCAAATAGTGCTGTTTTAATTTATGATAGGTATGGGAAATTACTAAAGCAATTATCTGTTCAATCTGATGGTTGGGACGGAACTTTTAATGGTATATTATTACCAACCGATGATTATTGGTTTAGAGTTTTTCTTCAAGATGGCAGAGAATTTTCAGGACATTTTACTTTAAAGCGATAGCATTCATATTTTGCTTAATTTTGTAAAATGCAGTTTAAAATTGAATCCGAATTTAGTCCTACAGGCGATCAGCCACAAGCCATAAAACAACTTGTTGACGGTATTACTTCCAACGAAAAATATCAAACATTACTTGGTGTAACAGGTTCTGGAAAAACCTTTACGGTTGCTAATGTTATTGAGGAAGTACAACGTCCAACTTTAGTCTTAGCCCATAACAAAACGTTAGCAGCTCAATTATATTCAGAGTTTAAACAGTTTTTTCCAGATAATGCTGTTGAATATTTCGTGTCTTATTATGATTATTATCAACCAGAAGCCTATATTCCTGTTTCTGGTGTATACATAGAAAAAGATTTATCCATAAACGAAGAAATTGAGAAGATGCGTTTAAGTGCTACATCTGCACTACTTTCTGGTCGTCGGGATGTGCTTGTAATCGCATCGGTTTCATGTATTTATGGTATAGGAAATCCTATTGAGTTTCAAAAAAATGTGGTCGCTCTAAAACGCGATCAGGTTATCTCAAGAACAAAATTATTACATCAATTAGTACAAAGTTTATATTCCAGAACAGAAGCCGATTTTAAACATGGTAACTTTAGAATAAAAGGTGATACTGTAGACATTTTCCCTAGTTATGCCGATGATGCATTTAGAATTCATTTTTTTGGTGATGAAATTGAAGATATTGAATCTTTTAATGTTCAGACCAATGACGTTATCGAAAAATACGATCAGCTTACTATCTATCCTGCAAATATGTTTGTCACCTCACCCGATGTATTGCAAGGTGCCATTAAAAATATTCAGGATGATTTGGTAAAACAACACAATTACTTTAAAGACATTGGTAAACATCTAGAAGCCAAACGACTTAAAGAACGCACTGAATTCGACTTAGAAATGATTCGGGAATTAGGTTATTGCTCGGGCATAGAAAACTATTCACGCTATCTTGATGGCAGATTACCTGGCACACGACCTTTCTGTTTATTAGATTATTTTCCAGATGATTATTTAATGGTTGTAGATGAAAGTCATGTCACTATCTCTCAAGTACATGCTATGTATGGTGGTGATAGGAGCAGAAAAGAAAATCTGGTTGAATATGGTTTTAGACTTCCCGCAGCGATGGATAATCGTCCGTTGAAATTCGAAGAGTTTGAAGCCATTCAAAATCAAGTAATCTATGTAAGTGCCACTCCTGCAGATTATGAGCTTCAAAAAACAGATGGTATATATATCGAGCAAGTTATTCGTCCAACAGGTTTATTAGATCCTATCATTGAAGTACGCCCTAGTTTAAACCAAATTGATGATTTAATAGAAGAAATACAACAACGCATTGAGAAAGATGAACGTATATTGGTTACAACACTTACCAAAAGAATGGCTGAAGAGTTAACCAAATACTTAGACAGAATACAAATACGCTGTCGGTATATTCACAGTGATGTAGATACCTTGGAGCGTGTTGAAATCATGCAAGATTTACGTAAAGGGCTGTTTGATGTTTTAGTTGGTGTTAATCTTTTAAGGGAAGGTTTAGATTTACCCGAAGTATCACTTGTTGCCATATTAGATGCTGACAAAGAAGGTTTTTTACGCTCTACACGTTCTTTAACACAAACTGTAGGTAGAGCCGCAAGGAATTTAAATGGAAAAGCCATTATGTATGCTGACAAAATAACCAATAGTATGCAAAAAACTATTGATGAAACGAATTACAGGCGCGAAAAACAAATTGCTTACAACACAAAAAATAATATGACGCCCAAAGCGCTCAATAAAAGCTTGGATAATGCTTTATCTAAAAATTCGGTAAGTACATATAGTTATGAGTTAGAAGCTTTAAAAGCTGCAGAGCCAGAAAGCGATTATTTGACGAAACCTGAACTGGAAAAGAAAATTAGAGAAAAACGCAAATTAATGGAAGAAGCTGCAAAAGCCTTAGATTTTATTGTTGCAGCAAAATTACGTGATGAAATTAAAAGTTACCAAGATAAACTAGAAAAGCTAAAAGTATAAACTTTTAGCTTTTCCATAACCTCGTAACGAGGTCATCAAATAAAACACATATTTAAATATTAATAAGAACTTAGCAGATTATTATTAATTGTATTGTGTTTTAAAGATATCAATCAACACATCTGGTGGTACAATTTTATTTGGAAAACTTTCCATTAAATAAAGTACCTTAGTAATGGACTCATGGCTTAGCCCCATACGTAAACCGAAATTATATAATTTAATAGCTCCTGCTGAATTATTATTATCTTCTTGATCAATATTCATTAATAATACCAATCTATGAAACTGAACAATACGCTCACTATGAGATTTTAAATGCGTGTACGTAACAGGGTGCTCTATCAAATAATCAAAATCTTCTCTTGTTATGTCAAGCTGTTTTGCTACACCTAATAAAAAATTATATTCTATTTCCTTTATGTCTTTATCATATTTAGCAAATGCTATCATTTCGGATAAAAGACTCAATTTTTCTACTCTATTAATCATTTTTCGGGGATTAATTAATTATACTATAAAGGTACATAGAAGAGTAATTTAATAATCGTGTATATAATGTAACTTATCGAAAAATGGGAGGTATTTGGTCGTAACTTTTATTTATTTCATCAATAATTACATTTTATTCATCTAATAAAATTGCATTTCGTCATTTACATAAATTTATTTTTAATTAAAAAAACAAACACAAATACCTTATAAACAGATGGTTACACACAAAAAACTTATCTTTAATACACCCCATTAAAAATTAATATTTAAGGTATCTTTGTAAATGCTAAGAAAACGCGAGAAAGGTATATTCTGACGAATTAATTGAACAATTTAAGTATTAAAAAAAGTAGAAATCAATCTTATGACAAATAATGATATTTTAAAAAAATTACGTGTGGCATTAAAACTTCGTGATGATGATATAGTAAAAATTTTAAGTTTGGTTGATTTCAGAATATCTAAAAGTGAATTAGGTGCGTTTTTTAGAAAAGAAGATCATCCCAAATATATGGAATGTGGTGATCAAATTTTACGTAATTTTTTAAATGGACTTGTTATCCATTTACGTGGCCCGATGCCAAAAAAAGATTCAAATTCAAAAGCTACTAAATCGCCAAATTTCAAAAAGAAACCCTTAGAAAATAAATCTAAGCCACAAAAAAAGAGCAACAATTAATTGTTGCTCTTTTTAATTTATATAAGCAAAGTATTAAGCTAAAACTTGCTGTACTTTATCTGCTGCTTCTTGAAATTCTGTGGCGCTCATAACGTCTAATCCAGAATTATCTATTAAATCTTTAGCAATATCAGCATTCGTTCCTTGCAAACGTACTATAATAGGTACATTTATGGTTCCCATATTTTTATAAGCATCAATTACACCTTGCGCTACACGATCGCAACGTACTATTCCTCCAAAGATGTTAATTAAGATCGCTTTTACTGCTGGATCTTTTAATATAATCTTGAAAGCTGCTTCCACACGAGCCGCATCTGCAGTACCACCAACGTCTAAAAAGTTTGCTGGCTCCCCTCCTGCTTGTTTAATTAAATCCATAGTAGCCATGGCTAACCCAGCACCGTTTACCATACAACCCACATTTCCATCTAGGTCTACGTAGTTTAAACCCAGTTCTCCTGCTTCAACTTCTATTGCACTTTCTTCACGTACATCGCGTAAATCTATGTAATTCTTATGTCTGTAAAGCGCATTGTCATCAATAGTCACTTTAGCATCTACAGCCATTATTTTATTATCACTTGTTTTTAAAACAGGATTGATTTCAAATAAAGAAGAATCAGACTTTACATAGGCAGTATATAAAGCCGTAACAAACTTTGTCATTTCTTTAAATGCTAACCCTGATAATCCAAGATTAAAAGCGACGCGTCTCGCTTGAAATGGTAATAAACCAACCGCAGGATCAATCTCTTCTGTAAATATTAATTCCGGAGTTTCTTCAGCAACCGTTTCAATATCCATACCACCTTCTGTAGAATACATAATCATATTACGTCCAGTACTTCTATTTAATAATACAGACACGTAAAATTCATCCGTTTCACTTTCACCAGGATAATAAACATCTTCAGCAACTAAAACTTGGTGTACTTTTTTACCCTCAGCAGACGTTTGAGGTGTAATTAAGTTCATTCCAATTATTTGTCCAGCTATCTCTTCAACTTCTTGCAAGTTTTTGGCAAGCTTAACACCGCCACCTTTTCCACGTCCTCCAGCATGAACCTGTGCCTTAATAACGTGCCAACTTGTCCCAGTTTCGTTTGTTAATTGTTTTGCAGCAGCTACTGCTTCATTAGCATTTTGAGCTACTATACCACGTTGTATACGTACTCCAAAACTATTTAATATTTCTTTACCTTGATATTCGTGTAAATTCATAATTCGCGTAATCGTTTAAGAATGGCAAATGTAAATAATAGCAATTACTTACCCTAATATTTAATTATGAAAACTTACCAACATTAAATATGGTAAAATCTTTATGTTAAATAATTAACATTTTGTTTAATTTGTATAATTTTTTAATTAATTATTTTTTATTTATTCGAATAAAATATCTTTGAAAAAAATTAGAAAAAATTATGTTAGAAAATCAATTGCTGAAAATTGCACAAGATTTTGGGAGTCCAGTTTATGTATATGATGCTGAAAAAATTGAAAATCAATACAAAAGGCTTACTAGTGCCTTTAAAAATGTTAAGAAACTTAAGATTAACTATGCAGTTAAGGCACTTTCTAATATATCTATATTAAAACTTTTAAACGCACTTGGGTCTGGGATAGATACGGTATCTATTCAAGAAGTACAACTTGGCCTAGCCGCTGGTTTTTTACCAGAACAGATTATTTTCACGCCTAACGGTGTATCCTTAAGTGAAATTGAAGAAGCAGCCAAACTAGGTGTTAAAATTAATATTGATAACCTCTCCATATTAGAGCAATTTGGAACAAAACATCCAAAAACTCCTGTGTGTATCCGAATTAATCCACATGTTATGGCTGGTGGTAATAGCAATATCTCAGTTGGTCATATTGATTCTAAATTTGGAATTTCTATTCATCAAATACCACATATATTACGTATTGTAGAAAATACCCAAATGACTATTAATGGTATTCATATGCATACGGGAAGTGATATTTTAGATATTGAAGTCTTTTTATATGCCAGCGAAATATTATTTGAAACCGCAAAGCAATTCAAAAATCTAGATTTTATTGACTTTGGTTCTGGTTTTAAAGTGCCTTACAAACAAGGTGATATTGAGACCAATATTGAAGAGTTAGGAAAAAAACTATCTGCAAGATTCAATGAATTTTGTAAAAATTATGGAAAAGATTTAACTCTGGCTTTTGAGCCTGGTAAATTTCTAGTGAGTGAATCTGGAAGCTTTTTAACTAAAGTAAATGCTGTAAAACAAACAACCTCTACGGTATTTGCCCAAGTAGATTCTGGGTTTAATCATCTTATTAGACCTATGTTTTATGGATCTCACCATGATATTGTAAACATTTCTAACCCAAAAGGACGAGAGCGTTTTTACACTGTGGTAGGTTATATATGCGAAACCGATACCTTTGGAAATAACAGACGTATCAATGAAATTAATGAAGGTGATATTTTATGTTTTAAAAACGCAGGTGCTTATTGCTTCTCTATGGCAAGTAATTACAACTCTAGATACCGACCTGCTGAAGTTTTATGGTATAAAGGTAAAGCGCATTTAATTAGAAAAAGAGAAACTTTTGAGGATATTACTAAAAATCAAATTGAGGTCGATTTTAGTACAAAAAAAGAAAAGCAATTGGTTAAATAAACTAAAATAAACTTTTCAATTAAATCAAATCTTAGTTAACTCGATTTAATGGTTATTGATTTTCAATTAGTTACATTGAAAACACCCCTAAAGTCCCCTCAAGGGGACAATTTTACCTAATGAGATTCCTCCCTCGAGGGAGGATTAAGGAGGGTGTTTTTAAATACAAAATATTTTATAAACCTAACAATCAGAACTTTACAATGAAGTTAAATAATTTAAGTTAAATCGAACTCACGTTAGTTATTAAAATGCTTAGCATTTGCTAAGCATTTTTTTGTTTTAAAAATGAGTATCTTGATAGCAGAATTCTAAAACAATCAATCAAGAAATGCCCTTAGTAAAATCGACCAGAATAGAATCCATAGACATTTTAAGAGGTGTTGTTATGGTTATTATGGCATTGGACCACGTTAGAGATTATTTTCATTACGGCTCTTTTTTTAGTAATCCTACAAACTTAGAAACGACAACCCCTTTCTTATTCTTTACTCGTTTTATAACACATTATTGTGCTCCTGTATTTATATTTTTAGCAGGTACATCTGCTTTTTTGTATGGAAGCAATAAAACAAAACCACAATCATTCAAGTTTTTGTTTACAAGAGGCTTATGGCTTGTTTTCTTAGAAATAGTATTAAATAATTTTATCTGGTGGTTTGATATATCTTATAGTTTTATCGGACTTCAAGTCATTTGGGCTATCGGGTTAAGCATGATATTTCTTTCTTTTTTAATATATCTTCCAAGAAAAATAATACTACTTATTGGGTTTATTCTTATTACCGGACATAATCTTTTAGACAGTATAACAATGCAAGGTACCAGCTTTGAATCTATTGTCTGGTATATATTACATCAATCTAATTTTATTCCTGTAAGTTCTACTAGAATGGTAGCCTTTGCTTACCCTATTCTTCCCTGGATAGGTTTAATGAGTTTGGGGTATTGCTTAGGATCAATGTACACAAAGGGCTTTGATATTGAAATAAGAAAAAAATGGTTGGTAAGAATAGGCGTTGCTTCTGTTTGCCTATTTTTTGTCATTAGAGGTTTAAATGTTTATGGCGATTTAGTTCCTTGGTCAACTCAAGATACAGCCACCAAAACAGTGCTATCGTTTTTCAATGTAACTAAATACCCCCCTTCATTAGCTTATATTCTTATTACCATTGGTCCTGCATTATTATTTTTATATGGTATTGAAGCTGTAAAAAATAAAGTTACCGACTTCTTTTTAATTTTTGGACGCGTACCATTATTTTATTATTTCCTTCATATTTTAGTTATTCATAGTGTTGCAATAATCGGATTAATAATTTCCGGTGACGATTGGCAAAAAATGATTTTAGATATGAATGCCTGGAATACCGGATCTTTAGCCTCTGGCTATGGCTATTCTTTATTTGTAGTGTATTTGTTATGGGCAGGTCTTATAACACTGCTTTACTTTCCAAGTAAAAAATACATGATCCATAAAGCAAATAATAAAGATAAATGGTGGTTAAGCTACTTATAATATGAATAAAAAAGAGGAAGGATTAAAAAGAAGTGTTGGTGTTTTAGGTTTATCTGCCAATATTATCAATATCATTATAGGTGCAGGGATTTTTGCTCTACCGGCTGTTATAGCGGCTAAAATGGGAGCTTCTAGTATTGTCGCTTATATGTTTTGCGGTGTTTTAATAGCACTTGTTATGCTATGCTTTGCTGAAGCAGGTAGTAAAGTAACAAATACTGGGGGACCTTACACTTATATTGAAACAGCTTTTGGAAATTACGCTGGTTTTTTAGGAGGCATTTTTGCTATTATTGGCACCTTGTTTGCAGACGCAGCAGTATCAAATGCTTTAGTAAATATATTAGCATCGGGATATCCCATTTTTGAAAATCACTGGGTTCGATTATCATTTCTATTTATAATTTTCTTTGGGTTAGCTTATATCAATATTATTGGGCTAAAACAAGGTATAGGTCTCGTGAAATTCAATACCCTAGCCAAATTAATCCCCTTACTTTTACTGGTTTTAATTGGCTGGAAAGATGTTTCATTTAATAATTTATACATAGATACCCTGCCGAGTTTTAAAAAACTAGGAGAAACGTCGCTTATTTTATTTTTTGCCTTTCAAGGCGCTGAAACTGGTCTTGTTGTTGGCGGGGAAGTTATAAACCCAAAACGTACCGTTCCTAAAGCAATCTTTATTAGTATTTTAACTGTAGTATGTGTCTATGTTTTAATTCAAACAGTATCGCAAGGTGTTTTAGGTAGTGATTTACCAAGTTTTAAAGCTGCACCACTTGCCGAAACTGCTAAAGTAGTTTTTGGACCTTTTGGTTATACCTTATTATTCATTGGAGCTGTTGTTTCTATGTTTGGTTTCTTAAGTGGTTCCATACTTAACAATCCTAGAGTCATATACGCGCTATCAAGAGATAAAGTTATCCCATTAAAAATGTTCTCTAAAATTCATAAGTCATTTAAGACGCCTTATATAGCAATCATTGTGTATGCTGTTATTGGCTTTACACTCTCTGCTACTGGCAGTTTTGAAAAACTAGCAATTATAGCTAGTAGTGCTATGTTAATTATATATTTAGGCGTGGCACTATCAGTTATGAAATTGCGTAAATCACAACAATTTAAAGAAGGTGAATTCAAAATCCCAGGAGGTTTTACAATCCCTATCCTTTCAATAAGTATTATTCTATATTTTTTATCTAATTTATCTATAAATGAAGTTATAGCAACAGGCATATTGATAGCTGTTTTAACCATTATTTATGGTATATTTAAGAAACTAAATATTAAGTAATTGAAATAGTCTTTTAAAGTGAGACTGATTTCTATTTCAAACTATTCAAATCATGAAAATAAGTCGAATCGTACTAACCAACATATAACTATTTTCTAGTATAATTATTAAAACTATATCTTAATGAAAACATCAATCAAAATCTCATCAATTCTAAGTTTAATCTTTGTTATGACATTATTTTCATCACTAAAAAGTCATGCTCAGAGCACTCGTTTATTATCTCAACCAGCTATAAGCAATTCTCATATTGCTTTTATTTATGCTGAAGACTTGTGGGTAGCCAATAAAGATGGTACAAACCCCAAACGATTGACTATTGACAAAGGTATTGAGTCTAACCCTATATTTTCGCCAGACGGTACTCAAATTGCTTTTAATGCTCAATATGATGGAAATACTGATGTCTTTATAGTGCCTGTTTCTGGAGGAATTCCCAAAAGATTAACCTGGCACCCATATACTGATTTAGTCCGTGACTTCTCTGCGGATGGATCCAATGTCATTTTCGCATCTCAACGCAACTCATTTACTAATAGACATTTAAAACTATTTAAAACATCAGCGAATGGTGGAACTATTACTCAATTAAACATTCCTAATGCTTTTTGGGCGTCCTATTCGGATGACGAAAAACAGCTTGCTTATACACCTATATATGATGTTTTTAATCAATGGAAGCATTATCGAGGAGGTACCATCTCACGTATTTGGATTTATAATAATAAGTCTCATAAAGTAGAAGAAATATCAAAACCTTCTGGCGGTTGTAATGATAGCAAACCTCAATGGTCTGGAGATTATGTTTATTTTAAAAGTGACAGAAATGGCGAGTTTAACCTGTATAGTTATCATGTAAAAACGAAATCAATTAATCAGCTAACTCAATTTAAAGATTTCCCTATTATTAATTTATCTGCCAATAAAAATGATATCATATTTGAACAAGCAGGTTATTTACATGTATATAATATAGCTTCGGGATCACAGACAAAACTTAATATTAATATTTCCACTGATTTATTAGAATTAAGACCACGTTATGTTTCTGGTAATAAATACATAAGAAGTGGAAGTATTTCTCCATCAGGTGCGCGCGTAGTAACAGACTTTAGAGGAGACATTATCACTATTCCTGCTAAAAAAGGAGATCCTAAAAATATTACTAATACACAAGGCGTTCATGAAAAATACCCATCTTGGTCACCAAATGGAAAGTACATTGCATATTACTCAGATGCTTCTGGTGAATATGCATTGCATATCCAAAATACTAGTAATGGACATATTAAAAAAATAACATTGACAGGAAATGGCTTTTATGCTGACATGCATTGGTCGCCAGACAATAATAAAATAGCTTTTGTAGATAATGGACGATCTTTATACCTACTTGACATAGCAACAAGTAACATAACCAAAATAGCCTCTGATGTGGTCTATACTCCTGGTGTGTTTAGAGAATTATTTGGAGATTGGTCTTCAGACTCTAAATGGATTGCTTACACCATAATTACAGAAACCAACTTTGAACAAGTACACCTCTACTCGCTTTCTGAAAATAAATCTTTTACTCTATCTGATGGCTTATCAAACATAACAAACCCAGTTTTTGATCCTAGCGGAAAATATCTTTATATGATTGCTTCTACAGATGCTGGTCCTGTGGTCAATTGGTTCGATCAATCCAATCAAGACATGGAACTAAGTAATTCTATTTATTTGGTAACACTTCAAAAAGAAACAATATCTCCTTTTACAAAAGAAAATGATGAAGAAGAGGTTAAAGAAGAAGTAAACGAGGATAAGGATAAAGACAAGGATAAGGATAAGGATAAAAAAGACAAGAAATCGGACTTAAAAATTGATTGGGATGGTATACAAAACAGAATTGTACATATACCTATTACTTCAGGTATATATAGAAACTTGGGTATTGCGAAAGAAGGCGAGCTATATTACTTATCAAGAGCACCACACGAACGCAAAACAACGTTGCACAAATATGATTTGAAAAAAAGAAAAGATGAAACCATTATGCCTGCTAATTATTTTGAGATTGCAGCTAAGGGTGACAAAATGTTATATACTATAGACCGTAAGATAGGAATTACCGATACTGGTAAAAAACCTAAAGACGGCATAGTAAACACATCAAATGTGCAAGTTAAGATTGACCCTGTAGCAGAATGGAAAAACATTTTTCATGAAGCCTGGAGAGTTAACAGAGATTACTTCTATGATCCAGGAATGCATGGCGTTGATTGGAATGCTATGAAAGCCAAATATGAAGTTTTTCTACCACATATTGCTTGCAGAAGTGATTTATACAGAATGATGAGTTGGATGTTTAGCGAATTAGGTGTAGGACATCATCGTTTCTTTAACAGAGGAGATCGTTTGAACAACCCCAAAAGGATAAACGGGGGCTTATTAGGTGCTGATTATGAAGTAAAGAATAATCGCTATCGTATTAAGAAAATATATGGCGGCTTAAATTGGAACCCTGATCTACGCTCTCCTTTAACAGAGCCAGGTGTAGATATAAACACAGGTGATTATATTCTTGCTGTAAATGGCAAAAATGTAACATCAAAAGATAACCTATATAGCTTTTTTGAAAATACTGCCAATAAAATTGTTTCGCTTAAGGTCAGTTCTAATTCAAATGGATCTAATGCCCGCAATGTAAAAGTGACTCCAGTAGGTAATGAGCGATCATTGCGTAATAGAGAATGGGTTGAAAATAATATTAAAAAAGTAGACAAAGCTACCGACGGTCAAGTTGCTTATGTGTATGTACCAAATACAGCAGGAGCTGGACATGAATACTTTAAACGCTACTTCTTCCCGCAAGCAAATAAAAAAGCGATCATTATTGATGAACGTTTTAATGGTGGTGGACAGTTAGCGGACTATTACATAGATATTTTAAAGAAACCTGAACAAGCCTACTGGAATTTCCGCTATGGAAAAGATCAAAAATCGCCTAATGCTTCTATACAAGGACCTAAAGTTATGATAACAGACGAAACCGCAGGTTCTGGTGGGGATTACTTACCATGGATGTTTAGAAAATTTAAACTAGGGACTATCGTTGGTAAACGTACCTGGGGAGGTTTGGTAGGTATTTTAGGATATCCCGAGTTTATTGATGGTGGTATCGTTAGTGCCCCAAATGTTGCCTTTTACACGAAAGATGGATTTAGAGTTGAAAATGAAGGTGTTGCTCCAGATATTGAGGTTGAACAATGGCCAGAACAAGTTATAAAAGGTAGTGATCCTCAACTTGAAAAAGCCATTGAAATCGCTTTAAAAGAGTTAAAAGAAAATCCACCAAAAACGATGGAAAGACCGGATTATCCTATAAAAACAAAACATTAGGGGGAATTCTAAGTTAAAAACAAATAATTTATAAAAAAAGAGGATGTTTAAAAGTCTTTATAATTCTATTTGTCAGGTTGAGCTTGTCGAAACCGATATTGATTATCAGTAATTTACTGGTATTTCGACAAGCTCAGCATGACATAGGAATTTCTTTTTGTCTTTTATCATTTTAGTAAGGCACTATCAAAACTCACAATAATTACCTGACTGAAAACCAATTACATTATATTATTGAATATATTAGTTAAAATTTTAGCACAGGTTATACATAATAAAGAAAATTATATCACTTTTAGCCCCTTTATATATTGGAGTATATTTATTCTCTCAATTTTCCAGTAAAAACACTTACCTCTGAATTAAAAGGATTTCCTGAAGCACGACGCAGCATAACGACTTGTCCACAATGCCATAAAGCATCTGCAATAGGACCGTTAATAATATTCCAAAAAGGGAATCTATCATTATCAAATTGAGACACATCATCCATAGTCCTTAAAATATCGGAGACCTTTTTAAAATTCAATAAAGTTTGCTTTCTTTTATCTTCAAAAGAACCTTCAGTCTCTTTACTTCTTTCTCCTTTTTCAGATACTGAACTAAGAATAAAATTCGAAAGTCCTAAAATATGATCAATAGTCTCTGCACTGGTACGTCCAGTTTCACTAGGCCTATACACAAGGTCTTCACCACGTAACCCTTCTGTAGCCCAATAATAGCGAAACCCCAATCCATCTACCATTCTAGCAGCCACAGTTCCTGCGGTATAGCTTTCTGGATGATTTGGTATTTCATAATAAGGTAATTTTTCCTCTTTGGATTGCGCCATTACAAATGTTGATAATAGCAGGGCAAACATCATAGTAAGTTTTTTCATTTTATTTTGGTTCTAGTGACATTACGTAATCGTAACTTTCGTTTAAATAGCGGGATACATTATCTAAATCTTCTAACATGTTTTCAGGAATCAATACATAGCCTTTCATAACGGCTCCGTAAGATTTATATAGTGACGAATTGAATTCTTGTATGTATTTTTCTTGTACGTCTTTTGAAAATCGAATGCCTATCTCACAATCTTTATTAAAAAGAGAAAACATATAACCATTTGCCGAAGTATATGGCATTGTTTTTCCTTTACGTTTAAATCTCGGGCATTTCTCAACAAGTTGATCATAAATTTTTAGCTTCTCTTCCCACATAACTCGTATCATTATTTTTTTAGTTGTTTCTCATTTACAATGGGGTTAACACCATATTTGTCAAATAAGTAAACCAATGCCGTCATGGTAGCAGCTCCTAATTCTAATTCACGCTTATTTACAGCATCGAATGTGTCATTACTAGCATGATGATGATCAAAATAACGTTGCGAATCTGGTCTCAATCCCGCTAACACATTTGTCTTCGTTTTAAGAGGTCCAACGTCTGCACCACTACCTCCCTTCTCTAAATAATGAATTAAATAGGGTTTAAATAGCGGTTGCCAACTTAATACCTGTTCAAAACTGGCGTCATTACAATCAAAAGAGAAGCCTCGTGGTGTAAAACCACCTGAATCACTTTCTAGAGCAAACACATGATTTTCTCCTTTTTGTTTGGCTACTTCTGCATATTTTTTTCCACCCCTTAATCCATTTTCTTCATTCATAAACAGGACAACTCTTATACTTCTTTTTGGTGTTATTCCCGATTCTTTTAATAAGCGCAGCACATCCATAGACTGCACTACACCAGCACCATCATCATGGGAGCCATCACCTAAATCCCAAGAATCTAAATGCCCACCAACAATCATATATTCATTTGGAAATTCACTTCCCGTTATTTGTCCAATAACATTATAAGATAAAACATCTTTTAGTTGTTTACAGCTTTGTTTAAAATAGAATTTTATTGATTTGTCCAGTTTTAGCATGGTGCTCAAAAGCTCAGCATCATTAGTGCTTATTGCCGCAGACGGTATCCTATCTGTTACGGGTATGTCTCCATAAGTCATGCTTCCCGTATGAGGAAAATCATCTAATCTTAAATTCATAGATCTAACAATAACACCAGCAGCTCCGTACTTTGAAGCTTCAACAGCCCCTTTATAACGTTGGTTAACACATCCGCCATAAGCTTCAAACGTGTTAATTAAATCAGCCTGCATCGGTCTGTTATAAAACACTATTTTGCCTTCAATATTTTCTTTTCCCAGTGTTTCTAATTCTTCAAAATTTTTAACCTCTACAACATTTGCTTTTAAACCAAGTGCTGGAGTCGCTATAGAACCTCCTAATGCACAAATATTAACAGTCGTCGTTTTTCCTTTCTCAGATTCTATAAATGCATGTTCTTTAAAACCACGCACCCATTTAGGAACCATGACTGGTTGCAACCAAACTTTATCCAAACCTAATTTATCGAGTTCTTCTTTGGTATAATTAACTGCTTTCTCTGCATTCAAAGACCCCGACAGGCGTCCTCCTATTTGATTAGACAGATGATTTAGCCAATCATAGCTTTTACCATTAGTTAAAGCGTTTTTATAGATTTTTTTCAGGACTTCTGCATCACTTTGAGCGTATGTATTAACTGAAAATATAATCCCTAAAAGACAAAGCAACAATTTTAATTTACTCATATAATATTTTTTAGGCTTAAATATACTACTTATTAAAAGCTTAAAATCTAAAAGAAATCATAAAACAATTGTCACCCGTAGTATATGAACTTATTCGTTATTTAACTCTTCTTTATATATTTTAAGGTTTGCTTTAATATCATCATCAAGCTCAGGTTCCTGTATATCTTTATAAGTACTTAAAACATCATACATTATTTTTGCTACCATGTAACGTGCAGTTGGTTTGTCATCAGCTGGAATAGTATACCACGGCGCATGCGGTTTAGAGGTTCTGTTTATGGCATCTTCATAACATTCTTGATACTTTTCCCAAAGTTTACGCTCTTTTAAATCACCAGGAGAAAACTTCCAATTTTTTTCTTGTTTTTCTAAACGACGTAATAACCTATTTTTCTGTTCTTCTTTAGAAAGGTTTAAAAAAAACTTAAAAATGATGGTACCACTTTCTGCTATATGCTTCTCAAAATTATTAATTTGCTCGAAACGTTTGTCCCAAAAAGCATCATCAATATCATCAACAGAATTTACGGTTGGAATATTTTCTCCTAAAATATAACCAGGGTGTACTCTTGTTACTAATACATTTTCATAGTGGGTTCTGTTAAAAACACCAAATTTACCACGAGCTGGGAGAGCTATATAATGCCTCCAAATATAATCATGCTTAAGCTCTAATTCTGTTGGAACTTTAAAACTATGAACGACCACGCCACGGGCATTAAAATCTTTAAAAACTTCGCGGATTAAACTGTCTTTACCAGCTGTATCCATACCTTGTAAACAAATTAAAACTGCATATTTACCATGTGCATAAATAGTATCTTGAAGCTTACCCAATTTTTTTCTAACTTTCTTTAATTCTTTCTCTGCATCGTCAATAACAATTTTAGTTTCAGAATTTTTTAATGATATGTTTGTAGTTACTTTATAATTGTCCATTTTTAAAATTTTATATGGATTAAATATATAAAATGCAATCGATTATATCATATTAACTATTAATTGTTTCTATTGAAAACTGTTACGTAAGCTCTTTTAAAATTGTTATTTAGACTATATATTTTTAATAATTATGAAAAAAAGCGTCATAGTACAAGCAAGTTCCAGAAGCCACGGAGACACTAATAAAATAGTTAATTACATAGCTACAAATAACGGTATGGACGTTATTGATTTAAGAACAAAAAACATTGGCCATTATGATTATGAGTATAAAAATGAAGGTGATGATTTTTTAAGCTTAATAACACATATTATTGAAACCTATGACATCATAATTTTTGCTACACCTGTTTACTGGTATAGTATGAGTGGTATTTTAAAAGTGTTTTTTGATAGAATTTCCGATTTATTACGAGTACATAAAGATACTGGAAGAAAATTACGTGGTAAAAATATGGCCATGATTAGTAGTAGTAATTCTGATGATTTAAAAGAAGGATTTTCTATGCCATTTGTAGAATCTGCAAACTACTTGGGTATGAATTATTTAGGAGATATTCATGTGTACATTGAAAATGATTCTATCAATAATGAAGTAAAACTTAGAATAGATGCGTTTGTAGAAACTATAAATAACACCATATAACCCATTTTGGAAATCTTAAATTTGAAATCTTAATCCTACAACAAAACTCGTTTAAATGCATTTTATCACATTAAATGCATATTATAACGGTAAAATACATTGTTTTTTATAATGTTTTTAATACATTGCAAGCCCTATTTATCGTATAAAACCAAATGTTATGAAAAATTATTACTTTATACTATTTATAATCACGTCGTTTGCTGTTAACGGACAGGGTGATTGTGACTATGCCAATTCATATCTAGTTAGTGCCTACTCACATGTTAAGGATTCTTATGATTCTAATAATATAAATCATTTACAATATTATGCTAACAGGTCTTTGGAATCTTTTAAACTTGCTAAAAAGGAGTTCACCAATTGTAATTGTAAAGCTGCATTGGAACTTACGGATAAATGTATAGACTTACTAGCAAAGGTAGATACTGCTGAAACTTTTGAAAATGGTCGTTTTTTTGTAAAACGTGCTAGAGATTACAGTAAAAACAGTGTTATAGAAATTGATAAATGTTCTGCTGCTATTCCTTCTAATGAAGATAATGGAGATCTTGCTGTGGCTCAGGGACAAGGAGGTGATGACCTTACCGACTTACAAAATGAACAGTTAAGACTAAAACAGCAGCAAGAAGCTTTAAAGCTTAAAGAACAGCAAATCAAAATGAAACTAGCTGAGCAAAAAGAAAAAGAATTACTTATAAAGAAGAAAAAATTAATTCTTTCCTACGAAAATGCTATTTCATCAAACATTAATACTTACAACGAAACCTTAAATATTTGCGGATGCATAAATTACAAACCTTTTAGAGATAATAAATCTTTAGAAGATATGACAGAAAAAAATATTGAAGAGGTGAAAATACACTACATGATTCGTATTAAAACTATGGCTTCTGAATACGTATCATTAATAAATGATTGCGAAGAATAAGTTAAAATAATCAAATTCAAAAAAAATAGGCTATCTAAAAAGTGTCATTCTGAATATTACCGAGAAACAAAATATATTTTGTTTCGAAGGTATCAGCGAAGCTGTGAAGAATCTCTTTAAAATAGATAACTCTGAATTATGAGTAAAATAAGATTCTTCGCGTTGCTCTGAATGACAAGATTAATCACTTTTTAGGCAGTCTCTTTTTTTTATAAACAGTTCTATATTTACTTAGAAGCAAATAATTTAACATCTTCTTCACTTACTTCTTTACCTCCAAGAATAATTAAACGCTCAACAACATTACGTAATTCTCTTATATTTCCTGTCCAATCGTAATCCTGTAATAATTTAATAGCTTTATCTGAAAACGATTTTTTAGCTGTTCCCTGTTCGCTAGCAATCTTTTTTGTAAAATGATTTACTAATAAAGGAATATCATCTCGCCTATCATTTAAAGCTGGAACTTTAATTAATATGACTGCTAGTCTGTGATATAAATCTTCACGGAATCTTCCTTCTGCTATTTCTTTTTTCAAATCTTTATTAGTTGCCGCAACCACTCGAACATTCACTTTAATATCCTTATCGCTTCCTACACGTTGAATACGACTTTCTTGTAAAGCTCTAAGCACCTTAGCTTGAGCAGGTAAACTCATATCTCCAATTTCATCTAAAAAGATAGTCCCTCCATTTGCTGCTTCAAATTTACCAGCTCTGTCTTTAACGGCACTTGTAAAAGCGCCTTTAACATGACCAAATAGCTCACTTTCTATAAGTTCACTTGGTATTGCAGCACAATTAACCTCAATCATAGCTCCTTTAGATCTGTCACTTTTTTGATGTAACCAATGTGCTACCAACTCCTTTCCAGTTCCATTAGGTCCAGTGACTAAAACACGGGCATCGGTCTGTGCCACTTTTTCAATAATACTTTTTATATGAGAAATCGCTTCACTTTCTCCTATCATCTCAAAGTTCTTGCTTACTTTCTTTTTAAGAAGTTTGTTTTCAACTACCAATTCTTTTTTATCTAAAGCATTACGAACTGTATTTAGCAATCTATTTAAATCTGGTGGTTTCGATATATAATCAAAAGCCCCTAAACGCATGGTATTAACGGCTGTGTCTAAGTCGCCATGCCCAGAAATCATAACAATAGGTGTTTCAGGTTTAATCTTTTTTACAGCTTCTAAAACTTCAACACCATCCATTTTTGGCATTTTAATGTCGCAAAGCACCAAATCGAAATCATCATTTTTTATTTTTTCAATTCCCAATAAACCATCTTCGGCTTCTTCTACCTCGTAGGTATCATTTTCTTCTGAAAGAATTTTAACTAGTACACGTCTAATCGCTGCTTCGTCTTCTATTACTAATATTTTAGGCATTTTCTTTAAGTTTAAAAGAGTATAGATAGAAATATAGGCCATCCACACTCAAATTTTATATATTTTTTAAATCTTTCTCATTTTCTATAGCTCTTTTTGCTGAGAAATGACATGTATATCTCTTTGAGGGAACGGAATGGTAATATTATTTTCCCTGAATATTTTATCGATCGAAAATCTTAAATCACTTTTCGGAATAACGGCTTGAAAGCTATCATTAATAGTAACAATTAATTTAAAATTGAGTGAACTGTCTGCAAAATTTGTAAAAAGAACCAAAGGTTCAGGAAAATTTAAAACATCTTTATTTTCTGAAGCTACTTGTAAAAGTAATTTTTTTACAAGCTCCACATCACTACCATAAGCTACGCCAACTTCTACACTTTCTCTTGTAATGGTTCCATTTTGTGTCCAATTATACAAACTATTGGTTAAGTATAAATGGTTAGGAATCACTAATACTTTATTATCAATAGTCACTGCTCTTGTTGTTCTAAGTTTAATCTCTTCAACCCGTCCAACTTTACCTTCTAACTCAATAATATCTCCTACGTGTACAGATTGGTCTATCAGGATAAAAATACCAGAAATAATATCTTGAAATAATGTTTGTAATGCAAGCCCAACACCTATTAACAAACCTGCTGAGGCAGCTAAAATCGCATTTACATTTATACCGGCTGTACTAAAGGCTATTAGCAATACTATTAGATAAATAAACCAACGTGAAAACGAGAAGACTGTGGTAAACTTAGCTTTATCTTCTTTTGGTAATTTGCGTGTAATTAACCTTTTAACTAAAGAAAGAACAACATTTGTTAATACAAAAAAGATACAAACCAAAAGTAAAAACCCGACTGTTATATTAATGGTTCCTGCTTCGTTTGAATAAAGGTGAATTCCAATAAAATCAGTGAAGTTCTCCCAAATCGAACTTTTTGTTATGGTTTCTTCTATGTTCTCTAAATTTTGATTCATTTTTAATACTTAATCCATTTTATCAATTCTTTATAACTTGGTTTTTTACCATACATTAAAATACCTACACGATAAATTT
This sequence comes from Flavivirga abyssicola, assembly GCF_030540775.2. GTDB lineage: Bacteria > Bacteroidota > Bacteroidia > Flavobacteriales > Flavobacteriaceae > Flavivirga > Flavivirga abyssicola. Next base: position 3,321,463 of record NZ_CP141266.1, on the reverse strand, counting down.
TTGCTGCAAACCAAACTGTAAACATAAACGTACCACCCAATAGCAATAATGATACCAATTGCTGCCATAGAGGTACTCCAAAAGGAATCCGCATAAGCATAACCACAGGAGATGTTAATGGTATAAAAGAAAATACCGTAGACACGGTTCCGTGCGGGTCTTCAATTACTGTAAAGATACCAATATAAACTGCCAAAATTAAAGGCATCATAATTGGTAATAAAAACTGTTGAGTATCCGTTTCGTTATCTACTGCTGCTCCAATGGCTGCATAGAGCGAACTGTATAACAAATACCCTCCTATAAAGAATAATATAAAGGCCGTGATAAGGTTCATTAATGGTAAATTTTGCAGTGCGGTTTTAAAAGATTCAAAATAAAAATTAAAACCAGAACCTTCTGATGCTATTTGTATTAATTCTTGTTGAGGCCCTGCTGAATCAAATAGGTTGATACCGATGACTAATGAAACGACAGTCATTAAAAGACCTCCAAAAATCATCCAAATAACAAATTGTGTAATTCCTGCTAAAGAAGTTCCAATTATTTTTCCTAGCATGAGTTGTACAGGTTTTACAGATGAAATAATAACTTCAATAATTCTACTGGTTTTTTCCTCAATCACACTACGCATAATCATATTACCATAAATTATAATAAACATGAATAATAAATACCCCGCAGCAATACCGAAACCAAGTCTTGCAAAACTATCCAATTTTGATGTTTTCTCACCCTCAAAACTTTCTTGAGCTATATCTATTCTTATTTTCGAAGCTTTAATTAAATTAATATCGATGCCTTGTTGCTCTAATTTAATATTAGTAAACTCTTTCTCTAACTTGCTCTCTAAATCAGAGATTAATGTAAGCGAAGGTGTTTCTTCTGAATAAAATTTAATATGCATTGAAGCGGATGCTACAGAATCAAGCTTCCCCACGTGTAGTAACCCATAAGAGGCCGTTTCTTCTGATATTTTTTTAGCATCTTCTAAAGACATGTTCTCTAGAATATGATAGGTTGTTTTTTCTGAATTTTTGAAAATGTCTTGTACAAGTCCTGATTCATCTAAAACAGAAATCGTACGCACTTTATCATTATTTAATTGTGATAAATATGCAACAACTGCAACAAGTGCTATCATTATAATTGGACTTAAAATAGTCATCACTATAAATGATTTATTTTTAACCTTCGTTAAATATTCACGCTTTATTATAAGAGGTAAATGGTTCATACAAATTAATTATTCCGTACTGTTTGAATGAAAATATCGTTTACACTTGGTATTAATTCAACAAAATGAGATATCTCTCCTTTTGTTGTTAAATAACTCAATAAATCATTTGGTGCATCTGTTTGAGATAGTTTTATATTTAATTTTAATTCGTCTTCTAACGTTTTAAAATTAGCTTTAGAAATATCAAATTTATTTGCTAATTCCTGTTCTAAACCTTCTTTATTGTTTGTCCGAATACCAACTTCGTAAGTATTTATTTTATAATCTCGTTTTATATCAATTAATTTTCCATCAAGAATTTTATTCGATTTATGGATCAATGCTATATCATCACAAAGTTCTTCTACAGATTCCATCCTGTGGGTTGAAAAAATAACAGTTGCTCCTTCTTCTCGTAGACGCAAAATTTCATCTTTAATTAAATTGGCATTTATAGGATCGAAGCCTGAAAATGGTTCATCAAAAATCAAAAGCTTAGGTTGATGCAACACAGTAACCACAAATTGTATTTTTTGAGCCATTCCTTTAGATAACTCTTGAATTTTCTTGTTCCACCAATCTCCTATTTCTAAGCGATCAAACCAATATTTTAATCGTGCCTTAGCTTCTGCTTTGCTTAAACCTTTTAATTGGGCTAAATATAAAGCTTGCTCCCCAACTTTCATAGATTTATAAAGCCCTCTTTCTTCGGGTAAATAACCAATATCTTTTATATGAGTAGGGTTAAGTAATTCGCCATCTAAATGCACTTTCCCTTTATCTGGCATTGTTATTTGATTTATAACTCGTATAAGTGTTGTTTTACCTGCTCCATTAGGTCCTAACAAACCAAATATGCTGCCCTTAGGAACTGTAATTGACACTTTATTAAGTGCTTTAAAGTCTCCGAAGTTTTTAGAAACTTCATTAACTTCCAGTAAGTTGTTCATTCTTATTTTTTAATTGACTTGACTGATGTAAATATATTAATTGTTATGAACTAACCTATTGAATAATAACATAAAATACTCTAAATAAAAAGGTTAACTTCATAAAAAACAAAACCCACCCTTAATAATTTAAGGATGGGAAAAAAATTGCTATGAAAAAGAAAAATTACCACTAAAATAAATTAGTGATAGTTCAAATATAGTTATTTTTTACATACTAATAACAAAACTATAAGAGAACTTTCTTTTATAGTTTAAAAAATTTGTGTGCATAATCCTTGTCCTTATTACTAAAAAATGTTCATCTTATTATGAGAACATATCTTTCACTTTCTCAAAAAATGATTTATCAGAACTTTCTGGTTTTGGCTCAAAATGTTCATCATTTCTCATAGTTTCAAAAAATTCTTTTTGGTGTTTATTCAACGTTTTTGGTGTCCAAACATTTACATGAACTAATAAATCTCCTTTACCATAACCGTTTATACTTGGTATACCTTTTCCGCGTAAGCGTAAAATTTTACCAGATTGGACCCCTGCTTCTACTTTAATGCGCACTTTACCAGTTACGGTATCGATTTCTTTAGAAGTTCCTAAAACAGCATCTGGATAACTCACATATAAATCATAGTGTAAATTATCTCCTTCTCGCTGTAATTTATCGTGACTCTCCTCTTCAATAACGACTATAAGATCTCCAGAAACGCCATTTCCTGGTGCTTCATTACCTTTACTAGACACTTTAAGTTGCATGCCATCCACAACACCCGCAGGTATTTTTATGGAAACCGTTTCTTCGGCAACTTTTAAACCTTGTGAATCGGCATCATTTGGTTTTTTATCGATGGTTTGCCCTGCTCCTCCACAAACATTACACGGTGCTGATGTTTGCATCCTACCAAGAATAGTATTTGCTATACGTGTTACTTGACCGCTACCATTACATGTTGAACATGTTTTATAGGTTGTTCCCGGTGCTTGAACTTTACGCTTAACTTTTACTTTTTTCTCTACGCCATTAGCAATTTCTTCCAAAGTCAATTTTACACGAATACGAAGATTACTTCCTTTTACGCGACGTTGGCCTCCGCCACCGCCAAAACCAGAGAATCCGCCGCCGCCAAAGCCTCCGCCAAAAATATCTCCGAATTGACTAAAAATATCATCCATATTCATGCCTCCTCCGCCAAAGCCTCCGCCGCCATTTTCAAAGGCTTGATGACCAAATTGGTCGTAACGTGCTTTTTTATCGGCGTCACTCAACACCTCATAAGCTTCGGCTGCTTCTTTAAATTTAGCTTCTGCTTCTTTGTCATCTGGATTCTTGTCTGGATGAAATTCTATAGCTTTTTTTCGATAAGCTTTTTTTATTTCTGAAGAGGTTGCTCCTTTGCTAACTCCTAAAACCTCGTAATAATCTCTTTTAGCCATGTCTATATTTTATTGCCCTATAACAACTTTTGGAAAACGAATCACTTTCTCACCAAGTTTATATCCTTTTTCGATAACATCAATAATTTTTCCTTTTAAATCGTCACTAGGAGCTGGTATTTGAGTAACAGCTTCATGATCGTCTGCATTAAAAGCATCTCCTTTTTCAACCTTTACAGGGGTCAACCCTTTTTGTTCTAAAGTTGTTACTAGTTTTTGGTAAATTAACAAAACACCTTTACGCAACTCTTCTGCTTCTTTATCTTCTTCTATATGAGTCAATGCACGCTCAAAATCATCAAGAATTGGCAACAACGTTTTCATAACGTCTTCACTTGCTGTCGAAAATAACTCAACGCGCTCTTTTGACGTACGACGTTTATAATTTTCAAATTCAGCAAATAAACGTAGAAACTTATCTTTCTCTTGTTTTAATTCCTCTTGAAGCTTTTCTTCAACAGTTTGTTCTTCGACAACCTGTTCTTCAACATCAACAGTTTCGCTTTGTACACCGTCTATTTGATCGTTTTCTATATCGTTCGTTTTTTCTTTCTTACTCATTACTGCATTTAAATTTTATACAAATACTAAAATTAGTTGGCAAAAGTACTGCCAATATTATAAAAATGTCATAATGTCATTAAATATTTTTTCAATATTAATTAAAGAGGCTTTTTGTCCATAATTTACTAGGGAATTATTTTCTTGAATCACGTTTCTAATGGAATGTATAATTATTATGTGCAACAAAATTGCACAAAGCCTTTAATTGTACTCTTATAGATATTTAAGTAAAATAAGCTTCATAAATATTATTGCTTAGTAGACGATAATATAGGTCTAAAGGTGAATTATTTTGTTACATCCCATTTAAAATAAACTATAAGAACAAAGAACTTTTTTAATTAAAGTTATCATCTTAATTATAAGATTTTTTATATAAATTCGCTTGCTAAAGATTCCACAGTAAGAAAACACAGATTTACTATGTCCAAAAAAACCGCCCTAATTATACTTCTAATTTTAACGCAAAACATATTTTCCCAAGACACTTTTAAGAAAGGGTACTTTAAAAATAATAATGGAGAAAAAATTAATTGTTTTATTTTAAACGAAGACTGGAAAAACAATCCGAAAACATTTATTTATAAACATAGTGAAAATTCAAAACCAACCAAAGGTCTTATTCAAAACATTTCAGAATTTGGTTTTGACAAAACGAAGTTTACAAGAGCTTTTGTAAAAATAGATGTTTCAAGTAAGCAAACAAATAAATTAAGCAAAACTAAAAGCCCTGATCTGAGAGATAAAACATTATTTCTAAAATATCTGGTTGAAGGCAAGGCTAATTTATTTGTATATCTGGATAACAATGCTAGACTTTTCTTTTTTAATAATAATGAAAAAATCGAGCAGTTAATCTATAAAAAGTATTATACTTCCCAAACCATAGCTAAGGAAAACAATCAGTATAAACAACAGATTAACAATAACTTAAAATGCAATAGCTTAACAATAAATGATATAAAAAAACTAAAATATAATACAACGAGCTTAATGGAGTATTTTATTAAATATAATGCATGTAATGATCTCAATTATACAAACTCCATACAAGAAGAAAAAAATACCGGGAAATTTAATTTATTTATAAAACCAAGTATTAATTTCACTTCATTATCTACTGAAAATAAAAATAGTGCTCTAGGCAAAATAGACTTTGGCAATAATTTAAATTTTGGGATAGGTTTAGAATCAGAATTTGTCTTACCGTTTAATAATGGGAAGTTTGCATTATTATTTGAACCAACATTTCAAAGCTTCAAATCTGAGATTGATGACTATGTTTATGTTAATACTACTTTAGGTCCCAAAACAACGAAAGTATCTATTAATTACAAAGGAATTGATTTGCTATTTGGAATTAGGTACTACTTCCCTATTAGTCCTTCTTCAAAAATATTTGTAAATGCTTTATATAATTTTAATACTATAGATTTAGGTTCTAATTTTGATTATGAAACAACTAGTTTATTAGATTTGGGATTAAGAGGAAAAAACTATTTTGCATTCGACATAGGCTATAAATTTAATGATAAAATAAGCTTAGAAGCTAGATTTTCCTCAAATCAAACAATAATAACAAATAGTTTGTTTGATACGAATTATCCTAGGACATCAATTATTTTTGGATATAATCTATTTTAATAAGTCCTCTAGAGCTAACAACAAGTGATGGTATTTAAAAACAAATCCCTTATTTTCTATTTTCTTAGAACTAACTCTTTGGCTTTCAAATAGTAATGTATGCATCTCTCCCAATACCAACTTTAAAAAGAATTTAGGAATATTAGGCAAAAACAAAGGTCTGCGTATCACATTAGACACCGTTTTTATTAATTCATTGTTTGTTACAGGGTTTGGTGCTACGCCATTATAAATGCCTTTTAAGTTATTTTCCAAGACATATAAAAACATATTTGCTAAATCCTGAACATGAATCCAGGACTGCCATTGTTTACCGCTACCAAAAGCTGCTCCTAATCCAAACTTAATAGGCTTGACCATTTCTTGAAGTGCTCCACCGTTTTCAGCCAGAACCAAGCCTATTCTTATTTTGGAAACAGTAATATCCAATTTGTTAAACGCATCAACCTCTTGTTCCCATGCCTGAACGACATGACTTAAAAAAGATTTGCTAAAGTCTTTAGAGTTTTCTTCGTAATAATTAATTAAGGAATCTGAGTAAATTCCAATAGCACTAGCAGAAATGACTTGTTTTATAGTATGACTCTCCCCTTTCAAAGCATTAATTAGTAACTGAGTTGTTATTTTTCTACTAGATAAAATGTCTTTTTTATAAGAAGAAGTCCAGCGTTTAGAAACAGTAGCTCCTGCCAGATGTATAATGGCATCAACATGCTTAAAACAATCCGTATCAATATCTTGACTCTTAGGGTTCCAGTAATACCCTTGATAATTTTCTTTTTGAAATATTTTAGTTTTACGTGTGGTTAAGTAATTAACCGCAATACCTTTCTCTTGACAAAGTTTTACAATCTCCTGCCCTATTAAGCCTGTCGCTCCTGTTATTAAAACTCGCATTTTCTTTTTTTATTAAAGTTACAAAAAGGCATACCTGTATGCTAACGTTTTATATTAGGTTTAACAGTCTACGATCTGCAGACCAGAAAATTATTAAGTGCCATTTGACCACGCTTCTTTGCTAGCGCGTAACATTTAACTTCGCTGAATACTAACCTTTCCTTTAATATAAACATTTAACTTCGTTGAATGTCACGCTTCTTTGCAAGCGCGTAACATTTCACGTTTACCAGGCGGTCCAGGTAAACGCTCAACAATAAAGCCAACTGCCTGCATAGCTCGACGTACACTTCCTTTTGCTGAATAAGTAACTAAAACGCCTCCTGGTTTTAATGCATTATACATTTTTAAGAATATGGATTCTGTCCACAATTCAGGCTGTACCCGAGCGCCAAAAGCATCAAAATATATAATATTGTACATGTTTTTTTCTGCGATTTCTGAAAAGAAACGGTTTTGTTTCTCTATTGAAAAGTTTTCAGAAACCATATACTTTTCCTCCCAAACAACTTCATGTAGCTGTTTAAAAAGAGCCACTTTATTTTGTGCATTTAATTCAATCGGGTAATTTAACTGATCAATTTCATCCATTAAAATTGGATAACCTTCTACGCCAAAATAGTTAATGTTGATATTTAATTTTTCTGCTTCTAATAAAGTAATAAAAGCGTTTAACCCCGTACCAAAACCAATTTCTAAAATAGTTACCTGCTCATTTAAGTTTTTGCTTTGTTCAACATTATAAAAGTGAAGCAAGCCATGTTTTATAAACACATGATAAGCTTCTTGTATAGCACCATGTTTTGAATGGTATTGCTCATCCCAATCAGGTAAATGTATGGTTGATGAACCATCTCCCGTTATTACTACTTCTCGTTTCAAAACTATTGTTTTAATAATACACCATCAGCTTCAAACGAATAGGTCTTTTTAGGTTCGGTAATTGCAGCTATAACTTCAGTAGATTTACCAGCATCTTCAGCATAATGCCTCAATTCATCAATTGGGACTTCTTTTATATAAGCTTTTCCATTTACAATAACCTCTTTACCTGCAATGTTTTTAGGCACAAAAAAACCGTAGTCTTTAAATTTCACCATGACTTCATTACCGTCCTCTAAATTTAGAGTCATCCAACACCCTTTTGACTGACAGACACTATTAACTTTAGCCAACATTTTAGAATTAATGGAATCTCCTACATTCATAGTTTTGTAGTGTGATGCCATAGAAGTAGCTGCAATAGCATCATTTGCAATTATTTCTTTTCCAAAAGATACGTATTCTACGGCTTCTTTTTTTAGTGTTTTTTTAGATGATTCCTCATTTTTATTTTTGCAAGAATTTAACATTAAGGCACATACAATTACTAAGATAATCGACTTCATGTTATGAATATTTCAATTTTAAACGATTTATGTAAATATACCGTTTTTTTAAAAACGTTTTTACCTAAATTTGTATCATTAAATAACTAGACTTATGAACTCTATAATCAACAATATCGAGATTATAAAAGCCAAAACTACTAAAATTAATGATGTAGATTTTGACAATTTAAAATTTGGGCATGTATTTTCTGATCACATGCTAGAATGCAATTTTAAAAATGGTGAATGGCAAGCTCCTAAGGTCGTCCCTTATCAAGCTATTAGTTTAGATCCATCCGCTAAGATTTTTCATTATGGTCAATCTGTCTTTGAAGGTATGAAAGCCTACAAAGATACGAACGAAGATGTCTGGTTATTTCGTCCTATTGAGAATTTTAAACGTTTAAATATTTCGTCGAAACGTCTGGCAATTCCTGAATTACCAGAAAGCTATTTTATGGATGGTCTTAAAACATTATTACAAGTTGATAATGAATGGATTCCTAAAAAAGATGGAAGTTCTTTATATATAAGACCTTTTGTTTTTGCTTCTGGTAACGGTTTTCATGCCTCTCCTGCCGATGAATACACATTTATTATAGCTTGTGCACCTTCTGGATCTTATTTTTCTGGAAAAGTGAGAGTTTTAATTGAAGAAAAATACTCGCGTTCTGCTAATGGTGGTGTTGGTTTTGCTAAAGCTGGTGGAAATTACGCCGGACAATTTTACCCGACACAATTGGCTATAGAAAAAGGGTACCAACAGGTTATTTGGACAGACGATAATACCCATGAATATATTGAAGAAGCTGGTGCTATGAATATTTTTGTTCGTATAAACGACACACTTATAACAGGGCCAACTAGCGATAGAATTCTAGATGGTATTACACGTAAGAGTATTATTGAACTAGCTAAAGCTGAAGGCATTCCCGTTGAAGTTAGAAAACTGTCTGTTAGTGAAGTGGTTACTGCGGCAAAAGATGGTTCTCTAAAAGAAATGTTTGGTGCGGGTACTGCCGCGGTTATTTCTCCTATAGCCGGGTTTGGTTATAAAGGTGAAGATTTTGACCTACCAGAACTAGATGACACGTATGCCAGTTCATTAAAGAAACGAATTACAGATATACAAACCAATAAAGCCGAAGATCCTTTTGGCTGGAGACTTAAAGTTGAATAAACAGAGTATTCATTAAAAAAAGAGAAGCTAAATAGCTTCTCTTTTTTTTATTTATCTAAAATAGATTCAATATTAGGTTTAAAATAATTAGGTCCTTTAAGCACTTTACCATCTTCTCTATAAATTGGTTGTCCGTCATCACCTAGTTTACTCATATTACTACGTTGTATTTCATCAAATACCTCTTCTATTTTATATTGCATACCATGTTCAATAATGGTTCCGCATAATATATAAAGCATATCCCCTAATGCATCTGCAACTTCAACCAAATCGTTATTATTGGCAGCTTCTAAATACTCTTCGTTTTCTTCCTTCATTAAATTGAAACGCAGTGTATTTTTCTCTTTTCCTAAATCTGCTTTGGGAGATTCCCTATGTCCTATTTTAAATGCGGTATGAAACGCTTTTACAGCTTCTATTTTATTTTTCATTAATTATTAGTGTTTTTAATTTCCTTGGAGAAGAAAATCTTTAGTGTTTTCTTAAATTTGCATAAAAATAACCATATGTTTAGTAAAGGTCAAATCATTTTTGGAGTTTTATTTTTTATTACCTTCGCCATTATAATAGGATATACTTACCGAAAGGATTTAAAACTGCATAAGCGTTTTTACGCTGGTAGTATATGGATGCTGATTGCTTTTATTGCTTTTATTTTATTTATAGTGGCTATAAAGTTTTTATTCAAATAAACACTTAATCTGATTTTTTAAACACTTCGTCTATTATTTCATTTTTTTTTATGTAATCTGATTCAGATTTTTGCACAATTGAACTAATATTTTTAGCTATGCACATTAATCATAAATTAACAAATGATAATGAAAACTATGAAATTTTTTAAACCATTATTTGCATTAATTGCATTTTCGATATTAGTATATTCCTGTTCTTCAGATGACAATAATAACGACAATGGAAACGAGCAACTAGCAAATGAGCAAAACCAACTTGAGGAAAACCCAGTTCCTTTAGCTAATTTAAACTCTGATATATCTATAGATGGAGCAACAAAAAACCAAGGAACACCTCCTGCTCCAAATAGTAATATAAATCTAGAAATAAGCTCAGATAAAGCAGAAGCTTTTCAAAGCTCTGGTTTTAATTTAAAGTTTTCTACAGCAGAAACAAATGTTGCTGGTGCTTACTTATTATTTAAAGATTCAGATAACAATAATGCTTCTGACTATTTTAATATTCCAGTTTCTAGTTTTGTAACAGACAAATCTAGTAATATTAAAAGTGACAAATCTAGAGGGCCACTAAAAAAATCTAGTAAAAACTTAATAGATGGTGAGTACGAAATTGACGTAGATTTTGGAAACTCTTTTCCTCCTGGAAAATTTTGTGCTGATTTATGTATTTATGATTCAGAAAACAACATCAGTCAAATTGTTACTGTTTGTGTAGAAGTAGAAGCATGGGGTGGTAATGCCGCTATTACTGGTGAATGGATTCTAGTAGAAGCTACTGATGATGATAAATTTGAGACTACTTGTGAAAATCAAGAAACAATTGAAGTTGATTATAGTATGACAGTTAAAGAAGAGGTGATACTTAATATTGAAAGTGATGGCGATTTTTACATAACTGAATATGAAGAATATAAAAACATAAATACTGAAGCTACAGCAACTAACTGTAGTGCTGTTTATTTTGATGAAATTCAAAAATATGATGACAAAGAGACTGGTAAATGGGCCTATAATGAAACTGACAAAACGTTGACTTTGGTATCATTCAAATATGAAGATTTTATTAATCCACAATACAGTGAAGACTACCCTAATGGAGATTTAGTATTAGAAAGTGGCGAAGTAAAATTTGTTGATGGTAAACTAGTAATTACTGAAACCTACATCGATGGTAACGAAACTTACATCGATACTTTTACGTTTACAAGAAAATAGACTATATAATTTCAGTCACCGCAAAATACGGTTGACCGTTTTAAATGTTATTAAAAAAACCAGAGAAGTTAACTTCTCTGGTTTTTTTGTTATATAGTTGTCTCGTCCTGAAATAGCGTTATACAAAACCCAGTGTAATGAAAACAAATTATGTAAAACACACCGAAAAATATAGTAAAGAATAATTTAACTCCCCTTAAGAAAGTCTTTCAGCGTTGATGTCTCATTATTTAATCTTAATTTGTTTACAAATTGACTTTAGGCATAATTATTGTCAAAATCACACTAAAAAATATCATCACATAATTAAATTCTTTCCTTAATAATAGCTTATTTCTAACTTTTAATGAGATTTAATGACTTTAACCCACCCAATATCAGATATTTATTGTTTTTAAAGTAAGCGACTATGGTAGGAAAAAGAACATTTCATCTGTTATATAAATAGTTTTAAGATTCTCACGCAACCTTTTTAATTTTTGTGCATCTAATGTTTAACAAACAAACTCAAACTATGAAAATACTAATTATAATTAGCATCCTAATAGTTGTTAATTTAATTCTTTTGACTTTTAGTGTTAACAAAAAAACAGACCCTTGAATGAAGGGCCTGTTTTTTTGTTTATTAAGTTAAATAATCTAGTTTACCTCTGGTAAGAAATTGTAGTTTTTACTATAATCCAACATCTGCCCAGCAAAGGTTTCTGGCTGTGTCACTTTTACCCCAATTATTTCTCCTTCATCATTTTTCTCAGCTATTAATACAGGATTCACAAAACCATTATAAGGAGCAGATGAAAATTGTTTATTACGTTCTAAAACTTCAGCATGCAAAGCTTGATCTACTTTTACACCATAACCTTCAACTAAGGCTTCTACTGCTTCATAATCCCCTTCAGATTTTATTCGCTGTGTTTCACGCAATAACTGTCCAAAAAGGTCATGTAACTTTTCATAATCATTGATATTGTAATACGTTTTCCCATCACGTACTACTTTTTCAATAACATTATCGGCTTTACCTTTCTCAAATACCCAAGCACTCACCCACTGTCTATTTCTCATATGTGCTTCTTCAACATCATCCCCTAAATTTAAACGAATTAGCTGTATTACAAGCCCATTTCTAATATAGTCATCATAAGCTGTTTCCCCTACACTTTTCCAATCGTCAACCAAACCCAGTTCTTGCAATTTAGCATCATATAAATAATATAATCCAACCAGATCTGCACGCCCTTCCTCTAAGGTAGAAGCATAGTTTTTCAATGTTTCTTTAGTCTCTCCTACGCCCGGATTTAACTGTCCAGAGGCATGTCCTATGACCTCGTGCAGTGCGGTATGTAGTTTGTCTGCAAGTTGTCCATGTTTTTCCGCTAATTTTAACTCTTCTTCATCGTGAACAAACTCTTTTAAACGTCCAGAACCACCTGCATTATTATAAGCATGGATAATATTTCCTAAAGAAACAGATTTACTCCCTACTTCTTTTCTAATCCAATTGGCATTGGGTAAATTTACACCAATTGGTGTGCTTGGTGATGCATCTCCAGCCTCTCCTGCTACTGTAACAACTTTATAGGTAACGCCAACAACACTATCTTTTTTATGTGCTTCCATTAAAGGCGAATTGTCTTCAAACCACTGTGCATTATCCGATAATACTTTCATCTTTTGAGACATATCAAAATCATTAATCTGAATGATGTTTTCATAAGATCCCCTATAGCCCAACGGATCGTTATATACTTCAATAAAACTATTTATATAATCAATATTGCCTGCTGTTGCAGAAGTCCAGGCAACATTATAATCGTCCCAGGTCTGTAAATCACCTGTTTTATAATAATCAATTAATAACCCAAGAGCATTACCCTGAGCCTCATTTTCTGCAACGCCTTTTGCTAATTCTAACCATGTAATGATTTCGTCAATTGCCGAACCATACAGCCCTCCAGATTTGTAAACACGTTCCTTTAATACGCCATTTTCTTTTACTAATTGTGAATTTAACCCAAAAGATAATGGTCTTTCCGGATTTGGAGATGTCTTAGCTGCATAAAAACTTTGTACATCACTATTAGTAACATCAGGTCCATAAAAGTTAACTGCTGAAAGCCCTACATTATCAACACCTTTAGCTTGGTTTACTTTTTTAGCATCTGCATCATTAAAAAGAACATCAAAAGCGTCTCCTTCTAAAGTAGTATTTGTATCTGTTAATAATTGCTTTAAATAGTCTGAAGAAAACTCTGGTTTTAATTTATCATTCGAATAATGGTGGTGTATTCCATTACTAAACCAAACACGTTTTAAATAAGTTTCAAAGGCCTTCCAATCTGTAGATGTTTTATCGCCTCCGTAATTTGTATACACATTCTCAAGCGCCTTTCTTATTTTAAGATTATGTCTATAATTTTGATCCCACATAATATCTCTCCCCGCTAAACCAGCTTGAGTGAGATAATATACTAAAGTTTGTTCTTTTAAAGTTAAATTTTCCCATCCAGGAATTTGATAACGAAGAATTTTAATATCAGCAAACTGCTCTACATTATGGTTAAAAGCAGTGGTTTCTTTTACCTCAGTACTTTTTGTATTTTCCTTAGATTTATCATGGCCACATGATAAGAATAAAATAGTAATTAGTACTAAATTAAGTATCGATTTTAGTTTCATTATATAAAAATGTTTTTAATTATTGTTCAAAAAAGGGATTGATAATAGTCTCTAAATTATTGATTAATTGCAAAAACAATTATTTGTTTAGAAAAAATTGTTTTTTGACGTAACAAATATAATAATTTATTAAACGAGGTTTAAAAATGATTATATTTGATTTATATAATTAACCAAAAAAACAATGAAAACTTTTAAGTACATTTTATTCTTATTACTTATTGCTCTTATTGGTACTGCTATATACATTGCTGTACAGCCAAATGAATTTGATTTTTCCAGAAGTAAAGTTATCAAAGCGCCAGCTTCTCTTTTATTTAATAAAGTAAATGATTTTAAAAATTGGCCTGATTTTTCTCCTTGGATTGAAAAAGAACCAAATGCCACTTTAACCTATGGGGAAACCACATCTGGTGTTGATGGAAACTATGGATGGAATGGGGACATTTTAGGTGAAGGCCATATGAAAACGCTTGCTGTAGAAAAAGATAAATCTATTAACCAACACATTGTATTTATAAAGCCTTTTGAATCTGAATCTGATATAAATTGGACTTTTGAAAATACTGAAGAAGGTACCAAAGTAACCTGGGGCATGAAAGGGAAACAGGATTTTATGACTAAAATGTATACAACCTTTGCTGGATCTATTGAAGAGGCTACGGGGCCTGATTTTGAAAGAGGTTTATTTAAACTGGATAGTGTTGTCTCTGCTGATATGAAAAAGTATAGTATAAAAGTAGATGGCATCACCCAACATAGCGGTGGTTACTATCTTTACAATACAACGTCTTGTAAAATCACTGATCTGAAGGATAAAATGACCGAAATGCTGCCTAAGGTTGGTAACTATGCTATGAAAAATAAAATAGCCATGGCAGGAGCTCCTTTTACTTTTTATCATAAGTGGGATGAAGAAAATAACGCCGTGATGTTCTCTTGTTGTGTACCAACTACAACAAAGGTAGTAAGTACTGATAGCGATATTCTTACCGGACAATTAAAACCTTTTAAAGCTGTTAAAACAACTCTTAAAGGAAATTATGAGAATTTAAAAGAAGCTTGGGATGCTGCTATGAAATACATACCAGAAAATGGTTTAGAGTTTACAGAAAAAGGACCTATGCTAGAAACATACTTAACAGACCCTATGAGTTATCCAAATCCAGCTGACTGGGTCACTGAAATATATATTGCTGTTAAATAATACATGAACCTTTTGTACCTAAACTCTCACTACTATAAAAACATAACAAATGAAACATCAGACCGTTAAAAAACTAATTAAATTGCACTGATGAAACAGCTTTTACTGGTTTTTTTAGGTGGTGGCTTTGGCAGCGTACTACGCTATATTATTGGAAAATATTTAAATAGTGCTGAAACAGGTATTCCTTATGGAACTTTTGCTGCTAATATTTTAGGAAGTTTACTTATTGGTATAATACTTGGCTTGGCAGCAAAAAATGACTCACTAACTCAAAACCAAACGTTACTCTTGGCTACTGGCTTTTGCGGTGGTTTCACCACTTTTTCAACTTTTGCATATGAAAACCACGTGTTTTTAAAATCGGGAGATTTTACAAGCTTTGCTTTTTATACCATTGCTAGTTTCATTGTTGGCTTTTTGGCTGTGTTTTTGGGGATGTTTTTGGTGAAGTAAAACTTTGTATTTTTATAAAAAACATACTAAACCTGTTTTAACAAACGAAACAACCAGCATATACTAAACTTACTTCAGTATAAATACATAAACCTATGTATGAGCAACAAGCCAAACTAACCCCTTTATTTTTCTTCTGAATAATTTGCAACAATAAAATCACCCCAATTCGCAATAGATTGTATAAGTGGAATTAAAGATTCCCCTAATTTCGTTAAAGTATATTCAACCTTTAATGGTGCCTTTTTAGTATAAACCTTTCGGTGAACGATACCATCTTCCTCTAATTTTTTCAATTGCAAACTTAACGTTCGTTCAGTAACAGTTGGCATAGCTTTTCTTAATTCGTTGTATCGTAATTTTCCATCTATTAAATGAAATAAAATTACGGTTTTCCATTTTCCTCCTATTACACCCATCGTAAGACTTGTACAACAAGGATATTCCTTTCCGTTAAATATGTGTCTTTTTTGTTCTTTTTCTACCATTATTTTATACTATCCTTTTTGACCGTTATTGCAAAGATAAATTACTATACTTATTTTTGCAACTATAATTAGTATAGTATTAAAAAATCAAAATTATGAGCTTTATAGAATCCATGAAAAATCGTTACACGACAAAAAAGTATAACAATTCTAAAAAAATAGAAAAACAAAAAATTGAAGAATTAAAAGAGATTTTGCATCTAAGTCCTTCATCAATAAATAGCCAACCCTGGAAATTTACTTTCGTTTCAGACAAAGAAACTAAAGAAAAACTTTCTGAAGTATCATGGCTAAATACCAATAAAGTACTTGACAGTGATATTGTAGTTGTATTTAGTAGAATTGACAATATCGTTTTATTTGAACAACAAATAGAA
This sequence comes from Flavivirga abyssicola, assembly GCF_030540775.2. Lineage (GTDB taxonomy): Bacteria > Bacteroidota > Bacteroidia > Flavobacteriales > Flavobacteriaceae > Flavivirga > Flavivirga abyssicola. The sequence continues at coordinate 3,305,088 of NZ_CP141266.1, read as the reverse complement.
GAAGGCTTGCCAAAAGGAGCGGTTGATTATTACAAAGAATTCATAAAGCCTCAAACAGAAGAACAAATTAAGGCTTGGTTTGACCGGCAAGTTTATTTAGCCTTAGGTGTTCTTTTAAGTGCTTGTGCAGAAATGGGCATTGACGCTACGCCAATGGAAGGAGTTGAACCGATGAAGTACGATAGTATATTAAATCAAAAAGACTATGCAACCCTTATGGCTGTAGCTATCGGTTATAGAGATAAAGACGATTTCAATCAACCGAGTAAGACTCCAAAATCACGAAGAAATATTAATCAAGTAATAGAGACCTTTTAAAACAAAAAATGACAAATCAATTAACAATCGTAGCAAAGATTTTGGCAAAAGCTGAAAAAAAAGACTTAGTAAAAAACGAATTACTAAAACTAATTGAGGTTACAAGAGCGGAAAAAGGATGTATCAATTATGATCTGCATCAAGATAATCAAAATGAAAACCTGTTTTTATTTTATGAAAATTGGGAAAGTAGAGAATTATGGCAAAAACATATGAATAATGCACATTTAGCTAAATATATGAGAGCTACAGATGGTGCTGTGAAAGAATTTACATTAAATGAGATGACTGTAGTTAGATAAAAGTCAACGAATCACAGGGTATTGGAATAGCGGTTTGGATATTAACTCAAACCGCTTACGTTTATATATGTATTAAATGGACATAAATAAATAATAAAATTATTAAGTTTAGTTAATGCTTCCCAAAAGCCTTAACCCCTGCCTCAATTCTAGTTTTTAAATAATTTTTTCTGGGCACTATTGGACAAGAATATCTATCATTATATGCACAATAAGGGTTATAAGCAGAATTAAAATCGATTACCATAGTATCCCCTTTAGGAATTCTGGCATCAATGTAACGGCCTCCTCCATAGCTTTCAAATCCGTTAGTTTCATCTAAAAAAGGTAAAAACAAATAATCTTCATAACCTTCTTTTTCCTTCAAACCTTGGTTTTGATAAATATTTAATGTGAAACTTTTTCCTTTTAAATTGAATGCTAGTTCTCCATATTTCACATACTCAGGAAGTCTTGCAGTCGTTGTTTTCATTTTAAAAGACTTCTCATTCGGTGTTCTTTTAAACTGTGCTTTTACAACATAAGCAGAATCAAACTTAAAGAAGTCCAAACCTTCAAAATGCTTTCTGTCTTTATCTTTTAAAGGTGATGTCGTGGCATCTTTATACTCTGCGTTAATTGTTCTTTGAAACTCAGTATCCCCTAAAAGAGGCTTCTTTTCCTGAGCACAACTAAATATAGTAGCCAAAAACAATACCAATACAATACTTTTTTTGGTTATAAATTTTAGCTTTTTAAAAGGGAGTGTACTATGTGGCATGTTATTATTTTTAATGTCTATAATTATTTTATCATGAATGGTTTATAAGACCCTAAATTTGTTCAGGGTAATATTTACTATATAAAACACATATCGAAATCCTAACTCTTTTAAAATACTTTTTTAGTTAATATTACTTTGCTGGAATAAATGTTACTTTTAAATTTTCTGGATACATAGTAAACTCAAATTGTTCTTTAATGGTTTCTGGTTTTACTTCCAATTTAAAATCAAAATGCTTACATAACGTCGAAATTAAAACAGTCATTTCTGTTTTTGCCAAATGCATTCCAGGACAGTATCTTGGACCGCCGCCAAAGGCTCTCATAACATTAGGAGTATGGTTTTTATGCATTGGGCACTCACTAACTATCCACCTTTCTGGAACAAAACTATTGGGGTTAGAAAAATAATCGTCGTGTGTTTGCGCTACTTTATTCTGTAAAATAATACTGGTTCCTTTTGGTATCGACACATTATCTATAATAACGTCTTCATTAGATTCCAGATACAATTGAGGTGTTGTTGGTTTTAATCGCATCGCTTCCTGAGCTACTGCATTTGCATATTTTAAATCTTCAACATTTTCATAAGCGTCCGGAGTATCTTTAGAATATACTTCCTTAGCTTCCATTCTTACCTTAGTTACTATTTCTGGGTGTTGTGCTAAATAAAACATAGCCCAAGACAATGAGTTTGAAGTTGTATCTTCTCCAGCTAATAATATTGTGAATACATTTCCGTAAATCTCTTCATCTGTAAAATTTTCGTCTTTGTTTTCTACTAATAAAGCTTCTAAAAAATTAGAAGGTTGTGCTTTTAATTTTGGATTTTCTGCGATTCTTTTTTTAGCTTCATTAATAAATTCATAAATAACCTTTTCAATAGATTTTAAAGATTCATCAAGTATTTTATCTTTTTTTCTTTTGAAGTATCTCCATATAGGAATTGGTGCCGTAACACGGGAATTAATCATTGGAAAAATAACTTCCAAATGCTTTTGAAAACTATTTGATTTATTATTTATAGTATCTAATTTATGTCCGAAAGCAATCTCCGTTGTAATATCAATTGTAAACGCCATAAATTCTTTTTGCACATTTACTATCGTATTTTGCCGAGAATAGTTTTTAAACTTTTCAAGAATGCCATTAGTCTTATCCAGAATCACAGGATAATATGCTTTTACGTTTTTTACACTTAAAGCTTCTGCTGTTGGTCTTCTGTGCCTTTTCCATGCTGTTCCTTCTGCATTAAAAACACCATCGACTCCCATTTCTTTTAAAATTTCATCAATCTTAGAAAAGCGCTTGAAAACTTCTGGTCTTAATCTGAGCATTTGGCTATTAAAATCTGGATTTGCAGATACCACAAATTGCTTTCCAACAAAATGTATTTTAAATAATTCGCCACATTCTTCAACCCAACGCTCTAAAACCTGATGCTTGTTATAGGTGTTAAATTGCGGCAAATGCCCTAACAAGAACGCTCCTTTGGGAGATTTTAAACCACTAACTTCAATTAATTTACTATCAGACATATATATTCTAGGATACCTTATTTTTCATTATTTAAAAAATATTTTCATTTCAAAAATACAACTTAAGAATATTTTATATAGCTTTGTAGCTTCAAAAGAAATAAAAATGCGTTGTATCGTCACAATTTATAGAAAGCAATGGACCTCTTTAAAGAGAGTGAGTTGGGCTTGTCATATATTGTGGTGATATAAATATAAAATATTACAATATGTAAAAGTCCGACTTCTCAGTCGGACTTTTTATTTTTAGTCAACTTTCGACTTCAAAACAAAAACTATATGTAAAAACAGAAACTTGAACAATTAGAACTAATGAAAACTTTATTCAACAATTACTTAAACACATTTAAAGGCTTATCAAAAGAAGTATGGTGGCTTGCTTTAATAACACTTATAAATAGAGCAGGAACCATGGTCATTCCATTCTTATCATTGTACCTTACAAAGCGCCTTAATTTTACTTTAAGCGATGTTGGGTGGATTATGAGTGCTTTTGGTTTAGGCTCAGTAATTGGTTCTTGGTTGGGTGGAAAATTAACCGATAAAATTGGTTATTATAAAGTTATGGTATTCAGTTTACTTACAACTGGAATACTATTTATAGCATTGCAATTTCTAAATACTTTCGCTACGTTTTGTCTAGGCATTTTTTTAGTGATGCTTGTAGCAGATATGTTTCGTCCTGCTATGTTCGTAGCCTTGAGTGCTTATAGCAAACAAGAAAACAAAATACGGTCTGTGACTTTAATTCGTTTAGCAATAAACCTTGGTTTCTCTGCTGGTCCTGCTATTGGTGGTATTATAATTACATCGCTTAGCTATGGAGGGTTATTTTGGGTAGATGGTATTACATGTATGGTGGCTACTCTTGTTTTAATAAACGTATTGAATCCGAAAAAAGCTAAAATTCTGGATGATGTAAGAACAAAAAATCCAAAATCAGCATACAGTGATAAAGCATTTTTAATATTTCTTGCAGCTATGGTTATTTTTGGTATTGTATTCTTACAATACTTTTCAACCATGCCTCTGTATTATAAAGATGCACATCATTTAAGTGAGTTTGATATAGGAATTATTTTAGGCTTGAACGGTTTTATCATTTTTGTATTTGAAATGCCTTTAATAAAATGGTTAGAAAACTCCAATTTCACGAAATCTGGATTAATGCTTTTCGGAGGTATTTTAACTGGGTTAAGTTTTATTATCTTAAACTTTACTAATTGGGTTGGTATTTTGATAATTGGCATGCTATTAATGACATTTGGAGAAATGATAGCCTTTCCTTTTTCAAACGCTTTTACCATGGATAGAGCTAAAAAAGGAAATCAAGGTGAATATATGGCCTTGTACAGTATTGCGTTTTCGATAGCTCATATATTTGGTCATAATGCAGGTATGCGAATGGTAGATGCGCTAGGTTTTGATAATACCTGGTATATTATTACATTACTTGCTGCACTTTGTGTTTTCTTGTTATTTATACTAAGACACTATTTGAATGCAACAAAAAAACGTAAAGAAAAAATAAAAAAAGAAGAAGAAAGAGAAATTTTATGGATTTAAACCAAATTACAATACCTTCTTTAGATGTTGAAAAAGCAACCGAATTTTATAAAACCTTGGGATTGCATCTTATTGTAGATGCCATCCCAAGATATGTTCGATTTGAATGCCCTGATGGCAATAGTACTTTTTCAATTCATAAAGTAGATACCTTACCAAAAGGTGATGGTATTACTATATATTTTGAAGATGATAATCTAGACAATTTAGTTTCTAAGCTTCAGAAAAAAGGTATTAGTTTTACACAATTACCCGAAGATCAATCGTATTTATGGCGTGAGGCACGTTTGCAAGGTCTAGATGGCAATAACATTATACTATTCCATGCCGGAAAAAACAGAAAAAATCCACCATGGCGTATCAATTAAGTCAGAATTAAAAGCTCTATAACCAAGTATAATAATTGTACATACGTAACATACTTATTATAAGTACTATATTAGCATTTTAGATTAAAAAATAGTCAAATGAAACACCTCTTTTATATAACAACTATTCTACTTCTTATAAGCTGTAATTCTTCTGAAAAAAGGAAAGAGACTACCGATAATCAGATACTGAAACAAGTTCAGCATGACAAACAGTTTCCTAAACTTGAACCTAATAGGTATAATGTTGCATTCTTGATTATGAATGGCACTTATAATACAGAATTAACAGCGCCTTTTGATATTTTTCAGCATACTATTTTTAGAAATAATATTAAAGCCATGAATGTGTTCACCGTTGCAAATACTGATGATGCGATTACTACCTTTGAGGGTATGCGAATCCTTCCGGATTTTAATTATACAAAAGATTCACTTCCAAAAATTGATATTCTTGTTGTCCCTAGTGCCGAGCATCATTTAGATTCCGATTTAGAGGATACAGCTATGATTAATTTTGTAAAGCAAACAGATAAAAATGCTCAATTTATAACCTCTCATTGTGACGGGGCGTTTGTTTTAGCTAAGGCAGGGTTACTTGATAACGCTGTTTCGACAACATTTCCAGGCGATATTGACAAAATGAGAACCGTGTTTCCCAAACTGGATATAAGAAAAGAGTTGCTCTTTGTTCATGACGGAAAATATATCACCTCTGCTGGTGGCGCAAAAAGTTTTGAAGCTGCTTTATATTTATGTGAGTTTCTTTATGGGAAAGAAGTTGCACAAGCTTTAGCTGGTGGTTTGGTGATTGATTGGAACCTAGATAGTGTACCTCATTTAATGATTAAGAAGTAAACCATGAAACAGTGGCAAAAACTACCCGTATTTCAAAAGGCTATGGAAATACAAAAATTAGTAGATTATATTGTTAAATCGGTTGAAAAAACTGATATTGATTTTGAGCAAGAAATTCAAGCTGAAATGATAGAAGATAATCTTGATTATATGCGAAAAAACTCATTGATTATTCCCGCTAAAATTGCAGGAGCTTCAGGTGAAAATATGCGATACTATATTAAAATGGAAAATGCTGCCATAATTCGTAAAGCTGCCCGAGATCTTATTACTGACGCTAGTGGTATAGAAATGCACGGTTTTAAAGACATCGAATATTTGGATTTATTAAGAACTGAAATAGAAGCATTTCGAATCTTATTTGCAGAATGGGTAAAAACCTTCGACCAATGGAATTATATTATAGATCGCTGGGGACTTTTTAATCCTCCAGGGATAAATTATGATGATAAAGATCCTGATGATGATATTCCATATAATCCAGATGATACATTTGGAGATCTGTAATTTCTATTTCAACGATTTTATCTCTTTTTGTTTAACAACATCAGACAGTACTATTTGTGTTTTACTTTCTCCATAAACGATAAGTTGATCTATAAATGATTCCATATGTTTTTGGTTTTTTAATACCACTTCCATAACAATATTTTCATCACCAGTAATTCGATAACAATTCACAACTTCATCATAGGTTTTTACCTTTTCCAAAAATGGCTTTAGTTTCCCCATAAAGGCACGTAACGTAATGATGGCTTTAAGTTGATAACCAACTTCCAATGGAGAAACAATCGTTTTATAGCCTTCAATGACTCCTAAATCTTCCATCTTTTTAATACGCTCTGAAACTGCCGGAGAACTCACCCCAACACGTCGTCCAATTTCGGCATTAGAAAGGCGTGCGTTCTCTTGTAAACACCTTAAAATCTTCCAATTAAGCCTATCAATATCCATTTAATGAAATTTAACTGTAAATAATTAAAATCTAAAGCAAATATACGTTTTTACTTTAATATCTAAAGTCGAATATAATTTCTTGTGATTAATTTTGATAAAAAGCTAAAGAGAAAAAGAATATGTCATCTAATACCCCATTAAATCTATCGGAATTACCGATTTATAAAAAAGCTGTTGAGATTTTCACGCTTTCTCAAAATATTTCCTCATATCTAAATCACGATTTAGCTGTTCTAAAAAGTGATGGCACAGAAGATTCTAGTATTTATTTTTCAGGAGATATTGTGCAACAATCTGTATCATTAGCTCCAGAAATTTTGAATGCAGAATTAGAGCGTTATTCAGAAAGAAAGTACAAGCATATAGCTTCCCTTAAACGCCTTACTAATATGCTCTATAAAAACTCATATCGTTTAGAGCGCTCAAACAGTAACGGAAAAGACTTTCTGCCTATTTTGCGCAGCGAGTTGAAAAAATTCAAAAAACTACAGCGTACTTGGTTGTTAACGCTTTAATCAGTTAATTTTATAAACTTTTGCCCACAAGGTTCTATACATAAGTACCAAAGTATTAAGTTGGCTTCTTCTATTTTATAAAACACTTTAGGTTCAACAAAATTAGAATCGCAATCATTAGGTATAATTTCTCCATCGCTAAAATCATTTCCAGAAACAGCGGAATAAGTACCTGAACTTTCATCACCAACCTGAGAGCTCATATAACATAAAATACCATTTATTGTTACTGTACCATTGCTAAAAAATTCAATAGTTCTATTACTGACTATTGGATTAAATACCCCGCTTCCATCTCCTGGGTCCGAAAGCTGTTCGATTAATTTCCATTTACCAAGTAATTCCGAGTCTTCTTCTTTTGGTTTGCTATCATCTGAAGTGCAACTTATTAACACTAAGGAAAGAAAAATTAAAATACCACTTTTCATTGTATAGATTTTTAAGGTTTTATCTTTAAGATGATTAATTTCGAAAATGGTTGCGTTAATTAATATGATTTACATGATCATTTAGTATTAAACAACTAGCTCGCTTTTGCTTTGATAAAAAGAGGGTACTAAGTTTATGGTTTCCTTTAATGAGATCCCTCGACTGCGCGCGGGCAATGTCATTAAGTTAAGGGAATTTATTTTATTTTGTCACGTTGAGCGCAGTCGAAACGCTATTGAAAGTAAGAGGTTTAAATGTCTTCGACTGCGCTCAGACTGACACCTTTGTCCTTAACTTAATGACATTGTGAGCGCGGGATAAGCGATTCACACACTTTTTGCTGTCGCAAAAAGTGGTTCTCTGCTTACATATTTCGTCGATACTGTCCCCCTACTTCAAATAACGCACTCGTTATTTCTCCTAAAGAACATACTTTACAAACTTCCATTAATACTTCAAAAATATTTTCGTTGTTAATAGCTTTCGTTTGCAATTCTTTTAATAACGCTTTTGTATCGTTTGCTTTATGAAGGTTTTCTAAAGTTTTTATTTGGAATTGCTTTTCTTCTTCTGTCGCACGAATGACTTCTTTTGGAAGTACTGTTGGCGATCCTTTAGAACTTAAAAATGTATTCACCCCCACTATCGGGAAATCACCATTATGCTTTAAAGTTTCATAATACAAACTTTCTTCTTGAATTTTACTACGTTGATACATGGTTTCCATCGCTCCTAATACACCACCACGCTCAGTTATTCTATCAAATTCAAGCAATACAGCTTCCTCTACTAAATCGGTTAACTCTTCAATAATAAAAGATCCTTGAATTGGGTTTTCATTCTTAGCTAATCCTAATTCTTTATTTATGATAAGCTGAATGGCCATAGCACGACGTACTGATTCTTCGGTTGGAGTAGTAATCGCTTCATCATAGGCATTTGTATGTAACGAATTACAATTATCGTAGATAGCATACAATGCCTGCAAAGTTGTACGAATATCATTAAAGTCTATTTCTTGAGCATGTAAACTGCGCCCTGATGTTTGAATATGATACTTAAGCATTTGGGCTCTAGTATTAGCCCCATATTTATGCTTCATCGCTTTCGCCCAAATTTTTCTGGCAACACGTCCAATGACAGCATATTCTGGATCGATACCATTAGAAAAAAAGAACGATAGGTTCGGACCAAATTTATTAATATCCATACCTCGACTTAAGTAATACTCTACATAAGTAAACCCATTGGAAAGTGTTAAGGCTAACTGTGTAATAGGGTTGGCTCCTGCTTCGGCAATATGATAGCCAGATATAGAAACCGAATAAAAATTACGAACATTATTTTCAATAAAATACTCTTGAACATCACCCATTAATCGCAATGCAAATTCGGTTGAAAAAATACAGGTGTTTTGGGCTTGATCTTCCTTTAAAATGTCCGCTTGGACTGTTCCTCTAACTTGAGATATCGTTTTAACTTTAATATCATTATAAATGTCTAAGGGCAAGACCTGATCTCCTGTAACACCTAATAGCATCAATCCTAAACCGTTATTTCCTTCTGGTAATTCTCCGTTATATTTCGGTCGCTCTTTTCCTTTATATATAACAGCAATTTTAGCTTCTATTTCTTTTTCTAGACCTTTTTCTTTTATGTATATTTCACATTGCTGATCTATGGCGGCATTTATAAAAAAGCCTAATAGCATAGGAGCTGGACCATTAATAGTCATACTCACAGAAGTCATAACGTCTGCTAAATTGAACCCGGAATACAGTTTTTTAGCATCATCTAAACAACAAACTGAAACGCCTGCATTTCCAATTTTCCCGTAAATATCTGGACGGTAATCCGGATCGTTACCATAAAGTGTTACACTATCAAATGCGGTTGACAAGCGTTTGGCTGGCAATCCCATACTTACATAATGAAAACGGCGGTTGGTACGTTCTGGTCCTCCTTCTCCTGCAAACATACGAGCCGGATCTTCTCCTGTTCTTTTAAATGGATACAAGCCAGATGCAAAAGGAAATTCTCCCGGAACATTTTCTTGTAAACACCAACGCAATATATCTCCCCATGCTTGGTATTTAGGTAATGCCACTTTAGGAATTTGAGTATGTGACAAAGACTCTGTATGTGTTTTAATTTTTATTTCTTTATCTCGAACTTTAAATGAATAGATTGGATTTTTATATGTATTTACTTTTTCATTCCAACCGATAATAACTTCCCAGTTATAGGGATCTAAATTTAGTTTTACTCTATCGAATTCCTTTACTAATAAACCTAAAAATAGTTTATCACTGTCATTCTGAGCTTGTCGAAGAATCTCTTCATGATTTAATCCAAGCTTTCCTATAAGAGACCTTTCGACTGCGCCCAAGGTGACATTCGTAACCGAACAAATCGTTTTATATATTCCATAAAGCTTTTGAGCGACTTCAACCTGATTATTTGCTTTTTGGTCGTAAGCCCGATTTGTTTCTGCTATTTCAGATAAATAGCGCGTTCTTGAAGGCGGAATGACAAAAATCTTCTCGCTCATTTCATCAGAAATAGTAAATGTTGATTTCAAATCTGCTTCTGCTTTTTCTACCAACATATCTATAACAGCTTTATAAAGCGTGTTCATTCCCGGATCGTTAAATTGAGAAGCTATCGTACCAAAAACTGGTAATTGCTCTTGAGGTACATCCCAAAGATTATTATTACGCATATATTGCTTTTTAACATCACGTAAAGCATCTAAGGCTCCTCGTTTATCAAATTTATTGATAGCAACTAAATCTGCAAAATCAAGCATATCGATTTTCTCTAACTGCGTTGCTGCTCCAAATTCGGGAGTCATTACATACAATGACACATCGGAATGTTCTATAATTTCAGTATCAGATTGTCCAATACCTGATGTTTCTAAAATAATTAAATCATATTCAGCGGCTTTTAAAACTTCGACGGCTTCATTTACATATTTAGATAATGCCAAATTAGATTGACGTGTTGCTAAACTACGCATGTAAACACGAGGTGAGTTAATAGCATTCATACGAATTCGATCTCCTAACAAAGCACCTCCCGTTTTTCGTTTTGAGGGGTCAACCGAAACAATGCCAATCGTCTTTTCTGGAAAGTCAATTAGAAATCGTCTAACCAACTCATCAACTAAACTAGACTTTCCCGCTCCACCGGTTCCAGTAATACCCAAAACTGGGGTTTTAGAATTCTTATTTTTAATATGTATTTTATCTAAAGTGTCTTTAGCTACTTCTGGAAAATTCTCGGCAGAAGATATAATACGGGCTATTGATTTTGGAAGCTTTTCTTTTATGGTATCGATTTCTCCATTTAAAGTATCTCCAATTGCAAAATCTGATTGCTTAACCAAATCATTAATCATGCCTTGTAATCCCATTTCACGCCCATCATCAGGAGAATAAATACGAGTAATCCCATGATCCATCAAATCCCTAATCTCTGAAGGCAAGATTACACCTCCGCCTCCGCCAAAAATCTTGATATGACCAGCACCTTTTTCTTTTAATAAATCATACATGTATTTAAAATACTCATTATGACCTCCCTGATATGAAGTTAAACAAATAGCATTCACATCTTCTTGAATAGCTGTATTTACAACCTCTTCCACACTTCTATCATGCCCTAAGTGAATCACTTCAACACCTGTAGCTTGAATAATTCGACGCATGATGTTTATGGAAGCATCATGCCCATCAAACAATGATGCTGCTGTTACTATTCGTACTTTATGTTTAGGCTTATATGGTGCTTGTTGTTTCATTCGTAAAGAATCTTAGTTTTAAGTATCGCAATTTATGAAATATTCAAAAAAATAAGCCATTCACGTAAGATTATCTAAAATTATTATACTGATTATTTCTTATCTATTTTTTAGATTAATTTTGACGACTAATCGATTTTGAATCTCATGAATAAGATTACGCTTTTAATCCATTGTAAAGACCGTTCCAATATCATTGCTTCTGTAACGAATTTTGTTGCCAAAGAAGGGGGCAATATTGTTTATATAGATCAGCATGTAGATAGAGAACAGGATATCTTTTTCATGCGTTTAGAAAGTGAATTCACGATAGACTCCTTTACGACAGCTGGTTTTAAAGAATTGTTTAAAAACACTTTAGCTAGCGAGTTTGGTATGAAATGGCGTATTTACTCTTTGGAGGTTAAGCCTAAAATGGCTTTATTTATTTCTAAATATGATCATTGCTTATACGATTTATTAGGACGCTATAATTCGGAAGAACTTAATTTAGAAATTCCTTTCATCATAAGTAACCATTTAGATCTAAAACCTATTGCTGATAATTTTAAAATTCCGTTTCATCATATTCCAGTTACTAAAGACACAAAAAATGAAGCCGAGAGTAAACAACTAGAATTATTAGAGAAACACAACATAGATTTTATCGTTTTAGCGAGGTACATGCAAATTGTTTCCGGAAAACTTATAAATAAGTACCCTAATAAAATAATTAACATTCATCATTCTTTTCTTCCTGCATTTGTGGGTGCAAAACCATATCATTCGGCATATAAGCGCGGTGTTAAAATTATTGGAGCTACAAGTCATTATGTAACGGAAGAACTTGATGCTGGTCCGATAATTGAACAAGATGTAGCGCATGTATCTCATACACATTCCATACAAGATTTAATAGCAAAAGGACGGGATTTAGAAAAAATTGTTCTAGCTAATGCTGTTAAATTGCATACAGATAGAAAGGTCATGGTTTACAATAATAAAACGGTGATTTTTTATTGAACTCATCTTGACTTTTTCTATTTCCTAAAAAATGGCTAAAATTCGCCCATATTTTGTTACTTTTTTTATGCTTAGCACTGCTATGCCTTGTAAAAAAAGCCGCATCTGAACAAATGTTATCTCATTTTCGGTTAAAAACAAAAAGTCAAGATGGGTTCATTAAAAAAATTATTTTTCCACACGCAGTAAACAACTGATTGTCAAAATTCTTGACGCATACTCTATATATTTAACGTGAGTTCGATACAACTTTAGTTTTATTTAAATGAAAATCGGTCAATTATATTCAAATGTCAGGTTGAGTACTTCGGCTATAGTTTATACTGAGCGCAGTCGAAGTACTCAGTATAAACTAAAGTCGAAACCTAATTAAAACAACTGAATTTTTAAAAGGACTGCGCTCAAGGTGACAAGCTTTATTTTATTGAGCTTTTGTCTATTTTTTTATAAATTTTATGTCGAACTCACGATATTTAAATTAATATTTAGCACTTTTTTTTATAAAGTTGTGACTTTTCTTTTCCCTTCGGGTCTCAACAAATAAGGTTTAAGATAATAAAGCCCATAATTGTAGTATAAGTTTTAGACGAAACACTAGTGGGATTATTTAGTTTGCACGAAAGACACCTTACTCCCAAGGTGTCTTTTTATTGTTTTTTCTTAAAGCTTATCTTTTATAAGGCCAAATCTCGAGGAAATGGTTTTTAATGTACCCTTAAAAACATATTTAACATAAATTAGAAATGGTTTAACATCTAAAACATATATTTGTTAAACATATAAAACCCAAAAAATATGATTCGTAAATTTTTAGCAGTCGTGTTAATTTTTAACCTTACTGCCTGTGCAGAGTTACAACAAGTTGTTAATCAATTACCACAAGGTGGCGGCGGTATTATTGGCAATACGGAAATTGCTTCTGGATTAAGACAAGCTTTGGATTTTGGAATAGACAAACAAGTGACAAAACTGACGCAAACTGATGGTTTTTTTAAAAATGAATTAGTAAAAATTGTTTTACCACAAGAATTACATAAAGTGGATAAAGCACTTAGAGATGTTGGTTTAAGTAAATTAGCAGATGAAGGTTTAAAAGTGCTTAACAGAGCTGCTGAAGATGCCGTAAAAGAAGCCACACCCATTTTTGTTGATGCTGTTAAAGGTATCACATTTGCAGACGCTAAAAATATTTTACTTGGAAAAAATGATGCTGCTACTCGATATTTGAATAGCAAAACCCAAACAGCATTATATAATAAATTTAGTCCGGTTATAAATAATTCATTTAGTAAAGTTGGAGCAGATAAAATCTGGAGCAACCTAATTAACAAGTACAATAACCTTCCTTTTACAAATAATGTGAACCCAGATTTAACAGACTATGTTACCGGTGAAGCTTTAAAAGGTGTGTTTACTATGATTGCTATTGAAGAAAACGAAATTCGAACTAAACTGTCTTCCAGAACAACAGATTTATTGAAAAAGGTTTTTGCTTTGCAGGATTAATTCGTTTTTTTTATGGATTTAAATAGAGTTCGTAAACTTTCCGATGAGCAGTTAATAGAATTATACAGAAATCCTAACATTGATAATGAAATCAAAGAATCTTTATTAAAAGAGATTAAGTTAAGAGAACTAAAAAACTTAAAATCTGAAATATCACAAAAAGAAGTCGAATTCACTGAATACGAAAAACTCAAGCTAATATTCTTGCCTTTTTTATACCGATATCACCAAAAAATAATGTTTAAGAAATCGTGGTCCAGAAAACGTGACAAACAATTTTGGAATTATATTACAACAGGAATAATTTTATACACTTTTCTCTTATTAATTGGTTTATTATTTAGGAACCACCCTTAATTAGATTTTTTATACAATCCATCAAAGACCACACTAATATCTTTGTTGCTGGTAATGGTTTCCCAATATTGCCTTACGGAACCATCGTCATTTAAAGTCCAGGTTATACGATGATAAAAAGGCTTACCTTCTTTATTATCCGCAATATCTGTTTTTAAGATCATCTGATTAGCAACTCTATGTCCTTTTAAATGTAAACTTCCTCCCTGATTATCAATCCAAATTTGTTCCCATTGTTTTGTAACATTATTATAGAAATTGTTACTCGTTCCTGTAAATGTTCCTTGAGCACTTGTCCAGTTTTCCCTTAAAATACAATTGTCTTGGATTTTATCAATCACATTTTTTCCTACAACCTTTCCATCTGTATTGGTTACAGTCCATCTCCCTAACCAAAAATTAAACTCGTTATGCTTTTCATCACAACATTTACAAGTAACATCTTGAGCATAATTGGAAAATGAAAAAAATAAGATAAAAAATGCTCTTATAAAAAGCCTCATAATTAACAATTTTAGTTAGTCATATAAAATTATTGATTTTTTTATTAAGGCTACCTTAAATACTGAGTTAAATACAAGTTTTAAATAATAGGCTTAAAAACCTAAAGCCTATTATTATAACAACTTTAACCGAAACTCAGTACCAAATTGATAAATTTATTTCGATTAACAAATGTTTATAATCACTTAAAAATGAATACTTTTTAAAGAAATAATCCGAATTTTTCTTTCAATTTCTTAATAAAAAATGTATATTTAGTTACTTTCTATTTCGTGAGGGAACATGAAAAAAATAGACGACATAAAAACGCATCAAAGTAAGCTCAATAAACGCTATAAAGAACTTATTGAGCAGGCTTATAATTTTCGTCAAACAGATTCTGCTTTAAGTGATATTTCTGAATATCGAGCTATCAAATTACTTGATAAACTTAACAAGTTAAAATACTTGTCCAGAGAATCACTCTCACAAACTTCTGCATAAAATTTATTTAGCAATTTTTTAACTTTCTTATTACATCTAAAACACGCTATTTCACGTACTTTATATAAAAAAGTTATGAGTACACATTTTTGTAGAGTTGGTAAAATAAAACCAAACTTAAACAAGCTAATAAGCTTAAAAGAATTAGAAACTAAAATAGCAAACTTTGTAGATGATACTACTAAGATTGATTATTCTCAAGATTTAGGCGCAAGCTTTTAAAATATTTAAAAGCCTTAGCTAACCTGGAACCATACCAAGAAAACATTTCACCGTCTGTTAATATAATAGTGGCGTCAGGATAAAATTCTTGGATATCCTTTCTGTGCTTTTCTTTAAATGGGTAAGGCTCGCTAGACAGAAGCACAATATCTACATCTTTATTTATAGTTGATTCGCTAAGTTCAATTTCTGGATAACGAATCTCATTTTCAAAAACATTTTCAAACTTATTAAGCTTCAACAAATAATTAATGAACGTATTATTTGCAGCTATTATCCACGGATCTTTCCATATAAAATAAACCGCTTTTAATGTGGGTTTATTTTTAATAAATGTATTAAACGCCTCTACCTCTTTTTTTATACTTTTTACTATAGCTAAAGCTCTTTTTGATTTATTAAAAATCTCACCATATTGATGAATTAATTCTAAACTATCATCAATTGTAAAAATATCAGAGACATGTACATTACAAATAGCTTCACAAGCTTCTACAATGGTTTTGGTGTTTTCTTCTTTGTTACAAAGAATAATATCTGGCCTAAGGGCTTTAATTTCATCTAAGTGAATTTGCTTTGTTCCTCCAACAACAGCAACATCTGTTCGAATATGATGCGGATGCACACAAAATTTAGTAACACCCATAAGCGAGCTTTCTAAGCCTAAATCATATAGTAATTCGGTTTGACTTGGTACTAAAGAAACGATACGTTTTGGTGTTTCTTTTATATGAAGGATTCTATCGAGCTGGTCTTTGAGATGTTTCACTTCGTTTAGAATAACAACTAATTATTTAAAATAATCGCCATTTCTTGCTGAAGTTCTTTTGCTTTTAAAGCTGCTGCTTTAGCAAAATCATCTTCATTTGAAGCATAAATAATTCCTCGAGAAGAATTAATAAGCAGCCCTATGTTATCGCTCATTCCATATTTACAAACATCTTGTAAATTACCACCTTGCGCACCAACTCCGGGTACTAACAAAAAACTATCTGGAATAATTTGTCTAATATCTGCTAAATACTCTGCTTTGGTGGCTCCCACTACATACATTAAATTCTCTGAATGCTCCCAAGTCTTCGAAGTTTCTAAAACTTGTTTATATAGTTCTTTTCCATCAACCATTTTTGTTTGAAAATCAAATGCGCCCTGATTGGATGTTAGAGCTAAAAGTATGGTATGTTTATTTTCAAAAGCTAAAAAAGGCTCTATGGAATCTTTCCCCATATAAGGAGCAACGGTAACAGAATCGAACGCTAAATCTTCAAAAAAAGCTTTGGCGTACATGGTACTGGTATTGCCAATATCGCCTCGTTTGGCATCTGCAATAGTAAAAATATCTGGATGCTTTTCATTTAAATAATTAATCGTTTTTTCTAAAGCCTTCCACCCCTTTAAACCATACGCCTCATAAAATGCTGTATTAGGTTTATAGGCAACACATAAATGATGAGTTGCATCAATAATCGCTTTATTGAAAGCAAAAATAGGGTCTTCTTCTTTTAAAAGGTGTGGTGGTATTTTATTTAAATCAACATCTAATCCTATGCATAAAAAGGATTTCTTTTTTTCGATTTCCTGTACGAGTTGGTTTGTTGTCACATTAATCTGTTTTGTCATTCCTGCGAAGGCAGGGATCTTTTAAATTGAAACTTAATCACGATAAAGTGAATTCCTGCCTTCGCAGGAATGACAGATATCTAGATCACATCATCATTAGCCTTCAACTTCTCAGTGTTTTCAGCTAACATTAATTCATCTATGATCTTTTGGATATCTCCATTTACAATATTGCTTAAATCGTAAAGTGTTAAACCTATTCTATGATCAGTTACACGACCTTGCGGATAATTATACGTTCTAATCTTAGCACTTCTATCACCAGAAGACACCATACTACCACGCTTCGCCGCATCTTCTTCCTGCTTCTTCGCCAATTCTAAATCGTATAAACGAGAACGTAATACTTTAAAAGCTTTCTCTTTATTTTTATGCTGGGATTTCTGGTCCTGACATTGCGCCACCAATCCTGTTGGAATATGTGTTAAACGTACTGCGGAATACGTTGTATTTACAGATTGCCCTCCTGGTCCTGACGAACAGAAAAAGTCTATTCTCACTTCTTTAGGATTAATTTCTACATCAAACTCTTCTGCCTCTGGAAATACCATCACGGTTGCGGCACTAGTATGTACACGTCCTTGAGTCTCTGTTTGCGGCACACGTTGTACACGATGCACACCTGCTTCAAACTTTAAAGTTCCATAAACATCTTCGCCACTAACTTCAAATTGAATTTCTTTAAAGCCTCCATTAGTCCCTTCACTAAAATCTACAGTATCTACGCGCCACCCTCTACTTTCACAGTATTTCGTATACATTCTAAATAAATCTCCTGCAAAAATACTGGCTTCGTCACCACCTGTACCAGCACGTAATTCAACTACAGCATTTTTAGCATCTTCTGGGTCTTTAGGTATTAAAAGAACTTTTATTTCTTCTTCCAACTTAGGAATTCCTTCTTTAGCTTCGTCATACTGCATTTTAGCCATTTCTACCATCTCTTCGTCGCTACCATCTGCAATAATAGATTCTGCTTCCTTCAAATTGTCTGTAAGCTCTATATATAATTCCCGCTTATCCATAAGAATTCGCAAGTCTTTATATTCTCTATTAAGTTCTACATAGCGCTTTTGATCTGTAATTATATCGGGTTGAATAATTAAATCGCTAACTTCATCAAAACGCTGTTTTACTATTTGTAATTTCTCTAACATCTACCTTTTTAATTGGGAATCAAAAATACGATAATTTATGAATTTTAAGCACCAATATACCTGCCTATTAATCATTAGACTAGAATAATATTCAACTTCTACCGTTTCTAATCATATATCATGAATCAATTATTTTCCATATTCGTTTTTTACAGGTCTTTTATTTTTTGGTCTTTTGGCTTAAATATCATTTTTTCATTTTTAAAATATGACATACTCCCCATTCTTATTGCAAAACTATTATTAGTCATTTTTTTATGGTTTTTTATAAATGAAACCCATGCCAAACGAAAACTAATATTTTACAAAAACTTAGGGATCTCTCCTTTCAAATTATTTGCTCTATTATATGTTATTGATATGTTTTTAAGTATTCCATTTCTTTTACTTATTAAAGAGTTTGTATGATTATAGAGATTGATAATGTTGAACTTTATTTCAATAACAAATCTGTTTTAAACGGTGTTTATTTAAAAGCCGAAATAGGAAAAATTACGGGTATTTTGGGAAGTAATGGCTGTGGAAAGAGTTGTCTTTTAAATATTGCTTTTGGTAATTTAAAGGCCAAATATAGCTTGATAAGAATTAATAATACCCCTATTTTAAAACCACTATATCTAACAAAATTAGTTAGTTATTTACCCCAGCATCATTTTATTCCTAATAAAATGATGATTAAGACTACTTTTAAACTTTTTAAGGTAGACTGGGATATTTTTACTAATACATTTGAAACTCTAACCCCTTATAAAAACTTTTATTTCAAAAAATTATCTGGAGGGGAGCGCAGGGTTATAGAAATTTATCTTACTTTAAAATGCCCAAGAAAAATAGTGTTTTTAGACGAGCCTTTCTCTCATGTAGCTCCTTTATATATTGAAAAAATAAAAGCCCTTATTGAAGAAGAAAAGCAGAAAAAAGCCATCATCATCACAGATCATATGTACGAACACATTATATCTATTTCTGATACTATATATCTTTTAAAAAATGGTTGTACAAAACTAATTGAAAACGTAAAAGAACTGGAAGATTATAAATATTTAAGTATTGGTACTTTGAATTAAGTAAAAGAAAGGAGCTTATTTTTGTCCGTTCGAGCGCAATCGAGATCACTAAACATGAAGATTTCGACTGCGCTCCAGACATTCCAATATTTACCTTTTAGATGACCTTCTTTACTAATTTACCGAGTTTGACATATTAAAAACTGACAGTCATCTGTTTAACTATTTTAATAAAGAAACTATGTCATTCCGAACAAGGAACGAGGAGGAATCCCATTCTTATGAGATTTCTCGAAAGTTTATCTTGAGCGAAGTCGAAAGGCTCATACTTCACTCTGTCGAAATGACAAACACTTAAAAATCATTGATTTAATATTTTTTTTATAAAAAAATTAAATCGATTGACCTTAATTTATTAACCACATTTAGAAGATCCACAATCTTTACAGGTTAAACAACCTTCCTGATATATTAAGTTTCCAGATTTACAAGAATCACATTTCTGTCCTTTTGCCTCTGTACCATCTGCCACATAACGCTTTAAGGCACGTCCCACACCATTTTTCCATGTATTAATAGATTCGCTATCTAATTGCAAACTATTAATTAAATCAACAATTTTATCGATAGGCATGCCATGACGAAGTGTACTGGAAATAAGTTTAGCATAGTTCCAAAATTCCGGATTAAACTTATGCGATAAGCCTTCTATTGTAGTCTTATAACCTCTTTTATTTTCATATTGAAAATCGTAACGAGACGTGCCATTTTCATTTCTGTTCTTTATTATTAATCCATTGTTTACCCAGCGAGGAATTAAAATACCATCTTCATCATCGGTTAACCCTGTAAAAATCTCATAAGGTTTCTCATCAATAATACCTATAAAGGCAATCCATTTTTCTTTATTGTTTTGAAAACGGACCACATCAGCTTCTAATATTTGAGGCCGTTTTACAGGAAATGCTGTTAGTAAATCTTTAGATTCCTCTTCCTTTTTATCATCATTAGAAATTAGTACCCCAGACCGAGAACCATCTCTATAAACGGTTACCCCTTTACAGCCAACCTCCCATGCTTTTAAATATAAGTCGCCTACTAAATCTTCAGAAACATCATTAGGCAAATTAATAGTTACACTTATAGAATGATCTACCCATTTCTGAATAGCGCCTTGCATACTCACTTTACTTAGCCAATCGACATCATTTGAAGTTGCTTTATAATACGGAGATTGCTTCACTAGATCATCTAACTCTTCCTGAGAGAAATTTTTAGAGGTATCAATACCATTAACTTCCATCCATTGTTTAAACCTGTGATGAAAAACAACATATTCTTCCCAAGAATCACCAACTTCATCAACAAAATCTACACGTGCATCTTTATCGCTTGGATTTACCTTCCTTCTACGTTTATAAACTGGTAAAAACACAGGTTCTATTCCAGATGTTGTTTGCGTCATTAAACTTGTTGTACCCGTTGGAGCTATGGTAAGTAATGCGATATTGCGTCTACCATATTCTAGCATTTCATAATACAGCTTACTATCTGCTTCTTTTAAACGTTGTATAAAGGGATTGTTTTTTTCGCGCTCTGCATCAAAAATAGAAAAAGAGCCTCGCTCTTTTGCTAAGTGTACAGATGCCCTATAAGCTTCTATACCAATTGTTTTATGGACTTTTAATGAAAAGGCATTCCCTGCTTCACTACCATATTGAATCCCCAAAGCCGCTAACATATCACCTTCTGCTGTTATACCAATACCTGTTCTGCGTCCTTCTTCTGCTTTTCGCTTTATATTAATCCATAAATTACGTTCGGTAGCCTTAACTTCATCTAACTCTGGATCTTCATCTATTTTCTTTAAAATTGCGTCTATTTTTTCTAATTCTAAATCGATTATATCATCCATAATACGTTGCGCAGCAACAATATGTTTTTTGAATAAAGTGAAATTAAACTTAGCTTGTTTGGTAAAAGGATTCTTTACATAAGAAAACAAATTAATAGCCAATAATCTACAAGAATCATAAGGGCATAAAGGAATCTCTCCACATGGGTTTGTAGACACTGTTTTATAGCCCAAATCGGCATAACAATCCGGAATGGATTCATTTATAATAGTATCCCAAAATAAAATTCCTGGTTCGGCTGACTTCCAGGCATTATGAACAATTTTTTTCCATAAATCATTTGCTTTTATTGTTTTGGAAACTTTAGGGTTTTTACTGAATACTGGGTATTTCTGAGTATAATCGGTTCCGTTTTTAACCGCTTCCATAAACTCATTATCCATCCTAACCGACACATTTGCTCCTGTGACTTTACCCTGCTCTAATTTTGCATCAATAAAGTCTTCTGAATCTGGGTGGTTAATAGAAACAGAAAGCATTAATGCACCTCTTCTTCCATCCTGCGCAACTTCTCTTGTAGAATTAGAATAGCGTTCCATAAAAGGAACAATACCTGTAGACGTTAATGCAGAGTTTTTAACTGAAGAACCTTTTGGGCGAATATGAGACAAATCGTGACCTACACCTCCTCTACGCTTCATAAGCTGAACTTGTTCTTGGTCAATTTTCATGATACCTCCGTATGAATCTGATTCTCCTGAATTACCAATTACAAAACAATTAGAAAGTGATGCGATTTGAAATGGATTGCCTATACCTGCCATTGGACTACCTTGAGGCACTATGTATTTAAAATCTTTAATTAAATTAAAAATATCGTCAGCAGATAATGGGTTTACATATTTTTTTTCAACTCTTGCCAGTTCTTTAGCAATTCTAAAATGCATGTCATTTGGGGTTAACTCATAAATATTGCCTTGAGAATCTTTAAGGGCATATTTATTTAACCATACGCGAGCCGCTAAATCATCATTATTAAAATACTTTAATGTGGCATTGAAAGCCTGATCTTGTGTGTAAGTTTTTGGTGGAGTTTTTGTGACGTTGTCATTCATTAGTAAGTTGTATTTTGGATTATTTAATTAGAGTATAAATAAACTAAAAGTACACAACTTAAAACATGACAAAAATCATAAAGCTTACAAACAATCACATATTAAATACTGATTATGAGTATTTTAAATATTTATCAACATTAAAAAGTTAACAAATTTTTCAAACACAAATTACGGAAAGTATTTTCAAACTTCATATTTGAATTGGTTAATAAGATACGGATAATACACCTGAATTAATTATTAAACCGTTTGGCACAATAAGATAAAGTTTGGAGGGAAGTTTAAAAATAGGATAATTAAACTAACGTGAATCTTGTTTAAGAGTTCAAGATGTCACTTCGAGATTCGGGACAAAAAAAAATTATCAAGCGGATGAAATGACATTGTTGCTTTGTCATTCCTCCGAAGGCAGGAATCCACTTGATAAGGCGAAAGTTACACATTGAAAAATTAAGGCCTATAAAATAACGTCAATGGTAGTGTCCCGAACTTGCTTCGGGATGTATCGAGAAGCTTTTTTTGTCGAAAATTTATTTGTTTTCGATACGATTTTTTGCAAAAATCACTCTAACTGACATAAATTTTATTATCCAAGATTCACGTTAAACTATTATTTTCTATCAAGTTTTTGCTTAAATAACCATTCCAGTAAACCTGGTGTGTCATAGGCAAGAGGCCAGCTAATATGCCCAACATTTTCAAACTCTGTATATAATGGTCTTCCTCCTAATTTTTTAATGGATTTAATCATACGTCTTGAGTAATCAACCGATACAGCTGAATCTTCGGCTCCATGAAAAGCCCATATTGGGACATCAACAATTTTATGAGCCAATTCTGGATTGCCTCTTCCACAAATAGGAATAGCCGCTGCAAACATTTTTGGATGCGTTAAAATATAATGCCAGGTACCAAAGCCTCCCATAGATTGTCCAGTAACATATAATCTATCTACATCTACGGAATATTCGTCTTCAATGTTTTTAATAACATCAAAAACTAATGATTCTATTTGATTGATATTAGAAGATATTCCCCAATTTAAATTTGGTGGGCATTGAGGTACAAAAAGAAAACAAGGATAATTTTCTCTATTTTCAGGCTTAGACAAAATTTGAGAAGGCCAACAACCTGAAATTTGCTTTATATTATCAGTACCGCGTCCCCCACTACCGGAAAGGCATACAACTAAAGGATATTTTTTATTGGAATCATAATTTAAAGGTTTAAGTAAACGATAAACTAAAGTCTCGTTGTTATTATTGGCATAGGTTTTAGCTTCAAATTCTTTAGCAATCTCTAAAACATTTTTAGCTGCTTGCCTATGGCGCTTTATAGCCAAAAGATTATCTTCTTCGGTAGTTTGCGCTTGAGTGCTTATTATCCCTAAAACAAAAACTGTTATTAATAGAAATAGATTCTTAAACGTTTTCATATTCTAAAATTTATGATTTTAATATCTGTAATATAAACAATTACAAGTCTTTGGGAGCGTTTGTCTTATTCTATTTCTGAAGACTATGACAAGACCTTACATTTTATGAACCATTGCATAAACGGGTTCATAATGTTTAACCCCAATCAATTATTTCCAGGTTTCTTTACAGTACATGCTTTCTTGGTCGCAGACTTAAAAATCTACAGCAAATCCAACGCCTAAAATTTGTTTCCACTGAACTTTTGCCCCAGCTTCATCAAACTCTCCTTCAATCTCTGAAGGTTCTTTTGTTTTTACGTCATCGTCATATTTTAAATGGGAACCCAAAGTAGCTCTTATAAAATTATTCACTTTAAAATTAAAATCGATTCTCCAATCTAAGTCTACATTTCCAAAATTGTTTACATAATCAGAATACAAGCTCACTACATGCTTCATGTTTATGTTATTAGCGACTTCCATTTCGTAACTATTAGTCATTAAAATACCTACTTCTTCCCGCAAACGTTCCCCAGGCGTAATAATATTTCCATCTGCATCTAACACAGCAGGCGTAACTCCAAAAGAACCAGCATTAGCCAAATCTTCATCTAATACAAAAGTTGCTTTTAAAGTTATTGGGGAAAAATAAAATGATAATTCTTCAATATCTTTTCCGTATTCCATACCGCCACCAAAAAACAAATATCCTGGTGCCATTAATCTGGAAATCGGCACTTCTTTATTTGGGTAATTATACCCATTAGTAAGTTGTGTTTTAAAATTAAGCCTTGCTGAATAAAACCAGTTTGATAAGTTATTAGATTTATAACCAATATTGGAAGTAAGTTCGAACAAATCGTCCGTTTTTCTTAACTCCCTAGACTCTTGCTTATTTATTCCATAACGTATAGATACATCATTTCTCCATGAAAAATATTTATCTCTATAATTTGCAGAAGAATTTAATCCTAAAAGACCAGATATTGAATTACTACCACCAGAGTTCCAATTAGTAAATGAAACCTGACTTAAATCTACTGTAGCTTTATTTTTTTGAATCCATTGGGGGCTTTCTTCTTTTTTCTTCTTTTTTTGTAAAAAAAGTGAATCTGGCTGTGCAGAAATTAATTGAAAAAAGAAACAAAAAGAGACTAAGGATATGGTTTTCATGTTTTAACCTGGTTAATTATATAAATAAAAAAACTCATATCAAGAATCATTCCAATTTCAAACGATAATAAAATTTAATAATTAAAAACTCCGAATTCAGATTTAATAGTAAGTTTTTTTGTTTCAGAAGCTTCTACTCTACCAATTATTTTAGCATCAACATGAAAAGATTTTGATATGCCAATAATTTTTTCAGCAATTTCAGGAGCCACATATAATTCCATTCTATGTCCACAATTAAATACCTGATACATTTCTTTCCAATCAGTTTTAGATTGTTCTTGAATGAGTTTAAATAATGGTGGAATTGGAAACATATTGTCTTTTATGATATGAAACTGATCTATAAAATGGAGAATTTTTGTTTGAGCACCCCCACTGCAATGAACCATACCATGAATCGTTTCACTATTAAATTCTGATAATATTTTTTTAATAATTGGCGCGTATGTTCTAGTAGGAGACAATACCAATTTGCCTGCATCTATAGGCGAACCTTCAACATCATCAGTCAATTTCACTCCACCTGAGTACACTAAATCTTCAGGAACAGATGCATCAAAACTTTCAGGATACTTTTCTGCTAAATACTTACTAAAAACATCATGTCTAGCAGACGTTAAGCCATTACTTCCCATACCTCCATTATATAACTTCTCATAAGTTGCCTGCCCAAAAGACTCTAAACCAACGATTACATCTCCAGCTTTAATATTTGCATTATCAATAACATCGTCTCGCTTCATTCTTGCAGTCACAGTAGAATCTACAATAATAGTTCTCACTAAATCACCAACATCTGCCGTTTCCCCTCCTGTAGAATGAATGGTTACTCCAAATGATTTTAGGTCTTCAAGTAATTCTTCGGTTCCATTAATAATTGCTGAAAGTACTTCCCCCGGAATTAAACTTTTGTTTCTTCCAATGGTAGAAGACAACATAATATTATCGGTTGCACCAACACATAACAAATCATCTATATTCATTATTAAAGCATCTTGTGCAATGCCTTTCCAAACCGAAACATCTCCAGTCTCTTTCCAATACATATAAGCCAATGATGATTTTGTACCAGCCCCATCTGCATGCATAATCAGACAATAATCATCATCATTTGTTAGATAATCTGGTACTATTTTACAAAATGCTTTTGGAAATAATCCTTTATCTATATTTTTTATAGCGTTATGTACATCTTCTTTTGATGCAGAAACCCCACGTTGTGCATATCGTTTAGAAACTTCTTGACTCATAATATTTTATTGTGGTGCAAAAGTAAAGGAATATTTTAAAATTAGCCATCCTTAGCATAAGTATATGGCACATTTAATTCGTTTTGTTTTATCTGAAAAAATAAAACTAGACATTCCATAATTTTAGATTCCTCTTTTCGAAGGGATACTATTCCTGTGAAATCATTCAAAAATATTAGAAAATAATATTGCTATTATCTTGTAAATAATAATTCACGATACTTTGTTAACGGCCAAATCTCATCGTCAACCAACAATTCTAACTTATCGCAATGGTAACGAATATCATTAAATAAAGGTTTTACATGGTTACAGTAAGCCAGCGCTTTCTTTTCTATTTCTTCAAACGCATTTGCTTTTTTACGTTCGTTAATCATTTTTGTAACATTAGCATTAATGCCTTCAATATGATTAGAAATCTCTTCAATTAAATTAATCTGTTCTTTGGAAACCAAATTAAATTTTTTATCAAATATTTCTTTTAACCCTCTAACATTTTCAATTAAAATATTTTGATATTTAACGGCTGTCGGTACAATATGATTTCGAGCTATATCACCTAATACGCGACTTTCTATTTGAATATGCATAATATAAGCTTCAACCTCTATCTCATAACGAGCTTCAGTTTCAACCCGACTCATAACATTCATTTCTTCAAATAATGAAATGGTTTCTTTAGAAATTTTAGCTTTTAAAGCTTCTGGTGTTGTTTTATTATTACTTAACCCCCTTTTCTTAGCTTCTTCTTCCCATTCCTTTCCATAACCGTTTCCTTCAAATAAAATACTTTTAGTAGATTTAATATATTCTCTTAATACATTAAATATAGCTTCATCTTTCTTTAAATCTTTCTTGTCAATTAATTTATCGACTTCAATTTTAAAATCTTTTAATTGTTTGGCTACTATGGTATTTAAAATAGTCATCGGGTTCCCACAATTTGCAGTAGACCCTACAGCTCTAAACTCAAATTTATTCCCAGTAAATGCAAAAGGAGAGGTTCTGTTTCTATCTGTATTATCGAGTAAAACATCTGGTATTTTACCAACCACATTAAGCTTAAGTTCTGTTTTTTCCTGAGGTGAAAGTTTTCCTTTAGTCACGCCTTCTAACTCTTCTAGAACTTTGGTTAATTGTTCTCCAATAAATACTGAGATTATGGCAGGTGGTGCTTCATTAGCTCCTAACCTATGATCATTACTAGCCGATGCTATCGCTGCTCTTAATAGCGCTTCATGTTCATGAACCGCCTTAATTGTATTAATGAAAAATGTTAGAAATTGAAGATTACTCATTGGTGTTTTTCCTGTACTTAATAAATTAACACCAGTGTCTGTAGAAAGTGACCAGTTATTATGTTTACCAGAACCGTTGATCCCATCAAAAGGCTTTTCATGTAATAGTACTTTAAAATTATGCCGTGAAGCAACACGTCCCATAATATCCATTAAAAGCGAATTATGATCTACAGCCAAATTAGCTTCTTCGTAAATAGGAGCTAATTCAAATTGATTAGGCGCTACTTCATTATGCCTGGTCTTTACAGGAATTCCTAAAAGCATACATTCTGTTTCCAGTTCGCGCATAAAATTCAATGCTCTATTAGGAATGGATCCAAAATAATGATCATCTAATTGTTGTCCTTTAGCAGGCGAATGCCCTAATAATGTTCTCCCTGTTAAGGAAATATCCGGACGACTTGCCGCCAACATTTTATCTACTAAAAAGTACTCTTGTTCCCACCCTAAAGAGGATGACACTTTCTTTACATTTTTGTCAAAATATTTACAAACTGCAGTTGCAGCATCATCTACTGCATGTAGCGCTCGCAATAAAGGCGTTTTATAATCTAATGCTTCTCCGGTATAAGCTACAAATATGGTTGGGATACATAAGGTGGTGCCATATATAAAAGCTGGTGATGTTGGATCCCATGCTGTATATCCTCTAGCTTCAAAGGTATTTCTAATGCCCCCACTAGGAAAGCTGGAAGCATCTGGTTCTTGCTGTACTAACTGACTGCCTCCAAATTTTTCAATAGCCATACCATCTCCAATGGTTTCAAAAAATGCGTCGTGCTTTTCTGCTGTAGAACCTGTTAATGGCTGAAACCAATGTGTGTAATGAGTAACGCCTTTTGATAATGCCCAATCTTTCATAGAAGATGCTACTTGATCTGCTATGCTTCTATCTATTTTTTTCCCATATTGAACGGCATTTATAACGCCTACAAAAGCATCTTTTGTTAAGTATTGACGCATGGTATTCTCATTAAATACATTCTTTCCAAACAGATCTGACCTACGTTCTTTTTCTTCTACAATAATTGGTTTATAGGCAAGAGACTCTTTGATGGCATGAAATCTTAATGTTGACATTTCCTGAAAATTTGTTTGGTTTGATAACGACTATATTATGACTGCAAAAATAAGTAGCTAAATCAATAAAAACATAAAAAGTCAAAAGTTTATTGTTGACATTTTTACAATTTTCATATAAAATAATACTCTTTTTTTAAAATAAACCTTAAAATAATGGGGTATAAATAAAAATAACCTATACTTATATTAAAATACCCCCTATAAATTTAAAGTATTTATATAATAATTTATATTTGTGATTATTATTAAAATTTCACTCATAAAATATTTATTATGGCAAAAATTAAATTAGAATACCTTTGGTTAGATGGTTACAAGCCAACTCAAAACTTGAGAAGTAAAACTAAGGTAGAAGAGCATGAAAACTTTCAAGGAACATTAGAAGAAATAGGAAACTGGTCTTTTGATGGTTCATCAACACAACAAGCTGAAGGAGGATCTTCAGATTGTTTATTAAAACCTGTTGCGATATACCCAGATCCTGCTCGTATTAATGGATATTTAGTAATGACTGAAGTTTTAAATGCTGATGGTACGCCTCACGAATCTAACGGAAGAGCTACTATTGATGATAATGATAATGATTTCTGGTTCGGATTTGAGCAAGAATACTTTATCATGGACACGCATACTCAACTACCTTTAGGATTCCCAATTGGAGGTTATCCTGGACCACAAGGTATGTACTACTGCTCTGTTGGTGGAAAAAACACACACGGTAGAGACTTTGTAGAAGAGCATGCAAACTTATGTATTGAAGCTGGTTTAAATTTTGAAGGTATTAACCAAGAGGTTGCTAGTGGACAATGGGAATTCCAATTATTTGCTAAGGGAGCTAAAAAAGCTGGTGATGAAATTTGGATTGCTAGATATTTATTAGACAGATTAACTGAAAAATACGGATACTATATTGAGTATCACCCAAAACCTGTAAAGGGTGACTGGAATGGTTCTGGTATGCACGCAAACTTCTCTAACTCAACTTTAAGAACTTGTGGTTCTCAAGAAGTTTACGAGAAAATATGTGAAGCGTTCAGACCTGTTACTAAAGAACACATTGAAGTATATGGTGAGTTTAACGATCAACGTTTAACTGGTTTACACGAAACGGCTTCTATTAACGATTTCTCTTATGGAGTATCTGATAGAGGTGCGTCAATTCGTATTCCAATCATTACTGTAGAAAAAGGATGGAAAGGATGGTTAGAAGACAGAAGACCTGCTTCAAACGGAGATCCATACAAAATTGCTGGTAGAATCATTAAGACTGTTAAATCCGCTAACGTCTAAAGAAATACTAGTTTTGTTCATAATAAAAAAGGGTTTGCAAAATTTGCAAACCCTTTTTTATGCTCATATCTTTTATATTTATCCTCTGGTAAATATTAAGAACATAAAAACGCCATAAGCAAACACTAAAAAGAATCCTTTTCCTCTACTGATTTGTAATCTCTTTGGTAAAAATATTATTGGTATTAAAATAAAACTAAAGCCAAGCATCCAAAAAATATCATGAGACAATATTTGAGGCTCTGTAACAGTAATAGGTTTTATTATAGCTGTTAAACCTAAAACCGATGCTATATTAAAAATATTAGAACCTATTAAATTACCTAAAGAAATAGCCTTTTCTTGCTTTGCTGCAGCGATGACCGATGCCGCTAATTCTGGAACACTAGTACCTATAGCTATTAGAGAAACTCCTATTACCGCTTCACTAACACCTACTGAGCGCGCAATTTCCTTTGATCCTTCTACTAACCATTCACTTCCAAAATATAAAGCCGTAGCTCCTATAGCCAGCCAAAGAATTATTTTAAAATTTGAAACAACCGCTAAAGCATCATCAACTTCTTCTACACTAGTATCTTTCTTTCCTTTCTTTATCAATGCATATAAAAAAAGAATAAGACCTATGAATAAAATGCTACCTTCTATAGCTGTAAGAACATTATCATTTTTAAGAAAATAATAAAGTACTATTGAGAAAACCATCATAACGGGCCAATTAAGCTTATAAAATGATTTATCAACTGCTATAGCTCCTACCATTGCTGTAACCCCAAGTACCAAACCTATATTAGCAATGTTAGAACCTACAACATTATTAATTGCTATGGCTGGCGATCCCGATAATGCTGCTTGTACACTAACTAGTAGCTCTGGTGCTGATGTTGCAAAAGATACCACCGTCATACCAATAACCATTTTAGATATACTAAACTTAAAAGACAATGCTACAGATGAACGTACAAGAAACTCACCTCCTACTACTAATAATGTAAAACCAAGGATGACCCAAAGTAAACTCATAAAAATATTTTTTGCGAAGATAGTGTAAGAATTAAGATCTACGATTTTTGATTTACGATTTTTAAATCCCCTACTTATTCATAACATATAAAACCATATAATAACTAAAAATTTCGTTAAATAACTATATATATAGTTTTATAACTATAAAAATAGTTATATATTTGTTAGAGACTCAAAAAGTCTTGAAGACTAAACATATTTTAAATGGAAAAATTAACAAACAAGGAAGAAGAAATCATGCATATTTTATGGAAGTTAGAAAAGGCATTTGTTAAGGATGTACTGGCAGAAATAAAAAGTGATAAACCTCACTATAATACGCTTTCAACTATTATAAGAAATTTAGAGGAAAAAGGTTATGTTTCCTACAATGCCTATGGTAAAACGCATCAATACTACCCCATTGTTAGCAAAGAGGATTACAAGAAAAAGTTTATGAACTTGGCAATAGACCATTATTTTAACAACTCTTATAAAAACATGGTATCATTTTTTGCCAAGGAAGAAAAAATTAGTGTAGACGAGCTTAAAGAGATTATTGAACTCATCGAAAAAAACAACTAGTTATGGAATATTTACTAAAAGTTAGTGCTGTCGTTATTATTTTCCATATAATCTACAAAGTTTTTTTGCAGCGTGACACCTTTTTTGAATCTAATAGAGGGTTTCTTTTACTAGGTATAATAACCTCTTTTATTATTCCTTTTTTAGTAATTCCAATTTATATTGAAGATACATCTGCCTTAATAGCAGATTATAATTTTGCTTCTGATGTTGTAGTTGAAAATGAAGTATCTCTTTTTAATGTTTTAGATTATATTCCTATGGTGTATTTAATAGGGTTACTTTTCTTTTCTGTTCGTTTTATTATACAATTAGCTTCATTGTTTACATTAATTTTCAAAAATAAAAGTGAAAAACAAAATGCTTTTAGGTTTATAAAAACTAATGAAGATATTTCGCCATTTTCATTTTTTAACTGGATTGTTTATAATCCAAACCAATTTAACAAAACTGAATTAGATCAAATTATTACCCACGAAAAAATACACGTAAAACAATACCATTCTATAGATATCTTACTAACACAACTTTCTTGTGTTGTGCTATGGTTTAATCCTTTTATATGGCTTTACAGCAAAGATATAAAGCAAAATTTAGAGTTTATAGCAGACCAAAAAGCTCAGCATAAATTCAAATGTAAAAAAAGTTATCAAACAACATTACTAAAAACTAGCGTGCCATCTCATCAATTGGCCTTAAGCAACAATTTTTATAATTCATTAATCAAAAAACGAATCGTTATGTTACACAAATCAAAATCTAAAAAAATCAATTTAATAAAATATGTATTAGTAATTCCTTTACTGGCTATATTTTTAATGAGCTTTAGTACAAAAAAAGTATATGTAGAAAAAGCACCAACAAAAAGTTACTACTCTCTTGAGATAGAAATAATAACTAAAGAATATACAAATACTGATTTTGATAACCTTATCAACAAATTAAAAGAAAAGGGTATAACAGCAAAATTTAATGGTATTAAACGTAATAGTAAAGGAGAAATCACTGCTATAAAAATTAGCATAAATTCGAAAAGTTCTAATGTTAATTATTCTTCCAATTCTAATTATTCCATTAGCAGTGACGAAGCTATAAAACCAATAAAAATTTCATTTAGTGATGATGGAAAAAATATTTCAATTGGAAATACTAACCAATCCGTACATAAATTTAAAGGCTCTAATTATACTATTAATCATAAAGATGGAAAGCATAAAATTTACTCATCAGAAAAAGGTCATGGTGTTTTTGTAGTTTCTGATGATGATGTTGATGAAAACGTTGAAATTATAACTGAAAAAGACGAAGACATTGAACATGATGAAGATATTATTGTAATAAAAGAAAAAGTATCTGATGAAAAGAAGTCTTATGAAGTTAAAACCATAAAGAAGAATAAGGATAGCGACAAAATTGTTATAATGAGTGACGATGGTACAGAACCTTTATATGTCATTAATGGAAAAGAAGTGAAAAAGAAGGAATTTGAAAAGTTACATTCTGATGATATTAAAAATGTTTACGTAATAAAAGGTGAAAAAGCCATTAAAAAATATGGAGAGAAAGGAAAACATGGTGTTGTAGAAATTACTACTAAAAAAGAATAAAACAATTATAACAAATTGTATAATTTTAAGACATCCAATATGGATGTCTTTTTTTATATTTTAATATTTTAAAAAGATGAAACTGTCAAAAAACACCACTTTTTAAATAATTCTTCCCTTGATATTTAAAAAAAACCTTAAAACACCTCTACAATTATTTAATATTGAAACAATAATAACTATTTATAGTTACAATATAAAACTTACATGTAGATAGTCACTTAAATATAGTAATCAATTATATTTTTTTACTTACAAATTCATATTCAACTTCATTGATTTTCATTAAAACGTTTGGTTAACATATTGGTAAATATTTATCTTCAAAAAACATTGATATAAATAACTTATTTAATAACCTTTAAAACCTGAAAAACTATGATCACACTTGCCAAACTTATAATCGATTTAATATTAATTATTATCTCAATTATATGAATTTCTCTAAATGTAAAACTTAGTCTAGAATAAGTTTTACTATTTTTATAAAATGCAAAAGCAAGTATTTAAATTTTTAGCGAAGGTTAATAAAGCAATCTTACCTAGTTATTCTAAAAGACGATTAGATTTAACAAAAGCTAATAAACTACAAATGGCTATTATTGGCTGGAGATGGTTTATTACTAAAAATGCTTTAGATTGATTTAAACTTAAGATAAAATCAATCATTAATTATCAAATAAATATCTAAATCAAGAACTTGATCCTTATCTTCTTTTAAAGGAAAAATAGTTTGTTTCCAAAAAACTTTTAAGCGTACCAACATCTCTAAAAACATTCGTTTAACAAAATGAATTGGGGTTATTTAAGGCAGATTCATCTAACTTTCTCAAAAAATATAAAAAGGAGGGCAAATTAGTTAGGGCTATTAAGTTATGGTTATTTGCCCTCTTTTCATATTCAGAAATAACGATACTCTAATCTGAATACTATTTTATATCGTTTTATATTTGGCTACAACCTTTTTGGTCATAGGTTCATTACTGCCTTTTATTTTCACGAAATAGTTACAAAATACGCAGAGGGTAAATTAATTAATTTCTGAGGTACCTGCTTGCCTTGACGATAAAATAAAGACATACAAAACCTTTAACCTCCTTGTTCAAGGCTAATTATTATTTCACGACCTTGTTCTAACCGTCTATTGGTTTAAAGAAATGTTTATGTAATTTGTAAAGGAGATATTTATTGCTTTACATACGATGGAAAGGCTATTTACTAGAAAAAAATATCGTAGTAATACTTTTAGATTTTTCATTATTGTGGGGCTTTAAAATTTTTTATAAATGTAAGAATATCCAATGTGAAAATGGAAGTGGTTTTTCCGCATTTTCGATGAATGGCATACTATTATCATTTTTCAGTTGAGGCAAAACCGTAAAACCTTATTTTTTAGATTTAGTTACACTTTAATAATGATAAACTGAAAATAAAAACCATGTCTTTTCAAACATGGTTTTTTGAGTTATAACCCAAGCGTAAAAAGTTTAAGCTTTTTGAATTTGATAAATTTGAATTACTAAATATTACTTTAAAATAAATCGAACAACCATTAATGCTTTGCTAATTTCTTTATCTGTATTCTTAATCGATACATTTAAACTTTCTGCATTTATTTCTTCGTCTCTTATAGCAAAGGTTTTAGTATCTCCTATCGATATACCATCTGTAAAACTAATATCAGTATCATCTTGCTGAACCACTATTTCTGAAGCTTGTAAGTCTGATTCCGTAGTTAATACGATATCTGTAATTTTAATATCTTTTGATTCTCTGGGTTGTCCATCTTTATCTAATCTAACGTAATATGGCAGATAATCCTGAATATTTTCTATTGCTATAACACGCTCCGTACCCCCTTCTTCTACCTGCATAGCCTTGTGCCACGCATTACTTAAATCATGTTTAAGATCAATAATAGAAAAAAGTCCTTCTTCTTGCCCTAATTCTTCATTATTTTTATTAAAATCATGTACCGTATCCAAAGCTGCTTTTTTCATACGTTCTCCGCCTTCATTAGAAGTATACCTCACATGTATTATGGCATCAGAAATCGTATCATAATCAAACTGACGGAATTCCGGTAATTCTAATCGCCATTTACTTATAGCTCCTGCGCCTTCAAAAGGAAGGTAACGTTCATCTTTGAAATCAAGTTCAAACATACCACTTTCGTTTTGCGCAGAACTTGCAGCAATTGAAGAAACAGGAACATTAAACGTTATGAAACGATCATCAATCTCGTCCGTTTTTTCTTTATAATCATTTTTATTCTTAGCTATTGAACTATTTCTAAATTTATGTTCTAATAATCTTAACGAAGCATTTAAACCTGTATAAGGGCCAACAATGCATGGTATTGAAATAGATATCGATTTAATGCGACGTTTATAATGCCCTGGATAATCCATGTCAAATAGTATTTCCGGTAAACTAAATTCACATGTCCCAGTTTCTTTAAGTCCTATTAATGATAAAGGATTAATTTGCCGTAAAGAAACATGTTTGGTGATTTCATAATCATGAGCACGCTTTTCTTGGTAAGCCGCTTCTAATTGTTTCAATCCTACATAAAGTTGTTCACCTGCTAATAATCCATCACGACCAGCATTCCAATAACCTGACTGGATATAATTAGAAGTACTCAGCCCCCGTTCAAAACGAAATACTTTTTCTGCTTTTTTACCCAATTCGTAAGCCAAACTATATACCTGATGATACACTGTTTTTAAATTCCCTTTCATCCAAACATATAATTCTTCGTTTGTATATTTATTTTTTAAGAATTCTTCTACTTCTTGTGCATTATCAATAAGTTTTTGCTGATTTATAATTTCCTGATTCGCGATACCTATACGAATCTGTTGAGAAAGAATTTGTTTATCGATCTGTTTAACCTCTAAACCAGCAGCATTAGCTTGCTGTACTCTATCTTGCAATGCTCTTAAAAAGTTTCCTTTTTTAGATGCCTTACTGGATTGAAAAGTAATATCTGAAACACCCGAAGTTATAAATTTAGCCCATGCCTGTGCAGCTGCTCCTAGATTACCACCTCCAAAACTTATACCTGCACCAATTCCTATAGGTTTAAGATCAACAGAGAAAGAAGGGATAATATGTAAAATACTTGCCAATTTTTCTGGAAATACCGCTTCTTTTTGTTTATTATTAGCCTCATTAGCTTTATCCATATCCTCTTTTTCATACTTGATTAGCTTAAGACCACTTTCATCTACAGGGGTTTCAATTGTATTTACTAATTCTGTAAAATCGCTATCTAACCCTGGAACTTTATTAGCATCTTCTCCAATAAGCTTTAAGTAATATTTCATACGTTGCTCTGGCGATTTTCTATTTTGAAATAAACTTTCTAATGACTTTTCTGCTTCTTCTAGCTGTTGTTTTTTTATTTCCATCACTAAATTCTGCATCACCCCTTCATGTTTGGTACGAATTAAGCGCATAACTTCATTATCTTTTTTCTCTAATGCCGATAACATAGCGCCTCCCAACGATTTTAACTCATTACATAATTCCAATGATTTTTGTAATAGATAATAAAAACGATAATTAGGCATAGGTGTATTTAAATCGTTTAACACCGAAGCAATACTTAACCCTTGTGCTGTTGCTTTAACTAATAAAGCAGGATCTATTGGTGGTTGAAATAATGGCAACTTACGGAATATCCCTTCTATGTTTAAACAATGCCTTATTTTAAACAATCTATCCTCAATAGTATCCCAATACCCTATTAGTTTTGGGTTGTTAGGAATACAGAAGTACAGTGATGATGAAAAACCAAAAACGTTAGCAAATCCTACTACACCATTATCAATTCCAATTGGTGTTGTTATTTGATTACTAAAAGGCAACGTTATTTCTAGCTCGACCATAGCGTTTGAAAACGCATCCCATTTACCGAGTAATGAATTGTAAGTTTGAGGTTTTATCTTTCCTCGTTTCGGGATTAACTGAGGTCGCCTACCCAGTATGTGATATGCTAAAACATACAACTGTGTTGCCTGGTTAATACTTTCTATGCTATCCTGACGGAATAAATAATCTCCCCAGGCAATCAAATTATCAATATATTTCATAACCACCCACTTCATATATGCTACCGGACGACTTCTGGCTACCAAATGAGGCTTAAACGGATTATTACGCCATTCATTAATTGTCTCATCGGCCTTATTTGGTTCTAAATTATTGAAAATGGCGTCTAAAATACGCTGTGTGTCAATGTCTTTAAATGGCCCGAATTTCCAGAAACGCTTATCGTCTACACCGTCTGCCATCGGATTAAACACATAGTGATACCATTTCATGGCTTCTTCAAACTGTTGTGACTCACTTAAAGCATTCGCAAGCATAACCGGAGTATGGAAAAACAATTCCCAATTGTATATAGAATATGGACGCTTTAACTCATGGTATATATCGCTAAATTTACCAAATGCATCATCTTTATTAATCCCGTTAATAGATAAGTTATAACTAAAGAAATCTTCCAGTTTTCCTCTATTTATTTTACCTAATAAATGATGTACATAAGGAATATGAAAGTTTCCAGAATTATACGTAGTAAGCGCTTCATCATTAAATGAATGGCTATTTACATCACTACTATCCTGCAATGATTTTATTTCGTGATTATTATGATGAAAATTAGTAACCGTTACGCTATTATTTACTATCGGTGAGAAGTTTAGTGTTCGTATTCCTCCTCCTATACCCAATTCAAACCCATGCTGATTGTCAGGTAGCGCTCCTTCATTATAATTCACTTTTACAGCAAGTATATTTATAGCTGGAACAGGTATAAACTCATAATCATAAATACGAGGCATATTGGATCCGTTCTCATGATAAAGAGCATCTTTACTCACTACTTTTTGATTCCATTTTCCGTTACGGTATTCACTCATCCCCATTTTAATTTCCCAATAATTAATAGGTTTATTAGTATTCGGACTGTCATCTGCTATCTCATTTATGCTTGTATTTCCATTATCAGCAGGTCTGGTTTTACTCATAAATTGTGGAAACAATACCATTAATCTACCATTCCAAACAACAGGAGTAAGATAGCAACCGTTGCCGGTTACCTTATTGTCTGTCCCCATAACATCATAATCCGGAATGTCTACCTGCATTTTCTCCCAGGAATTCCAATTCATCTGATCCAATGCCAGGTATCTATAAAAATAGAAATAAGGTGCTGTACGTGTTCTGGCAAATACATGCAATTTACTGCCTTCTTGCCAGATTCCACTTGTTGCTTTTTCACCGTCAATGTACAATCCAACAATCTCCATATTAGCCACCTCATCGACTTTAAATACATAAGATTTTAAAGTATCTGTTATATTTTGCGGATTAATATCTTTTTGCAGCAATTCACTTTCCAGTTCTTTAAAGAAAGGTGTTTTATCATCTCTAAGATTACTCTCTATCCAGTTTTCCGGATATAGAAATACTTTTCTATTGGCTTCCCAAACACGGTAACGCTGCATCCATTCCCATCTGCCACGATCTAAAATATCTGGGGTAATGCCATTGTGTTCTTCTTCTAAACCTAAAAAACAACGTTGAACAAATAATTGCACCGATGATAGTGCTTGTTTAATTCTGGATGTTTCCATACAGGCATCCATTTGCACATCGATAAGGAAATATTCAAATAGTCCATTAGCATCAGTAACACCCCAATTAATAAGATCTGGTTGTTGTAACAGATAGGCTATAAGAGTTGCTTCTTGATTATTACGAATTTGATCATTAAGCGGTTTTACAACCTGTTCCCAATCTTCTTGCTTATATTTTGCTCGTATAGCATGCTGAATACTATCCGCTATTTTTCTGGTTTTTTTGAAATTTGAAGTCGGTTTAGCCCAATCGAATAACAGATCAATATCTATAGCGATGTTATCGGCTACACGCAATGCTTCTTGTAATTTTAACAGGTTAATTTCGTTATGAAAAGATTGAGGAGTATTTAAATTAAAATGATCTTCATGAATAAGTTTATCTATATTATCTTTCTCCCAAAGTGTTAATTCTGCAATTTTGTCACTTAATATATTAGGTTCTTCAGTAGCATGTGTCCACTTGAAAAATTCCAAAATATTGGTTTCTGTGTTAGGCAATGCATTTCGTAATCTAACATATCCTTCCATGCGCAACCAATGGTTCAATGTTAAGGCATTTATATCTAAACCATCAAAATCTGCCTTATGAATATTTAAATATTCAAATTCCTCGGCAGTTATTTCAAACCCCTCAGCTATTATAGCTGCCTTTTGTAATTTTATATAGGCACCCTCTGTTTGGGTTGCAGTAAAATCTGGTAATAATAATGAGGGTGGTATGTTTGCTATGGCAGATGTTGGCGTTTTCCAAAAAACGGTACTTAAATCTTGCCCATTTACATGTAACATATATAATTTACCTGCTTTTAATGCTAAAGGATTACTCCACCACTCATTTGTAGGGTCTTCTTGTTGTGTAAATACTAATGGGCTACCATCTATAGTGATATTTGGTGCTGTATCTCTATCTCTTACTATAAATGTATAATCTTCCTTTGCTGAAGGAATAAGATAACCTTTCCAATCGGTTTCAGCTGGTTTTGCACTTTCTTTAATTGCTTCAAAAACATTATATATTGGTGATGCTGGTAGTCCTGTCGTTAATATTTCAGATATCAAAATATCTGTGACTTCCTCGCTTAATCCTACTGAATCAGACAAGGTATCAACAACAAACTGATGGGTTAATTGATCTCTCAAGTATGGCAAGAAGACATTTATAAAGGCTCGAATTTTTTTAGGGGTGGTATTTGGGTCTTCCTCTCCTTCCGGAATTTCATCAAATGGGACACTAATATCTCCTGTTTTAATTACAAGCTCTGCAGCCTCCACCTCAGCTAATCGTTCTGGAGATTTTTGTTTTTCTGCTTCGAAAATAGCAAATAATACTTCTTTAAATAATTTAGTTTGTTGCTTTTCTATGCGTACTATAGCTTCTTCCCATTCTGGATCATTACTTAAAGTGCTATATTCTGTCCTTTCAGCTACAGTCAATATTCCAGTAATCTGAATGGTTCCATTTTCAGAATTATACAGCAATTTATTCTTAAGTGTTTTATCTTCTGCGGGGTTAATAATTAAATTTTTGGGAGCATTAGTTATAAAAAGCTGAGTTCCTTCAAGAATACTAAGTATTTTTTCAACTAATACCTGAGGAAATAGTAATGCTGCTTTTGCTCGAACCAT
Source organism: Flavivirga abyssicola (assembly GCF_030540775.2). GTDB lineage: Bacteria > Bacteroidota > Bacteroidia > Flavobacteriales > Flavobacteriaceae > Flavivirga > Flavivirga abyssicola. The sequence continues at coordinate 3,264,844 of NZ_CP141266.1, read as the reverse complement.
TTCCACAGGAACCTCTTGATCATCCTCTAGATCTTTATGCGTGTCGTCTATAACATTAAGTCCATCGTATAAGGTTTTAGCAACTAATAAAATATCTTTCTGTGTTGGTGCCAATGGTTTTTTAGTGTCATCATAACCTCTAATAACATAATTAAGTTGTCTATAGTTAAAACCAGCATCTTCCATTTTAGCCCATTTCTCAGTAAAATTGAGAGTTGTATGAGCATCTTTAAACGGATTTCCAAACAAAGGAAATATACTTATAAAAGCAGGGATTTTTAAGCCTATAACTTTTGAAAGTAAACGGTAACGGTAGATGATAGATAAATTGCATATGTTTAAAACATCATCCATCGTTTCAGCTTTTATAATGGCTTTAATATCATCTGAAGCCATATTAAAAGCAGCCATTATTATGGGCAAGTGCTCTGTTATTTTTGTTGATTTCGTTAAATAATTCCCATTCTTATCTTCAACAAATACTTTATCTATGCCTTTTAGGTTATATTTTAAAAATAAACGTTTGTATAATGATTTTTCTCCTGAAGTACTAATATTTGTCCAAAAAGTGAGTAGCTTTATAAGCTCTATCCCTGTAACATCCAGTAGTTTTTTTACAGCTACTAGTTGATGTAAAAAGTCTGGTGTAATCGGGCAATGTGTTTTCTCAATACTTTTTGCATCAAAACAATCATTATTTATATCATCACTATCTCCGCAAGCTTCTGCTTCTTCAAATAGGTCGTCGCAGTTGGTACAATCATCATTATCTGGTAAAAGATCATCTATACAAGTATCTTTAGTATTACTTAAACCTACTAAAGCCTTATCTACTTCGTCAATAGTCCATCCTAATTTTATCCATAACCTGATAAATCTTTGAATATGATCATACTCTTCTATAGTTACTGGCGAACCATCTAAATGTATTAACCTTACAGAATCTAGATCGCAATTATCTAATGCGATATTTCTACAGTTCCACAATTCTGCACGTTGATCCGGTAGTCTTTTAAATAAAAAGCCATTAGCAAAAACACCTCTAACATCATCATTACTTCTGAACTCTAAAACGGCATAATGTTCAACTTCTAAGGGTCTGCCATCTGGATAAAAAATAGAAACTTTACCATCCATTGGATTCATAAACCCAATTTCTCTACTGATATTATTTCCAGTTTCGTCAGCTATTACAATTTTACAGTCTCGTAGAAAAACGAAATTATCGTCCATCTCCATGTCATCCGGAAGTGCGGTTCCTACAAATTCTGTTAATCCATTATTACTGGCACTTGTTTTTTGGAAAAACTGCCCCTCGGGACATGAACAGGATTGTGAATTTTCTAGTACAATAATTTGCCCTATTTTTTCAAAATAGCAGTATACCCATTTTTCGATATCCTTAGTTTCCATACAGGTATCTACCGGTTTAGGATTACAAGGATCGGGGTTAAGAATAGTCTCTAATAATGGTACTAATGGTTGTGCTTTGGTTAAAAACTCAATAAGTTTTTCATATTTCCCTTTTGGGCTACTAGCTCCATGATCGACCAGCGTTTGTAGATACCTATAACTAAATTGGATACTCTCCATAATAGTTAAAGCTTTACCTTCCGGAATATTAGGGTTTATACATCGTGTTTTTAGTAACTCTACCAGATCCACATAGGATATTCCTGTACGTCTTAAGAATTGATCTTTTACAAAAGTGAGTCCTTTTTTTGTGCTTTCATCTGTATCTAACAAATCTGGTTCACTGGCATAGCCGTAATACTCATGTACTGGTTTTACGCCTATTTTATCCAGATATTCCTGCTCTGTATGATCTTCTTTGCATTGTTTATCCCAATATTCTTTAGATACAAAGGCTTCTCTAGTTAAAATAACATATTCTTCTTGTGTTATATTTAAGTACTCGGCATCTACTGCCCGATCGATATATTGCGTGTGTAAATGATCTAATTCAATATTTTCTTCCTCTGTAAACCCTTCTACTAAATCTCCTGATTCAACATGTTCTTCGGAAACGGGAAGTGTTTTTTCTTTTCGTACAGATCGAAACGTATCAATAAGTTCGTGTCTGCTAGTTTCTAAATGCTTTAGATACACCCGTGACACATCTATGGGTTGATGATAAGGTAATGTAAACGGATATACAGCTTTATGTAGAATACAATAAGCCTCATATTCTGTGTTTTGGGGTTGTGCTAATAACTCTCCCGTAGTTTGATCTGTTACATTAAAAGGTTTCGTATGATGAAAAACGATATAGTTTTCCATCACTTCATTTACCAAATCAATATATGGCAAGATGGTGTTTGTATTCTTACAGGTTAACTGTAGGCAGCCTAAATCTGGTCTACGTTCAAAAAGCTTTTCTAAAGGGGTTCCTGAGATATCTTTTGGGTCTGGTTTAATAGCTATACTACCTCCAGCATGAGGATCAAGATTATTATTTCGTAAATATTGCAATAATTCCACAAAATAGGCAGCTGCACTATACACTGAGTTACATTCTCCACATTCGCAAAAATCAGCATCGCCAAAAAGTATATCCCAACTTAAATTATTCTTTTTAAGTGTATCGTCAACACGATCCTTTATAGAAAAAGCTACAGTTACTGTTTCATTGCTATTGGACATCATACTTACATTTTGGGGTGTTGATACTTGTAAAGATTTATCAATAAAATCTACACCTGTACCTTGCCCAATATCCTTCATAGCCATTAATGCCTGCTCATTACGGATCCGCGTATTTACAGCATTAATATGTAATTGTTTAGCAATAACCTCTCCTTGATCTCCAAATTCTGATGCAAAGCTTTTTACAAATTGTTTTTCTGATAGTTCTCCTATTCTATAGGCCGAAGTCATATTGGTTTTCATTAGAATCGGCATCACCTCCGGAGTTGGACTAAGAGCGACTACTCTTTGCAATGCTTTCATTTCAAGAACAACATCTTCTCTACTTTCTTCGGCTATATCCTTAAAAGCATTTTCATTTTTAAAAGCTTCATACACAGAAGTCGTTCTTAAATTGAATTCCTCAGGTTGGTTTGCTAAAAATGTATTTAATTGCCCACTTATCACTCTATTTTCTATAGGCGTTTCAATAGGATTTGCCAGCATGGTCATTACAACGGCTGTTGGTTCTATATAAAACAAATTTGTACGTAATGATGCCGCATAAGCCTCAGGAGTATCTTCTCCTATATCCAAATTTGTTTCTTTTATAGTTTTAGTAAGCTTTTCTTTATTGAAATGCAATGCCACATCCCGCATGGAATTGATCTTTTTATCTTTTTGAAAAACACTTACCAATTTTTCTTTTTCTCCACTCCAAGATACTAGCGTATTGGTAAATTTTAGTTTACTAATGAGTTCTGATTTGAAATCCGATTCTTTTTCTAAGGCTGTCGAAATTGATTTCCAATCCCCTTTATGGGTCTTATAAATAGAAGTGAATTTTTCATTAATACCTTTTGCATTCCCTAAATCTGCTTTAAACAGATTTAAGCGCATTGCTGTTTTATTTTCGGATGTGGTTTTCATGACTTATTCTTTATTACTATTTTCTTATTATTGATTTTTACTTAAATGGTATGGATTATATGCCCTACTTGACATTAGTATCCATAAATATCTGGGTTAACTTATCTTGATTCGAGCGATCTTACAAAAGCCTCTAATGCTTCTCTATCAGTTTCAGTTTGGAACGTATCAAAATCGGTAAATAGACTCGTTTCTCCTGGTTGTTGTCTGGCAGGGGCATTAGGCCCATGGCAAAGTGCACAAAATGGATTTCTTCCCTGTTCAACCTGTTGTTCTACCCAACCCTCGGGGGCAGGAAAATGTGATGCATCCATTGCTGCCTGATTTAGATTACCTAAACCGTGAATCATTCCAGGTGGTGTTGCATACCATATATCACTTAATATCCCTAAGGCGACATCTCCAGCATCACCTCCTTCCACAACGGCATCTGTTGTTTCTGCTGCAGGATTTACAGATTGACCTGCTGCATAGACATCTCCGGTAGCTAATAAAACAACGCCCGCAATAAGTGCCCCAATAATAATACCCCCCTTTACTTTTGGTGCTCTTCCTGGTGTCCGTACTCGTGTTCTTGGAACATCGGGCGCATCTGGAGCAGTAGCTCTTGCTGATGCATGGCTTCCACCAGGACCATTACCTCTTGGTGGGCTACCATCGCCCCCTGGAGTTCCTCCTCCTCGAGTACCTCCACCATCACCATTTGAGCCTCCCCCTCCAGGCCCATCACCCCCACCAGGACCGCCACTTCTTCTTGTGGCTCTCGGACCACCATCCCCTACTAAATCCCCAAAATTGCTTTTTAGATTATCAATTCTTTCCTGTGGAACCCGAGAACCTCCCTCAAAAAATTCAACTTTATCCAATACCTCTTGATCTCCTACTACTTCATAGAACTCATAAGCCGTAAATGAATCGGTACGTTGAAGAAATCGCTCTAATTCATCAATGTCATCGCCAAATTCTTCTACTGCGTCAGCAATATTTTCAACCTGACGCAAAAGTCTATCCTCATCTATATCATCCAAATGAAATCGTATTTCATCGGCCTCATCAATTGCATGACGCACAGCTTCTAAATCACCTCTATTACCCGTAAAAGAGAAGAAGGATTCCGGCATATCTTCTACGACTTCGTATAAGCCTAAGTCAATACTTTCAGTCCCGTTGATATCAACCAACTTTATTGGGTTATTCCTGCCATATTTATATAAGTTGGCTCCATCAATCATTCCCAACGGATCACTGTTTAGCCATCTACCTAACCACGGTATATAGTATCGCGCCTTATGATATTCTAATCCCGTTTCTTCATCACGTTCCATTCCTGTATAGCGATACCGCTTTGCGGCTGCTTTGATAGCTGAGTTTTGTGCCTGATACGCTGTAGTACCAAAGGGATGGTATTCTTCATAACTAATGACATTCGCGTGCTCGTCGAGCTCCAGAGTTGATGACCCTAAATGATTACTTAAGTTGTACCGTACGGTTTGTACAGGGGTAGTTCTGCCTACTGGAAGACCTAAGAACATTCTAGGTTCGGTTTCCGTATCAATCATGGCAATACGTGTTTGATCGTCCATGATATGTAGTGTTTCACGTTCTAATCCATTTTGATCTCGGTATACTTCATAATTCCCTAAATAAATTCGTTCGTTTTTTAGTGAAGGTGTATTGCCTTCATCAGCCGCATTCTCGGTTACCTTACGAACTCTACGTCCTGAACCATCATATACGTAGTATGTGGTTTCAGGAGTACCCCCATCGGTACGTACTTGTTTGGAAGTCGCGGCTAATTCTTCTTTAAAATTCCACTGCATCAAAGGTAGATGTGGTATTTTGGTGATGTAGCCATGTATTGGATGGTGCTCATAGTTTAAAGTATATTCGCCTACTTCTGTACTTTTGATACGATTATTTTTGGTTTCGTATACATAATCCCGAGTCCAGGAATGTGCACCTGCGATATGTTTTGTTTGCAAAATATTGCCTACTGTGTCATATCTATACCGTTGTACGTACCCATGCATAGCCATAGGGTCATTCGTAGCAAGGTTAAATTTTGCATGACTATCGCCCCAATTATCACCAGCAGCAAAATCTGCCATGTTTGTGCTTTGCTCTCTACCATTGGCAACTATAAGCCTGTATAGAGCATCATAAGTATATTCATTTCGTCCAGTGATTTTTTGGTTATTATAAAATACTGTAGGGATGGCTTGATCTTTAATCTCTACAATATTTCCAATTGGGTCATAAGTATATTTTAGATCTTGCAACGGTTCTCCTTCTTTTTTGGATGTTTTTAGTGTGGTAAGTCTAAATGTATCGGGATCATATGTATAATCAGTTTTTGTGTCATTGCCATAGGTTATCTCTGTACGTTGTCCTTTAGCATCATAATTTATATTTTGAACATAAGTGTTTGTACTAGTTCCTTTTTTTACATCAACTCTTTCAAGAAACCTTGCTGCATTAAAAAATGGTATGTGCTCGCTACCATCTGGCTGTATTTGTTTTACAGGACGGTTTAAGGCATCATATTCTGCGCTTGATGTAAAGGTATAGGCCGCTCCTTCAAGAAGGTCATCCGGATTGGGGACATCCCAATTAGGTATATTTTTATACTCTTGTGCAAATATTCGTGTGGATGCTAAGCGGTTTCCTTTAAAGTCATAACTTTCAGAAATCACCTTACCAGCAGTATCATAGGTTTGTGCGATATTGCCTCTTAAATTGTTTTGCTTATCATTAGGTAGACCTTCTCCATATACTATTTTCCTGTACAGCACTTGCATAGGAACTGTGCCTTCTCCTCCTCTTGCCCATTTATCTAAAGGTCGCTGTAATATGTCATATGTATAATGGAACTCATGTTTATGTTCGTCCCACAGTTTTACTGGACTACCTAATACATTATTAAACATCCATCGTTTCCCTGCATCCATACTCTTTTGTGCAACTCTATGTCCCAAAAGATCGTATTGATATTCCATTACGATATTACCTCTAGCATCAATTATAGCATGTGCATTACCTTCAATATCAATGTCTACATACGTATAATATTGTTCTTCTATTATTTGGTCACTTGCATTGGGATATTTATTCTTATCTATGGTTAAAACAAGCCTTCCTAAAGTATCTAAAATGACACATGAGGGTGTTTCATGGTGCGTTTCGGTTTTTAATGCTGCTTTTTTTTCTGCGTTAGTATCGGCTAAAGTCATTCGTGCTACATACCAATCACTATTCTTAACCGTATCATTCGCATCATAAGAATTGTATTTCCATGCATCAAATTCTACTTTAGTAAAAGTTCCATTTGGAAATTCAGTTTTTATGGAGCGCCCTACAGCATCATAATATATTATTGGCGTTACGCCTGTTTCAACCAGTCCTGCAGCATCTTCGTGCATGGGAGATACTGAAAAATAGGGCTCGTATTGTTTTATAGGATTTCCTTTATTATTTAAAACGGTTCGTCCATTACCTATCCAACGTAACTGATTAACGGTATCTACCTCTTCTATGTCCCATTCTTCATTATCAAGCTGAATTGCCTTTTTAGCTATACCGGGTTCTGCCTGTACTTTGGTCATAGCAACATTTCCTAAACCATCACTATATTCAAAACTTATTTGTATAGGACTATCCAGATTTTCCAAAGCGTGTTGTTCTCTAATAATACTTGCTGCTACAGTTGGTTTTTGATTAAAATTGTATATCATACAACTGCTCGCCGATTTCAATAAATCTTTCGCCACACTTTGTAATTCTGCATAGTTACAAACATCATGTACCTGAGCAATTTCAAAAAAGCTGTCTATTAAAGATTGTTCAGCATTGTCTGCTATTTCAGCAATACCAATAAGGTTGTCTGCCTCTTCTCCTATCTTATCATTATTTGTGTCTTTACCTTCAATTGCCCCTGCTTTTACAAACCCCAGTTCATTCATAATAACTGAAGCGATATTATCATTAAAATCGCGCATTTTTGTTGGCGAAAGTGTGCGATAATTAAACTCTAAGACCTGGCTTTCATTTCCTAAAGGGTCTAATGTTCTGTTAACAAATATGAATAACGGATCATAAAACACTTCTGTTTTTGTACCAAATGGGTTTGTGTAAGAAATCGGATTAAGAAAGCGTTCTTTAATATCTTCGAACGTTTCTCCAATATTAAAAAATTGAATCGTTCCAGACCTCACCCACCAATTAGTATCCTCTTGATAATATTTAGCTTCAAGCATATCCGATTCGGTAACTTCAAATTCTTGTGAGTAGTCCGTTGGGGTATAAATACTTTGCAAAAGATTTGGAGTATATGCCAACTGATAGTTTTCATAATTCACTCCAAAAACACCTAATTGTCCATCTAATAAGGGAGCAGATAGGGTATCGTTATAGTATTTTGTTTTTATATGTTCTATAAGCCTTTTTTGGACTATACCCTCTTCTGGTTTCTTTTGATATTCAATCTCTGGAAGTGAATTTAAACTGTTCTTAAAATCATCAATGGTAAAAATATCCTCGGCGGGCGTCATACCAGTTACTTCGTATGTTTTGTTTTGCCAGCCTTTTCTTAGCAAATAATTTTGAGGAGTGGTGATATCATTTGTAAAATCATTGACTGAATATGTTATCCATCGTTTTTGCTGTTCGTTTCGAGCATGCTGCTTTGCATTTCGAGCGGCCACCGAATCTGTTGGGGCATCTTTAAGAAGGTCTTCTGTTTGTATACGAGGATATACAACAGAGGCAGATTCGACAATATTTCCATATTCGTCTATTTCTATATTTAGCTTATGGGCTATACGAGGGTCTTCTGGATTACGTTCGTATGCATAAGTAATGGCTTCACTTTCTCTTACAATATAAACAGCATGCTTATTCTGGTGCTTTTGCTGTAACAACTGAATGTCGCAATTATGTGTTGTTACATTATATGGTGTTAGCTGTTTTTTTATCTGTTCTAAATCATTCTCGTCTTCTGCATCCAAAGCAAATGTTTCTCTGCGAAGTACCATACCCTTACAGGCTCTTAGAGCTTCTATACATTCTTCTACCTCTAGCGAATCTACATCCAAATTGGTTATGTTTTCTGCCACTGAAAGCGTCGCATCAGGTAATTCATATTCTATGGGTTCAACATCAAATCCTTTTTCTTTAAAAATTTCGTACCAATATTCTTTCTTAAACTGGGTGAGTATTTTTTTCTTATCCAAAAAGGCCCCTGTATGAAACCATGTTTTTGTAAGTACAGGTGGCTGATGATGCTCTTTTGTTACAACATTACTAGCCCCAGTTTTTTCAAATACTTCAAAATACTCACTATCCAGTTGTTCAACACTTCCAAACCCTCTAAATTCTCGTTCTCCATGATCATAATACCCATGATGGTACGAGTACTTTGTGGCAAAACGCACCTTTGTTATTTCTTCAGTTATTATAGATTTACTCACACATTGTACTGGAAATGGTAATTTGGTAATCCAGGGTGTTCCGTTACGCTTATCTTCTAAATAGTAAGATGTTGAACTCCTATATTCTACTTCTACTTTTTTGCCAAACCCGTTTTCATAACTTTTCATAATGTGGGGTTTTATGCCTCCCATAAGATCTATATATCGCATGGGTGCATGCTTGTATCCTGGCAATTCCGAAGACCATACCATACAGGATGTTCCATTTCCTAATAAATCGGTAACGGTTATTTTATTAGGTTTTTCGGTCGAAAAAAAAGGATCTATAAATGTCGCATCACTCCAGGCATTTCCACTAAAATTAAGATATGCACTGAATTTATTTTTTCCGAGGTAAATGATATCCGTTACACCTGTACCGCTTATATCTGCTAGGTTTAAATATTGAGGATTAAATAACTCTGGAGCATCAAACCAGGGAGCATTTTCCATAGTGACTTTGGCACTAAATCTTCCATACCCCATATTTGCCCAATAACATATTTCTCCATTGATTATGCGTACAATATCAGTAAGCCCATCGCCCGTCATATCTGCTAAAAAAATGCTTTGCTTTTGGTCTTGAAACACAATTGCTGGCCCTGACTCTTCGTTGTATGATTTTGGAACTAACTCTGCATTATCGTAACCTATTTTCCCTTTATTTCCCCACCATGTAAAAGCACCTTGATCGCTCAAAACAACATCTGGTCTCCCATCACCATTAAGATCTAGCATACGGACATTGGGATTACGCACATCTATGCGTAATTCTTTTAAAAATGTTTTAAAGGGCTGCCATTCTTCCTCATCGTTTAATTCAAAATAACCTTGTTGCCCTGGTGCATTTACAACAACCTGTTTTTGTCCATTAGCTTCTAAATCTTGTAATTGCAGGATCCCTTCTGTAATACCCAAAAATGCTGGTTTTGGAATAATGGATTTTGCTTGTGAAAAATGTACGTGTCCTTGTTTATCTTCTCCTAAGTTACTTTTATAAAATAATGCATTGGCTTGTTCGGTTAGAATACCATTAATCCCCTCGCTATATAAATCAACCCATTGATAATTTCCTGAAACCCCAACAGGCGCATTCACCAAATTGTCTTCACTAACTGTTTTAGTCTCTGTATTCCAATTAAGCCACTGGTAATCAAAAGTCATTTTAGGCAGTGCCTTAACCGAATACGTATTGTCTGGTTTTAGTATATACCCTTTTTGGACAATACTAACTAAGTAGGTAAGTTCGGCAGGTCTATCTGTTTTTTCTTTTAATGCTTCTGAAGATAAATATTCAAAGTCCAATGAGCGTACTAACGTGGGAGTACCCGCATTTAGTTCTGGAAAGGTGTGAAACATTAATACCCGATTACATAATCTGTTTGTTCGTATTTCAAAACCTGATCTATAGGAAGAAAATGCATCCGAGCGATACTTCCATTTTTGCGTATTAATTTCCTCCAGAGTTGGCTGATCTTCGTCATGCTCCCCATAATCTAAAACCAACTCGAATGCACATAGATCATCTATTGGTTTTTCAAAATCATATGGCATTTCCGTATCTGGATAATATGGTTTTTGATTTCCATATTTTATACGTTTAAGATACCGATTTGTAAACGGAGCCAAACCACTAGTTCTGTTTTTATTATATATGGTATCTGGTACATTGTCAAGGTTTTCTGTTTTATATTCGTAATATGTATAATTACCTTTATTATCATACGAAAATTCAGGTAACCATTCATAAATTCTTTCCTCATCAATAGGATTTGAAATCTTGTAATTATTGCTTTTACCATAAAATGTCACCTGATTATTACCAGATGTCACCTTCCAATATATACCATGGTCCGGATGACTTATTTTTTCAATCCTTGAAAAACCACTTTCTATACGTGGACGATACCTTTTTATTTTATAACCATTATCAACGTATTCCTTGATTTTCCATGCTTCTGTACCTCCTTCTTCTAAAAATGGTACTAAATCCTCTATTCCTGAAAAAACAAAAGTATCTTCTGAGCTATTTGTGTCTTGATATTTAGGTAATTCCTTATCTGTTTTTCTTTTTATTGATGGTAAGCCAATACTCCACCCAATACCGAATATACTGTTTCCTACTCCTGAATTATAACTTAAGTTTATAGATGGTGAAAAACCATTTCTACCAGGAGAAACAGGAAAAGGAATACTAAATCCTGCTGTGCCATTTGAAGGATTCACTTCAAATTTCTCATCTATCCCCTTTAGTGCCCCTCCTCCTTTTGGGAGTGAAATGGAAGGTATTTCTATAGCATTAGACTGTGTAGGGTTTTCTTTTGACAACAGATCTACATTATTCGGCGTTGAGTTTTGTTTACCGGTATTTCTTTCCTCCAAATTATTTTCCATATCAAATGAATTGAATTTTTCTTTACCCCTTAGGACGTTCAATATTTTACATTATAAATGTAGCTACACATACATATAAATATCGAAGGATTTTCACCCTAACTTTTAAGGAAAAACACCTATTAATTTGTAAGAATAATTCAGCGTTTTTATTAGCAAGAATCAACAGTAACATTATGTATTGTTGGTTTATTTTCCCATATACAAATCATATAGATAATTATTTAGTGAAGTTTTAAGGCATTAATTATTTTATTTATTGAGATTGTTCGCTTTTTAGAAAGGTTTGAATCCTTAATTGTAATGAATTAATCTTTCTTTGGAATAAAAAAACCCCTTAAGAATAAGGGGTTTTGAAGTAATATTTGTGACCATGGCAGGATTCAAACCTGCAACCTCTTGAGCCGTAATCAAGTGCGCTATTCAGTTGCGCCACATGGCCATTTTTGTGGGTGCAAATATAGTATTTTTATTAAAACATCACCAAATTTTTATTCCAAATTTGTAATTCATTACTTTTGAATATGGGAAAGGAATTATTATATCAAAAGTTTAATCATATTTTAGATGACACACTTATATCTGAAATCGAAAAAGTGGGTACAATAAGTACGTTTTTAAAAGATGATATTATTATAGACATTAATCAACCATTACAATATATACCGCTTTTATTAAGTGGAAATATTAAAATACTTCGAGAAGATAATGATGGTAACGAATTACTTATTTATTTTTTAGAAGCGGGAGAAACTTGTACCATGTCACTTACTTGTTGTATGGGGACTTCTAAAAGTAAAATTAGAGCTGTTGCCGAAAAAGATTCAAGCCTCATTATGATTCCCGTTCAGAATATGCAAGCATGGTTTCATAATAACGAAAGTTGGCGAAATTTTATATTAGAAAGTTACCAAACACGTTTTGATGAAATGTTGGAAGCTATAGACAATCTTGCTTTTATGAAAATGGATGAGCGTCTTTACAAATACCTAATCAATAAAGTTAAACTTCACACATCTAAAACTATTATTGCAAAACATCAAGATATCGCCGAGGATTTACATACATCACGTGTTGTTATTTCCAGGCTTTTAAAACAATTTGAAAACGAAAATAAGATAAAGCTTAGCAGAAATAAAATTGAAGTTTTATTATAAATGACTCTCTTGTGAACGTTAATATATCTATCTTATGTGTTCAAAATTAATGGTCGGGCTTGTTATTTATCTTTTATTTAATCAAAAAGTTATAATTCTTATTAGCAAAAAAACTCAAAAAGCTCGATTTTACTTTATTTGAAATTATATTAGGATATAACTACCAGTTCCAAAACATCATTAAACATCTAGGAAGTAAGTAACATTTATTACAAAACTTCCTTTAGTTTAACTCTACATTTGCAATAAATCTAAGTAAAATGGAATACATTTTAAATCCTTGGCCATGGTATGTATCTGGCCCACTAATTGCCGTAGTCATGGCATTATTACTCTATTTTGGCAAGACATTTGGTATGTCCTCTAATCTTAGAACCATGTGTTCGATCATGGGAGCTGGAAAAACAGCCTCTTTTTTTAAATTTAACTGGAAAGCACAAATATGGAACTTAATTGTTGTACTTGGTGCCATTATTGGTGGTTTTATTGCAACTCAATACTTATCCAACGATAGTCTAACTGACTTAAATCCGACAACTGTTGTTGAACTTCAAAATATGGGATTTGAAAATTCAGGTGCCACATTAGTTCCTAACGAGATGTACAGTATTGAAGCCTTAATCACTCCTAAGGGATTACTCATTCTAATTCTAGGTGGTTTATTGGTTGGTTTTGGCACACGCTATGCAGGTGGTTGTACCTCAGGACATGCTATAACAGGACTTAGTAGTTTACAAAAACCATCATTAATAGCTGTCATAGGTTTTTTTATTGGTGGTTTAATTATGACAAATTTTATTTTACCCCTAATTTTTTAAAAACATGAAATATCTAAAATTTTTATTGATTGGCATTTTCTTCGGAATTGTTTTAGTGAAATCTGAAGCTGTTTCGTGGTATAGAATATACGAGATGTTTAGATTTCAATCATTTCATATGTATGGCATTATAGGTACCGCGATTGCTTCTGGAGTCTTATTTCTTCAAATATCGAAAAGAGGCACTATAAAGAGTATTAAAGGAGCCGATATTTTTGTTCCCAAAAAAGAAAAAGGAATCACAAGGTATATAGTTGGTGGTATTATCTTTGGACTTGGCTGGGCACTTATTGGTGCGTGCCCTGGTCCTATGTACATTCTATTAGGCACAGGTGTATATAGCATGATCATAGTAATTTCCGCAGCAATTTTAGGCACATATGTATACGGAGCCTTAAAAGACAAACTCCCTCATTAAATGGACTCCACACAACTCTTAGGATATATTGGAGCTTTAATTGTTGGATTGGTTTTAGGTTTAATCGGTGGTGGCGGTTCTATACTTACTGTACCGTTACTCGTATACCTTTTAGGCTATAACCCAGTTATCGCCACTGCTTATTCCCTTTTTGTGGTAGGTACTTCTTCTATGGTAGGTACATATCAAAAATATAAAGAAGGATTGGTCGACTTCAAAACCGGATTAGCTTTTTCATTCCCATCGTTTATTGCTGTTTATTTATCCAGACGTTATTTAGTTCCAGGTATTCCGGATACGCTTTTTAGTTTCGGCAATTATGCGCTCACTAAAGAAATGAGTATTATGATATTTTTTGCTATTATCATGTTACTCGCTTCATATTCTATGATAAAAAAAGGAAAAAACACTGATGCTGTTTCATATGCTCAACCGTATTACAAAACATTCGTACAAGGTTTAATTATTGGAACTGTTACCGGGCTTATTGGTGCTGGGGGTGGTTTTCTATATGTTCCAGCTTTGGTTGTTTGGGCCAACATCCCAATGAAAAAAGCAGTAGGCACTTCATTAATTATTGTAACTATCAATTCTCTAATTGGTTTTATAGGAGATGTTCAAACTTTAGAAATTGAATGGGTATTTCTTCTTTCTTTTACTTTAATTTCTATCATAGGGATTATTTTGGGTGTTTTTATTTCAAAGTTTATAAGTGGAAAGAAACTCAAAAAAAGCTTTGGTTTTTTTGTTTTAATAATGGCTGTTTATATTATTTATAAAGAGCTTAAATAGCTGTAATGTGACTTTAGTCACAAAGTGAATCGTTAAAGATTTGTAGTTTTGAAATGTTTAAATTAAAAGAATTTCTGCCCACTCTGTAATTAAAATATAGATTATGAAAATAGAACAAATTTATACAGGATGTTTAGCTCAAGGAGCTTATTATATAGAATCTAATGGTGAAGTTGCTATTATTGATCCATTACGTGAAACACAACAGTATGTTGATAAAGCTAAGAAAGAAAATGCAGAGATTAAATATATTTTCGAGACTCATTTTCATGCCGATTTTGTTTCCGGACATGTCGATTTAGCAAAAAAAACAGGAGCGACTATTGTTTTTGGTCCTGGAGCCGAAACTGATTATGATGCTTATATTGCAACAGATAATGAAGCGTTTAAAATTGGAAATATTACTATTAAGGTATTACACACTCCTGGGCATACTTTGGAGTCTTCAACATTTCTTTTAATTGATGAAAAAGGAGACAATCATGCTATTTTTAGTGGAGACACCTTGTTTTTAGGAGATGTAGGGCGTCCAGATTTAGCAATAAAATCAGACTTGACAAAAGAAGACTTAGCAGGCATGTTATATGAATCTCTACGCAACAAAATCATGCCACTAGAAGATAACATTATTGTATACCCTGCTCACGGTGCTGGTTCTGCATGTGGTAAAAATTTAAGTAAAGAAACCGTTGGAATTTTAGGAGATCAGAAAAAAACCAACTACGCTTTAAGAGCAGATATGACAAAAGAAGAGTTTGTTGAAGAAGTTTTAGATGGTATTGCTCCACCTCCACAGTATTTTGCTAAAAATGCGATGATGAATAAATCTGGGTATGATAATTTTGAAACTGTTCTGCAAAAAGGAGATACAGAACTAGCTCCAGAAGTATTTGAAGCTATCGCAAACCAAGAGGATGCTTTAGTTTTGGATGTTAGAACCGAAAAAGAATTTGTAGAAGCTCATATCCCAAATTCCATTTTTATTGGAATACATGGTGGATTTGCACCATGGGTTGGTGCTTTAATTACAGATTTAAAACAACCTATTCTACTTGTTACGCCAGAAGGGAAAGAAAAAGAAACCGTAACTCGATTATCTAGAGTGGGCTATGATAATACCTTAGGATACCTAAAAGGCGGTATAAAAGCATGGAAAGATGCTGGTAAAGATATTGAAACTATTGAGTCTATTTCTGTCGATGAATTTTCTAATCGTTTTAAAAACGGTCCAATTAATATACTTGACGTTAGAAAAGATGGCGAATATAAATCGGAGCATCTAGATAGTGATGCTGTGCAACATTTTGCATTAGATTATATAAATGATAATATGAATGCTATTGATACATCTAAGACCTACCATATACATTGTGCAGGTGGATATCGTTCTGTTATTGCAGCATCTATTTTAAAAGCCAGAGGGTTTGACGTAATAGACATTGCCGGTGGTTTTGGAGCGATTAAAAACTCGGATTTACCAACGACTGCTTTTATTTGCCCATCAACTTTATAAAAATGAATATAACTTTAGAAATACAAAACCTTAAATGTGGTGGGTGCTCAAATACCATTACCAATAAGTTATCTGATTTAGAAAATATTAGTGATGTAATAACTAATAACGAAGAACACACCGTTTCTTTTTCCTATGAAAACGAAAAAGCATTATTGAAAGCTAAACAAGTATTACATAAAATTGGTTATCCTATTGTTGGAGAAAAAAATGCGTTAACTACAAAAGCAAAATCTTTTGTTAGTTGTGCTATTGGTAGAATGAACAGCTAAAAAACAATATTAAAAAATTGATTTTCATATTTTTTGTCATTAAACCAATAAATAAAGGGCATCTTTTTTTGATGCCCTTTATTATTATAAAAAATTATCTTTTAACAAGGTTTTAATAATTGTTATCAAACTCAATATCCCTGTGATTACCAATATGGGGAACCATAATTGAGTTTATCTTTCACTTTTTTATATTCTTTACAAACAATAATAAAGCTTTATTTTAAAATTAATCGTTCTTTTTTACTAACCTGTCCTTTTCTTATATATGACATTAAGTATACACCTTTAGCCATATTACTTAAATTTAAGGTGTATTTTTTATTACCGCTATCTACATTAACCTGCTTTACTTTTTTACCAAAGATATCATGTATTTCTAGAGTATAACTTGCCTCATTACCTGTTTGAATTGTAATCATGTTGGATGCCGGATTCGGATAAAAAGAAAACGAATCACTATCAATAACGGTTTCTTTTGCTTCATTAGATTTCAACCTATTTTCTTTACTAGTGTTTCCGCTTCCTAGAATAATACAGTCATTTCTTTTATTTAATGAAGCTTCACGTTTGTTAGGTTTATAATAAATATCTGTTCCTGCCAAATTATCACGTATTTTAATATTACAATTTCCTTGATCACCCTTAGTTATACGTATTTTTCCCTTAGTAGGTACTGTTCCTACTTCCCACTTATTCTTAGCTATTTTTCCGCTTTGATCTTGCCCTATAAAAAACCCTTCAGCATCAGTAAAAGAAATACCATGTTCTAATTTTACGTTAGATTTAAAAGTATTACCATAAATATAAAACCTTCTTGGTCCATATCTATGTATTTCTACTTTACAGTTTTTATCTATTTTACCATCACAATCACCACTTCCTCTTCTGGAAAACATACTACCAGTAGCTACAAACAAATAAGGCTCTTTATTATCACCAATTCTCCTAATTCCTTCTTTTGCGGCCATATCAAGAAAACCTCTAGAACCTGCATAGTTATTTGTCATTACATTTCTAAAAATTCTAATATCGGACACAAACTGTTCAAAATGCAAACATCCTGAATATATTTCAGAACCATTTGGTCCATCCATTCTATTATCTCTAATAACAGCATTTCTAGATTGCACCATACCAATATGCCATCTTTTACATTTTTTAAAAGTATTTCCTGCTATGATACTCCCTTTTAAATTTGTTGCATATTCTTCTCTTTTATTTCCATGTTTTAACACCCCATTTACCATTTTACTAAAAGGTGTAAAATCATTACCATTATCGCTTACTATAGCACGATCATATCCTGGTTCGAATGTACAATTTCTAATCTCTACTCTGTCTCTTAATTTGGGAATCCTTAAAATATTTGTTTTTCTGTTGAGAATTAAAATACAGACATCTGTGATATTACTAAATGTTACACGTTTAGCTATTAGACCATTCAAAGCATAGCCAATGGTTGAATTTATACCATTTTGACTATTTTTTATAGTACAATTCTCAACCAAAAGTTTTGTTATATTTCTTGTGACCTTAATAACAGATCGACCAAAAACTCCAGCATTATCCCCTACAAGATTTAAATTTTTAAATTTAACATTGTTTGCTCTAATATCGAAAAGTTGATCTTTGTTAGCATTATTTAATCTAATAATAGGTAGTGCTCCAGAGCCAGTAGCATTAAACAGTATACCAGCCTTAGTGACAATAATAGGGTTACTAAAATTATATGTTTTCCCCCTTTGAAATTCAATTACTGTATTATTTTGCATTAAATTATTAATAGTCCCTTCTTGTCCAGGTCTAATGACTTTTGCTATTGCATTAAAAGATAATGCTAAAAATAGTAATGATAAAAATTTTGTTTTCATAATGTAATTTTTTTTATGTTTTTAAACTTCTACGAAACTAAATAAGACAACTCCTCAATTTAACCTCTGTTGACCCAATAACTACAACATATGGTTTTTACTATATCGTACATTTTCTGTAGAAAACATAAAAAGAATAACATATTGCTCATTATGGCAAATAGAAACAGGCACTTTTAAAAACGAGTCAATTATTTAATATTAAGCAAGTTATACATAATAATTATACCCATCCAATTGTCAGGGGGGTAACGAAGTGAAATCTGTAGGTGAATTAGAAAATCAGCTCAGCAGCTCGTTACATAAATGAAAATTAAATGCCAAACATAGGATACCTAGTTAAATAAACTACTTAATATCCATGTATTGAAGTATTGAAGAGCAATACCTCCTGAAAATTCATGTATAAACATAAAAAACACCTCTAAATTTTATTTAGTGGCATTTTTTTATTCTGATATTATCTTAAATGGGCTTACTACTGAAAGTGCCTACCCTATTGTTGGAGAAAAAATGTACTAATTACAAAAGCAAAATCTTTTGTTAGTGGTGCTATTGGTAGAATGGACAGCTAAAAAATTAGACTATTTCAGCGCTTAATCCTGCTTCAAGTAGCATTGAGCATCGTGGTTTTAAATCGTCGTATACGCCTGTTTTAACTGTACACTTTCCTTTATAATGTACTATAAGCGAGCATTGTTCTGCTTGTTCTGCAGTATGATCGCATGCATAAATAAGTGTTTCTATAACATGATCGAATGTATTAACATCGTCATTAAACAAAACAATTTCGTTTTGAGTTAATACTTCTTCCTCAAGTAGTAATTCTTCTGATGTTTTTTCTCTGGTACTCATTTCTCAATTTTTATTAGATCCCCACTTTCGTAAGAATAACATTTTTATTTTGATACTCTAAAGCAAGCTTTAGAAATTTTGTTCAATTTATAAATTTTAAGGAAACCCAATTGTTTCTTTCTAATTTTTCTTCAAATTTTAACAAATGATTTTCACATTCATCGGTAATCATAGGAATATCATCATTATAAAACCCGCTTAAAAACAACATCCCATCTTCATTTAAACAAGACACATAAGTTTTCATATCATTCAGTAAAATATTTCGGTTGATGTTCGCAATAATAATATCGTACTTTTTGTTTTTTAAAACCGTGGCATCCCCTTCTATAACGGTAATATGCTGGCAATTATTACGAGCAACATTCTCCATACTGTTTAAATAACACCAATTATCGTAATCTACTGCATCAATAGGCTTTGCGCCTTTCATTTCTGCCAAAATTGCTAATACCCCTGTACCACATCCCATATCTAAAACAGACTTATCAGTCATATCATTTTTTAAAATATGCTGAATCATCATATGGGTTGTTTCATGATGTCCTGTACCAAAACTCATTTTTGGTTCAATAATAATATCAAACTTTGTATTGGGCTTATCATGAAATGGTGCTCGAACTGAACACATATCATCTACAACTATCGGGTTAAAATTCTTTTCCCATTCTTGATTCCAATTGGTTTGCTCAATTTCTTTAAATGTAAAACTGATTTCAAATTCATCTGAATTTAAAATTTGAACATCTTCAAGTATAGATTCATTCCATGCCTCTTTTTGAATATATGCCGTAACCCCTGTTTCATTTTCAACAAAGCTTTCAAAACCAGAATACCCCAATTCTGCAATAAGTATTTCTACTCCAGGTTGTATTGGGCTTACTTTAAACTCGTAACCTATATAAATAATGTTTGACATCGTTTTTATTTAAAACCTCATGAATTATATAAATCCATCAGGTCATTTTATAATCGATTGAAAGAAACGAAATCCTCTATATGGATACTCATTTTCTTAACAATTAGAGTTCTTTTTAATTAAAATGCATTTACAATGGCAAAAAAGTCGTCTGCCTTAAGTGCAGCACCTCCAATTAAACCACCGTCCACATCTGGTTTAGAAAAAATTTCTTCTGCATTTGCAGGCTTAACACTACCACCATAAAGAATTGAAACTTCATCAGCTACATCATTCCCGTATTTATCAGCTAATGTCTTTCTTATAAAAGCATGCATATCTTGTGCTTGCTCTGGGCTAGCTGTCTCACCCGTACCAATTGCCCAAACAGGCTCATAGGCTAATACGATATTTTGGTAAGAAGCGGCATCTAAATGAAATAAGGCATTTTTAATTTGATTTCCAACAACAGCTTCTTCGTTTCCGGATTTTCTATCGGCTAGTTCTTCTCCAAAACAGAAAATTACACGCATACCCTTTGCTAATGCTGCATCTACTTTTTTAGCTAGTAATTCATCTGTTTCATTAAAATACTCACGACGTTCACTATGTCCTAAAATAACTGTTTCTATTCCAATACTTTTAAGCATCCCAGCACTTATTTCACCTGTATAAGCACCATTTTCTGCAAAATGCATGTTTTGTGCAATAACTTCTATATTAGTCGTTTTTAATACGCTGTAAGCGTGATATAAATTAGTAAATGTTGGTGCTACCATAACCTCTGCATTTGAGGTTTTAGTTTTACTTTTCAACTCATTAATTAATGATTCTGTTTGTGATAAATCATTATTCATTTTCCAGTTACCTGCTACAATTTGTTTTCTCATTTTAATGTAAACCTTTAAAAAATAAAGGGCTTTGTTAATTATTATAAATTTTCTTTAATTCTTATATCGTCTGCTTTAACAGCTTCAAATAGTTCAATATTTCCTTTTGCATCTACTACCATGTAACGCGGTATCCAATCGAGGTCTATAAAATCGCTAAACATCCCATCCCAACCGGACTTCATAAAATAATGTATCCCTTTTACATCATATTTTTCAATGCCTTTTTTCCATGCTTTTTGGGTTTTATCTAAAGACAAAAAGATATAGGTAACCTCTTTATATTCGGCTTGTAAGTCTTTAACCTTCGGCATTCCTTTTATACAATCGCTACACCACGATGCCCATACATCAATCACTAATGTTTTTCCCTTATGAGTCTCTAAAATATCTCTAAAAGCTATAGGACTACCTTCCAGAGTAATAAATATATCGTTTAAAGCTGCTTCAGAAAATTGTGTTGGAGACTTTTTACAACTAAAAATGGTGATTAATAGTATAAGTATATAGCTTATTTTTTTCATATATCAATTATTGCAGCTTCACTTTCGGATCTAACCATACATAAATTAAGTCTACAAAAATATTAATAATTATAAAGAGTAAGGCTATAATTAATACAGAACCCATAATAACTGGCAAATCTAATGTATTTAACGCATTTACAATCTCTTTCCCCAACCCATTCCAACCAAAAATATACTCTACAAAAACGGCTCCTGCTAGCATAGAAGCGAACCAACCTGATATAGCTGTTACAACAGGGTTTAGAGCATTTTTAACAGCATGTTTTTTTATAATTTGAAATTCACTTAGCCCTTTGGCTCTTGCTGTACGGATATAATCCTGATTAAAAACTTCTAATAACGAATTTCGCATAAGTTGTATCACTACGGCTAACGGTCGAATTCCTAATACAACTGCAGGAAGTATTAGGTTCTTCCATTTAATATGCATGGCTTCTCCAAAATCATCTAATTCGTATAAGCTTCCTGTCATTTCCAAATTGGTATACTCATGCAGTATATAACCAAAAAACCAGGCAAACAAAATAGCACTGAAAAACGATGGAATACTCATCCCTAAAGTACTAAAGATCTGAATAGTTTTATCTAGCCATTTATCTTTATATAATGCAGAAACGATTCCCAATAAAACACCTAAAATCATAGCAATAATTATAGCTGTAACAGCTAAGACAAAGGTATTAGGTAATGTTTCTGCTAACACACGACTTACTTTTTTTCCTTGTTTTGTAAAAGATTCCCGTAAATAAGGAAATTTTAAAACAGTGGTGGTATTTCCTATTGAAAACAACTTCGTTGCACTGTATTTTCCTGCTTTTAAAAAAGTATAATCCGCTTGTTTTTTTGAATGAAATGAGATTGGTGATAAGTCATTTAAATAGTAGAAATACTGAGTACTTATAGACTTATCGAATCCGTATTTTTGTTTGACGATTGCTAGTTGCTCACTATCTTCATTTTGCCCAAGCATCATTTGCGCTGGATCTCCAGGAAGTACATTAAATAAAAAGAAAATAACAGTAACTACTCCAAATAATGTGAGTAAAGCATATGTGATTTTATTTAGTAAGTAGCTTATCAAATAAGTTTATTAGTTGATGTGTTTAAAATAAGTTTATTTGTTTAGACAAATAAGAATATATAAAAAATTATTCGCCTTTAAGTTTAACTTCAATAATGCCTGTATAAAACGTACTAGTGCTATCCTTAGCATTTAATGCTATTAGCTGTAAAGAATCTTTAACAACATTAATACTTTCAATTTTTGTAGAGTCTAAAACCTCTACCTTTTCTTTTGTTGATGATTCTCCATCAATAAAATAAGCAATAACATCTTCAATTATTTTTGGTTCTGGTTTTCTTTCAACTTTTGGCAACTCTAAATCATCAATATCATTCCAATGTACTTTTTGCTTGATAGTGCCTTTATCTATTTCCAAAACACCAGGATTGGAACGTACTACAGTCTTTAAGGCTTTTTCATCGCATAAATAAAATTCAAAATCAATACCATAAGCTTCTTTAATCCGCTGTTTGGCTTCTTCACCAGAAGCTGTTAAACCAATAACTTTATAGCCATTTTTAGTGGCTTCTTCAGATAATCTCTTTAATTTCATAGCTCCTACTTGTTCAATCTTCTCCAAACTATAAGACACTATAACAATAAGATTTTCTTCTTCTAAAAACTGATCTGTTAAGTTTTCATCTTCACTTTCTATTGAAAAATCGTAAATAGGTGGTTGATAGCCTTCTTGAATTACTTTTGTATCAACACTAACAAAATCACCTTCAACTGAAGGGTAAGATCCGTTAGTCGTAACAACCTTCTCCTCTCCTCCTACATTAAACTTCCAACTGTATTCTACAATAGGCTTTGCTGCATCCTCAGGAATGCTCATACCTTCTTGAATATTGGCTCCAATTTTATATGCTCTAAAATCTTTAGCTGGTAAATGCTCTAAAACATGATATCCAAACCAAAGACTAAATATAAAACCTAATAGAGCAATCACCGTTGTTAATAGTTTACTAAATAAAGGTTTTATATGTTTTATTCCAAAAAACAGAATCAATATAAAAAACAGTAAAATCAAATCCTTTGTAAAGCTTTCCCATGGTGTTAACTTTAAAGCATCACCAAAACAACCGCAGTCTTTTACTTTATCGAAATATGCAGAATAGAATGTTAAAAATGTAAAAAATACGATCATTCCTAACAAACTCCAAATGGTGAATTTTGGTTTATACCCTATAAGTAAAAACACGCCTAGAACAACCTCAAAAACAACAACTAAAACTGACACCATCAATGCATACGGCTCTAAAAACGTAATATTTAAAACATCTGCACTAAAATATTCCTCTAACTTATATGAAAACCCCAGTGGGTCGTTTAGTTTTATTAATCCAGAAATGATAAATAAAACACCAACAAATACTCTTGATATGCCTACTAAATACTTCATAATTTTTTGTCATTCCCACAAAGACGGGAATCTTTTTGATTGAACCTTATTTGTAAATTCCTGCTTATTAAAACAAGTTCAGCACATGTCGCAGGAATAACAGTTATTTTTCATTTAAATGAATTAAGGCAAAAATGGCATAATTAATCATATCTTGATAATTAGCATCAATACCTTCACTTACCAAAGTTTTTCCTGCATTATCTTCAATTTGCTTAACTCTCAACAACTTTTGTAAAATTAAATCGGTTAAGCTACTTACCCGCATATCTCGCCATGCTTCACCATAGTCATGATTTTTATCTTGCATAAGCTGTTTTGTAATGGCCACTTGTTTTTCATATAATTCAGTAGCGTCTTCTGTAGATAAATCTGGTTGCTCTACCACCCCTTTTTCTAACTGAATTAATGCCATAATACAGTAATTTATAATACCAATAAATTCACTCACTTCGCCTTCATCTACCTTTCTAACATCATTTTGTTGAAGCCCTCTAATACGCTGTGCTTTAATAAAAATTTGATCGGTAAGTGATGGTAATCGCAAAATGCGCCATGCACTGCCATAATCCGACATTTTTTTAATAAATAAACTTTTACACGTATCCACTACGGCATCATATTGTTTTGAAGTATCTTGCATGAATTAAAATGTATTTTGCGTAAATTTCGCATAAAAAAGTTTAACCATCAAGGTTTCAGTATTAAAGTTTTAAACTTAGTACAAACACCATACAAAACGGTATAAATGACAATAAACTGTAAAGGAAAACTCATTGATTTAACATCGCCAAAAGTGATGGGTATTTTAAATATAACCCCAGATTCGTTTTATGATGGTGGTCAACATAAAAACACCTCTGACATCTTAAAACATGTAGAATTGATGATTAGTGAAGGTGCTACTTTTATTGATGTTGGCGCATACAGTTCGCGACCAAATGCAGACCATGTTAGTGAAGCTGATGAATTAAAACGAATTTTACCAATTGTTAATTTAATTGTAAAAGAATTTCCCGAAGTTCTACTGTCTATAGATACCTTTAGAAGTAACGTTGCAAAGCAATGTATTGAAGCTGGAGCTGCTTTAATTAATGATATTTCTGCAGGAAAATTAGATGACGATATGCTGCAAACTATTGCCGATTTGCATGTACCATACATTATGATGCACATGAAAGGGACACCACAAACCATGCAACAACACACTCATTACGACGATATTATCAAGGATATGCTCTTTTATTTTTCCGAACGTATTGCTGCGGCAAAACAATTAGGAATTATTGATATTATTGTAGATCCTGGATTTGGATTCGCCAAAACGTTGGAACAGAATTATGAATTGCTAAATAAGTTTGACCTTTTTAAAATGATTGAAAAGCCTGTATTAGTTGGTGTTTCCAGAAAATCTATGATTTATAAAACTTTGGAAACTTCAGCTAAAGAAGCTCTCAATGGCACGAGTGTTTTAAATACGATAGCTTTACAAAAACAAGCTTCGATTTTAAGGGTTCATGATGTTAAAGAGGCTATGGAATGTATTAAATTGGTTGAATCGGTTGTTCGTTAGAATTTATGAAAAAGATTGTTCTCTTATTTGTTATTAGTTTGATGCTTGCTTGCGGAAACGAAAAAATCGTTCTTTTACCAGAAATTGATCATGCAAATATTACAGAAATACATGATGTCTCCCCTGCTTATTTATTTTACGATACGACACAAAAAGATAGTGTTGAATTGAATAGAAAGAATTTAATTAGTACAACAAACTGGCTGGTTAATGTTGATAAACGTTTAACTCTTAAACAGGCGATTCCTCACATAAAATTTCTTCAAGATAAGAAGCAAAATTCAAGTCATAAAAAGAAAGGCGTTAAAAACTATTTTACATGTAACGACACTAGTAAAAAGAATTTAGGGTTTATTGAGTTTACAGATGTTGTTTACCATGATAGCACTAGTGTCTATAGTATTAAAGAAAATAATAAACTTAAATCTGAAGCCAATAGTGTTGACTTGTTAGTTTTTGATGTAAATGACATAAATATCATTACTATGGATCATGTTATATTTAAAACCGATACATCTTCTTTAATAAACATTATTAAGGATTCACTAAACTCAAATTCGAAAGCATATGAGATCTTTCTAAGGTTCGAAAAAGATTTAACTTTTCAGGATTATATTTCAATCAAATCTATTTTATCTGAAATAAAAAATGAGCATATCAAAATATCAAATCATGAAGGTATTTCTAATTAACCATATTTTCTTAAATTTACCAAAACCCACTACCGTTGGATATTTTTAAAGACATTTTAGACTTACGCCTCATCGATTATGTTGATGTTGTTCTTGTAGCCCTTTTACTTTATTATGTTTACAAGCTTGTAAAAGGTACCGTTGCCATTAATATCTTTATAGGTATTATTATTATTTATTTGGTTTGGAAGCTTACAGACTTTCTTGAAATGGAGCTTCTCTCAGGTATTTTTGGTGGCTTTATGAAAGTTGGAATTATTGCTTTAATAGTTGTATTCCAACCAGAGATTCGAAAATTTTTATTAATGGTTGGTTCTACCAATTTTAACAGGCGACGCAAATTTTTAAAACAACTTAAGTTTTTAAAAACTGAAACTAGTGACGAAACCGATATAGATGCTATCATTTCAGCTTGCAATAAAATGGCTATGACCAAAACCGGGGCTTTAATTGTTTTTGAGAGAAACAATAGTCTGGATTTTTTATCTTCTTCGGGAGATGAAATGAATATAAAAGTGACCCAACCCATTATTGAAAGCATCTTTTTTAAAAATAGCCCATTACATGATGGAGCTATTATAGTTAGTAACAACATAGTAAAAGCAACACGAGTTATTCTTCCTTTGAATAATGAAAAGAATATTCCACAACGCTTTGGTCTACGTCATAGAGCTGCCATTGGAGTTACTGAAAAAACAGATGCTTTAGCCCTTGCTGTAAGTGAGGAAACAGGCCATATTTCTTATTTTAAAGATGGTGAGTTTGTTGTTTATAAAGATACAAATCAACTTAACTCTATGATTAAAGAAGATCTATCTTAATGCAATGTAAAAACTGCAATAAAGATTTAAACCCCGAAATTAACTTTTGTGGCTTTTGTGGTGCCAAAGTGATTAGAAATAGGCTTACTATAAAAAATCTATTTGAACATTTTAGCAAAACATTTCTTAATTATGACAACAAACTTCTGCAAACTTTCATAAAGCTTTTCACAAAGCCTGAGGTCATTATTGAAAGTTATATCCATGGGACTCGAAAAAAGCATGTCAATGTTATTAGTTATTTCGCTATAGCACTTACTCTATCTGGTTTCCAGATGTTTGTATCTAATAAGTTTTTTCCTGAATTAATGAATGTTGATTTTCTTGCTCAAAAAGGTGCTGAAGATTTTCAAAGGAACAATATGAATTTTGTTCAGGAATATCAGTCCATCGTATACATGCTCATAGTTCCTGGGTATGCTTTAATTTCGAAGATTATTTTTTTCGATTTTAAAAAATACAACTACACCGAACATTTAGTAGCTAATATGTATATAACGGCCCACCTATCCATCTGCAGTTCTATACTAGTTATTTTGGCTTTGTTTTTTGGGGTTAATTTCGGAATTATTGGCCTCTTATCAATCCCTGTACAGATCTTGTGTACGGCTTATTATTTTAAACGTCTTTTAAACTTAGACTTTAAAACTATCCTATTAAAGACCATTTTCTTTTTGCTGATCCTCACCGTTTTATTTATAATGTTTAGCTTATTTATTGCAATAATAATGTATTACAATGGTACATTAGATCAAATTAAAGAAGCGCAAAAAGCAGCTGTAATAACTTAGAAACAAATACAATAAACTATATAACCTCTTCTTCCTGTAAAAACTGTACTTCGTATAAATTTTTATAGTAGCCTCCTTCTTTTTTAAGTAATTCATCGTGAGTACCCTGTTCTACGATATTACCTGCATCCATGACTATTATTTTGTCTGCTTTTTTAACGGTTGCTAATCGATGAGCAATAACAATTGAGGTTCTACCTTTGGTAATCTTATCTGTGGCATTTTGTATAAGTTGCTCCGAATATGAATCAACAGATGATGTTGCCTCATCCAACACCAAAATACTTGGATTCGTTACATAAGCTCTTAAAAATGATATCAATTGCCTTTGCCCAGAGGATAGCATAACACCTCGCTCTTTCACGTTGTAATGATAGCCATTTGGTAAACTCATTATAAAATCATGAATTCCGATATCTTTTGCTGCTTGCTGAACTTGAGCTTCAGTAATTTCGGAATGATTTAATGTAATATTATTTAAAATGGTATCGGCAAATAAAAACACGTCTTGTAATACCACAGCTATTTGGGTACGCAAAGATTCTAAAGTGACTTGTTTAATATCTATATCATCAACATAAATAACACCATCGTTAATTTCATAAAAGCGATTTAATAAATTAATAATCGTAGATTTTCCAGCTCCTGTAGCACCAACAATTGCAACCGTGTCACCTGCATTCACATCAAAAGAAATCCCTTTTAAAACGGTTTCATCTTCCACATAACTAAAAAATACATTGTCAAATTTTAAATGCCCTTTAAAATGCTCTGCAATATGAGTTCCTGTGTCATCAATTTGAGACGTTGTATCTATAACCTTAAACACTCTGGTTGCAGCTACCATACCCATTTGTAGTGTATTAAACTTATCAGCTATTTGACGCAACGGTCTAAACAACATAGGAATATACATGATAAATGCAATTAGAACACCTTCGGTAACTTTGCCTTCTAACACAACATTTAGACCACCATACCAAGCTATCAAACCAATGGTTATTGATGACGATAAATCTGCTAAAGGAAAGAAAATTGAGTTATACCAAACGGTTTTAAGCCAACCTTTTTTGTGTCGTTCATTTATTTTTTTAAAATTCTTGTACTCAATGTCCTCACGAGTAAACAACTGTAGAATTTTCATTCCTGTTAAACGTTCTTGTACAAAAGAATTTAAATTGGACACTTCTGTTCTCACTTCTTCAAAAGCTTTTTTCATATACTTTTGAAAAATACGTGTTGCATATAACAATATAGGCAACATAATAAACACAATTAAACTCAGTCTCCAATTGGTATAAATCATAACTCCAAAAACCGCTGTCATAGTGAGCAAATCTCTAAAAATCATAAATAACCCCTGACCAAAAATATCGGCAATACGTTCCATATCGGTTACAGCCCTTGTAATAAGCAGGCCTACTGAAGAATTATCATAATACTTCATTTTAAAACGCAATAAGTGATCAAATAATTTGATACGTACATCTACTACCAAACTTTGTCCCAACCAGGCTGCAAAATAGATAAAGGTTAATTGAAATACAGTTTGCAAAATTAAAATGGCAAACATGATTGTAATATAAAAGAGAAAATCTTTATCATTCTTTCCCGTAATGCTATCATCTATAGCATACTGGGTTACGCGAGGTGTAGCTGCACTAAAAACAGCCAATAGAATGACCAAAAGCACCAATCCTAAAAACACAAATTTATAAGGTTTTATATATTGGAAAAGACGTTTAAACAAGGTAACGTCAAATATTTTCTCTTGTTTTTTACTCATGTATCTTTATATCGTTAGGATATTCTACTTCTGTTAAATATAACCCGTGAGCAGGAACAGAAAACCCAGCTTCACTTCTATTTTTAGACTTTATAATGGTGTGTAAATCTTCAACATCAATTTTTCCCAAACCAATATTAATCATAGTGCCAACAATGGCACGTACCATATTACGTAAAAATCTATCCGCTTTTATCACAAAATGAAGTTCATTATTTTCTATAGTCCATTTTGCTTTCATAATATCGCAATAATACGTTTTTACATCGGTATTACTTTTTGAAAAGCATTGAAAATCTTTATACCTAAATAAAAGCTCTGAAGCTTCATTCATTTTTTCAACATTCAGATCTTGCTTCACATAAAAACTATTATCAAACGAAAACACATCCTTTTTTAGTGCTATTCTATATAAATAAGTTCTGCTTTTTGCATCAAAACGAGCATGCGTCTCTTCTTTTACTTTAAAAATATTACGAATCGCGATATCTTTTGGTAAATAAGAATTCAATTTATAAACGACATTCACTTCGTTAAAAACGACATGAGTATCAAAATGAGCAAACATTTGAGATGCGTGTACACCAGTATCTGTACGACCAGCTCCCATAATTGATATAGTTTCTTTTAAAAGCACGGATAACGCTTTTTCAACAACTTCTTGTACTGAGATATCGTTAGGTTGATTTTGCCAGCCATGATACGCAGCACCATTATAAGAAAGTTCTATAAAATACCTCAATCTGATTTAATACTTTTGTTAAATAATTTATGCCATGCAAAGATAGATAGTTTTGTTGTTCTTGAGAAGACAGGAACCTTAATTATATATTAAAAATAAAAGAAGAAAGCATACTACACTAAAAGAGAATAGACTTACTTCCAATTTATTTTTAAAAGGATTGTCGTTCGGTCAAAGATTATTAAGTTAGAAGTCAAGCTATAACTATATTTGCAAAAGCTTTACAACTGAAAAATAAATTATTTTCTCCAAAATACCATGACAAAAATACTATTACTCTCTGATACACACAGTTACATTGATAACGATATTTTAAAATATGTAAAACAAGCGGATGAAGTATGGCATGCAGGCGATATTGGAGATTTAAAAGTAACGGACGCTATTAAAAAACTAAAACCCTTACGTGCCGTTTTTGGTAATATTGATGATAATAAAGTGAGAGTGGAATTTCCAGAAAACAATCGTTTTATGTGTGAAGATGTTGATGTTTGGATAACCCATATTGGTGGATATCCAAATGCTTATAATATGAGAGTTCGAGAGGAAATAAAACAAAATCCTCCTAAACTTTTTATTTGTGGACATTCGCATATTTTAAAAGTAATGCCAGACAAGAAGCTATATTTATTACATATGAATCCTGGAGCTGTTGGTAAACATGGGTTTCATAAAACACGCACCATGCTCCGCTTTACTATTGACGGCAGTAAAATTGATAACTTAGAAGTCATAGAGTTTAATAAACGTTAATATACTTGATGAGAAAAGAACAAAGAAAATAGCGCCTATAAAATAGACTTGGCTATTAATGTCTATTCTCTAGATACTTCTATTTTTTCAATTTTCATTAAATCATCTTCAAAACAAGTTCACGGATTATTATAACTGAGATCCCGCTCTGAAAGCGGGATTAGTTCAACTTACAATTTTGAGAACTCAAAATTGAGTTTCACTAAAAAAACCCAAAGCTTTCACTTTGGGTTTTAACGCACTAATACTACTAAGATGTTAGGTTTATCGTAATCGATCTACAGATTTTACAAGATCTTCATCCCTTTTGATGGCCTTATTGGCTAATGCCAAAAACACGATAGAAACAATAGGAAGAAGCATCCCAATACCTTTCTCAGAAACCGCCGTCTCTCCAGATATATTTAGAGATTGATATACAAAAAATCCTAGTAAAATAAAGTTTAATATGATGTTAAGTCGCCCCAAAACAAATTGAGACTTCCTATTTTTGTACATAAAAATAGTAATTAAAGACAATATCGCAGAGCCTAAAAACAGTCCTAAATATAAGGTTTCGTCTTTAGCAAACACACTAATATTCTCATTTGTAATCCATAAATGAAATACAAAAATTAAGCCCGCAGAAACGCCTGCTGCTATTAAAAGATAGATAGTTTGAATACGCTGTAACATATTGTTTTATAAAACTAGAAAGCAAAAATAATAGTTTCTTTTATAAAAATCCCTTTAAATCTTAAAATAAAGTTGTATAATTGCAGTAATAATTCTCAACAACCGCTATTACAAGTGGTTAATTCTTCAGGTTAAGAAATCATTTTTCAGAATTACTCAAAGTTTATATTCAAAAAAATATTACATATCATATTCAATTAAGCATAAATGTTTGAAATTTCACAATTAAAAGAAAAGAAACTCTCTGATTTACAGGAGATTGCAAAAAAATTGAGCGTCCCCAAATATCGTTCTTTAAAAAAATTAGATCTGGTTTATCAAATACTAGATCAGCAAGCTGCCGATCCAAAAGCAGTTAAAGCTGTTGTGGCTCCAACAGAAACAACAGATAATAAAACAGAAAGCAAGCCAGTAAAACCGGCAAGAAAACCTAGGCAACGTGTTCAAAAACCTACTAAAAGTGCACCTGCTAAGAATGAAGA
This sequence comes from Flavivirga abyssicola, assembly GCF_030540775.2. Classification (GTDB taxonomy): domain Bacteria; phylum Bacteroidota; class Bacteroidia; order Flavobacteriales; family Flavobacteriaceae; genus Flavivirga; species Flavivirga abyssicola. The sequence continues at coordinate 3,232,636 of NZ_CP141266.1, read as the reverse complement.
AAAAGCTCCAGTTGACAAAAAAGAGGAAGCTCCTAAAGCTACTGAAAAAGTTAACACGCCTCCTAGCCCGCCTGTCAATAAACAGAATAAAGAAGAGCAAAGACAGGACAACAAGCCTAAACAAAAAAATCAAAACGACAATCAGCAAAAACCTCACCAGAGACGCGATAACAATCAACAAAAAAATCAACATAGAAACCAAAAGAATGGTAATGTTGACTCTGGTAATAAAGATGGTAGAAATCGTTACAGGGAACCAGATTTTGAATTTGATGCCATTATAGAAAGTGAAGGTGTTTTAGACATTATGCAGGATGGATATGGTTTCTTACGTTCTTCTGATTATAATTATTTATCATCACCAGATGATATTTATGTTTCACAATCACAAATTAGATTATTTGGTTTAAAAACCGGAGATACAGTACTTGGTCATGTAAGACCTCCTAAAGAAGGCGAAAAATATTTCCCTTTAATTAAGGTAAGTAAAATTAATGGTCAAAACCCTAATGTTGTTAGAGATAGAGTTTCTTTTGAGCATTTAACACCATTATTTCCACAAGAGAAATTCGATATCGCTGAAAAACAAAGCACTATATCTACCAGAATAATGGATTTGTTCTCTCCAATAGGAAAAGGGCAACGTGGTATGATTGTATCACAACCGAAAACTGGTAAAACCATGTTATTAAAGGATGTTGCTAATGCTATAGCAGCAAACCATCCTGAAGTATACCAAATGATTTTACTAATTGATGAGCGCCCTGAGGAAGTAACAGATATGCAACGTAATGTACGTGGTGAAGTTATTGCTTCAACCTTCGATAAAGAAGCTCATGAGCATGTGAAAATTGCGAACATCGTACTAGAAAAAGCTAAAAGATTGGTTGAATGTGGTCATGATGTCGTAATTCTTTTAGATTCTATTACACGTTTAGCAAGAGCTTACAATACAGTGCAACCAGCATCTGGTAAAATATTAAGTGGTGGTGTAGACGCGAATGCACTTCACAAACCAAAACGTTTCTTTGGTGCTGCCAGAAACATCGAAAATGGAGGTTCGTTAACCATTATTGCTACTGCATTAACTGAAACTGGTTCTAAAATGGACGAAGTAATCTTCGAAGAATTTAAAGGAACTGGTAACATGGAATTACAATTAGACAGAAAAATTTCTAACCGTAGAATTTTCCCTGCTATCGACCTTACGTCATCAAGTACGCGTCGTGATGATATATTACTTGACGAAAACACAATTCAACGTATGTGGGTAATGCGTAAATATCTAGCAGACATGAACCCTGTTGAAGCTATGGAATTCATTAATGATCGTTTCAAGCAAACACGAAACAACGAAGAGTTTTTAATATCTATGAATGGATAAACTCACTTATAAATAAACTAAATTAAAAAACCTTAACTAGTAATATGTTAAGGTTTTTTTTATGTTTAAAGGTTTTTTATAAATTTATGTCTCGCACATACTCATACTCTTATAAGCCTGTTTACAGATATAATAGTTAGTAAGAATTAGGTTTTAACTGCAAAAGAAGCATTAAAAACAACTTTCACCCTTTTGGGTATTGTATGAGGAAAGACTATAAAAAGTGGAAAAATGAAATTGTTTAATGTAAAAGTAGACTCAACAAAAAACTTGCTACCAAAAGATGGAACTGTAAATTATTTTGGAAAGTTATTAAATGATAAAGAAGCCGATTATTTTTTTAAAACATTGTTAGATACTATTGAATGGCGAAATGATGAAGCCATTATCTTCGGTAAAAAAATAATTACAAAACGAAAAGTAGCCTGGTATGGTGAAAACCCTTTTGAATATACCTATTCCAAAACTACCAAACTAGCATTGTATTGGACAAAAGAGTTATTAGAATTAAAAGAGAAAGTTCAACATAAAACTGGAGAAACGTTTAATTCTTGTTTGCTAAACCTTTATCACAATGGTGACGAAGGCATGGCTTGGCATAGCGATGGAGAAAAAGATTTAAAAAAAAATGGAGCTATAGCATCTTTGACTCTAGGGGCAGAAAGAAAATTTGCTTTTAAACATAAAGAAACCAAAGAAAAAATTAGTATACTATTAGAACACGGTAGTCTGTTGATAATGAAAGATACCACTCAGGCTCATTGGTTACATCGATTGCCTCCAACCAAGTTAATACATACGCCCAGAATAAATTTAACCTTTAGAACTATTGAAGAAAATTAAATACAACTTAAAAAAAGGGTACGCTCTCCTACTAAGCGATCACTTTAATAAAACATATTTTATAAAAAGCATTTAATAAATAAGCCTGTCTAAAAAGTGGTTAATCTTGTCATTCAGAGCAACGCGAAGAATCTTATTTTAACGTGAGCTCGATACAACTTTAGTTTTATTTAAATGAAAATCAGTTAATTATATTCAAATGTCAGGTTGAGCGCAGTCGAAACCTAATTAAAACAACCGAATTTTTAAAACCTTTCGACTGCGCTCAAGGTGACAAGCTTTATTTTATTGAACTTTTGTCTATTTTTTTATAAATTTTATGTCGAACTAACTTTATTTACTCATAATAAGAGTCATTTATTTTAAAGAGATTCTTCACAGCTTCGCTGATACCTTCGAAACAAAATATATTTTGTTTCTCGGTAATATTCAGAATGACACTTTTTAGACAGGCTTATTTATATTATTTTGAACAGTATCTTGTTATTAATAATTCGTTAAAAGATCTCTGTATTCCTTTAAGTCAGATATATTTATTTTGTTATTAAGGTTCTTCATAAGAGCTATTAAATATTTAAGGCTTTCAACAGGAGAAGCTTCTTCCTTCTCTTCAATAGCCTCTTCTTCGTCTGTAGGTTCATCATCAAGAATAGGTATAAGAAACGAATTGTTGCTTTCTATATGCTCAAAAGTAAGCCTAAGCACCTTTACTACTAAAGGAATTTGCTCTTCTAAAGCATACGTTCTTAATTCTTTTATGTCGTCGATTAACGTCTCTGTATTGATACCTGTTTTATCTAGGTTCTCTAGAATCTTGTCGATTAATTCTATTGCTTTTTTATTTTCCAAAGGTTTAATTATTTGATTAATTAACTAGTTACAATTGCAAATTTATATTTTTAGAAATCAAATACGATTTTTTTTCTTAGATTTTACTTCTTTAAATTGAAACAGTTTCAAAGATTTACTTCATATATAAAAACTGTACAAGAAAATCATAAAAAAAGCCTCTCATTTCTGAGAAGCTTCAAATATTTTAAACTTTAAACCGTAATTAAAGTGCAGCAACATGTTTAGCTAAACCAGATTTAAGGTTTGCAGCTTTATTAGCATGAATAACATTTTTCTTAGCCAATTTATCTAACATAGATACTATTGAAGGAAATAAAGCTTCAGCTTCTTTCTTATCAGTTAACTCACGTAATTTCTTAATAGCATTACGAGTAGTCTTGTGCTGATACTTGTTTAATAAACGCTTAGATTCGTTACTTCTAATTCTTTTTAACGCTGACTTATGATTTGCCATTTGTTTTTTCTTATTATTAAAATATTGTAGCCCGTAGGGGAATCGAACCCCTCTTACCAGGATGAAAACCTGGCGTCCTAGCCGATAGACGAACGGGCCATTTGTTTTTTGAGTGCGCAAATATAAACATAAAATTTAAACTTGCAAGTCTTTCAATTAACAAACAATGTCTCCATTGCGGATGCAAAAATACAACTATTTTTAAATGTCACAATAGCTAGATGATTTTTTTTGAAAAAAAATTAAATTAATATGCTTTTGCAAACAATACTCTACCTTTAGAAGGATTTCCAGAATACACACAAACCCCTTCAACTGCCTTCATATCCAAAGGAATACAACGAATAGTTGCCTTAGTTATTTCTTTAATTTTTTCTTCAGTTTCATTAGTACCATCCCAATGTGCAGAAATAAATCCAGTTTTTGTTTCTAAAGTATCTTTAAACTCTTCAAAAGTGTCTACCTCGGTAATGTGAGCATTTCTAAAATCCAGAGCTTTATTAAATAGTGCTTCTTGAATTTCTTTTAGTAAGCTTTCAACTGTTTCTGTTAAATCTTCTAAATTAACCGTTTGCTTGGTCAATGTATCCCTACGGGCGATTTCCACAGTACCATTTGCTAAATCTTTAGGTCCGATAGCTATACGCAATGGAACACCTTGCAATTCATGCTGCGCAAATTTCGCACCTGGTCTGTGAGTTGTTCTATTATCAAACTTCACAGATATATTTTTTCCTCTTAAATTGCTCAAAATACCATTAGCAACTTCAGTAATAGCATTTAAATCTTCCTCACTCTTATAAATAGGCACAATAACAACTTGATTTGGCGCTAAGCTAGGCGGCAAAACCAATCCGTTATCATCACTATGTGTCATAATTAATGCCCCCATTAATCGAGTAGAAACTCCCCAAGAGGTTGCCCAAACATAATCTTGTTTACCTTCTTTATTAGCATACTTAACATCAAAAGCTTTTGCGAAGTTCTGACCAAGAAAATGAGAAGTCCCTGCTTGCAGTGCTTTTCCATCTTGCATTAATGCTTCAATACAGTAAGTTTCTTCGGCTCCTGCAAAGCGTTCACTCTCAGTTTTCACACCCTGTATTACAGGGATAGCCATAAAGTTTTCGACAAACGTTGCGTAAACATTATTCATTAATTTAGCTTCTGTTAAAGCTTCAGCTTTTGTTTCATGTGCTGTATGCCCTTCCTGCCATAAAAATTCAGCAGTACGCAAAAACAAACGTGTTCGCATTTCCCAACGCACCACATTAGCCCATTGATTTATTAAAAGCGGTAAATCTCTATATGATTGAATCCATCCTCTATATGTATTCCAAATAATGGCTTCACTTGTAGGTCGTACAATTAATTCTTCTTCTAATTTGGCTTCCGGATCAACACGTAATTTTCCTTTCTTATCAGGATCATTTTGTAATCTGTAATGGGTTACAATTGCACATTCTTTAGCAAATCCTTCTGCGTTTTTTTCTTCTGCTTCAAATAAACTTTTGGGCACAAATAATGGAAAATATGCGTTTTGATGACCTGTTTCTTTAAACATTTTATCTAATTCTGCCTGCATTTTTTCCCAAATAGCATATCCATAGGGTTTAATAACCATACATCCTCTAACTGCCGAATTCTCAGCTAGATCAGCCTTTACAACCAATTCGTTATACCATTTCGAATAATCTTCCGCTCTACTAGTAAGTTTTTTACTCATATCAATTTTTTGGCACAAATATTGTGACTCTGTTAAATAAAAAAATAGTTAAGCAAAACTAACTATTTTTGTTATGTTCAACAATAAAATTCTAGAGATATGCAATTTAACAACTACTTAAAAGGGAAAGTGACATTTACAGCCATTTTTGGTTTGCTACTCGTTTTAGTTTCATGCGGTTCTTATCAATATGTTGGTGTTGATGACGATGGTATTTATGGTAATACACAAAGACAAGTAATTGTTGAAAAGCCTTCTCAGAATAATCAAACAGTTGCCCAAGCTCCTAATACAAACAATAATTACTATAAAAATTATTTTAGAGACAAATCGTTAGAATCAGAAAATATCTTCTCTGATGATGCTATTTTCACTGATATAGATTCTTATGAAGGAAATAACTATGTTGAGAATGATACCATAGCAAATAATTATCAAGGATATGCAGGCTGGGGACAAGACAGTAATAATGTTACGATAAATTATGTAGACAACGGATGGAATAATTGGGGTTGGAATGCAGGATTTGGTTGGGGATGGAACAATTGGGGTTGGAACAGATGGAACAATTGGGGATGGAACGGATGGAATAACTGGGGATTTTATGATCCTTTCTGGTGCCCTCCTTTTTATGGAGGTGGCTTTTACGGTAATCATTGGGCTTTTAACAGACCCTACAGAAATTACGGTTACTACGGAAATAACGGATATTACAGAGGAAGAAACTATTCATATAACTCTAGTAGAAGAGGCAGTTATTATGCCAATAATTCAAGAGGGTTAAGCAGAAATAATATTACATCCAGACGTAGCTCTGTTAGTAGTCTAAATAGAAACGCAACGACTTCAAGAACTTCCAAATACAATACTTCTAGAAGAAGCAGTACGAGTACTATAGCTAGATCAAATAATACAAGGAACTACAATCCTAACGGAACTCGCAGATATACAAGTAATTCTCAAAGAAGAACAGTAACTTCCAGAACACCTTCATCAAATTCTGTAAGAAGATCATCGTCTCCAACAGTAAGAAGAAATTCAAGCACTGTTTATAGACCTTCTAATACTAACAGTAGATCATCTAACAATAGTGTTTCCGGAAGATCTTATTCTCCTTCAAGAAATAATTCGGGATACTCACCTAGCAGAAGCTCTAGATCCAGTTCTGGTTCGGTATCTAGATCATCATCTAGCAGCCGTAGCTCAGGTAGTAGAAGTTCTAGATCTTCAGGAGGAGCAAGACGTCGTTAAAATTTAAAAAAGAAAAAATACAACTATATGAAAAAGTTACATGTACTATTCATAGGTGTTCTATCTATGTCTACAATTTACGCTCAAGATATTAGTGATGCTATAAGATTTTCTCAAGATGAAATACAAGGGTCTGCTCGTTTTAGAGCATTGAGCGGTGCTTTTGGTGCTTTAGGTGGCGATATGAGTGCTGTGAGTTTAAACCCGGCCGGCTCTGCTGTTTTTAGTAGAAGTCATGCTTCTTTTTCCTTATCTAATAAAGAAACAGAAAACAAAACCCAATATTTTAATGGTATAAACAATTCTAGCGAATCTAATTTTGATATTAATCAAGGTGGTGCTACTTTTGTATTTGCTTCTAATACTAATTCTCCATGGCGAAAATTCACAATTGCTATTGCTTACGAAAGGACTAATGACTACGACTCTAATTGGAGAGCTAGTGGTGTAAATACAGATGACGATCCTTCTTTCAGTAACTCGATTGCTAGCTATTTCTACGATTATGCAGATGGTAAAAGATTAGATGAAATATCTGCTTTACCTAATGAATCGCAAAGCAGTGCCTATCAAAACATAGGTGATTTTTATGGTTTTGCTCATCAGCAAGCATTTTTAGGTTTTGATTCGTTCATTCTTGAACCTGATGATCTTGGTAACGACGCCAACACGTCATATTCTGCTAATATTAGCCCTGGAAATTTTGATCATGATTATTCTTATTTATCAACAGGATATAATGGCAAAGTAACATTTAATATGGCAGCTCAATATGAAGACAATTTGTATTTAGGGTTGAATTTAAATTCTCATTTTATTGATTATGAACGATCTACTCTGTTATTTGAGGACAATTCAAATACTGGATCTATCGTAAATAGCATAGAATTTGAAAATAATTTATCTACTACCGGTAGTGGTTTTTCTTTCCAATTAGGAGGCATATTAAAGTTATCAAATGAATTTAGAGTTGGTGTGACTTACGATTCACCTACCTGGTATACCATTGAAGAGGAATCGACACAATATCTGTCTACTGTAAGAGACGAAGGAAGCGGCCCAGAAGTGCAAGTTATAAACCCCAATGTAATAAATATTCATCCGCAATACAAACTACAAACACCTTCAAAATTAACAGGAAGCTTAGCTTATGTTTTTGGTAAACAAGGGTTAATCAGTTTTGATTATTCCCGTAAAGATTATAGTCAGACAAAGTTTAGACCAACATCTGATTATACAGATCTTAACAATAATATAAGTAACACACTTACAGATGCTTCAACCTATAGACTTGGTGGGGAATACAAACATAAACAATTCAGCTTTAGAGGCGGGTATCGTTTTGAAGAGAGTCCCTATGCAGATGGTGTTACCATTGGTGATTTAACTGGGTATTCTTTAGGAATTGGTTACAATTTTGGTAACACAAAATTAGATATTACTTATGATCAATCTGAACGTTCGTCTGTAAACAGTTTTTATAATTTAAGATTTGACAGACCTGCATCAGCAGAAATAGATCGAACAAACTCTAACATAACGTTATCCTTAAGTTTCAATATTTAAAATAAAACAAAATTTATTATTAAAAAGTCTGGCCTGTAAAAGTTCAGGCTTTTTAATTTAAATGTAATTTATAACCTAAATTACAGACAAACCCTCTTGTATAATTGTTTGTTAATACAAAACATAACAAAAGTGTTTTACTTATATTTGCAGACTAAAAACATCACTTTTTAGCTAATGAAAATTGAAAATAACATAGAAGAGTTTGAATCTTTAGGAGATGACCATATCGGAACTTCTTCAAACACACCATTACGAAATGATGCCTTTAAGCTTTCTAATGAAGAAAAAATAGATATTATTAAAGATGATGTGAGACACATAATGGAAACTTTAGGTCTTGATTTAACAGACGACAGCTTAAATGGTACACCTAACCGTGTTGCTAAAATGTTTGTTAAAGAAATTTTTGGAGGGCTAGACCCGAAGAAAAAACCAAATGCATCCACATTTGAAAACAAGTATAAATACGGAGAGATGCTAGTTGAAAAAAACATCACTGTTTATTCAACTTGCGAACATCACTTACTACCTATCGTTGGAAAAGCGCATATAGCTTATATTTCTAACGGAACTGTTGTTGGCTTATCTAAAATGAATCGTATTGTAGATTATTTTGCTAAGCGTCCACAAGTACAGGAACGTCTTACTATTCAAGTCGTTAAAGAACTTCAGGAGGTTTTAAAAACACAGGATGTTGCTTGTGTTATAGATGCCAAACATTTATGCGTTAATTCAAGAGGTATTAGGGACATTGAAAGCAGTACAGTAACTTCAGAATTTGGGGGGAAATTTAAAGAAGAAGCAACTCGTAGAGAATTTTTAGATTACATAAAATTAGATACAAAATTTTAGTTATTTGTTTGTCGGTGGTTGTAAAACTGCCAATAACACCCCTTATTTATGCATATTTATTCGTTTGAAAAATTAGAAGTTTGGAAAGAAGCTATTAAACTAGCTGTTAATACTTATAAAATAACAGATTTATATCCAAATGAAGAAAAATTTGGATTAGTCTCTCAGATGAGGAGAAGCTCTGTTTCAATTTCATCTAATATTGCAGAAGGCACTGCAAGACTTACCAATAAAGATAAGGCTCACTTCATGACAATAGCATATGGTTCTACACTTGAATTGTTAAACCAAGCTATAATTTCAAAAGAACTTAATTTTATTTCTGAAAAAAGCTACAAAAATATTAGATTAGAGGTTGAATCAATAACCAATAAGATCAATGCTTTAAAAAAGCATTTTTTGAAGGCTTAACGACAAACGGACTTAACAAAATACAATAAATAGCTTATGCCACTTTTTCAGCATCAACAAATAAAATTATACAATTCACTTACAGGTAAAAAAGAAACATTCAAACCCATTAACGAAGGTTATGTGGGCATGTATGTATGTGGTCCAACCGTATACAGCAATGTACATTTAGGAAATGTTAGAACTTTCATGTCTTTTGATATGGTTTTTAGGTATCTAAAACATTTAGGTTACAAAGTGCGTTATGTTAGAAATATTACCGATGCTGGTCATTTAGAAAATGATGCTGATGCTGGAGAAGACAAAATCACCAAAAAAGCACGTTTAGAACAAATTGAACCGATGGAAGTTGTGCAACGTTATACTGTTGATTTTCATAACATTCTTAATACGCTTAATTTTTTACCGCCCAGTATAGAACCTACTGCTACAGGCCATATTATTGAACAAATCGAATTAATAACAAATATTATTGATAATGGGTTTGCATATGAGGTAAATGGTTCCGTTTATTTCGATGTTCACAAATTCAATGAAACTAATGATTACGGAAAATTAAGTAAGCGTAAACTTGAAGATTTAATTCATAATACCCGAGAATTAGATGGTCAAAGTGATAAAAAGAATCCACAAGACTTTGCGCTTTGGAAAAAAGCAGAACCACAACATATTATGCGTTGGCCGTCTCCTTGGAGCGATGGTTTTCCTGGGTGGCATTTAGAATGTACAGCCATGAGTACAAAATATCTAGGTGACCAATTTGATATTCACGGTGGTGGAATGGATTTAAAATTTCCACATCATGAATGTGAAATTGCTCAAAACGAAGCTGCTAAAGGCAAATCTCCGGTTAATTATTGGATGCATGCCAATATGCTAGAGCTTAACGGGCAACGGATGTCGAAAACTACAGGAAATACAGTGAATCCTGATGAGCTATTATCTGGAAACAACAAATTCTTTAGTAAGGCTTATAGCCCTAGTGTCATTAGATTTTTTAATGCACAGTCATCTTACAGAAGTGTTTTAGATTTAACTGATGATGGTTTATTAGCTAGTGAAAAAGGATTCTACAGATTGATGGATGCCGTTAACCTTCTAGACGATCTAAAACCTTCTAAAACATCATCTATTGATGTTAATTCATGGAAACAGACATGTTATGATGCCATGAATGATGATTTTAATTCGCCTATTTTGATTGCTCATTTATTTGAGGCTGCAAAATATATCAATCAAATAAAAGACGGTTCTGAAACCTTATCTGCAGAAGATTTAAACACGTTTAAGGCTACTATTAACAACTTTGTTTTTGATGTGTTAGGTCTTAAAAATGCCACTAAAAGTGATTCTGGAACTGATAAATTATCTGGAGCCGTAGATATTTTAATAAAACTAAGACAAGAAGCAAGAGCTAATAAAGACTTTGCTTTATCCGATAAGATCCGTGACGAACTGGCAGAAGTTGGTATTCAACTTAAAGATGGCAAAGACGGCACGACTTTTTCGACTAATTAAATTCCTGCGACTTGTGCTGAACTTGTTTCAGTAAGGCAGGAATCTCATGCTTTGAAATTCAATTAATAAAATTTTCGCCTTCGCGGGAATAGAATATGCTAAAAAAACTACTAATAGCACCGTTTTTATTATTGATAAAAGTGTATCAAACGCTTATATCTCCGTTAACACCTGCTACCTGTAGATTCCACCCCACCTGCTCACACTATACTAAAGAAGCTTTACAGAAACATGGTTTATTTAAAGGCGGTTGGCTGGCTATAAAACGTATTTTTAGCTGCCACCCATGGGGAGGTAGTGGATATGATCCTGTGCCCTGATAAAAAAGGCAAACGATTTATCATACGTCACTGCGAGGAGGAACGACAAAGCAGTCTGTATATTATGAGTAACTATCTTTCAAAAGATTACTTCGTCATTCGTACCTCTTCCTCGTAATGACACTGTATTAGTCAAAATAAAACAACCACCCATCAGACAAATCATTCCATTCTGGATTTATGGCATGTATTAAGTGCTCCTTTCTTTTTCTATTCCCTCCCTTTATTTGCTTTTCCCTTGCAATAGCTTGATTAATATCGTCAAACTCTTCGAAGTATATTAATTTATCACAATTATACTTATAAGTAAATCCTTTATATCCTTTTGTTTTATGTTGATATACTCTTTTTAACAAATCACTTGTCACACCAACATAAATAACTGTATTATTTTTATTAGTCATAAAATAGACAAATGATTTTTTCATACAAAAAACATGATAGGTTTCGTCACTGCGAGAAGGAACGACGTGGCAGTCTGTTTATTATTTGCATTCAAAGGAAGGTCACTTCGTTATATTCGTACCTCTTTCCTCATAATGACGTGTACAATAATACTACTTAACTGGGATTTCCTTTAAAATCCCTAAAACAAAGTTCCAATATTTCTGAACAGATGAAATTTGAGCACGTTCGTCCGGTGAGTGAGCGCCTTTTATATTAGGACCAAAACTGATCATATCCATATCTGGATAATTTGTTCCCAGAATACCACATTCTAACCCTGCATGACATGCAGCTACATGTGGTTTTTCTCCATTTAAATCTTCATATAATTTCGTCATTACTTTTAAGATAGCAGAATCCATATTTGGTGTCCACCCAGGGTAGTCTCCAGAAAATTCAACTTCACACCCAGTTAATTCAAAAGTTGCACGTAGTGTATTTGCCAGATCCATTTTAGAACTCTCAACAGATGAACGTGTTAAACAACCGATATGAATAGTCCCGTCTTTAACCACGACTCTAGCAATATTATTTGATGTTTCTACCAATTCCGGAATATCAGCACTCATTTTGTAAACCCCATTATAAGCAGCATATAAAGCTCTGGTCAGGCCTTCCTGAACTCCTAAATCCATGATTTTCGTAGGTGTTTCTGCTTTAGAAATTGTAATTTCTAAATCTGGCTCCATCGTTTTTAACTCTTTCTTAATTGTATTAGAAATCAAAGCTATTTCTAATAAAAAAGCATCTTCATGTACAGCATCAATAGCAACGATAGCATTACTTTCTCTAGGAATAGCATTTCGTAAACTACCTCCATTAATTTCAGAAATTCGCAATCCGTAGTTTTCAAAACCATCAAATAATACACGATTCATTAGTTTATTAGCATTCCCTAAACCTTCATGAATTTGCATCCCCGAATGACCTCCTTGTAATCCTTTAACCGTGATTTTATACCCTATTTTAAACTCTGGTGTTTCTTCTTCATTATAGGTTCTCTTTGCTGTAACATCAATACCTCCAGCACAACCTACACCTATTTCATCGTCTTCTTCTGTATCTAAATTTAAAAGGATACCGCCAGAAAGCAATCCGCCTTTTAAGCCCATGGCTCCTGTCATACCAGTTTCTTCATCAATAGTAAATAACGCTTCAATAGCTGGATGCGGAATATCTTTGCTTTCTAAAACAGCCATAATGGTAGCAACTCCTAAACCATTATCTGCCCCTAAAGTTGTTCCTTTTGCACGAACCCAATCACCATCAATATACATATCTATACCCTGAGTGTCAAAATCAAAACTAGTATCTCCATTTTTCTGATGAACCATATCTAAATGCGATTGCATGACTACGGTCGTCCTATTTTCCATTCCTGGAGTTGCTGGCTTTTTGATAATAACATTCCCTACTTCATCCTCAATGGTTTCTAAACCAAGATTTTCACCAAAATTTTTCATGAAAGCTATAACGCGTTCTTCTTTTTTTGATCCTCTTGGTACAGCATTTAAATCTGCAAACCTATTCCAAAGTTGTTGTGGTTGAAGTTGTCTTATCTCAGTGCTCATAGTATTATTTATAAAGTTGTGCAAAGGTAGCAAAATTGCTTCGACATTAACTAAAACTCTTAATTGAAAAAACAGCTGTTATTGGGTACTAATTTTTATTACTTTTGGTAGATGTTGAAGAAGAAAAAGACCTTATTAGCGCTATCGTTAATTCCGCAATATGTATTAATAAAATGGATGTCTAAGTATCCTGAATTTGTAGAGCAATTTTACAGTAATGGAATCTACCCCTTTATTTCAAAAATTTTTAGGTATACCTTAGGCTGGTTACCCTTTTCATTTGGTGATTTGGTTTATACGCTTTCCATTATTTACATCGTTCGTTGGTTTTATAAAAACCGAAAACAATTAAGAAAAAATACAAAACAATGGTTTGTAGATGTGTTTTCGGCCATAGCAATTATGTACTTTGTATTTCACCTATTTTGGGGATTTAATTATTACCGATTACCATTACATAAAAGTTTAGATATTGCTAATGACTATACTACCGAACAATTAATTTTTGTGACTGAAAAATTGATTAAAAAATCGAATGCCCTTCATTTAAAAATTGCTAAAAATGACACGATTAAAGTTGACTTGCCTTATAGCAAAAGTGAAGTATTAAAGATGACTCCTGTGGGTTATGAAAATTTAAAACAGGTATTTCCTTATTTGGAATATGTCCCAAAAAGTGTAAAAAAATCATTATACAGTTACCCACTAACTTATATGGGGTTTAGTGGCTACTTAAACCCATTTACCAACGAAGCTCAGGTTAATGGATTAATTCCAGTCTATAAAGTACCTACTACTTCATCTCATGAAATTGCTCATCAATTAGGTTATGCAGCCGAAAATGAAGCTAATTTTATTGGGTGCATGGCAGCTATAAGTCATGATGATGTGTATTTTAGATACACAGGCTTCACCTTTGGTTTACGTTTTTGCTTGAATGAAATTTACAGACGCGACCCATGCATATATGAAGATATGGTTGCAGATGTAAATAAAGGTATTTTGAAAAATTATAGAGAAATTCGTGAGTTTTGGGATGCTCATGAAAACCCTACCGAACCTTTATTCAAACTATTCTATGGTAACTTTTTAAAAGCCAATAACCAGAATAAAGGCATGGAAAGTTACAGCTATGTGGTTGCTCTATTAGTTAATTATTTCGAAACTGAAAACTTGTAGATTATTCTACAAGCGTTGCGCCTTCTGGAACTTTAAAAAGAGCTGCATTTGGTTTGTCGGTGGAAAGTTTAATATTAATAAACTTCATATCGTTTTTCTTTGTCGTGGGCACATTGTTTTCGTAATTGTACCATGTCAACGTTTTTGGTAATAACAGTCCTTCTATAGTTTGCCAGTCACTATAGTTTATATATCTAAAATTCTTACTTTTTTCTTTTGAAAAATAAGTGACGGTATAGCTTAACCACGTCATTTTATTAGTCTCTGGATCATAATACAAAACATATTCATCTTCTGAAGACTCTCCTACCCCACTTTCATAAGAAACCTTAATTCCTGGATATGATTCACCCTCAAACACTAAAGGTTCTACTTCATCATAAATTATTCCATCATCTGCCAATATAAAAGGCATAGTATAAAAATAAAACATCAAATTATAATAAAATCTGGCATTCCCTTTATATGCTAATGAGTCTTGTTGTTTTAACCATACATGATTACCATCAAAACCAATTTTAAAGGTTTCTGTTTCAATTAGTGATTCCCTACTTTTTAAAGCTGTTGTTGTCTTTTCGTTACCTTCAGGATGCTCTATTTCAAATACCAAACCCTGCATCTTATTCCATGTATCTAAACCTCCGTGGGCTTTAAAGACCTTTGATATATTTTCTGGATAGATACTTGTGGTTACATCTAGATGCTCTTCAGAATAGCTTATAGTCTCTTTAGTACCTGAATTCTTTTTACAGGATACAAACAAAACTATGATCGCTAAAAAAAGTATATTTTTCATTTTTATATTTTGAATTAGTTGATTCTTTTTGTCGGTTACAAAAGTACTTCTTTACAACAAAAAAAGCTTCAGATTAAATCTGAAGCTTTTTTTAATAAATAAGGTTAAAACTATATATTATTTAACAATCAATTTTTGTGTAACATCATTAATATTATTATTTATCTTTAAAAAGTACATACCTCTTTTTAAGGATGACACATTTATTTGTGCAATATTACCTTGTAATGCCTTTATTGAATTTAATATCAATTTTCCCTGAATATTATAAATACTTACATTTATTTTATCACTAATATTTTTATCAAACTTTAATTCAACAATATCTGTTGCTGGATTAGGTGAAATTGATACGTTAAACTTGTTAAACTTTTTATTGCTTAATGTAGTGGTAAATTCTGTATTAAATGTATTGGTTATAACGGCTGGATTAAAATCAAAATAAATTTCAGCTGTATTCGGTATGATATCTCCAACACTATAACCAGCTAAGGGTTTTATTTTATAATAGACATAACCATGACTATTGGGCTCATCCATATCCTCACTTGGCAAATGAATATTATCAAATTTCCAATTTAATTGGCTATCTATTCTTGTAAAAACATAATCATGACTTGCACTCAGCATTTGAATGGTCGACTTATCCAATTTCGCATTCAATGTATTATCAATAGATACATTTATAGCATCAGCAGTTCCAACGTTTTGAAATCTAACGGTGTAATATAAATAATCATTATTCCCAAACTCATCATAAAGAATCTCTGGACCATGGGACTCTGCAATATCGTTTGGATCGTACGATCCTATTACCGTTTCTGATAATATAGACGTGTTATTTTCAGTTGACAAATCTGTAACTGAATATGTCGCTGTGTTTGTCAATAAAGTTCCTAAACTCGTAGGTATAGGAACATTCATGCTGACTATAACTGCTTGTTGTTCATTAGGCTTTAAATCGACAAAATCTAAAGTAAAACCACTCGCTGTATTGTTTACACTGTACCCTGAATTAACATTAGTAACCTCATTAAATGTTACTAATGGATCATGAACAAATTCAATTGTACCCGAAGACACTGTTTCCAAACCTTTATTTTTGATTATTAAACGATTATAATAATCAAATCCGGGTCTTGGAGGTGCATAAGAGGCTAAATAAACAGCTATATCTCCACATTCTTGCACTTTAGTAACAGGAAAGTCGTAATTAGCCGTACTTCCATTTAAAACACTTATATCATCATACGATACCGTAGTAATATCATAGCAAGCATCATATTCTGTAAATATATTATAACTAATATCATACGTGTTATTTTCATCATCACTTATAATATTGAATATACCATTAGACGAATATAGAACATGTTGAACACCATTATTATTTTTCTCATAAGTAAGCGTTCCATTTAAAAAGTTTATTTCATCATTTTCAAAAGCAGAGTTACTATTGGCATCGTAAAATGCATTAACTTCTATTATGCCTTTCGTTGTACAATCTTGAACAATTAATTGTAATTCTAAAATAGTAAAACATCCATAACCTTCCATATCTTCAACATCGACATATATGGTTTGAGGATTAGTGGTATTAGTATAATTTTCATCAATACTGCTACCATATTCATCATCCTTATCTGTATGAAAAGAGATATCATATATAATTCCTCCACTGTTAATTTGATTACGAATTACAGATAAATCAAATAACGCAAATCCATCACCACTTTCATCATCACAAATTTCATAAGGTTCTAAAAGGCTTACCAATGGTGGTATATAAACAGAAAAACTAAATGAAGTTACT
The DNA here is from genome assembly GCF_030540775.2 of Flavivirga abyssicola. Classification (GTDB taxonomy): domain Bacteria; phylum Bacteroidota; class Bacteroidia; order Flavobacteriales; family Flavobacteriaceae; genus Flavivirga; species Flavivirga abyssicola. The sequence continues at coordinate 3,215,650 of NZ_CP141266.1, read as the reverse complement.
GAATAAGTTCCTCCAATACTTTCATCTACCCTGGCATATATTGTTTCAGAATTTGAAATATTATAAATCGTAGGTAATTGATTCATTTTAGTTTCCGCATCAGCTTGTGTTAAGTAATAAGAAACAGTAAAATTATCCGAGTTTTGATCCCCTAAAATAGTAACATCGTACGTTGCTAAATCTGTAGCAATTATACCATCCTGATCATCATCACAAACACTAATATTACCAGGAGTGCTAGCCTTGGCAAACAAAACTCTTAAATAAAAAAAAGAGGAGACTTCAACATAGTCAGAACTATTATGTTCCACTCTCACATAAATATAATCAGCATTCGTTTTATTTACAAAACTCGAAGGATTTGGAATAGCATTGATTCCATTATCAACATCAGTCTTAGATTCATGATAAGTAACCGTATAGTCATCTTTACTATTAGTCCCGCAAAATACATCAACCGTTGTTAAATCGAAAGTTGCAATACCATCTGAATCATTATCGTAAACATCCAAACTTGGTATATTGGTTAATATTCTTTTAACTTCAATAGGATTTTCGCTAGCTAAATATTCAATATCATCTGGTACAATTTTATTTGCTCTATAATAGATAGTTTGAGGAGTTGAAACATTTATGAAACTTTCTGGATTTACTATAGGGTTTGTTTCATTTAACATATCCTCTCTAGTTAGATAATAAACAATTGGATAATACTGCTTTGGTAAACCTTTATCAACTCTACAAAATGTTTCAAAAGGAAATGAGTCTACTAAATTAAATACAGCAAAACCATCATCATTATCATCACAGGCATATGCTGGTGTGTACCCACAAGGTGGCGGTGGTCCTTGTACTTGAGAGTAAACAGAAAAAGAAAATAAAATGAAAAGAGAGAATAGTAATACTTGTTTCATATTTATAGTAAATTTGTAAAAACAAAACTAGCTAATAATTGTCTACAAAGTTAATAACCAGCACACAAAACACATTTATTCGACAACTCACTCAATTAATCGATAAGTCACGAGATCGAAGAAAAAGTGGCTCATTTTTAATTGAAGGCAAGCGTGAAATTTCATTAGCATTAAAAGGTGATTATGAATTAGAAACGATTCTAATATATCCTGAATTATTCTCTTTAGAACAACTAAACGACTTAAAAAACAAACAGCTAAACATCATAGAAATCTCTAAAGAAGTGTATCAAAAATTAGCCTATCGAAATACTACTGAGGGCGTTCTTGCTGTTGCTAAAAGTAGAAATCATAGCATAACCAATTTAAAATTCAACACCAAAAACCCTTTAATTCTGGTTGCTGAAGCTCCCGAAAAACCTGGAAATATTGGCGCTATTTTAAGAACTGCAGATGCAGCAAATGCAGATGCTGTTATAATCGCTAACCCTAAAACGGATTTATATAATCCAAATATTATAAGGTCTAGTGTGGGTTGCGTGTTTACAAATCAAATTGCTACTGGTAGTACTTCAGAAATTATTGCTTTTTTAAAAGAAAATACTATTAATATTTACTGTGCTGCTTTACAAGCCTCTGTTGAATATCATACTCAAGATTTTACAAAATCGGCTGCCATTGTTGTTGGTACAGAAGCAACTGGATTAAGTAATGAATGGTTAGAAAGTTCGACTCAAAACATTATTATCCCCATGCAAGGTGAAATAGACTCTATGAATGTGTCTGTTGCTGCGGGAATTCTTATTTTTGAAGCGAAAAGACAGAGAAATTTTCTTTGAAAATCTCGCAACACCCCAAAATATGAATAACAAAACTCAATTAAATGCTTTTGGGTTTTTGAGCTTAACATATTGAAATTTAAATTATATATGACATCTACAACTTTATTTTACATCATCATTGCTATACTTATAATTAACTTTTTAGTTGATAAAATCTTAGATGCTTTAAATGCCAAGCATTTTAATGACACACTTCCAGAAGATTTAAAAGATGTTTATGATGTAGCTGAGTATAAAAAATCACAGAATTATAAAGCAACCAATTATAAATTTGGGATTTTAACATCTACATTTTCTATTCTTTTAACTTTAGGTTTTTTGCTTTTTGACGGGTTTGAATTTGTAGATAATATAGCACGAGGTTATAGTGATAATCCAATTATTATTGCGCTTATTTTCTTTGGAATTATTATGATTGGTAGTGATATAGTGTCTACACCTTTTTCTTATTATAGCACCTTTGTTATTGAAGAAAAATTTGGATTTAATAAAACTACCATTAAAACATTTATTCTTGATAAAATAAAAGGCTGGTTGATGATGGCCCTTGTTGGTGGTGGTATTTTAGCACTTATCATTTGGTTTTATCAAGTTACTGGCAATCATTTTTGGCTTTATGCTTGGGGATTGGTAGCACTATTCACTTTATTTATGAATATGTTTTACTCAAAACTTATCGTACCATTATTCAATAAACAAACCCCTTTAGAAGATGGGGGTTTACGAGATAAAATTTCTGAATATGCACAAACAGTTGGTTTTAAACTGGACAAAATATTTGTGATTGATGGCTCTAAACGCAGTACAAAAGCAAATGCCTATTTCTCTGGATTTGGTAGTGAAAAACGCGTGACACTTTATGATACTCTAATTAATGATTTAGATGACGAAGAAATAGTTGCTGTATTAGCACACGAAGTTGGACATTATAAGAAAAAACATATTATTTTTAATTTGTTTGCTTCTATTTTACTAACAGGTTTAACGCTTTTTATTTTATCGCTTTTTATTTCAAATCCATTATTATCAAATGCTTTAGGTGTAGACATTCCAAGTTTTCATATTGGACTTATTGCTTTTGGGTTACTATACTCCCCTATTTCTGAAATTACAGGTTTAATTATGAATGTATTTTCCAGAAAGTTTGAATACCAGGCGGATGATTATGCCAAAAACACCTATAAAGGAGAACCTTTAATTACATCGCTTAAAAAACTTTCTAAAAATAGTTTGAGTAACTTAACACCACACCCTGCTTATGTATTTATGCATTATTCGCATCCTACTTTGTTGGAACGGATTAGGAATTTAAGAGCCTAAGAAAAATTAGGTATCTAATAGGTTTTTACCATAGTATCTCACACATGATTTTATAAGTAAATTTCATAAAAACATATTATTTTTTTCTAAAAAGGGTAACATTCTCATGGCCTAGTTGATGTAAACATGTAAAACATTAATTAATCTAGTCATGAGAACTCAAATTAAAAACACTGTAATAATACTATTAGCTGTACTTTTTGCCAATTGCTCCAAAGATGATGACACCCCTATAGACAAAGGTCTTACATTGTTCGAAACAACAGAGGAATGGAACTGTAATTTGTCTGAAACCTGCGAGGATATTTATCAATTTGAATTTAAAGAAGGAACCAGAATATCAATAAGTATCGAAAATATCACAGGCAAGTCTGTTGTTTCGTTAGATTTATCTGCTGATTTTGGAGAGTTTGGCGGTCCAAACTTACTTACCGAAGGTAAACTTACTTATTATGGATGTACTACACAAGATGAAAGTGTATCTGTTACTAACGTTAATATTTCTGAAACTGGTATTTATAATTTGGCCGTTGCTAGAGATTGGAGCTTGAGTGCTGGGTTTGATGGTGCTTATAAATTAACAATAATATCGGACACAACATTTACAGAAGGCGAAACACCAACAAACGATACAGAAGCTACAAACTATGAAAGAGAATGTATTTAGCTTTATTGTTAATCCTTTTTATAAAAATCCCGAGGTTTCGGGATTTTTTTTGGTGCGATTTAATGATTACGGAAGCTTATCTTGAGCGAAAACAAAAGGTAGACACGATATCGTAAAAGCATGTTATAATACCAAAAAAAATATTTATTAGAAATTCAATTAATAAGATTCCCACCTTCGCGAGAATGACAAATAAAAAAAGCTTACCTTTGCCGCTTGAAACTCAGAAAGTGAGTTAAATTCCTCAGAGTGAGGGTGTGTTATTAGAAGTTTAAGGTTAAGTATGTCGATTCGCTTCTTTATGTAACACTACATAACATAATCGAATACTTATACAAGAATGAGCACATTCCAAGAATTAGGTCTTAATGACGACCTATTACAAGCAATTACAGATTTAGGGTTTATAAAACCAAGTGAAGTCCAAGAAAAAGCAATCCCAATTTTATTAGAGTCTGAATCAGATTTAGTGGCATTAGCCCAAACAGGAACTGGTAAAACAGCAGCATTTGGTTTCCCTATGCTAGAAAAAATTGATGTCAATAGCAGAACTACACAAGGTTTAATTTTATCTCCAACTAGAGAGCTTTGTTTACAGATTACCAACGAAATGAAGCAATACGGAAAGTATTGTAAAGGCCTTAATGTCGTTGCTATTTATGGTGGATCTAGTATTACTGACCAAGCTAGAGAGGTGAAAAGAGGCGCGCAAATTATTGTAGCGACTCCTGGACGTATGAAGGATATGATTAGCAGACGTATGGTTGATATTTCTAAAATACAATATTCTGTTTTAGATGAAGCTGATGAGATGCTGAATATGGGTTTTAAGGAAGATATAACGGATATACTTTCTCATACCCCTGAAGACAAAAGCACTTGGTTATTTTCCGCAACCATGCCAAAAGAAGTAGCTACTATTGCTAAAAAATTCATGAGTAGTCCACAGGAAATTACGGTTGGAAATAAAAATGAAAGTACAAGCAATGTATCGCACGAATATTATTTAGTAAATGCCAGAGATCGTTACCAAGCTTTAAAACGATTATCGGACGCCAACCCAGATATTTTCTCGGTAGTATTTTGTCGCACCAAACGAGACACTCAGAAAGTAGCAGAACAGCTCATTGAAGATGGATATAGTGCTGGCGCTTTACACGGTGATTTAAGTCAGAACCAACGTGACTTAGTCATGAAATCGTTTAGAAATAAACAGATACAAACACTAGTAGCTACGGATGTAGCTGCGCGTGGCATTGATGTTGACGATATTACCCATGTTATAAATTATCAATTACCAGACGAAATCGAAACGTATACTCACCGTTCTGGACGAACTGGACGAGCTGGTAAAACAGGGGTTTCTATGGTGATTGTTTCTAAAAGTGAGGTACGTAAAATAAAAAGTATTGAGCGTATTATTAAACGTCAATTCGAGAAAAAAGATATTCCGGATGGAGCGGAAATTTGTGAAGTACAATTAATGTCTCTTGCTAATAAAATACATAACACTGAGATTAATCATGAAATTGATAAGCATTTATCAAGTATTAACGAATTGTTTGAAGACACAGATAAGGATGAATTGATTAAAAAGTTCTTCTCTGTTGAGTTTACACGTTTCTATAATTATTATCAAAAATCTAAAAACCTAAATGTTTCTGATGATGGTGGTCGTGATCGAGACGGTGGACGTGATTTTGGAGGCAAGTCCAATTCTACACGCTACTTTATAAATGTTGGCAATAAAGATGGTTTTGACTGGATGAAGCTAAAAGACTTCTTAAAAGAACAGTTACAACTTGGAAGAGATGATGTTTTTAAAGTCGAAGTAAAAGATAGCTTCTCGTTTTTTAATACTGAAAATGAATTAAAGGAAAAAGTATTGGCTTTCTTTACAGACTTTAAACACGAAGGTCGTTTTGTAAATGTTGAAGTATCAGAAAATCGTGGTGGTGGAAGACGAGGCGACAGAAACCGAGGCAGAAGGCGTGATGATAGAAAAGGTGGTGGAAGACGCGACGATAGAAGGTCTGGCTCTGGAAACAGAAGTGAAAGACGTCGCTCTGAAGGCGCTTCAAAACCAAGACGTTCTGATTCCGGTAATTCTGGCGCATTTAAACCTAGACGATCAAGACGATAAATAGTTTTTAAAACTGTATAAATTAAAAAAATAGCTTGTGTCCATGACCTAAGCTATTTTTTTAATTCTCCAAATATACTATCCTAATGCTCTTACACTGGATTGATTTTTGTTAGCTCAATATATTTATCATTCAGTTTGTCTTAATTTTTAGCATCAACTTCTAAGTCAACTAACTCTATGCTATGCTCTGAGGGGAAGTTATTGGGTACTTTATAAGATACTTTTCCGGTAGCTAACCATTCTGCTGCACGAATTAAAGTGGTTTGAAATCCGACACATCTATAGCTTAAAGGGTAAATGTCTCCTTTCCAAAGATGTCCCATAGATGAATTATAAACCCTTCCTTTACCATAGGATATTACCCATTCTACTGGCCAGTTGATATTAGTCTCTTTATCTTTGGCATATGAAAGCATAGTCATGTTTTTAGCGGGACCTCTGGCATACTTATAAAGTTCCATATTTGGTGTTTTCCATTTCTTGGGAAAATCTTTATTAATAGAATGATCATTTAAGGTATAAATAATTTCGTCATTTCTTGGTCCGTGGTATGTCGATTTCCCTTTGCCAACGGGAATTCTTATGACTTCTTCTCCTTCATTAATTTGTAACGCTACCCCTGCTTCTTTTGACCTCCAACCTAATCCAATCATTAAATTGTATGCTTCCCAATCCGGAAAAGCATTATTCGCAGAATGAAGTATATATAAACCACCTCCGGAACGCAAGTATTCTTCCATTTCTTTCTGTACAACTCTAGGCCACTGTATCTTTTTGTTATGAATATTATTAGTGTTTTGTATAACAACATCGTAATCTTTAAATTTTGGTCGCCAGTTTTCCCATGCTATATCTTCAGGCTCAGAAGGTGCTGTTGAAATGTCAACTTCAAACAAATTACTTTTTTCTAAGATTGTTTTAACAATTAAAGACGTTTGTTTCCAATCATGATTACTAAACCCATCTACAATTAATACATTTAACTTATCGGTATAGGAATGAGCAAACATAATATGTCCCCAAAAAAGAAATATTGCTGATTGAAAAAATAATTTTACCATTTAATTTAATTAACCCTTTGCTTCATCTTGAATGAATTACAACGATTTTGAATACCTCTCTTTTCAATGACGTTATTTTTAACTACGAATAATTTTAATCTTTTTTTTAAATTCTTCAAAGGTTATTAAGTTTAAGTATTCTTTTCTGTTATTATTCAATGCATCATATTCATAAAACTTATTTATTTTGTCAATATTCTTACCTATTGGTTGAGTTTTTGATAAAATTCCAACACCCCAATCTGAATCAATACAGCATGAGTTTATAAGTTCATTACAGCGCCATTTTAAAAATGCTTTCCAGGTTGTTCCGTTCCAATTACTATGAGCAGGTGTAAATTTATAATTATGTTCCACTCTGGCATGCCATTCTGTTGGTGGATTACAGTCATGAAGTACTATATAACCATCTTCTTTGATATATTTTAATGAGTTCTTTATATCCTTATCGACTTGCTCTGCGAGATGAAGACCATCAATAAAAATTACATCAAACTTAATTTCCTTGGAGAGAATTTTTTCATTTTTAAGTGCTTCAAAAAACTCATCACTAGTCAATGCAAAATCAACAGGGTTTTCTTCAAATTCAATTCCAGGGTCTACAGAATATTTTTTACCTGCCTTAATATGATCAAAATTGAGAGTGGGATCACGAACGCCAATTTCAAGATAAGTAGTCTTAGTATCAAAAAGAGACAAAATATAATTAATTATCTCTGTTCTTGAAGGATCCTTTTTTCTTTCTATTTCATCTCTTTTTTGCCCATTAATATAAAAACGATCATTTAAATAAAATTTACCCAATACATAGTATTGAATGGGTTTAATTTTTAGCAATTTTTCTTTTATTGTATCTAAAAAACTCATGTTTTAATTTAATTTTTCACAGCAGTGTTTGTTTCAAAACCAATTTTACCTCTCTAAGACAAGATTAAGGGCTAAAACGGTCTTTGGTTAAGCCCAAAATTGAGCAATTGTTTTTTATAGTTGTGCTCAGTAATTTCATTCTCAAACTAATTCTGCATCTCTAAACATTAATAAACTCAACATCAAAGCTCTTAATTTTGTCAGTTTAGAAGAGTCAACTGTGAATCTCTCATTAACTATTCCAGTATAAAAATTAATCAAAGGCGAGAATTTTGCTCTTTGTTCCTTATCCATAAGAACCCTAACAAATTCTTCGTAGTTAATCTGAGAGTTTAAACCTCCATCATTTTTTTCTAAGAATTCACCAAATGCAGTTTGTAACCCGTATGGGATTCCCCCTTTCATTACCGCCGATAATCGTATAAATTTTATCAATTCTTCAATAGGAAGTAAGCCATCTAGCATCATCACTTCAGATATTTTTGTCCAGCCAACCGTATGCTCGTCATTTATTACGTCCTCGTAACATCTAAGTAATTGATCATTATTATTTTCTATTTTACTTTGCAATGTCGTTTTAACCCTTAATTTTAAAAAAGGATATTCCTTAAGCAATTGGTTTATTCTATTATATAATTGTGCGTGCATAAATATCGTGGTTATCAAGAAATATCCACCTGCTCCTAATTCTGGTTTGGCAGAATCTTTCCAATCAAGAAAATACCAATCAAAACTCTTGTTTTCGATAGATTGGGGTAACTGCATATTTATACTTTCCTTTTCAAAAATTTTCTTTTCAATATGAGCTAATCGATGAAATAACTCGTCAGCACTATGTTTTAAAGGGAAGAAATATTTGAATTCTTGTTCTTTTTTAACTTCTATTTCCTTATTTCTTAAATTAGTTTTTATCGAAACAAAATAAGTTATAATAGCCGAAATGCCCGCAGTCAATATTGTAATAATAAATGTGATTAATGTCTCCATTTAAGTCTTTAAGGTTATTAAGTACAACTGTCGAATAAACATAATTGTGTTTATTTCTATTATGCCTCAACTCCAAATATAAGTATAGTTCTTACAAAGAAAATTATTTATTATTGATTTTACAATAACATACATATGTATTCATTATTGTCCCTGTATAATCGACAATGAATACATAGATACCAAAACCAATAAAATTTAAGTATTCATTACATTTTATCTTCATAAAAGTCCCAATCCATATGCTAAGGTTAAACTTTTTTGTTAATTTTAAGTCAAATTGCGACTAAACTGTGACTTTTGCCGTTTTGTTTAGTATTTTAGCTATTGAATTTTAGATTATGAAAAACTACCTACTTCTTTTTATTTTAATATTTACTTCTGTCATTTGTATAGGGCAAGAAGCCGATAAAGTTTTAGGTGTTGTTATTAATTCTTCAAATGGTGTAGCACTTGAAAATGTAAACATTGTTAACCTCAATCAAGTAATTGGTACTACTACCAATAAAAAAGGTGAGTTTAAAATTTCTGCTAAAGCAAACGATACATTACATTTTTCGTTTTTAGGTTTCAAATCTATAAAAGTTAGAGTTACTAACGACTGGTTAAAGTTTGGAAGTTCGAATATTGAATTAACTGAATCGGCCTTAGCCCTAGAAGAAGTCGTCGTAAAACAACTTAAACTTACGGGATATCTAGAGGTAGACATAAAGCAATTACCTGTGGCTAATAATAATTACCGTTACAGTATTTCTGGGTTACCGAGTACAGGTTATGAAGCCGGTTCTAAAGGTACAATAACTAAAATTATTGGTTCCATTTTTAACCCAGCAGATTTTTTACACCGTATGTTTGGTAAAAAACCAAATGAATTACGAAAGTTAAAGAAGATGAAAGAGGATGACGAAATACGGAATTTGCTAGCATCTCGTTTTGACAGAGAAATGCTTACTGCTTTGTTACAGGTAGATCGTGTTGATTTAGATGAAATCGTAAGCCAATGTGATTACTCTAAAGGTTTTATACAAACTGCAAACGACTTACAGATACTTGACGCTATTAGCGAGTGTTATGAAGAATATAAAGTCTTAAGCAGAGGTAGAAGCAAAAGAATTTAAATCCCCCGAAAGAGGTTCTCTAAAAAATTATATATTTTCATTTAGAGCATAGTTAAGCATCTTATCAATTTTCAAAGCCTTAAGAGATTCTTCACTGCATTCAGAATGACACTTCAACCACTTACTTTTTATGCTCTAGAATGTAATGCTATTCTATTACCTTCACTATCAATAAAGATAGCCATGTAGCCAATATCCGGTGAAATTTGTGTTTTAGTTTGAATGACCTTACCTCCAGCATCTTCTACCCGATTCAACTCGTTATTAACATCTTCTGAATTAAAATATACTAAAGTTCCTTTTTTATCACTTGGTTCATAAGCTTGATTTTGAATTAAAGAACCAGAAGCTCCTGGTTTTCCTTCATCAAATGGGAACCATCCCATTAAAGTCTCTCCAAAATCTTGGGCTTGCACGTTTATTTTGAATACTGTATTGTAAAAATCTATGGCGCGATCCATATTAGTTACAGGAATCTCAAACCAACCTACCATATTATTATTCATAATTTCTAATTTTCTAAGATTTCTTTTAAACTGGCTAAACCTTCTTCAAAATCTTTCCCTACATGTTTATCAACATTATAAAGCATCATAAAGATATTTGCAGGAACTTTATTAACTCCAGAGAATCCCCAAGTAACTTTCGTTTTACCATCACCAATATCTTCAACACTAGTAACCGCATCAGACTCAGATTTCCAAGGTTTAAAAAATCGTAACCTAGCTTCTACACGATCATTATCAATAATGTTTGTTATTTCTTGTTCTCCCAAACCAACCTCTTTATTACCATCCCATTTGGCAATAAACCCAATTTCACCATCATTACCTATAAATTCTTGTTTCATATCTGGATCCTTCTTTTTCCAAGGCGACCAATTATCTTGGTTTTTTATATGTTTTAAGTATTGAAATACCTCTGGAAGTGGTTTGTTAATTATAATACTTCGATTTACCTTATATTTTTTTGGTGCTATAAGTGCTAAAAGGATAAATAAACCAACAATGGTAAGCACTACATAAAGAACTATATACATGATTAACAGATTATTAATTAGTGATTTAAAATTACAAAAATTATTACTGACTATAAAAACGGTCAACAATTTCATCGTAACTTTTAATAGTTTTTGTTATCCAATCCAAACGTTTTTCTAACATATCCTCCTCTGTTAATTGCCAGCTAATATTTGATTGTCTTAGTTTAGTAGTAACATGCTGTAAAATAATGGCAGCGGACACTGAAATATTTAAACTTTCAGTAAAACCGACCATTGGTATTTTTAAATAACTATCGGTAGCATCCATAACTTCTTGGGATAACCCTTCGGTTTCTCTTCCAAAGAAAAAACAGGATTTTTTAGTGATATCAAACTCATGCAATTCGCAATCGTTTGTATGCGGTGTCGTTGCGACTATCTGATACCCTTTTTCTTTTAAATCTGAAATACAATCGTTTACAGTTTGATATCTATTTAGATCAACCCATTTTTGAGCACCCATAGCTATTTCTCTATCTATGCGCTTAGAGTTACGTTCTTCAACAATATTAACCTCCTGTATTCCAAACACATCACAACTTCGTATTACAGCACTTGTATTATGTAATTGATAAACATCTTCTGTAGCTACCGTGTAATATTTGGTTCGCTGTGATAAAACCTTATCAAAACGCGCTTTCCGATGTTCTGTTAAATACGTTTCTAAATGCTCTAAAAGTTTTAAATCTACCATATTAAAATGTAAACATCGAATTTAATAAAATTGAATGAGATTCTTCACTTTGTTCAGAATGACAGATTAACTACTTTTATAGTGAACTCATCTTGACTTTTTGTTTTTAACCGAAAATGAAATAAAATTTGTTCAGATGAGGCATTTTTTGCAAGGCATAGCAGTGCTAAGCATAAAAAAAGTAACAAAATATGGGCGAATTTTAGCCATTTTTTAGGAAATAGAAAAAATCAAGATGAGTTCAGTATGAAAAAACACATTGTAGTACTTACAGGAGCTGGCATGAGTTCCGAAAGTGGTATTAAAACCTTTAGAGATGCTGATGGCTTATGGGAAGGCCACGATGTTATGGAAGTGGCAACACCTGAAGGCTTTAAAGCTAATCCTGCTTTGGTTTTAGATTTTTATAACCAACGTCGCAGGCAACTTTTTGAAGTGAAACCTAATTCTGCACATTATGATTTAGCCAAGCTTGAAAACAATTTTAAAGTTACCATCATAACCCAAAATGTAGATGATTTACATGAACGTGCTGGAAGCAATAATGTGATACATTTACATGGTGAGCTTTTAAAAGTAAGAAGTACTGCAGATGAAAGTAATATACAAGAATGGCAAACCGATTTAGTTTTAGGAGATACGTGCCAAAAAGGACATCAGTTACGCCCTCATATCGTTTGGTTTGGAGAAGATGTCCCTATGATTGAAAAAGCAGCATCTATTTGCGAAACTGCTGACATACTAGTTATTATTGGTACGTCAATGCAAGTTTATCCTGCAGCTGGTTTAATACATTATGTACCTTCTAATACACCAATTTATTTTATTGATCCTAAACCTAGTATCGAAAGTAAAAAGAATTTAACGGTAATAACAGAAACTGCCACAGTTGGAGTTAGAAAGTTTATTGAATTAATAAAAAGTAAAATTTAAAAAAGGGAAAAGTCAACTAATAACCTTTCCCTTGAAATACAATTATTTTCGATTAAAACAGAAGTTTTTACCCTTTTATTAATTGGAAAGAATCAAAAAGGATGTTTGTGTCTTTAGACACCCACCAGTTACTATCATTTCCTCCTCTATATACCCCAAACATCATATCATCAATTTCTCTTCCTGCATTCTTTGTAACCCACTTCATATTAGTTCTGTTAATTAATGTGGTTCCATTAATTTTTATTCGTAAAACACCATTACTATTAGTACCTGTATTCATTTTAACATACATTTCAACACCGTACCATTTATTCTTTACAATGTTATATCTTTTATTAAACTTATTACCACAATTACCTGTCATGGCACTATAGTAAATATATGGATAAAAGTGAGGAGCACTTCCATCAAGAGGTTTTGTCCACATAATTCTGGAAGTCCAACCATCTCCATTGCTTCTTGCCTGAGAACCCGTACAACCTGAATAAGCAGCACCTCCAGATAAACCTGGTATTTTCCCTCCTAAGCCCCATTCGAAATTGGATGGGAATTTTATTCTATATTTTAAAGTATATGCATTTGTAGATCGTTGTATAGGAATTTTAGCAAATTGCCCACCATTAGAACCTGTAGAGTTTTTTAACAGTTTTACACTTAGCTGCGTACCTGTTGTAATACTTAAACGATTAAGTTCTGTGTTGCTAATACTACTTGTATTACCAAAATCACTGTTAGCTCTACTTCTTGTGTAAGAACCTGCAGGCCAGTTAAAGCCTACCCAACTTTTTCCGTTTGTAAATTTACTTTGTTGATTCTCATCAGGTTCTTCTTCTACGATTTCTTCTGAAAGCACTTGATCGGCTTCATAATCAATAGAAGATTCTTTTTCGCAAGATGAAAGTACTAGACCGAATAGCACTAAAACAAATAATTTTAAAGCATTAATTTTCATAGTTTTTTAATTTATTTATGATTAATTGATAGCGCAATTTCATAAAATAATTAAACAATATTGGGGTACAAATAAGTCTAATCTGAGGCTCAGGTTATTCTCTTTTTCAAGATTTTTACTACTAAAAAATGAATATTACATTAGTGATTCAAGAAAACAAATACTGTTGGGATGAAGTAAGTTAACTAACTTTTATTCTTTTCAGCAATCCATTTACTCATAAACTTCGTGCTTTGTAATGTATGATGTTGTAAGATTTGACCTGTAAAGTTATTTAGGCGATGTACCTCTAGTTGTTGGGCTATTTCTTGAATCGTACTTAAAAAAATTTCTTGGTGCATTTTTTTATCGAATCGCTTATTTATAATTTCAAATCCATTTTTTTGTTTCTCTTCCCAAATCCTTTGGTCTTTGAATAACTCAATAGCCTTATTAACAAATATTTGAGGAGCATCTTCTACAAATCCATTTGGTTGTAAATTACCAAACATCCCTTCTGCCCCAATTGTTGTTGTGACACATGGTGTTCCATTTTGCATTGCATCAACTAGTTTCCCTTTTAAACCTGCGCCAAATCTAATTGGAGCCAAACAAACTCGCGCTAATTTCATAACTTCATTAACATCTTCAACAAACCCTTTAATCAAAAATCCGTTCTTTTTATTGTGAAGTTGATTCACTTTTTGTGATGCATATGCCCCATAAATATGCAATTCGGCTTTAGGTAATTGCTTTTTAATTAATGGCCAGATGGTTTCTTTTAAATTTAAGACTGCATTGTAATTGGGTTCATGTAAAAAATTACCAATGGTTATAAAATGTTGACGCTCTTCAAAGTTTGGCAATTTTTCAATAGAACCTTCAGACAAGTCATCTAACATAAAAGGCAAGTAATGCAATAGATCACTATCTACTTTAAAGTCATTTTTAAGGATTTCCATTTCGGATTCAGAAATAATCAAGCTTAAATCACTTCTGTAAATACTCGCTATTTCACGTTTTGCTGTATCACTGAATAAATAAGATTTATCAAATTCCTTTCCATCTTTAAAAGCTTGTTGCCTTCCTTTTCGTAAACAGTGTAAATCTTCGGTATCTATAATCCTCAATGCATCCGGACATTGTTCCGCAACACGCCAACCAAATTGTTCTTCCATCATAAAACGATCAAATAAAACAATATCTGGGTGTAACGTTTTTATAAAAGCATCAAAACTGGTATTATTTAATTCAATAGAAACCTGATTAACTCCTATGATTTTTAAATCAAACGCATTATCACTTTTAGCACAAGGACTAGAAAATGTTATTTGGTAATTCTGAGTTTGAAAAAACTGAATTAACTGCATCATTCGACTTCCTGCTGCCGAACTTTTAGGTTCTGGCCAAACAAAACCAATTATTAAGAGTTTTTTTGCCACTAATTCACGACTATTTTTTTACTAAAATTATGTGATCCCATTACTTGTTTTAAAATAACTGTTTACTGAATACACCAACCAATTACTAAATACTGAATTCTGTTTACTTCAAACTTATTCAGGTTTTGGAGCTAAACTATATTTAAAACGTACTTGTTTTGCCCAATCAATAATGGCAGTTACTTGTTTGTTTGTAAGTTTAGCTTCAGAATGTGTCCATGTATATGAATTAAGAGGCATACTTTTATCTTCTACCATTTCTATGAGTTCTTCAAATTTATGGTCTTTTCGCTTTACAGAATTACCTTCCCAATTTGACACATTAAAATGTTTTTTTCCGTGTTTTATATGGTCTGCTAACCAATAATTCACTGGTGTAATATGATTATACCAAGGATATCTTGTAACATCACTGTGACAATCAAAACAGCTTTCTTTCAAAATGATTTTCACATCTTCTGAAGGCTTTGTTTCATTAAAAAAGGCATCTATTGATGCTAGGTCTCCCTCATTCTTTTCTGGTCCAAAAAATTGAGCAATAATAAATACAATTAATAACAATAAGAATATCTTTTTTATTATTTTCATAATAGGTATTTTAGAAATCTAAAATAGATAAAATTATCTTATGACTTTAGAAGAATTCCACAAAGAGTTAAGCTTTGTGAATGCCTCCCGTGAAAATCGAACAAAATATGCCAATATGGTTCTAAACGATATGAGTTTATTTCCAAAATTAATAGATATTCTATTTATGGTTAATGATAAAGTATCAAGTCGTGCAGCTTGGATTTTAGAATTTGTTTGTGCGGAATATATTTATGCTATTGTACCTCACTTAGAAACGTTTACAAAAAATATTAATAAAATCCACTTGGATTCATCTGTTCGTCCAATCTCTAAAGTCTGTGGATTTATCACCACGGCATACTATTCCAAAAAACCGAATACAATAAAAAGGGCATTAACGCCAGAACATAAAGAACGAATTATTGAGGCTTGTTTTGATTGGATGATTAGCGATCAAAAAGTAGCCCCCAAAGTATATGCTATGGAATCGCTGTTTCTTTATGGGTTGGATTATGATTGGATTCACCCGGAATTAACACAAATTTTAGAGCAAAATTTCCAAAAACAAAGTGCTGCTTTTAAAGTACGAGCAAAACGGACATTACTTAAAATAAAGAAAAGTAAAGCTTCTTAAAAAATCACAAATCTAATACCAAAAAACGCAAATCAAAAACGTATCTTTGCAACTTCAAAAAAACACAAAGCATGTCATTATCATCATTAAATGCCATCTCACCTATTGATGGGCGATATAGAAATAAAGTTAACGAATTAGCACCTTATTTTTCTGAACAAGCACTTATAAAATATCGTGTTTTAGTGGAAATTGAATATTTTATTGCACTTTGTGAAATTCCACTACCCCAACTTAAAAATATTGATACAACTATCTTTGATGATTTAAGAAAGATTTATAAAGATTTTTCTGAAGATGATGCTTTGGCTATCAAGAAAATTGAAAGTATTACAAACCATGATGTTAAAGCAGTTGAATATTTTATAAAAGAAAAGTTTGATGTTTTAAATTTATCGCAATATAAAGAGTTTATTCACTTTGGGTTAACATCACAAGACATTAACAATACAGCTATTCCTTTAAGCATTAAGGAAGCTATGAACGACACATATGTTCCGGAATATTTTAATGTTTTAAACAGATTAAAATCTTTAACAGAAGATTGGGCTTCTATTTCTATGCTTGCCAGAACACACGGGCAACCAGCTTCTCCTACTCGTTTAGGAAAAGAAATCGAAGTTTTTGTTAAGCGTTTAGAAGAACAATTTAATTTATTAAATGATATACCAAGTGCAGCTAAATTTGGTGGTGCGACAGGTAATTTTAACGCGCATCATGTAGCCTACCCAAACATAGACTGGAAAGCATTTGGTTCTAAATTTGTACAAGAGAAGTTAGGTTTACAGCATTCTTTTCCAACTACTCAAATTGAGCATTACGACCATATGGCTGCATTGTTTGATACTTTAAAACGTATAAATACTATTTTAATTGATTTAGATCGAGATATTTGGACTTATGTTTCAATGGATTATTTCAAGCAAAAAATTAAGGCAGGAGAAGTTGGTAGTTCTGCAATGCCACATAAAGTAAATCCGATTGATTTTGAAAATAGTGAAGGTAATTTGGGTATTGCTAATGCTGTTTTTGAACATTTATCAGCAAAGCTTCCTATTTCCAGATTACAACGCGATTTAACAGACAGCACGGTTTTACGTAATGTTGGTGTTCCTTTTGCTCATACACTTATTGGTTTTAAATCTACTTTAAAAGGTCTTGATAAATTGCTTTTAAATGAAACTAAGTTTGCTGAAGATTTAGAAAATAATTGGGCAGTGGTTGCGGAAGCTATTCAGACCATTCTTCGTCGTGAAGCTTATCCTAATCCATACGAGGCTTTAAAGGGCTTAACGAGAACCAATACCAAGATTAATCAAGATTCAATTTCTAATTTCATTGATACTTTAGAAGTATCTGATACAATAAAAGAAGAATTAAAACGTATTACTCCTAGTAATTATACAGGAATTTAAAATTATGAGTATGCTAACCGATAAACAATCTCTATTACTTTGTGGCCTTATGGTTGGTGGTATTTTGGTTGCTGGTATATTAGATGTCTTGAAAAACTTTATTGTTTTAACCATTCTTACAATCATATTTTTAGTGATTGTTATTAATTTATTTTATTCGAAATTGAATCCGAATGAAGAACCGGAAAATCAAAATAAAAAAGAAGCTGTCTAAAAAGTGATATATTTTATCATTCAGAATGATACTTTTTAGACAATCTCTTCTTGTTTTCTAGTATTTACGAGAATGAAAATCTTTAAAAGGAATCAAAATTCCGAGACAAAACCCGAAGATTTTTTTCAATAAAGAATTTCTTGAAACGAACTATCCCCGAGGCAAGCCGTAGGGACTATTTCTCAAGTTGAGTACAGGTTTTGGTCTTTTCTTTCTGGTCAAAAACCGAAATTCTGTTATTTAGATTCCCGTTTTCACGGGAATGACAATTTCAACGGAAAGCCTGAGACAAGTCTCAGAGAATTCTTTCCGATTAACATGACTATAATTTATTTAAAGAAATTCATAATATCTTGTAGTTGACCCTCATCAACATTCGCGTTTTGTAATGCAACAAACAAAGTCGACATTTTTTCAGGATTCATATCATCACCCAGAATACGAATAATACCGAAACCTAGTGCTTTGGCACTTCCAAAAACAATAACTTCATCAGCTTCATCATCAGTACCAATATACTTTACAATAACTTTTCTTCCTTTATCATTAAACTCCATAAGATCGTTATACTTAGAGTCACTTAAAATAGCTTTCACTTTTTTTATTTCTGCCTTTAAAGTTTCGTCATTACTTCCTTTAGCTTTATAACCTAAGAAGTTTAATTTATTTACAGAATTATATGCCTCATTTTGTTCTTCTGTAAAATTAGTTTTATCCAATTTCACCATTGATAAAGGAAGATCTTGTGAAATAAAATTCGATGCTTCCTGATTGTCTACAAAATAGCTTTGCAAGCTTCCACTACTAGCACAGCTTACCAAAAGAACTGTAGCAAATAAAATGTAAAATGTATATTTGATTGTTCGTTTCATCCGTTTATTTATTAAATATGATTGATTTTACAGATGTAATTTACCTATCTAAAATCTTAGTTTCTTAGATAGGTAAATTGCATGATTGATGATTATTCTTTTACTTCTTTTTTTCTAAATGCTTACCTCCTGGGATATTCATTTTATCTGTAAGCTTAGAGATTTCATTTAAATCTATATCTCCTGTAAGTGACACTACAACAGTTTCAATTTTTCTATTTTCTCCGTTAATTTCAACGCCTTTTCCTTTCATGGCTTTATCAATACCATTTACAAAGATTAAAAGTTCTTTAACGTGGTCTGCATCTTTACCTTCTTTTACATAGAATTTAACTTCGGTACCATCATCCTTAACTTCCATTAATTCTTCTAAAGAGCTTGAACGAGACTTTACCCATTTTTGAATATCTGCAGATATTTCTTTTTTATCTGTTACTATGGTTTTAAAACTAGTAATGCTTTTTACCATATCCATAAATGCTTTAGCTTCTGGATCGCTTGTATCAATACCTGCTTTAGCAATCATTTGAAACATTTTAGGTTTAATGGACACATAAGTCACATCAGAGTTATCGTTATATTTATCAAAAATATTTTGTGCCATCCCTACTACTGGTAATAGCATCAATGCCAGTATAAATACAATTGCTTTCTTATTCATTTTTTCTTTTTTTAAATTTATTATTGTTTTCATTTTTTTCGTTTTTAACTGTTTTCAAAAGGTGAAATACGATTCGCATAGTAAACTTCTAATAGTTGTTTAATGATGCTCATTTCATTACTCTGTTTTTAATTTTTAAAAATTATACTTGTGGTGTTTTCAATTTCATTAAGGTAATCAAGTGTAGCTGTACCTTTGTTTACTTCACTTAGGTAATTTACTGTAGATGTTCCCTTATTAAAATGACTTGAAATCATAGCCAACGACTTTGTTACTTCGTTAAAAGCCTCTTCTGGTTCACAAATTGTCCCTACTAAATTCTCTTGACAAGTTTCAGTAGATTGATTAAAGTAGAACCCTAACATAAGAACAGCTACTGCAGCGACAGAAATCCATTTGTAATTAAAAGTACGTGTAGTTTTTAATGGTAAGTCCTTAGTAAATTGTTCTTGTTGGTTTCCCAAAAAATACGTAAACATGGGTTTATACATTTCTAAATGTGGCGCTACAGTTTCTTTCGAAAAATAGTGTTTTAACTGCTGCTCTTCTTTTAGTGTTGTTTCACCGTTCTCGTATTTTTCGAGTAAGTCTTCTATATTATTTAATACCATAATTATGTGTATTAGTTAATTTTTCTCTTATTGTTTTTCTTGCTCTCGATAAGTTTACGCGTACTGCTGTATTATTCATATCCAGCATTTTTGCAATCTCATCAAAATCATATTCTTCTATATCTCGTAATTGAATAATCACTCTTTGCTGCTCGGGTAATTCCTCAATAATTTTTGAAACCCAATCTACACTATCATTTAATTCAACTTGTTTTTGCAACGACGTATTTCCATCTTCATAATTACTATGTACAATTTTTAAATTTTGAGCTTGTTTAGATTTTAATTTATCAAAACAAAAATTCTTAGTCATTGTCATAGAAAAAGCCTCAACATTTTTATATTCTTGTATCTTCTTTTTATTCTTCCACAACTTCAATATAACCTCTTGGGTGGCATCTTCAGCTTCTTCTGTAGATACTAGCAGCCGTTTTGCCAAACGAAAGACTTTATCTTTAAAAGGCATTACAATATTTAAAAACTCTACTTGAGTCATTGATGGTTTGGTTTAGTCAGCCCCTTTGTCTTTCAGACATTTCCCAAAAAGGGAAAGTTGCTTATTATTGCTATTTGATATTACGACGACCTACTTTCTATTTTGTTACAAAATATTTTTAATTACATAATAATGTAAGTAAATTTAGGGTTTTAAAGACTAAACGTTTATAAAAAAACCGCTATGAAATATTTTAAAGCCCTAATTCTAATTCTTACACTTGCCTTTTTAGTAACAAGCTGTTTTGAAGATGATGATGATATTCCTATCTCTACAAGTGAAATAAATGATTTTGTTTGGAGAGGCATGAACACTTTTTACCTTTATAAAGAGAATACAACAGATCTTGCTAATAACAGGTTTTCTAATAATCAAGAGTACACTAGTTATTTAAGTAGTTTTTCTAAGCCAGAAGATTTATTTGAAAGTTTAATATACCAAAGGCAAACTGTGGATAGGTTTAGTTGGATGGTTGACGACTATATTGCTTTGGAGCAATTTTTTAGTGGTATATCTACCAGTAATGGTATGGAGTATAAAGTGTTTCGATTTTCCTCAACAGACACTAGTATTTATGGATATGTAACCTACGTTCTACCAAATACTGATGCGGCTGCAAAAGGTGTAACACGGGGTGATATTTTTTATGGAATTGATGGGACTCAACTTACAACTACTAATTATAGGTCTCTTTTAAACCAGAGTGACTATACGGTTAATCTAGGTAACTATAATGATAATAGCACTCCTGATGATGTGAATGATGATTCTATAACCGAAAGCTCAGAAACTGTTTCGTTATCAAAATCTCAATATACAGAAAATCCGATTTTTATTAACAACGTATTAGATGTTGCTGGAACAAAAGTTGCTTATTTAATGTATAATAGCTTTACGGGCACTGAACAATTTAACGCAGAATTAAATGATACTTTTGGTATATTTAAAAATGCTAATGCAACAGAGCTAGTTCTTGATTTACGTTACAACCCTGGCGGATCTGTATATACAGCTATTATGTTATCCAGTTTAATTACTGGACAATTTAATGGAGATGTTTTTAGTACCGAACAATGGAATGACGAATTACAACAAGCTTTTGAAAATGAAGACCCTGAAGCACTGATCAATCGGTTTATAAATAATAATGAAGGTACACCTTTAAATAGCTTAAACCTTAATAGAGTTTACATATTAACTAGTCGTAGTAGTGCCTCTGCTAGTGAATTGGTTATTAATTCATTGGCTCCTTATATTGATGTTGTACAAATTGGAACAACAACATCTGGCAAATATCAAGCATCAACAACATTGTATGATTCTCCTAACTTTAGGCGTAATGGGGCTAACCCAAGTCATACGTATGCCATGCAACCATTAATATTTAAATCTTTAAATATTAATGGGGTAACCGATTATTTTGACGGACTTTCACCAGAAACAGGAAATGTCGTACCAGAAGATATAAATGATTTGGGGGTTTTAGGAGATGTTAGTGAGTCTCTTCTTGCTACTGCAATAGCTAAAATAGCTGGTACTGGACGTTCTATTAATAAGAAGGTTAAATCTGTTGATTTCATAGCAGATAGTAAAGATTTACTTCCATTTGCTAAAAGTATGTACACAGACAAAAAAATTCCGGCAGGACTATAATTTGAATAAAACAAAAACCTATTTTAATTGGAGTTCTGGAAAAGACTCTGCATTGGCACTTTATCATTTATTGCAAGATGAACGTTATTCCATTGAAGAACTAATTACTACTGTAAATAGTCATTATAATCGGGTGTCTATGCATGGACTTAGAAAAGACTTATTGCTAGCACAAACCAATGCTTTAAATATAAAATCGAGTCTTATTGAATTGCCCGAAATGCCAAGCATGGAAATCTACGAGCAAAAAATGACAGACATTGTTACGCGATTAAAAGATGATGGTTTTACACATAGTGCCTTTGGTGATATTTTTCTTGAAGATTTAAAAGCCTATCGCGAAAACCAATTAGCAGAAGTAGGCTTAAAGGCTGTATTTCCTATTTGGAAACGAAATACCAAAGAACTCATTCATGAATTTTTAGATTTAGGCTTTAAAACGATTATTGTTTGCGCGAATTCTAAATATTTTAGCGAAGATTTTGTGGGGACTGTTATAGACAAACATTTTATTGACAACTTACCAGAAGGCGTAGATCCATGTGGAGAAAATGGTGAATTTCATACCTTTTGTTTTGATGGGCCTATCTTTAATAAACCTATTGAGTTTACTATAGGTGAAAAAGTATATCGGGAATATGACACTCCAAAAACAGATGACTCCATCTGTAAATCTGATAAATATGGTGTGTGGTATTGTGATTTAATTTCAAAAGATTCCTAGTTATTTTATAATTAGGCTTCTCATTAAAATTGTTATTCCCATGCTTGTGCTGAGCTTGTTTCAGTAAAATGGAAACTTAAAAAAATGCCGCTAAAAAGCGGCATTTAATAAAGTAGATAAAATTAAGGCAGATAATAATATTATTCCTTAATTAAAATAAATTTTAGATGCTCCTAAAGCTACTGCCTTGGTATCTATTTTATTTTTAGTTGATAAATCATAAACGTTCAGCTCACTTAAATCTGTAAAACTGGCATCCAATAAATATATTCTGTTATTTTTCACTGCCAATCCATATAAATATCCTTGAGACTCTACAATGGATGTAGAAGACAATGCTGTTGCATCTTCATCAATTGAGAACACCTTTCCTCCTACTTCATAATATAACACACCATTATCTAATACCATTAAACTTGGATGTTCACCATTAGCAAAAGTTAAAGAGGACACCTCTGTGTTTGTTGACATATTTATGTTAACGATTGATGCTATTGTTTCGTTTCCTGTCCAAGATTCATTTCCTCCACATAAAACGACTAATTCGCCTTTATCATTTATAAAAAGCTCATCTGGTTTATATCCAACAGTTATAGTCTCCACACTATTATCTGATAAATCAATTACTGATATAATATTATTAGTACCAAACGCTCCTTTATGCGATACATATAATTTACCATTACTTTCTATAATTCTTTCAGGTCCATTCCCTACTGCAATTGTTCCATCTACAGCATAAGTATTTAAATCTACAATAGCTATAAAATCGTCTGTTTCATCCGATGTAGACCCCCAATTGGTTACATACCCTTTATCACCTAGTGTCTCTATATATCTAGGTGTGCTTAAACCTGTAGTTATTGTTGCTTTCTCTTCAAAAGTATATCTATCAACAACAATAACCGAATTTGTATTATCAACAACAATAAAAGCCTTATCATTATCAAAAGTGATAGATTGTAAAAAAGTACCTAACTCATCATTATTTACTTTTTTATAAATAAGGTTTTCGGTTGTAGTCAAGTCGTTTGAAATAAAAGATATAGAACCAGTTCCTGCTCCACTACCTTCACCGCTAATTAAAATACCATTTTCATAATCACCCTTTGGTAACTGAGGTGAATCATCATCGCTACAAGACGCTAAAAATAATACACTTAAAATAAAGATTTTTGATAGTAATTTATTGATTTTCATTGTTTAGAATTTATAGTTTATATTAAAGTTTAAATTTCTGTTAGGCATCGGTCTTCGAGGCTGTACTTCATAATATTTATTAAATACATTATTGACTTTAAGGCCTATTGCTAATTGTTTTTGTTGAAGGTTTATAAATTTATATTCCAATCCTGTATTAGCTACAAAGTAATCTGGTATCACAAAATCGTTAGAATTACTCTCTGTAGTATATACTTTGCCATTGAGTAACTGCTGATAAAAAAAACCAAACCGTTTATAAGTATATCCTAGGTTACTGTTAAATAAATGCTTGGGCACAAAAATTAGTTGATTATCTGTGGCTTTATCAGTTGCTACAGTATAACCATAGTTCATATGAAGCGTTACAGCATGTTCATTAAAAGTTTTATTAAATGACAAAGACACTTCTAAACCTTTATTATTTACTTCCGATAAATTTATTGGCACCCAAATTCCTGGTCTGTTAGGATCTCCTCCAGGTGTCCAAACTATTTTATCTTTAGCATTTATATAAAATATTCCTACATCGATTAAAAATTGATTGTTCTTATAGCCAATTCCAAACTCTCCTTGCAAAGCTGTTTCGGGTATTAAATCCAAATTCCCTTGTCCTGGCCAAAACAAATCATTGTAAGTGGGTACGCGAAAGTTTTTAGACCCATTGGCTCTAAAAAATAAATTCCTTATTGGTTTTACTCTCACTCCTAAAGCATAAGTAAATGGAACATCATAATCTGAATTAAAATCTTTTCTAAGCTTAGCATCAAAAGACACAGAGCTATTGATATTCTGATTATAAATAATAGATTGAGAAAATTGTCTTCGGTTTCTTTCTGAAATTTGATCTGTTTTTCCAAAAGCAGATTCATACTCCGAATGAGATGTTATACTTGCCTTTAATTTTGGAAAACTATAAGAAACATCATAATTAACAAGGTAGCGCTTAGATTTTCCAAAGTTAAATATGCTTGACGTTTTATCTTCAAAATATCGGTATTCTTGAGTTAAAAATGCAAGTTTAGCTTCATGGCTTAACCTCGATTTTTCATGTGTATAAATCAATAAGTTTCTATAACTAAAATCCTGATACTTATCATTTGCCGACAATGGATTTGGTAACTCCCCAGAAAAGAATCTCTCACCTATATAATTAGCACTGTAAAATTTTAATTGAGAAAATTCTGTTAGTGAATACGCCGCACTTATATTGAATCCAAAGTTTTCGTATGCACCATTTGTATTCTTAAAGTCTGTATTTAAAAACTTATAATCGTTTTCAGACTGGTTATAAGAAACACCAGAGTTAATAGCTAACTTAGAATTTGAGAATTTAAATTTATATAAACCTCTATAAGTTTCAAAACTACCAAGAGAAGCAACTAATTGGTTTTTTATTTTTTTAGTATCTGTAAACTGCAAATAATCATTTAAATGAATAGTACCGCCTACTGCTCCCGAGCCATATTCTAAACTACCTCCTCCACTTCTTATATCTATGGCATCAAACAAACTCACAGTTAAAGAGTTAAATCCGGTTTGACCATTGTTAATGGAATTAATATTAATACCATTCCAAATCACAGCTGTGTTAGACGAACTCGTCCCTCTAAAACTGGCAGAACTAGTTCCTCCCGACCCATACTCTCTTAAATATAAAGGTGAATTAAAACGTAATAATGATGTAAAAGATTCTGTATTTCTAACGATCACAGAGTCATTTAAGGTAGTAACCTTATACCCTACAGAATATTTTTTCAATTTTTTATCGGCTTGTATAATAACTTCCCCCAAACGATTTAGTAAACTATCGTTTTGAGCCATGCCTTTAAAACAAACTATGCAAAATATTGATACAATTAGAATTTTCCTCATAATTAACTTTTATCCCGAAAGCTTAATTTATTTTGTTTTGAAAATGGCAGGTCTCCTGACTTGTTTTTATGTTATTTCACCTTCCCAGCATAAAGCCAGTGGTTTTGAAGTTAATAACATCCTCCATTGAGGTGCTAAAATAAATTCAGCATAAACTTACAGTTGCGGGAACAGTTCAAGAATGAAGAAAAACGACTTTTGATTTCTGATAGTAAGAATTCCTAATTCTTTAATCGTCAATCTAAAATCATCAATCTTTTCACTTGATTCCCTTTTAATCCATTCAATTAAAACTGAATAGAACCAAAATTCGCTGCAAATATACTAATCAATTTTAGAATTATAAGTACACTTTTCGCTTTATTCATATAAAATATTTAATCTTTGCAAACTCATTAAATAATTCTCTGATATGATTTTTTACATAACAGGAGGCGAACGCTCAGGAAAAAGTAGCTACGCACAAAACTTAGCACTATCTCTTTCTAATACCCCTAAATACATTGCAACATCTCGAATTTGGGACGATGATCATAGAAAGCGAGTTGATAGGCATATTGCTGATAGAGACGAAAGGTGGACATCTGTTGAAGAAGAAAAAATCCTTTCTAAAATGATAACTCCTAAAGATGTTGTTGTTATTGATTGTGTCACATTATGGCTCACAAATTTCTTTGTAGATACCAAAAATGATATCGAAAAAAGCTTAGAATTAGCGAAAACTGAATTTAACAAATTACTCCCTTTAGATGCTACGATCATTATAATTTCCAATGAAATAGGTATGGGAGTGCACGCACAAACTGAAATAGGTAGAAAATTCACAGAACTTCAAGGTTGGATGAATCAACACATTGCTAAGCACGCCGATAAAGCAACTATGATGGTATCAGGAATTCCTTTAACTTTAAAATAATGATACACAATATATCTTCTATAAATAATTCTGAATTAAAACTTGAGCTTCAAAAGAAAATTAACCTTAAAACGAAACCTTTAGGGGCATTAGGGCTTTTAGAGGATTTAGCTTTAAAAATTGGGTGTATTCAAGATACATTAAATCCAAAAATTTCAAACCCCTCTATTATTGTTTTCGCAGGCGATCATGGTATTGCCTCCAAAGGAGAAGTAAATCCTTTTCCACAAGAAGTAACGGCTCAAATGGTTTATAATTTTGTTAATGGTGGCGCAGCCATAAATATTTTTAGCAATACTAATAATCTAAACTTAAAAATAGTTGATGCAGGAGTCAATCATACATTTCCAAAGACTCTTGATATTATTAATGCTAAAATTGATTTTGGCACTAAAAACTATCAAAATGAGCCTGCTATGACATTAGAACAATGCGAAAAAGCTTTTAATAAAAGTGATGATATTATTTCTAAACTTAAGGATGAAGGTACAAATACCATTGGTCTTGGAGAAATGGGAATTAGTAACACATCTTCAGCTGCGTTATTAATGGCTTATTTTACAGAAACACCTATTACAGAATGTGTGGGTGCAGGTACTGGATTAAATAGTGAAGGCATTAATAAGAAGCAACAAATCTTGTCTGAAGTTTATAAAAAATATAATCCTCAAAATGCCATCGAAGCACTTTCCATTTTTGGTGGTTTTGAAATAGCTATGCTTTGCGGTGCTATTTTAAAAGCTGCTGAACTAAAAATGATCATAGTCATTGATGGATTTATAGTAACTGCTGCCCTGCTAGCTGCGCAAGCTATAAATAAAAATGTTTTAGACTATTGTGTATTTGCTCATAATTCAAATGAAAAAGGGCATATAAAAATGTTAGAGTTTTTAAATATAAAACCCTTATTATCTTTAGGCTTAAGATTAGGTGAAGGTACAGGTGCTGCATTAGCAATACCATTATTAAAAGCATCAGTAAATTTTTTAAATGATATGGCTAGTTTTGATGCTGCTGGTGTAAGCGAAGAAACTAAAGATCCTTTAGTTTGATAGATTAAAAGTACGCTTCGTGAAATACTTAACCATAAAACTGAATTTGTATAAATTCATGAAATTCGTGTCAAAAGTTATTTAGACCATGCAAAATAAAATACACCAACGTCAATAGTCTTAAGTACATTTAAGACCAACAAATAGAAACAGATGAAAAAAGAACTTCAAATTTTCTTAACGGCTATCATGTTTTTCACAAGAATCCCTTGTCCAAAATGGGTTGATCATAACCCCGAATACCTTTCAAAAAGCGCTAAATACTTTTCATTAATTGGTATTATTGTTGGTAGCATAGGCGCTTTAGTATTTTATGGGTTTTCTTTTATTTTTTCTACAGAAATAGCCCTTTTATTAAGTATGATTGCGACCATATACACAACCGGAGCATTTCATGAAGACGGTTTTGCAGATGTTTGTGACGGTTTTGGAGGCGGATGGACCAAGGAAAAAATTCTCCTCATTATGAAAGATTCCCGTTTAGGAACCTATGGAGTCTCTGGATTAATTTTAATACTTGCTATTAAATTTTCAGCACTAAGGGAAGTTCCTCTTTATTTTATTCCAATAACCATAATTGCTGGGCATAGCTTAAGTAGGTTTATAGCAACTACATTAATTTACACTCATCCTTATGTTCGAGATACTGACGATAGCAAAGCAAAACCAGCCGCAAAAAATATTACTATAAATATGCTTCTTGTTAGTGCTGTTTTTGGTATAGCCCCTTTATTATTTTTTAATAAACCTTTAATTTTTATAGCTATTATCCCTTGTTATTTAGCTAAAGCCTATCTAGGTATTAAATTTAAGAAATGGTTGGGTGGGCAAACAGGAGATTGCGCTGGAGCTGTTCAACAATTATGTGAAGTTGTGTTTTATTTAAGTGTTATAGCGCTATGGAAATTTATATAATTAGACATACAACACCCAACATTGAAAAAGGAATTTGTTATGGGCAAACCGATTTAAACTTAGCAAGTACGTTTCCTGAAGAATTTAAAACGGTTAAACAACAAATTCCTGAAGGTATCTATCATATAAAAAGTAGTCCATTAAAACGCTGTGCATTATTAGCAAATTACCTAGGGACTCATGTTTTTTTTGATGAGCGTTTAAAAGAACTTGATTTTGGAGATTGGGAAATGAAAGCATGGCATAATATTTCTGAAAAAACATTAAATCCATGGATGAAAAACTTTGTAAATGTTAGAGTTCCTAATGGAGAATCTTATGTTGATTTGGCATCAAGAGTAAATACTTTCTTTGAAGACGTCATAAAATCACATGACGAGGAAGATTTGATAATAGTCACTCACGCTGGTCCAATAAGAGCCTTTCTTTCATCTGTTTTAAATGTTCCTTTAGAAAAATCATTTAATATTAAAATTCAATATGGTGATGTTTTTCATCTTAGAAAAGAGGAAGATGCATTAACGCTTATTTCTGAAATTGAAGTATAGTCTATTTTATATAAGTACAAATTCAAAAAAAATAAAGACCTTTAGACCTTAATTACTATTCCATGCGCTTTTTAACTCTTTTAGTAACCTATTCAATTCTTCTTTCATCCTGCAAACAAGAAAAGCAACAAGCAGCAATTCCTATAAACAAATTAGAAGGAACCCAAGAAATCATTAGTTACGCTAAAGGTTTTTCTATTACGAATTATAAAAATCATAAAAGAGTAGTGGTTAATTCTGCATGGCCAAATAGTGATAAAGTCTTTACTTATTTATTAGTAAATAAAGGTGAAAAAACACCAGAACACGATATTAATAGTAAAATAATAAAAATCCCCATTAAAACTTTAGTTGCTGTTTCTACAACCAATATCCCAGCTTTGGAATATTTAGGGGTAGATAATAGTTTAATCGGTTTTCCTAATACAAAATACATTTGCTCTGAGAAAATAAGAAAACGAGTAGATAATGGAGATATAAAAGAGTTAGGTAATGATTTAGAGCTCAATATAGAATTGCTCTTAGAGTTAAACCCAGATATGGTACTCGGCTTTTCGGTTAATGGGGTTGACAAAAAATTAGATCAAATAGAACAATTGGGTGTTCCCGTTGTCCTAGATGGTTCCTGGACAGAACAACATCCTTTAGGAAGAGCTGAATGGATAAAATTCGTAGCAGCATTCTATAACAAAGAAAAAGAAGCTGATTCCATTTTTAAAACTATAGAAACCGATTATTTAAAAGCAAAAGAAGCAGCAAAAACAGTTGCTAGAAAACCAACAGTGATGTCGGGTTCTACTTTTAAAGATATATGGAGTATCCCCGGTGGTGAAAGTTTTATTGCTAAATATTTAGAAGATGCCAATACCAATTATCTTTGGAAAGAAAATGATAACAATGGTAGTATACAATTGAACTTTGAAAATGTATTAGAGAAAGCTCAAAATGCAGAATTCTGGATAGGTGCTGGGAATTTTGATGCTAAAGAAGATATGTTACAAGGCCATAAAGGGTATGCTTTTTTTAATGCCTACAAAAACAATCAAGTATACTCTTATACAAAAAGAAAAGGCGCAAAAGACGGCTTACTTTATTACGAATTGGGTACTTTACGACCTGATTTAATATTAAAAGATCTTATAAAAATTGCACACCCCGAATTATTAAATGATTATGAACTTTTCTTTTTTAAACGTTTAGAATAATTGCCAGATACAAAAACATATAAACTGTCTTTTATAGTATTGACCTTAGTACTTCTTCTATGTTTTTTTGCAAACATTAGTTTAGGCTCAGTTTTTATTCCTTTTCAAGATGTTTTTAATGGTTTAATTGGAAATCCCACAGAAAATGAGTCCTGGCAATATATAATTCACGAATACAGATTACCAAAAGCTTTTACAGCCATCATAGTAGGGTCTGGTTTAGGAGTTTCTGGATTGCTCATGCAAACATTATTTAGAAACCCGCTCGCCGGTCCTTTTGTTCTAGGAATCACATCAGGTTCTAGTTTAGGTGTCGCTTTAGTTATTATGGGAGCCTCCCTTTTTGGTGGTGCATTTGCTGGAATATTTGTTTCTAAATGGAGCATTGTAATTGCTGCCAGTTTAGGTAGTTTTGCTGTATTGCTATTAGTTCTAATAATATCAAATAAGGTGAGAGATACCATGGCAATATTAATTATTGGCCTCATGTTTGGGAGTATTACTTCTGCAACAGTTAGTGTGCTCTCCTATTTCAGTTCTGCTGAAGAATTAAAACAATATATATTTTGGGGGCTTGGTAGTATTGGAAACCTCACATGGGATGAGCTATTTATTTTCTTTATAATTTATGCCATAGGTATCATAGTAAGTTTAATCTGTATAAAAGCATTAAACACCTTATTATTAGGAGAAAATTACGCAAAAAGCTTGGGGCTAAATCTAAAAACAAGTCGTTTATTAATAATTATTGCGACCAGTTTATTAGCAGGAACTATTACAGCTTTTGCAGGTCCTATTGTATTTATTGGTTTAGCTATTCCTCATATGACACGGCAACTCTTTAATACATCTAATCATAAAATATTATTACCCGCCGTTTTTTTATTTGGTGCTATTGTGATGCTTATTTGTGATAGTATTGCTCAATTACCATCAAGCGATCTTACCTTACCAATTAATGCTATAACCTCTTTGATTGGGGCACCTGTCATCATCTGGTTATTGGTTAGAAAACGAAAAATGGTGTTTTAATGAGTAATAATAATCAACATACCGTTTTAAAGACTCAAGACTTAACTATTGGTTATACTTCTAAAAAAGTAAAAACAACTATTGCTTCCAACATAAGCATTGAATTACACAAAGGGGAGCTTGTTGGTCTTATAGGAGCTAATGGTATTGGAAAGTCTACATTATTAAGAACACTTACAAATGTTCAGTATAAACTAGGTGGAAACATCATGATTAATAATACCGATTTAGAAAATTATTCCAATATTAATTTAGCGAAAGTACTAAGCTTAGTGCTTACAGAAGCTTTGGGATCCAAAAACCTAACTGTTTTTGAATTAGTAGCCTTAGGTCGTCAACCTTATACGAATTGGGTTGGAAATTTAAATGAAGGGGATTATCAAATTATAAACCAATGCTTGCTTCAAACAAATATTGAAGATTTAAAACATAAAAAATGTTACGAGCTCAGTGACGGTCAACTACAAAAAGTTATGATTGCTCGTGCTTTAGCACAAGATACCGATTTAATTATACTAGATGAACCAACCACACATCTAGATATGTATCATAAAGCTTATATCTTAAAACTACTTCAGAAATTAGCTAAAGACACCAATAAAACCATTTTATTTTCTTCTCATGAAATAGATTTAGCGATTCAATTATGTGATACTTTAATTGTAATGACTAAAGATTCAGTTATTACGGATCAACCATGTAATCTTATAGAAAAAGGCGTTTTTAATGACTTATTTCCGAAGGATTTAATAGTTTTTGATAATAAAACAGGGAGTTTTAGAGTGAAAAAATAGAATTCCCAAAAACACAAATTTCAAATTCCAAAATATTTAAGCTCCATCTTCCGTTCAAAAAAATTATCTTTGGTTATATATTTTTAGATACATGAATGACAACCTTATTCTTATAATTTCTATACTTATTTCCGCAGCAATTGGCGGTTATTTAGGCATCTTATTCACTAAACTAAAAAGTAAAAGCGAGAAAAGCACGCTGGAAGAACGCCAAAATCAAATGCATGTTACGATTGATGAGTTAAAGCAAAATTTAGGTAAAGTTGAAAGTGAACGTGAAGAGATAAGAAGAGAAAAAGAGTTTTTAAATGCTAAGTTAACCCGAAAAAATACGGAGTATGAAAACCTGCAACAATTAAATTTAAAACGTGATAAAGAGATAGAGGAGCGTCAGGAACAATTACGTAAAGATTTTGAGTTATTAGCTACCAAAATATTAGATGAAAAGTCTGAAAAATTCACACTTCAGAATAAAGAAAATATCAAAAATATTTTAAGTCCTCTACAAGAAAAGATACAAGGTTTTGAGAAAAAAGTAGAAGCATCGCAAAAAGAAAGCATCAGTATGCATTCTGCTTTAAAGGAACAATTATTAGGCTTAAAAGATCTTAATCAACAAATGACTAAAGAGGCTACCAACCTAACCAAAGCCTTAAAAGGAGATAGCAAAATGCAAGGAAATTGGGGCGAATTGGTTTTAGAACGTGTTCTTGAAAAATCCGGATTAGAAAAAGACAGAGAATATTTTGTACAACAAAGCTTTACTTTAGATGATGGCTCCAGGGTCTTACCCGATGTCGTTTTACATCTTCCAGATAGCAAAAAAATGATTATTGACTCCAAAGTATCATTAACAGATTACGAACGTTTGGTAAATGCCGAAGATGACGATAAAATACCATTCTTAAAAGCACATGTTAACTCTATCAAGAAGCATGTCGATCAACTTTCGGAAAAAAATTACCAGGATTTATATGATATTGAATCGCCAGACTTTGTACTCATGTTCATTCCTATAGAACCAGCTTTTGCTGTTGTAGTAAATGAAGATAACTCCATATACAATAAAGCGTTCGAGAAAAACATTGTTATCGTAACACCATCTACCTTATTGGCCACACTTCGTACCATCGATACCATGTGGAATAATGAAAAGCAACAACGAAATGCTATAGAAATAGCTAGACAAGCTGGTGCCTTATACGATAAATTTGAAGGCTTGGTAAAGGATTTAACAGGTGTTGGTAAAAAAATTGATGCAGCAAAAAATGATTACTCTGCAGCTATGAATAAGCTAGTTGATGGTAAAGGTAACCTAGTTACAAGTGTTGAAAAACTTAAAAAAATGGGAGCTAAAGCTAAAAAAGCATTGCCAGAAGCCATTATAAAGCGTGCCGAAGAAGATAATTAATAATTTTTATTTATCACACAATAACATGATATATTAAATTATCACGTAATAACGCGATATATTTGTTTATCACGTAATAATGTGATATATTTGTTTATCGCATAAAAACGTGATATATGATATCGAATACAATAACAAGTGTTATAACGGGTGATATTATTAAGTCTAGAGCCCAAGTAAACCCAGAAATCTGGATAAAAGTACTTAAGGGAGCATTAGATTATTTAAGTAATGATAAAGCGTATTGGGAAATATATCGTGGAGACAGTTTTCAAATAGAAATTAAAGATATTCGTTCCAGTTTTATAGCTGCTTTATATATAAAAGCCAGTATAAAATCTATTCATGGTTTAGATGTGCGCTTAGCTATTGGTATTGGCAATAAAACTTATGAAGGCGAAAATGTAACAGAATCTAATGGAGAAGCATTTATATTTTCCGGAGAAACACTGGAAACATTAAAAAAAGAAAAACAAAACCTTCGGATTAAAACAAATTATTCTGAGATAGATAACGAGCTTAATTTATACTTCAAGTTAGCGTTGATAACCATGGATAGCTGGACGACCAACTCTGCTGAAATAGTTAAACTAAGTATTGAAAAGCCCGATACACTACAAAGTAAATTAGGTAAACTTATCGGCATTAATCAAAATGCTGTAAGTTCTAGACAAAAACGAGCGCACCTAGACGAAATTATGGAGCTAGACCATATGTACAGACAAAAAATAGATACTTTAATATGATACTACTTAAACTTTTATTAGCCCATCTAATCGGTGATTTTTTTCTGCAACCCCAAAAATGGGTGAAGGAAAAAGAAAAGAAAAAATTAAAATCCCCAAAGCTATATATACATATATTAATTCATATTATACTATTAATAGTATTACTTTGGGATATATCGCTATGGCCGTTTGTACTAATTATAAGTATTTCTCATTTAATTATTGATGGCTTAAAACTTACCCTTCAAAATGAAAAAACAAAACGATTGTTCTTTTTCATAGATCAACTATTACACATATTAGTGATTATTGGGTGTTATTTTTTCTATTCAGATAATACATTTAATCTAAAACCTTATATAACAGAAAATAACCTTTTGTTGCTAATCTGTTTATTATTTTTAACAATTCCTGTCTCTATAATTATGAAAACCATTTTTTTAAAGTGGAATATTTCAGAACTTACTAAAAATAATGATTCCCTTAAGGATGCCGGTAAATATATTGGTATTTTAGAGCGTATTTTAGTGTTTATATTTATAATTGCTGGTCATTGGGAAGCTGTAGGCTTTTTAATTACAGCAAAATCTGTTTTTAGGTTTGGAGAGTTAAAAGACAGACAGCTTACAGAATATATTTTAATAGGCACTTTAATTAGTTTTGGAATATCAATAACCACGGGTATTATATACTCTGTATTAATTTAAACACATGTTTAAAAGCATAAAAGAATCTCAAATTACCATTTCTGAATTAATGTTACCATCGCACTCTAATTTTAGTGGAAAAATTCATGGTGGCTATATTTTAAACTTAATGGATCAAATAGCATTTGCTTGTGCATCAAAACATTCTAGAAATTATTGTGTTACGGCATCTGTTAATAAAGTAGATTTTTTAAACCCCATTGATGTTGGCGAATTAGTAACACTAAAAGCATCAGTTAATTACACAGGTAGAACCTCTATGGTTATTGGTGTTCGCGTTGAATCGGAAAATATTCAAACAGGCAATAAAAAACATTGTAACTCTTCTTATTTTACAATGGTAGCCAAAGACGAATCTGGAAAAAATGTGCCTGTACCTGGTATTATATTAGATTCAGAACAAAGTATTCGTCGTTTTTCAAGAAGCATTACCAGACAAGCACAAGCTAAGAAAAGATCCAATAATTTTAAAGCTTCAGAGTTTAAAATGGAGGATTATATAGAAATTTTAAAAGATCATAATGCTAAAGTTGAACTATAATCTAGACTAAAAATAAACTCTAAAAACAGCATTAGGAGTAAGCCCCAAAGATTTCTGCACTGTTTCCATAATAGTTTCATCTTTTACACGATAAAAATTATTAATTTCATTTTCTTTATCTAAAACATTCCAAACCGATACACCTAAATTCGCCCTTGTTTTATCGCTGAATTTAAAGTTATAAATTGCAGAAATATCCAATCGCAAGTAATCATCTAAATTTGAGGTATTAGTCGCTTCATAATTCACTTGCTCATCAATAATTTGATTTTCAAAAACAGGTTGTGTAGTAGGCTTTCCTGAATGCCAATTTAAACCTGCAGAAAGTTTTAGGTTATTTAATGCATAGGTCATTCCTAAAGTAGCAGTATGCGAAATATTATAATTACCAGGAAAATAATTTGTTTCTAATTCTTTAAAAAGGTAGCGGTTGTCCATATAAGAATAACTCAACCAGGCACTAAATTTTTCAATATGCTTTCTTAACAATATATCTAAACCTTTTACATCATAACGGCCATGACTTTTAATAAATTCATATTGATTTTGAAACCCCTGACTTTGGGTCGTAATACCATCAACAATTTTATAAAAACCATCTATATCAACTAGCCATCCACTATAATTATAATTTAGTCCCATAGAAACTTGTTTACTTGTAATAACTGGAATTTCTTTATCATTTGATAATTGCCACCTACGTTTTTCAATTCCTAAAAAATCATTTTGAAAATTAATGACCTGTGATGTATTTTGATGCTTGTATTCTGCAAGAATTTCAAGAGCAAAATGCTTAAAAAATTGGTGGCTAAAACTTAATCGAGGTTCCCAAATAGATTTATTAAATTTACTAATATAGTTGTATCTAAGTCCCAAATTCAAGTTCGTTTTATTGTTTAAAGTTTTATAAGCCACTTGAGAAAAAACACCATGGGTTCTTACGACTTCTGAAACTAAAAATCTAAATAATGGATTATCTACATCATCTAGATTAGTGACTTCAGTCTCAACAAAATGATAACCATTTAAAAGTTCTAGTCTATTATTTAATTTATAATTCACTTTAAGTTTTGTACTGGTTTCCGATACTATATTCTCTTGTAAAAAACGCTGTGAATCAAGTATATTGGCATTTACAGCTCTAAGCTTATAATCCGTTTCGTAAATTTCAAAATCTGTTTTCAACTTATCATTCCATATTCTATTGTAATGTAAAGCTCCGGCAATGCTATTCTGAGTTAATTTACTATCACGCGACTCCTCTTCTTGGTTTATTATAGCATTTTCATTAAACCGAAGTTGATTATGAACATTAATAAAATTAACTCTCAACTTGTCCCTATCACTTATATTATAAATCCATCTGAGCGACGTATCATAAAAATCAAAAGTTTTATCAGTATTTGTTATCGTTGTGGCATTTGATGCGACTTCTGTATTTTGTGAAATTCTATCAAAAAAAGCAGTGTAAGTTGGCGTTTCAAAAAAATCACTAATAGATTTTCTTGCCGCTACTTGTATGGAAGATGATTCATTAATCGGAATATCCGCAAAGCCATTAGCATCTGTTAAATTAACTCCAATTACACCTTTAAATGCTCTATTTACTTCATGATTGGTTTGCATATCTATAGTTCCAGAAACACCATCGGTATAACTAACATCGTTCCCACTTTTTCTTAAAGACACTTTTTGAGTAATATGTGGGTTATACATAGAAATTAAACCAAAAAAATGTCCAGATTGATACATTTTTATATCATCCCAAAGAATTAAATTCTGATCGTGAGTTCCGCCTCTTATATTAATATTTGAAACTGTTTCATTAACACTTTGAATGCCTGGAAATGCTTGAACAGATTGCAAAACATCATGATCAATCAATCCTGGGAGAATATCTAAATTAGAAAAATCTATCTGAAATGAACCGTTATCTATTTTATTAATACCACTTGTTATATAGTTTGAAATGATAACTTGAGGCAATAGTTGAAAATCTGATTGTAAATACACATCCTTACAGCCAGATACTTCAAATTGATTATACGGTTTCATAATTGTTTTATACCCTAAATACCGTATCGTAATTAACTGTAATGGGTGTTTAATTTTAATTTGAAAAAAACCATTTTTATCACTGGTGGTAGAACTGTCTGAAGTTTGAATTGTTGCAGAAGGCAATACCTCTAAATTATCTTTTCTCTTAAGGTATCCACATAATATAATACCTGTTCTTGGTTTAATAAGAATAAAGTTATCGTTCATTAAGCTAAATGATAAGCCTGTATTACTTTCCAGATACCTTAAAGCTTCTTGCAGCGATAAATTTTTAGATGGTGGTTTTAACGAAACACCTTCAATAACATCCTCTGCATAGTTAAACTGAACATGATACACTTTTTGAAGTGATGTAATTATTTGAGATAATGTTCTTGAACTGGTAGTATGTTGAGCACAAATACAATTAGTAATAAAAAACAAGAGGCTAAAAAAAATAGCAGTTTTTTTAATTCTCTTTTCCATGTATTATTACCAAGTTTGAAGCACGTAATTCAAAAGTCAAATTCATTGGCTGCGTGATAGAAATTAATGCGTTTTCAAGTTTTCCGTGCACAAATCCTCCCGTGAATAGTCGGTTAGCATCAATCTCTTTAAAAGTAACCTTTATATTATATTGTCGTTCCAATTCTGCTAAAACTTCTTTAAAAGGAACGGCTTCAAAGTTACTTATATTATGAGTCCATTTTGGAGATGACACTGTAGTCTTTGTTTCGGAAAACGTTCCATTCAAAATCCGAAAAACATCTCCTGCATGTAGTTGTCTTGTAATGGTGTCTGATGTTACTTTAACGACCCCCTCAAAACATTTAACTTCAAAATAGTGATCACGCTGTTTCACATTGAATTGCGTACCAACCACCGTTACTATACCATCATCTGTTTTAACATCAAAAACACTGCCTGTTGCAACTTTGAAAAACGCTTCACCTTCAAGTTCAAGAGTTCTTTTTTTATTCCAATTTCCAGCATTAAACCATACCTCTGTTAAAGCATTTAATTCAACTCTTGAATGATCTGGAAGCTCTATAGTCGTTTTTTCACTTGCCATAGTTTCAAAATGCGTAAGCTTATTGAAAAAAAATGTAAAATAGATTCCTAAACCTACTATAATAACACAAGCTACTTTTAATAAAGGATGCAACCAATGTAACTTTTTAACAGGTGTTTTATACAAATTATAGCGTTGTTTGAAATCCTGAAAACTATCTACTTCAGAAAAATTAGAAAGCTTGAAATGTTTCGCAGCATCAATAATATATTGATTAAACTGGGCATCATCTAACTTGCTAAATGCTTCTTTTTCAGCATCAGTCAAGCCACCTTGTAACCATTTTTCAAGTAAATAATCTTTGTCCATTATATATATAACAACTTCACTTCTATTTCTCCTTATTTTATCTTAAATCCTTTCAATTCTTTTTTCAGAATATTGAAAGCACTATAGATTCTATATTCAACAACTTTTTGGGTTACTCCTAACATCTCTGCAATTTCACTATGTTTCTTTCCTTCTGTTTTATTTAACAAAAAAGCGACACGTTGCTCTTCATTCAAACTAGTCAACACCTCATTATAACGTTCTAAAAACTGTTCTTCTTCTAAAATAAACTCTGGAGTTTCGTATGTATAGTCTTTAGGTTGTGTTTGTTGATGTTTTAAAACTACTTTTTGATGTTTAATATCATTTAGCATCATATTATTAGCCACAGTATACAGAAAAGACTTCGCTTTACTTAATGTTACTTTTTTACAATTACTCCATAATTTTATAAAAGCATCTTGAATTTTATCATTTGGGTTACATTGTTCTCCATATTTATAATACAAATAAGCATGTAAATCTTTAGAGTATTTATTATAAATACGTTCAAAAACTACTTCTTTACAAATTGAATCGTTGAGGTCTTTTTCCAAAATATTTTTTTGTGCTGCTAAAGTTATATAAAAATTTATTTAAAAAAATGAGGAGTTTATAAACTTAAGTTGTTATAGATATAACTTATGTATAGAAAAAGAATTGATGAACAAACTATTTAAGATCTATTTTATATTCTCAATCGCAGTCATAATGCTATTAAATTCTTGCAGAACTGAAGAAAGAGAACTAATAAAAGCACCCGAAGATGAAGTTTTGGTTGCTGACTCAAAAATTGCTGACTTAATGTTAAAAACTGTAAGTAACGATGGGTCTAATGATAACATCATTGATAAATCTAACTGCTTTAATATTGATTTCCCTTTGACAGTAACCGCAAATAATCAGAATATCAATGTTACTTCTAAAGAGGATTATAAAATTATTGAATACATTTTTGATGAAGATGATGATGATATAGATGCTCTTGATATTACGTACCCCATTATCATAAACCTTAAGGATCACTCTAAAGTAACAATAAACAATGCCACCGAACTATCAAGCTATTCAAACAATTGTAAGGGTGAAAATGAAGAAGATGATGACATTGAATGTCTGGATTTTAAATACCCAATAACAGCATCTGTCTTTAATACAAATAATGAACTTATTGATGTTATAACTATAAATTCTGACAATAATTTATTTGAGCTCGTTAGCAGTTTAAGTACAAGTGATTACGTAACAATCAATTTCCCTATTACTGTTCTTCTTCTTCTTGATGATACCGAAATAAGCGTTAATAATTTAGTAGAATTGGAAACTATTATTGAGACTTACAGTAATGATTGTGATGAAGATGATGACTATGATTATAATGATGATGATTGTGATGATTGTGACACTGTTCAATTAACCGATGTTTTAACAACTTGTAGTGACTGGACTGTTGATAAGCTAGAACGTAACAGTAATAACCTTGACAATGTATATGCTGGTTATACATTTAATTTCTTTACAGATGGTACACTATCTGTTTACT
Source organism: Flavivirga abyssicola (assembly GCF_030540775.2). GTDB lineage: Bacteria > Bacteroidota > Bacteroidia > Flavobacteriales > Flavobacteriaceae > Flavivirga > Flavivirga abyssicola. Next base: position 3,174,948 of record NZ_CP141266.1, on the reverse strand, counting down.
GGGCAAATACAACCGTATTCGGTACTTGGGTAGCAAGTGGTATAGCAAATGGTATTACAGTAACAATAAATGTCCCTGGTCTACCATATTGCAATAACGACTGGATATTACATGAAATATCGAAATATACCGAAACCAAAATAGATTTAAGAGTTGGTGGTGATGATAGGTTACGGTATGATAATGGTTGTAATTAATTAAAAAAATAAAAAAAGCTAGTAGAAATACTTTTTATGAAAAAGAAAAATTTCATTGGTCAAATGTGCTTTATCAAAAACCATTTGGTTACTAGCTAAACTGCTTCAACCCCAGTGTTGAAGCAGTCTTTAAACTTATAATATGAAAAAGTGGATAATTTTAATAATTCTTATATGTTTCTGTATTGGTGCTTATCTATATATATACAAAGACCACAGAAATATTGAAACTGAAGCTCCAGTTTTTGTAGTTACAGCAAATTCGATTGGTTCTGAGTTTTCAAAAGGATCTTTAAAATCAGAAAAAAAATACCTCAATAAAACTATAATTGTCTCTGGTATTATTTCTGAAATCAATCAAAATGATTTGACTATAAACGATAAAATATTTTGCCAGTTTAGCAAGATTTTAAAACAATCTCTAAAGATAGGGTCCGAAATAAAAATCAAAGGACGTGTAATTGGTTATGACGATTTATTGGAGCAAATCAAATTAGACCAATGTATAATTGAATAAAAAATAATTAAAAAAACTATTATGAAAAAAATATTACTTGCTTTATCCTTCTTAGGAATACTTAGTTTAAATGCCCAGATTAGAATTAAAATGGTAGACCCTTCAGACAACACAGTCATACTCCGTAATTATGGTGGGAGTACTGTAGATGTATCCACTTATTGGTTTTGTAACTTTCCTGCATATGCACAAATAAGTGGCATGACTATTAATTCAGGATCGACAAACCTTGCTTCTGGAGAAGAGGTCAGTATTACCAGCTCTGTAAATTTTGACACAGCAGATGCAGAATTCGGGCTATATACAACAGACTCCTCATTTTTTGCTGATGATATGATAGATTATTTACAATGGGGTTCTGCAAGTCACCAACGTGAATCTGTTGCTAATGCTGCTGGGATATGGGTTACAGGTACTTTTTTATCTGTATCACCACCTTTTGAATATACCGGAACTGGTTCTGAAAACGGTGTTGCCAATTGGGGAACCACATTAAGCATAAACAACTTATCTGTAAATAGTTTTTCATTGTCTCCCAATCCATCATCATCAATATTATCCTTAAAATTTCCACAAGTTATTAGTGATGGAACGCTTAGTATTTATAATGTTTTAGGTGAAACTATTCTTAACAAAAAACTATCTCTTAATAATGCTCTTGAAATTGATGTTTCTAATTTTAGTCAAGGTCTGTATTTAATAAAAATAAATAATCAAGTAAAACGCTTTATAAAACGTTAAAAATTAACCAACACAAAAATTTTATGTATATGAACAAGGTACTACTAATTCTTATTTGCTTTCCTTTTCTTATGTTTTCGCAAGAAGACTTATTAGACGAAATAGATACAGAATCTACTGGTTCGCAACACGCTACCGCCGCTTTTAAAGGTTTAAAAATTGTGAATTTTGAATCTACAAAGTTGGTAGCAAAAAAGGAACTCACTTTTATAGTATCTCACCGCTTTGGCAGTTTAAAAAATGGTATTGATACTTTTTTTGGATTGGATGAAGCTGTAACACGATTAAATTTTGTTTATGGTATTTCTGATGCAATTAATGTAGGTGTATCCAGAAGTTCCTTTTTTAAAATTTACCAAGCATCGGTAAAATATAGACTTCTCAGACAAGAAAATAATGGCTTCCCTTTTACAATTGTTGGTTATAATGCTATTTTGGTCAATACTGCTCTGGAAGAACAAGACTTACCTCTAATTGAGTTTAAGGATCGTCTTGGATATACTGCTCAATTACTAATATCCAGAAAAATTAACACAAATTTTTCGGTGGAGTTAGCACCTACTTTTTTTCATGACAACTATGTTTCTGTTAACGAGCAGGACAATAGCCAATTTGCATTAGGTCTTGGTGGACGCTATAAACTTAGTAAACGATGGTCTATAAACGCAGATTATGGTTTACACTTGAATAGAGCCGACAATTCGCCTTTTAAAAACCCGTTATCTATAGGTATAGACATAGAAACAGGAGGTCATGTATTTCAAATGCACTTCTCTAATGCTCAAGCCATGAATACCAATGGTTTTCTAGGGCAAGGAAATGGAGATTGGAGCGATGGGGATGTCTATTTCGGGTTTAATTTAAGTAGAAGATTTTAATCAGAATTATAAAAATGATAATTAATTAATAAAAAAAGTAGCTATGAACTTAAAAAAAATAATTTACACCTTGGCAATCTCTGTATTGCTTTTCAACTGCTCTAGTAATAGCAATGATGACCTTACTCCTGATCCAGACCCAAATCCAGATCCAGACCCAACTACAAAGGTTACTTATGATGCAAATGTACAAAGTATTATAAATAATAATTGTGCACAGTGCCATGGTAATCCAACTGCCAATGGAGCACCATTCTCTCTAGTAACCTACACTAGTGTTAGAGATAGAGTTGATGCAATATTGTCTAGAATTAACAATGCTTCCAGCCCTATGCCTCCTAGTGGGCAAATGCCTTCAGCTAATAGAAATTTGATTCAACAATGGAAAGATGATGGTCTTTTGGAAAATTAGTTTCTATGCTATGATTTAAAATGATAACAACTTGTAAAATCATAATGAACTGTTATAACTAAAATAATTACGCATAGTAATAATTAAATAAACTTTACACCTGTCCATAAGACAGGTGTAAATCATAAAAACAACAATTATAATCACATGAAAAAGTTAATTTATTTTTTCGCCTTTATAAGCTTAAATTGTCTTGCGCAAAACAAATACTTAACAAAAATTGGACAAGTAAATTTTGAAGCTTCTGTACCTTCTTTTGAAGAGATAAAAGCCAACAATAATACAGTCACTGCCATTTTAAATTCCGAAAATGGTGAATTTGCTACATTAGTACTGGTTAAAGGGTTTCGATTTAAAAATGCGCTCATGGAAGAGCATTTTAATGAAAACTATGCTGAATCTGATACATATCCTAAAGCTACTTTTAAAGGTAAAATCGTTAGTTTTTCTTTTAATGAATTATCAGAAACACCTAAAGTCTTTAAAATTAATGGAACATTAACGTTTCATGGAAAAACAAATCAATTAGAGAATATGCCTTTGGAAATTTCAAAAAGTGGTGAAGGCAACATTATAGTTTCTGGAACATTTACTGCTAATCCAGCAGACTATGATATTAAAATACCTAAAGTTGTCAGGAATAAAATTGCCGAGAGTATAGAGGTTCTATTTAACTTCCAATTGAAGAAGAAATAAAAAATGCCGCTTTTAGCGGCATTTTTTATTATTTACTTAAGTACATTTTCCGTCTGGAATATAGATCGTAAAATTCATCATCTTTTAAACTGTCAATGAATAATATACTTTCGCCAGTACTTTTCATTTCTGGTCCTAATCTCTTATCTACATTTGGAAACTTATTGAAAGAGAATACAGGTTGCTTAATGGCATAACCTTCTAACTGTGGTTTAAAATCAAAATCAGTTACCTTTTTCTCTCCTAACATCACTTTTGTTGCATAATTCACATAAGGTTCTTTATATGCTTTTGCAATAAAAGGCACCGTTCTAGAAGCTCTAGGGTTAGCTTCGATGATATACACGATATCATCTTTAATAGCAAACTGAATATTAATTAAACCAACAGTGTTCAATGCTCTAGCTATAGTATGTGTATGATCGATGATTTGCTGCATTACCAAAGCTCCTAAATTAAATGCTGGTAAGGTAGCATTAGAGTCTCCAGAATGTACACCGCATGGTTCTATATGTTCCATGATTCCAATAATATAAACATTCCCATCAGCATCACAAATAGCATCTGCTTCTGCCTCAATCGCTCCGTCTAAATAATGGTCTAATAACAATTTATTGTTAGGCATTCTTCTTAATAAATCGACTACATGCTCAATCAAATCTTCTTTATTGATAACAATTTTCATCCCCTGTCCTCCTAAAACATAAGATGGTCTAACTAAAATTGGGAAATCTAATTTATCAGCTAACTCTAAGGCTTCATCGGCATTTTCTGCAATTCCAAACTCTGGATAAGGAATATTGTTTTCTTTTAATAAGCGAGAAAAGCTTCCTCTATCTTCAGCTAAGTCTAAAGATTCAAAACTAGTTCCAATAATTTTAATACCATATTTGGTTAACTTTTCAGCTAATTTCAATGCTGTTTGTCCTCCTAATTGAACAATGACTCCTTCTGGTTTTTCATGACGAATAATATCATAAATATGTTCCCAAAAAACAGGTTCAAAATATAATTTATCAGCCGTATCAAAATCTGTAGAAACCGTTTCTGGATTACAGTTAATCATGATCGTCTCATAACCACATTCAGCAGCCGCTAAAACGCCATGAACGCAACAGTAATCAAACTCGATACCCTGCCCTATTCTGTTTGGTCCAGAGCCTAGTACAACAATTTTCTTTTTATCACTTACAATACTTTCATTATGAGTGTATACTTCTCCAGAAGCCGTCTCAACCATATTTTCAAATGTAGAATAGTAATATGGTGTTTTGGCTGTAAACTCAGCAGCACAAGTATCAACTAACTTAAATACACGCTGAATATTAAATTCATCTCTCTTATTATATACCTGACTTTCCAAGCATCCTAACATATGTGCAATCTGACGGTCACCATATCCTTTTTGCTTCGCTTCTAATAATAACTCTCTATCAAGAGTATCAATAGTATAAGTAGATATTTCTTTTTCTAATTGAAATAATTCTTCATATTGCTTTAAGTACCACATATCAATTTTTGTGATATCATAAATCTGGCTTAGTGGAATTCCCATCGCAATCGCATCGTAAATAACAAAAACACGATCCCAAGAAGCGTTGGTGAGCTTGTCAATGATTTGGTTGTAATCTTTATAACCTTTTCCGTCTGCTCCTAAACCATTTCTTTTAATCTCTAAAGATTGGGTCGCTTTGTGTAAAGCTTCCTGGAAAGAACGTCCAATTCCCATAACTTCTCCAACAGCCTTCATTTGTAAGCCTAAAGTTCTATCAGAGCCTTCAAATTTATCAAAATTCCAACGTGGAATTTTTACAATAACGTAATCTAAAGTAGGCTCAAATAAAGCCGAAGTAGATTTAGTTATCTGATTATCTAATTCATCCAAAGTATAGCCAATAGCAAGCTTTGTTGCTATTTTAGCAATCGGATAACCCGTTGCTTTACTTGCTAATGCTGAAGAACGTGATACACGCGGATTTATTTCTATAGCAATAATGTCTTCTTTTTCATCTGGACTTACAGCAAATTGAACATTACATCCGCCTTCAAAATCACCGATACTACGCATCATTTTAATGGCCATATCACGCATCTTCTGATAGGTTCTATCACTCAAAGTCATTGCTGGTGCTACTGTAATAGAATCTCCTGTATGAATTCCCATTGGATCCATATTCTCTATAGAACAAATAATGACAACATTATCATTTTTATCACGAAGTAATTCCAATTCGTACTCTTTCCATCCCATCATTGCTTTATCAATCATCACTTCATGGATTGGAGAAATTTCTAACCCTCTACGTAATAATTTATCAAAATCTTCTTCTTCATAAACAATCGCTGCTCCTGCTCCTCCTAATGTGTATGATGCTCTAATACAAAGAGGGAAGCCAAATTCTTGAGCAATTTCTTTTCCTTTTAAGAAAGATGTTGCCGTAGCTTGTGGTGCCATACCAACACCTATTTTTCCCATTAATTCTCTAAACTGCTCTCTGTCTTCTGTAATATTTATAGCATTAATATCAACACCTATCAGTTCAACTCCAAAATCTTTCCAAATTCCCTTTTCATCAGCCTCTATACATAAATTTAAAGCTGTCTGACCTCCCATAGTTGGTAAGACGGCATCAATTTGTGGATGCTCTTTTAAAATTTTGATAATAGATTTGGTATTGAGAGGTAGCAAATAAACATGATCTGCCATGGAAGGATCTGTCATGATAGTTGCAGGATTGGAATTAATAAGAATTGTTTCAATTCCATCTTCTCTAAGTGACCTTAAAGACTGAGATCCTGAATAATCAAATTCACATGCTTGTCCAATAACTATAGGACCTGACCCAATAATTAGTATCGATTTTAGGTTTGATTTTTTCGGCATTTTTTACTTGTTATGTGGATATAATATAATTAGTTACAAAAATAATACTCATTAGATATAAAAAAAGGCGTTACACTTAAGTAACACCTTTAAATTATCAACAATTGTTAATCATTATTTCTTATGTCTAGTTTCAGATGACACAGATAATCTTTTTCTTCCTTTAGCTCTTCTACGAGCTAATACCTTTCTACCATTAGCAGAAGCCATTCTTTCTCTGAAACCGTGTTTGTTTCTTCTCTTTCTTTTAGAAGGCTGAAATGTTCTTTTACTCATTATCTTGTATCTTTAAAATCTGAATTGTATTTTTCTATAAGTGTTTGGACCTTCTCCAAAACCGAGGGCAAATATACAAAGCCTTTATTACTTTGCAAACCATTTTTGAAAAAATATTTTCATTTATTTTTTTGGTTAAAATATTCTAATAAAACCTTTCTCTATTTAGCCTAATACCTGCTTTTTTGTTAAATGTCTATGAGTTACTTTTAATAAAAATTTAGTTTCTTTGCAGTCTAGAACAAAAAGAGACCTTATTTAGCATATAAAAAACGTCTTTTCCTTATTATAAACTTATTAAAATGTACAATAAAATTATTAAACTTATTATAGCAGCAGGCATTATTGCTTATGCTGTTTATCAATTTACCGAAGGGTATATAGGTAATGGTATTATGCTTATATTACTTTCTTTAATTTTTGTGTTCCTTTATTTTAAAAATGAGTTTATTTTATTAGCTTTTCTAAGATTACGTAAACAAGATTTTGATGGTGCTAAAAAGTGGCTTAACAAAATTAAAAATCCTGAATCTGCTTTAGTAAAAAAGCAACAAGGATATTATAATTATTTACATGGTATCATGGTTTCTCAAAGTAATATGAATGAAGCTGAAAAGTATTTTAAAAAAGCTATTTCTTTAGGGTTGTCTATGGACCATGATTTGGCTATGGCTAAATTGAATTTATCTGGTATTGCTTTTTCTAAGCGTAGAAAGCAAGAAGCCCAAAAACTATTATCTGAGGCTCAAAAATTAGACAAACAGGGTATGTTAGCCGATCAGATAAAAATGATGAAACAAAATATGAAACGTTCTCAAATGCCTAATCAACATTACGGTAGCGGTGGTTCTATAAGAGCACAAAAAAGAAGAGGATAATTATTAATTATCCTCCGTCTACGATTAAATTTATTGGTATTCTTTTATTGTACATCATAATATCCCTTTTTAGGAATATCAATAGTATACAACTTCTTTGATTTATTATTTAAATGTGATTCTCGCAACCAAGGGTTATGAAGTTTTAATATTTTGTAGTTAATACCAAAACTTTCAGCAAATTTTGGAAAATCAGTAATTGCTGTATCAACAGCTACTTTATAAGTAGGCACATTGTTATACAAATCCTTATCCCTAAAGTTAAAGCCATATTTGGCTGGATTAGATAAAATTTCTTTTAATGCCACGATTCTAAAAATATAGCGCCCCGTTTCTTCAATAAGCAACAAATCGTAATAACTTGATACATTTTGTTCCTTCAATTTTCTGGAAACACCAGCAACACCAGCATTATAAGCAGCCGCGGCTAAGGTCCACGACCCTAATTTCTTTTTAGATCTTAATAAATATTTACACGCTACTTCTGTTGCTTTTTCTAGATGGTAACGTTCATCAACATTATCATTTACTTCTAAACCATTTTCTCTGCCTGTAACTTTCATAATTTGCCAAACACCTCTAGCACCTGCAGGAGATACGGCGTTTGTTAAGCCACTTTCTATGACAGCCAAATACTTAAAATCATCTGGAATGCCATGCTTCTCTAAAATAGGCTCTATAATTGGAAAATATTTTTTGGCGCGTTTAAACATTAAAAGTCCATTAGATTGCCAATATGTATTAACCAATAGCTCTCTATCCATTCGTTCTAAAATATCTGGATTTTTAAGTGGCATTGGCTCTCCAGCAAAATTTAAATCATCTGGAACTTGTAACGCATAAACATTATAATCGTTAATTAGTTTTTTTTCGAAATTCTCATCTGTTGGGGCATCTTGTAAGGCATAAATAAATAAGGCCGATAAACTTAATAATCCCACAAACGCTAATACTTTCTGTACTATCTTCATTTTTAATAAGTTTTGTTTAAAGGTAAAATTTTTATTTAGTTTTCTAAAATTATACGAGGTAAATTCTCATTAAACCACTTAAACTTATTAATAATCATAATATGTGTACCTTTTTTTATAGTGATGCAGTTTGTTATATTTTTAATAGGGAACACACTATCGCTATCCCCATGAATATGTACAATATTTGGTAGACTTTCATCCTGATTCCAACAGACCATTTGCTTAATAGCCCAACTTAAATATTTGCTATCATTAACAGATAAATATTTCTTATACAAATCCATTCGTTTTTTAATACTGCTATCAAAAGCATATTTTGCAAGTAAATCAATACTACCAGCCAATTGTGTTGGTACTAATGCATAAGCTTTCATTTTCTTAGCTAGTAGCATATGTTTAGGCAGTTCGTGCATGGACTTAACACTAGATACTATAATGAGTTTTCTAACATGTATATGCTTACTCATTTCTTGCACCAAAACACCTCCAAAGGACACACCAAGTAACACAATATTTTCATGTTTTATATGGTTAGTCATTCGTAATGCATAATCACTAATAGATTCATTATTAATTGGTAACATCCACTCAAGTAAATGAATCTTAAATTGATCCTCTGGTAATTTTATATGTTCAAAAATTATAGGGTTTGCAGCCATTCCCGGCATTAAATAAACATGTATTATTTCTTCGTTCATTTGTACTAAAATAGAATTTAATAAAAAACTGTTTTCTAAATTCAAATAAAGCCTATTCTAAAGGTTTATTTTATAAGGTATTAACCCTTTTTTATCTTTAAAATAACAATTATTTTTTGTACTTTTGCAAAACAAAGTTATATAAATAGTGCTCACTATTTAAGATTTCTAAGAAACAAAACAAAAATTACCATGGTTGAAGCTGCAGAACTAATTGATAACGATTTTCTACGTCAATTTGAAATAAAAATTGATAATCATTTAGCAAAAATTGAATATTCTTTACAAGAAAGGAAAATTTTTCTAACCAAACTAATTATTCCAGAAGGCATTAAAGACCAAGAATTTAGCAAAGAGTTTTTAGAAGCTGTTTTCGAACAAATTCAAGAACGTAATTTAAGCGTTGTACCAACAAGCCCTGAAATTGCTAAGTTTGTGAGAAGCAATAGGAAATATAAGCGTATGCTTCCTGTTGGAGTAAGAATTTAATTTTTTAAACAAAAATAATTATAAAAAAATCCGAAGTAGTAATTTCGGATTTTTTTATTTCCTGCAAAAATGCTACTTAATTATTGTTTGGTATACACCAATGTTAAATCCTTAGTAGCTACTATCTCAGTAAAGTCTTCATTATATATTTTTATCGATTCTTTAATCAAGCGAAATAATTGATTATCGACAATAGCAGATTCTTTATCATTAAATATCACAGTATCTATATTTTTTTGAGAATATGTTGTTGCAAAACCAATAACACCTTCCTTATCACATCTTACATCAAATACGTACTTATCTGTAGTTCCTTCCTGTAAAGCAATATCAATATCTGGGTTAAAGGTTTTATTGGAAGATACAACACCTTCAGTTTCAAAAATTAAAGTTTCATTGCTTATACATTCAATTTCGTCTAAAATATTAGTATTAACAATACCATCATTATTCATATCAAATCCATCTGCAACTTCCCAAGCTGTTAATTTCCATGTACCAACAATAGACAAGTCATTACTTTCCTCTTCCGAGCAACTCGTAATAAGTAATGTAAAGCATAAAATAAAAAGAAACCTATTCATTTGGGACATGATTAACTCGTATAAAAATATATCGTGTCATTTTATTTGCACAATAAATAAGTCAAAGTGAACAAAACTCTAGCTAATATGCAAGATTACTATAGTTTCTTAGTTTGAAACCACTTTTGCAAACTCAAATCTCACCAAGCCATCATCATCAATTCTTGTAAGTTCTACATGATGTAATGTATTAATCAGATCAGGATTCCAAGGGGTTTTTACTTTAATGTAGTTTTCAGTAAACCCATGAATGTAGCCTTCTTTATTTTCGCTTTCAAACAAAACAGTTCTGTTGGACCCAATTTGGCTTTCATAAAAAGCACGACGTTTTTTAACTGATAAACCTCGTAACATTTTACTACGCTTACTTCTTATATTGTTAGGCAATACACCATTCATTTCTGCTGCTTCTGTATTATCACGCTCTGAGTAGGTAAACACATGTAAATATGAAATGTCTAATGCATTTAAAAAATGATACGTTTCTAAAAAGTGTTCGTCCGTTTCTCCAGGAAATCCAACAATAACATCGACACCTATACAAGCATGTGGCATAACCTCTTTTATTTTAGAAACACGATCTACATACAATTCCCGCATATAACGACGTTTCATTTTTTTAAGAATCTCGTTACTCCCAGACTGTAATGGAATATGAAAATGAGGTACAAAAGCTCTCGATTTAGAGACCAAATCAATGGTTTCATTTTTTAAAAGATTTGGTTCTATAGACGAAATCCTTAATCGCTCAATACCTTCAACATGATCTAGCTTAGTAACCAAATCTAAAAACGTATGCTCATGTTTTTTATTACCAAACTCGCCTTTACCATAATCACCAATATTAACCCCAGTAAGAACAATTTCTTTTATGTTTTGCTTAGAAATCTCCCGAGCATTTTTTAAAACGTTTTCCATGGTATCGCTTCGCGAAATACCACGTGCTAAAGGTATTGTACAATAAGTACATTTGTAATCGCAACCATCCTGAACTTTTAAAAATGCTCTCGTTCTATCTCCTATGGAATAACTCCCTACATAAAAATCGGCATCTTCAATCTCACAAGAATGTACCTGTCCAACCCCTCGACTGCGCTCGGGATGACTAAGCAAATCGTTAATAAAAGCAGTAATGTTAAATTTCTCAGTAGCTCCTAAAACTAAATCCACACCATTTACATCTGCCAATTCTTGAGGCTTTAACTGAGCATAACATCCCACCGCTGCAACAAATGCATCTGAATTGGCTTTCTGTGCTTGTTTTACTATTGTTTTAAAACGTTTGTCTGCATTCTCGGTAACCGAACAAGTATTAATCACATAAATATCTGCCTTTTCAGAAAAATCCACACGATCAAAACCTTCATCTGTAAAATTCCTGGCAATAGTCGATGTCTCTGAAAAATTCAGTTTACAGCCCAAGGTATAAAATGCGACTTTTTTCTTCATTTTTTCTTCTTCATTTCCTTTTATGGTGGAAATGTATATATATTTACAAGCCTTCTAACTTAAAAGCTTGCAAATTTACGCAATTGCTACAAGTAATACAATCTAAGTGCGAAGACTTGAACTAAAAGTTTATAATCTGCAATAACAAATGACAAGAGCCGAAACGCGAATTAAAGAAGTTATTACTTTTCTTGAAAATAAGGATACTTTCTTAGGGTATCGAAAACTCATGGATTGTGCCATAGACACACAAAACTTAGATATTTATAATGATGTTATTGAACTTACCGATTGGAAAGAAAAGTTTCCAAAAGAAGAAGGGGAGCTTATAAAAAGAAGCCTTGAAATTCTAAATAGAATCTCCAAAATTCCAATTGAAGATAATAATACAGAAAAACCCCTTGTAACTGGTTCAAATATTACTAAAAGCTATGGTGCTAATCGTTTTAAGCTAGGGCCTATTTCTATTAATATTCACAAAGGTGATGTTTATGGATTAGTTGGAGAAAATGGAAATGGCAAAACAACACTATTAAGAATTTTAGCTAAAGAACTAAAACATAATGAAGGATCGTTAGAGTTTAATTTCGATAAGGATTTTGGTAACGACTATGATTTGCGCTCTAATTTGGTATATATTCCACAACGAACTCAAAAATGGTATGGCAGTCTTAAGGATAATTTAAAATTTGTTTTATCAAATTATGGCATTAATCCCCAAGAAAATGAAACCAGAGTTTTAATGATGATTGCTCGTTTTGGCTTATGGAATTATAAGCATTTAAAATGGAATGAATTATCTTCTGGGTACAAAATGCGTTTTGAGTTAGCAAGAACACTATTAAAACAACCTGAATTACTTCTTTTAGACGAACCATTAGCTAATCTGGATGTATTAGCACAACAGGTCATCTTAGAAGACTTAAAATCTATTTGTAATTCTATAAATAACCCTATTGCATTAATATTGAGCTCCCAGCAATTGTATGAAGTAGAAAAGGTATCTGATAAAGTAATATATCTAAAGAATGGCGTTCATAAAGAACATGACGATAAAAATGAAGTTACAAATACTGAAAATTATTTAATTGTAGAAATAGACTGTAATTGCGAAAGAGAAAAACTCAAACAAATTTTCACTGATTTATGTCTTGAAAAATTGGTTTTTAACGGAGGTATCTTTATTGCTTATTTTCCTATTGAGATAACTTTTCCGTTAGTCCTTGAAGCTCTGGGAAAATACAAAATAGATGTTATTTATACACGTAATATAACAAAATCCACAAGACGTTTCTTCGTTTCCTAAAGCCAAATCAATGAAAAAATTTATACATAAAACCAATCAATATTTACTTGAAAATCATCCATTAGTTTGGAATACAAAATTATTATGGGTTTTAGCTTTAGCACTAATATTGCATGGTTTATTTTTTGTTTTTGGGTTCTTAGCTATTACTAATCCAGAAGTTTTACATGAATATAGTGCTAAATCTATTTTTTTTGAAAATGGTACTATTTATATCAGCATTATCATATCCATTTTAACGCTTGTTTTATGGCTTATTTTTCTATTTAAAAATAATGCTTTTAAAAGTTTTTATCCTACCTCCCGATTACAATTATTTAAGCAATTTTTAATTTATTTAATAGTAATTTTCTTTTCTACAACATTTTATATTTCACATAATTTCGGTGTTAAATCTTATATCTCTTTTAAATATGACGAAAAAAGTGTAGAAAAAGAAATTATTGCTTCTAATGCCGCTGCATTATTCTTTTCTAAAAACACACTGGACTACACTATCAATCAACGTAGTTACCCAGCCCCTTTCGATACCCTTTATTGTGAAACTTATAATGGAATAACTCAAAAGAAAGATAGTTTATCTTTAAAATTTCTGGATTACAATTACAGATTTTATACACTCTATAAAAAAGATGGTGCCTTAAACCAGATGGCAACTGATAGCTCTTATAAAGGCTATGTGTATTTCAAAACTAAAGACACTATTAGAACTTATTTTTTTAAAGATTCCATTTTTGATGTTTCTAGTTATGTTCAAACAGAGAATCCTAGTTATTTTAATTATTCAAACAATTTTTATCTATCCCAAAAAAATAGATTAGAACAAGAAAATCTCCAATATAATTACACTGAATATAATGACTACGAGTATGAAAAATTTAATTATCGAGCAGGTTACAATAAAAATAACAGACTGTGGAATAAATTAGGTTATGATCTTTTAAAGAGAAACGATCCTAATGAAATTAAAAAAATATTGTCGGATTTTTTAATGATTTGCAATCAATATAAAATTAAGCATAATCTGAATGTCGACAACTGGTTTGACATGGTTTATCACCCAAACGATAACTTCGAATTAAAAAACCTAATCAGAAATCAACCCAAAGAAGAGTTTCAATTTGAATCAAGTACCCCTAAAACTGCTATTGATACTTTTTATAAAGATCATATAACAAATTATTATTTAGACAATGATGCTCTACATAGAGTCTTTGAAAATATTGAAGATATAAAAGAAAGCAATCCCTTATTTAAAACCATACACTTCTTTATATGGTTTGCTTTCTTTTTTTCTTCTTTAGTTTTTATGTTTAGAATTACAGGTTTAAGGCCACTACTATTTACAATTATAAGCATTGGAGTATTAACCATGCTGGTAATATTGTTAACCGTTCTTTATGAATACATAACACGATCTACTGGGAATAGCATTGAGTATTTTGTATCGTATTTAACCTTAGTATTAGGGTCTATTATTTTATCAATTCCCTTATTTTATATAAAAAAAATAAAGAAGTTTATAGTTGCTATATGCCTAAACATATCTATTCTTGGATTTACACTTTATATTTTTCTAATAATTACAATTATATCTTTACACCAATCAGCCGCATGTGTTGAAAATTATTCCTATTATAATAATGATGTTTGTTTTAATTTATTGAGTAGTTTAGGAATGCATTGGAGCTTTATTTTATTTACGATTAATTTACTCTTTATATACTTTTATTCTAAAATTATTAAAAATTGGAAAGCCTTGCCTGAAGGATAAAAAACTACTATTAAATTACCCGCTATTAAATGAAACTAGTGAAGACAAATATAAAATACCTAACAGTCTATTTATTCATAATAAGCTTTACTTTCTTATTAAACTCATGCACAGACAATAGATTAGTTAGCAAAGACCATCTAGTTTTCAGGTATAATGAACATGCAAACATAAATACGTTAGACCCTGCTTTTTCAAGAACTTTGCAAGATACCTGGGTAAGTAATCAATTATTTAATGGTTTAGTACAGTTGGATAGTGATTTAAATATTTTACCAAGTATTGCTAAAAACTGGGCAATCTCGGACGATGGCCTCTCTTACTTATTTACACTACGTGATGATGTGTATTTTCACAAGCATGAACTATTTGGAAAAGATTCTACAAGAGTGGTAGTTGCAGAAGATTTCCGGTATAGTTTTAACCGATTAAGGGATGAAAAAATTGCAGCACCAGGAAATTGGGTTTTAAAAAAGGTAGATGATTTTGAAGCTATAAATGATACGCTTTTCAAAATTAAATTAACGCAACCATTCCCTGCTTTTATAGGGCTATTGTCTATGAAGTATTGCTCGGTTATTCCTAAAGAAATTGCCGAACATTATGGCAGTGATTTCAGATCGCACCCTATCGGCACCGGTCCTTTTCAATTTAAACGTTGGGAAGAAAACATTAAACTTGTTTTTAGAAAAAACGACCATTATTTTGAAAAAGATAGTACTGGTGTATCTCTACCTTATTTAGAAGCCGTATCCATAACCTTTTTGCCCGATAAACAAAGTGAGTTTTTACAGTTCGCACAAGGCAATATAGATTTTTTAAACAGTTTAGATGCTTCTTATAAAGATGAGCTTTTAACAGCAGACGGGCAGCTTCGCAGCACCTACAAAGCATCTGTAAATATGATTCAAGGTCCTTATCTAAACTCTGAATACCTAGGATTTTATTTAGACTCTAAAACCCCAGAAATACAATCTGAACTCATAAGAAAAGCTATTAATTATGGCTTTGACAGAAAAAAAATGATGATTTATTTACGAAACGATATTGGCAATCCTGCTAATGGTGGTTTTATTCCTAAAGGGCTAGCAGGACATAATGAATCTATTGGTTTTAGCTACCAACCTGAAAAAGCCAAACAATTGGTTGAACAGTTTATAAAAGAAAGTGGTATATCAAAACCTGAAATCACTTTAACAACGACCAGTAATTACTTAAGTTTTTGTGAATTTATTCAACGTGAACTTGATAAAACCGGATTAGTAATTAAAGTCGATGTTATGC
The DNA here is from genome assembly GCF_030540775.2 of Flavivirga abyssicola. Taxonomy (GTDB): domain Bacteria; phylum Bacteroidota; class Bacteroidia; order Flavobacteriales; family Flavobacteriaceae; genus Flavivirga; species Flavivirga abyssicola. The sequence continues at coordinate 3,158,911 of NZ_CP141266.1, read as the reverse complement.
CTGAAGCAACTTTAAGAACAGCTAGATCAAATGGTAAAGTTGATATGTTTAGAAGTTCCTGGGTTGCGGATTATTTGGATGCAGAGAATTATTTATCGATATTCTATAGTAAAAATTTCGCTCCTAACGGCTCAAATTATTTTCACTTTAAAAACACTCTGTTTGATAGTTTATATAATAAAGCTTTTACTATTACTGGTATTGAAGAAAGAAAACATCTATATACAACCATGGATTCTATAGCCATGGCAAATGCAATCATGGTGCCTTTATACTATGACGAAGTGGTTCGCTTTACAAGAAAGAATGTTTCTGGTCTTGGAATAAACCCTATTAATTTATTGGACTTAAGAAGGGTTAAAAAAAATTGATATCATTTTAATTTTTATGCTCTTTTACAATTCCAAAAAAAATGAGATATATAGCTATGCCATAAAATAACATAATTAAAATATCTTGCATGGGTAAGTCCATTTTAAATGTTTTTATTGCCATCATGGCTTCAGAAAACTTATAGAAAATAATACCTGTAAAAACATACGAATAACTAACATTATTAACAACTCCTCTCCTTAAAAAGGCAAATTGAATCAGTAATAGTGATATAAAAAAACTAATCAGTGCTGGAGCAAAAAAATCTCCTAGGCTATTAAAAAGAAAGCTCACTATAAAAACCGTATAGAAAAATAGTATTATAGAGAAAGGGATTAGTTTGATAACATTAAAATCCGATACATGAGAAAGTCGTAAACTTAAAAAGACTTTTGCTAAAGCGAAAAGGAGTAGGCTGACACTTAAAAAAATGATATTAGTATGGTTTATAACAAATATATCTCCTAATAAAAAACTGCATAATGCTAAGATTACCCACAGTTTTTTTATCTTTCGTTGTTCATTATTATTATAATAGTAATACAAAAATAAAAGGAGCACTAAAGGCGGTTTAGAAATATATCTATACGGAAAGGGATCGAGATTTAGTTTAACTAAAATATCTATAGTTAAAATGATGAAAAAAAGAATAGTGATCTTTCTTTCATTTTTAAAAATATGTAACACAGTTTATCTTTTTAGGGCTATGATAAAAAAATCTACATACTTTTAAAGTTGTAAATCTCTGACAAAATAAGAAAAAAATTACATTTTCATAAAATAAGCCAAATTAATTTTTCTTTCTTGTTTACTTTAAAGACAATTAATCACGCTTCAAATCTCTACCAATATCATTGATTTCATCTTTTACAACAACTTCTTTTTTCTATTTTTTCTCTAATAGATAGTGAATCAAAAAATTATAATTACTAAGCCCTGTAAAATAATAATCTTTAGTTAGTTTGTAAAAATACTTTCCGACAAAAAAAGCACATATTAATCCGATCATTAAAAAAATTCAATCGATATGTTTAAAATAATAAATGTCGTCATCTCCCTTACCTTCTGGGCGTTTTGATGAAAAATAACCAGTTTTGCTTTCAGAATCTATGATGAAACAAAAGTCATCTTGCTTACTATTAATTGGTGGCGGTAATTTCTCAGCTTTTTCAAAAGTACCATCTCTATTCATAATACTTTTATAAATATCGAACCCACCAAATCCATTAGGTCTATTTGAAGAGAAATATAAGGTATTATCAGCACTCATAAAAGGAAACATCTCCCGACCATAAGAATTAACTTTACTGCTTAAATTTTTAGGGTCACTATAAGTCCCATCTGCTAAGAGATCTACCTTAAAAATATCAGAACCTCCTCTAGTAGTATTTTTTCCACCTCTAATATTAGCTGTAAAATATAATGTTTTCCCATCATTATCTAAAGCTGGATGTGCATAAGAATATTTAAGTTTGCAGAAAGGCAATACTTTAAAATTAGTCCATCCTATTCCTGTTTTAAACTCACCTACTGTAATATGAAAATTAGCTTCATTAAAATTGCCTTTTGGCATATTCTTTCTAGTATAGTTTGTCGTTAAATAAATGTGCTTCCCGTCTGGAGATATCGTAGCACTAGTAATGTGAGATATATTTTGCTTTGGGTCTATTTGTATAGGAGTAACGTTAATGATGTCAACATCTTCAGATAAATCACCCTCAAAAACTGTTAAGATAGGATTGCCTTCAAACCGCTTCACCCTTCCTTTTTTATCTAATAAGTACGATGTAAAAACAATTCTTGAACTGTTAATTTGCATCAAACCAAAATGTGGATATTTAGTGTTAATTTCTAAATTTTTAACACTAAAATCTTTAGCTTGAGAAAAACTTATTAGTCCAATAAAAAAGATTATGTAATAAAGAAGCTTTAGCATAAAAACGATGTGCTATAAGCAAATATAACCATTTGAAGTTAAACCTGTTAGAAGTTTACTATGGGTATCTCCTAATTATTCCCTTCTGTACTTTTTAGTGTCTTCAAAAACATGCTCTAAAATAACTCGATCTTGTTCTGTGAATTCCTTATTACGCCTTGCCATCACAATACTTGCAACTTCAAATACTTTCTTAGTTAAATAAGTAGTAAAACCACCATTACCGCCCCAACTAAAACTCGGTACAAAATTTCTGGGAAAACCACTACCAAAAATATTGGCACTTACCCCTACAACTGTTCCTGTATTAAACATGGTATTGATACCGCATTTGCTGTGATCCCCCATCATTAAACCACAAAATTGCAATCTCGTTTTTGCAAAACCTTCGGTTTCATAATCCCATAAACGCACTTCTGCATAGTTATTTTTTAAATTAGAAGTATTAGTATCTGCTCCCATGTTGCACCACTCTCCTAAAACGGAATTCCCCAAAAAACCGTCATGACCCTTATTGGAATTGGCAAATATCACAGAGTTGTTAACCTCTCCTCCAACCTTACTATTAGGCCCTATTGTTGTTGGCCCATAAATTTTTGCTGCCATTTTTACTGTCGCATTTTCACATAAAGCAAAAGGTCCTCTTATAATACTCCCTTCCATTATTTCTGCGTTTTTACCAATATAAATGGGTCCATTACTAGCGTTAAGCGTTGCAAATTCTAATGTCGCTCCTGCTTCTATAAAAATATTTTCTGGTGCTATAATATTATTACTAGACGGAATAGATTGTGATGTTCTTCCCTTTGTGATTAGGTTAAAATCTTCTTGAATAGTGTCTCCGTTTTTAGAAAAAATATCCCAAGTATTTTCGATCTTTATAATGTTACCGCTAAACTCAAATACTTCAAAACTGTCAAAATCAATGTCATCTTGCCCTTCTTTAGCAAAAAATGCAATAACATCTTCACCTTTAAAAATTGCCTGGTTTTCTTTTAAACCTTTTATTTTTTCAACCAATTCTACATTTGGAAGATACGATGCATTAATCATCACATTGTCTTCCAGTTCTACCATAGGATATTTATCAGATAAATAATCTTCAGTAACCGTGGTGGTGGTCGTTTTTAAAAACGTTTCCCATTTTTCACGAATGGTTAAAATTCCAGTTCTAATATCTGCTACTGGCCTAGTAAATGTAAATGGTAATAAATTATTCCGAGAAGCCCCATCAAAAAGAATGTAATTCATAAAAGGTGAAAATTGTGAGTTATGTTAGGAGTTACAAGTTTTTACACTTTAACATTAAGTAATTATTTACGTATTCAAAAATAGTTCAATTAAATAAAATAAAAAAGCCTTTCAAAAATGAAAGGCTAATAAATATTATATTATGATATACGCTTAATTTATTTTTTAAATTTAGCGTATTTAGTTTTGAACTTATCAATACGACCAGCAGTATCTACTAATTTAGATTTACCAGTGTAATAAGGGTGTGATGTTCTCGATATCTCCATTTTAACAAGTGGATACTCAACACCATCAACTTCTATAGTCTCATTAGTATCTGCAGTAGACTTTGTTAAAAACACATCGTCGTTAGACATATCTTTAAATGCTACTAATCTATAATTTTCTGGATGTATACCTTTTCTCATCGCTAAATGCTTTATTATTCTTTACAATTTTGGAGCTGCAAATTTAAGCATTTTTTATAAACGCACAATACTTTTTATTATTTTTTATTTTAACTTTTTGATGTAACGTTTTGTTATTTTTGAATACTAACAAATCAACTAACGTTTTAAACAAAATATTATGGAAAAATCATTGAAATCTATAGCTTCAAATTATGGGTTATATTTAGGAGCAATACTCGCTCTTTTAACTGTTATCGCATACGCAGTGAACCTAGGTTTACTGACCAATATGTGGTATGGCATTTTTATTTTAATAACTATAATAGTCTTAGGAATTATGTCAGTTGCAAAAACGAAACAACTGCAAAATGGGTATGCTTCATTTAAAGAAGCTTTCACATCTTATTTCCTTACTGTTTTAATCGGTTTAGTAATAAGCACTTTTATTTCTTATATACTATTTAATTTTATCGATACGGATGCTGCAGAAGTATTGAAAGAAAAAACTATTGAAAAAACAGTACAAATGCTTGAGAGCTTCAATACACCTAGTGATGCTATTGCTAAATCTGTTGAACAAATTGAATCTCAAAATCAATATTCGTTGGGAAACATTGCTAAAGGATTAGCAGGGTACTTAGTGCTTTTTAGTATCATCGGATTAATTGTTGCTGCTGCAATGAAAAAAAGTAATCCAGACACAGAATAAATTCGCTATTTTTGAATATTGAATTTAGAAAATATTTAAATGAATATATCTGTAGTTATACCACTACTAAACGAACAAGACTCATTAACTGAATTACATGATTGGATTGCTAAAGTTATGCAATCCAATCATTTTTCATATGAAATTATTTTTATTGATGATGGCAGCACAGATAATTCCTGGCAAATTATTTCGCAATTAGCATCACAAAACAAGCCTGTAAAAGGCATTCGTTTTTTTAAAAACTTTGGTAAATCTCAAGCACTTCATGCTGGCTTTGAAAAGGCAAAAGGAGATGTGGTGATTACTATGGATGCCGATTTGCAAGACAATCCTGATGAGATCCCAGAACTATATAATATGATTACAGAGGATGGTTACGATCTAGTTTCCGGATGGAAAAAGAAGCGTTACGATTCTGTTATTGCCAAAAATTTACCTTCAAAACTATTTAATTGGGCAGCCAGAAAAACTTCCGGTGTAAAACTAAATGATTTTAACTGTGGGCTTAAAGCATATCGCTTAAACGTCGTTAAGAATATTGATGTAAATGGTGAAATGCATCGCTACATCCCCGTATTATCTAAAAATGCTGGATTTACAAAAATTGGTGAAAAAGTAGTACAGCACCAAGCCAGAAAATATGGCGAAACTAAATTTGGAATGAATCGTTTTGTCCATGGATTTTTAGATCTAATTACCATTTGGTTCCTCTCTAGTTTTGGCAAACGTCCTATGCATTTATTTGGAGCCTTAGGATTTATTATGTTTACAATCGGTTTTGGATTTTCGTTTTACTTAGGTATAGATAAATTATTTTTAAATCCAACAGGCAGACTTATTACGCAACGACCTCAATTCTACATTGCACTTTCAACCATGATCATTGGTACACAATTTTTTGTTGCTGGTTTTTTAGGTGAAATTGTTTTGCGAACTAAGCAAGGGAAAAAGCGCTATTCTATTAAAAATGAGCTAAACTTTGATTAGAATTATACTTGTTTTAAAACTAACTATGCCCCTATAGAAATACTAAAACGTTTGAGTTATTAAATGTTAGTTCGATATAAAAAACAAAGATATTATCTGACTAATTGATTATTTTTGCACTTATTTAATTGAGATATGATTTATATAGAACCAAAGATTTTAGATAGAATAAATGCATGGTTAACACCAACTTTTGATGCAGATACACAAACCTTCATTAAGGATAGCATTGCAAATAACCCGAAAGATATCCAAGAAAGTTTCTACAAAGACTTAGAGTTTGGAACCGGTGGTATGCGTGGTGTTATGGGAGTTGGAACCAATCGCATAAATAAATATACACTTGGAAAAAGCACTCAGGGATTGAGTGATTATTTACGTAAATCTTTTCCAAATGAAAACCCAAAAGCGGTCATTGCTTACGATTGTAGACACAATAGTAAAACCCTTGCAAAAGTTGTTGCTGATGTGTTTTCGGCCAATGGTATTGAAGTTTATTTATTTGAAGATTTACGTGCAACACCAGAATTATCTTTTGCCGTTAAACATTTAAACTGCCATTGCGGTATTGTTTTAACTGCTTCACATAATCCACCAGAATACAACGGGTATAAGGTATATTGGCAAGATGGAGGACAATTAGTACCCCCACATGATGATGCTTTAATACAGGTTATAAATAATCTTGATTATGCTGATATAAAATTTGAAGCGAATAACAGTCTTATTCATTATATAGGAAAAGATGTAGATGATGTATTTATTAATGCTTCAGTAGAAAATGGTAGCTGTGGTGCTTCACAAGAGGCAAAAGACAATTTAAATATTGTTTTTACATCACTTCATGGTACTTCTATTACGGCAGTTCCAGAAACTTTAAAACGTGCTGGATACAAAAATGTTCATATTGTAAAAGAACAAGAGGTGCCAAATGGTGATTTCCCTACAGTAGCATCTCCAAACCCAGAAGAACCAGCAGCACTAAAAATGGCATTAGAATTAGCCGACAAGGTAAATGCCGATATTGTTATAGGAACAGACCCAGATTGTGATAGATTAGGTGTGGCTGTTCGCAATTCTGAAAACAAATTACAGTTACTTAACGGAAATCAAACCATGTTGATGATGACAGATTTCTTATTAAAGCAATGGAAAGCCGAAGGAAAAATTAAAGGCAAAGAATTTATAGCATCAACCATCGTATCTACCCCCATGTTAAACAAACTTGCTGAAGCTTATAAAGTAGATAGCAAAATTGTATTAACAGGTTTTAAATGGATTGCTAAATTAATAAAAGATTTTCCTGAACTCGATTTTATTGGTGGTGGTGAAGAGAGCTTTGGTTTTATGGTCGGTGATTTTGTAAGAGATAAAGATGCGGTTACCTCAACACTTTTAGCTTGTGAAATAGCTGCGCTATCCAAAGCAATTGGAAGTTCTTTTTATAGTGAACTTATCAAACTATATGTAGAACATGGGCTTTATAAAGAACGTCTAGTTTCTCTAACTAAAAAAGGTATTGAAGGCGCAGAAGAAATTAAGCAAATGATGATTGATGCTCGCGAAAACCCTCTAACCATAGTTAACGGATCTAAAGTAGTAAAAGTTGAAGACTACCAATTATCGATTACTAAAAATATGGTTTCTGGTGAAGAAAGCACCATTGATATTCCAAAATCCAATGTATTGATTTATTATACAGAAGACGGAAGTCAAATTGCACTTAGGCCTAGTGGAACAGAGCCCAAAATAAAATTCTATATTAGTGTTAACGCCAATTTAGAATCTGTTGATGCTTTTAATGATACTGAAGCGAAATTAGAATCTAAAATAGATGCTATTTTAAAAGACATGAAACTTAATTAATGAATTACTTCAAGCAAATACTTCGTTTTGCAAAACCCTATAAAAATTATGCCGTTTTAAATATTATCAGTAATATTTTTTATGCATTATTTGGTACGTTGGCAATGGTTTCTCTATTTCCTATGCTTAATGTTTTATTCGATAAAACTAAACAACTAAATATCAAACCTGTATGGACTGGCATTTCAAATGCAAAAGATTATTTAGAGAGTTATCTTAATTATTTTGTAACCCAAAAATCCAATGATGGGCATGACGATGTTCTTATTTTTATGGTGGTTTTGGTAATATGCATGTTTTTATTGAAAAACTTCTTCGGTTATCTTGCCATGTATTTTATAACTTTTTTGCGTAACGGCGTTCTTAAAGATATACGAAATGAGCTATTTAAAAAAATCACTCATTTACCTTTGTCTTTTTTTTCAGATAAACGTAAAGGCGATACTATAGCTAGAATAACCACAGATGTACAAGAAATTCAAGGGTCTTTTCTATCTATTCTAGAACTTATTGTTAAAGAACCCTTAATGATACTTTTTACTATCATTACCATGTTTCTCATAAGTTCACAACTTACTTTATTTGTTTTCATTTTTATACCTGTTTCTGGGTTTATTATATCTAGAATAGGTAAAAGTTTAAAAAAACACTCAGATAAAGTACAAACCGAACAAGGACACTTTTTATCAATAATAGAAGAAACTTTAGGAGGGCTTAAAGTAATTAAAGGATTCAATGCCGAAGATATTTTTGGACAAAAGTTCAAAGATTCAACTCTTAGATTCAATAAATTTTCCAATAGACTACTAAACCGTCAAAATCTAGCCTCACCAACTAGTGAGTTTTTAGGTATACTTGTTATAGCTATCTTATTATGGTATGGAGGACAAATGGTTTTAAATGAAAAAAGCCTTGAAGCTGGTTTATTTATTGTATATATGGGACTTGCTTATAATATTTTAACTCCAGCTAAAGCCATTAGCAAAGCCAGTTATAGTGTAAAAAAAGGAAATGCTGCTGCTGAACGTGTTTTAGAAATTCTAAATACATCTTCTCCTATAGCAGATAAACCCAATGCAAAAACTAAAACAGGTTTTTCTAAAGCTATTAAACTCAATAAGGTATCTTTTAAATACGAAGACGACTTAGTCTTAAAAGAGTTCACTATAGAAGTACCAAAAGGAAAGAGTGTCGCTTTAGTTGGTCAATCAGGAAGTGGCAAAAGTACTATAGCCAATCTTGTTACTCGTTTTTACGATATAACTAATGGAAACATAACTATAGACGGTGAAGATATTAGAGACTTAACTAAACATTCTTTAAGAAATTTAATTGGCTTAGTGACTCAAAAATCTATTTTGTTTAATGACACTATAAAGAACAATTTACTCATTGGCAAAGAAAATGCTACTGATGAAGAGATTATTGAGGCATTAAAAATAGCTAATGCTTGGGAATTTGTTAAAGTTTTACCCAAAGGTATAAATACAAATATAGGCGATTCGGGAGACAAAGTTTCTGGAGGTCAACAACAACGGCTCAGTATAGCAAGAGCTGTTTTAAAGAACCCTCCTATCATGATTCTAGATGAGGCTACTTCTGCTTTAGACACTGAAAGTGAACGTTTAGTTCAAGTTGCCCTTGAGAATATGATGAAAAATAGAACATCCATTGTTATAGCTCATAGATTATCTACCATACAAAATGCAGATGAAATCATCGTTCTTAATAAAGGAGAAATTGTAGAACAAGGCAAACACAAAGACCTCATCGATAAAAAAGGAGTTTACTATAAACTAGTAGAAATGCAAAGTTTCGGATAGTCTTTTATTGACTTAAAATAAAAAAAGGATAGAGATTTGGGTTTCTATCCTTTTTTTTGTTCATTGGTAGACTTGGGGACGACTATCAACAATAAGTAGGTTTCTGATACAAACATAAAACAAAAAACGGTTGCAACCAAAAAAAAACGCATTTAATCGTTATTTTAATACACTTAATCGATTAAATTACACGTAAAATACTACTAATCAATATGTTGTGAAAATTAAATAAAATCAAAAATAAAATTTAAACTTTCCGTATATTTATTAGTCTAAAGACTAAACAATTTTTGTGACCAACGAAACACAACTATTAGAACAATTAAAGTCAGAAAACCTTAAAGAGAAAGCTTTTAGGACACTTATAACGTTATATAAAGAACGCTTATATTGGCATATTCGAAATATAGTAAAGTCGCATGACGACACCGATGACGTGTTACAAAACACTTTTATTAAAGTTTATAAAAACATTCATAATTTTAAAGGGAATAGTAAATTATTTTCATGGTTATACCGAATTGCTACAAACGAATCCATTACATTTATTAATAAAAATGCCAAACGATTACAAATTACGAGTGAAGAGGTACAACAACTAGCAATAAACAATCTAACATCTGATGTCTATTTTGAAGGGAGCACCATTCAACTAAAATTACAACAAGCTATTGCTACTTTGCCAGAAAAGCAACAACTGGTTTTTAACATGAAATATTTTGAAGATATAAAGTACAAGGATATGGCTGATATTCTGGAAACAAGTGAAGGTGCCTTAAAAGCATCATATCACATAGCCGTCAAGAAAATTGAAGCGTATTTAACTAAAGATTAAACCTTTATTAAAAAGACAAGTCTTATTAATAAAATAATGAAACAGAACAAACTACATAACATTAAAGGAACAGGGTTTAAAGTCCCTGATGATTATTTTAACACTTTAGAAGATGTTATTTTAAGTGATATAAAGCTTAATAAAATGTCAAAAGACTCCGGTTTTAAATTGCCTGAGGACTATTTCAATAATTTGGAAGATACCATTATAGACAAAGTTTCAACTAAGCCCCCTGCAAAAGTAATTCCTTTGTTTAGAAAAAAAACCATCATTTATTTATCTGGTATTGCTGCAGCTATATTACTTTTATTTAACCTTTCTTTTCCTGAAGAAAAACCAGCTTTTGACTCTTTAGACTTTGAAACGGTTGAAAACTATATAATGAACGAAAATATTGGTTCCTATGAAATTGCAACACTACTATCTGAAAAAGATTTGTTAGAAGAACATTTTATAGAATACAAAGAAGGGGACGAAGACACTATAGAAAACTATATATTAGATAATCTAGACATTGATGATATCATTCTAGAATAAAGCACAACACTCATGAAAAAAATCATATTTCCCATATTACTATTTCTCTTTTCGCTTAATATTTCAGCGCAGCATAATAGAGGAAAAATAAAAACACTTAAAGTATCTTTTATTACAGAAAGGTTAGATTTAACAGAGCAAGAAGCTCAGAAATTTTGGCCTGTTTATAATAACTATGATAATGTGACTTCTAAAATAAGACATGAAGATATTAGAAATATCCGTCGGGAGATAAGAAGAAATATTAGCACACTAACTGATGAAAGAGCTAAAGAATTAATTACTAAGATAAATGAAGCCGAAAATTCACTTCATAAACAACGTATGGAATTATCATCTAAATTGTTAAAAATTATTTCACCTAAAAAAATAATTTTATTAAAAATAGCTGAAGATGATTTTAAAAGAAAAATGTTAGAACATTACAAAAATAAAGGGCATAAGAGAGGGAATTGAGAGTAGAAATTAAAAATTTTATTCTCTAAAAATCAACCTAGCTAATCTTCCTGAGCCAGCAGCATAAGCAATCGAATCATTTAAAAATCGAATGGTATAAAAACCTTCATCGCTAAGATGCTTCCATGAATTACCAGAATCATTACTATAGTCAATCCCTTTAAACCCAATAGCTACTAACTCTTCCCCTGCTCTATTTGGTATATATTGCACACAACTTCTGTAACCAGGATTTTCGTTATTAGCAACCAACTCCCAAGTTTTACCTCCATCAATCGTTTTAATTTTATTAGCCTTATTGTTATCAGGTTTGGTATAGTCTCCTCCAATAGCAAACCCGTTAAGTTCATCGTAAAAATCTATAGAATACATCCCCGTAGTTTCTTTTCCCTGTACAATAGGTGTATCAGATACCTCCCAGCTTTTTCCTTTATCAGGCGAATATAAAATTCTACTAGCTTTTCCTCCGGTCGCCACCCAAGTATGATTATCCACAATAGCAATATTGGTATCACTCGCAGCAAAAGCAGCTTCGCCGACTATAGCTTTTGGTAAAGAACCACAAGGCAACTTATTCCATGTTTCTCCACCATCCCTAGTAATAATTATACTCATACAGGTATCTGTCGGGTCACCAATAGCGATACCTTCTTGGTCATTCCAAAAATCCATAGAATCGTAAAAGGCTTTAGGGTGATTTTCTTTATAAACTAATTTTCCATTCATATATAACAATGCTGGAGATTCAATAGCTAATCCAAAAACTCTATTTTCTGCATATGCTAAAGCTCTATAATTTGGAGGCTTAATCGAATCTATTTCCATCCATTCCAAAGTTGTTAAATTTCTCGAGTTTTCAGACGGCTTATAAACATATATTTCTCCGTTAGAAGTCCCGAATAAAACCTTTCCTTTCACAACTTCCAAAGCCCTAACATTTAACAGAGAGTCTTGCACCAAATTCTCTACTTCAACTTTAGAAATATTCCTAGGTTCAAAAGTCTCTTTGGACTTACAACTCAAAAGTACCAAAACGTTAAAAATTAATAACAACGTGATCTTATTCATAAAACACCTTCATTTTAGTTAAAAAAATACGTACAAGTACGTATTTCAGTTTTTATATTTATATGTAATTTTATACAAACACGACTTACTATGCTAAAAAACAAAGATTTAACCTATAATCCTTTCAAATACTTTATAAGAAACGGAATCTCTAAACGCGCTCTTTTTATATTCATTCTACTATCGATAGCTATGGTCGTTTTTGCTGGAATCTTTAAAACTAATGGATTTATTGACCACCCTCAATTTTCAGACAAAATTATTCTTACCGACTGGTTCGAAGCACTTGAAATTTCATCTAAAGTAATGCTTTTTTATAAGCTTTTTTTCTATACGGATTTTATATGGGCTATCTCGCTTTTATATGTTATGGGATGCTACGTATATACAAAAGCTAAAAAACACACATCTAACAAATGGTTTTTCTGGTTATTTTTAATTGTAGCTATTGCTGCCTACACTTTCGATGTAGTAGAAAACATCTGCTACTTAATAAAAAAGTCTTACCCAGAAACTATCGCACAAATAAAAGAAGTTTTTTATGCTTTTTCTTTAATCATACTTCTATTGGTGGTACTAAAGTATTCAATACAAAACAGGCTGACTATAATCTGGGATTTTATTAAGTCCTCATACATCAGTCTTATTATCTTATTTATTATTGGATCTGCTTTACCGAAAGTTCCACAGGTCAATTCTATTGTAGTACGTTTGTATGAAAACCCTGTTCAGTTTGTCTTTGTCTTACTAGGGCTTTTCGCTCCAATATTTTGTATTGCTTTGTCTCACTATCCCAATTATTTTCTTCTTAAAAATGGTAATAAAATTCCTGAAAAAGACTGGCGAATGTCCAAAAGATTCTGGCTATTTGGTACCATTTGGTATATAAAAAAACAAGAACCGGAAAGTAACAAACCCAAGAGCCATAAAAACTATGAAAACTATATCAATTTTTTAAGACGTACTCTGGGAGTTTTCTTTTATGTTGCTCTATTTTATATGGTTGCATATACCGCAGACACTAATTTTGTTTGTGGCTTTTCTGTGAGCAACTTATCTTTTCCATTACTAATAGCTCTTATCTGGTGGCTGTACGTTTTGAAAAAGAAGAAAGAAAAATGGCAGTTCTACAATAAAGATCTTTTAAATATTGGAGACATAAAAGACGATACTACAGATTTCTATTTCACTAATGATGAAGAAGAGCCCCCAAAATTATATAGCATAAATAAACCCATGTTTGTTTACGCTATATTTCTAATTATCACGCTTGTTATTCATTTAGTCTTATTAATATTATTACTGTCGTACATCAATATTAAAACCGAATCGCCTTATAATCAAACAACAGTTATCATCAGTCTGCTATGTATTGTATTTCAAGCTATTACTTATGTATACTACAGAACATATCGATCTATTTTCAGATATGTATTTTTTAATTCTAAGATATCCTCTATTTTTTATGCTTTCACTTTAATGAATCTAAAAGATGAAGAGACCGAGTTGCCAATAAATGAAAGAAAAAAGAAAATAAAAGACTATTTTAAAAACCATGATTTTACAGAAGGTAATTCTTTATTAAAATTCTTCTCCAAAATACGCTTATGGCAATTAAGTTTTGGCGCCATGAGTAATAATGTGATATTTCTTCAAATCTTAATTCATAGTGGTTTTATCAATTTATTCTTTTTAATATTCGTTAACTTCTTTCCCGAAAAAGCCCTCGGTATTAATGCTATAATAATTATTTTATCATATTTCTACTTGTTTTATGGTATTATCGTTATAATAATTAAGCACTTTATTTATTACAATAAGTCTGGTGATACTTATGCCAAACAGAACAAAAAGCGTTTTTTGTTCTCTTCTGCAGTTGCTGTTTTAATTGTACTGATACTCAATATTACAGCAAGATTCATTGATGCTACAAAAAGTCATTTATATCATTTAGAACAAATTGAAAGAAACCAATCGGATGAATTAAGCCTTGAAGACTATGTAAGTAAACTGAATAAAGATTCTAATCAACATAAGCCCAGATACTATGTAGGATGCTATGGAGGTGGTATGAAAGCCAATGCATGGACCATGACAGTTTTAAATGAAATTATAAGTAAAAATCCTAATTTTATTAAAAACACGGTATGTCTTTCTGGAGCTTCTGGTGGCACCATAGGGTTAGTAAATACAACAATGACGTTAAGCCATAAAGAAAATCATATTAATAGTACCATTGATTCTATAGCTACGGGAAACATATTAGCGATGGATTTAACACACCTTCTTGGCAGAGACCTTTTTAGCCATCTTTTCGTTCCTATTTGTGATTTAAAAGGAAAAGATCGTTCTACATCGGCTATGAAGGTATATGCTGACTACTCCGGGTTTGATATGGACCAATTTAATTCTACTGCTTACAGAAACTATTGGAAAAACAACATGTATAAACAGGATTCTATTTTCCCAATACTTATTGCTAATACAACGAACATTAAAGGAAGCCAAGGTATGGCCGTTTCGGTTAAAGTTGACAGTAAAAAACATAAAGACATAGAATCACTTCTATATATGGGATCCGATGATATCTTGGAACTGGGCTCCAATAGAGATAAAACACTATCTTTTTATAACGCCGTATCTACCACCAACAGGTTTCCATTAATAAGCCCTGCTGCCACCATAGAAGGAAAAGGGCAATATAACGACGGGGGTATTTATGAAAATTCAGGACTACTTTCTGCTTATAAATTATATAATGCAGTAAATAAAATGGAGCAAAAAATAAACACAGCAGATAGTATCTTTAAAATAAAGCACAAAGAAGATGTGTTTCTAAACATTGTAAATGATAAAGACTTGTTTATAAAATACTTTTTAAAGGATCATATTTCGGATTGCAAAGACTATAAGATTAACGAATCCAGCGAAATGTCTGCTATCATAACAGCTGTTGCAGCTACAGAAATGCTTCCTTCTTATATAAAAAATAAATTAAGCTATCTGGCTCAAAGCGATGATTCGACAAAAGATAAAACACGTTTTATAAGTATCTATCTTCCTCATAAATTTACTTTTGAGGATGTGAAAAATATTTATGGGAAAATAGAATTGGATGTTTTATGTATTAAAAAGATTAAAGATAGGATTAAAGACAATGATGAATATATCAATTGTGCCATGAATATATGTAGTGATTGTAAAAACTGTCCTAAAACTTGCGTTATTATTGAACCTGCTTTGAGCAGAGTTATAGCTAAACCTGCCCACCACTTCATGAAAGCTATGTTAAAGCACAAAGATGTAGTTGATAATATAATGGCATTAGATTCTATAAATTTTAAAAATAAAAAGCTCCGTAAATAATCACGGAGCTTCAGAATACTATTATGAATCAAATCATCCCCTTAATTTCAAAATAGCGATATGTCGTTTTAACCGTTCTACATCTATTTCTAAAGTTCCATTATAAACACCCCTTATATAGCCTTGTTTATCTATTAAAACAAAATTTTCAGTGTGTATAAAATCACTTTCATCTTGTGTTTTCATAAAATCTTCATCTGCAAAATAGCCTGTTCTAGCAATATTGTACAATGCATCTTTATCTCCGGTTACTAAATGCCACTTTGTAGCATTTATATCATACTTTTTAGCATAATCTTTTAAAACAGAAACTGAATCTTTCCAAGGCATTACGGTATGCGAAAGCAGCATAATATCCTCATCATTCATGTATGTTTTCTGAAGATCTCCCATATTTTTGGTAAGTTTTGGACAAATACCGGGACAACTAGTAAAGAAGAAATCAGCTATATAAATCTTATTCTTATAAGTTATATTAGTAACGACTTCTCCATTTTGATTGGTAAAAGAAAACTCTGGAATTTTATGCGTTGCTTTATCCCATTCCGGAGTAAAATCTGTACTATTAAAATAAGGTAACTTAGTTATATTATTACTTTCTTCTTGTTTGTTTTTACAAGATATAATGGTAAAAATTAACACTAGTATAATAGAATATCTCATTTTATTTCATTGTTATTTGCTGTTACTGTATAACACTTTTTTAAACCTATTAAACCAAATCGTTCTCCGTTAACCACTTCATAATTAGCTTTAATAGTACCGTTTACTTTCCAAAGGCGTTGACTGCCAACTTCCTTACCTGCCATATACTTAAAATCCCTAAATAATTGCCCAGTTTTGTACCACTCCTTAATCACACCATCGTACTCCCCTTTTTTATTAAAATGGTATTCAAACTTTAGTTTACCATCTGGCCACCATCCTTTATGCAACGCCGTTTTAAAACCTTCAAAATACCTGCGTTCTATTTTTTTTAAACCATTCTCATACCAATGCTTCTCATACCCATGCTTTTTCCCTTTATCATACTGAATATCTGACTTAACTTTATGGTTTTCATAATAAGACATTATATTACCTGTTAAAGGAATTTCATTAAAAAACATAACCCCATTTATTAGTTCTAAGTGTTCATTAGTATTAACTATTACATGCTTCATTTCTGATTTACAGGAATAAAACACACCAACACACAAGATCATATATTTTAAATATTTAGGCACTTAATTAGAAATATTTCCTGGAGTTCCAAAATAACCGTTTCCGTTAAGATATGGGTCTTGACTTGTAATATGGTAATGATAAATACCATCGGGGAAATCTGCTGTAGCAGATGTATGCCCGTGATAGACATCTAAATCATTATTTGTAATAACCGCTCCATTTTCAAGGGGTCCGTATACAGGAAACCCGTCAGCTAAAAGTCCTAAAAAAGCATCTTCCCCAAACTGTTGAGTCAAATAAGTCGGTTCAATATGGTAATGATACTGTCCTGTACGTTGCGGGTGACCTAACCATTGATCAAATGAATCAATTTCATTGGTTAATGGTTGGTCTGGTCCTGCATATTGATTAAAAAACACCACACCATTTCTTGCTATTCCTATAGGACCTAAGCCCGTTTCTTGTTTATTTGAAGCTTCAGATGGGTTTAATGACATTGTAAAAACTATATTTTGTTCACTAATGGTATTTGGATTAATACGCCAATTGGAATTAGTGCCATTATAAGCTTCATACAAAGGATTGTCTGTTGGCCAATACGGACTTGTATGATTGGGTAAATCTTGAGTTGTGAAAGTCACTGTATTCCCATTTACAGCATATGATAAGCCGGTTCCTTCAAATTTGGAAAGAATATTACTTATATCATAATCTGTATTCACAGGTTGCGTATTTTCATCTTCTTCAACTATGATTTCTGAATCGTCTTCATTAGAGCATGCTATAAAAATAATAACTACTAAAAAGGGCAAAACAAATAGGTTTTTTAAATTTTTCATAATCTATCTTTTTTAATATGACAAATAAATAACCATAAGGTTTAGTATTAGTAAAGAAATTACTAAAAATGAAATACTAATGACCAAGGCTCTTCTTCTAATTTTCATTGATTTATTTTGTGATTTGAATTTTTAGATGCGATTCCTAAAAAAAACTTGTGCGAATTTTTATTTTTTTTCAAAAAAAAAGCTCTCAATGTCTGAGAGCCTCATAAATTTCTATGAAAATCAATGCCTTGGAGGTGGTGGTCTATGATCGTCGTCCCCCCTTCTTAAAGGCGGTCTTTGTTCATGTCTTCCACCTTTATGAAGTGCTTCAGTAATGATTTTTTTAAATTTTCCTTTTTGTTTTTCATTACACAATGCTTCAATATCCTTAAAATGATAAAATGTCTCTATATCTCTTTTTTTTACTTCTTCTCCTATTAAGCTTGTAATAGAATCTATAGTCTTTTCGTTTAATGATTCATCGTATATATGATTAAACAAAGTTTCTTTTAATTCTTTAATATTATGACCTATACGTCTCATCTCATGATGATGCTCCCTGCCTAAAATTTCAAATTGAAACATTTGATCCTCACTAAAATTTAGTTCTTTAACAATAAAATTAGCAGGGTCTTTACCTCTAGGACCATTTTTACTTTCTATTTTATTAGAACCTCCTAAATAATTAAATAGAAAAAAACCATTAACCACTACTAAAAATACTAACAACACATATAAGAGTACGTTTTTTTTCATCATGTTTTATTTAATTAAATAATGACGTTCCCGAACCTGAAGACAAACCATATGTTTCTGCAAAATCATTAATATCACTATCATGTTCATTAGAATTTAGTTGCGTAAACGCTAATACATTTAAAACAATAAAACAAACCAAAGTTGCTAATTGTAACTTAGGAGAAAACCAGGACCAAATTAATTGCTCCTCTTCTTTCTCCGCAAACAATCTTTTCATGGTTTTATCCTTAAAAAAGGGAGATACTTTAACTGTTTCAATAGCATCCATAGACTCGAAAGTATCATTAATCTTATCTTGAATTTTCTTATTTATTTCCATACTAGATATTTAGATGCAATAATTTTTAAAACCTTGCGTTACTTTTCATTTTTATAATAATTCTCTAACAATTCTCTTAAGTTTTTCTTCGCCCTGAACATTAAAGATTCTACCGAAGACAAACTTTTATCAATAATGTCGCCAATTTCTTTATTACTCATACCATCTATCTTGCTAAGTGTAAACACGGTTCTTTGGTCTTCAGATAGTTGATTTATGGCAAGAAATAAAGTTTCACTTTTTTCTTTGTTTTCCAAAATAACCCCAGGGTGATTCATCTCCGTAAAATATTTACTTTTATCCATCGGCAAATCATTCCCCATGATAGATTGTAAAAAAGCAAAACGTTTTTTAGTATTCCTTTTTCTTATAAACTCTAAACATTTATTGGTTGCAATACGATAAATCCAGGTTGATAGTTTAGAATTCCCTTTAAATTTACCAATCGACTTAAAAACCTCAACAAAAACATCTTGAGCAATGTCTTCGGCATCCTCTTTATTTGGCACAAACGATATACAGGTAGCAAATACTTTATCCTGAAAATCATCAATCAGCTTACCATAAGCAGATTGCTTTCCTTCATTTAAATCATTAATAAAATTTTGCTCAGTCAAGTGTGTCTTTTAATACGTGCAAATTAGGAAATTAATTGCTGAATTAAACGTAACTTTGCAGCCTTAATAATTTTAACCTGTTCTTTTTTAGCCATAGAGGTAGTATAACTGCTTGCTAAATACCGAACACTGAGATCTGAAAAATGCGATTACATAGAAACCTTTGCTTTGCGGTAATAGATGGACTAACCTTAATTTTTAATGAGGGTAAGTATGCCGATAAAGTGATTCAACAACTATTAAAACGAGATAAACGTTGGGGAGCCAGAGATAGAGCTTTTGTTGCTGAAACTACTTATGACATAGTACGTTGGAAACGTTTGTATGCAGAAATTGCCGAAGTAAAAGAACCTTTTGATAGAGACAACTTATGGCGTATGTTTGCTGTTTGGGCGACCTTGAAAGGTATAAAATTACCAGATTGGAAATATTTTGAAAGTACGCCTACCCGAAAAATCAAAGGCCGTTTTGATGAGCTATCTAAAATCAGAAAACTTAGAGAATCCATTCCTGATTGGATTGATAATGTAGGTTTAGAAGAACTAGGTGAAGCAAAATGGACCAAAGAAATAGCAAAACAAAATGAACAAGCTGACGTTATTTTAAGAACCAATACACTTAAAACTACTAAAGAAAAATTGCAAAACATCTTGCATGACCAAGGTATTGAAACCGAATTCATCAAAGGCCATGATTCGGCACTAAAACTCACTGAACGCGCTAACGTTTTTGTTACCGATGCTTTTAAAAATGGACTTTTTGAAGTTCAGGATGCATCATCACAATTGGTAGCTGATTTTCTAGATGTAAAACCAGGTATGAAAGTGGTGGATACTTGTGCCGGTGCTGGTGGTAAAACCCTTCACATCGCGTCTTTGATGGAAAATAAAGGTCAGATTGTAGCGATGGATATTTATGAAAGTAAGCTCAAAAAGTTAAAGATAAGAGCCAGACGTAACGGCGTCCATAATGTGGAATTAAAAGTTATTGATTCTACCAAACCTATTAAAAAATTATACAATAAAGCAGACCGCGTTTTAATTGATGCGCCTTGTTCTGGTTTGGGTGTTTTACGCAGAAACCCAGATGCCAAGTGGAAATTAGAGCCTGAGTTTTTAGATAGAATTAGAGTCACTCAACAAGACGTATTACAACAATATTCCAGAATGGTAAAACCACAGGGTAAATTAGTGTATGCCACCTGTTCAGTATTACCATCTGAAAATCAAAATCAAGTCGAGACCTTTTTAAAATCTGAAGCTGGTACAGATTTCTCTTTAATAAAAGACAAAAAGATTTTCGCTCATACTTCTGGATTTGATGGATTTTATATGGCGCTTTTAGAAAGAAAGGGTTAATAACTTTTCGTTTAAAATTCTGTATTTACTTTTTAAATCTTCTATTTTTATACCCCTAATTTTAAATAAATTTAGAACCAAATATGGCATATAAAAACATTGTGTTTATTGGTAAAAGCTTAGACGGTTTTATCGCTGGAAAAAATGGTGAACTGGATTGGTTAGATATGATACCAAACCCAAATCAACATGGTATGGGCTATTATGATTTAATGGAGGAAATTGATGCCATTATAATGGGAAAAACAACATTTGAAACCGTTATTGGTTTTGATATTGACTGGCCCTATAAAAAACACGTATTTGTTTTAAGTCATTCGCTTAAAGAAGTTCCTAAAAACCTTAAAGGTCAAGTAACTCTGTTACATGGAAAAGAACGTGATGTTTTAGACACTATTCACAAAAAAGGTTTTTATAACTTGTATATAGATGGCGGAAAAACAGTTCAAAATTTCCTTAAAGCCGATTTAATTGACGAGCTTAGACTCTCTACTATTCCAATTTTGCTGGGAGATGGCATTCCATTATTTGATGTCCTTCCAAAATCACTAGTGTTCAATCATGTTAAAACAGAAGTGTTTTTAAATCAAATTGTTCAAAGTCATTATCAACGAAAAAAATAAACTTTACTATTTTTAAATCATGAATAATGATTTAAAATCACTTTTATCAAAAATACTAAACGAATCAATCACAAAAGTTTCGCCAGTTCATGGTGGAGATATCTCAAAAGCTTTTAAGATTGAAACCTCAAACAACGCCTATTTTTTAAAATCCAATAATGTATCAAACGCTTCAAACATGTTTCAAATAGAAGCTTACGGATTGCAAGTCATTAGAAAAACCAATACCATAAAAACGCCAAAAGTTTTAGCCTGTGATACCTTTCAAAATGTTGCTTTTCTACTTATGGAGTTTATTGATAGTAAATCACCTTCATCCGTAGATTACAAAAATTTAGGCTATCAACTAGCTCAATTACATCAATGCACTTCTGATAGTTTTGGTTTAGATCAAGATAACTTTATTGGCAGTTTACCTCAAAGCAATAGACAAAATACAACTTGGGTAGATTTTTATACAACAGAACGTTTATTACCACAACTTGAACTAGCTAAACAAAAACAACTACTTTCAAAAAACGAATGCCCATCTATACAAAACATCAAAAGTACTTTGGAATCACTCTTTACAAATATAAAACCAGCCTTATTACATGGTGATTTATGGAGTGGCAATTACCTCATCTCAAAAGATGGTACACCTTACCTCATCGACCCTGCTATTTATTATGGTCATCATGAAGTGGATATTGCCATGACTAAACTATTCGGTGGTTTTGACACATCTTTTTATGAAACATATTCCTCTCTTTTTAAAAACGACGAGAATACCTCAACAAGAATAGAAATCTATCAACTATATTACCTATTAGTACATTTAAATTTATTTGGGCGTTCTTATTATGGTTCCGTGTCTTCTATTTTAAAAAAGTATTTTTAATTCCAGCTTACACAGAAATCTCATAAAAATAATGTTTTGTCATTCCTGCGAAGGCACACTACTGTCCGGAATGACAAACATACTAAATTCACAAAACGTAAAAAAAATATTACCTTTGGGTACAAAAGCCTCAGATATTGAATAATATACCTGCTTATAAAACCGAACTTCTTAAGTCAAGAACAAGAAAAATCCAGTATTTATTTGAAAGTAAAGGACACAAATCAATAATTAAAGCGATTGAATATACCCCTGTAGCCAAAAGAAATGGAAAAGTTATCTATAATTTAGGTTTTGGAGATTACAATGAAGAAAATGGCAATATTTTTGATGATTCAAATAGTAATAATGGAGATATGAGAAAAGTGTTTAGTACAGTACTAAATACCATTCCTCAATTCTTTAAAGAAAACGAAGATGCTGCTATTTGGGTACAAGGTAGTGATAGTGCCGATAAATTTAAAAAACTTTGCAAGACCAATTGCAAAAAGAACTGTGAAGATGTGTGTAAAAATTTTAACAGGAGAATTAAAACCTATAGATACTATCTAAATAGAAACTTCGTTGAGTTAAGTAAAGAATACACATTTTTAGGGTTAACAAATGAAAAAAAAGCCACATTATCCCAATACACATCTGAAAATGAATATGTTGGCATTTTGGTTTTTAAGAAAAAATGAAGTAAATTTGTATAACATTTAGAAAAAATGGGAAGAAAAAAACAAATACTAAAAGCAACAAAAGTGCTTTCTATGTCAAAAACGACAAAAGAGAGGCTATCTAGTATTGCCAAAGATATTAAAGGCAAAGAATTGTTCCCTGAAAAAATAGAATTAGCAAAAAAGACATTGAGCAATATTAAATCACTCCCGATTTAAAAATAATGGCCTACAACATACAATAATGAGATAAGCGCAAACCAAATGGTTTGCATTTTTTTTGTTCATAAAACAAGGTAATTCCCTATGTTTAAAACCTCGTGGATAACTCTCCATTTTCATCACTATATTTTTGCATGAAATTCGACTAAAAAGAAGTAAATTTGCACTTTCTTTAAACATACACAAATCAAGACATAATGATTCATTTCTTTGGAAACGTAACCAGCAAAGTATTTGCTGTTCAAACAACAAAAGAATTATCAACTGAAACCACTTCAAAATTAACGTGGTTATTTGGCAACCAGCCAAAAATAGAACAAGCATCTCTCGATGCTTTTTTTGTTGGTCCGCGTGCAGCCATGATAACCCCTTGGAGTACAAATGCTGTAGAAATCACTCAAAATATGGGAATTTCTGACATTATCAGAATTGAAGAATTCGAAGCTGTTTCTGAAGATTTTAAAGCATTCGATCCAATGATTTCAGAGAAATTCAATGGATTAAACCAAAACTCTTTTACCATAGATATTCAACCTGAAGCTATTCTAGATATTGAAGATATTGCAACTTACAACCAACAAGAAGGGTTATCGTTAAGTGATGAAGAAGTTAAATATTTAGAAGACGTTTCTAAAAAAATAGGTAGACCATTAACGGATTCTGAAGTTTTCGGATTTTCACAAGTAAACTCAGAACATTGTCGACACAAAATCTTTAACGGAACATTCGTTATTGATGGAGAAGAAAAGCCTGTGTCGCTTTTTAAAATGATCAGACAAACATCAGAAGCAAATCCTAACGATATCGTTTCTGCTTACAAAGATAATGTGGCTTTTGTAAAAGGTCCAAAAGTGGAGCAATTTGCGCCAAAACGTGCAGATGTTCCAGATTATTATACTACAGAAGCATTCGAATCTGTTATTTCACTTAAAGCAGAAACACATAACTTCCCAACCACAGTTGAACCTTTTAATGGTGCTGCGACAGGTTCAGGTGGAGAAATTAGAGATAGATTGGCAGGAGGAAAAGGTTCTATTCCTTTAGCAGGAACTGCGGTTTACATGACGTCTTATTCTCGTTTAGAAGAAAATAGGCCTTGGGAAAAAGGTGTTGAAGAACGCGATTGGTTATACCAAACTCCCATGGATATTTTAATAAAAGCATCTAACGGAGCTTCAGACTTTGGAAATAAATTCGGACAACCTCTTATTTGTGGGTCTGTTCTAACTTTCGAGCATGAAGAAGATGCCCGTAAAATTGGTTTCGACAAAGTCATCATGCAAGCTGGTGGAATTGGTTATGGTAAAGCAGAACAAGCTTTAAAAGACACACCAAAAACAGGTGATAAAATAGTGATTCTTGGTGGTGAAAATTACCGCATTGGTATGGGTGGTGCAGCAGTATCTTCAGCTGATACTGGTGAGTTTGCTTCGGGTATCGAATTAAACGCCGTACAACGTTCTAACCCAGAAATGCAAAAACGTGCTGCTAATGCCGTTCGTGGGATGGTAGAAAGTGATGAAAACTTTATCGTTTCTATTCACGATCATGGTGCTGGAGGACACTTAAACTGCCTTTCTGAATTAGTTGAAGATACAGGCGGAAAAATAGATTTAGATGCCTTACCTGTTGGTGATCCAACATTATCAGATAAAGAAATAATCGGGAACGAGTCACAAGAACGTATGGGCTTAGTGATTTCTGAAAAACATATAGACACACTTAATAAAATTGCAGATCGTGAACGTTCGCCAATGTACACTGTTGGTGATGTTACAGGAGATGACCGATTTACGTTCCAATCTAAAACCAAAGGCAACAAACCTATGGATTTAGCCATGGAAGATATG
The DNA here is from genome assembly GCF_030540775.2 of Flavivirga abyssicola. Taxonomy (GTDB): domain Bacteria; phylum Bacteroidota; class Bacteroidia; order Flavobacteriales; family Flavobacteriaceae; genus Flavivirga; species Flavivirga abyssicola. The sequence goes on along the minus strand of NZ_CP141266.1, from coordinate 3,134,029 downwards.
TTTGGAAGTTCACCAAAAACGATTATGACAGATAAGACCGTAGAAAGAAACTATAGTGATGTTAGTTATAATTCCAATGAATTTTACAGCTACCTAGACCAAGTATTACAACTTGAAGCTGTAGCTTGTAAAGATTGGTTAACAAATAAAGTAGACCGTTGTGTTGGTGGTAAAGTTGCGAAACAACAATGTGTAGGGCCTTTACAATTACCATTAAATAATGTGGGGGTTATGGCATTAGACTATAAAGGCAAGGAAGGTATTGCAACCTCGATTGGACACTCTCCTATTTCTGGATTAATTAATCCTGTAGCCGGTAGTAGAAACTCCATTACAGAGGCATTGACAAATCTTATTTGGGCGCCTTTAAAAGATGGATTAAAAAATGTGTCACTATCTGCAAACTGGATGTGGCCTTGTAAAAATGAAGGGGAAGATGCGCGTTTATATGAAGCTGTAAAAGCTGTTTCGGAATTTTCAATTGATTTAGGAATTAATGTGCCGACAGGAAAAGACTCGCTTTCAATGAAACAAAAATACCCGAATGAAGAAGTGATTTCTCCTGGTACGGTTATTATTTCGACAGGAGCAAATTGTAACGATATAAATAAAATTGTTGAACCTGTGTTCAAGAAAAACAGTGGCAATATTTATTATATCAATATCTCTCAAGATGATTTTAAATTAGGAGGAAGTTCCTTTGCTCAAGTGCTTAACAAAATAGGAAACGATGCTCCAAATGTTAAAGATGCTGCTTATGTAAAAAATGTATTTAATACGATACAAAGCTTAATCGTTAACGATCAAATCGTTGCAGGGCATGATGTCGCTTCTGGTGGATTAATCACAACATTATTAGAACTATGTTTTGCTGATGTGAATACTGGAGCTGAATTAGATCTATCTTCCTTAAACGAAAAAGATACGTTCAAAATATTATTTGCTGAAAATTCAGGGATAGTAATTCAAGCTAAAGATGCTTCTATTGAATCTGTTTTAACAGAAGCTAATATTGAATTTCATAATATTGGAAAAGTAACGGAAAGTGATACCTTAAGTATTATTAATAATGCTGAAGTATTCACGATGACGGTTTCTAGATTACGTGATGTTTGGTATAAAACCTCATTCTTATTAGATCAAAAACAAACAGCTAATAATTTAGCTGAAGATAGATTTAACAATTATAGAAATCAATCACTCCAATATATTTTTCCAAAACATTTTACAGGAAAACTACCAGAAATTAGTGGAAAAAGACCAAAAGCTGCCATACTGCGTGAAAAGGGAAGTAATTCTGAACGCGAAATGGCAAACGCTATGTATTTGGCTGGTTTTGATGTAAAGGATGTACATATGACCGATTTAATCTCTGGTCGTGAAACGCTTGAAGACATTCAATTTTTAGGAGCTGTTGGTGGTTTTAGTAACTCCGATGTTTTAGGGTCGGCTAAAGGATGGGCAGGAGCCATTAAGTACAACGAAAAAGCTAATAAAGTTATAAAAGACTTCTTTGCTAGAGAAGACACCTTATCTGTTGGTATTTGTAATGGTTGCCAACTTTGGATGGAATTAGATTTAATAAATCCAGAACATGATATACATGGAAAAATGGTACATAACGATTCACACAAACACGAAAGTTCATTTACATCTGTTAAAATTCAAGAAAACAATTCGGTAATGCTTTCTACGCTTGCAGGAAGCACATTAGGTGTTTGGATTTCCCATGGTGAAGGAAAATTTGATTTACCATACACCGAAGACCAATATCATATTGTTGCAAAATATGGTTATAAAGGTTATCCTCATAACCCAAATGGCTCAGATTTTAACACCGCAATGATGAGTGATAAAACCGGAAGACATTTAGTAACGATGCCACATATTGAACGTTCTACGTTCCAATGGAACTGGGCGAATTATCCTGACGAAAGGCAAGATGAAGTATCTCCTTGGTTAGAGGCATTTGTGAATGCTAGAAAGTGGATTGAAAACAAATAGAAACAACAAAGCCTATAGCAGCTAAAGTAAGTCGAAGTATTCAAAGTAAACTTTTTGAGTCATCTTAATAATTATGAGATGACTTCTAATAATCTATGCTTTATATCTTCAAACAATACGTATTCTATTACGAACTCTCACCAAACATTATCATTATATCAGTTTCTACATAAGATACCTTTTTAACCTTATTAAATATACCAACCTAATTTTACAGTTATTTAGCATATTTAAACAGGCAAAGTACTACAAAAGCAAGCATACGTAAGTAATGCCTGCTTTATAAATTTATTTTTACACGCTTTTAAATTCAACATATCTTGTTTAAAATAAGACATTTCTTTCCCTTTGGGTCAGTCCTTATTTCAATATTTGTACATAAATCTTTAATTAAAAAAAACTATGAAAAATTTTTTAAAAACATCTATTATCGTACTCTTTTTAATAACGTGTACTCTAAAAGCTCAAACTAAAACAATAATGCACAGAGCTGGAAATCCGAATTTTGATTATAGTACGGAATTTATTAACGCTGCTAAAAATAACCAAATTATAAAATTTCAATCCGGGAAAACTTATAAATTTAAGAAGGCTGTGACTTTATCTGGAAAGATAAACTCGGTTCAGGCTACAGGTAATACAAATGCTAAATTACAAGTTGCAGGGAATTTTGCTACTTTTATCACATTGGGGAAAAAAGTAAATTTTAAGCGTTTAACTTTTGACCATGGAAACAAAGGAACCCCGTTTTCTCCTATTGTAAACCTTAACAACAAATCAGGAGTTAAATTTGAGTTCTGTACTTTCCAAAACAGCAAGGGCGGAGCTATTGCTGCAGGTAAAGGTTTTGGATATCATACAAACGGCTTAAAGGTCTTGAACTGTAAAATTAATAATGTTACAGGAACTGCAGCAATTACTCTTATTGATAGGAGAACAAATAAAAGAGATAATAAAGGGAATTTCACACAATTTGGTAAAAAAAACCCAGTACTAGCATTTACACAATCAGTACAAATTAAAAACACTGTATTTACTAATTACGATGTAGGAATTCGTATGGATTGTGGTAATGATTTTTACAAAAACAAAAGCTCTGATAGAGGTGTAAGAAGGTATGAAGGTAGCACTAATGTTAAATTAACAGTTGAAAACTGTACTTTTAATCAAGCAAGACGATGGAATATTGGTGCCGTGCAAGCACAAGGTATGAATTTCAACAACAATACTTTTGTAGGCGGAGGAACAAATAATTATCCAAATCCGTCCTCTTTTCATATAGAGCAGTTTTGCAAAAATGTGACTGTTAAAAACAATACGTTTAATATTAAAAAAGGAATTATTTTTTCAATAGTTGGAAAAGAAGGTTATAAGAGATATACAGAAAACCCAATTACTTTATACGATAATAAAGGAGGAAGAGATCATCCTATAGCAGAAGCATCTCCTACCTGTAATACAGGTTTATTGTGTAAACGTGATATACATTCTTATGGTCCTAGAAATTTTGTTATACAGGGTAATAAGTTTAATAGTAAAAGCAGTAATGTAAGCACTGTTATTTCTGTAAACGATTCAGAGGGATTTAGAATTGGTGGTAGTGCAAATAATCTAAAAAATAGTTATTCTGGTAATTTCAAAAACAAAAAGCTCTTCCTTAAAAGAGGTGATTCTGGACATAAGAATATGGTTATTGCAGATAGAATTTCAGCATGTGATATAAAAACAGAAGGAAATGTCTGGTTTAATAACCAAAGATCAAATATAAAGTTAAACGGTAGTAATTTTAATGGTTGTACAAATCGTAAGGTAAATGAAAAACCTAAAACTATAGCTGAAGTAGAAGAAGAACAAAAAACAGGTTTATCTTTTTATCCAAACCCAGCAAGCAATAAACTTCATTTAGTTACGGGAGATAGTGACTATAATGTAGAAATTTATGGTATAATGGGTAATAAAATTAAAAGCTATCAAGTTCACAAAAATTCTAATATTGAAGTTTCAATATCTGATATTAAATCAGGTGTATATTTAGTAAGATATATAAGTAAAAATGAAACTTCCAACCAAGTTAAAAGATTAATTATTAAATAAAGGTTTTATTAATTTGAAAATATTGGAGCAATAACATCAAATAAAAGAGGCCGTCTAAAAAGATTTAGGCGGTCTTTTTTAATTTGCTGATGCAAGTAATTTGACAAGAGCAAACAGAGCTATGGTTCTACAAGAATTATTGTATATCTAAACGAAGAGTCTCTAAAATCATGCGTGAGCACAATTGGATCAGTAAGCGCAAAAAGAAATTTAAAGCTACCACTCTAAATCAATTTTTGACTATATTTGAAAAAAGGGTTCAACTCTAAGTAAAGTCAAACCCTCGATAAATTCTATTTACACACTTTTAGGGATAGTGTCTGCTAAAAAAAGCAACTCCTTTTTACAAACTAACCAATTACCTCCTAATTAAAATTGGATTTATAAGATGCTTCTAAAGTTGATAATCTAGCTTCAAACACTTTTAATTGTGATTCTTTTTCTTGATTTATTTTAATTTGTGAATCAATTATGTTCTGTTGATCCTGTATGGCTTTAATTAATACCGGAATTAATTCTGTATAACTCACGCCATATCTGTCTATATCTTTATCATAGCTGACAACATTTTTAATGACTTCTTCTACATCTTGAGCAATTAAACCTAACGACTTATAATCTTGCGTTTTTCCTTTCCAATAATATTGTGCTGGTTGTAATTGTAGAATCTCCTTTAGACCATAAGACAAGTCTTCTATATCGCGTTTTAATCTTCTATCTGAGGCATGTACAACACTATTATCAACGTAAACCTCACCTCCTATTTTTAAACTACCTCCTTCTTTTTGAAGAAAAAGAGTAGATGCAACACCATTTTCGCGAGCTTGTATCTCATTTGAATCCAGAACCAAATTGTTATAAGCTTCACCGCCTAATAACAAATACCCTGAACCACTTTCTAAATTTACATCATTCCCAAATCGAACATGTAGAGATGTTGCTGGTTCCTTTATACCAACACCTACATTAGCATTAAAACTTACTTCGCTGGTTTCAAAATCCCCATAAATTAATGGATATTCACTTTCATCATTATTAATATAAAGCCTATTGCTTCCTGTTTCATTATGACCTGCCTTATACCCTATAAAAACATTATTACTCCCCAACGACAATCTACCTGCTGATCTACCTATAGCTACATTACCACTTCCTGTTATATTTGAATGAAGTGTAAGATTTCCAATTCCCACATTATAACTACCAGTAGTATTAGACTCCGCAGCAGCAAATCCTATTGCGACATTACTATTACCAAACGTTTTATCTTTCATCGAATTAGTTCCGATAGCAATATTATAATTCGCATATTTATTAGAAGTTAAAGATGAATTCCCAAAAGCTATATTATTTCCTCCACCTACATTTGAATATAAAGCTCGAGCCCCACTAGCAATATTATCATGCCCTTCTGTATTATTAAATAATGCTTCTAAACCATGGGCTATATTACTACTTCCAGTTACATTTCTGCTTAATGCTGCTGAACCATTGGCTATATTATTACTCCCATTTATATTTCTGCTTAATGCCCCTTTTCCGTTTGCTACATTATTAGATCCTGTGGTATTAGAAAATAAAGCGTAATGACCTTGTGCTATATTAAAATCACCTTCAGTATTCTTCGACAAGGCATTATACCCATTAGCTACATTATTAGATCCTGTCGTATTAGAATGTAAAGCCATGGTCCCTATAGCTATATTTGCATTTCCTTCTGTATTCGAAAAGAGTGTAGAATACCCTAAAGCAATATTGCTGTTTCCAACGTTACTATTAAAAAGAGCCTGATAACCATTTGCTATATTATTAGATCCTGAGGTATTAGTATATAGCGCTGTATAACCAGTGGCTATATTATTCTCACCCTCAGTATTATTATATAATGCTCTATAACCATTCGCCATGTTATTAGAGCCAGAAGTATTACTATACAATGCCGTATAGCCATTGGCAATATTATTAGAACCATTTGTATTTGAAAATAGCGCCGATTTACCAATAGCTATATTTCTATGGCCTTCAGAGTTATTATATAAGGCTTGATTACCTATAGCTGTATTTTGAATCCCAAGTATATTAAACCTTAAGGATTCCAGTCCTAATGCTATATTATCGGAACCTTCACTGTTTCTTTGCAAGGCATTTTCACCTAAACCTATATTGTGATTATCTGTAAAATTATCATTTTCTCCTGCATTATCTCCTACGTATATTGAACCTCCCACACCCTTAGCTGTAACACCGTTTTTATGTGCCTGCCATTTACCTAAAGCTTGCGCATAAGGCACCCCCATAAACTCTGTCACTCCAAGCGCTGTACCATTTAAAGCAACGCTTAAAAAATGTTTATCTTCTGCCCAGTCTATATCTGTAAAAGCTCCTTTAACCGGTTGTCCATTTCCAATAACTAATGAAAAAACACCATTAACATCTGTCATCACAGTATCTATTTCTCCATATATAACACTCCCATCTGCTGTGCTTTTTATAATACTAAGCTCTAACGTAATTTCTGTATCTGTTAGTAAACCACCATTAGCATCTCTTGCAATTCCCTGATAATTTATACCTTGTTGTGAAAAAGTAGCTAGGCTCATTAAAGCAATAACTATAAATAATTTATATTTTAATTGTTGTAAAATTGTTTTCATGACTTTTACTTTTTTATAATTTTAAATGATTTGTTGTAGTTCGATGATTTATCTGTGATTACTAGTAAATATGTACCACCTATTAAGTTTCTCATATTAATCTGAGTGTGTTTATTTAATATGTCTTTTTGGATATTTAACATTTGTTTTCCTCCTATATCAAAAAGATGCACCGTATAATTTTTAGGGTCTTTTAGTTTATATTTAATCTGGATATAATCTATAACTGGATTTGGAAACACACTAATTTCATTGGGATCATCAATTAATGTTGTTACATTTAATGTATCGTCATTAAATATCGAACCCCAGAAACCTTGTTGAATGACTTCTCCATTTTGAACCATCCCTATTATTGGTTCTCCCACAGTAAAATTTAATGTATACATGTCATTGGTTATAGATTTACCTAAACCAGCCAGAACTTGTTTTGATATGGATTGCCCCTGTATTTGTAGAGATACAAAAACAATAATAAACAGCAGTAATATTTTTTTCATGGTCTATTATTTTATAATTAATACCACACAAACTTATTACAGCGTAAACCGTTTATTTTTTTGCAATTGATAATTGGACAGAATCAATTGATAAATGGAAGTCTATTAAAATGTTAAAGTAAATTATGCAAACTATCAACTCTTAATTGCCATTTATCAATTGCCATAATTTTTGCCTCTCATTGTGTTTTACGTTTGTCCCATCAAAATTTTAAACAAAAAATATCATGAAAAAATTAAGTTCTTATTTATTAAGTATTGTAGTAATCGGTTATCTGGTTTTAGTCATAACATCATTAATAAGTTGTAGCAAAGATGATGGTCCAGCTGTACAAGAAGAAGAAATATTAAAAGAAACACCTCCAACATTAACATTGGAAAATGGTAGTGAGGACGTTCAACTAGGAATTATTGGAAGTCCCGAAAATGGTGTGCTTACCCACTCTATCAAGGCAGTAGCTCCCGATGGTTTTAAATCATTAGTAATTAGTAAAGTTGTAGATGGTAATGAAACAGAATATGAAACAATTGATGCCAATCATCCTAATTATAACGCTAATAGTAACACACAAATTTACAACCTGAATTATAATTTAAAAGAAAAAGATTTGCATCATAAACTAAACTTTAAAGCTGTTGTAACAGATATAAACAACAATACATTTGCTTTAGATTTTGCTCAAGCCAGAGCAGAAATGCAAATGATAAAAACAACCATTATACTATCAACTATAGTCCCCTATAACAATAGTACCACCATCCCTTTTTACCTTTACATTAATGGTAATTCTATTGCCAGTATTGGCTATAATGGTGTTAAAGATTCTGGAAAATCTATTGCTGCTGTTTTTTCCTATAATAAATACGATGGATTTTATTTGTCTTCACCGTATATAACTATACCTAAAGATGTCGTCCAAAATTTTGACCATAGATCAACTACTAAGTTTAAAAGAGCTAAGGACGAACCATACGAACTAGCTTTAGATGCTGAGTATGGTATTTTTGATGCCCACAATGTAATAAGCAAGTTTGATGAATTAGATTTTAATGCCAACGAACAAAAAGCCACTGGTGTTGATAATGGGCCAATGCGTTACTTTTTTAGAACAGACGACAATAGAACGGGGGTTTTCCAAGTAAAAAAATATTTAAACATAGGAGTAGATTCACATCTGGAAATTGAGATTCTGATAACTGATGTAGTTAAAGTATAGTTTCATATTAGTTAATTATTTTCCTACCACATTGGCTCTAATTGAAGGAAGAGTCAATGTGGTTTAACTATCAATAATCCTTCTACTTACATATATAAACAGATGAAATATTCAATTTTAATAATAATGATAATAAGCTTATTTAGTAGCACAACAGGATTTTCTCAAGAAAATAATATTGAAAAAATCAAAACAACTATTATTGCTTTCGTTAAAGCTGGTGATCAAAATGATCACGAGACATTAGCAACCTATTTAGACGATGACTATAGACTTATAATAAATCGTTTGTTTGGAGCTAGTACAGTAAACATTATGTCTAAATCCGTTTATTTAGAAAAAATAAAATCTAAAGAACTAGGTGGAGATAATAGAACCTTAACCATTCATGAAATACTTTTAAATGGTACTACAGCTATGGCAAAAGTGACATTAAAAGGAAAAAAAATGACTTTTGTTTCTCTAATAACCTTACTCATGGACGAGTCTCGTAATTGGAAACTAATAAACGATGTTCCTTTTATAATAAAAGAAGACTAATAAATAGCTGGTCTTTTATAGCCCTGACAACTCAAATCTACCAAAAACAAAAAACATAAAAATGATATGCCAGAAGAAACTCTTTTAAGTGTCAAACAAGAAATGATTGCTTTAAAATTAAAGGTGTTTAATTCACAAATGAATCCTCACTTTGTATTTAATGCCTTAAATGCCATTCAATATTTTATTACTAGTGAAAACAAACGACTCGCTTTAGAGTACTTCTCTGTTTTTAGTAAGCTTATCCGCTTTTATCTAAATCACATTGAAAAAGAAACGGTACATTTAAAAGATGAAATAGCCATGTTACGATGGTATTTAAAATTACAAAAGCTCCGCTATAATAATCAGTTTGAATACGAAATAGTTATTGAAGAAGGTTCTAAAAATATCGAAGCTGCGATCCCTTCTTTTATTCTTCAAAATTTGTTCGAAAACATTATTGAACATACCGTATTCAACCAGTATAAAAATTATAGTATTAAAACATCTTTTAATATTTGTAAAAAGAATGTATGTGCGGAAGTTATACAGAAATATGAAACAAATTCAGAAAAAATAATAGATTACACACCAGAATATAGGAAATGTATGGTAGAATGGCAGGATCAAATACGACTACTCAACAAAGTGAAAAAATATAATATTGTAAAAAAAATATCTTTTAAAACACAAGCTGACTCAAATAGCGGAAAGATATTATTAAGTTTACCAAACTTATTATAGATTATGTTTAAGCTTTTAAATAAAATATCACGATTCGCTTTACTTGCACTTAGTATATTCTTTAACAGCTATGCACAACAAATTAATAACAAAAATACTGCTTCTATACCATTTACCATTTTAAAAACTATAGATGACACACTAACTATCAACACCATATTGCATTCCAATGCGTCTTTTCAAGATTCAAAGTTATTTGTAAACAAAACGCTTCCTAAAGACACCTATTGGATTAAATTGGATTTTAAAGAGGTGCTTAACACTTTAAAAACTGATAGTTTATGGTATTTAAAGTTTGGGAATTTTGGCTATGGCAAACTTTATAATTTAAATAATGGTTCTATTTCCAGTAAAACTATTGGTCAATTTGAGGCAGACAAAGAAGTACGGCTAGTGAAATTTCATTCTGAAGTGTCTTTTTCTTCCACGTCACTTTTTCAAAACAGATTTCTTTATTTAAAAGTAAAAAAAGTAATCTCAAGAGAATATCCCAAAGATTGGGAGTTTAGTTACATAAGCCATGCTAAACATACTTTAAATAAAGATTATTCTACATGGAATGAAACAAAGTCTGTACTCCCCATGTACATTTTTGCAGGAATATGCATTATTATGGTTTTACTAACCCTGGCATTCTTTATATATCTAAAACAATTAGAATTTCTATTTTATTCATTATATGTCTTTTGGCTACTTGTCCTTATAAGTGGTTATGAATTGAAAATATACGAGGTATTATTTGGAGATAATCTTCTTCTTAAATATTGGTTTTACGAAGTTGTACAAATGTTTATTAATTCGGCATATATCTTTTTTGTTATGTTTTACTTAAAAACAAAAATTGATTATCCCATTATACAACGACTCTTAAAATTTATGTTAGTACTTCAAATACTTGTTTTTATTTTGGATACTTCTTTTGTGTACTATGAGTTCTTTATTGGTCATATTTATATTATAAATATGGAACGCCTTACTTTAATCGCATCTTCAACTGCTGGTTTAATTTATTTAATTTTAAATGGTAAAAACAAACTAGTATATTTTATTGTTTATGGATTATTTTTCTTTTTAATAGGAACCATTGCCCATTTTTACCATACTAGAGGATCAGCGCTTCTTGATTTGAATAGCCGCTATTATTTAATGATAGGGTGTGCCTTAGATATTATAATATTTGCTTATGGATTAACATACAAGGTCTTTTTAGAACAAAATGAAAAATTACACTATCAAAAAGAGGCGTTTACAAATAAAACCCAAGCGTTGCGAGCGCAAATAAATCCGCATTTTATATTCAACTCGTTAAGTTCTATTCAAAATTTAATAACAAGTAACGATAGAATATCTGCTTTAAAATATTTATCAAAATTTAGTAGATTAACGCGTAACATACTCGAAGGTTCTATAGAAACAAATGCACTTCTTGAAGATGAAATTAAAATGTTGAATGACTATTTAGAGTTAGAGTCTCTTCGTTTTAATGCTACTTTTAATTATACTATTAATATTGAAAATAATGTACATACGAAAGCTATTGAAATACCAGCATTAATTGTACAACCTTTTGTTGAAAACGCTATCATTCATGGACTTCTTAACAAAAAAGGCCATGATAAAAAACTTAGTATAACTTATAAAAAAGAAGATGATTTTATTATTTGTGAGATAGATGATAATGGTATAGGAAGACAAGCTACTTCCAGAAAAGAATCTATACATAGATCCAGAGGTGTAGAAGTAACTCAAGAACGGTTAAGATCTTTAAATAAATTGAAAAACACCAATGTAAAGAATATTAAGATAATAGATAAAAAAGATAATGAAGGCAATTCTTTAGGGACAAAAGTTATTGTTAAAATTCCAATATAAATAGTTAATTATGAGTTTAAGAGCTGTCATTGTAGAAGACGAAAAACATAGTAGAGAAACCCTTAAAAACCTTTTACAAGAGTTTTGTGTAGATATCGAAGTTGCAGCAATGGCTGAATCTGTTAATGAAGCTGTAAGTACAATAAAATCATTAAAACCAGATGTCGTTTTTTTAGACATAGAGCTACAAACAGGCACAGGTTTTGATGTATTAAATCAAGTCTCTCATCTTAATTTTGAAGTTATTTTCACTACAGCTTTTGAGCAATATGCAATCAAAGCTGTAAAATTTAGTTCTTTAGATTACCTTTTAAAACCTATCGATCTGGACGAACTTAAAAAAGCTGTTGAAAAAGCTCGTATTAGGAAAAATCAAGACGTTTATAAAAAGCAATTAGAAACACTCATGCTAAATCTTAAACAACAAAAACCTAAACTCAATAAAATTTGCTTGGCAACTTCTGATGGTTTTGAGTTTATAGATGTCAATAATATCATTTATTGCAAAGCTGAAGGTTCTTATACCAAATTTATTCTAAAAAAATCTGAAAATCTTCTAGTTAGCAAACATTTAAAAGAATATGAAAATTTATTATTAGAGCAAGGTTTTATGAGAGTTCACAATAGCTTTTTAATCAATCTAAAAGAAGTAAAAAAATACATTAAGTCAGACGGAGGTTATATCGTTATGAATAATAATGATACAGTAAGTATTTCTCGTTCAAAAAAAGAGGGATTTATTGATGTTATATCATCTTTAATGAATTAAATCATAAATCAGCTTACTTGTAGTTTTGTATTATGCAATCGATCATAATGCTTCATAAAAAGTTTAAAAATAAAAGCCCTCAGTAAATACAATACTTTGGGCTTCTATGATCATAATTAAAAAAATAAAATATTTATAATGTAGCTTTTATAGCTGCCTGTGCTGAAACTAATCTCGCAATTGGCACTCTATATGGTGAGCAACTCACATAATCCATTCCTATATTATAGAAAAATTCAATAGAACTTGGTTCTCCTCCATGCTCACCGCAAATACCAACTTTTAAACTTGGTTTGGTTATTCGACCTCGATCTATTCCTGTTTTTACCAACTGCCCTACTCCTTCTTGATCTATAACTTCAAAAGGATCTACTTTTAAGATTCCTTTTTCAATGTAAATTGGTAAAAATTTACTGGCATCATCACGAGAATATCCAAAGGTCATTTGTGTTAAATCATTCGTTCCAAAAGAAAAGAAATCGGCTTTTTTCGCAATCTGATCTGCCATCAATGCCGCTCTAGGTATTTCTATCATAGTACCTACTAAATATTCTACAGTATCATTTCGCTCTTCAAAAATAGCAGTTGCCGTAGTTCTTATGATCTGTTCTTGAGCTTCAAACTCTTTAACAGTTCCTACCAAAGGAACCATGATTTCCGGCTTACAAATAATACCACGTTCTTTTAAATTAAGTGCTGCTTCAATAATAGCACGCGTTTGCATTTCTGTAATTTCTGGATATGTATTACCCAATCGACAGCCTCTATGCCCTAACATGGGATTAAATTCTTCCAATTCTGCTACTTTGTTTTTAACAGCCTGCAAAGAAATATGCATATCTTCAGCAAGCTCTTTTTGGGTCGCTAATTGATGGGGAACAAATTCATGTAATGGGGGGTCTAGTAATCTAATAGTTACAGCATGGCCTTCCATAGCCTCAAATATACCTTCAAAATCAGCACGCTGCATTGGTAACAAATCCTCTAAAGCTTGTTTTCTTTCTTTTACAGTATCAGCTAAAATCATCTCTCGCATGGCTTTAATTCTATCAAGTTCGAAAAACATATGTTCTGTTCTTGTTAAACCTATCCCCTGTGCTCCAAAACTACGAGCTACTCTAGCATCTTTTGGACTATCGGCATTTGTTCTAACTTTAACAACACCATATTTATCGGCAAGTTTCATGATTTCAGCAAACTCACCCCCTAACTCAGGTTCTCTGGTTGCTACTTTTCCTTCTATGATATTACCAGTAGAACCATTTAATGAAATCCAATCACCTTCATGATATTCATGGCCATCCACTGTAAGGGTTCTCTTTTTATAGTTAACCTTCAAAGCACCTGCACCAGAAATACAACATTTACCCATACCACGGGCAACAACAGCCGCATGTGAGGTCATACCACCTCGAGCAGTTAATATCCCTTTAGCAATATTCATCCCTTCTAAATCCTCAGGAGACGTTTCTATTCTAACTAAAATACTGCTTTTGTACTTATTTGCTTCATCTGCAAAAAAGACAATTTTACCAGTTGCTGCACCAGGCGAAGCAGGCAATCCCTGTGCAATAACATTCGCTCTTTTAAGTGCTCCCGGATCAAAAACGGGGTGCAAGAGTTCATCCAACTTATTTGGTTCTATTAGTAATAATGCTTCTTTTTCATCAATCATCCCTTCTTTTAACAAATCCATGGCTATTTTCACCATAGCAGCACCCGTACGTTTTCCGTTTCTTGTTTGCAGAATCCAAAGTTTACCATCTTGCATTGTAAATTCCATATCCTGCATATCACGGTAATGTTTTTCCAAAATATCCTGATAGGTATTTAACTCTTCAAAAATGGACGGCATCAATTCTTCCAGTGAAGGATAATTTTCTTTTCTATCTGCTGCTTCTATTTTTGCTAATTCTGCCCAACGTTGCGATCCTAGTTTTGTAATTTGCTGAGGCGTTCTTACACCTGCTACAACGTCTTCTCCCTGAGCGTTAATTAAATATTCTCCATTAAACACATTTTCTCCTGTTCCTGCATCACGTGTAAAACATACACCAGTTCCAGAATTATTACCCATATTACCATAAACCATAGCTTGTACATTGACGGCCGTTCCCCAATCTGCAGGGTATCCATTCATATTTCTATAGTAAATAGCTCTATCACCATTCCAGCTATTAAACACTGCAATGATTGCTCCCCACAGTTGATCCCATGGATCTGTTGGGAAATCTAGTCCAGTCCTTTTTTTAATCGCACGCTTAAAATCGTAAACAAGGTCTTTTAAATCCTGTACGGTAAACTCTGTATCCAATTGAATACTTCTTTTTTCTTTAAGATGCTCCATAATTTCCTCGAAAGGGTCTATATCTTCCTTTGAAGCCGGTTTCATACCCAGAACGACTCCTCCATACATCTGAATAAAACGACGGTAAGAATCCCAGGCAAATTGTTCATTGTTTGTTTTTTTAGCTAATCCAAGTACCACATCATCATTCATACCCAAATTAAGAACGGTGTCCATCATACCAGGCATAGATACTCTGGCGCCAGAACGTACGGATACTAGTAACGGATTTTTTTTATCCCCGAAAGAAGTTCCCATTTGAGTTTCGATACTGGTTATAGAAGCTTCGACCTCTTCTTTAATCATTTCTACCAAAGCTTCTTCTCCTAATAAATTATATTCTGTACAAACTTCAGTTGTAATAGTAAACCCTGGTGGAACCGGTATTCCTAATGAACTCATTTCTGCTAAATTTGCTCCTTTCCCACCTAAGAGGTTTCTCATTTTGCTGTTTCCATCAGCTGTTTTGTTTCCAAATTTGAAAACTCGATGCTTTACATTTTCAAGTATTTCCATAATTATTATTTTAAATTTCTCGTTTTAAAAAGTCTTTTAAAAGTACATTTTTAAAGGAAAAATCACCATGATAAAAGTCATGTTATAAGCCTTTTACACTTAAAAAATCACATGTTTTCAATATTGAAATTTATTTCGTTAAAAACCTAAACTCAGCACAACTTAGTTTAATTGGTACTTGTTTCCCTTGCGGAAGACAAGGTGAAGTTTCTCTTTGATTAAGAGTTTTTAAAAATGCAAAAAATGGATTCTGGAAATAAATAAGTAAATTTATGAGATATCTAAATATCGTCATCATGGAAAACGAACTAAAATCAGTAAACAGAAGAAATTTCATTAAAACATCTTCTTTATTAACTATCGGAACTCTTGGAAGCACTAGCCTATTTGCGGCACCGCACCTAAAGCCCCTTGGTAATGTCTCACAGGAAGATGATATTAACATTGTAGGGCCTAAAGAAGGCTATACACCCCAGATAGGAACACTAGTTTCTATGATGAACTGGATGCGAATGGTCATTCTTGCTCCTGTAAAAGATATGAGTATATCAGATCTGGATTTTTTGATTGACGAAAATGCGAATACTATTGGAGCCATGCTTATGCACTTAGCTGCTACTGAACGCTTTTATCAAATTCATACATTTGAAAATAAAAAATGGGGAGATTGGTCTAAAGAAGATAAAGATAAATGGAATGTAGCTTCTGGCTTAGGAGAAAAAGCAAGAAAAGAAATTAAAGGAAATAACTTCGATTATTATTTAAATCATCTTTCTGAAATAAGAGAAAACACACTGAAAGAGTTTGCAAATCGAGATGATGAATGGTTAATGTCTGTCGATAATGATTTTCCATGGGGCCCCACAAACAACTACTGTAAATGGTTTCATGTATGCGAGCATGAATCTAACCATAATGGACAATTCAAATTTATAAGATCGCGAATAAAATAATACGCTTTAAAGACACAACTCAAATAAATGAAAAAAGCACTTTCAACTAAATGAAAGTGCTTCTCTCGACTAAGACATAATAAAATGATGCTGTTTAAGCAAAATTCAATTTTTCATCTATTTTTTTATACGCTTTATTTACTGTACGTTTCATTAATAATGACACAATCAACGCGATAACAAATAAGCCTGCAAAGACTTCTAGAGTGGCATCCAATGATCCTGTGGCATTTTTAACAACATCGTAAATTGTAGGCCCTACAACACCTGCTAATCCCCAGGCAGCTAATACCATACCGTGAATCGCCCCCAATTGTTTAGTTCCAAATAAATCACCTAAAAACGCTGGCAAGGTTGCAAATCCGCCACCATACATAGTAATAACCGTAAACAGAACTACCAAGAAAGCTATTTCCATGGAAATTTTTGGTAAGAAAAAGAATGCCAGAATTTGAAAAGCAAAGAATATAATGTATGTATTTGCACGCCCTAAATAATCTGAAAGACTGGACCACATAATTCTACCTAAACCATTAAATACGCCTATTAAACCTACTATTCCAGCTGCTTCCATAGGTGTGTAATTTAATTTTTCCTGCATCATCGGACTTGCTGCCGATATAATGGCAATACCACAAGCAATATTAATGAACATCATAATCCAGATGTAATAAAAACGTGGCGTTTTCAGAGAGGCATTAGCATCAATATTTGCCATATCTGCCTTTATAGTTTTTCCTTCTCCTGGCTTAAATCCATCTGGCATATACCCTTCTGGTGGTCTTTCAATATATCTTGCAGAAGACAATATTAATACCATATATATAATTCCTAAAATGTAAAAGGCATTGGATACGCCAACAGTGTCAAAGAGTGATTGCATAACAGGTCCAAAAACCAAAGCAGCAAAACCAAAGCCCATAATAGCCATTCCTGTTGCTAAACCACGTCTGTCTGGAAACCATTTAACCAAGGTACTTACCGGTGTAATGTATCCTAAGCCTAAACCAATCCCCCCAATAACGCCATAGCATAAATAAAATAAGGTTAATGATTCTAATTGTACAGCAAGCCCGGAACCTAAAATACCAATTCCATAAAACAATCCTGCTGTTGTACCACTTACTTTAGGTCCTACTTTTTCTACCCATCTTCCTAAAAATGCTGCTGATAATCCTAATAATAAAATAGCAATTTTAAATGCCCATTTAATAACGCTTCCATCAACATCAAAAATATCTTTAACCGGATTGGTCATAACCGAATACGCATAAACAGACCCAATCGAAATATGGATTCCAACTGCTGAAGCTGCTATTAACCAACGGTTTTTAAGTTTTTGTGTTTGCATAATATTTATAATTTGAGTGTTGACTCTAACAACACTTTTTAATTTACTTTAACTTCTTTGAAATAATTTTTTAAAACCTCAACTGCAGCATCGATTTCTTCTTTTGTATTTTCACGTGCATCCTTAAGTTTATAATCCCAACCTAAAGCTTCCCATTTATGAATACCTAGTTTATGATAAGGTTGCAGCTCAATCTTTTCAATAGTTTTATACTCTTTAAAATATGCCCCCATTTGGTGTAAAAGCTCAGGTTTATTAGTAATTTCGGGTATCAACACATACCGCAACCACATTTTTTTCCCTGACGCTTCTCTATGCTTGGCAAAATTAAAAGCAGTTTCTTTATTACGCATCCCAGTTATGGCTTCATAACCTTCCTCTGTCATATGTTTAATGTCCAACATAACTAAATCTGCGTAGTTATCTAATAAATCTTCTGTGAAATGATTCAGTATTCTACCATTAGTATCGATATTGGTATGAATACCTTCTTCTTTTAATCTTTTAAAAAAAGGCACTAATTCTTTAGATTGTAATAAAGGCTCTCCTCCAGATACCGTAACCCCTCCTTTTTTTCCAAAATAGGGTTTCTCTTTTACTGCCATCTTCACCAATTCTTCAATATGGTATAAGGTACCTCCAGACGTTTCAATAGTATCCGGATTATGACAGTACAGACATTTTAATTTACACCCCTGTAAAAAAATAACCATGCGAATTCCAGGACCATCATGTGTTCCAAAGGATTCAATGGAGTGTACTCTTAATATGTTTTCTTCTGTTTTGATAAGACAACTTTTTAAATTTAGTATCCACAAAAGGAGCATGACTCTCCTTTTGCAGATACTTAAAAAATATTAATAAAACTACTACATGGACTCGTGGAAAGATCGTGTGATAACTTCTAATTGCTGTTCTTTTGTTAATCTTACAAAATTAACAGCATAACCAGAAACACGTATTGTTAATTGTGGGTATTCCTCTGGATGATCCATAGCATCAATCAATGTTTCCTTATCTAATACATTAATATTAACATGTTGTGCATTTTTAGAGAAATAGCCATCTAAAATAGTTGCTAAATTTTCAATTCTATCTTCTTCATTAGCGCCCAAAGATTTTGGTACTATTGAGAATGTATTTGAAATACCATCCTGAGAATCTTTATAATTAATTTTTGCTACCGAGTTTAATGATGCAATTGCTCCCTGAGAATCGCGACCATGCATTGGATTAGCACCTGGTGCAAATGGAATTCCTTTTGCTCTACCATCTGGTGTTGCTCCTGTTTTCTTTCCATAAACGACATTAGATGTAATAGTTAACACAGACATGGTTGGTTCTGCATCCTTATAAACTGCTAATTGCTTTAATTCATCATTAAAATCTGCCACGGCATTCGCCGCTAATTCATCTACTCTATCGTCATCATTACCATAGCATGGGAAATCGCCTTCTATCTTGAAATCAACAGTTAATCCGTCTTCATTTCTTATGGGTTTAACTTTTGCATATTTAATTGCTGACAGTGAATCTGCCACAATTGATAAACCAGCTATACCATAAGCAATATTAATACTTGGATTGGTATCAATTAATGCCATTTGAGCTTTTTCATAATAATATTTATCATGCATATAGTGAATAATGTTCATGGAATCATTATAAACACGCGCTACTTCTTTCATCGCTATTTTAAAATTAGCCATGACTTTATCGAAATCTAAATACTCACAATCGCAAGGTTCAATGCCATCTACCATTTGAGTTCCTGTTATTTCACAACGCCCACCATTAATAGCCAATAACAATGTTTTAGCTAAGTTAGTTCGTGCTCCAAAGAACTGGATGGATTTCCCTAACGCCTGATGAGACACACAACATGCTATGCCGTAATCATCAGACCCTCTGCTTTCTCTCATTAATTCATCATTTTCAAATTGAATTGATGATGTATCGATAGATACTTTAGCACAAAAATCTTTAAAGTTCTGTGGTAAATTTTTAGACCAGAGAATGGTCATATTTGGTTCTGGTGAAGGGCCTAAATTGTATAAGGTATTTAAGAAACGAAAAGAGGTTTTAGTAACCTTAGTTCTTCCATCTTCAAACATACCACCTATAGCTTCAGTTACCCAAGTTGGGTCTCCTGCAAAAATTTCATCATAAGCACTCATTCTTAAATGACGTACCATACGAAGTTTCATAACAAACTGATCGATATATTCCTGAGCTTCTTCCTCAGTAATAAGACCTTCTTGTAAATCATTCTCAATATAGATATCTAAAAATGTAGATACATTTCCTAAAGACATTGCTGCTCCATCCTGCTCTTTTACAGCAGCTAGGTAAGCCATATAAGTCCATTGTACCGCTTCTTTTGCATTTTCAGCAGGACGCGTTAAGTCTAAATCATATTTAGCACCTAATTCAATTATTTCTTTCAATGCTTTTATTTGCTCAGAAACTTCTTCTCGCAAGCGAATAACTGCATCACTCATTGGGCCTTTTATATTGGCTAAATCTTCTTGTTTAGATTTAATTAAGAAGTCAACTCCGTATAAAGCCACACGACGATAATCGCCAATTATTCTACCACGAGCATAGTTATCTGGTAATCCTGTTAAGAAACCTAATGAACGGTATTTCTTTATTTCAGCATTATAGGCATCAAACACACCATCATTATGTGTTTTAACGTATTTAGAAAATAATTCTGTTAAGTTACTATTAGGTTTTACACCTTGTTCTTGTAATGCTTTTTGCACCACTTTAAAACCTCCAAAAGGTTTCATTGTTCGTTTTAATAATTCGTCAGTTTGTAAACCTACAATGACTTCATTATTTCTATCAATGTACCCTGCATCAAAGGCACTAACTGTAGAAACTGTTTCAGTATCCACTGAACGCACACCATTGTTTTGTCGTTCTTCTTTAGTAGCCTCTTTACATACCTCCCATAGTTTTTGAGTTTTTGCGCTTGGTCCAACCAAAAACTCTGACGTTCCGTGATAAGGAGTAATGTTATTAATAACAAAATCTCTTACATCGACCTTTTCCGTCCAAATTCCGTAGTTAAATTGTTTTACTTCCATTGTTTTATCTTTATTAATATTTTAAAAAATCATGCTTGTTTTACTATATCAAAGGTAAATACTGGGCTTAATTATAAAACTGACAATTATCAGTAAACCCAAGTATTTTTGATTAGATTTTTCACGAAAACGTTTGAGTTACATGGTCTTAACAGAAAAATATTTAAGCTTTTAACCTTTACACATGTTAAATATTCAATAAAAACATCTTTTTTATAAAACTTTGCTATTTTTTACCTTAAATTAGATATGATTTTCATAATAATTCAAAAAAAATAAAATATTTGAGTTGTTTAACGATAAAGAATAAGCTCCTGAAATTAAAAGTCTTAAAATCATCAAAATTTCCAGAAGCTGTTGTATTAAATTCTATTTTACAAACTCAATTTGATAATCATTTTTAATTTCATATTTTGCATATCTAGATTCTACAAAAAACACATGAAAGAAATTACAAGACTTTTTGATTTTCCTTATTATCAACTAAAAAACCATCCTTTAGATGCTGCATTAGTTACTAAGTACGATGGTAAATGGGTAAAAACCTCAACTAAAGAATATATAGATAAGGCAAATGCCATTAGTAGAGCTTTATTAAGTCTTGATGTAAAAAAACACGATAAAATTGCTGTTATTTCTACAACAAACAGAACTGAGTGGAATATTATAGATATTGGCATCCTTCAAATAGGCGCACAAAACATACCTATTTACCCAACAATTGGTGCAGATGATTATGAGTATATCTTAAACCATAGTGAATCTATATACTGCTTTGTATCAGACGAAGATGTATTGGAAAAAGTAAATGCAATAAAATCAAAGACAAAATTAAAAGAAATTTATAGTTTCAATCATATTAAAGGTTGTAAACATTATTCAGAATTATTAAAACTTGGAAAGGACGAATCCACACAAGAAGATGTTGAAAAAAGAAAAGAAGCTGTTAGTTCAATCGACTTAGCTACGATAATCTATACATCTGGTACTACTGGAAAACCTAAAGGTGTTATGTTATCTCACAATAACATTGTTTCTAATGTCCTTTCAGCTCAGCTTAAATTCCCATTAAAACAAGGTGAAAGAGCGCTAAGTTTTCTTCCTATATGTCACATTTTTGAGCGTGTTTTTCTCTACTTATATCAATTTGGAAGCATTGAAACTTACTTTGCAGAATCTATGGATAAAATAGGCGATAATGCTAAAGAGATTAAACCAGCCACTATGACTGTAGTTCCTAGGTTAATAGAAAAGGTATATGACAAGATTATTGCGAAAGGCACAGCATTAACTGGTATAAAAAAGATGCTGTTTTTTTGGGCAGTGGAAGTTGGAACTAAATTTGAACCCTACAAAAAAAATGGCCTATGGTATGAATTAAAACTAGCTATAGCCCGTAAACTTATATTTAAAAAATGGCAAGAAGCTTTAGGAGGTAATATTGTATTCATGGCATCTGGAAGTGCGGCATTACAAGCCAAGTTAGGACGCATATTTGGAGCAGCTGACATGCCTATTATGGAATGTTATGGCTTAACGGAAACATCTCCTGGTATTTCTGCAAGTGACAAACGTAATAACCAATGGAAAATAGGTTACGTTGGTAAGGTTATAGACGGTGTTGAAGTTAAAATAGCAGAAGATGGTGAAATTTTATGTAAAGGTCCCAACGTTATGATGGGATATTATAAAGATGAAGCAAAAACAGCTGAAGTCATGACTGGAGATTATTTCCATACAGGTGATATTGGAGAATTTGATGCTGAAGGGTTTTTAAAAATTACCGATCGCAAAAAAGAAATGTTTAAAACCTCGGGCGGAAAATATGTAGCACCTACATTACTTGAAAATCAATTCAAACAATCACGCTTCATAGAACAAATCATGGTTATTGGTGATGGTGAAAAAATGCCTGCTGCCTTAATTCAACTTAACTTTGAATTTGTTGAGGAATGGGCAAGACGACATGACATTCCTTTTAAGTCATCAAATGATCTTATTAATAATCCAAAGCTATTAGCTCGTATTCAAGAAGAAATTGACGCGGCGAATAAAGATTTTGGTAAGTGGGAACAAATAAAAAAATTCGAAATAACCCCAGATATTTGGTCAATTGATGCTGGCCATTTAACACCTACATTGAAAATGAAAAGAAAAGTGATTAAGGCTAAGTATGTCGATTTGATAGAAAAAATCTACAGACCATAACTTAAATAAATCACAAAACACATTTTCAATACTCTCTCAACAAGGTTGTGTTAATTTTTACACAATTTATTATGCATGCATAATAAATTTTTCATATATTTGGTCACCAACCTAAATAATATGAAAGACAAAACTATTGACTATATATTAAGAACAACATGGCTCGCTGTGCAAAAAATGTATAATGAAGAGGCTGCAAAATTTGAAAGTACTATGGCAACAGGCTTTACTTTATTAAGTATAGATCGAGAAGAAGGCACGCCTTCAACTGCTTTAGGACCAAAAATGGGAATGGAAGCGACTAGTTTATCCAGAATATTGAAAACCATGGAAGCTAAAGGGCTTATTGAACGTAAACCCAACCCTAAAGATGGTCGAGGTGTTATCATATCTCTCACTGATTTTGGTCTCGAAAAAAGAGCCTATTCAAGAGAAAAGGTTTTAACATTTAATGAAGCTATAAAAAGTAAGGTTTCAGAAGAAAAATTAAACAGTTTTTATGAAGTCGCTGAAGTTATTAATGATATGGTATTAAATAAAAAAATATATAATCAAAACGATTAGTAGTATAAAATGAGTAAACGTAGAATAAAAAAAGTAGCCATTATAGGTTCTGGTATTATGGGAAGTGGTATTGCATGTCATTTCGCTAATATTGGCGTAGATGTTTTATTACTTGACATCGTTCCAAGAGAACTGAATGATAAAGAGAAGTCCAAAGGCTTAACTCTTGAAGACAAGGTCGTACGAAATAGATTGGTTAATGATGCCCTTGCTGCCTCATTAAAATCGAAGCCTTCACCAATTTATCATTCTAAGTTCGCAAATCGCATTACAACAGGTAATCTTGAAGATGATATTGCAAAAGTGGCACACGTTGATTGGATTATGGAGGTGGTCGTTGAACGACTAGATATTAAGCAACAGGTTTTTGAATCACTAGAAAAACATAGAACACCAGGCACTCTAATTACTAGCAATACATCTGGTATTCCTATCAAGTTTATGAGTGAAGGACGTAGTGAAGACTTTCAGAAACACTTCTGCGGAACTCACTTTTTTAACCCTGCCCGTTACTTAAAATTATTCGAAATCATTCCAGGTCCTAAAACAGATACTTTAGTTTTAGAATTCCTTAATAGTTATGGTGAACAATTTCTGGGAAAAACATCAGTAGTTGCCAAAGACACGCCTGCTTTTATAGGAAACCGCATCGGGATCTTTAGTATTATGAGTTTATTTCATGCTGTTAAAGACATGGGATTAACCATTGAAGAAGTTGATAAATTATCAGGTCCAGTTATTGGCAGACCAAAATCTGCGACATTCAGAACCGTTGATGTTGTTGGTTTAGACACATTAGTTCATGTGGCAAATGGTATTGCAGAAAACTGCAAAGAAGATGAACGCTTAGAACTTTTTAAATTACCAGATTTCATCGATACGATGATGAAAAACAAATGGTTAGGAAGTAAAACAAAACAAGGGTTTTATAAAAAAACAGTGTCCGCCGAAGGCAAAAAAGAAATCCTATCACTAGATTTAAATACCTTAGAATACCGTGCTGCCAAGAAAGCGAAATTCGCTACTTTGGAGCTTACTAAAACTATTGATAACGTTGTAGATCGTTTCAAAGTACTCGTATCTGGAAAGGATAAAGCAGGAGCGTTTTATAGAAAAAGTTTCGCCGCTTTATTTGCTTACGTTTCAAACCGCATTCCCGAAATAACAGACGAATTATATAAGATTGATGACGCAATGAAAGCCGGTTTTGGTTGGGAACACGGTCCCTTTCAAATATGGGATGCTATTGGTGTAGAAAAAGGTATAGAAATCATGGAAGCTGAAGGCTTAGCGCCTGCCGCTTGGGTAAACGATATGTTAGCCTCTGGCAGCAAATCATTTTATTCTGTTAAAGAGGGAGCTACTTATGCTTACGACATTCCAAAGAAAACACAAGAGAAAATACCAGGTCAGGATGCATTCATCATCTTAGACAATATTAGAAAATCTAATGAAGTCTTTAAAAACTCAGGTGTTGTTATTGAAGATTTGGGAGACGGTATATTAAACTGCGAATTCCAATCTAAAATGAATACCATTGGCGGTGATGTTTTAGCAGGACTTAATAAAGCGATTGATTTAGCTGAAAAAGAATATCAAGGGTTAATTATTGGCAACCAAGGTGCCAACTTCTCAGTTGGCGCCAATATTGGTATGATATTTATGATGGCCGTTGAGCAGGAATATGATGAACTTAATGCAGCAATCAAATATTTTCAGGATACAATGATGCGCATGCGCTACTCATCTATTCCAACCATTTCAGCACCACACGGCATGTCTTTAGGAGGTGCTTGTGAATTATCCATGCATGCCGATAAAGTAGTCGCTGCAGCAGAAACTTACATTGGATTAGTAGAGTTTGGTGTTGGGGTTATTCCTGGAGGTGCTGGTTCTAAAGAAATGGCTTTAAGAGCTTCTGATACGTTTAGAAAAGGTGATGTGGAATTAAATATATTACAAGAATACTTTTTAACTATCGGTATGGCAAAAGTTGCGACGTCTGCTTATGAGGCGTTTGATATGGGTGTACTACAAAAAGGAAAAGATATTGTAGTTACTAATAAAGACCGACAAATAGCAACAGCTAAGGCTCACGCAAAATTAATGGCAGAAGCTGGCTACACACAACCGGTAAAACGCAAAGATGTCAAAGTACTTGGAAAACAAGCCTTAGGTATGTTTTTAGTAGGAACAGATTCTATGGAAGCTGCAAATTATATAAGTGAGCACGATCATAAAATAGCAAACAAATTAGCTTATGTCATGGCAGGAGGTGATTTATCCGAGCCAACTTTAGTTACTGAACAATATTTATTGGATTTAGAACGTGAAGCATTTTTAAGCCTATGTACAGAGCGCAAAACTCTAGAACGGATACAACATATGTTAACGACTGGGAAACCGTTGAGAAACTAAGAAGCTAGACGGTTAGACGTTAGATAATAGACTATGGCACGACATAATTTTAAAAAATTAAAAGTTTGGGAAAATGGAATTACCCTAGTTAGCGATAATTATAAATTAACAAGGACATTTCCAGATATTGAAAAATTTAATCTGATAAGTCAAATGAATAGAAGTGCTGTTTCAATCCCTTCAAATATTGCTGAAGGATCAAGTAAAAGTACAGATAAACATTTTAAAAAATATTTAGAGAATAGTCTGGGATCAGCATTCGAATGGGAAACGCAATTAATCGTTTCTCATAATGAAGGGTATCTCAATAAAAATAAATTTGAAGAATTAGAAAATAAAATATTACAAATTCAAAAAATGTTAGGAAAGTTTATAGATAACCTCGATGACTAGTCTAATTTCTAGGCATCTAGATTCTAACCTCTTTTTCTAAGAATAAACTATACAACACATGAAGACCGCTTACATCGTAAAAGCATACAGAACCGCAGTTGGAAAGGCTCCAAAGGGTGTCTTTCGTTTTAAAAGAACCGATGAATTGGCTGCAGAAACCATTCAATACATGATGAAGGAATTACCACAATTAGACAAAACGCGCATAGACGATGTTATTGTTGGTAATGCCATGCCAGAAGGATCTCAAGGATTAAATATGGCACGTTTAATTTCTTTAATGGGGTTAAATAGTGTAGATGTTCCTGGAGTAACCGTAAATCGTTTTTGTTCATCAGGTATCGAAACCATTGGTATTGCTACTGCTAAAATACAATCTGGAATGGCTGACTGTATTATTGCTGGGGGTGCCGAAAGTATGAGTGCTGTACCTATGACAGGGTTTAAACCTGAGTTAAATTACGACATCGTAAAAGCTGGTCATGAAGATTATTACTGGGGTATGGGAAATACGGCTGAAGCCGTTGCCAACCAATTCAAAGTATCTCGTGAAGATCAAGATGAATTTGCATACAATTCACATATGAAAGCTTTAAAAGCACAAGCTGAAAACCGTTTTCAAGATCAGATTGTGCCTATTGATGTGGAACAAACTTATATTGATTCCAATGGAAAGAAAGCGACCAAATCATATACTGTAACAAAAGATGAAGGCCCGCGTGCGGGAACTAGTAAAGAAGCTTTAGCAAAATTACGGGCTGTATTTGCAGCTGGTGGCAGTGTTACTGCAGGTAACTCATCTCAAATGAGTGATGGGGCTGCCTTTGTTATGGTGATGAGTGAAGAAATGGTGAAAGAATTAAATCTAGAACCTATTGCTCGCTTAGTCAACTATGCAGCAGCAGGTGTAGAACCTCGAATTATGGGAATCGGCCCCGTAAAGGCTATTCCAAAAGCATTAAAACAAGCTGGTCTACAACAATCCGATTTAGAGCTCATCGAATTAAATGAAGCATTTGCATCTCAATCTTTAGCTGTGATTAGAGAATTAGACCTCAACCCAGATATTATAAACGTAAATGGAGGTGCCATAGCATTAGGACATCCTTTAGGTTGTACCGGAGCAAAACTTTCAGTTCAGCTATTTGATGAAATGCGTAAACGTAACATGAAAGGAAAATATGGAGCCGTTACAATGTGTGTCGGAACTGGTCAAGGAGCTTGTGGCATATTCGAGTTTCTTAATTAATAATAAAACCATAGAGAGAAGAGAATAGAGATAAAAGAAAATAGATTTTAAAATGTGTGCTAAACAAAGACATAATTATAAAAATTTAAAAATTTGGAAACTCGGTTTAGAGATTACAAATAGTGTATCTGATATCTTGTTAGATTTTCCAAAACATGAAAGATTCAATTTAAGTTCTCAAATAAGCAGATGCTCTGTTTCAATACCTAGCAACATTGCTGAAGGTTCAGCCAGAACAGATAAATCTTTTAGTCATTTTTTAGATATCTCTTTAGGCTCATCTTTTGAATTAGGAACACAATTATTAGTAGCACATCATAGAAAATATATAAACAAAATAATATTAAATACACTAGAAGGAAAAATAGAAGAATTCCAAAGAATGACAATGGGCTTTCAAAACAGCCTCAATTAAGGTCTATTCTCTATTTTCTTTCTTCTTAAATCTACTACAAGCATGGAAGAAAAAAATATTTTACGTGGCGGACAATTCCTAGTAAAAGACACCAATTGTGAAGATATATTCACTCCAGAAGATTTCAATGAAGATCAGTTAATGATGAAAGAAGCCGTGACTGAATTTGTTGATAGAGAAATTTGGGCAAATAAAGCACAATTTGAAAAAAAGGATTATGCCTTAACAGAATCATGTATGCAAAAAGCTGGAGAACTTGGTTTTTTAAGTGTTTCAGTTCCTGAAGAATATGGCGGTATGGGTATGGGCTTTGTAGACACTATGCTTGTTTGCGATTATATTTCTGGAGCTACCGGTTCTTTTAGTACAGCATTTGGAGCGCATACAGGCATTGGAACTATGCCAATTACTTTATACGGAACCGAAGAGCAAAAGAAAAAATATGTACCAAAATTGGCTTCTGGTGAATGGTTTGGTTCGTATTGCTTAACCGAACCAAGTGCTGGAAGTGATGCCAACTCAGGAAAAACAAAAGCTGTACTCTCTGCTGATGGTAAAAGTTATAGTATTACTGGGCAAAAAATGTGGATTTCAAACGCGGGATTCTGTAGTTTAATGATTGTTTTTGCGCGTATTGAAGACGATAAAAATATTACCGGATTCATCATAGAATACGATCCGGAAAATCCTAATGGTATCACCATGGGTGAAGAAGAGCATAAATTAGGGATTCGTGCCTCTTCCACACGTCAGGTTTTCTTTAATGAAACCGTAGTTCCAGTTGAAAATATGCTATCAACAAGAGGCAACGGGTTTAAAATAGCTATGAATGCTCTTAATGTAGGGAGAATAAAACTCGCTGCAGCATGTTTAGATGCACAACGTCGAGTGATAACAGAGTCTGTAAAATATGCTAACGAGCGTATTCAATTTAAAACACCAATCTCTAGTTTTGGTGCTATTCGTCAAAAAATAGCAGAAATGGCCACGAATTGCTGGGTAGGAGAAGCTGCCAGTTATCGAGCAGCAAAAAATATTGAGGATCGTATTGAGCTAAGAAAAAATAATGGAAAAGATACGCATCAGGAAGCCGAATTAAAAGGTGTTGAAGAATATGCTATAGAATGCTCTATCTTAAAAGTAGCTGTTTCTGAATATACTCAAAGATGTACTGATGAAGGTATTCAAATATTTGGAGGTATGGGATTTTCTGAAGAAACCCCCATTGAATCTGCATGGCGAGATGCGCGTATAGCAAGAATTTATGAAGGTACTAATGAAATAAACAGAATGCTTTCAATAGGTATGCTTATCAAAAAAGCCATGAAAGGTCATGTTGATGTTTTAACACCAGCTATGGCTGTTAAAGATGAGTTGGTAGGTATTCCATCTTTTGATGTACCTGATTATTCTGAATTATTCTCTGAAGAAAAGAATATTGTAAAGAACCTTAAAAAACTATTCTTAATGGTAGCCGGAGCTGCTTTACAGAAATACGGTGAGAAAATTGAAGAGCAACAGCAATTAATGTTGGCTGCATCAGATATATTAATCCAGATTTATTTAGCCGAAACGGCTATTCTTCGCGCAGAAAAAATGGCTAAAAAAGAAGGCGAAGATCAAGCGAAAGAACAGATAGCAATGGCTAAATTAAACCTATTCCATGCTATTGATGTTATTGAAACTGCTGGTAAACATTCTATTATTTCATTCTCTACAGGTGATGAACAACGTATGATGCTTATGGGCTTAAAACGCTATATTAAATATGTTAATATGCCTAACATTATTGAATTAAGAGATATTATTGCTAAAAAAGTGATTCAAGAAAATAAATACTGCTTTTAGTATAAACAATATAATTTGTGACTAACTCAATTCTAAAACGCTCCGGAAATTTATTTTCGAGGCGTTTTTCCTTTTTTTGGATTACATAGTATTTGTTAAAGTTGTAAAAAATGTCCCTTTTTAACCATCGCAGACGTCTTAATATTATAAACTCGTTTAAAACATAAAATGATGAAAGTATATATTGTGATTACCTTAATAATGATGACCTCACTTTTTAGTTTGCCTTGTAATGCTCAAGTTGAGAAAACATTAGAACCAAAATTGAAAAATATTTCGTGGATTGCTGGTAATTGGAAAGGAGAAGCCTTTGGAGGTCAAACAGAAGAAAATTGGAGTGAACCTTCTGGCGGTTCCATGATGGCAACTTTCAAACTTATAAATGATGGAAAAGTTTCTTTTTACGAAACAGAAATAATCCGTGAAGTAGAAAACACACTCATTCTTCAATTAAAGCACTTTAACAACGACTTAAAAGGATGGGAAACTAAAGATGAAACAGTCGATTTTCCTCTTAAAGAAATCACTAAAAATAAAGTAATTTTTGAAGGTATGTCCTTTGAAAAAGTAGGTGATAATGAAATGAATGTATATGTTGATATAAAACAAAAAAATGGTTCTATAGAAACTGTTAAGTTTAATTACACTAAATAACCTGAGTTCGACGTAAACTTTATTAAAAACATCTTATATAATCCAATGAAATACAGCTGTTTGTCATGTCGACGGAGCGAAGCATGAGTGACGAGACACCTCATCATGATGAGATTCTTCCTCGTTCCTCGTCCGGAATGACATGATTTCTTCTTTAAAACTTTTTAAGCACCTGATTATCAATTCATAATATATTAAACTGACGTTAAATAATATTACCTAATAACTTCATTTTCGAAACAAACAGTAATGCTTGAATACAACTAATAGTTTAACATAACTCTGGATTTATTTTCGTTATCTTTAAAACATTAATTTTTTTGTCATGAGATCTACTTTTTTTGTTTTAGTTATTTGTTTTCCTTTGTCCTTCTTTTCTCAATCAAATTCTAACGATAAAACAAATCCAGAAAGAGCTGCTTCAATTGTACAACAGCATATAGCTCCCTTTAACAATAGAGATTTAGAACAATTTGCTAACGCTTTTGATGTTAACGTTTCAGTAAACAGGTTTCCTAATGATGCCATGTACTCTGGTCGTGACAAGCTAAAGGAAGATTATACCCGTTTTTTTAAAGAAAATAAAAAATCTCATGTCAAAGTATTAAATAGGATCGTACTCAAAAATGTTGTGATTGATGAAGAATTAGGTACTGTAAATAATAAAACCAATCGGCATATTACTATTTATGAAACAGATCATGAAGACATCAACTCCATGACTTTTATACATAACTCTAAAACGACTTCAAATCCTGAGAGCATAGTAAATAAGCAGCTAGAAGCTTATAACAAAGGAGATATTGATGTTTTTATGGCAACCTATTCCAATACTATTAAACTATATAAATATCCCAATAGTTTAATCTCCGAAGGTCAGGAAGCTATGCGTAAAAATTATGCTTCGTTTTTTGAAAAAGCGCCAAATTTGAATGCACAAATTGTAAACAGAATGGTATTGGGCAACAAAATAGTTGATAACGAAAAAGTTACCTTTAACGGCAATACGTTTTATGCCGTAGCAATTTATGAAGTTCAAAATGGAAAAATCTCAAAAGTTACATTCATTCAATAAAAATGAGACAAATACTAATATTACTTTCACTATTAATTTCATCCGTCAGTATTACTCAAAATCATCAACAATTGTATGATATCATTGATGACATATCTGAAAAACGCATTGAAAATGATATCCAAACACTAGTCAATTTCGGAACAAGAAATACCTTTAGTGATACTATTTCAAATACTAGAGGCATAGGTGCCGCCAGACGATGGATAAAATCAGAATTTGAAGCCATTTCAAAAGATTGTAATAATTGTCTGAAAGTCTTTTATCAAAAAGATTTTGTCACTAAAAAAGGCAATAATCGTGTACCTCATGATGCATGGGTAGTTAATGTTGTTGCTATTCAAAAAGGGACTAAATACCCCAATCGATATATCATTATGAGCGGTGATATTGATTCTCGTGCCAGCAACACTATGGATTTCACCACCGATGCTCCAGGAGCTAATGATAATGCCTCTGGTATGGCAGGAGCTATTGAAGCAGCTAGGGTTTTATCTAAATATCAATTTGAGAGCAGCATTATTTATGTAGGTTTGTCTGGTGAAGAACAAGGACTCTTTGGCGGTGCAGGATTAGCGAAATATGCTCAAGAAAAGGAATGGGATATTATCGGTGTTTTCAATAATGATATGATTGGAAATATTAAAGGGGTGGATGGTGTTATTGATAATAGAACATTTAGAATTTTCTCCGAACCTGTTCCTCCAAATGAAACAGAACGCCAAAGGACACTACGTCGGTTTTATGGTGGTGAAGTAGATGGTATATCACGCCAATTAGCACGTTACGTTTATAAAACTACAAAAACGTATATGCCCGAAATGAATCCTATGATGGTTTACAGATTAGATAGGTTTGGACGTGGTGGCCATCATCGCCCTTTTAATGATTTAGGGTATGTAGGTATTCGTATTATGGAAGCCCATGAAAACTATACGCAACAACATCAAGATATTCGAGAAGAAAATGGTATAAAATACGGAGATGTTATTGAGCATGTAAATTTTGGTTATGCAAAAAAACTCACCGCAGTGAATGCTATAAATATGGCAAGTTTAGCAACCGCTCCCCCAGCACCAAAAAATGTTGCTATTGGGGGTATTGTAGAACCTGCTGCAAAATTTAAATGGGATAAAGTTGATGGAGCTATAGGCTACAAAATTTACTGGAGAAACACCACCTCTCCTACTTGGGATCATAGTAGGTATGTTGGTGATACTTCAGAATTCACATTAGATGGTATTGTTATTGATAATCATTTTTTCGGAATAGCCTCTGTAGGCAAAAACGGTTTCGAAAGTGTTGTTGCATTTCCAAGTAAAGTATTTAGAGATTGAACTCATCTTGACTTTTTGTTTTTAACCGAAAATGAGATGAAATTTGTTCCGATGAGGCTTTTTTTGCAAGGCATAGCAGTGCTAAGCATAAAAAAAGTAACAAAATATGGGCGAATTTTAGCCATTTTTTAGGAAATAGAAAAAGTCAAGATGAGTTCAATAAACCCTGTAAATATTAACAAATCATTAAGAACCTTTTTATTTAATTTTGAAGAAATATAAAAACAATGACTCACCGCTTATATGTCTTATGCCTTTTCTCAATAATTTCATGTATTTCCTTAAATGCTCAAGGACTATTTTCAGAGAACAGTATTTTCACTAGACAAGATACTTTAAGAGGTTCTATAACTCCAGAACGTGCTTGGTGGGACCTAAATTATTATCATTTAGATATTAAAGTAAATCCTGATGAAAAATTCATTTCGGGGAAGAATACTATTCAATATACGGTTTTAGAGGATTTTTCTGTTATGCAAATTGATTTGCAAACACCTTTAAACCTTACTAGAGCCATTCAGAATGGTACAGAATTAAAAATAAAACATGATGGCAATGCGCATTTTATAAACCTTATTGAAAAACAAAAAATAGGAGACGTAAATTCTATTGAAGTTTATTATGAGGGTAAACCAAGAGAAGCAATTAAAGCCCCTTGGGATGGTGGTATTTCTTGGAAAAAAGATCCCAACGGGAACCATTTTATAGCATCATCTTGTCAAGGTTTGGGAGCTAGTGTA
The DNA here is from genome assembly GCF_030540775.2 of Flavivirga abyssicola. Taxonomy (GTDB): domain Bacteria; phylum Bacteroidota; class Bacteroidia; order Flavobacteriales; family Flavobacteriaceae; genus Flavivirga; species Flavivirga abyssicola. Next base: position 3,100,490 of record NZ_CP141266.1, on the reverse strand, counting down.
TGGTGGCCTTGTAAAGATCATATGTATGATGAAGTAGACAGTATGCTTATTAGTGTAAATGTTCCCAAGAACCTAATGAATATATCTAATGGCAGGTTAAGGCGTGTAGAGCAATATACGGATTCAAAAACATTTAGATGGTTTGTTAAAAGTCCTATAAATAATTATGGCGTCAATATAAATATTGGTGATTACACTAACTTTTCTGAGGTTTATAATGGACAAGGAGGCCATTTAGACCTAAACTATTATGTCTTAAAAGATAACTTAGAGAAAGCTAAAGAACATTTTAAAGATGTCCCTAAAATGATGAAAGCTTTCGAGCATTGGTTTGGTCAGTACCCGTTTTACGTAGACAGTTTTAAGCTGGTTGAAGTACCTTATTTAGGTATGGAGCACCAAAGTTCTGTCACCTATGGAAATGACTATAAAAAAGGGTATTTAGGTAGCGACTTATCTGGTACTGGGTGGGGATTGAAGTTTGATTTTATTATTGTCCATGAATCTGGCCATGAGTGGTTTGCTAATAACATTACCTGTAAAGATGTTGCAGACTTGTGGATACATGAAAGCTTTACAACCTATTCCGAAAACCTATTTTTAGATTACTATTATGGCAAAGAAGCATCCGCTGAATATGTGATCGGTACGCGTAAAAATATTATAAATGACAAACCTCTAATTGGTCATTACAATGTTAATAAAGAAGGTTCTAGTGATATGTATTTTAAAGGTGCCAACATGCTACATACGCTTAGACAACTTATTGAAGATGATGAAAAATGGCGGCAAATTTTACGTGGATTAAATAGAGATTTTTTTCATCAAACAGTTACAACCGAACAAATCGAAAACTATTTAAGTGAAAAAACTGAGATTGATCTCACAGAATTTTTTAATCAATATCTAAGAACCACAAAAATCCCAACACTTGAATATACAATCGATAAAAATGGATTAAAATACCGGTGGACAAATGTTGTTGATAAATTTGATATGCCTATCCAAATAAACATTAATGGAAATGACCAATGGTTATTTCCGAAAACTGAATGGAAAACCATGACATCGGAATTAAGAATCATGTCTTTTGAAGTGGATAAAGATTTTTATATTGAAGTAAAAAAACTATAAAAGTGGAAACTACTGAACTATATTTTAAGACAGATACAGAATGGCGAGACTGGTTACACAAAAATCATGGTACTTCTAAAGGTATTTATCTTATTTTTTATAAAGTAGAAAACAAAGAGCCTTCCATGCGATGGGAAGAAGCTGTAAAAGTTGCGCTTTGCTACGGTTGGATCGATTCCACAGTAAAAAGCTTGGGTAACGGAAAAAGGAAACAACGCTTTACTCCAAGAAATTCAAAAAGTGTGTGGAGTGCTCTAAACAAAAGATATATAAAAGAGCTTACTGCCAATAATTTAATGCACGAAAGTGGTTTTAAAATTATTGAAATCGGAAAGAAAAATGGTAGTTGGACGGCTTTAGATGATGTTGAAAAAGGTATTATTCCAGAAGCTCTACAAATAGCATTTAACAAACACCCAACAGCCTTTAATAATTATAACAACTTTGCACCTTCATACAGGAAACACTATTTGTATTGGTTAAATCAAGCAAAAAGAGAAGAAACCAAACAAAAACGCATTGTTGAAATCATCAAACTTTGTAAAGCTAATATAAAGGACCGGGGGAATTGGTAACTTAATTATAATTTAACAATCTTATGGTTTTCCTTATCAATATTTAGAAGATAGATTCCCGTTTTTAAATGCCTAATATCTAGCTTTATTTCAGAATTATCAATTGGTTTACTTAACAACTTAGCTCCGTTAATTGAATACAGACTAAGTGTCTTTGGTCTTGTAGACCTAAAATTCACAAATAAATAATCCGAAGTAGGGTTAGGATATATTTCGAAAGATATATCATCTATTTCAGTAACACTTAAAGAAGGTTCTTTTAATGGATTATATGCATTACCTGAAAGTGCAAACATATAAATAGCTCTTAATGTAGCTCCAAAGTAGGCACTTGTTGATTGATTTTTTAATTCAGTATAACCGTTATTTACAAAGCTTTGAGTACTTGAGGACATGCTTGCTGTAGCGTAAGCTCCTGTGAACGTTGGGTCTTTATAAGCTGTATTAATTGCAACGCCAGCTTGACTGTACCCTGGATATATTTTATCAAAACCACCTTTAACAGTAACAAAATTGTTACATAAAACAGAGTAATCTAATGCTTTTGAATTACCGTACCACACATAATCTATGGCTATTCGCCATGGAGTTCTGGCCGCATCGTAAAAATAGGATTTCCCTTGATCGTGAGCCCAAGGTACAATAGCAGAATAGTCGCCATCTGCCTCGCACCAATCCGATACTAAATTATAAGCGGCATTATTTTTAGACAAATTCGCATTGATAATATCATAACAAGTATCAGCAACGTCATTCCAAAAAGTCGTATCGTTGGTATACTCACCAAACACTCTAAAATAACCTGTCGCAAAGTATGATGGATTTGTATTTGCACTTCCTCCCCATGCATCCCCTGGTTTTAACACATTCGTATTAGCTTCTACTTCATAGTTTTTTATAGCACTTATTAAAGTCTGAGCATCACTTTTATAATTTATAGTACCGGAATTCCCCCAACGTTTATCTGCTACAATCAAAGCTATGGCAGCATCCAATTCGGCATCAGTCGCACCATTTTGACCAATAACGCTAGAACAGCCATCTATTTTCCAGTTCATAACACCATTAGCATTAGAAAAATCCTGATAATAAAGCCACAAACCATCTAGAAGCTCTTTGTCATTTGCATAGGCTGCTAATAACATCCCATAAGCAATTCCTTCTGAAACTGTTTCCGTAGGTGTATCAAATTTTATTCTATATCTTCCATTTGTGCAAGGTGTAGCAAAAGCATTTCGCCATGCAACATAGACATCATATACATCATTAGCTTGAATGTTAGTTGGCTGAATACCATAATCATAATCTCTATTCAGAAAATTTACTTCCGAAATTTGAGCATTAGAAAGACTAATCAATGAAAATAACAGGTAAACGAATGTAAGATAACGTTTATTCATAAGTAGGTTTTTTACTTATATACGTTACTAACCACAAGCCAGATTTTTATTTAGCCAAAAATCCAGTTTTTATATCCCGCTTATAAAACTACCATAAGGGTCCTTAAATTGAATACCTTCAGTAAACCTCTGTTTGCTTAACTGTTTATATTCTACCAATGCCCAAAGCACAAACTCTTTTACAAAATAACTATCCGGCTTAGATACATTAGGTTGATATTTTCCTAACAAATTATCTAAAGGCGCGATAGAATCTAATAAATTTCTATATTCTTTATCACGTAAATCATCTAATAACTCAAAACCGTCTTTCTGATTAAAAAACCAGGATACAATATCATCATAAGGCCCCACATCTTCCTGTCTTTTTAGTTTTTCAATCTTAGGGAAAAATTCATTGAATAAAGTTTTTACGGCATCTCCTATTAAGTTATAAGCAACAACGGCTGCTCCCTCCTGCTCACCTTCATAAACCAACTCTACTTTTCCTGTAATAGATGGAATAATACCAACAAAATCACTCAACCGTAGCATAGTAATTTTATCTCCTGATATCAACGCCCGACGTTCGGCAGTACTCAACAAGTTCTCTAAAGCAGTAATACTCAATCGTGCACTAACACCACTTTTAGCATCAATAAAATCATTTTCGCGAGCTTCAAAAACAATTTGTTCTAATAAATCCCTAGCTAAATCCGGCACTAAAACCGTATGTTTTTGATTTTCTACTAATTTAGCTTCCTGTTCTGTTATTAGTCTGGCTGTTTCAATATTTACAGGATAATGCGTTAAAATTTGAGAGCCTATTCTATCTTTTAAAGGCGTTACAATGCTTCCTCTGTTCGTATAATCTTCGGGGTTAGCTGTAAATACAAATTGCATGTCCAAAGGTAAACGTAATTTGAAGCCTCTAATTTGAATATCACCTTCTTGTAAAATATTAAACAAAGCAACCTGAATTCTTGCTTGCAGATCTGGCAATTCGTTAATCACAAATATACAACGGTTAGCTCTAGGTATCATTCCATAATGAATCACTCTATCATCTGCATAACTTAATTTTAAATTAGCAGCTTTAATGGGATCAACATCACCAATAATATCAGCGACAGTAACATCTGGCGTTGCCAATTTTTCTGCAAAGCGTTCATGCCTTGGTAACCAGGAAATTGGTGTATGGTCTCCTTTTTCTTTTATCAACTCCACTGCAAATCTTGAAATTGGTTGCAACGGATCGTCATTAATTTCGGAACCTTCAACATACGGTATGTATTCGTCTAATAAATTTAACATTAAACGAGCCAAACGTGTTTTTGCTTGTCCTCTTAACCCTAAAAGGTTGATATTATGACGTGATAAAATAGCACGTTCTAACTCAGGAATTACCGTGTTTTCATAACCATGGACCCCTTCAAAAGTTGTCTCTTTATTCTTTATTTTTTTAATCAGGTTTTCTCTCAATTCATCTTTAATAGATTTAGATTGATACCCTGTTTTTTTTAAATCGCCTAGTGTTTTTATGTTTTCTATTTTCATATTCTTTTTTTAAAAAAGAGATCTTAGATTATAGAAAATAGACTTAAATTACTATATTCATGTTCTATATTCTATCTTCCTTTATATATTCTTTTGCCTAATTTCTATTATAATCCTTATTATTTGATACTAAAATTTATATATCTTTTTTTAGTATCATGTTTTTTTTAACCCTCCGAATTTTTCTTTGAAAAATCCACCTCCCTTTCAAAAAGGGAGGAGCAAGTTTAATTTATATTTCTAGCTACCCCTAATACGTTTCTTTCTATTCGTTTCGTAATCTTCAAAAATCATTTCACCCAATCCTTTTAATCCTGTATAAAATGCTTTTCCTTGATTCGCATAAGTAAACTCTCTTACAAACTGCATTAAATAACTGTCTTGGGCAATCATAAATGTTGTAATGGGAATGTGTAAACGTCTTGCTTGTTGTGCCATAGCATAACATTTATTCACAATATGTTTATCTAAACCATTACTATTCTTATAATACTCACCATCTGGTAAACGCAAACAACTTGGTTTTCCATCGGTAATCATAAATATTTGTTTATTGGTATTTCTTTTTCTTCGGAGTAAGTCCATTGCTAATTGTAAACCTGCAACAGTATTGGTATGATATGGCCCTACTTTTAAATACGGTAAATCTTTAATTTCAATCTGCCATGCATCATTTCCAAACACTAAAATATCTAAAGTATCTTTAGGGTAACGTGTTGTAATTAATTCGGCCAATGCCATAGCTACTCGCTTAGCGGGTGTAATTCGATCTTCTCCATAAAGAATCATACTATGGCTGATATCAATCATCAAAACCGTACTCATCTGCGATTTATGAAGTGTCTCTTCAACAACTAAATCTTCCTCTGATAGGTTAAAATCACCGATACCATGATTTATCTGAGCATTTTTTAAACTTTCGGTCATAGATACTTTATCTAAAGCATCACCAAATTGATAATTCCTAAAATCTCCTGTATGCTCATCTCCTACACCTATACCTTTGCTTTTATGGTTTCCTTGTCCACTACGTTTAATCTTCCCAAAGATATGATCTAATGCTTGCTGACGAATAGCACGTTCTGTTTTTGCTGTAATAGCCATACCGCCATTACCATTAGGGTCTATCTCTTCTCTTATATAGCCTTTCTTCTTTAAGTCTTCAATAAAATCATCAATAGAATAATCATCAGTAGTGAGTTTATATTCTTTATCTAATTCCCGTAACCAGTCAATAGCCTCGTCAAAATCACCCGATGTATGTGTGATAAGTTCTTTGAAGACTTCGAAAATTCTATCAAAAGGAGATTGATAAGGTTTTTCATATTTTTTAAATACAAAACCTTTTCTTATGGTTTTATTATTCCTCATAGCACTATAAAAATACTATATTTTTTCTGAAATGTTATATTAACATCATGTTAAGAATCTCGCAACAAGTTTTCCTTATCTTTATTAAAATTAATTAACCTCGTAAATGAAACACACTCTTTGTCTCTTGATGCTATTAGCATCAATTTCTGTACTATCTCAAGAATTTTCAATGGACTTATTAAAAAACATGCAACCACGCAACATTGGTCCTGGTGGTATGTCTGGTCGCGTTACTGCGATTGATGTTGTTCACTCCAACCCAGATGTTATGTATGTAGGTACAGCCTCTGGAGGTTTATGGAAATCCACTTCAGGAGGTATTAAATGGCAACCTATTTTTGATAAAGAAGTAACGGCTTCTATTGGAGCTGTTGCCATTCAACAATCTAACCCAAGTGTTATTTGGGCCGGAACGGGTGAAGGTAATCCAAGAAATAGTTTAAATGGTGGTTATGGTATTTACAAATCATTAGATGGTGGCAAAAATTGGAAACTAATGGGCTTAGAACAAACACGGCATATACATCGTGTTGTTATAGACCCAACACATCCAAACACCGTTTATGTTGCAGCTATAGGTTCACCGTGGGGCGTGCATCCAGAACGTGGTGTTTATAAAACAACAGATGGTGGAAAAACCTGGAACAACATATTATTCGTTAATAATAAAACAGGAGCTGCTGATTTAGTTATGGATCCAACAAATCCAAATAAACTCATTGCAGCCATGTGGGAGCATAAGCGTGATCCTTGGTTTTTTAATTCCGGTGGCAAAGGTTCTGGTTTACATATTACACATGACGGTGGTGAAACCTGGAAAAAGCTAACTGATGACGATGGTTTACCAAAAGGAAACCTAGGACGTATAGGTATTGCCATTGCTGCTAATAAACCTAATATTATTTATGCACTTATAGAAGCTAAAAAAAATGCACTATATAAGAGTGAAGACGGCGGGTTTAAATGGCAAAAAATAAATGATAAAAATGATATTGGCAACCGCCCATTTTATTATTCTGAAATCTATGTAGATCCACAAAATGAAAATCGTATTTTCAGTATATACACTTACGTAAACGTTAGTCAGGACGGTGGAAAAAACTTTTCACGGCTTATGCCTGCTTATGGTGCCGATAATGGCATCCACCCAGATCATCATGCCTGGTGGATACATCCTACCAATGGCAACTTTATGATAGACGGTAATGACGGCGGACTAAACATCACTAAAGACGGCGGGAAAACATGGCGGTTTATAGGAAATCTGCCTGTAGCGCAATTTTACCATATTAATGTCGATAATGATATTCCATATAACGTATATGGAGGTATGCAAGACAATGGTTCCTGGAAGGGTCCTGCTTATGTATGGCGATCTCAAGGTATTAGAAATTCCTATTGGCAGGAAATAAGTTTTGGTGATGGTTTTGATGTCGTTCCTGATAAAGAAGATTCCCGTTTTGGGTGGTCTATGAGTCAACAAGGTTATGTCATCAGATATGATTCTGAAACTGGAAATAATTATACTGTAAAACCAACACATCCTGATGCTGATGTAAAACTTCGATTTAATTGGAATTCGGCTATTAATATCGATCCTTTTGATTCCAGCACATTGTATTTTGGAAGTCAATTTGTTCATAAATCTACCGACAAAGGCTTAACATGGACCGTTATTTCTGAAGATTTAACAACAAATGACCCGGAGAAACAAAAACAAAGTGAAAGTGGTGGACTAACTTTAGATGCCACAGGCGCTGAAAACCATTGCACCATTTTAGTTATTGAACCTTCTCCATTAGAAAAAGACATGCTTTGGATTGGTACAGATGATGGCCGTGTACACATCACTCAAAATGGCGGACAGACTTACACTGATGTTACAAAAAACGTTAAAGATTTGCCTTCTGGAAGTTGGATTGCTCAAATAAAAGCATCTAATAAAAATAAAGGCGAAGCACTTTTAATAGCAAATGATTATAGACGTTTTAACTATACTCCTTATGCTTACAGAACTAAAAACTACGGTAAAACTTGGCAACGTATTGTTGATGCCAAGGATGTAAAAAGCTATACGCTATCCATCGTAGAAGATATTGAAAACCCTAACCTATTATTTTTAGGCACGGATGATGGTTTATATATCTCTCTTGATGCTGGGAATACATGGATTAAATGGACAGAAGGCTTTCCTACTGTTCCTGTAAAAGATTTAATTATTCACCCCCGCGAACATGACTTAATTATTGGAACTTTTGGTCGTGCAGCTTGGGTTTTAGATGATATTCGTCCATTACGAGCCATTACTGAAAACCAACAAATTCTTAATCAAAAATTAGAATTATTTGAACCTCCTACGTCATATTTAGCTGCTTATCAACAACCAACAGGAACTCGATTTGGAGGAGACGCCATATACCATGGAAAGAACAGAAAGGCTGGTGCATTAATTTCATATTATGTAACCATCGATAAAAAAGAATCGTCTGATGAAGAGAAAAAAGAGGAAGAGGATAACGAAAAAGAGAATGAGACAATTGATGAGAACCTGAATCAAGCTCAGGTCAAGTGGGATTCTTTAACCATGAAAATTTATGATGGTGACCGATTAATAAGAACATTGAAGCAAAAAGCACCAAAAGAAACCGGAATATATAAATGGGCTTGGCAGATGAATGAAAAAGGGCCTAAAAGAGCTTCGCGAAAAGTTATTAAAAATAAAGAAGAACCTAGAGGAACCAAAGTAAAACCTGGGACATATAAAATAGTATTGAATTTTGGAGATCAAACCTCAGAGGAAATGATTACCATAAAGAATGATCCGCGTTTAAATAAATCTGATAACGCTATCAATGAGGTATACAAAGCATCAAAGAACATTGAAAACATGATACAAATCATGGCTGATGCTGTAAAACAATTGGCTGAAAGTAAAGAAATTGCAAAAAAATATCAATCTGAATTGAAAAAACTGGATAAAGAATTATATAAAGATCAAATAAAGGCTTCAAAGGATATTGCCAAGAAGATCGACACAATTATTAATCTGTTTTTAGGAAAAGAAGATAAAAGACAAGGTATAAAACGTAATCCTGAAGTTAACATTAATCAGCGTATTAATTTAGCCAATGGCTATGTCCGATCCAGACAAAATGGATTAACAACAACAGAAACCACACTTATAAAATATGCAAAAGATGCTTTAAAAAGCGGACTTGATAAAACAAATACATTTTTTAATGAAGACTGGAAAACCTACCAAAATTCGATAGAAAATATAAAACGCTCCCCTTTTAAACATGTGAAATCATTTAAAATCAATTAAATATGAATAAACTGGTAACCTTAGTCCTTTTGGTTTTGTTTATCTCTTGTAAAAAAGAAAAACAAACAAAAGAAGTCGCTCTTAATTTAAAAGAGTACACAATTGAACAGTTCATGGATAATGAAGCTGTAGGTGGAGGAAGTTTTTCTCCAGACAAATCAAAATTATTAGTATCTAGTAACCGATCTGGAATTTATAACATGTATACGGTTCCAACAAATGGTGGTGATTTTACACCTATAACGGCTTCAGATTCTTCATCCATTTTTGGCATTTCATACTTTCCAAATGATGAACGTATGTTGTATAGAGCTGATGGTAACGGCGATGAAATTTATCATTTATACTTACGAGACATTGATGGTTCCATTACAGAACTAACACCAGATGAAGGAGCCAGAGCTTCTTTTTACGGCTGGTCTCACGACGGAAAAAGCTTTACTTATGGTTCTAACAAAAGAGATAAACGTTATATGGATGTTTATGAAATGAACGTTGAGAACATGGCTTCTGAACTCATTTATCAAAATGATGAAGGTTATAGTTTTAATGTTATTTCGAGTGACAAGAACTTGTTAGCTTTAAGTAAAACAATAAACACAAACGACAGTGATATTTTTATTTATAACAGAACTGATAAATCGCTCACTAAAGTAAACGAAAATCAAAGTAGTAATTCTGCTGAAGATTTCTCTTTAGACAACAAAACACTTTATTATACTACGGATGATGGTGCTGAGTTTTCGTATGTTATGAAATATAATATTGCTACTGGTGAAAGGGAAAAAGTTTTAGAAAGATCCTGGGATGTAAGTGGTATTTATTTTACTCATAATGAGAAATATATGGTAAGCTTTATAAACGAAGATGCAAAAAACGTTATAGAAATACTAGATATGGCTTCTGGTGAAAACTTAAAGCTTCCCGATTTTCAAAATGGCAGTATAACCAGTGTTGGAATTTCTAGAGACGAAACCATGATGCGTATGTATGTTGGTGGTTCCAATAGTCCATCGAATTTATTTACATATAACCTTGCCTCTAAAAAACTACATCAGCTTACAGATGTACTCAATAAAGACATTGATGCCAATCATTTGGTAACCGCTAAAGTGATTAGATATAAGTCTTTTGATGGTGTAGAAATTCCTGCGATTTACTATTTACCACATCAAGCATCGGCTGAAACTAAAGTTCCTGCACTTGTTTTAGTACACGGTGGCCCTGGAGGGCAAAGCAGGCAAAATTTCAGTTCTTTAACGCAATATCTTGTTAATCATGGCTATGCAGTACTTGCTGTAAATAACCGTGGAAGTAGTGGGTATGGTAAAACATTTTACCAAATGGATGACCTCAATCACGGTGAAAAAGATTTGCAGGATTGCGTAGAAGGTAAAAATTGGTTAGCCTCTCAACCAGAAATTGATGCTGGTAAAATTGGCATTATGGGTGGTTCTTATGGTGGCTATATGACGATGGCTGCATTAACTTATACACCAGAAGAGTTTGCTGTAGGTGTTAACATATTTGGAGTTACAAACTGGATTCGTACACTTAAAAGTATTCCACCATGGTGGGAATCTTTTAAAGACGCACTCTATAAAGAACTAGGAAATCCACATACGGCAGACTCTATAAGGTTACGCAGAATATCTCCTTTATTTCATACAGATAAAGTAACGAAACCCTTGATTGTTTTACAAGGTGCTAAAGACCCTAGAGTTTTACAGGTAGAATCTGATGAAATCGTTGCTGGTGTTCGTAAAAATGGTATTCCTGTAGAATACGTTTTATTCGAAGATGAAGGTCATGGTTTTGTCAAGAAAGAAAATCAAATTGAAGCATATAGTAGTATTCTCAAATTTTTAGATACCTATCTTAAAAAAGAAAATGCATCAATAGATGGAGAAACTCCTGCTAAAGAAATAGAGGCAGAAACAACAAGTTAAAGAAAACAAAAAAGCTCTAAAAAGTCTAATTTTTGTCCGTTCGAGCGCAGTCGAGAACTAAAACACTTCATTAAATAAGAAGGGTTCAACTGTGCTCCAACGGACATTATATTTTTTATTTACCTTTTAAGAATTCAGCCTCTTTTATATAACTTAACCTGAATCGACGTAAACTTTATTAAAAACAAATTATATAATGCAATGAAATACAGCTGTTTGTCATGTCGACGGAGCGAAGCATGAGTGACGAGACATCTCATCATGATGAGATTCCTCCTCGTTCCTCGTCGGAATGACATGATCTCTCCTTCAAAATTTTTTAAGTATCTGATTATCAATTTATAATATATAGAACTGACGTTAACTTAAGAATTATTCAATCCGTTTTAAACCTTCTATATTCTCAATCTTAATTTGCTTTCCAATAGTAGAAATGAGTCCTTCTTTTTTAAATTGAGATAACACTCTTATCGCCGACTCGGTTGCAGTACCAACTATATTGGCAAAATCTTCACGAGATAATAAAACACTAAGTGTACCATCTGGATTCACTCCAAAACTATTATGTATATATATTAAAGCCTCTGCCAGTCGCTGCCTCACAGATTTTTGTGCCATATTAACTATAATATCATCGGCTTCCCGTAAATCATGCGCCATATCTTTCAATATGTCGAATGAAAATTTTGGGTTCTTTTGAAGATCTGCTATTATTTCACTTTTAGGAATAAAACAAACTTCCATATCATTTAAAGCCGTTGCCTGTAAATTAGAATTCTCGTCACTTACAAGGGAACGTTGCCCCAGTAATTGGCCTTTAACCACCATTTTTACTATTTGGTCTTTACCGTTTTCACTTAATTTAGAAAGTTTACAAATGCCTTCCTTAACGCAATAAACGCCATTTACAGCCTCGCCTTCTTCAAAAATAACAGTGCCCTTTTTTATAGTGTATGAAGTTTTACAATTTGAAATACGTATTAACTCATCCTTAGTCAAGGATTTAAGAGAGTTAAACTGCTTAATAATACATTGTTCGCACTTGCCCATAATAATAAATTACTCGTCGTGTAAAAATAAAGAAAACATGACAATTATCATATTATAAAGTGAAATGATTTATGACTTTTGTTGTAGGTATAAATGAGCAAATAAAAATGGGCAACAACACATGTTTTCATTGTGGGTTAGATGCTACATCCTCTACAATAATATTTGATGAGAAGTCATTTTGTTGTAACGGTTGTAAAACTGTTTACGAGATTTTTTCTGTAAACGATTTAACCTGTTACTACGACTTACAGCAAGCACCCGGAGCAACTCCCAAAGATGTTGAAGGCAAGTACAATTTTTTAGATAATGCAAAAATTGTAGAACAATTACTGGAGTTTAATAATGACGATACTCAAATAGTTACGTTGTATATTCCACATATTCATTGTAGTTCCTGTATTTGGATTTTAGAAAACTTAAACAAACTAAATCCATCTATAAGTGCATCCATAGTCAATTTTGGTAAAAAAAATGTCCGAGTCACTTTTAATAGCAAATCACTTACATTAAAAAACCTCGTAACATTATTAAGTAGTATTGGCTACGAGCCTTTTATAAGTTTAGACGATTATAGTGTTGGCAAAAAGCATATTGATCGTTCCTTAATATACAAACTGGGAATTGCTGGCTTTGCTTTTGGAAATGTCATGTTTTTATCGTTTCCTGAATATTTTCAAGTAGATGGCTTTTGGATAGAAAAATACAAACACCTTTTTAGATGGCTCATGTTTTTCTTTTCACTTCCTGTTGTTTTTTACTCAGCCCAAGATTATTTTATTTCTGCATTTAAAGGGCTTCGATCTAAAATTTTAAATATTGATGTCCCTATTGCTTTAGGCGTTTTAGTATTATTTGTAAGAAGTTCTGCTGAAATTATTTTCGATGCAGGTTCTGGCTTTTTTGATAGTTTAACAGGACTCATCTTCTTTTTATTACTAGGAAAGTTTTTTCAACAAAAAACATACACCTTTTTATCCTTTGAACGCGATTACAAATCGTATTTCCCTATCGGAATTACAAAAATCACTACAGAAGGCACAGAAGAATCCATACAAGTCTATGACATAGAAAAAGGTGATCGATTACTTATCAGAAACGAGGAACTCATCCCTGTGGACTGTATTTTAATAAAAGGAACTGCTCGTATAGATTATAGCTTTGTAACTGGTGAATCTAAAACAGTATCAAAACAATCAGGTGATAAATTATTTGCAGGAGGCAAACAGTTAGACGGCAGTATTGAAGTTGATGTATTAAAATCCGTTGAGCAAAGTTATCTAACACAGCTTTGGAGTAACGATGTATTTAAAAAAGATAAAGAATTATCGTTTACAAATATTACCAATAGCATCAGTAAACGCTTCACAATTATCATTTTATTAATCGCATTTATAGCGACCTCTTTTTGGTTATACACAGACTCTAGTAAAGCATTAAATGTGTTTACCTCAGTATTAATCATCGCATGTCCATGTGCTATTGCTTTATCTGCTCCTTTTACTTTTGGAAATATTTTACGAATTCTAGGAAAGAAGAAGTTCTATTTAAAAAATGCTAGTGTTATTGAGCAATTGGCAAAAATAAACACCATTATTTTCGATAAAACGGGCACTATAACTGCCAACAAAGAAACAGCTATAAATTATGAAGGTTCTGAGCTTTCTTTAGATGAAGAAACCCTTTTAAAGAGTACATTACGAGGCTCTAACCATCCATTAAGCAGATCCTTATATAACATTTTAAATAAACATGACATCCTTACTTTAGATACCTACGAAGAGTTTTTAGGCAAAGGCATTGAAGCACAATATAAAGATCACAACATAAAAATAGGATCCGCACCTTTTGTTGGTCACACAAGCGATACAGCAACATTAAATACCTCAGTGCATGTAAGTACTAACAATCAATATAAAGGTAAGTTTACATTCTACAATGCCTATAGAAAAGGAATTTCCCAACTATTTAATACCTTAAAAAAGGATTATGATCTGGTGATTCTTTCTGGTGATAATGCCGGTGAAAGAGATAACCTAACGAAACTACTTCCCACAAAAACAAAATTACTTTTTAATCAAAAACCAGAAGATAAATTAGAATACATCAAATACCATCAAAATGAAGGCGCTAATGTACTCATGGTTGGTGATGGATTAAACGATGCTGGCGCATTAGCACAAAGTAATGTTGGCATAGCTATTTCAGAAAATGTGAATGTTTTTTCTCCAGCCTGTGATGCTATTTTAGATGCTTCAAAATTCAACCAGCTATTTAATTATATAAAAATATCTAAATCTGCTATAAACATTATTAAATGGAGTTTTTTACTCTCATTCATATATAATAGTATCGGACTCTATTTTGCTGTAACTGGTCAGTTAGCCCCAGTAGTAGCCGCTATATTAATGCCACTTAGCTCTATTAGCATTGTTGTGTTTACCACTGTTGCAACGAATATGGTGGGTAGAAAATTGAATTAAAAAATTGTTACACAGAGTCTCACTGAGTTTTCGCAGAGATGCGCTGAAAAATATAAAAGAGATGTGTTGAGTAATATAAATGGGACTTGCCTCTCTCTTTAAAAAAGGGAGGTAGGTTTTTCAAAAGAAAAACTCGGAGGGTTACAAAACACATAATAAAGAACATGAAACATGACAAATGTCATTTTTTAACAATAAGTATGACAGTAATTTTGAACCATAACTTCAAGTAGGTATGAGTGTTATTTATATTTTATTAGCTATAAGCATTATTGTAGCTGTAGGTTTCTTTATAGCCTTTATTGTAGCTGTAAAAAAAGGACAGTATGATGATAGTTATACACCTTCTGTAAGAATGCTATTTGAAGACGAACTCGTTAAAGAAAATTCCAATAAAAAAATACTAACCAAAAAGATTAACAAATAGAACTATGAAATCGCTACCACAAAAACTGGTAAAAAAACTATCTCAACTTGGCGATTGCATAAGACATATGAAAATCAATTAAACAATCACTTATGAAAATGCAACAATTTCATTACGATAATAAAATCGTTAAAAACTTCATTTATGCTACCATGCTTTGGGGTGTTGTGGGTATGCTAGTAGGTTTGCTACTGGCGTTTATGTTTTTATTCCCTAATCTTACAGATGGGATTTCGTGGCTTAGTTTTGGTCGTTTAAGACCTTTACATACCAATGCCGTAATTTTTGCTTTTGTTGGTAATGCCATTTTTGCTGGGGTGTATTACTCTACACAACGTCTGTTAAAAGCCAGAATGTTTAATGACACCTTAAGTAAAATCAACTTTTGGGGTTGGCAACTTATTATTGTAGGCGCAGCAATCACATTGCCTTTAGGTTATACCACATCTAAAGAATATGCCGAATTAGAATGGCCTTTTGATATTGCCATTGCACTTGTTTGGGTTGTTTTTGGATGGAATTTAATTGGTACGATTCTAAAAAGAAGACAACGCCACTTATATGTTGCTATCTGGTTTTATATCGCAACTTTTGTAACCGTTGCTGTACTTCATATTTTTAACAGTTTAGAATTACCTGTTAGTGCTTTAAAAAGTTACTCCGTTTATGCAGGAGTGCAAGATGCCTTGGTACAATGGTGGTACGGACATAATGCTGTGGCATTCTTTTTAACTACGCCCTTTTTAGGACTCATGTATTATTTTATACCTAAAGCCGCTAACCGACCTGTATACTCATATAGATTATCCATTGTTCACTTCTGGTCGTTAATCTTTATATACATCTGGGCTGGACCTCATCACCTTTTATATACAGCCTTACCAGAATGGGCACAAAACTTAGGTGTGGCATTTTCAGTCATGTTATTAATGCCATCTTGGGGTGGTATGATAAATGGCCTTTTAACCTTAAGAGGTGCCTGGGACAAGGTACGTACAGACCCAGTTTTAAAATTTATGGTAATAGCCATTACAGGTTATGGTATGGCAACCTTTGAAGGCCCTACCCTATCACTTAAAAACGTTAATGCGATTGCACACTTTACAGATTGGATTATTGCGCACGTACACGTAGGAGCTCTAGCATGGAACGGTTTCTTAACCTTTGGTATGATATATTGGTTAGTACCCAGACTTTTTAAAACAAAACTATTCTCAGTCGGATTAGCCAACCTACATTTTTGGATTGGTACACTAGGTATCATCATGTATGCTTTACCACTATATGTTGCTGGATTTACACAAGCAAGTATGTGGAAACAATTCAATCCAGACGGTACGTTAGTTTATGGTAACTTCTTAGAAACCGTAACAGAAATCATGCCTATGTATTGGATGCGTGCTATTGGAGGAACACTATTCCTTACAGGTATGTTAATTATGGTTTACAATGTTATTGTAACCATTAAGCAAGGCAGCAAAGTTGAAAACGAATTAGCCGAAGCTCCAGCTTTGGAACGTGTTACTAAAAGACGTACTGCTAGTGAAGGGTGGCACACTTGGTTAGAGCGTAGACCAGTACAATTAACCCTTTTAGCGACTGTTGCTATTTTAATTGGTGGTATTATTCAAATTGTACCAACCATTATGGTAAAATCCAATATTCCAACCATAGCCAGTGTAAAACCTTATACACCTTTAGAATTAGAAGGACGAGATATTTATATCCGTGAAGGCTGTGTGGGTTGTCATTCACAAATGATTCGACCTTTTAGAAGTGAAGTAGAACGCTATGGAGAATACTCTAAAGCAGGAGAATTTGTTTACGACCATCCTTTCCTTTGGGGAAGTAAACGTACTGGGCCAGACTTACACAGGTTAGGTGGTAAATATTCAGATAATTGGCACTTTAACCACATGTACGATCCTCAAAGTACATCATCTGGATCCATCATGCCACGTTACCCTTGGTTAATAACTGGTAGTAGTAGTAAATTGGATAAATCCATGACAGAAGCTAAAATGGAAGCTATGGTATCATTAGGAGTTCCTTATACAGAAGAAGACATTGCCAATGCTCAGAAAGATATGCTTGCACAAGGTGCGCAAATAGAACAAAACCTCTATACAGATCCTGATTTCGCTAAAACGTACGAAGCCGATAAGAAATATGCTTCCGATAATGGCGAAGACTTTATAGAAATGAAAAATAGAGAAATTGTAGCTCTTATAGCCTATTTACAACGTTTAGGAACCGATATTAAAGTAGAAACAGCACAACAATAACCATCAAAAACTAACAAGCATGTTAAAATTTGTAAAAAACCATATGGAGAGTATTACAGGCATCGAGATTTATCCGATGATTTCTTTACTCATCTTTTTCATCTTTTTCGTAGCCCTTTTTTGGTGGGTCATTACCGCTAAAAAAGACTATATAAAAACCGTAAGCAATATTCCATTAGACAACCAAAACGACGATATATCATGATACCGACTATTCAAAAAATGAATTTACAACTGAATAGAATCGGAGGTTACATTTGTCCATTAAAAAACAATAAAAAAACCATCAAATGAAAAAATTAATCCCATCTTGGATACGAGTTCCTGTAGTATTCTTTATTATTTTCGGAGCTGTTGAGTTCTTTATAGATTCAGGAGATAAGCCTGCATTTATAGAATACCCTACCGTTTCATTATTCTTATTGCTAGTACTTCTTATCTTAATCGCTATTGAAGCCATAGTTGGAGCTTTAGAAAATGTGATGCTTCATAGGTTAGATGAAGAGGCCAAAGCAAGGTTTTTAGAAGAAAAAGAAAAGCAATATCAATTTACTTGGTTAAAAAACATATATGCAAAACTTCTTGGGCAAAAACCGCTTGAAGAAGAAGGTGAAATTATTTTGGACCACAATTACGACGGTATCAAAGAGTTGGATAATAATCTTCCGCCATGGTGGCTATATGGTTTTTATATCTCTATAGTGTTTGCTGCTGTTTATCTATTGAAATATCACGTTTTTAATGGAGACACTCAAATTGATGAATTAGAAACAGAATTAGCTGAAGCAAGAACTGCCATTGAAGCTTATAAAAAAACTGCGAAAGATTTAGTAGATATAAATACTGTTACTGTTCTTACTGAGGCTGCCGATTTAAAAGCTGGTAAAGACATTTTTGAAACCACCTGTGTTGCCTGTCATATGGCAGATG
Source organism: Flavivirga abyssicola (assembly GCF_030540775.2). GTDB lineage: Bacteria > Bacteroidota > Bacteroidia > Flavobacteriales > Flavobacteriaceae > Flavivirga > Flavivirga abyssicola. The sequence continues at coordinate 3,082,022 of NZ_CP141266.1, read as the reverse complement.
GTGGTGGTGGTATTGGTCCAAATTTAACAGACCCAAACTGGATTTTAGGCGGTGGTATTAAAAATGTTTTTAGAACCGTTTCCGAAGGTGGACGTTCTGGTAAAGGTATGATTGCATGGAAACAACAACTAAAACCTTTACAAATTGCACAAGTAGCAAGTTATGTTTTAACATTACAAGGTACTACACCTGCTAATCCTAAAGCACCAGAAGGTGATGTATGGGTGGATGACAATATAGAAGTATCAACGGAAACAACTCAGGAGATTATAACAAACACAAACTAAACTAAGCTGGAAGGCCTGTCAGGTTATAAAAACCTGATAGGTCTCAATGTACTAATTTCTTATTCCATGTGATAAATATTTTCGAATAGCATTTACATTTGGAGATAAAGCCGCTGATTTGATATTTAATAGTGACTTACCAGATTCGATAAAGAAAAATTTGTATGACGCAAAAAATATATGGAAGGTAGAAAGGTACAAACTAAGAATGATCTCGAAAATATATTGAAAATGATTAAAATAAAACTAGTTAATTAAGACAAAAGCAGTAAAAGTGGAAACCCCAGATAATGAAATATTCAGAGATTCAATAGGTACGGTTACCGAAGAAGGTAAACGTGCTTGGGTATTTCCAAAAAAACCCAACGGAAAATTTTACAAATACCGTAAATGGGTAAGTTATGGGTTACTTGCTTTTTTATTACTATCTCCTTTTATAAAAATAAATGGGAACCAGTTTTTAATGTTCAATGTATTGGAACGTCGTTTTAATATTTTTGGATTCCCGTTTTGGCCACAAGATTTTCATTTGTTTGTAGTCTCAATGATTATCGGTGTTATTTTCATCACACTCTTTACCGTGGCTTTTGGTCGTATATTCTGCGGATGGATTTGTCCACAAACCATTTTCATGGAAATGGTTTTTCGTAGAATTGAATATTGGATTGAGGGCGATAGAGGAAAACAAATTCGTTTGTCCAAACAACCTTGGAATGCAGAAAAAATCAGAAAAAAGGGATTAAAATTATTTATATTTCTTATCATCTCTTTCATTATTGCTAATGTGTTTTTAGCCTATTTAATTGGAAGCGATAAACTTATTCAATATATAACCGATGGCCCTTTTAGTCATGTAAGTACGCTTATTTCATTAATCATTTTTACGGCAGTATTTTATTTTGTTTTTGCTTGGTTCAGAGAACAAGTGTGTATTATAGCTTGCCCTTACGGAAGATTGCAAGGTGCGCTTTTAGATACAAAATCTATTGTTGTTGCATACGATCACAAACGTGGCGAAGCTAAAAATGGTAGAAAGAAATTCAGAAAAAATGAAGACAGACAGGCTTTAGGACATGGTGATTGTATTGATTGTTTTCAATGTGTTAATGTATGCCCTACGGGAATTGATATTAGAAATGGAACACAACTGGAATGTGTAAACTGTACCGCCTGTATTGACGAATGCGACCATATTATGGAAAGTATTAACCTACCAAAAGGGTTAATTAGATATGCCAGTGAAGAAAACATAGAAAAAAAGACACCATTTAAATTAACAGCCAGAATGAAAGGCTACATAGCTGTTCTTTCCATAATGATTGGATTGCTAATTGGTATGCTTTTTTTAAGAAATGATGTTGAAGCCAATGTTTTAAGGTTACCTGGACAGTTATACGAACATAAAGAGAATAATATTATAAGTAACGTTTTCACCTATAAGTTAGTTAATAAGACGACTAAAGATATTGATAATGTAAGCTTCAAACTAATGTCCCATAAAGGAGAATTGAAACTAGTAGCAACACATGATAGCTTTGTTGTTCCAAGTCAAGGTATTGCAGAAGGCACTTTATTTATAGAAATTAATAACGCGACTTTAACAGGTGATAGAAACAAAATAAAGATAGGCGTATATGCAGATGATAAACTCATTGAGACGACAACAGCCAATTTTTTAGGGCCAAGAAGTTATAAGTAAGTTAATATTAAAATGAAACAGTTAATCAATATAAATTCGGATAATATTTCAGAAGAACACATTTGCTGTGCCATATCCGATAAGAAATGTATTGACAGCTATCAAGCTAAAAAAGATTGGTTAACTAAAGAGTTTAATAACGGATATGTTTTTCGTAGAATTGATGAAAGAGCAAAAGTATTTATAGAATATGGACCAGCAGAAAATGCATGGATTCCTATTAAAGCTGATAACTATATAAACATTAATTGCTTTTGGGTGTCCGGAAAATATAAGCAAAATGGCTATGGGAAAGCATTATTGAAAACCGCTATTGAAGATGCAAAGAATCAAGGTAAAGATGGTTTAGTAACCGTTGTTGGAACTAAAAAGTTTCACTTTATGAGTGACACAAAATGGTTTCTTAATCAAGGTTTTGAAGAGGTGGAAAGAATTTCAAGTGGTTTTAGCCTTTTGGCAAAAAAATTAGACCAAAAAGCAGCTGATCCTATTTTTAATAAGTCTGTTAAAAGCGGAGAATGTTCTGAAAAAAATGGCGTTGTTGTTTATTATTCAAATCGATGTCCTTTTGCTGAGTTTCATTCAAAAAATTCTTTAGTAGAAACGACAAAAAATAGAAATTTACCACTTAAACTAATTAAGTTAGAGTCTTTAGAAGAGGCACAAAATGCGCCAAGTCCAGCGACAATTTTTAGTCTGTTTTATAATGGTAAATTCATAACTACAGACATTAGTGTTTGTATGGATTCAAGATATGATAAAGTAATGGAAAAAGCTTTAAAACTAAATTAAAAGAAAAATGAAATTCTGAAACAGATTCAGAATGATAAAAATAAGAAATCATGAAAATAAACTGGGGCACAGGAATAGTTATAGCATTCATAGGTTTTATAAGCTTTATTATGTACTTCATTATTACAATGAATGTGAACGATGCTTACGACCATGATTTAGTGACAGAGGATTATTATGCTGAAGAATTAGAATACCAAAAAGACATTGATAAATTAAAAAATGCCAAACATTTAAACGAAAATATTACATATAAAAAATCAGTTGAAGGCCTTATAATTGATTTCCCTAATAATATTGATTTTAAAAAAATTACTGGAAATGTGTTCCTATATAGACCATCTAACAAACACTTAGATTTTGAAACTGCTATTTCATTATCTAAACCCACTTTGCTCATACCTGACAATCGTTTGGTAGATGGTCGCTGGAACATTAAAATAGATTGGCAATATAACGGAAAATCTTATTTATTTAAAGAATCTATTAATTATTAAACATGCTAATTTCTGCATTTGTATTAGGACTTTTAGGAAGTTTTCACTGTCTGGGGATGTGTGGCCCAATTGCTTTTATGCTTCCTTTAGACCGAACAAATGCTTACAAAAAAGTATCTCAAATTACCGTTTATCATGTCGGCAGACTACTAGCGTACAGCATAATTGGATTAGTCTTTGGACTTATTGGAAAGAGTCTGTATATATTTGGTTTCCAACAACAACTCTCCATCATAACTGGTGTTTTAATGATATTGATTGTCTTGATTCCACAAAAAATATTTAATAAATACAATGTTTCAAAACCGATTTACAAACTAATATCTAAAGTAAAATCTGCTTTGGGGACTGCTTTAAAAAAGAAAACGGCAGATACCTTTTTAACCATTGGTTTCTTAAATGGTTTTTTACCTTGCGGACTAGTTTATATGGCATTATTTGGAGCTATTGCTGGAGGAGATACATTTAAAGGTAGTCTATATATGGCTGTTTTTGGCTTAGGTACAATCCCCCTAATGACTACTGCTATTTATTTTAGTAACTTTTTAAAAGGAACTGCTAGACAAAAAATACAAAAAGCAATTCCTGTTTTTGTTATTTTTATAGGATTACTTTTTATCATTCGAGGCTTAGGCCTTGGTATACCATATGTGTCACCAGCTCCCGTTATAGATAATGTTTCTAGTGCCATTGAATGCCATTAATCCTTAAGAGTTAATGCTCTTATCTTTACTTCATCAGTGATTTCTTAAGATGTTATATCTTTCAAATAAAAAATAGTATAGGCTTTTAAAGAATTTACTGTTTTAAAAGGACAAAGAATAGCTATTTTAGGAAGTAACCAGTTATTCCTTGTAAAAATATAATTTTAAAATCAAGTTTAAATTTCCTACATTCGTAAGCAAAAATATACAAAAATTAAATCACACGTTCTTTATACATTTTTGATACAATTAAAATTTACTTACGAAAAGAACTTTAATTCATTAAACTTTCACTTTTGGTTTTCAATACGAAACTACAATCTTATAAGAAAATGATGGTATAATCCCTATTATAATACACACTCTCGAAATTTTCAGCTAGGTATGCCACTTACAGATTATGGTGACCCAATACAACTTGCTTATAATTGATACTAAGAACTACACAATAGCAATCAAAAAAATTAAATGATTAAAATCGTGGAGACCAGAAACCACTAAATAAACGGGGCGTCACTGAAAAGCCATACGAGTAGGAAATTAAAAATTAAAAACATGAGTAAAACCTTTTCTTCGAGTCCGAATTTTGCAAATGGTTATCCAACACCAGGCCCGCAAACACCTACACCTCAAAAAGTGATGGATCACATCTATTTTCTTTCTGAAACAGAATGGAAAAACACAAGAGAGCAGGATACGTTTGATTACATTGTTATTGGTAGTGGTTTTTGCTCATTAGCTTTTGCTGAAAGAATATTGAATAAGGAGCCTTTTTCTAAAATACTAATTCTGGAAAGAGGACCTTTTTTCTTACCGGAACATTTTCAAAATCTACCGCTGCCTTATCAGCATACCTTGGGAGGGCTTTCAGAAACATTTCCATGGACACTATCTTCTAAAACCGCTAATCAACCTCCAGGAAATATCCAATTCCAACACGGTATGGTTCCTTTTTTTGGAGGACGCAGTATTATGTGGAGCGCATGGTGTCCAAGACCAACTGAAAAAGAAATGGCTTATTGGCCACAAGAGACTATTGATGCTGCCCGTTCGCATTTTGAATCGGCAGAAAAATTATTAAATGTTATACCAGCAGATCAAATTGATGATGATCTAGAGCCAGAAGTATTAACCCATATAGCAGAACAACGACCAGTTTATGGTATCATGCAAAAAGCTATGCAAGATATGTTAGCTTCAAACTTAGACAAAATCCCCTCAGCAACACGAAGTATGGCTGCTCCATTAGCAGCAGGTTCAGGGATTCAAGAAGGTTTAGATTTTGCTAAATTTTCCACCCCATCTGTGTTGTTGGATTTAGCAAATAAACAGGCTAATTTAAGTTCAAAAAATTTAGGTAGCCCTCTAAAAATTGCTGGTGATTGTATTGTAAATAAAATCTATCAACAGGACGGGGTCGCAACAGCACTAGATACCTCTCGGGGTGTTGTAAATATTGGTGATGCTAAATTAATTTTAGCTATGGGTACTTTACCTCCAACAACATTGATTATGAATTCATTCCCTCAGGTAAAAAAGGCTGGCGATCGGTTTACAGCACATTTTATTACATCTGTTGTTGCTCGTGTTCCTCGAAAAGATTATGACTTCGCAAATCAATTAAATGAACTGGAATTAGGTGCCATATATATGGCAGGAGCAAATAAAGAAAGTGGTATGCAATACCATGTTCAGCTTTCTATTTTATCAGATAAAAACCCGATGAAAAATGCCGAAAAAGCAGCGCGTTATATGCCCGATGTTGTAGCCACAGCATCCATGGCACAGCTTCAAAGCTCAAAAGATCATTTAGTATTTGTCTGCGCCGTTTTGGGAGAAATTGATTTTAGGAATCCTGAAAATTACTTTAAACTGAATGGCCAAATAAATCCTACCACAAATGTGGATTTACAGGCAATTGCAAGTAAAACCGATTTACAAACATGGGACACGATGGATGAAGGGACTTTTCAAATGTTAGAAAAAGCATTATCTCCTAAAGGACCTCAAAATGTTGAATATTGGCATGGTGAACCCGATAAAGGTACTTGGGAAAAAGATCATCCGCCAATTGCTCAAAGAAGAGTTGGAGGCTTAGTACACGAAGGCTCAACGCTTTGGATAGGAAAAGATGACGAAGGCGTTGTTGGTTTAGATTATAGACCAAACGGTGTTGAAAATGTATATGTTACCGGAGGTGCGCTGTGGCCTGCAAGTGGTTCTTGGAACCCAACTATGACTATGGTAGCATTAACTCAAGATTTGGCCGATAATTTTCTAAAATAAACTATCTATTTACAGCATAAAACACTGATATTAAAACTGTTAACACAAAATAAACGTCATTAAAAATGACGTTTATTTTGTATAAGGAAAGAAGACAACACGAAAATAAAAAACGTTTTTTTAATACCAAATAAAAATAATTACATAGGCTTATTTTGAAAATACTATAGCCTACTCTCTGGCATATTTCTTAATTTTTAATTACTTTTAGGAAAGGAAAACCTAAATTATACAAAACGGTAGTACTAAGCAAAAAGCCAATTAACTAAAGGTCAACTATTAACTATAATTTTAAATAAAGAGAAGCCGTTATAAAAAAATTAAACATTTTCAGTTAACTGAAAACATTAACCAATGAGAGTAGTTTTATTTTATTTAATGATAACATGCGTAATATTTGGATGCGATAAAAAAGAAAAAATAAAAGTTTCAAATATTAAAAATGAAGATGGTCGAATAATTAAGGTGAAAATTGGAATTGATTCCAATAAAATTTCAAGTGAATGGAAAGTTGCCTTGTTAAAAAGAAAAAGTACCTCTGAACTTGATTCCATATCCAAAATCATCAAACCTATTACCAAAGAAGAACAAGACTGGTTAAAACTCATTGAATCTAAAACAAAAAGATGGAATGCATTTAGGGATTCACTAAAAGTTCCCTTTCAAAATATAAAACTTCAGGATACTATTTTTATACTTATAGGTTATCATGGTGGAGATGATGCTTTTACCTTTCAAAATAAAACCATTTGCCTAGATGTAAATGCCTTATATAACTCCTATGGTTCTGCTAAAGATACAGTAAATGATAATCGCATTGATCGCTTCTTTGCACACGAATTCACTCATTTACTTCATAAGCAATGGGCAAAAAAAAACAAATTAGAAATCAACACCTTTAAAGATCGTATTTTTTGGGAATGTATAACCGAAGGATTTGGAATGTATCGCTCAATGTCTCCTAAATGGTTCCCTATTAAGGATTCTTTGTCAGAAACATCAAAAAACACTTTTAAGATTCTATATCCAATATTTACTGAAAGAATCATTGAAGTATCTACAAAATCAAACTTTACAAGTGAAGAAGAAAACCGTTTACATACAAATCTATCCAGAGGCTCTATGAAGCAAAAATGGGGTGCATTACCTGTTGCTGTTTGGCTTGCATTAGAAGCCAAAGGAAATGATGAAAACCTTATAAAATGGGTCAATAAAGGACCAGATGCCCTAATTCCATTAGCAGAAAAATACTTAATAGATGAAAGTAAAATAGCTTTTGATAAATTTTTAAATAACCATTAAACCTTAAATAATAATTCGTCACTAATAACTATAGAAAAATGAAAACATCCACTTTTTACTTATTATTACTTTTAACCTTAACGGCCTGTAATAGCAAACCCAATTCTACGGAGGAACCTGCTAATGCATCACAGCAATTAGAGCCCATTCAAAAAACGATCATAGATCTATCGCATTCCTATTCTGATAAAACCATTTATTGGGTTACTTCACAGGAATTTAAATTAGATACTGTTTCTAAGGGACAAACAGACAAAGGTTACTTTTATTCCGCCAATAATTTTTGTACTGCAGAACATGGTGGCACACATATAGATGCGCCAATTCATTTTGTAAAAGACGGACAAACAGTAGAAGAAATCCCTCTTGAAAATTTAATTGGAAATGCTGTTAAGATTGATGTGTATTCAAAAGCCATCAACAACCCAGACTATTTGGTAAGCATAGAAGATCTTAAGGCTTGGGAAATAAGTCAGGGAACAAAAATTCCTGATGGAAGTATTGTTTTATTACAAACTGGCTTCTCAAAATATTATCCAGATAAAATTAAATATTTAGGAACAGATAAACGAGGTAAAGACGCTGTAAAGCTATTACATTTCCCTGGGCTTTCACCAGAAGCTGCTGAATGGTTAGTTAAAAATCGTAATGTTAAATCTATAGGTATTGATACCCCTAGTATTGATTATGGTCAATCGGAATACTTCAAAAGTCATATTATACTTCTTAAAGAAAGCATTCCTGTTTTTGAAAACCTCACTAACCTAGACAAATTACCTTTAAGTGGGTTTGAAATAATTGCCTTGCCTATGAAAATTGAAGGAGGCACTGGTGCGCCTTTAAGAATAATAGCTATGGTAGCTGACAACAAAAAGTGAGAATCAGAATCAAATACGAAACATTTAATAACGATCCTGAGTTTAAATAACAGACGGCCTAAAGTACTTACTTTAGACCGTCTATTCTCAAAAAATGTAATTAAAACTACTAATTAACTTAAATTTTAAATGTGATGACCGGTAATGTTGAATGATTAGCAACATCTTCCCCTACACTACCCTGGAAAAAATGCGATAAGCCTTTTCTTCCATGTGTCGGGATGGCAATCAGGTCTGCTCCTATTTTAATTGAAGAACTTAAAATACCGTCCTCAACCGTATAATCTGAAGTATAATAAACATCCTCCATTCTATTTAAATTCCCTTCCGCTTTAGTAAAGAAATTAACAGCAAGTTTTTCAATTTCTAAAGAGTTTCTAAATTTATCATTTGGTAAATTGACATAAACCAAATACATCTTAGAGCCTATTTTTTCAAATATTTTAACTGCATTCAAATAAGCTTCTATAGAATCTTCTGAAAAATCACATGCATAAGCAACGATTTCAAAATTAACTTGAGGCACATGATCTTTTACCACTAATACCGGAATATCTGCATTTCTAACCACACGTTCTGTATTAGAGCCTATAAAAAATTCCTTAACACCACTAGCTCCATGAGATCCCATTACAATAAGATCGGCATCATATTTTTTCGCAATTTCATTAACTTCGCTAAACACTTTAAAATGCTTAACAATTGGTGTTACTTTAATATCTTTTAGGTAATCTTTCTTAAGAAAATCTTCAAACCTTTGTTCTGCCAATTTTAAAAAATAAATTACCTTTTGAGGTTCTTCTCCTCCAGCCGTAAGCATGACTTCAGACATTTCTAACATATGCAATGCCAATAATTCAGCATGATTCTTTTTAGCTAGTTTTGCTGCAGTATTTAAAGCATATTCTGAGTGTTCAGAAAAATCTATTGGAACGATAATCTTCTTCATAATTTTCTAGATTTAGGTTCCCATTTAACTGGGAAAGTTAATATTAAATATACATCTCATGGCCAAACACCAAGGTTATCTTTAGGTTAAACTGTCATTGAAAACAATTGAGTATTTGGTTGTTTTCTTTGCAGTAATAAATCGAAAGCCATACAAATATTTCTAACAAATGGCTGTCCCTTTTTAGTTACCTCAATAGTATTTGGACTCACATTGAGTAATCCGTCTGTTTCCATTTCTTTTAACCGAATAATAACTTCTGGCAGTTCATAAAAATAAAGGTTATCTTGAGTCCACGACGTTTTAAAACGACACATTAAATTAAGAATATGCTTCCTTATAATTAGATCTTCTTCACTAAGGATATGCCCTCTATATACCGGTAAAATATTATCTTTTAATAAATCATAATACGTTTCTATACCTTTAACATTTTGAGCAAACCCATACCAACTATCACTAATTGACGATACGCCCAACCCAATCATAGCTTGAGTTTTTGAAGCTGTATACCCCATAAAATTTCTATGCAAATCACCATTTGTCATAGATTTGTATAGTGAATCTGTAGTTAAGGCAAAATGATCCATGCCAATTTCATTATAACCAACTTCGGAAAGCAATTGTTTACCTAATTCGTATTGCCGTCTTTTTAATTCAGCAGCAGGTAAATCGGAATCGTTAAATCCTCGTTGCCCATTGCCTTTAATCCATGGCACATGCGCATAACTATAAAATGCCAACCTATCTGGTAATAATGTTTTGGTTTTTAAAATGGTTTCTTTTACATGGTCTAATGTTTGAAACGGTAACCCAAAAATAATATCATGTCCTATTGAGGTATAACCAATATCTCTGGCCATATCCGTAGCGCGTTTTACATTTTCAAAAGGTTGAATTCTGTGTATCGCTTTCTGCACCGTTTCATTATAATCCTGCACGCCATAACTTACACGCCTAAATCCAACATCATAAAGGGCCTGTAAATGTTCTCGAGTCGTATTATTTGGATGTCCTTCAAAACTAAATTCATAATCATTTGCGAGTATAGACCGTCTTATAATTCCATTAATTAATCGCTGTAAATTTTCGGGACTAAAAAAGGTTGGTGTACCTCCTCCCAAATGCAATTCTTTAATTATTGGTTTTTCATCGAATAACTCTAAATATAAATCCCATTCTTTTAGAACAGCTTTTATATAAGGAGATTCTACACTATGTTGTTTTGTAATACGCTTATTACAGCCACAAAACGTGCACAAGCTCTCGCAGTATGGTAAATGAATATAAAGACTTATGCCTTCCTCTGAATTACTTTCTTTAAAGGATTCTATTAAAGAAGCCTTCCATTTTTTTAAAGAAAACGTCTCATTATTCCAGTAAGGAACAGTTGGATAACTCGTATAGCGAGGCCCAGCAATATTATACTTATTTACTAATGAATTTAACATACCTAACTTTTATATTTCAAAAGTATAGTATGTGGGGGTTTAAAAATATGATATATGTCATAGTGAATATTTGCAATTCGATTTTTATTAGCTTAATTTCACATCACTAAAAAAATCAAAAAAATGAAAAGAATAATCGCTTTATTAGTCCTTATTTCTATAGGAACAACGTCTTGCAAACAAGAAAAAAAAGAAACTAAGACCGATACTCCTGCCCAAGTAGAAGCAACAGAAAAATTTGTAATTAAACCTGAAGCAACATCGGTAAAATGGACCGCTTACAAAACCACTGAAAAAAAAGGTGTTGGTGGTGAGTTTTCTGTTTTAAAGTTTGAAAATAAAGCAGGTGCTACGCCTCAAGAAGCTTTAAATAATTTAAAGTTTTCAATTCCGGTGAGTAGCCTATTTACGAAAGATGAAAGCCGTGACGCAAAATTAAAAGAGTTTTTCTTCGGCGCTATGTTAGATACTGAGTTTTTAAAAGGGACTATTAAATATGTTAATGATGCATGTGTTGCTTCCATTACAATGAATGGTGTCACTAACGATTTACCATTAGAGGTTCAAATAACAGATGCCAGACGGGTAAGTATGACTGGTACTATGAATCTTAAAGATTGGAATGCTTTGGGTGCCTTGGAATCAATTAACAAGGCTTGTTTTGATTTACATAAGGGACCAGATGGTGTTAGTAAAACTTGGGAAGATGTAGCTATTGAGGTAAATACCTTTCTTCGTGAAAATTAGTAAAATATTATTCCTTATTATAACTAAGCTACTTTAACGAGTAGCTTTTTTTTATTAACTTAGTTACTAGACATCGTTTATGTATAATCAACAAATTTTTCAAATAGCAAAATGAAAAAAATCTATTCCGTTGAAGAATATATTGAAGAACATCCTCATTTTAGTGAAGCATTAACCCTATTAAGAGATATCATTAACACTACGGAGTGTGTTGAAACCATAAAATGGAGTGCGCCTGTATATACTATAAATAATAAGAATGTTTTAGGTTTGGGTGCTTTTAAAAATCATTTTGGTATTTGGTTTTTTAATGGGGTATTTCTAAAAGATGAGCATAATTTGCTTGTAAATGCGCAAGAAAGTAAAACGAAAGCGTTAAGACAAATGCGTTTTAAATCTATTTCGGAAATTGACAAACATATTATTTTGGCTTATGTTAAAGAGGCTATTGAAAATCAAAAATTAGGTAAAGAAATAAAACCAGATCGCAGTAAAAAAACAATAGTTGTTCCTAAAGAATTAAAAGATTTATTTACAAAAAATAAGGCTTTAAAAAATAGCTTTGACACTTTGTCTCCCTATAAACAAAGAGAATATTGTGACTATATTGATAGTGCAAAGCGGGAAGCTACTAAACAAACCCGTTTAGAAAAAATAACTCCTATGATTTTACAAAACGTAGGTTTAAACGATAAGTATAAAAACTGTTAGGAATTTTAAAAATGTGAAGGCTGTTCTAATTAACCGGTGTACTTTCTTGAATTAAATTCATTACTTTATCTGGCTCTACGTAATTCTTGATGACTTTTTTAACCCCGGCATTACGTAATTTGTTATTTTCATTAAAATCTACCCCAATAAAATCAATTCCAAGCTCTTTAGTTGCTTTTAAATCCCAAAGCCCATCACCAAAATATAGAATGGATTCGTATTGCACATGCTTATTTTTATCCATTGCTTCTTTTATGACCAGTTCAATAATTTTAGCTCGGTTATAATGATGGCTGGACGATTTAAAAATAAAATTATTTAAATTAAACCCTACCGAACTACATTTTAACCTGGCCGTTTCTTGCCATCCCCCCGTAGCAAAACCTATTTCGAAATCATCACTATCTGCAAGTAATTCTATAAAAGATAAGGCGTTATCGATTTCTTTAAATTCATTAGCTTTTTCCTTTAACAGGTTTTTATAATGCTTTTTTATAGTTTCTACTTCTTGTTTTTCAGGCATCCTTTTTAACCACCGTTCAAAGATTTCTTCGGTAATACCTTGGTCTGTAACATTCTTAAAATCGTTCCAGTTTACATGCTCTAAGTCTATTTGAAACAGATCTTTAAACGTTTGTATAAAACACCAATCGTCTGCATTTACAGAATCTAAAATGGTTCCATCAATATCGAATATTATCAACTTCATATAATTATATTAAGGTTAGAAATAAGAGCCTTTAAAAAAATACTAACTCAGAATTGAAAAATACGCAATTAAAACGAAATAACTGTAAGAAATTAACCTCAAATCATTTCGAATCTCTGCTAATTTCTATTAATTATACAACTTGTACTTTCGTTATTTATTTCCTTAATCTTAATAGCATGTCTTGAACATTTTTGTTATCAGGATTTAACTCAAGTGATTTTTCATAGTTTTTAATTGCTAATTCTTTTTTCTCAATATATTCGTATAAGCTTGCTAAATTTTCAAAAGCTTCTGATGAATTTGGGAATTTTTCTGTGTTCCATTTAAAAGTACTTATGGATTTTTCAATCATACCATTTTCAGCTAATTCGTAGGCAATTCTATTGATAGCATCTTCATAATAGATTTCTTTAAAATTGGGATAGACTATTTGAAGTTGGTTTAAGACTGACTTACCTACTTCAATTTCCCCAATATGAAATAAATGATATCCTATTTCTAATAACTCATAAGCTTCAAATTTCTTCGAATTGTTATTAATATATTTAAGCATTTGTTGAGAATCCTTATTGTTGATTATTTCCAAAGCAGCTACCACTTGATCCGTTTCTGAAATATATTTTTCGCCTCCTTTTATAATTGTTTTTTTAGATAGGAAATGTTCAGGATCATCCAATGGCGATTTTTCAAAAATGATTAAATCGGCTTTCATTCCTACTCTTACTGAGCCAATTTCATTTTCTATTCCCATAGCTTTTGCACCATTCCAAGTTGCAATTTGGAGAATATCTTTTGTTGAGAAACCTGCCTCTTGAAGTAATACAAGTTCTGATGCCATAGATTTTCCAGCTTCTCGGTTATCCGTTCCTATTCTTATAGATACACCTTTGTCATGTGCAATTTTTAAATATTGCATCATAATATCAAATGCTTTTTTCAATTCCTTTTTGTGCGCTTCTGTATAATCAGGATAGGATGGTTTATTTCTTATAGGAAAATGATTGAATGAAGAAAAGAAAGATGTTTTTCCTGCGGCGGCTCCTAATACATGTATAGTCGTGCTAATAGTTGCCTCATTTTTTGCCATTATGTCAAAAAGAGATAAAAGCTTTTTATCCAGCTCTGCATTTTCTTTAATATAAGCAAAAAAGAAAGTCATAGAAGCCGCAAAATCATCTATATGATCATATGGTTTTAAGTTAAATCTCTTTTCCATTAGTGCTCCATCTGTTTTTAAATTCAAAACACTAGGCACTACAGTAAAAAAATGCTCAAAGTTTCGAACACTAACTTCCATTGCTTCTTGTATTGTTACCTTATTCCTATCCGTATGCGCAAATATTTTCATTCCCTTTTTTGAGGCTTCTTTTACCAAAATCTTCATATCCTCTATGTTTAGGTGAGAATACAGTTTTATAGATGTAGCTCCCAAACTATCATATTCTTGTATTTTTTTATAGGGGTCTTGTACAATTGTGTGATGCGGTGCAGGGTTCTTTTTTTCTTTGGAAATCATTGCTGCACCTGTAATGTAATAATTGGGATAAGCTGAAGTTGGATTTTTTTGCCAGTCAAGAGTAGTGGGCATCCATGATTCATATTGCCCCATATCTAAAACTGTGGTAGTCCCATATCTTAAGATTTTTTTTGTTATTTTTTTTCGATAAGTTTGATCTAACTTTTTTGGCGCGTTTCTATTGGCAAGATCTAGCATTTGTCGAAAATGAATGTGCGTATCAACAAAACCAGAGGTTATTAACCTTCCTTTTCCATCAATTATTTCTTTTGCAAATATTTTATCATCCGCACTAACAATTGCCACAATAGAATCACTTTTAATTAGGATGGTTTTGTTCTTTGAAACGGTTTTATTTTGGCTTTCAAAAACGTTTACATTCTGAATTGCTAAATCATAATGTGTCTTTGTTTTACAAGCGATTAGACAAAGAAATATTAGAAATAATGTTACTTCTTTTTTCATAAAATAATTGATTCTATTTATTTGAGTTTCCCTATGAAGCACAACATATATACTTATTTATAAGTGTAAAAGGGAGCTTGGTTATGTTTAAATAAAAATGAGCCCGATATTGTATCGGGCTCATTTAAACTGATTTTTTATAACCATACTATTTCATTTAATAATAAGCATAGTATGATTAGTTTTTAAGCTTTTAAATAGATTAAACATTGATCTAATTCTGGGTTTTGCTGTACAAGAGAAAGAATATATATTTTAAGCTCTTCTATCTCATAAGGCAGTAAACGCTGTAGTGCCTTCTGTACTTCTTTGCAAAACAAGGTTGTATCAAAACTGACTTTATTTAGCACAGTTTTAGTATACTCTAGCATTGCTCTTGCCATAATATGTGTTATAAGGTTTAGGTTTGTAAAAAAGTAGATTTTTTTAATAGGTTATATTATTTTTGTTAATGAACTTTAAATTTAATGAAAAATTACATAGGTTGTTTCCGTTTAAAGTAAATTTAACATTTTAAAAACTATTATCGCCATCTAATAAATCACCTATACCTCCTAAAATACTACCTTCGCCTTTGTTTTTACCTCCACCCCTTGGAGCAGACGCTAAAACACGCCCAGCCAACCTACTAAATGGTAATGATTGGATATAAACAGTGCCTGGTCCCTGTAATTTTGCAAAAAATAGTCCTTCACCTCCAAAAATGGTGTTTTTAATACCTCCAACAAATTCTATATCGTAATCTACACCTTGTGTAAAACCAACAATACAACCCGTATCAACCTTTAATGTTTCTCCTGCTTGCAATTCTTTTTTAGCCATAGTACCTCCAGCATGAACAAATGCCATACCATCGCCCTCTAGTTTTTGCATAATAAAACCCTCGCCACCAAACAAACCTCTTCCTAGTTTTTTCGAAAATTCAATACCTACACTTACGCCCTTAGCTGCACATAAAAAGGCATCTTTTTGACAAATAAATTTCCCTCCAAATTCTGTTAAATCTATTGGTAAAATTTTTCCTGGATACGGTGAAGCAAAAGATACATTTCGTTTACCTACTAAAGTATTATAAAAAGCGGTCATAAATAAGCTCTCACCCGTAAGAATACGTTTTCCTGCCCCTAATATTTTGCCTAAAAACCCTGAATCTTTTTGAGAACCATCACCAAAGATAGTTTCCATTTTTATACCATCATCCATCATCATAAAACTGCCTGCCTCGGCAACGACTCCTTCTTCTGGGTCAAGTTCAATTTCTACATACTGCATCTCTTCCCCATATATTCTGTAATCAATTTCGTGTGCTGTCATCTTTATATTTTTAATTAATTCGGTTATAAGTTGATTTGTCTAAAGATTTGTTACATTATTTTTAAAATTTCAATCAAAGATTACTAGTTATTTCACAAAGCCCTACATAGAAAAGCCAACCGCAACTGAACACTGAAAACTAATCCTTCACCTTTATACTCCACTCAAAATTAAAAGTGGAAACTTCAACACCGTCTTCATTTACACCAATAGATTTTACCCAAATAGTTTGCCCTTCTCCTGTTTCTATTGCTTTTTTAAGAGTATCGTCTATAAGGTTACCATCGTTACAAGTAAATGTTATTCTTCCTTTTGCTTTTTTTGAAAAAGTGGCGTTATTAGATGTTACCAACATGGAAATGCGTTTACCAGATTCTTTAATTTTAGAAATGACTAAAGCCCCAGTCGAAAACTCTGCTGCCATACCTTGTACTGCCCAAAACATTGACTTAAATGGATTCTGATTTATCCATTTGTACCTTACTGTTACAATACATTTTGTGTCGTCAATATGTTTTGTTCTAACCCCGCAGAAATATGCTGCAGGTAATTTAAAAATTATGAAAGTATCTAGTTTTCTGGGTGTTATACTCATTCTAAAGGATTTATTTTTTTACTAAGTTATAAAATAATTAGCGATTCATAAATGTTAATATTTTGTTAAATTTAAGTACTATGCGTAACATAATACCTTCTTTTAGACATATATTTGTATAAGAAACTATTATACGTTTTAAAATCATGCTAGATAATCACCAAAAAAACATCGCTACTTTTATTCATTTATCAACCTTTTGCAGGTTTATAATTCCTTTTGGAAATTTTATTGGCCCTATTGTTCTTTGGGTTACAAATAAAGAAAAATCAGAATTTGTAGATGAACACGGTAAACAAGCTATTAATTTTCAAATTAGCATTTTATTATATGCTCTTATCTTAGGAACTTTAACGATTCCATTTTTTATTTTTAAAATATTTAATGGTATTGACTTTATAGATTTTCATGGATTTCACGATTTCCATATTAATATAGGTAAGCCTTCTCCTTTACTTTATATTGGTGGAGGTTTAGGAGTTTTAGCTATTTTAGGTTTTATACTGGAGCTTGTTTTCATAATTAATGCAAGCTTAAAAGCTAGAGATGGCGAACTTTATAAGTATCCATTAACCATCAACTTTTTAAAATAAAACGTGCTGAATTTATTTCAGTCTTTCATCAATACAATCAATCACAGTCAATCAAAAAATGAACAGTTTCATAATATTAAAACGCTTTAGAATATGAAGATAGAAAACACAAAAGCACAAATGCGTAAAGGGGTGTTAGAATTTTGCATACTTTCTGTCTTAAAAGACGACGATGCCTATGTAGCAGAAATTTTAGGGACTCTTAAAGATGCTAAGTTGCTTGTAGTAGAAGGGACAATTTACCCTTTACTAACCCGACTTAAAAATGCAGGACTTTTAAACTACAGATGGGAAGAGTCGACCTCTGGACCGCCAAGGAAGTATTATGGATTAACCGAAACCGGAAAACTGTTTCTTAAAGAATTAAACACGACTTGGAGTGAATTACAAAACGCAGTAAACATAGTAACAAGCCAAAAAACAACAAAAAAATGAATAAAACTGTCAACATAAATTTAGCAGGTATATTTTTTCATATCGATGAAGATGCATACTTAAAATTACAACGCTATCTTGAGGCTATAAAACGTTCATTTACAGATTCTCAAGGTCGCTCAGAGATCATATCAGACATTGAGGCGCGGATAGCTGAACTTTTTAATGAGCGCGTACAAAATAATAAAGAAGTTATACGTATTAAGGAAGTCGATGAAGTTATTTCTATCATGGGACAACCAGAGGATTATTTGGTTGACGATGAAATTTTTGAAGATGAACCTCAATCGTCTCCTAAACATAAAACATCTCGACCCAAAAAGCTATTCAGAGATACAGACAACTCTTATATTAGTGGGGTTTCTTCGGGATTAGCACATTACTTTGGCATTGATACTATCTGGATCCGTTTGGCTTGGATTATCCTAATCCTTGGAGCTGGTACTGGTATTTTTCTATATATTTTATTGTGGGTATTAGTGCCCGAGGCAAAAACTACCGCAGAGAAAATAATGATGACAGGAGAACCTGTTAACATTAGCAACATTGAAAAAAAAATTAAAGACGGCTTTGAAAACGTAACAGATGTTGCAAAAAATGTCACTGATTCGGTTGGTGCTGCTGCTAAAAATGTTTCAGATTCTGTTTCGAATGCAGCCAAAAATGTAGATTTTACAAAACAAGGAAACAAGATTAAGTCAAGTTCTAAAACATTTTTCGATACACTTGGAGAAGTGATTATGTTTTTCTTTAAAGTATTTGCTAAATTTATTGGGATCATACTAATATTTACGGGAGCAATAACAATCATATCGCTCATAATTGCTTTATTTTCATTAAGCGTTGTAAATTTTATTCACATTCCTGGCCTTGATCTTGTAGATGTCGTTAATGCTGGAAATACACCTGTATGGTTAGTATCTTTATTCCTCTTTTTTACAGTTGGAATTCCTTTCTTTTTCCTATTCTATTTAGGATTAAAAATACTTGTAAACAACCTAAAATCAATTGGTAATATTGCTAAATTCACTTTACTGGGGTTGTGGTTAATATCCACCATTGGTTTAATTGTTATAGGCATCAGACAAGCAAGCGAGCATAGTATTGATGAAAGCGTTATTGTTAAACAAGAATTAAATATAACTGCAAATGATACGCTAAAAGTTAAAATGGTAGAAAATGACCTATATGTAATAAACAGACATTATAGAAATAATGCGTTCAAGGTATTAAATAATGAAAATGGAGAAAAAACTATTTATAGATCAGACATTCGAGTTATAGTTAAATCTACTAACGATTCTTTAGCTAAAATAAGTATTGAGAAAAGTGCAGATGGTAGTCATTACGAAAAAGCTATTGAGCGAGCTAAAAACATAAATTACAATTATGTTTTTAATGGAAACGTGTTACTACTGGATTCTTATTTAACGACCCCTGTTGAAAATAAATTTAGTGATCAGGAAGTAGTTGTTTCTCTCTATTTACCAGTTGGGAGTATTGTTAATTTTGACAATACCACGAAATCATTTTTGAACTATTGGAATCATAGTGGAAATATTGTAACTCCCGGCGATGCTGGTCATTATTTACAAATCACAGATGACGGTATTACATGCTTAGATTGCCCTGTAGAAGAGTCTAATCCAATAGATATTGATATACATGATGACGAATCTAGTCTTAAATTAGATAACAATGGTTTAGAGATAAAAGATGAAGATGTTAGCATAAAAGTAAACGGGAAAGGCATTTCTGGAGAGGACGATGCTATTGAAGTTAAAATAGATACAGATGGCATCAATATAAAATCAAAAGACGATAACAACTCATCAGTAAAAACAAACAATTCAGACAGTTAAATTGCTAATCAACAATTTTTAATTGGACATTTGAATAAACAAAAAAATCATCAATCAAAAAACGAATAATTATGACAACATTAATTAAATTTATTTTAGCAACCATTTTAAGTTTAATGCTTTTCTCATGCAACTTCGATATGAATTTCAATACTGGAGTTAGTGGAAATGGAAAGGTTATAACTGAAGAAGTAATAATCAACAAACCTTTTTCAGCTATCAAAGCTACAGAAGGCTTAGATGTATATTTAACACAAAGCGATGACGAAAGGATCTTCGTTGAAGCTGATGAAAACCTACATGGTCTTATTATAGTAGAAGTAGTGAACAACACTTTAAAAATACACACCAGAGAAAGTATTGGTAGAGCTACCTCAAAAAAGGTAAAAGTAAGTTTTAAAGACATTTCAAGTATTATATCTACTAGTGGAAGCGATGTATATGCCACAAATGTTATAACAACAGAAAATTTAGAACTTAAATCAACGAGTGGTAGCGATATGAAACTTGAAGTAAATACATCTGTATTAAATTGTAAATCTACAAGTGGCAGTGATTTAAGATTATCTGGAAAGACAGTAAAACTTATTGCAGAGGCTACTAGCGGTAGTGATATTAAAGCTGGGGATTTAATTGCAGAATCCAGTCATGTAAAAGCAACCAGTGGCGCAGATATTACTGTAAACACATCTAAAGAACTTACTGCAAAAGCGACTAGTGGAGGTGATATAAAATATTATGGAAATCCTGAAAAAGTCGATAAAAGCAATAGCTCTTCAGGTAGTGTAAGAAAAAAATAAACAAACTTTATAATCAACCAAATAGCTTTTCTTAGTTTTCACACTTGATAGCTTTATTGTGTTGAATGATTTATAATTCCTTGGAGTAATTAATCATTCAACACTTTATAATTTACATCGTATTTTAATTGAAATAAATAACCTAACTATTAGTATTTTGCAAACCTTAGTCTTGCTTATTTATATAAAGGGTTACTCATATTTTTTTATACTTATCACTAATTAGCGTGAACTCAATATAAATTTCAATAGAAAAATGGTATTATATTAATGAAAAACCGTTTTTTGTCATGTCGACTAAGCGAAGCATGAGCGACGAGACATCTCATAAAAATGATATTCCTCCTCACTCCTCGTTAAGAATGCAAAACATTAAAGAACTAATTATCAGATTATAACATATCGAAACCCATGTTAATTAGCGTTGTTTTTTGGTTGTAAAAACACTTCAAATAATAACCAATAACACGACCTATTAAAAAGCATTCAGAAAAAAATAACCTCAATAAAAAAGTACTGTTTTAGCTTTAACTACAGCACTTTACCAAAATCTACATTAAAAAAATCAGCATTTCTTACCAAAACATTTGCGTAACCGAATGATTACACATACATTTGTAACCAATCAGTTACTTAAATTATGAGAAGAGACGTTTTTCAGGCAATTGCAGATCCGGTAAGAAGAGATATTATCGAATTACTTGCTACAGAAACCTTAAGTGTAAACCAGGTAGCAGAAAAATTTGAAATAAGCAGGCCGGCTATTTCAAAACATTTAAAAATATTAAACGAATGTGGAATAATCGATTTTAACCAAAACGGAAGAGAACGTTTATGCCTCATTCAACCACAAAAACTAATTCCTGCTTTCTTATGGATTAAACAATACAATAAACTTTGGGAAGATAGAATTGACTCCTTTGAAAATTATATTAATCAAATTCAGACAAAAAACAACAAAAAATGAGTGATTTAAAAAACAGAACCTTAACCATTGAAAAAACATTTAATGCCCCATTACAATTAGTTTGGGACGCTTGGACACAATCAGAACACATCTTAAAATGGTGGGCACCACAGGGAATGGACATTAAGGTGATTGATCATGATTTTAAGGTTGGTGGTAAATGGAAATATGCCATGCCCATGCCAGACGGAAATGAATTTATTTCTGAAGGTACATACAAGGAAATTGTCACGCTAAAAAAAATTGTTACTTCGGCCGATTTTAAACCAATGACAGAAGATGTAGAATTACAAATATACTTTGAAGCTGACGGTGAAAACACAAAATTTGTGTTCAAAGTCATTCATGCTACCGAAGCATATTGCAAGCAACAAGAAGAAATGGGCTTTTATAACGGTTGGGGATCTGCTCTAGAAAGATTAGAAACAACCTTAGAAACTCTAACAATTTAATAATGCACACTAAAACCCTTCAACATTATTTAATTTTTTTCTTAATTTTTTCAATAAAAAAACACCCCTGACATAATGTGACACACGCTCAAATATCTTTGCATTAAGTTTAATAATTAAAATCAATTTAAAAAATGAAAAATGCAGTTAACTGGTTTGAAATTCCAGTAAAAGATTACGAAAGAGCTAAACAATTCTATGCTACAGTTATTGGTACAGAAATTATAGACCATCCTATGCCAGACGACAATATTAAATATGGTGTTTTTTCATACGACATGGAAAACAAAGGTGTTGGAGGTGCTATCATTGAAGGAGAAGGTCAAACACCTTCCACAGAAGGCGCTACCATCTACTTAAATGGTGGAGACGATTTAGGTTTACCACTTTCCAGAGTAGAATCAAATGGAGGTAAAATAATCATGCCAAAAACTAATATTGCCGAAAATGGATTTATAGCACAGTTTATAGATACCGAAGGCAACAGAGTTGCATTACACTCTATGATGTAATCTTAATAAATCACGGAAGTGATTTACAATATATTCAATCAAAAAATTAACACGCGTTATAAAAAGATAGTGGATTGTAATGCGGTTCACTATCTTTGTTATTATGAACTCATCTTGACTTTTTGTTTTTAACCGAAAATGAGATAAAATTTGTTCAGATGAGGCATTTTTTGCAAGGCATAGCAGTGCTAAGCATAAAAAAAGTAACAAAATATGGACGAATTTTAGCCATTTTTTAGGAAATAGAAAAAATCAAGATGAGTTCTATGTCTCAATTACCAAGACTCATAGCCATATTAACCCTGTTAAAATCGAAACGTCTTTTAACAGCTAATGAGCTTGCGAAAAAGTTTGAAGTTAGTATCAGGACTATATACAGAGACATAAGAAAACTTGAAGAAGCTGGTGTACCTGTTACAACTATTGAAGGTAGAGGGTATTCTTTAATGGAAGGTTATTCTGTTGCCCCCGTTCAATTTACCGAAAAACAAGCGAATGCTTTAATTACTGCTCAACACTTAATAAATCAAACAAAAGACACTTCTTTTATTGAAGATTTTAATGAAGCTTTAATCAAAATTAAATCGGTTTTTAGGACTTCCATTCAGAAAAAAAGTGAATTATTACAAAGTAAAATTCATATTTTCAATCCTACTTACGAAAATATTTCAAGTCATGCGCTTTCCGAAGTACAACTGGCTATTACTAATTTCAATTTTATCGAAATTAATTACTGCAAGGTAAATGAAACTGATGTTTCCTTTAGAAAAATAGAACCTTACGCCATGTATTCTTCGCAACACAAATGGATATTAATTGCATGGTGTCACTTACGACAAGATTTTCGTGCTTTCAGAATTGATAGAATTCAACATTTTAAAATCCTACAAGAGAAATTTGAAGACAGGAAATTTAATCTACAAGCCTATTTTCAGTCTTGCTTCTATGACAAAAGTAAAGCATAAATATGTTTACGACTTCGTTAGTTTTGTATTATTTTTGATCAACAAATATCGTTATACAAATGAAAATCCTTTCTACCAATATTGCTAAACCGACTTCCTTAATCTGGAACGGGAAAGAAGTCCTTACTGGAATCTATAAGAAACCAACAAATCTGCCTATTTATTTAGGAAAAGAAGGTGTTACAAATGACGAAGTATCAGATAAAAAAGTACATGGTGGTGAATTTAAAGCTTGTTATATATTTTCTCATGAGCATTATGCTTACTGGAAAAATTTATATCCGAATTTAGCCTGGAGTCATGGTATGTTCGGTGAAAATCTTACAGTTTCTGGTTTAAACGAAAAAGATCTTTACATTGGCGATATATACGAAATTGGAGAGGCTTTAGTTCAAGTTACACAACCTCGAGAGCCTTGTTATAAATTCGGTATTAAGTTTGGAACTCAAAATGCATTAAAAGATTTTGTAGAACATGGGTTTCCAGGAACCTATGTACGCATTCTAAAAGAAGGGTTTGTAAAAAGCGGTGATACTTTTAAGCTAATTGAACAAGCGAAAAATAGTTTAACCACATGGCAATTTTTTGATTTATTATTTTCACAAAATAAAGATAAGGCATTAATTAAATTAGCTATAACAAATGAGGCCTTACCTTTAAGGAAACGAGATAAAATAAAGAAATTCCTAAAATAGCAGAGTTAATTTTGGCGTATCTTTGTGGCATAAAATTCAAATATGTCATTTAAAGACTTACAATTAAACAGGCCCATTTTAAGGGCTATTGCAGAAACAGGCTATGATGAACCAACACTCGTTCAAGAAAAAACAATTCCTTTAGTTTTAAACAAAAAGGATGTTATTGTTTCTGCTCAAACCGGCACCGGAAAAACAGCTTCTTTTGCTTTACCTATTTTACAATTGTTATTTGACAAACAGGATGCGTCAAAAAAAGGAAAAAAAATTCGCGCTCTAATCGTAAGTCCAACCCGCGAATTAGCCATACAAATTGGAGAAAACTTTAAAAACTATAGTACTTATACAAACTTAAGAACCACAGTCGTTTATGGAGGTACTTCTATCGAACCTCAAATAGATATTCTAAAAAAAGGTGTGGATATTTTAATTGCGACTCCTGGTCGTTTGCTTGATTTACACAAGCAAAACATTGCGAACCTAGACCATGTCGAAACTTTAGTACTGGATGAAGCCGATTTAATGTTGGATATGGGCTTTATTGATGATGTAAAAAAAATTGAGCGTCTTTGTACCAAAGAAAAACAAACCTTATTATTCTCCGCAACCATTCCTTATAAAGTAGAACAGCTAGCCAATACCATTTTAAAAACACCAGAACGTGTTGAAGTAGCCCCAAACTCATCAACATCAAAAAACATAAACCAGGCACTTTATTATGTGCCAAAGCGTAATAAAATTGAATTGTGTTTGCATTTATTAAGAAATACCATAAAAGGCAGTATCCTTATTTTTAGACGGACTAAGTTCGGTGTTGAAAAATTAGAACAAACATTATTGAAAAATGGTTATAAAGTTGATAGTATTCATGGTGATAAAAGCCAGAATTTAAGGCAAGAGGCTTTAAAAAACTTTAAATCCAATAATGTTAATATTTTAATTGCCACCGATGTTGCTGCCCGTGGTATTGATATTAATAATTTAGATGCTGTTATTAATTTTGATTTGCCTAATGTACCAGAGACTTATGTGCATAGAATAGGACGAACAGCAAGAGCTGGAAATACAGGAGCCTCCTATTCATTTTGTTCTGCAGATGAAAAAAATTATGTAAAAACAATCCAGCAACTTATCCAAATACAAATAGACGTTATTGAAGACCACCCTTATCCTTTAGACCCAAAGGCAAAACCTATTATTCATAAATCTAAAAAAACAGGTAGTAAGTATAAAAAGGGACGTAAAAGCGAAGCCTCAAAAAAGAAAAAGAAACGTTGGTACTAATTCGTTAAGAATTCCGTTATATAAACAATACCTTCGCCAAAATAAAGTTACGCTAACTTTATTAATTTTATGAACATCTCTCTCAATTTAAGTAGATGAATTTTACAAACCCATTAGTTTACGGTATTCCATGTTTTTTAGGTCTTATTTTAGTAGAACTTACATATAGCAAAACACACAACCGTAAAGACCTATATAAATGGAAAGATTTGATGTCGAGTCTAACTATGGGAATTGGATCGATAGTTTTAGCACCATTGATAAAAACCATTTCTGCTATTATAATTTTTAATTATTTATACGAATTGTTTAACCCAATAGTTGACGGTGTGCGTACAAATATTATGGGATGGCAATCTTTTGGCTACACTTGGCCTGTTTGGTTAATTTGCCAATTTTTGGATGATTTCACATATTACTGGTTTCATAGACAAAATCATATGGTACGCTTTTTATGGGCAGCCCATATTGTACATCATTCCTCTGAAAACTTTAACCTTGGAACAGCCGTTCGTAATGGCTGGTTCACTATTTTGTACAAACCTCTATTTTATATGTGGTTACCAGTTATTGGTTTTCCTCCAGAAATGGTCATCGTTTGCTTGGGTATTGAAGCACTTTGGCAGTTTCAATTACATTCTACATATATTCCAAAAATGGGGATTATTGAAAAAATATTTAACACCCATACCATGCACCAAGTACATCATGCCAAAAACTTAGAGTATATGGACAAAAATCATGGCGGATTTTTAAATTTATTTGATAAATTATTTGGTACATGGAAAGAACTAGATGATGACATAGATATAGCTTATGGCGTTACAAAGCCCCCAAACTCTTATAATCCTTTGATTATATTGACCCATGAATACAAAGACATTTGGAATGATATGAAAAAATCCTCCAATATATATCATAAGTTTATGTATGCCTTTGGCCCTCCAGGATGGAGTCATGATGGAAGTTCTTTAACCATTAAACAGATGAGAGAGCAAGCAAAAAAGAACATTAAACCTCTTTAATAAATTATGAATACTATTCAAAAAATCGTAGACCAGTTAGAATTACAACCACATCCTGAAGGTGGTTATTTTAAAGAAACTTATAGAAGTAACGGGGTTATTAATGAAGACAATCTAGGTTCGGACTTTTCCGGCCATAGAAATTACACCACATCTATTTACTTCCTTTTAACTTCTGAATCTTTTTCTGCATTCCACAGAATTAAACAAGATGAAATCTGGCATTTTTATAAAGGATCACCTATAAAACTTCATATGATTTCTGATGATGGTATATACTCCAACGTCATTATAGGAAACGATATAGAGAAGGAACAATTCCCTCAATTTGTAGTAAATGCTAAAGATTGGTTTGCTGCTGAAGTTATTGATAAAAACACATATGCTTTAGTAGGATGTACAGTTTCCCCTGGTTTCGATTTTAAAGATTTTGAACTTCCAGAAAGAGACACACTTATTTCAAAATTTCCTGAACATAAAAATATAATTACTGCTTTTACAAGACTCTAATTCTGAAATTTTTGATTAAAATGATTCTTTAATAATGGTATTTGTATACAAAACATGAGTCCAAAAAGCATCACGGCATAAGTAAGTGATTTTGGCATTGAAAACCCTGAAAATAAACTTGTTAATTTATTATTAGACAACACACTTAAATCCAAAGAATCGAACCAACTCGTTGGTTCTTCTTGAATACCCAAAAGCATATATATAATTAGAGTAAAAAACACTATTGAAATAACAATCCATCCTTTTTTAGATATTAAAGGTTTGTAAACCGTAATACTATTATTGCTTAATTCTGTAACCTGTGACATTACTGAAACAGTGAAATTAAAAGATGGACGTTCTAAAGGCGCTTCCTTAATTACTTTTTTAGCTAAGCTATCTAAATATCTATCTGCGTTCTTTTTCATAATGTTCAATTATTTCTGGTTCCAAGCGCTCTTTTAAAATAGTTGCCAATCTTTTTCTACTTCTAAACAATTTAACTTTCAAATTATTAGGTTTTAGCCCTATTGTTTTTGATATGTCTTCTAAAGATTGATCTTCAAAATAATATAAAGTTAGCAAAAAAGCGTCATCTTCTGGTAATAAAGCGATACAATCTCGAATGGATTGTTCTCTTTCTTTATCTTCCAAATTATCTAAAGCATTGTCAATTGTTTTTACCTGATGTTCTGTAAACTCATCAATAGCAACATTATTAAAATACTTTTTATTCTTTTTTAATCTGTCCAAACTCGTATTATAAGCAATTTTATAAATCCAAGTTGAAAACTTAGCATCACCTTTAAACTTATTTAGCGATTTGTATGCTTTTATAAAGGTATCTTGTGCTACTTCTTCAGCTTCTTCCCTATTCTTAACCATACGCAACGTCAAAGTAAATACTAAGTCCTTATAGCGTTCCACCAATACTTCAAAAGCATTCGTGTCTCCATTAATAATTAGATCAATATAGTGTTGGTCGTTGGTGGTCATTTTAAGGTAAGACGACTATAGATTCATCAAGGTTACATTAGAATGGGAAAAAAAAATTCAAAAAAATGTAACCAAAATTAAAAACGAATCGTCATAAGCTATGAACAGTTTAAAATTAATCAATTAAAAACAAACAATTATGGGATCAGAATTAATTATAATACCAGTAATATTTGGAGCAATCTTCGGCGTATTTTATTTGTATTTTTCTACACGCAACAAAGAACGTTTGGCGCTTATAGAAAAAGGGGCCGATGCCTCTATTTTTGTTAAAGGCAAAAGCAAAAGTTATACGGCGCCTATTTGGAAAGTACTTATACTAAACTTATCGTTATTATTAATGGGTATAGGCTTAGGAACCTTAATTGCAGCCATTTTAGAGAATTATTTAGCTATAGATGAAGAACCTCTATATGTGAGCTGTATATTTTTGATGGCTGGTGTTGGTTTATTTGTAGGTTTTAATATGACCAAAAACCTTGATAAAGAATAGCATAACTAATACATCAATCAAAAAAATTAAAACCTGTTTTTAAAAAAAAGACAGGTTTTTTTATTTAATAGGAAAATCAAAATACGTATTAGGAAAAGGTTCTCCTCGTAATGTAAAGTGCCACCACTCTTTTGGATAATTTCTAAAACCATGTTTTAGCATAACAGTTTGTAGTAATTGCCTGTTCGCTTTTTGCTTATCGGTAATTTTGCCATAATTCACCCAGGACTTTTCACCAAAAAAATCATAAGGACTTCCCATATCTAACGCCTCACCAGTATTACCATCAATTATAGTTAAATCTACGGTACTACCTCTACTATGACCAGACCTAGAAGCTATATATTGTTCTCTAAATAAATGTTTCTTTTTTACTTCCGGATAAAATATATGTTTATTAATAGTATCATTTAGATCTTTGGCCCAAAGAATAAAATGATTCACAGATCGTTGCGGCCTATAACCATCATAAACTTTTAAACATAAATTCTGCTCTTGTAGCGCTTCATGAACTAACTTTAGTTTTTTTGCTGTTTCTATTGTTAATATAAGTCTATTTGATTCATATCCTTCAATAGGCGTTCCTACAAAATTATTTGCTGTATAATATCTTAATTCTACTTCTAAATCAGGAATAATATCACGGACATATGTAAACCCTCTTTCTAATTGCCCAAAAGAAAAAACGTAATAAAGCGTGAATAGAAGTGTAAAAAGATTTCTCATAATTAAAGCTATAAGCTAATGTAGATAAAATATCAATGTATTAAAAATTGGATACAAAAAAACCGAGTTCCCTCAAACTCGGTTTTCTTTCAATTTGCTTTTTATATTATGAATCTAGATTTAGGGTCTCTATATCGTACTTCATAATGCAAATATTAATTAATTAATCCATTGAACTAAAAAGTGTGTTATTTAGTACACTTCAAAAGTAAAACTATAATTGATTTAAAACGACAAAAAACACATAAAATCGACAAAATACACTAAATTTTAACATTTACAGACGAAAAGACCATTAATATCGTCGAAATACATAATTAAAGTTTTAAATATTTGGACTTTTTAAAAAGTTATTTATATATGGAATAGGTTTTAGGTTTTTATAAAAAAAGCTTCAGAGTTATTAATCTCTCTTTATTACTTTTAATAAATGACCATTTAAGGTTTTCCTTTGCGGGATAAAATAGTCTATTTACATATTAGTGTATAATTGCTTTATGATATCCACAAATACAAGCCTTATTAATAGTATCATTACAATAAACTAGCCTTAGTCCAAAACATTAGTAATAAAAAAAGCATCCTGAAAAGGATGCTTTTTTACTAACTAACTAACTAACCAAAAATATGAATTACATTTTAAGTTTAAAGTAACCACTCAATAAACTTTTAATTAAATATAATTATTATACATACATCAATATCCGTGCCAAACTAAAATTAATCCTTTTTAAATTTTCTATATATTGCAATTTTTAACAGTTAAAACTTATTATGACCAATCAACCTCTATTTACTAATGACACCATTGCTTTTGGACTACTAATGTTAATGCTAGCATTAGTTTTTTACACATCCACAATAAAAACAGGATTTTGGGCTAAATTTTACAGCATAATACCCGCCCTTTTAATGTGTTATTTACTACCAGCAGTTTTAAATTCGCTGGGACTAATCTCTCCTAATACATCAAAAATTTATAATATTTCTAAAGACTATCTATTACCAGCAGCATTGGTTTTAATGACGCTAAGTCTAGATTTAAAATCTGTATTCAACTTAGGCCCTAAAGCATTGATAATGTTTCTTACAGGAACTATAGGAATCATTATTGGTGGACCAATTTCCATACTTTTAATATCAATAGTAAGCCCTGAAACGGTTGGAGGTGTTGGCCCTGATGCTGTTTGGCGTGGACTTTCTACTTTAGCAGGAAGCTGGATTGGTGGAGGAGCAAATCAAACGGCCATGTATGAAATATTTAAATATAATCCAGAGAAGTACGGCGCTATGATTCTTGTAGACATTGTTGTGGCTCAAATATGGATGGCGGTTTTATTATTTGGGATAGGACGAAAAGATAAAATAGACAAATGGCTTAAAGCTGATAATACTGCTATTGAAAAACTGAAGCAAAAAGTTATTAACTATGAAAAAAGTGTTTCAAAAATCCCTAACCTAACAGATTATATGATCATGTTCGGAATTGCTTTTACTGTAGTCGCTATAGCTCATTTTGGATCAAATAAAATCTCTACTTTTTTAACTACCAATTTTGAGGTCTTTAATGATAAATCTTCTGCCTTAGCTTCTTTTACCTCTACTTTCTTTTGGATGATTACCATTGCAACCGTAATAGGGATTATTTTATCATTTACAAGAGCAAAAAAATATGAAGGTGCAGGAGCTAGTAAATTAGGAAGTGTTTTTATTTACATTTTAGTTGCAAGTATTGGTATGAAAATGGATTTGGGTTCAATCTTTGAAAACCCTGGATTGTTAGCAGTAGGACTCATTTGGATGGCAATACACGTTCTTCTACTTATCGTTGTTGCTAAAATTATTAAAGCACCATATTTCTTTTTAGCTGTTGGCAGCAAAGCAAATGTTGGTGGGGCTGCATCTGCACCCATTGTTGCTGCGGCTTTTCATCCATCATTAGCAACAGTTGGTGTATTACTGGCTGTTGTTGGATATGCCATTGGTACGTTTTCTGCTTTACTCTGTGCTACTTTAATGGAATTAGCTTCGGTTGCAGGTTAATTTTAAATAATATTTTTAGATATTAGCGCTCTCAAATTAATTTTAAAATGAAAAAATTCTCATTCTTGTTTTTAGCTTTTTTAATAATCTCCTGTAATGAAAAACAGCATGATTTAATAGTTAAAGGTAACATCAAAGATTTAAAAAAAGGAACGATTTATCTTAAAAAAGCTAATGATACTGTTTTAGTAACTGTAGACTCTTTAGTTATAAATGGTAACTCTCAATTTGAATTACATTCGGATTTAGAATCTCCAGAAGTATTCTTTTTGTACTTAGATAAAAATAGCTCGGAGGAAGATAGAATTACTTTTTTTGCGGATAAAGGCATAACAGAAATTAATAGTACATTAAAAAACTTTGTTTTTGATGCAAAAATTAACGGATCAGATCAACAGAAAGTCTTAGAAGAATACAATACTATTATATCTAGAATGAATAATAGAAACCTAGACTTGATAAAAGAACATTTTGTAGCTCAAAAAAATAACGATACAGCTAAAGTTCGTGCTCTTAAAAAAGAATCCGATAATGCATTAAAAAGAAAATATTTATACACAGTAAATTTCGCATTAAATAATACTGATAGCGAAGTAGCACCCTATCTTGCGCTTTCAGAAATCTACAATGCCAGAGTTAAGTTTCTTGACACTATAAATAATAACTTGACACCAAAAGTTAAAAAATCTAAGTATGGTAAAGAATTGCAACTGTATATTGATAAAATAAAAACTTCGAAAAAATAAAGCAAAAATTTCAAACAAAACAAAAAAAGACCTTTCATTTGAAAAGGTCTTTTTTTGTTTCTATAAGAGCCGATGGAGGGGACTCCCTTCGACTGCACTCAGGATAAACTTCTCGCCCCAACCACTTTTAGTTTAATAACAAAACTTAAGTCAGTTACCTGATACGCTTTTCAAAATTTCAAGAGCCGATGGAGGGACTCGAACCCACGACCTGCTGATTACAAATCAGCTGCTCTAGCCAGCTGAGCTACATCGGCTTATTTAACGGTTGCAAATATAATATCTAATTTAACATTTGCAAGTAGTCCGTTAAAAAATTTATCCTAATTTATTAATTTTTTCTATTAAAGCTCTACCTTTATTTTCTAGCTCCACATTAATTGCTTTAAAATGTGCTTTTGCGTTTTCAACATCTTTAGCATTAACTTTAGCTATCAATTCATCAAAAGTAGCAATTGCTTCGTCAATAATTGCCTCACTCTTTTTTGTATCTTTGTCTGTGTTTGCGTATTCCCAAACATAAACTGCTTCAATAATATCACCTAAAACATAATTAATGTCTTTTTTTAGGTCTCTAACATTTGCCATAATCTGTATTTTTATTTGATTGCAAAATTAAACATAAACTTCCAATAGTGTAGCATTTTTAGAAGCAATTTCATAGTCAGTAATTGCTGCTGGTAACAATATCGTTTCTCCATTTTTAATAGGCTCAGAAATATCGTTAACCAAAATTTCTGCATCACCTTCTACACACATATATATTAAAAATGAATCATGTTCATTTTTCTTTTTAAGTACTTCAGTAACCTTTAAATAGCTAGTTGTAAAATAAGGGCAACTTACCATTTCGTTAGATTTATTTTCTGTTTTAGAATATGCTACTCTAAAATTATCTGGCATATTAAAATCGAAGGCATCAATTGCCAGATCATTATGCAATTCCCTTTCATTACCTTCATCATCTACTCTATCCCAATCATAAACGCGATAAGTAATATCGCTTGTTTGTTGTATTTCGGCTACCATAACTCCTGCTCCAATAGCATGAATACGTCCAACTTCTATAAAATAAGTATCTCCAACTTTTACTTCATCAAAATTTAAAATATCAGTAAGTGTTTTATCTTCTAAATGACTTAAATACTTTTCTGAAGTCATATCTTGATTAAAACCAACTATTAAATTAGAACCTTCATCCGCTTGAAGTGTATACCACATTTCTGTTTTACCAAAAGAGTTATGCCTTTTAGCTGCCAACTCATCATTAGGGTGTAATTGAATTGATAAATCTTCTCGAGCATCAATAAACTTTATAAGCAAAGGAAATTTATTCCCAAATACCTTATAGTTTTTATCTCCTATTAAATGCCCTTTAAAAGTTTCTAAAAGTTCTTTTAAAGAATGCCCTTTTAAGGTTCCGTTTGAGACTATGGATGTATCTCCTTCTACATCACTAATTTCCCAACTTTCTCCTATATTTGGAAGGTTGCTTTCTTTATTAAGAATGGTTTTTAATTTTTGTCCTCCCCAGATTTTATCTTTTAAAATTGGGCGGAATTTAATGGGATACAATGTATTGTTCATTTATTTATTTTCCTGAATAGGTTACAAAATTACGAGGTGTTTCAAATAATGTAATTTCTAATTCTAAATGTGATGTCAATTTTGGCTTTATTTTATTGTAAATTACGACAGCTATATTTTCTGCTGTTGGGTTTAAGTCTTTAAATTCTGGTACTTCTACATTTAAGTTTTTATGATCGAAAGCATCTTCAACTTCAGCCTTAATAATCTCTTTTAAAATTTTCATATCAATAACATAGCCTGTTTCCTGATCAATCTCTCCTGTAATACTAACAATGAGTTCATAATTATGACCATGAAAGTTTGGATTGTTACATTTACCAAAAATAGCATCATTCTTTTCAAAACTCCAATCTTTTCTGTACAGACGATGTGCTGCATTAAAATGTGCTTTTCTACTAACTGTTACTTTCATTTAGAAATATTTATATGTTCGTAGAATTTATCAAAAATCACCTTAAACCATTCTGTATATAATTCCGGTTTTAGTAGAATATCTTCCTTAATTTTCTCTAAAGGCATCCATTTCCAGCCAGCTACTTCATCTAGATTAATAGTAGGTTTTCCATTATAATTACCTAATAATACATGGTCGTACTCATGTTCGGTTAATCCATTATCAAATGGCGCTTTATAGATAAATGAAATGGATTCTTGCAAGTCCACTACAAATCCCATTTCTTCTTGTAATCGCCTTTTTCCTGCTTCAATATTAGTTTCTCCATCACGTTGATGACTACAACATGTGTTCGTCCAAAGTCCTGGAGAATGGTATTTATTTAAAGCGCGCTGCTGAAGCATTAATTCATTTTTATTATTAAAAACAAAAACAGAAAATGCGCGATGTAATAAAGCTTTTTCATGAGCCTCCATTTTAGGCATCAATCCGATTTGCTCATCATTTTCATTTACTAGAATTACCTTTTCTTCTTTCATAGAATAGCAAAAATACCAAGTAAATATTAAAAAACATATTCTAATCAGAAATTAAAGCTTAACTATGAAATAAAAAAGCATCCATAATTATATGAATGCTTTTCTTTATTCGATATCTATTGAAGTTAGTCTTCTACTAATATAAACTCACTTCTTCTATTTGCTTGATGTTCTTCTTCACTACACTTCACACTAGTTGTGCATTTGTTTATTAAGATTGTTTCACCATAGCCTTGACCTGATAATCTGCTCGCTTCTATACCGCCTTCTTTTATTAGGTAGTTTATGGTTGATTTAGTTCTTCTTTTTGATAAATCTAAATTATATGATTTATTTCCTCTTGAGTCTGTATGCGATCGTATATCTACTTTTGTATTTGGATATGCCTTCATATAATTTATTATCTTCACTAATTCTTGCTTTGCTTCTGGTCGTATAATGGCCTTATCAAAATCAAAATAGATAGGGTTTAAGTCTAATAGCCTAAATAGGTCTACCTCATTAGGTTCTAACTTTATAGCTATTTGTAACTCTAGTTCATCTGTGTCGATATTAAAAGCTTCTACACCTTCTTTATAGTTTGCTTTAGTGACTTGTGATTTATAATCACTATGACTTCCTGATAGTTTTAAACTAAACTCGCCATTTGCATCAGATTTTAATGTCTTCACTAATTCATTTGCATGATTATAAATTAATACATCTGCATCGGCTATAATCTGGGTTGTATTTTTATCCACTACAGTTCCTGTTATATATTGTAGATATGGATTTCTTGTAAAGCTATAAATATCGTCATCTCCTTTTCCGCCTTTTCTATTCGAAGATAGATAGCCTTTGTAGTTAGTTTCATTTATAATATACTCAAAGTCATCTTTCGAACTGTTGATTGGTTTCCCAACATTGATTGGTTTATTATTTGAAGTGGTTATTTTTTCAATATTCTTAAAAGAGAACACATCTAAACCTCCTAAACCTGGGTGACCATCTGATGAAAAATACAAAGTCCCTTTATTACTTACATATGGGAAGTTCTCTCTACCTTCAGTATTTATTTTAGAACCTAGATTCTTTGGTTCACCATAACTGCCGTCTTCATTTATTGCTACTACATAAATATCGGATGCTCCTAAAGTGCCTTCCATATCGGATGCAAAATATAATTTTGTCTCATCTACACTGAGAGCAGGATGGGCCACATTATAGTCATCACTATTAAATGATAACGGTTCTATATTTGTCCAGCCTTCTTCTTTCAATTCAGCTTTATATATTTTTAAGCCGTGTATTCTTTTCGAATTCTTCTTGAATTCACCTTTATAGTAATTGTTTCTTGTAAAATATACTGTTTTACCATCTTTAGTAAAAGCTGTCGACGATTCGTGGTATTTTGTATTGATTTCTCCTTTTATCTCTGTGGCTGTTCCGTCTGCATTTAACTCATAGATATCTAAAAAGGGCTGTTCGTTCCAATTGTATAGTTCTTCGTCTTCTCCCCTTGAGGATGCAAATATTAATTGCTCCTGATGTATTGAGGTTCCAAAATCTGAGAACGCAGTATTGATTTCTAGGTTATTCATCTCAAAATTATCCGAACGTTTTTCAATCGTTTCCAGATAGTCTGCTTGAAATAGTTTACTTCTAGAATCTTCTGGTTGTAATCTTATAAATTCTTCTAAGATTTTATCTGCTTTGTCATAAGCTCCTATGCCTTTTAAGGCTTGAGAGTATCTAAAGTAGTTTTCAGGATTTATGGTTTCCCCTTTTTGAGCTATTAACTCTCCGTACCATTGTGAAGCTTCTTCCATTTTCCCATTATAATAAAAGGAATTGGCTAAATTCTCTAATAACTCTGGGTCTCTATTCCCTTCGTTTACAACTTCCAATAGTTGTTCGGTCGTTTTTACATACGATAAATTATTGTATGTTTTCTTTGCTTTTCTGGCTACTCCTTTTTGACCAAAGGATACATTTACAAATAGTAATGTCAATAACGGTAGTATTAGTAATCTTTTTTTCATGTCCCTGTATCTTTTTAAAAGAATCTTGGTGATAATATTCTTCCTATTTGGTATAATTCAAATCTCAGCATTATTTCATGCGATCCATTGTTATAGGAGCTTAATCCTGATGTGGTTAGATCGTAAGCGTATCCTATAAATAACCCTGGATTTATC
Source organism: Flavivirga abyssicola (assembly GCF_030540775.2). Lineage (GTDB taxonomy): Bacteria > Bacteroidota > Bacteroidia > Flavobacteriales > Flavobacteriaceae > Flavivirga > Flavivirga abyssicola. Next base: position 3,045,331 of record NZ_CP141266.1, on the reverse strand, counting down.
TGAAAGCCTGCTAGACCGCTAATGGAATCATCCCATCGGTAGCCTAAACCCAGGGTTAACTTTTCATTGAACAAAGCATTTATTGAAAGGTCTGCTATTAACGGTGCTCCGGAAACTGCCTTTACTAATGCTGCAGGTTTTAATTTAGTGTTTTCTCCTATATCAAACACATACCCTCCTATTAAAAAATAGTGTAAGCGTTCTGTTGCCACGGATTCTTGAATACCATCATAATGCTCTGTAGTAAAAAAGTTTGGTACGGATAGTCCCAAATACCACTTTTCTGAATGCAAGTAAAGACCAGCTCCTATAGTTGGAGAAAATAAACTTAAGTTATCATTAAAAACTCTGTCCGGGTATTGGAATACACCTTTGCTCCAATCGGTATCCAATAAATGGAAACCTCCTTTTAATCCAAATGAAAGCTCAGTCCCTCTTATTTCATCAATTGGAATGGTGTATGAAAAATTGACATCGACATTGGTTTCACTAGCTGGGCCTAATTTATCACTTACCAGATTTAATCCTAATCCTAAACGTTTGTTTCTTAACGGAGAGTGGGCTCCAAAAGTTATTGTTTTTGGAGCACCTTCTATCCCGACCCATTGGGTACGGTATAATCCTGTGATACTTAATACATCTCGTTGACCTGCATAGGCTGAGTTCACACTCATAGTATTATACATATATTGTGTGTACTGAGGATCTTGCTGAGCGTTTAGTTCCAGAGATAATAGTGCAACAAACACTATTAAAATCAAACTTTTTGTTAATGAAGATAACTTTATCATTTTTAATTTCTTTAGGTGTATGTTCTATTTTATCTATTGATGTATAACCATCCTACTTTAGGTTTAGAACCATCTCCTAGATCTAATACATAGTAGTAGGTTCCTACTGGTAACTTTTCTGTACCATTAATCGTTGATCTTCCATTGGAAGTTCCATCAAATTCATTATTATAACCTTGTTTCTTATAAACAATATTTCCCCAACGGTTATAAATCTCTAACCTGTTATTTGGATAGTTAGTGATACAGTTTATAATTAAAAACTCATTAACACCGTCTCCATTTGGTGAGAATTCATTGATCACTATTAAACAACCCAATTCGGTCTCTGTTGGATCATCCTCTGTATTACCATCTACATCATCGCCATCATCACTTACATCGGTTACAGTTTCAAAACTTGGACTAATCCCTGAGGCTTCTACACTATTACGAACTCCTCCAGAATTGATAGCTTGTTGTGTGATTTCAAAAGTCGCTGTATAAGTGGCTATCTCACCCACTAAAAGAGTGCCTTCTGCGCTTCCTAAATCGGCATCATCAAATACGGGCCCTTCTGTTAAGGTTAATGGGTTACCGTTGATATCTGTGAAGGTATCCACTAGGCTTATACTCGTTAGCGTCACATTTCCTGTGTTTTCTACTTCGATTGTATATGTAATTTCATCACCTAATTCTATATCTGATGCATCTGCTAATTTAGTTACTTCCAATTCAGCTGTACAATCTGCTGTAGTTGTTACTGCTACGGTAATATCTGAAGGTCTGTATGAACATGGGTCATGCGGATCCGTTGGGCTCTCACCGTCTGGTGGCGTTAGTTCATCGCCGTTGGTCACGCCATCACCATCACAGTCTGCTGCCAAAAATGCTGCATCCGGTGCTAAACTGATATCGCTAGTGATAAAGTCACATGGTATATTTGGATCCGTCGGGCTCTCCCCATCCGGTGGTGTGAGTTCATCGCCATTGGTTACGCCATCACCATCACAATCTGCTGCCAAAAATGCTGCATCCGGTGTTAAACTAATATCGCTAGTAACAAAGTCACATGGTATATTTGGATCCGTTGGACTCTCGCCATCTGGTGGTGTCAGTTCGTCTCCGTTTGTCACGCCATCACCATCACAGTCTGCTGCCAAAAATGCTGCATCCGGTGTTAAACTGATATCGCTAGTGGTAAAGTCACATGGCTCGTTTGGATCTGTTGGGCTCTCGCCATCTGGTGGCGTTAGTTCGTCTCCGTTGGTCACGCCATCGCCATCACAGTCTGCTGCCAAAAATGCTGCATCCGGTGTTAAACTGATATCGCTAGTGATAAAGTCACATGGCTCGTTTGGATCTGTTGCGCTCTCGCCATCTGGTGGCGTTAGTTCGTCTCCGTTGGTCACGCCATCGCCATCACAGTCTACTGCCAAAAATGCTGCATCTGGCGTTAAGGTGATATCGCTAGTGATAAAGTCACATGGCTCGTTTGGATCTGTTGCGCTCTCACCATCTGGTGGTGTCAGTTCGTCTCCGTTTGTCACGCCATCGCCATCACAGTCTGCTGCTAAAAATGCTGCATCTGGCGTTAAGGTGATATCGCTAGTGATAAAGTCACATGGTACATTTGGATCCGTTGGGCTCTCGCCATCTGGTGGTGTTAGTTCATCGCCATTGGTTACACCATCGCCATCACAATCTGCTGCTAAAAATGCTGTATCCGGTGTTAAACTGATATCGCTAGTGATAAAGTCACATGGGACATTTGGATCTGTTGCACTTTCACCATCTGGTGGTGTTAATTCGTCTCCATTTGTTACTCCATCTCCATCACAGTCTGCTGCTAAAAATGCTGCATCCGGTGTTGAAGTAATATCGCTGGTAATAAAGTCACATGGATCATTTGGATCCGTCGGGCTCTCGCCATCCGGTGGTGTTAGTTCATCGCCATTGGTCACGCCATCGCCATCACAATCTGCTGCTAAAAATGCTGCATCCGGTGTTAAACTGATATCGCTAGTGATAAAGTCACATGGGACATTTGGATCTGTTGCACTTTCACCATCTGGTGGTGTCAGTTCGTCTCCGTTTGTGACACCATCGCCATCACAGTCTGCTACTAAAAAGGCCGCATCCGGTGCTAATGCAATATCGCTAGTGATAAAATCACATGGGACATTTGGATCCGTCGGGCTCTCACCATCTGGTGGTGTTAGTTCGTCTCCGTTGGTTACACCATCGCCATCACAGTCTGCTGCTAAAAATGCTGCATCTGGTGTTAAGGTGATATCGCTGGTAATAAAATCGCATGGCTCATTTGGATCTGTTGCACTTTCACCATCTGGTGGTGTTAATTCGTCTCCATTTGTTACACCATCTCCATCACAATCTGCATTATTCCATGCTATACTTGGAGCTTGAGTAACATCCGATGGATTATAGCTACAGAAATCGTTTGGATTAGTTGGTGTTCCTCCACTTAAAGGAGTTACCTCGTCACAATCAATAACACCATCTCCATCAGAGTCAATTGAACTAATTACTATAGTTTCACTAATTGATAGACTTATATTACAATTCGCATTTGCTATGTCTACTAAATTTATTGTAACGTCAGTTGTAACATTATTAATTGTAATGTCTACTGTTCCTGTTCCTCCAATAATAACATTTCCAGAAACTGAACCGTTATAGGTTACTATGTCATTTGGTGTACCAGTAATTGTAAAAATGGCATCGCTATTTGAACACACTGGGGTATTGCTTGCCATTGTTGGTGCTATTGGTAAAGCATTGACCGTTACCGTGAAGGTTCCCGAGGTGCTGCTACAGCTGTTGCCGTCCGTTACCGTATAGCTTATATCCGTGGTCCCCGAGCTAATAGCCGTCACTTCGCCTGTTCCCGGGTTGATCGTCGCTACGGCCGGGGTGGCAGAGCTCCATACGATCGTACCGACAGCCGTGGTATTTAAGGTCGTGGTATCGTTCACGCATAATGTGTTTGTTCCCGTGATAGCAGGCGTACCTGGAAGGGCGTTCACCGTTACCGTGAAGGTTCCCGAGGTGCTGCTACAGCTGTTGCCGTCCGTTACCGTATAGCTTATATCCGTGGTCCCCGAGCTAATAGCCGTCACTTCGCCTGTTCCCGGGTTGATCGTCGCTACGGCCGGGGTGGCAGAGCTCCATACGATCGTACCGACAGCCGTGGTATTTAAGGTCGTGGTATCGTTCACGCATAATGTGTTTGTTCCCGTGATAGCAGGCGTACCTGGAAGGGCGTTCACCGTTACCGTGAAGGTTCCCGAGGTGCTGCTACAGCTGTTGCCGTCCGTTACCGTATAGCTTATATCCGTGGTCCCCGAGCTAATAGCCGTCACTTCGCCTGTTCCCGGGTTGATCGTCGCTACGGCCGGGGTGGCAGAGCTCCATACGATCGTACCGACAGCCGTGGTATTTAAGGTCGTGGTATCGTTCACGCATAATGTGTTTGTTCCCGTGATAGCAGGCGTACCTGGAAGGGCGTTCACCGTTACCGTGAAGGTTCCCGAGGTGCTGCTACAGCTGTTGCCGTCCGTTACCGTATAGCTTATATCCGTGGTCCCCGAGCTAATAGCCGTCACTTCGCCTGTTCCCGGGTTGATCGTCGCTACGGCCGGGGTGGCAGAGCTCCATACGATCGTACCGACAGCCGTGGTATTTAAGGTCGTGGTATCGTTCACGCATAATGTGTTTGTTCCCGTGATAGCAGGCGTACCTGGAAGGGCGTTCACCGTTACCGTGAAGGTTCCCGAGGTGCTGCTACAGCTGTTGCCGTCCGTTACCGTATAGCTTATATCCGTGGTCCCCGAGCTAATAGCCGTCACTTCGCCTGTTCCCGGGTTGATCGTCGCTACGGCCGGGGTGGCAGAGCTCCATACGATCGTACCGACAGCCGTGGTATTTAAGGTCGTGGTATCGTTCACGCATAATGTGTTTGTTCCCGTGATAGCAGGCGTACCTGGAAGGGCGTTCACCGTTACCGTGAAGGTTCCCGAGGTGCTGCTACAGCTGTTGCCGTCCGTTACCGTATAGCTTATATCCGTGGTCCCCGAGCTAATAGCCGTCACTTCGCCTGTTCCCGGGTTGATCGTCGCTACGGCCGGGGTGGCAGAGCTCCATACGATCGTACCGACAGCCGTGGTATTTAAGGTCGTGGTATCGTTCACGCATAATGTGTTTGTTCCCGTGATAGCAGGCGTACCTGGAAGGGCGTTCACCGTTACCGTGAAGGTTCCCGAGGTGCTGCTACAGCTGTTGCCGTCCGTTACCGTATAGCTTATATCCGTGGTCCCCGAGCTAATAGCCGTCACTTCGCCTGTTCCCGGGTTGATCGTCGCTACGGCCGGGGTGGCAGAGCTCCATACGATCGTACCGACAGCCGTGGTATTTAAGGTCGTGGTATCGTTCACGCATAATGTGTTTGTTCCCGTGATAGCAGGCGTACCTGGAAGGGCGTTCACCGTTACCGTGAAGGTTCCCGAGGTGCTGCTACAGCTGTTGCCGTCCGTTACCGTATAGCTTATATCCGTGGTCCCCGAGCTAATAGCCGTCACTTCGCCTGTTCCCGGGTTGATCGTCGCTACGGCCGGGGTGGCAGAGCTCCATACGATCGTACCGACAGCCGTGGTATTTAAGGTCGTGGTATCGTTCACGCATAATGTGTTTGTTCCCGTGATAGCAGGCGTACCTGGAAGGGCGTTCACCGTTACCGTGAAGGTTCCCGAGGTGCTGCTACAGCTGTTGCCGTCCGTTACCGTATAGCTTATATCCGTGGTCCCCGAGCTAATAGCCGTCACTTCGCCTGTTCCCGGGTTGATCGTCGCTACGGCCGGGGTGGCAGAGCTCCATACGATCGTACCGACAGCCGTGGTATTTAAGGTCGTGGTATCGTTCACGCATAATGTGTTTGTTCCCGTGATAGCAGGCGTACCTGGAAGGGCGTTCACCGTTACCGTGAAGGTTCCCGAGGTGCTGCTACAGCTGTTGCCGTCCGTTACCGTATAGCTTATATCCGTGGTCCCCGAGCTAATAGCCGTCACTTCGCCTGTTCCCGGGTTGATCGTCGCTACGGCCGGGGTGGCAGAGCTCCATACGATCGTACCGACAGCCGTGGTATTTAAGGTCGTGGTATCGTTCACGCATAATGTGTTTGTTCCCGTGATAGCAGGCGTACCTGGAAGGGCGTTCACCGTTACCGTGAAGGTTCCCGAGGTGCTGCTACAGCTGTTGCCGTCCGTTACCGTATAGCTTATATCCGTGGTCCCCGAGCTAATAGCCGTCACTTCGCCTGTTCCCGGGTTGATCGTCGCTACGGCCGGGGTGGCAGAGCTCCATACGATCGTACCGACAGCCGTGGTATTTAAGGTCGTGGTATCGTTCACGCATAATGTGTTTGTTCCCGTGATAGCAGGCGTACCTGGAAGGGCGTTCACCGTTACCGTGAAGGTTCCCGAGGTGCTGCTACAGCTGTTGCCGTCCGTTACCGTATAGCTTATATCCGTGGTCCCCGAGCTAATAGCCGTCACTTCGCCTGTTCCCGGGTTGATCGTCGCTACGGCCGGGGTGGCAGAGCTCCATACGATCGTACCGACAGCCGTGGTATTTAAGGTCGTGGTATCGTTCACGCATAATGTGTTTGTTCCCGTGATAGCAGGCGTACCTGGAAGGGCGTTCACCGTTACCGTGAAGGTTCCCGAGGTGCTGCTACAGCTGTTGCCGTCCGTTACCGTATAGCTTATATCCGTGGTCCCCGAGCTAATAGCCGTCACTTCGCCTGTTCCCGGGTTGATCGTCGCTACGGCCGGGGTGGCAGAGCTCCATACGATCGTACCGACAGCCGTGGTATTTAAGGTCGTGGTATCGTTCACGCATAATGTGTTTGTTCCCGTGATAGCAGGCGTACCTGGAAGGGCGTTCACCGTTACCGTGAAGGTTCCCGAGGTGCTGCTACAGCTGTTGCCGTCCGTTACCGTATAGCTTATATCCGTGGTCCCCGAGCTAATAGCCGTCACTTCGCCTGTTCCCGGGTTGATCGTCGCTACGGCCGGGGTGGCAGAGCTCCATACGATCGTACCGACAGCCGTGGTATTTAAGGTCGTGGTATCGTTCACGCATAATGTGTTTGTTCCCGTGATAGCAGGCGTACCTGGAAGGGCGTTCACCGTTACCGTGAAGGTTCCCGAGGTGCTGCTACAGCTGTTGCCGTCCGTTACCGTATAGCTTATATCCGTGGTCCCCGAGCTAATAGCCGTCACTTCGCCTGTTCCCGGGTTGATCGTCGCTACGGCCGGGGTGGCAGAGCTCCATACGATCGTACCGACAGCCGTGGTATTTAAGGTCGTGGTATCGTTCACGCATAATGTGTTTGTTCCCGTGATAGCAGGCGTACCTGGAAGGGCGTTCACCGTTACCGTGAAGGTTCCCGAGGTGCTGCTACAGCTGTTGCCGTCCGTTACCGTATAGCTTATATCCGTGGTCCCCGAGCTAATAGCCGTCACTTCGCCTGTTCCCGGGTTGATCGTCGCTACGGCCGGGGTGGCAGAGCTCCATACGATCGTACCGACAGCCGTGGTATTTAAGGTCGTGGTATCGTTCACGCATAATGTGTTTGTTCCCGTGATAGCAGGCGTACCTGGAAGGGCGTTCACCGTTACCGTGAAGGTTCCCGAGGTGCTGCTACAGCTGTTGCCGTCCGTTACCGTATAGCTTATATCCGTGGTCCCCGAGCTAATAGCCGTCACTTCGCCTGTTCCCGGGTTGATCGTCGCTACGGCCGGGGTGGCAGAGCTCCATACGATCGTACCGACAGCCGTGGTATTTAAGGTCGTGGTATCGTTCACGCATAATGTGTTTGTTCCCGTGATAGCAGGCGTACCTGGAAGGGCGTTCACCGTTACCGTGAAGGTTCCCGAGGTGCTGCTACAGCTGTTGCCGTCCGTTACCGTATAGCTTATATCCGTGGTCCCCGAGCTAATAGCCGTCACTTCGCCTGTTCCCGGGTTGATCGTCGCTACGGCCGGGGTGGCAGAGCTCCATACGATCGTACCGACAGCCGTGGTATTTAAGGTCGTGGTATCGTTCACGCATAATGTGTTTGTTCCCGTGATAGCAGGCGTACCTGGAAGGGCGTTCACCGTTACCGTGAAGGTTCCCGAGGTGCTGCTACAGCTGTTGCCGTCCGTTACCGTATAGCTTATATCCGTGGTCCCCGAGCTAATAGCCGTCACTTCGCCTGTTCCCGGGTTGATCGTCGCTACGGCCGGGGTGGCAGAGCTCCATACGATCGTACCGACAGCCGTGGTATTTAAGGTCGTGGTATCGTTCACGCATAATGTGTTTGTTCCCGTGATAGCAGGCGTACCTGGAAGGGCGTTCACCGTTACCGTGAAGGTTCCCGAGGTGCTGCTACAGCTGTTGCCGTCCGTTACCGTATAGCTTATATCCGTGGTCCCCGAGCTAATAGCCGTCACTTCGCCTGTTCCCGGGTTGATCGTCGCTACGGCCGGGGTGGCAGAGCTCCATACGATCGTACCGACAGCCGTGGTATTTAAGGTCGTGGTATCGTTCACGCATAATGTGTTTGTTCCCGTGATAGCAGGCGTACCTGGAAGGGCGTTCACCGTTACCGTGAAGGTTCCCGAGGTGCTGCTACAGCTGTTGCCGTCCGTTACCGTATAGCTTATATCCGTGGTCCCCGAGCTAATAGCCGTCACTTCGCCTGTTCCCGGGTTGATCGTCGCTACGGCCGGGGTGGCAGAGCTCCATACGATCGTACCGACAGCCGTGGTATTTAAGGTCGTGGTATCGTTCACGCATAATGTGTTTGTTCCCGTGATAGCAGGCGTACCTGGAAGGGCGTTCACCGTTACCGTGAAGGTTCCCGAGGTGCTGCTACAGCTGTTGCCGTCCGTTACCGTATAGCTTATATCCGTGGTCCCCGAGCTAATAGCCGTCACTTCGCCTGTTCCCGGGTTGATCGTCGCTACGGCCGGGGTGGCAGAGCTCCATACGATCGTACCGACAGCCGTGGTATTTAAGGTCGTGGTATCGTTCACGCATAATGTGTTTGTTCCCGTGATAGCAGGCGTACCTGGAAGGGCGTTCACCGTTACCGTGAAGGTTCCCGAGGTGCTGCTACAGCTGTTGCCGTCCGTTACCGTATAGCTTATATCCGTGGTCCCCGAGCTAATAGCCGTCACTTCGCCTGTTCCCGGGTTGATCGTCGCTACGGCCGGGGTGGCAGAGCTCCATACGATCGTACCGACAGCCGTGGTATTTAAGGTCGTGGTATCGTTCACGCATAATGTGTTTGTTCCCGTGATAGCAGGCGTACCTGGAAGGGCGTTCACCGTTACCGTGAAGGTTCCCGAGGTGCTGCTACAGCTGTTGCCGTCCGTTACCGTATAGCTTATATCCGTGGTCCCCGAGCTAATAGCCGTCACTTCGCCTGTTCCCGGGTTGATCGTCGCTACGGCCGGGGTGGCAGAGCTCCATACGATCGTACCGACAGCCGTGGTATTTAAGGTCGTGGTATCGTTCACGCATAATGTGTTTGTTCCCGTGATAGCAGGCGTACCTGGAAGGGCGTTCACCGTTACCGTGAAGGTTCCCGAGGTGCTGCTACAGCTGTTGCCGTCCGTTACCGTATAGCTTATATCCGTGGTCCCCGAGCTAATAGCCGTCACTTCGCCTGTTCCCGGGTTGATCGTCGCTACGGCCGGGGTGGCAGAGCTCCATACGATCGTACCGACAGCCGTGGTATTTAAGGTCGTGGTATCGTTCACGCATAATGTGTTTGTTCCCGTGATAGCAGGCGTACCTGGAAGGGCGTTCACCGTTACCGTGAAGGTTCCCGAGGTGCTGCTACAGCTGTTGCCGTCCGTTACCGTATAGCTTATATCCGTGGTCCCCGAGCTAATAGCCGTCACTTCGCCTGTTCCCGGGTTGATCGTCGCTACGGCCGGGGTGGCAGAGCTCCATACGATCGTACCGACAGCCGTGGTATTTAAGGTCGTGGTATCGTTCACGCATAATGTGTTTGTTCCCGTGATAGCAGGCGTACCTGGAAGGGCGTTCACCGTTACCGTGAAGGTTCCCGAGGTGCTGCTACAGCTGTTGCCGTCCGTTACCGTATAGCTTATATCCGTGGTCCCCGAGCTAATAGCCGTCACTTCGCCTGTTCCCGGGTTGATCGTCGCTACGGCCGGGGTGGCAGAGCTCCATACGATCGTACCGACAGCCGTGGTATTTAAGGTCGTGGTATCGTTCACGCATAATGTGTTTGTTCCCGTGATAGCAGGCGTACCTGGAAGGGCGTTCACCGTTACCGTGAAGGTTCCCGAGGTGCTGCTACAGCTGTTGCCGTCCGTTACCGTATAGCTTATATCCGTGGTCCCCGAGCTAATAGCCGTCACTTCGCCTGTTCCCGGGTTGATCGTCGCTACGGCCGGGGTGGCAGAGCTCCATACGATCGTACCGACAGCCGTGGTATTTAAGGTCGTGGTATCGTTCACGCATAATGTGTTTGTTCCCGTGATAGCAGGCGTACCTGGAAGGGCGTTCACCGTTACCGTGAAGGTTCCCGAGGTGCTGCTACAGCTGTTGCCGTCCGTTACCGTATAGCTTATATCCGTGGTCCCCGAGCTAATAGCCGTCACTTCGCCTGTTCCCGGGTTGATCGTCGCTACGGCCGGGGTGGCAGAGCTCCATACGATCGTACCGACAGCCGTGGTATTTAAGGTCGTGGTATCGTTCACGCATAATGTGTTTGTTCCCGTGATAGCAGGCGTACCTGGAAGGGCGTTCACCGTTACCGTGAAGGTTCCCGAGGTGCTGCTACAGCTGTTGCCGTCCGTTACCGTATAGCTTATATCCGTGGTCCCCGAGCTAATAGCCGTCACTTCGCCTGTTCCCGGGTTGATCGTCGCTACGGCCGGGGTGGCAGAGCTCCATACGATCGTACCGACAGCCGTGGTATTTAAGGTCGTGGTATCGTTCACGCATAATGTGTTTGTTCCCGTGATAGCAGGCGTACCTGGAAGGGCGTTCACCGTTACCGTGAAGGTTCCCGAGGTGCTGCTACAGCTGTTGCCGTCCGTTACCGTATAGCTTATATCCGTGGTCCCCGAGCTAATAGCCGTCACTTCGCCTGTTCCCGGGTTGATCGTCGCTACGGCCGGGGTGGCAGAGCTCCATACGATCGTACCGACAGCCGTGGTATTTAAGGTCGTGGTATCGTTCACGCATAATGTGTTTGTTCCCGTGATAGCAGGCGTACCTGGAAGGGCGTTCACCGTTACCGTGAAGGTTCCCGAGGTGCTGCTACAGCTGTTGCCGTCCGTTACCGTATAGCTTATATCCGTGGTCCCCGAGCTAATAGCCGTCACTTCGCCTGTTCCCGGGTTGATCGTCGCTACGGCCGGGGTGGCAGAGCTCCATACGATCGTACCGACAGCCGTGGTATTTAAGGTCGTGGTATCGTTCACGCATAATGTGTTTGTTCCCGTGATAGCAGGCGTACCTGGAAGGGCGTTCACCGTTACCGTGAAGGTTCCCGAGGTGCTGCTACAGCTGTTGCCGTCCGTTACCGTATAGCTTATATCCGTGGTCCCCGAGCTAATAGCCGTCACTTCGCCTGTTCCCGGGTTGATCGTCGCTACGGCCGGGGTGGCAGAGCTCCATACGATCGTACCGACAGCCGTGGTATTTAAGGTCGTGGTATCGTTCACGCATAATGTGTTTGTTCCCGTGATAGCAGGCGTACCTGGAAGGGCGTTCACCGTTACCGTGAAGGTTCCCGAGGTGCTGCTACAGCTGTTGCCGTCCGTTACCGTATAGCTTATATCCGTGGTCCCCGAGCTAATAGCCGTCACTTCGCCTGTTCCCGGGTTGATCGTCGCTACGGCCGGGGTGGCAGAGCTCCATACGATCGTACCGACAGCCGTGGTATTTAAGGTCGTGGTATCGTTCACGCATAATGTGTTTGTTCCCGTGATAGCAGGCGTACCTGGAAGGGCGTTAACTGTTATTGCAACTTCATTGGATAATGTATTTTTACATTCATTAGTTGTACTAGTAATAACTACTCGATATTCCCTTCCTGAATGACCAATTGGTGGGGCCGTTAAAGTTAAAGTTGCTGTATCTGTTCCACTATAAATCCCTGCATTCGATAAGTCCGTCCATGCTCCTGCTCCAATTCTTTCTTGCCACTGATATACTAGATTATCACCAGTATCAACAACTGTAAATGAGGCATTGTTTCCAGAACATACTACACTTGCTGTTGGTTGTGTTGTTATTCCTCCTAGTGCTGATGCAGTAGTTACGAGGGCATTAGTTCCTTGAGGGCTTCCTGTATTTGTAGGAACCCCATCACTATCTACACTTCCTTCATCATCATCTGCTAAATTATTACTACTTGTTAAATCTCCGGCAACAAAACTTCCTGATCCTTCAAGAGCATCAGGACAACCATCCCCATCACTATCTACGTCTAATAAATCCGGAATTGAATCTCCATCAGATTGTATTAATATTAATGGTATTCCTCCATTAGTTGGATCGGTTATATCTGACCAACCATCTCCATCTGTATCAACTAGTGCTCCTGTTCCAATGAGCCCATCTCCGTCACCATCAACACCTCCGGCTTCTATAACATCATATATCCCATCATTATCACTATCTAAATCCAGAAAATCTGGAATACCATCACCATCATTATCATATAAATCATTTACACCATCTCCGTTAGTATCCGTAAAGGATGGAAAACCAGGTGTTGTATCACTACTATCTAAATAATTATCTATACCATCTCCATCTGCATCTCCACTTGGATCAAATGTAGAATCTCCTGCTTCTTCTGTATCTAAAATACCGTCACCATCACTATCTAAATCACAAAAATCTTCAACACCATCTCCATCTCTATCCTTAGTTTCCACTATAGTATAATACGATATAATACCGCCTTCGGTTCCATCTTGAGCTCCGTTAGTATTAGTATCTTCTGGTGCTTGATGCACACCAGCTATACCTCCTTGAAAATCAATAATAATATTTGCTGGTGGCATTTCTAAATTGTGAAGAAATACACCGCCACCGCCACCGCCACCAGGACCGTGTAATATATCTGTACCTAAATCCTGACCATCACCTCCAGAAATGTCAACATTTACAGTTCCTGAATATGATTCAATATCGAAAGCAACAGAACCTCCAGCTCCACCGCCACCGCCACCATCAATACCTGTACCTGGTGCTGTAGAATCTGCTCCTTGTGCAAAAATAGTTCTATTATTACCTACTATATGTCTAGCGCGTATCACTACAATACCTCCTCCATTAGTGGCAATTGCTGGATTTAAATTAGTGATATAACCTGCTCCACCAGCTCCTCCTAAGAACACTCTTCTTTGCTCCAAATAAGTTTGTAAACTAATTCCTCCTTCACCACCAGCAGTGAGTGGGTTTGAAGTATCACACCATCGATTACCACCTATACCTCCAGCACCGTAGTTAGAGCCACCACCACCGCCGGAATCTCCTGCGACGCCGCCGCCGCCGCCATTAGCTCTTGGTCCTCTACCCCTATTAAAATTCGGATCATCTACAACAATTCCCTGTCCTTTAGGAGAAGACACTGTATTTGTAGAAGGAAATACCATTTGCGTATTCGGAATGACTGAACAATTATCTAAGGTGCCATTTGCACTTACTGTTACACCATTATACCCCATTTCTCCTGCATCTATATCAGCATTAAGTGTTAAAGTGTCTTCTACAAAAATAGCCACAACACCTCCAGTTCCTGAAACCGGATCCCATGGAACACCTGAAACCGTACCCGTTACATTTACGTTGTTATTAAAATTAGGAACTCTAACTAGCTGTACTAGCCCTGGTATATCATAAGTATTTACTAATGGTCCGTTTGGATAAACATCATTACCTATGATATTTGAAACAGTAAAAAATTCGTAATTACCTGCATTACCTATATCAATAATATCACCAGCTGTTGATGTATTTGTATTATCTATAGTAGCTCCTTTCATCTGAATGATTAAAACCTTATCTCCAATTGAAAAGGCAGAAGCATTTCCTACAGTAATTGCATTTAAACATGCCGGAGATGTGTTACACGGACCACAACCAGGAAAACTTATACCGGTAACAGCCTGATAATCATTTATTACTCCACTAATATTAGTTTGAGAAATTGCAGAAATTGAAAATAACAAACTTGTAAATATCAACAAGTATGAATACTTAAACTGTTCTTTTTTTAATTCTAAACTTTTAAAAAACAAAACATGTTTATTTTTGAATAAAAAATGTCTAAGGGTTTTCATCTTCGAGAGTTATAATTAATAAATTTGGTTGTAGTAATTGATGTTATATTATCAATAATTGGTTGAGAATGAGATAGTGAAAATTGATTTATAAAAAATCTGAAAGTCTAAAAAATAAGCTTTCATTTTATTAGAAAGTTTAATAGAAAAATTCATAATGTTGAGAGTTGGTTAGTAGATATTCTTATAATAGCAATTGTTCTTATTTATTAAATTTTATCTTATATCGATGAAACGCATTTTTAATCGATAAAATGCAAATATATGTTTTTTGCACACTTTTGCAAACAAAACCATTTTTTTTTTTATATATTAATTAAAATGTAATACAAAGCCTTCAAAAATAAGCTGTCAAAACTCTCAAAAAACCTATAAACACTAATAAAACGCATAAATTACTTACAAATAATAAAATAGATTAATTTTCTATTTTTGAGAGTAAAACTAAACACAAACAGACTCATAAATAGTTAGTTAAGTTAAAAATTGATATATTTTTATATTAATTGAATAACACTATTTTATTAGTTCGTTCTACTTCAAAAAAAATAAAACAAATCTCAAAAAAAACATCTTATATTAATATTTCCATTAAGACATCTTTAATCTATAAAGCATAGTTAAATAGGAATGATAATAATATAAAACAACTAATTAGTTTCTAAAAACCTCAATGTGAAGATGCTTTCTACAATTGATTTCTATAAAAAACAATTATATTAATATTATATTTGCAACCCATTTGTATAAACATATATGAGTTTTTTAGAGGAAATACAACGCAGACGTACCTTTGGTATTATTTCGCACCCCGATGCCGGTAAAACGACTTTAACTGAAAAGTTATTACTCTTTGGTGGTGCTATTCAAGAAGCCGGAGCTGTAAAAAGTAACAAAATAAAGAAGGGTGCAACCAGCGATTTTATGGAAATAGAGCGCCAACGTGGTATTTCTGTTGCTACCTCCGTTTTAGCTTTTGAATATAATGGTATCAAAATTAATATACTTGATACGCCTGGACACAAAGATTTTGCTGAAGATACTTTTAGAACATTGACAGCGGTTGATAGCGTTATTGTAGTAATCGATGTTGCTAAAGGTGTCGAGGAGCAAACCGAAAAATTAGTTGAAGTCTGCAGAATGCGAAACATTCCAATGATCGTTTTTATTAATAAAATGGATAGAGAAGGAAAAGACGCTTTCGATCTTTTAGATGAAATAGAACAAAAGTTAGGATTAAAAGTAACCCCATTGAGTTTCCCTATTGGTATGGGATATGATTTTAAAGGTATTTATAATATTTGGGAAAAGAATATTAATTTATTTAGTGGTGACAGTAGAAAAGATATTGAAGAAACCATAGAAATTAAAGATTTAGGGGCTTCAGAACTAGATACGCTAGTTGGGGATCATGCTGCTCAGACACTAAGAGAAGAAATCGAACTTGTTGAAGGTATTTATCCAGAATTCAACAAAGAGGAATACCTTAATGGCAACATACAACCTGTATTTTTTGGTTCTGCATTAAATAATTTTGGTGTTAGAGAGTTATTAGATTGTTTTGTTGAAATTGCTCCAAAACCACGAGCTAAAGATAGTGAAGAACGTTTAGTACAACCTGATGAAAATAAATTCTCTGGCTTCGTTTTTAAAATACATGCTAATATGGACCCTAATCATAGGAACCGGTTAGCTTT
Source organism: Flavivirga abyssicola (assembly GCF_030540775.2). Lineage (GTDB taxonomy): Bacteria > Bacteroidota > Bacteroidia > Flavobacteriales > Flavobacteriaceae > Flavivirga > Flavivirga abyssicola. The sequence continues at coordinate 3,029,461 of NZ_CP141266.1, read as the reverse complement.
TGTAAAAATTGTTTCTGGTGAATTTAAACGAAATACACCTTATTTGCATGTAAGGCATAATAAAAAATTAAAATTCTCTAGTCCTAATGCCTTTTTTGCTGAAAAGAAAGAGATTGTGGATATATCATTTCCTGGAGATATCGTAGGATTGCAAGATACTGGCAGTTTTAAAATTGGGGATACATTAACTGAGGGAGAAATACTAAACTATAAAGGCGTTCCTAGCTTCTCTCCCGAACATTTTAGATATATTAATAATGCTGATCCTTTAAAATCCAAACAACTTTTTAAAGGCATAGACCAGTTAATGGATGAAGGTGTTGCTCAACTATTTACACTAGAGTTAAATGGCAGAAAAGTAATTGGAACCGTTGGTGCATTACAATATGAAGTTATTCAATATAGATTAGAGCATGAATATGGAGCAAAATGTTCTTATGAAAATTTAAATGTGCATAAGGCTTGCTGGGTTGAACCTGAAGATTCAAAAAGTGAGGAGTACAAAGAATTTATTAGAGTAAAACAACGTTTTCTAGCGAAAGACAAACAAAATCAGCTAGTATTTTTAGCAGATTCTCCTTTTTCATTACAAATGACACAGCAAAAATACCCTAGCATTAAGTTTCACTTTACTTCAGAGTATAACTAATTATTGTGTGCATTTAATCGATTTTTTGGTTTTTAAACGATAATTTCATACATTTAATCGATTATTTTAAATATTTTAACTAATCACATTATAAATTTAAAATAGAATTACAGCCTTAAAATAACCTACTTATGAAAACTAAAGACAATGTTTTCAGTAATTTAGACATTACTGTAACTTTTGACCCCTGTACTTGCATACATTCTGATCATTGTGCAAAAGAACTTTCAAGTGTATTTCAAGATTCTGTTATTCCTTGGATTGATCTTGAAGGAGCGCCTACCGAAAAAATAATACAGCAAGTAAAAAAATGTCCTTCTGGTGCCTTGCAGTTTCATTACAACAAAGACGATAAAAAGGTCGCATAAAACTTAACAAAGTAAAATAAGCTCATTTAAGCTATTTTATACATGTCGTCTATCATATACCATATAAAATTTAAAAAAAGAACTGAAAGCTAATTTATTTAGTCCAAATTTTAAGAGGTATAATTAAAATTAATGGAATATTTTTTTAATATAGTTAATTGTTATAAAAATAAAAGCTCTTGAAAATTTCAAGAGCTTTTATTTTTTATGCTTGACCCGTCGGGCCAAAATTTAAAGGTATGGGTGGTTGCTCTAGAAAGTATTTCGAGCAACCTTATTAAGCACCTGATAATTATAAGTTATACTTAAATATTATGCTTGACCCGTCGGGCCAAAATTCAAGGGTATAGGTGGTTGCTCGTAATCCTTTATTTCACCATGTGCATTTTCAAACCTAGCTACATTTTCTCCTAAAGCTTTTAATAAACGTTTAGCATGTTGAGGCGTTAATATTATTCTAGATTTCACTTTACTCTTAGGAATTCCAGGCATAATATTTACAAAATCTACAACAAACTCTGAAACTGAATGATTAATTATAGCTAAATTGGAATATGTTCCTTCAGCTACTTTTTCATCCAGTTCAATGTTAATTTGACCTTGCTTTTGATTATCTTTTTCGTTTGCCATAACATATATGTTTTTTAATTAATTAAAAAATCCTGCTATTGCAGGATTTTTCTCTTTATGAGATTCCCACCTACGTGGGAATAATTCGATTATCCAACTCTCTTTTAAAAAAGAGAGCCGGAATCTCATTAATTATAATTTAATTCTTGTTTTACCTGCATCATTTCATCAAACTCTTCTTTAGAGCCTACAATGATATCTGTATAACTTCTCATACCTGTACCTGCTGGTATTCTATGTCCAACAATTACATTTTCTTTCAATCCTTCTAAACTATCTACTTTACCTGCTACAGCCGCTTCGTTAAGAACCTTAGTTGTTTCCTGGAACGATGCTGCAGAAATAAATGATTTAGTTTGAAGTGAAGCCCTTGTTATACCTTGCAGTATTGGAGTAGCAGTTGCTGGCTTAGCATCTCTTGCTTCTACAAGTTGCTTATCTTCTCTACGTAAAATTGAATTTTCATCTCTTAGTTCACGAGGCGAAATAATTTGTCCCGCTTTAAGATTTGTTGAATCTCCAGCATCTTCAATTACTTTCATTCCGAAAATATCATCATTTTCTTTTATGAAATCTGCTTTATGAGCTAATTGATCTTCTAAGAAAATCGTATCACCAGAATCAATAATACGTACTTTACGCATCATCTGTCTTACAACAACCTCAAAGTGCTTATCATTAATCTTCACACCTTGCAAACGATATACTTCTTGTACTTCGTTTACTAGATATTGTTGAACTGCAGAAGGTCCTTTAATGTTTAAGATATCGTTAGGCGTAATTGAACCATCAGAAAGTGGCATACCAGCTTTTACGTAATCATTTTCTTGAACAAGAATTTGATTCGATAGTTTAACAAGGTATTTCTTGATCTCTCCTAATTTAGATTCTACAATAATCTCACGATTACCTCTTTTTATCTTACCAAAAGAAACAACTCCATCAATCTCACTTACTACAGCTGGATTAGAAGGGTTACGCGCTTCGAATAGCTCCGTTACACGAGGTAAACCTCCGGTAATATCACCCGCTTTAGCAGATTTACGTGGTATTTTAACTAAAATTTTTCCAACCTTAATTTTTTCTCCATCGTCAATCATTAAGTGAGCTCCTACTGGTAAGTTATAAGAACGTATTGTTTCACCTTTTGCATCTTCGATATGAAGTGTTGGGATAAGTTTCTTGTTTCTAGATTCAGAAATTACTTTTTCTTGGAAACCTGTTTGTTCATCGATTTCAACTTGATAAGTAACACCTTGTTCTATATTTTCATATTTCACTTTACCAGCAAATTCTGAAATAATAACACCATTATATGGATCCCAAGAACAAACTACATCTCCTTTAGTTAAGCTATCTCCATTTTTAACATAAATGGTTGAACCATAAGGGATATTATTTGTACTTAAAACAATTCCTGTTTGTTTATCTGTAAGCTTAAGCTCTGATGTTCTAGAGATAACAATATCAACGATGTTACCTTCTCCATCTTCACCTTTAACTGTTTTTAAATCTTCAATTTCAGCAAGACCATCAAATTTAACAGCTAATTTATTATCTTCAGAGATGTTACCTGCAATACCACCCACGTGGAATGTACGAAGTGTTAACTGAGTTCCTGGTTCTCCAATAGACTGTGCAGCGACAACACCAACAGCTTCTCCTCTTTGTACCATCTTACCTGTCGCTAAATTACGACCATAACATTTAGCACAAATTCCTTGTAAAGCTTCACATGTTAATGCAGAACGTACTTCTAAACTTTCAATTGGAGATGCTTCTATAGCTTTTGCTATATCATCTTCAATTAATTGGCCAGATGCTACTAATAACTCTTCGGTTAAAGGATTGTAAACATCATTTAATGAAACACGTCCAACAATTCTCTCTTCTAGCTTCTCTACAACTTCATCGTTCTTCTTTAATGGCTCAACTTCTACGCCTCTTAACGTACCACAATCTTCTGTATTGATAATAACATCTTGAGATACATCAACTAAACGACGTGTTAAGTAACCTGCATCGGCTGTTTTAAGAGCGGTATCTGCAAGACCTTTACGTGCACCGTGCGTAGAAATAAAGTATTCTAAAATTGAAAGTCCTTCTTTAAAGTTAGAAAGAATTGGATTCTCAATAATCTCGCCACCACCTGCATTAGATTTTTTAGGCTTTGCCATTAATCCACGCATACCTGTAAGCTGACGAATCTGTTCTTTAGATCCACGAGCTCCAGAATCAAGCATCATAAACACCGAGTTAAATCCTTGCTGATCTTCACGAATACGCTTCATAGACAACTCTGTCAATTCTGCATTTGTAGATGTCCAGATATCAATAACCTGATTATAACGCTCATTGTTTGTTATAAGTCCCATGTTATAGTTACCCATAATACCATCAACTAAGCCATTCGCTTTATCAATCATACCTTGCTTTTCCGGTGGAATGATAATATCACCTAAACTAAATGATAATCCACCTTGGAATGCAAATTTGAATCCTAATGTTCTAATAGCATCTAAGAAATCTGCTGTTTCAGGAACTGAAGTAAACTTCAAGATACTACCAATAATATCTCTTAATGATTTTTTAGTAAGCACTTCATTAATATAACCTGCTGCTTGTGGCACATGTTGGTTAAATAATACACGACCAACTGTAGTTTCTACAATTGTAGGCGCTAATTTACCATCTTCATTAATATCTATCGTTCTTACTTTTATACCTGCATTTAAGTCTACTTTCTTTTCATTAAAAGCAATAACAACTTCTTCTGAAGAATAGAATGTTAAACCTTCTCCTTTAATTGGCACTTCTGGAGTAGATTTACGTAACTTGGTCATATAGTATAAACCAAGTACCATATCTTGAGAAGGTACTGTTACTGGAGATCCGTTAGCTGGATTTAAGATATTATGAGATGCCAACATCAATAATTGACACTCTAAAATAGCTTCTGGCCCTAGCGGTAAATGTACCGCCATTTGGTCACCATCAAAATCCGCATTAAATGCCGTACATACTAACGGGTGTAATTGAATTGCTTTTCCTTCAATTAATTTTGGTTGGAAAGCTTGTATTCCCAGTCTATGTAAAGTAGGCGCACGGTTTAGTAATACTGGATGTCCTTTAAGAACATTTTCCAAGATATCCCAAACCACTGGCTCTCTTTTATCTATAATTTTCTTAGCTGACTTTACAGTTTTAACGATACCTCTTTCAATTAGTTTTCTAATTACGAAAGGTTTGTAAAGTTCTGCAGCCATATTTTTTGGTAAACCACATTCGAATAATTTCAATTCTGGTCCAACAACAATAACAGAACGCGCCGAGTAATCAACACGTTTTCCAAGTAAGTTTTGACGGAAACGTCCTTGCTTACCTTTTAATGAATCTGATAATGATTTTAATGGTCTGTTAGAATCTGTTTTTACAGCTGATGATTTACGTGTATTATCAAATAATGAATCTACAGACTCCTGAAGCATACGTTTTTCATTACGTAAAATTACTTCTGGTGCTTTAATCTCAACTAATCTTTTAAGACGGTTATTACGGATAATAACACGACGGTATAAATCATTTAAATCAGACGTTGCAAAACGACCTCCATCTAGTGGCACTAATGGTCGTAATTCTGGTGGAATGATCGGAATCACTTTCATAATCATCCATTCTGGACGATTTTCTCTGTTTAGATTAGATTCTCGTAAAGACTCTACTACTTGTAAACGTTTTAAAGCTTCTGTTTTACGTTGTTTAGACGTTTCAGTATTTGCTTTATGACGTAACTCGTATGATAGTGTTTCTAAATCAATTCTTGCCAACAATTCAATAAGACATTCAGCTCCCATTTTAGCTAAGAACTTGTTAGGATCTGTATCGTCTAAATATTGATTGTCTTGAGGAAGTTCTTCAAGAATATTTAAATATTCTTCTTCTGTTAAGAAGTCCATTTTTTGTAATGGTTCTCCTTCTTCATTTTTGGCATTACCAGGTTGAATGACTACGTAACGTTCGTAGTAAATAATCATATCTAATTTCTTAGATGGTAAACCTAATAAATAACCTATTTTATTTGGTAACGAACGGAAGTACCAGATATGAGCTACAGGAACTACTAAATTAATGTGTCCTACTCTATCACGACGTACCTTCTTTTCTGTTACTTCTACACCACAACGGTCACAAACGATTCCTTTGTAGCGAATTCTTTTATATTTACCACAAGCACACTCATAATCCTTTACAGGACCAAAAATACGCTCACAGAACAAACCATCACGTTCTGGTTTGTGAGTTCGATAATTGATAGTTTCTGGTTTTAAAACCTCACCTCTAGACTCTGCTAAAATAGACTCTGGTGATGCTAAACCAATTGAGATTTTATTAAATCTCTTTACCGTATTCTTATCTTGTTTTCTTGCCATTTCTTTATAGTATTCAGTGTTCAGTGTTCAGTATCCAGTGCCAACCGTACACTGTTTACTGCTCACTAATTTTACTCCTCTAGTCTAATATCTAATCCTAATCCTTTCAATTCATGCATAAGTACGTTGAAAGATTCAGGTAGTCCCGGATCTGGCATTGGTTCTCCTTTAACAATACTTTCGTAAGTTTTAGCTCTACCAATAACATCATCAGATTTTACAGTTAAGATCTCACGCAAGGTACTTGATGCTCCATAAGCCTCTAGTGCCCAAACTTCCATTTCTCCAAAACGCTGACCACCAAACTGTGCTTTACCACCTAATGGTTGTTGCGTAATTAATGAGTAAGGTCCAATAGAACGTGCGTGCATTTTATCATCAACCATGTGCCCTAGTTTCAGCATGTAAATCACACCAACTGTTGCTGGTTGATCGAAACGCTGACCAGTTCCACCATCGTAAAGATAAGTATGTCCGTATCTTGGAATTCCAGCTTCATCTGTAAATTCATTAATTTGATCTATTGTTGCTCCATCAAAAATAGGCGTTGCATAGGTACGACCTAAGTTTTGTCCAGCCCAACCTAATACGGTTTCGTATATCTGACCAATGTTCATACGAGACGGTACACCAAGTGGATTTAATACAATATCAACAGGTGTTCCATCTTCTAAGAAAGGCATATCTTCCTGACGAACGATTCTTGCAACAATACCTTTGTTACCGTGACGTCCTGCCATTTTATCACCTACTTTAAGTTTACGTTTTTTAGCTATATAAACTTTTGCAAGTTTGATAATACCTGCTGGTAATTCGTCTCCTACAGAAATTGTAAACTTCTCACGTCTTAATGACCCTTGTAAGTCGTTTTCTTTAATTTTATAGTTATGAATTAAATCGGCAACAAGTTTATTTGTATGCTCATCTGTTGTCCATTTCCCAGACACCAAGTGTGCATAATCATCAACAGCATTTAACATTTTAAGTGTAAATTTCTTTCCTTTTGGAAGCACTTCTTCACCTAAATCATTAAAGATACCTTGAGCCGTTTTACCATTTACAATAGCAAATAATTTTTCAATTAAAGTATCTTTTAATGCATCAAATTTTGAATCATATATACCTTCTAATTGTAAAATATCATCTTTATCTTGAGCTCTCTTACGTTTATCTTTTACAGCTCTTGCAAATAATTTTTTCTCAATTACAACACCATTTAAAGATGGTGAAGCTTTTAAAGAAGCATCTTTTACATCGCCTGCTTTGTCACCAAAGATAGCACGTAATAGTTTTTCTTCCGGAGTTGGATCAGATTCACCTTTAGGCGTAATCTTACCGATAAGAATATCGCCAGGCTTTACTTCTGCACCTACGCGAATCATTCCGTTTTCATCTAAATCTTTAGTTGCTTCTTCTGAAACGTTAGGAATATCATTAGTTAACTCTTCGTTACCTAATTTTGTATCTCTAACCTCTAAAGAATACTCATCAATATGAATAGATGTAAAGATATCTTCACGCACTACTTTTTCAGAAATTACAATAGCATCCTCAAAGTTATACCCTTTCCAAGGCATAAAGGCTACTTTCATATTTCTACCTAAAGCTAACTCACCTTTTTGAGTGGCATATCCTTCGCATAAAACCTGACCTTTTGTTACAATGTCTCCTTTGGTCACAATTGGTTTTAGGTTAATAGATGTTCCTTGGTTTGTTTTTCTGAATTTTACTAATTGATATGTTTTAATATCGCTATCAAAACTAACCGCTGCTTCATCCTCTGTACGATCGTATCTGATTTTTATTTCGTTAGCATCAACATATAATACTTCTCCTCTTCCTTCTGCATTAATTAATACACGAGAATCTGAAGCTACTTGACGCTCTAATCCAGTACCAACAATTGGTGCTTGCGGCAATAATAATGGTACTGCTTGACGCATCATGTTAGATCCCATCAAGGCTCTATTCGCATCATCATGCTCTAAGAATGGAATTAAAGATGATGAAATTGATGATATTTGGTTTGGTGCTACATCTGTATAATGTAAATCTGATGGATCTATTACTGGAAAATCACCCTCCATACGAGCAATTACCTTATCATGTAATATTTTACCATCATCATCAACTTCAACAGTTGCTTGTGCAATTAATTTCTCCTCTTCTTCCTCTGCACTTAAATATGTTGGTTCATTTTTAATATCAACAACACCTTCTGTTACTTTTCTATAAGGTGTTTCAATGAATCCCATAGAATTCACTTTAGCATATACTGAAAGTGAAGAAATTAAACCAATGTTTGGTCCCTCTGGTGTTTCAATAGGACATAAACGTCCGTAATGCGTATAGTGTACATCACGAACCTCGAAACCTGCTCTTTCACGAGATAAACCTCCTGGTCCTAGTGCAGATAAACGACGTTTGTGTGTAATTTCAGCTAATGGATTTGTTTGATCCATAAACTGAGATAATTGGTTTGTACCAAAGAATGAATTAATTACAGACGATAATGTCTTAGCATTAATTAAATCTATTGGTGTAAAAACCTCATTATCACGAACATTCATACGCTCACGAATGGTACGTGCCATACGTGCTAAACCAACACCAAATTGTTGAGATAATTGCTCACCTACTGTACGTACACGACGGTTAGATAAGTGATCAATATCATCAATCTCTGCTTTTGAGTTGATAAGTTCGATTAAATATTTTATGATTGTAATGATATCTTCTTTGGTAAGTACTTGCTTGTCCATTCCGATATCAAGACCTAATTTCTTGTTCATTCTATAACGACCTACTTCACCTAAAGAGTAACGTTGGTCTGAGAAGAATAATTTATCAATGATACCACGTGCTGTTTCCTCATCTGGCGGCTCAGCATTACGTAATTGTCTGTAGATATGTTCAACAGCCTCTTTTTCTGAGTTTGTTGGATCTTTTTGAAGCGTGTTGTGAATAATGGCATAATCACCTTGTTCAGCACTTTCTTTATGTAAAAGAATTGTTTTTACCTCTGCCTCAATTATTTCTTCTACATTTTCTTTATCTAAAATAGTATCACGATCGAGCACAATTTCGTTACGCTCAATAGAAACTACCTCTCCTGTATCTTCATCAACAAAATCCTCATGCCAAGTGTTTAATACACGTGCTGCTAATTTTCTTCCTAAATATTTTTTCAATCCAGATTTAGATACTTTAACTTCTTCAGCAAGATCAAAAATCTCTAAGATATCTTTATCACGTTCAAAACCAATAGCTCTGAATAATGTGGTAACAGGTAACTTTTTCTTTCTATCAATGTAAGCATACATTACCTGATTAATATCTGTTGCAAATTCAATCCAAGATCCTTTGAAAGGAATAACTCTAGCTGAATATAATTTTGTTCCATTTGCATGGAAAGATTGACCAAAGAATACTCCAGGTGATCGGTGTAATTGAGAAACTACTACACGTTCTGCACCATTAATACAGAATGTACCACTTGGTGTCATGTAAGGTATCGTACCTAAGTACACATCTTGAACAATGGTCTCGAAATCCTCATGTTCAGGGTCTGTACAATATAACTTTAACCTTGCTTTTAGCGGAACGCTGTAAGTAAGTCCTCTTTCAATACACTCATCAATAGCATATCTTGGTGGATCTACGAAGTAATCTAAAAATTCTAAAACAAATTGATTACGAGAATCTGTAATAGGGAAATTTTCCATGAAGGTGTTATAAAGACCTTCATCTCCTCTTTCTTCTGATTTTGTTTCTAATTGGAAAAAATCCTGGAAGGATTTAATCTGAATATCCAAGAAATCTGGGTATTCTGTTCTATTTACAATAGACGAGAAATTTAATCTTTCAGCTTGTGTTGACAACATCAATGGACGGAATTATGATTAAAAAATAATAGTAATAACGTATGTAATAATTATATACGCAAAATGGTCTAGGCCTTGAAGATTGCTCTCCAGGCCTAAACCTTTATGTGTTTGAGTTGTTAAGCTTATTTAAGCTCAACCTCAGCTCCAGCTTCTTCTAAAGACGCTTTTAAACCTTCAGCTTCATCTTTAGAAACACCTTCTTTAATAGCGCTTGGTGCTTCATCAACTAAACCTTTAGCTTCTTTTAATCCTAAACCAGTTAATTCTTTAACTAATTTAACAACTGCTAATTTAGATCCACCAGCAGCTTTTAGTATAACATCAAATTCAGTTTTCTCTTCTGCAGCGTCTCCACCAGCAGCAGCTCCACCAGCAGCAACAGCAACAGCTGCAGCAGCAGGCTCGATACCATACTCATCTTTTAATATAGTAGCTAACTCGTTTACTTCTTTTACTGTTAAGTTAACTAATTGTTCTGCGAAATCTTTTAAATCTGCCATTTTTCTATCGTTTTAATAATTTTTTAATAATAATATAATTGTAATAAGTGCGTACTGCTTAAGACTATCCTTCTTTTTCGGATAGTGTTTTAATAATTCCAGCAATGGTTCCTCCACTTGATTTAAGTGCAGAAATAACATTTTTAGCTGGAGATTGTAATAATGTAACAATTTCTCCAATCAATTCTTCTTTAGACTTGATATCTACTAACATGTCTAATTGATCGTCGCCAAGGTAAATAGCCTCTTCAATAAAAGCTCCTTTTAATAAAGGCTTTTCTGATTTTTTTCTGAAGGCTTTAATTACTTTAGCTGGAGCATTTCCAGTTTCAGAATACATTACTGAAGTGTTACCTTTTAAAACTGTAGGAAGCTCTCCAAATTCTCTATCTGAAGCTTCCATTGCTTTTTCAAGTAATGTATTTTTAACTACTGCTAACTTAACGCCTGCTTTAAAACAAGCTCGGCGCAAATCTGAAGTATTACCTGCATTTAATCCTGAAATATCTGCTAAATAGATGTTAGCATTATCGGCTAATTGTACAGTTAATTCTTCGATTACTTGTGATTTTTCTTCTCTTGTCATAATAAAAGTTTTTAACTAATTAACCAATCTTAGTATCAACAGCAACACTAGGGCTCATTGTAGAAGACATAAAAATGCTTTTTACATAAACTCCTTTTGCTGTAGTTGGTTTAAGTTTCATTAATGTTTGTAATAATTCATTTGCATTACCTGCAATTTTATCAGCACTAAATGATGCTTTACCTATCGCAGCGTGTACAATACCTGTTTTATCAACTTTAAAATCGATTTTACCAGCTTTTACTTCTGTTACAGCTTTAGCAACATCCATAGTTACTGTACCTGTTTTTGGGTTAGGCATTAAACCTCTCGGCCCTAATACACGTCCTAAAGGACCTAATTTACCCATAACACTTGGCATAGTAATAATTACATCTACATCTGTCCAACCACTCTTGATTTTATCAAGGTACTCGTCTAAACCAACGTAATCTGCACCAGCTTCTTTAGCTTCTGCTTCTTTGTCTGGTGTTACTAATGCTAATACTTTCATATCTTTACCAGTACCATGAGGAAGTGATACAACACCTCTCACCATTTGATTTGCTTTTCTAGGATCTACTCCCAAACGCACTGCCAAATCTATTGACGCATCAAATTTTGTATTGGTAATTTCCTTTATTAATGCTGACGCTTCTTCAACAGAATAAATTTTTCCTTTTTCTATTTTTGCTGCAGCCTCTTTTTGCTTTTTTGTTAATCTTGCCATTTTTAATGTCTTTTAAAGATTAATTAGGAAATTTTCCTGTAACGGTTATTCCCATAGATCTTGCTGTACCAGCAACCATTTTCATAGCAGACTCTGTAGTAAATGCATTTAAATCTACCATTTTGTCTTCTGCAATAGTTTTAATCTGATCCCAAGAAACTTTAGCTACTTTTTTTCGGTTTGGTTCTCCTGAACCTTTCTTCACCTTGGCCGCTTCTAATAATTGTACTGCAGCTGGAGGAGTCTTAATTACAAAGTCAAATGATTTGTCTTTGTAAACAGATATAACTACTGGTAATACTTTACCAGGCTTATCTTGTGTTCTAGCATTAAATTGCTTACAGAACTCCATGATGTTAACTCCAGCAGCACCTAAAGCGGGTCCAACCGGTGGCGACGGATTCGCTGCACCTCCCCGAACTTGTAACTTAACTACTTTACCTAATTCTTTTGCCATTTTTAATAATTTAGTTAGATACGATTCTTATAGTTGGAAGCAAAAGAACGTATCTTTTATATAGTGTAACAATTATTATACTTTTTCTACTTGCATATAGCTTAATTCTAATGGTGTTTTTCTTCCAAAAATCTTTACCATTACTTCTAGCTTACGCTTTTCTTCATTTATTTTTTCTATAGTTCCATCAAATCCGTTGAAAGGACCATCAATAACTTTAACTGTTTCTCCTTTAGTAAAAGGAATGGCTACATTTACTGTTTCTTCTACAGATAGCTCATCAACTTTACCTAACATTCTGTTTACTTCAGATTGTCTAAGTGGCACAGGATCTCCTCCTTTTGTTTCACCTAAAAATCCAATGACGTTAGTAACCGAACGTATTATATGAGGCACTTCTCCTGTTAAATTAGCTTGAACCATTATATAGCCAGGAAAAAACACTTTCTCCTTATGGATTTTTTTCCCGTTTCTAATTTGGATCACTCGTTCAGTAGGAACCAATACTTGATCAACATAATCTTGAAGACCTAATCGAGCTATTTCATTCTCGATATAAGTTTTAATCTTATTTTCTTGACCACTTACGGCTCTAACAACGTACCACTTTTTTTCGCTTACTTCTGACATAAAATCAACATTAATCATTTAATTAATTAACTCAAAGTAATAACTAACAACTTTACTGAATACTGTATCTACTCCCCAAATTGCTAAGGAAAATATAATTGAAAATACAGCAACTAAAACCGTTAGACTTTGTGCTTCAGCCCATGATGGCCAACTCACATTGTTTTTAAGTTCTTCGAATGATTCTTTTACGTAATTTACAATTCCAGCCATTTATTATTTTTTTGAACACTTTACTTCGACTGCCTTTAAACACAGGCTACGTTCGGTGTAAACTTACTTAGAAACTTCTGTTTCTTATATTTTATGGGTTGAGAGACTTGCCTAGACTACGCTTAGCATAAACTTCTCACTCACAATTCTTTGCTTCGCACGGGTTGAGAGACTCGAACTCCCGACACCTGGTTTTGGAGACCAGTGCTCTACCAACTGAGCTAAACCCGTAAATATAAGTCAAGGTATTCCGAAAAAACGGAATACCTTAGCTTATTATTTATTTAAAACTGTATTAGTCTAAAATTTCAGTTACCTGACCTGCACCAACAGTTCTACCACCTTCACGGATAGCGAAACGTAAACCTACGTTCATTGCAATTGGTTGAATTAAATCAACAGTAATAGTTAAGTTATCTCCAGGCATAACCATTTCAACTCCATCAGGAAGCGCAATGTTTCCAGTTACGTCAGTTGTACGTACGTAGAACTGTGGACGGTAGTTATTATGGAATGGTGTGTGACGACCACCTTCTTCTTTTTTAAGGATATAAACCTCTGCTTTAAATTTAGCATGTGGAGTTACAGAACCTGGCTTACAGATTACCATACCTCTAGAGATTTGAGTTTTCTCAATACCTCTTAATAAGATACCAGCGTTATCACCAGCTTCTCCTCTATCTAATATTTGACGGAACATTTCGATACCAGTAATAGTAGATGTTAACTTCTCTGCACCCATACCAATGATCTCTACAGGATCTCCTGTATTTGCGATACCAGTTTCGATACGACCTGTAGCAACAGTTCCACGACCAGTAATAGAGAATACATCTTCAATTGGCATTAAGAAATCTTTATCAACTTCTCTTGTTGGCTCTTCGATCCAAGAATCACAAGCTTCCATTAATTCCATTACTGTATCAACCCACTTTTGCTCACCGTTAAGTGCACCTAAAGCAGAACCAGCAATTACAGGACCATTATCTCCATCATACTCATAGAAAGATAATAAATCTCTGATTTCCATATCAACTAATTCAAGTAATTCTTCATCATCAACCATATCCACTTTATTCATGAATACAACGATACGAGGAATACCTACCTGACGTCCTAATAAGATATGCTCACGAGTTTGTGGCATAGGACCATCTGTCGCTGCAACAACTAATATTGCTCCATCCATTTGAGCAGCACCCGTTACCATGTTCTTTACGTAATCCGCGTGACCTGGACAGTCAACGTGTGCATAGTGACGATTTTTTGTTTGATATTCTACGTGAGATGTATTAATAGTAATACCTCTTTCTTTCTCCTCTGGAGCGTTATCAATTTGATCGAAGTCTCTTGCTTCTGATAAACCTGCATCAGCTAATACTTTAGTAATAGCAGCAGTTAAAGTTGTTTTACCGTGATCTACGTGTCCAATAGTACCAATATTTAAGTGTGGTTTTGAACGATCGAAAGTTGCCTTTGCCATGTTTTTTAAATAATTTAATCTTAGTTATATAATAATATTAGTGTATTCTAATTTTTTCTTAGTTTTTTAAAATAGAGCCAATGACGGGAATTGAACCCGTGACCTCTTCCTTACCAAGGAAACGCTCTACCCCTGAGCTACACCGGCAGTTCATTTACGATTGCCGATTTTAGATTTACGATTTGCATTCGTACATCGTAACTCGTAAATTTTTGAGCGAGAGACCGGGTTCGAACCGGCGACATTCAGCTTGGAAGGCTGACGCTCTACCAACTGAGCTACTCTCGCATTTTTTAGATTTCTTTTGAAAATCTTTGGTTTTCAATATGTAATGAACTTTATCGAGAGATCACGTTCTAAATGACTTTCGTAATTACCTAAAATTCAAAGTTTTAAATTCATTTTTTCGATCACCAAATTTTAATCGGTTATTCAAAAAAAGTGGGGAGAGCAGGATTCGAACCTGCGAAGACGTAGTCAGCAGATTTACAGTCTGCCCTCGTTGGCCGCTTGAGTATCTCCCCAATTAAACTTATTTCACTTTTTTAAAGAACTTCCCCAAAATATTTTTATTTTGAGATTCCTATCTTTCACAAGAATTTAAAGAGCCGATGGAGGGACTCGAACCCACGACCTGCTGATTACAAATCAGCTGCTCTAGCCAGCTGAGCTACATCGGCATTTTTTATACTTTTTACGCATAAAAAAAGCCCGCTATTTCTAACGGACTGCAAATGTATAGATTTATTTTTTTAATCAAAACATTTTTTAAGAATTTTTACTATAAATATGATCTTAATTTCTCTTTTCTCTTTTTTAGCTGTCTTTCTAACGATGATACAGCAACATCTGCTCCTTCTTCAAAACTTTTACATTGTTTCTTCACTACAAAACTATCTCCGGGGACACTTACTCTTGCTTCAAAAATTTTATTTTCTTTTTCGCTTGTGTTTTCTACTTTTAAATAAACATCAGATTTAATAACTTTATCATAAAACATATCTAATTTATCCATTCGCTTTTGAATAAAATCTATTAACTTTTGGTCAGCATTAAAATTGACTGATTGGGTGTTTACTTTCATCCTTCTATTTTTTGGTTAATAATCTTTTACTATACTATTTTTTGCTTCTAGGATGTGCTTCTATATGCACTTTTTTTAATTCAGCTATACTATTATGTGTATAAACTTGAGTGGCAGCTAAACTTGAATGTCCTAAAAGCTCTTTAACAGCATTTAAATCGGCACCTTGGTTTAACAAATGAGTAGCAAAAGAATGACGCAAAATATGCGGGCTCTTTTTTACCTTTGTTGATGCCTCACTAAAATACTCATTTATTATTCTGTAAACAAGTGTTTCATATATTTTAAATCCCTTTTTCGTTAAAAACAGACTATCTACATCTGTAATACTCTGTAATTCAGCTCTTGAAATCAAATACTTACTCAACGTTTTAACGACTGAATCTAATAACGGGACAATACGCTCTTTATTTCTCTTTCCTAAAACCTTTAACATTTTATTATCAATATCTATACTTGCTAGGCTCAATTCAACTAATTCTATCCTTCTAATGCCTGTTGAATAGAAAAGTTCTATAATTAATTTGTTACGAATACTTTCGAAATCGTCATCAAAATTCAAGTCGTCTAAAACTGTTGTTATTTCTAATTCTGAAAACGGTACTTGAATTTTTTTACTTGTTTTTAAGGCTCTATGCTTTGATAATGGGTTTTGATTTATATCTTCAGTTTTTAAAAGAAACTTATAGTAAGTATTTAATGCGGATATTTTTCTATTAATACTTCTATTTGACAGTCCTTTTTCTACCATATAAACTATCCAACTTCTTATTTGGGAATAATTTACATGCTTTATTATGTTTGAATCATATTCTTCTTTTATAAATTCTGAAAATGCCTCTAAGTCTTTTTGATATGCATTAGCTGTTAATGCTGAGTATTTTTTCTCAAGTAATAAATAGTCTATAAATGGTTTTAATGGCATCCTTGATGTTACTTGTATGAAGATAAAAATACAAAGTTTTTATTGTTATTTGAGTCAAGAGCAAAAAAAATCCCGCTTAAAGCGGGATTCTAATATTGTATGTAAAGATTATTTCCAAAAGGAAATTACATCTAAAAACAAACTTCGATGACATCGAAAATTTCTTTTTAAACTTCTTCTGCATCTCTTAATCCTTGGATGTACTGAGCTTTTTGAATCTGTGCTCTACGTACTACTGAAGGTTTGTTAAACTGCTTACGTGTTTGCAATTGACGCTTAGTTCCAGTTTTATCAAACTTTCTCTTAAAGCGCTTTAGCGCTCTATCTATATTTTCTCCTTCTTTAATAGGAATTATTAACATAGTGTCTTAACCTCCTCTCTTTTAGATTTTCAGGGTGCAAATATAAGTTTAAATCAAGAATTAGCAACTAATTTTTATTTTTTTATTTTGGCGCCCAAACTGAATAACTTTTTGGTGGTACTTGTATTTTTACCCAGCGCCCCGATTGTGTTGTTGGTTCCCAACCTGAATGCCCAGTATAATCTTTTATAACTGTATTTGACCAATTTGTTTCTATCCAACGTTCTTGCCAAGTATCTGCATTGTTAATATACACCACTAATCCTAAATTGTTATTTCCATTTCTTTTAGCTATGTACTCATTATCGTCAACATATAATACATTAGTGCTTCCTCCTGCTAGGTTATTATGAATCCATATTAAATTATTTAGACGTTCTTTATTTAACCATTCTTCATAATCTCTATAAAAAATAGTCGGATAGCCTTCATGGGTCATTATATATGCATAAGCTAGTGTTTTTCCGTTATAAATTTCGTCAGTATCATGGTTTGTAACAAAAGTTACTGCTCTCATAGGATTACGTTTCCATAACATGTCTCCATTTAATTCGTTTAAGTTATTACCATTAAAAGCATCCCTCATTTTATAATAACATGCAAAGTCAAAAGCACTCACTTCTGCTTGCCCTGTCCACCAATCTAATGTACCTGCATTACCATCCCAATATTCTCCAACAGAAAATCCTCCTACTTCATTTTTCCAATCTTTTACAACCCATGGTTCAAAGCCTTTTACATAATCGAATCTCCATCCATCGAAGCCCATTACATTTTTATAATACTTTGCAACAGATTCTGTGTTTTTCCATAATTCATTTTGTACTCTAACTTGATGATGACATAAATCTGGAAAACCTCCAAAAATCCCAGAATCACTTCCATGATTATGATTTGGATGAAAATCGTTATAATCTCGAGTAAATTTCCCTGATAGTGGTGTAAACTTTGTCCAATTACTTTGGCCATTAACTGGGTTTATTTCACTCTGTCCTCCACTATTGTGATTAATAACTATATCTGCAATAACACTTAATTGAGCATTATGAGCAGAAGTAATAAGCGTTTTTAACTCATTTTCAGACCCAAAGCGTGTTTCTACGCTTCCCATTTGGTTGTATTGACCAAAATCAAAATAATCAAATGGATCATACCCCATAGAAAAAGCGCCATTTTGTGCTTTTGATGCAGGTGGTAACCAGATGGCATCTATACCTGCATTACTCCAATCTTGAACTTTTCCTTCTAAGGTATTCCACCAATTCCCTCCGGCTGGAACATCCCAATAAAAAGCTTGCATCATAACACCAGAACCTATTGGTTTTAGGTTACTCGCTACAACCGCTTTTGATGATACAGATTTTTGCTTTAATAATTGATCATCAGATGACTGATCATCTAATAGTTTTTCTTTAGAACAACCAATAAGCAATAAACATATTGGTAAGATAATTTTTAGTAGATTTTGAAGATTTTTCATAATGTTTAGTTTTAAATTTCCTTCAAATTATAAAACAAACTTCTAAATAAAAAACCTCCATTAACACGAAATCGATTTCGTGTTAATAACTTTATCAAATAATGTCTTCAATAAAATTAATCAGATAAAAAACTGGTATGCAAACACATAGATTTTAAAAAAACAATTGCTTTTTTATAAAAGTTAGGTATTCTAATTTACAACTGGCTTATACTCTTTCTTATCTATTACTATTTTGACGATAATCTTTTATGATTTTCGCCAAAACACTAATAAACTAACTCGTTGCTGGCTTATATTCTTTTTTATCGATTACTATTTTGGCGATAATCTCACGAAGGATTTCAGAAGTACCTCCCCCTATTGGACCTAGTCTACTATCTCTTAAAAGTCTTGCCATTGGATATTCTTCCATATAACCATAACCTCCTAAAAACTGAAGACATTGATAGATAACATCGTCTGCCATTTTTGTTGACTTCAATTTAGACATCGATGCCTCTTTAACGACGTACTCACCTTTATCTAACCTATGTGTAACTGAATAATTAAATTCTTTACAGATTTCCATTTCGGTATATAGATCAGAAATATTATGTCTTAGCGCTTGGAATTCATCAATTGATTTACCAAAGGCTTGACGGTCTGACATATATTGTAATGCATACTCCAGTGCATATTCAGCACGTGCATGTGCATTAACTCCCATAACCAAACGCTCTAAAGAAAAATGCTGCAATATATAAGCAAACCCTTTATTTTCTTCTCCCATTAAGTTAGCTGCTGGTATTTTAACATTATCGAATGCTATTTCTCCTGTATCTGATGCTCTCCAACCTAACTTATCTAATTTGGTTGCTGATACGCCCTCAGTTTCTCTATCTATTACAAATATGCTAACTCCTTTGTTACCTATCTCTGGGTTTGTTTTTGCAGCAACTACTAAGTAATCACTATATACGCCATTTGTAATAAATGTTTTAGAGCCATTAATAATATAATGATCGCCTTCTTTAACCGCAGTGGTACGCATTCCTGCTACATCACTACCACCAAAAGGCTCTGTAATACATAAACATCCTATTTTATCTCCAGTAATACTTGGTACTAAATATTTTTGCTTAATCGCTTCATTACCTTCTGCATTTAAATGCGTCATTGCCAAATAAACATGTGCCCAAATTGCAGCCGCAAAACCACCTGAATTTATTTTTTGAAGTTCTTCAAGAAGTATCACGGTATAGAATAAATCTAAATTCATTCCTCCATATGCTTCTGGATAGTTTATACCAAAAAAGCCCATGTCTCCAAATTTTTTCCAAATAAACCTATCTATAGTTCCCATTTTTTCCCATTTTTCAATATTAGGAACTACTTCTTTATTTAAAAAATCTTGAAGGCTTTTTCTAAAAAGATTATGCTCTTCTGTGAAGTACATACTATTCATCTATTAAATTTTATTATTCTTTATTGGTTAGGTGCAATTTATAATTAACTTTTCTGTATTGTGGTTGATTTCAAGTTAATACCCATTACATAAACGCTATTTTTTTTAATCGAGGGACAAATATAATTTAATTATATCGATTTTATTTACTGGAAAGTCTTTTACTTTTTTTAATTCTTCTAGAGACTTATACCCCTCTCTTAATTGACGTTGCTCAATTATATTATATGCCAAATCATAGTCTATATGCTGAATAGTTACCAAGTTATTCAAGGTCGCATTATTTATATTTATTCTTTTAATTTGTCTTGGTGTCTTAACTGTAAAATTGTTTGTTATTCTTTCAATGATTTCTGGAGTTAGTCCATATACATCCTGAAGTTGCACATCGTCTATAAAGCCTCCAACAAATTTATTTCTAAACTTTATAATACGCTCTGAAAAAACGACTCCAATACCATTTATTTTTTGCAGTTGTTGTGCAGTTGCCTTGTTCAAGTCTTGTTTTTGAGCAAAGGTTTTTGGTTTATTGTTAAAGTTGCCACCACGCCATCTGGCCTGTGCCTGTTCGCTAAAATTATCCACTGGATGATTTTTAGACACTCTATCCGGATTAGATACCCATTCTGGGAATTTAAAATATGGTGAAATTTGGTCTAATAGTGAGTCGGATATTTTTGTTATTTCTTGAAATTGCTTCGTTGAATTAATCCAATTATTCTGTTCTCCATAAATTAGTAATCTATCTATTTCTTTATTAGACATTCCTAACGATGCTCCTTTATAATCTGTTATAAAATTGGGGTTGAAAGGATATATCTTAGGTTTACGTTCTTCTAGTTTAACTATTCTAAGTGAATCCATTTCTTTGTTAAATTGAGCAAGAGTTTCTTTATCAACCGAAATGTCTTCAGATGAAAAGTCTACAAAAAAGTAAATACATTGCAACCCAATTATGAATAGTATTAATAAAAAAATCCCATTTCGTTGTTCTTTAGAAAACATGAAATGGGACTTCATAATTTATAGTTTTTATTTAATTACTACCAGGTTTAATAGCTTTTAAATACTTTGAAAGTTCTTCTCTAACTTTAGGAAATAAAATAAAGCATCCTATTATATTCGGTACAGCCATTGCAAAAATCATGGCATCGGAAAAATCTGTTACTGCACCAAGACTTACCGCAGAACCGATTATAATAAATAAACAAAATAAAATTTTATATGAATAATCTGAGGCTTTGGATCTTCCAAATAAGAACATCCAGGATTGTAATCCATAATAAGACCATGATAACATGGTAGACAATGCGAACAACACAACTGCTAAAGTTAAAACATATGGAAACCAAGGAATAACAGAAGCAAAAGCTTTTGATGTTGCTAACACACCATCTGGTGCTTTTACGCCATACTCCATGATACTTCCATCTCCATTTGTTATAATGATTACCAAAGCCGTCATTGTACAAACCACAACGGTATCAATAAATGGTTCTAATAAAGCGACCAAGCCTTCAGATGCAGGATATTTAGTTTTCACTGCAGAGTGGGCTATTGCTGCTGACCCCACACCTGCCTCATTAGAGAAAGCTGCTCTTTGAAAACCTATAATTAAGACACCTAGAACGCCTCCTGTAATACCTTTTGCATTAAAAGCCCCATCAAATATTTGCCCGAATGCAGAACCTATTAAATTAAAATTAGCCACTAAAATAACTATAGCAGCAATGAAATAAATTCCAACCATGAAAGGCACAACTTTTTCAGTAATGCTTCCTATTCTCTTTATTCCTCCAATAATAACTATGGCAACAATTATGGCCATAACAATTCCAAAAATAACACCAGCTGCAGTTGAGTTAGCTCCAATCATAGTATTAAATTGTTGTGCTGCCTGGTTTGCCTGAAACATATTCCCGCCACCAAAAGAACCACCTATACACATGATTGCAAATATAACGGCTAATACTTTTCCTAAACCTCCTTTACCAACATCTGCAAGACCTTTTTTAAGGTAATACATCGGGCCACCAAAAACAGTACCATCTTCACCTATATCTCTATATTTTACTCCAAGTGTACACTCTACAAATTTTGAAGACATTCCTAATAAACCGGCTAATATCATCCAAAAAGTAGCTCCGGGACCTCCTAAAGAAATTGCGATAGCAACTCCTGCTATATTACCTAAGCCTACTGTTCCTGATAATGCTGCAGTTAGCGCCTGAAAATGTGAAACTTCTCCATCTTTTCCTTCAATAGCAATAGTATCAACGATATCTCCATCAACTACATTTACCATTGATTTTGGTTCAACTTCATGATGATCAATATCATCATATTTACCTCTAACAATATTTATTGAAACTGGAAATAGTCTAATATTTACAACTTTAAATAGTATTGTAAAAAGTAATCCTGCCAATAAAAGCATAATAATTACTATAGGCATACCTACGTCTTCAGTAAATTGAACTGGATAAAAAACAATTGAACCCCATGCATCAGATATTGGTTTAAAAGCTTCATTGAATCTTTCATCAATACCTTTTTCGGCGGTCTCTTGTGCAAATGTTATAAATGGTAGTATTAAAGTAAATATTGAAAGAAAATATTTCTTCATAGGATATGTTGAATTAATTAATTTTATTGAAAAATTCTTATTAAAAGCTAGCAAGATGCTAAAAAAAAATGATTTTTTAAAACAATGGTTGTTAAAATCAATAATTCACTAATTGATATTGTACTCAGAATTGAGGGCATCTATCTGTTCTGGCCGTCCCAAAACGATAAGTTTTGAATTTGATGCTAATTCCAATTCTGCCTCTGGGTTCACCAAATATTCCCCCTTTTCATCTTTATAACCAATAACGGTACAACCTGTTTTTTTACGAAGGTCTAAATCCTTTATTGTTCTGGCTTCTTTCGAATTACTATAAAGTTTTTCAACTGCGACCTCTTCGATATTAATATTCGATTTACCAACAATTGACAGGTTATCAATAAACTCCATTAAACCAGGAACTACTACTAAAGAAGCCATATGATCACCTCCTATTTTATCAGGTAAGATAACATTATTAGCTCCTGCCAATTTTAATTTATCGTATGAAGTTTCTAGGGAAGCTCTGCTTATAATATTAATAGATTTATTCAATTGTCTGGTTGAAAGCACGACAAATAAATTATCGGCATCATTAGGCAAAGCAGATATTAAACAAGATGCTCTATCTATTCCTGCTTGAATAAGCGTTTCATCTTCATTAGCATTACCAATAACATAAGAAACACCATCAACCTGTAAACGTTCTTCTATTTCTTTATCTTTCTCTACGACTACAAATTCTTTTTTATGTGCCAAAAGTTTTCTAGCTGCCTGCTTACCATTTCTGCCGTAACCGCAAATAACAATATGACCTTTAAAACTATCTATCTTTTTTTGCATTTTCTTATGTATTAATTCATCAATATCATTTTTGCTCAATATATACTCGGTAATTATTGAGAGTGCATACCCTACAATAACGACGCTTGCTAATATTAAAAATATAGTAAAAATTTTCGATTGATCGTCCAAAGGAACCACCTCACCAAAACCTACAGTGGTCATAGTAATTACGGTCATATAAAGTGAATCAATCCACGAATAACTGGATATCATTTTATAACCAGTAACACCTATTAACAAAAGAACTACTAGTAAAAATACTGCTGTATATATTTTGGTTCTAAAAAATTTTATAAGTGGGTTCATGTGGATATACCAATTTGATTATAAATCGAAAACCGATGTGCGTTTGGTATAAACCAAATCTTTAATTTTTATCCAAAAAGCTAAGAATAAATATAGTGCAAAACCAAAACCGACAGTTACAAACGTTAGGTACATAAATGTTGTCCTTACTACTTTTGCTCTAATACCTAATCTATCTGCTATACGCTGACAAACGTAATAGCCGTGCTTTTGAAAAAACAATAAAGGTTTATAGATATAGTTCATGCCGCAATTTAAATATAAAATTTAACAAAATTATATATTTTAGATTTCCTCTTTTGTGAGAATGACAAATTAGTTAAAACCTTGAATCAAACTTCAATAAAATAAGTTATTATTATTTTACGATTAGAGTATTACCAACTGCACATTGCAAGCATTTATTTTTATCACAATATTCTGTTTTAAGCTGAATAAGCCCTTGCGAACTTAGTGCTGAATTTGATACTTTTTTTAAGTTATTAAACGCATCAATAATACTGTTTTTTTCTGAAGTAATTGAAGTTGCTATTTTTATAATATCCGAATTAATGGTTTCTCCCTTGTGTTTTTCATAACAGAATTTAAGCGGTAGAATGGTATTGATTAGTAATAAATCTATAAACGATTTGGTAAGATTTTTTTTAGATGATTTTGATTCTTTTTGAAAGGTGTAATGTGTTTCCCAAAACTTTGATGTTGACACCTTAAACAACTTATAAAAATGATTCAAATGATTGGTTTCTAAAATCTTTGAAAATAGATTTTGATGTTCATAATATAGATTTGCTAATTGAGACAGCCTAATGGTTGGGAAATTTGATGGTCGTAGTCTAAAAAAATGACATGGTAATACGTGACTATTTTTTAGTTTAAACTTTTGTTTCAAAAATTTATACTCCTTAACCAGGCCCAAATGATAACTATCTTCAATATGTTGGTCTAATAAACCAGACTGCCCAAACAATAGCGCTTCTATGGTTTGTTGATTTGATTGTGATTTTCTCAGCACTGAAAAATCAATAGATTTTGCCAAACTAAAAAATGAATCGCCATTTACTTTAAGTCCAAAATTTTTAGCCAGCATTTTAAACAAAACTGCTTCCCAATCATTTTTCGATTCTTTTAAAAGTTGCTCTATTGTTTTAGATTTTCGTTCTAAACGTTCTAAATACAAACGTTCTAACCAGTTACTTAGAACAAAATCATCACTATTTTCAAAATCATGTTCACAATTAATCCACTTATTTTCTTTATTAAATAGTTCTTCATAATTACTTAAAACAGCTTTACTAACAAAATCTTTTAATTCTAAGGTTGGTATTGCTGTATGATCTTTTCTAAAAACGTCTGTGTCGTGTTCCCAAACTACATGTAAAATAACATTGTCATATGCTTTGTCTAGTTCATGATGATGTAAAAACCAATCAGATGATTTTACATGAATCTCTACATTACCTGCCCAAAGCTGTTCATCAATAGTGAGTTGTGCATTAAAAAAATCTGGACCAGAATTTAAATTATGTTGCCCTGTAGTATTGATTATAAGACCTTCTCCATTTGTTGTTTTGAGTTGATCTATTTGAATTTTTTTATATTTCCAGATGTAATGTAAAAAATCTTCTTGCATACAACTAAAGTAGAATTGTTGTACGTAAATTCCAAACAATAATAAGAAATTACTTATGTTTTTAATTTAATTTTTTAATGAAAGGTATTATACAGCAGTAATTAAATAGCTTTTTTATTATAAGCTTTACTAAATGATTTTAGTAATTTGTACAATTCTTCAGGGTTAAAAGGTTTCCCCATAAACCCATTCATTTTATATTGCTGAGTTTTCTTTTTAACATCAGTTTGTGCGAAGGCAGTTAGAGCTATTATAGGAATGTTTGCTTTACTTTTATCTTCTGATTTTCTAATAATTTTTGCTGCTTGATACCCATTTATCTTTGGCATTTGCAAGTCCATAAGTATTAAATCGTAATCATGTTTATTAAATAATTCCAAGACTTCTTCTCCATTTCCTGCTATGGTAAATGTAACCCCCCATTTATTAAAAAAACGCCTAAGAATCAGCACATTCATTTTATTATCTTCGGCAACTAAAACATTTATATCAATAGGTTCATAGCTGGGTTGCATTTTAATCATGTCTGGTTCATAAACACTAAGCCTATTGCTTATTTTATAAGTAATCTCGAACGAAAATGTTGAGCCTTTACCAAGTTCGCTTTCAACCTTTAAATCACTATCTTGAAGATTTAATAATTTTTTGCTTATTGACAGGCCTAAACCTGTACCTCCATATTTTATAGATGTTTCAGAGTTTGCCTGCATAAAACTTTCAAAAATAGATTCTTGTCTACTTTTTGATATGCCAATGCCTGTATCTGTGACTTTAAAAACGAGCGTTACTTTATTTTCTTTTACACCCAAATTACTAACACTAAGATTAATGCATCCATTTTCGGTAAACTTCAAAGAATTACTTAATAAATTTTTAATTATTTGAGCCAATTTTAATTTGTCTCCAATAATATTATCCGGCACATCATTTTCTTTAATAACATTGAAAATCAAGCCTTTTTTCTCTGTTCTTAACCCGAAATGGGATTTTATACTTTCTAAAAAATAATTTAAGCTAAAATCTTTCTCTATAAGTTTTAGTTTACCAGATTTTATTTTGTCAAAATCTAATAAATCATTTATTAATCCTAATAAATGTTCTCCCGAATACTTTAATGCTTTTAGGTTTTCTAATTGATCTGGAAGATGGTCTTCCATAAGTAAAATATTAGTTAATCCTGTAACTGCATTTAGAGGTGTTCTAATTTCATGAGACATAGTAGATAAAAATTCATCTTTAGATTTACTCGCCTTATGTAATTCTATTTCTGTTTCCTTCAAGTTTGTCACATCTATAATAGTCCCTATAAAACCAGTTGAGACTCCTTGACGGTCTTTAATGAGTTTTGATTTGACTTCAAACCACATTATTTCACCGTTTCTTTCATTTTTAAATATGAACTTAATATGTTCTTTTTCTATTGAAAACAGATCATCAAATCGTTTAAAGCCTTCTATATTTTCACCATGCAAAAAGGTTCTGAAACTTTTCCCCACAGCATTATCTATAGGAATTCCAGAATATTCTGCCCAGGCATTATTTAAAAAGGTAAAATTTCCATCAAGATCAGTTTCAAAAAGAACACCACCTATATTATCTACAATGTGTCCTAATTTTTTATTGATTTTATCCCTTTCCTTAGTTAATCTTTGATTAACCACAAATAATTCCCTAGAACTTTCTTCAAGAATATTTTCAATATGTTTTACATCTTTATCAAAACTTTTATAAGCATCATTAACCATATTAAAAAACTGGATAAACTCTGGATTCTCAGATGTGTCTAATCCTGTTTTTTTAAGCTGACGTTTTAATAGTCTATGATAGTCTTTATTTAGCATTCTGAAAGCGTTGTAATAGTCATTGTTTGATTATGTAATTCGCAAGGTGAAAACTCTCCAAAAGGAGCAATTTCTCCGTATGAATAAAAACCTGTTATGCTTGGCTTATCTCCTATTATGTCTCTTACAGCCTCAACTTCTTCTTCTACCATTTGTTTTAAAACTAAACGGCGACCTACACAGCTTATAAGAATAGCTAATTCTGATTTCTCTTCTTGTTCTTTATTAGCTCCAATTGCGGAATCTGCAGCTCCATCTATTAATCTATCAATATTTGCTTTCATTAAACGCACATAGGATTCTTCTGGTATGTTTCCTGCAAATGTTAAACTTTGGTCTTCTTCATTTACGGCCAAAATGGTTCTGACAACTGGTGAGGAATCTTCATCTATTCTCATACTTAAAGGAAATAACAACCCAGAACTCGGCAAATTATTTGCTTGTTCTCCTAAAAAGGATTTATATAATTCTAATGCAGGTAGGCCATCTAATTCATAAAGAATATTTTTATTTGATTTAGTAACCAATCGTTCTATACCAAAACTATCCCATCCTCCTTTTGAGCTGAAGCCCACTTTTAAATGTTCTCCATAAAAACCTAAAGCTATAATGGTTTTATCAACTATTTTATTATCGTTGATAACAAATGTTTTATTGAAATCGGATCCATCGGCAGCTAAACCTCCTGTTATACTAACATTCGGGATTTCTGATTTTAAGCCCGAAACTAAATCAGCTCCATTAACGTTAAGTCCATCACTTAAAACCAATACATGTTTCAAATCTTTATTATAAAGGTCTTTGGCTAAAAGTTGTCCAGATTTATAACTGCAATCCATATCAATAATTTCTATTGATGATTTTTTACAGATAACCTTATCTAGTTTTATTGCTGTAAGAGATATTGTCTCATCTTTAACGGTAATATCTGAGATTTCTCCTGCTGTAGAGCATCCTATAATAGTCGCTTCAGGGTACTTATTATTTATGAAATCCAGTACTTGTTTTTTGGGGTTAAAATCTGGGGATACAAAAAGTAGAAATATATTAGCTTCAATATTTAATACTGAAATATCTTCTAGCCAATTATCCTGTTGTAGGGATATTTGTTGAACGTTCATACCTGATATTTATAGTTAGTAATTTGGGTAAATGCATTTCATCGTAAAATAAATGCATTTAATCGAAAATATAACAAAATTCGGTATAAACAAAATTTTTTAAAGTTTTTATTTACAGATGATTACAGTAAAAACATAAATCTATGGAAATTTATGAGCGTAAAAACCTACTATTAGTAAGCATAAAACTATATTTAATATTAATTATAAAGCACTAATAATATCATACTTAGTAATGATTTGATACGCACCATTATTAAGTTTTACCAATACAGCATTATTATCTCTATGAATTAATTTAGATATAGCCTCAATGGGAGTATTTTCACTAACTATTGGAAATGGTTTATGCATGACTTCTTTAATCGGTAAATCAGAAATATCTTTGTTTTCAATATATTTTCTTAACAAATCTGCTTCATCAACAGCTCCAACAAATCCTGACGAATCTTCAACTGGTATTTGGGAAATTTTATATGTCTTCATACGTTCAATCGCATGAGATACTAATTCTTCTGTTTTTACTGTTACCAGAGGTTTATCTAAATGGTTATTAATGATGTCTTGTGCGCTCGTTAAGTTATCTTCAATAAACCCGCGATCCCGCATCCACTCATCGTTAAACATTTTACCTACATAACGGCTTCCATGGTCGTGAAATAAAACGACTACCACATCATCTTTCTTAAAATGACTTTTTAACTGAAGGAGCCCTTTTATGGCTGCTCCTGCTGAGTTGCCAAGAAACATACCTTCCTCTTTTGCTAATTTTTGCGTATAAATAGCAGCGTCTTTATCGGTTACTTTAGTGAAACCATCTATAACGCTGAAATCGACATTTTTTGGCAGAATATCTTCCCCTATGCCTTCTGTGATATAAGGGTAAATCTCATTTTCATCAAATATACCCGTTTCATGATATTTTTTAAATACGGAACCATAAGTATCTACACCCCAAATTTTTATATTAGGATTTTGTTCTTTTAAATAATTACCAACTCCTGATATGGTTCCCCCTGTCCCTACTCCTACAAGGAAATGTGTGACTTTACCTTTTGTTTGTTGCCATATTTCTGGACCTGTACTTTCGTAATGTGCTGCTGTATTACTGGGATTATCATACTGATTTACGTACCATGAATTTGGTGTTTCTTCTGCAAGTCGTTTTGATGTTGAATAATATGATTTTGGATCTTCTGGCTCTACATTGGTTGGACACACTACAACTTTACTACCTACTGCTCTTAAAATATCCATTTTTTCCTTACTCTGCTTGTCACTTATAACACAGATCATTTTATAACCTTTTACTATAGCTGCTAAGGCTAGCCCCATTCCTGTATTACCAGATGTTCCTTCAATAATGGTTCCACCAGGTTTTAATCGCCCATCTGCCTCTGCATCTTCAATCATTTTTACAGCCATTCTATCCTTAACGGAATTGCCCGGATTAAATGTTTCGTATTTTGCTAAAACTAAGCATGGTAATCCTTCTACAAGTTTATTTAATTTTACTAGAGGTGTATTACCAATAGTGCCTAATATGTTTTCTGCATATTCCATAGTGAAAGTTTATTTTACAAATTTAGGTTAAAAAGTTAACTAGCCTATGCTAGTGATTACAAGGGCCATGCATTATTTAAGACATGCTTATCGTTTAAAGAAACAAAAAGTCTACATCCTAAAAAGCGTAAAAAATTAGCTATTGGAATCTAATAGCTTTTACTGGGGATATTTTTGTGATTATATAAGAAGGTATTAAAAGCATTAATAGGCAGAGTACAAGTGTACCAACATTCAATGCCAAAACATAACTAAAACTTAGGTAAACCGGTGCTTCGGCGACATAGTATGTTTCTTCAGGAAGTGTGACAATTTTAAAATATTTCTGAACAAATAGAAATCCTAAGCCTATTATATTACCCCATAACAGACCAATAAGAATTAAGTAAGATGCATTGTACAAAAACAATTTTCTAATGCTCCAATTATTGCTTCCTATTGCTTTTAAGATCCCAATCATTTGGGAACGTTCTAAGATTAAAACAAGTAAAGCGGTTATCATATTAATGCCTGCCACTAGTATCATGATACCAATGATGCCATAAATATTTGTGTCAAAAATTTGAATCCAATCGAAAACCGAAGCATATTTATGTTTAATGGTTTCAGAATTAAGTACAGAAGGTATATTTTTATATATTTCTACACCTTTTTCGTCTATTTTATTATAGTCGTTAATAAACACTTCAAAATTTCCAATTTGGTCATCTCCCCATCTATTTATTCTTTGTAAATGACGGATGTCACCTATAATATAATTAGCATCAAAATCTTGAAATCCTGAATTATATATTCCAACAATTTGGTAAGTAATTATATTCGTTAATTTTTCTGGATCATCTTTTCGAAACACCATTTGAAATGTTTCATTAAGCTTTAATTGTAATCTATTAGCTAAATACTGAGATATTAAAACATCTTCGTTTCTTTTAGCTGAATAATCCGGAAGTTCTCCTTCAATTAAAAAATCTTCAAAATAACTCCAATTATAATCTGCTCCTACCCCCTTTAAATAAACACCTTCAAAATCAGTTGCCGTTCTAATAATACCAAATTTTGCTGCGACTCCTTGAATATGGCTAACACCTTCTACAGACTTAAACTCTGGATAAAAATCTTGGTTTTTAGATATTGGGATAATACTTTCTTGTGAATTATTACTATCATATTTAGTGATCGTAATATGCCCATTGAATGCTACTACTTTATCTCTAATTTTTTGTTGTAAACCAACTCCAGTAGCTATAGCAATCATCATTACAACTATACCAATCGCAATTGCAGCAATTCCAATTTTTATAATTGGTGCCGATATACTACTTTTATACGCTTTACTACCAATAATGCGTTTAGCTATAAAAAATTCGTAATTCAAATTAATCAATGAGGTTTAATGTTTTCAAAAATACAGTTTTATTATTTGTTTTTATAATGATTTCTTGTGCTTCTAAAGCAAAAAGTAAAATATCCCTTAAAAATGAGATTTCTCATACTAAAAAAAACGATAGTGTTATTATAGTTGGAGCGAATCAAACGGATAATTATTTATCGTTTTTAAATGGGAAACGCGTTGGTATTGTTGCAAATCAGACTTCTGTAATTTTTAAGAAAGAAGAAATAACAGTTATAGGTACTGATCCGGAAACTAATGAACAATCTGTTGTGCACGTGGTCGAAAAAGATACTATGACTCATTTAGTTGATTCCTTAATGGCTTTAAAAGTGGATATAAAAAAAGTATTTTCCCCAGAACATGGTTTTCGTGGTCGTGTAGATGCTGGCGAATTAGTTAAGGACGGTATTGATACTAAAACCAATCTACCTATAGTATCGCTTTATGGAAAAAACAAAAAGCCAACTAAAGAACAACTTGAAGGTTTGGATATTGTTATTTTTGATATTCAAGATGTAGGTGTTCGATTTTATACATATATTTCTACATTACACTATATTATGGAAGCTTGTTCTGAACAAGGAATTCCTGTTTTAGTATTAGATAGGCCAAATCCAAACGGACATTATATAGATGGTCCTACTTTAGAGGTTAAGAATAAAAGTTTTTTGGGCATGCACCCCATTCCATTAGTGCATGGTATGACCATTGGAGAATATGCACAAATGATTAATGGTGAACAATGGTTAAAAAATGGTTCTCAATGTGATTTAACAGTTATTTCTATAAAAAATTATACACATAATACTTTTTACAGCTTGCCCCTAAGACCTTCTCCAAACTTACCTAATGATCAAGCTATAAAATTATATCCTAGTCTTGGTCTTTTTGAAGGCACTAACATAAATGCTGGTCGTGGTACTGAATTTCAATTTCAAAGATTTGGCGCTCCTTTTATAGACAAAACTGCACTTCCTTTTAGCTACACACCTGTTGCCAACTTTGGTGCTAAATACCCTAAACATAAAGGTGTTGTTTGTTATGGTAAAGATTTAAAAAACGAAGAACTTAATGGTGTTATGACACTAAAATGGGTTATTGAAGCGTATCAAAATTCGACAGACAAATCATTGTTTTTCAATACGAATAACTTCACTAAACATGCTGGGACTGATAAATTACAAAAACAGATTGAAGCGGGTTTAAGTGAAACCGAAATTAAAACGACTTGGCAAGATGCTTTAGAAAGGTTTAAAGAAACTCGTAGTAAGTATTTAATATACGATTAGTTTTCTAGAATTTCAATTAGCTTATTTGGATAATCTGTTATAATTCCATTGACTTCAAAATCAATCATTTTTTGAAGTTCTTCAACGCTATTTATTGTCCACGGAATGACCTTAAAA
Organism: Flavivirga abyssicola; assembly: GCF_030540775.2. Classification (GTDB taxonomy): domain Bacteria; phylum Bacteroidota; class Bacteroidia; order Flavobacteriales; family Flavobacteriaceae; genus Flavivirga; species Flavivirga abyssicola. The sequence goes on along the minus strand of NZ_CP141266.1, from coordinate 2,996,910 downwards.
TTTTCTGCTTTAAGCTTTTTTATTGTCTCTTTATTCAATAATTTATAATATGGACTGATAATTTCTGGAGAATAACTCATCATTGTTATTTTGCTCCAGATATCTTCATCTTCATCAACTAAAAGTGCTACCTCCATGTTTGGAGCTTGTTTTTTAATTTCCTCCATAATACGTAAATCGAAACTTTGTAAATTCGTATCAGCAAAAGCATTATTATTCTTTATCGCTTCCAAAACTAATTGCACAAAATTCTTTGGATTAGGCGTATAAACATTATCGTACTCAGGGCTGGCCTTAATTTCGATATTGAATTTAATATTGTGGTTTAATATTTTTGATGTTTTAATGACTTCTTCTAAGCTTGGTTTATAAGCCTTCAATTTTTCTTGCTCAGGAAATCTAGGATGAAACTTTGTACCACAATCAAATTGTTTAATACTATCAAAAGTCATTTGATATAAATTGTATTTTTTATCATCTGATTCTGGGATCTCTTTTCCTTCAGCATCCAAACATATAACTCTATTCATAAAGGGTTCATGGGATACCACTACAACAGAATCCTTTGATACCGCAACATCTAATTCTAATGTATGCACTCCTAATGCTATAGCTTTTTCAAATGCTGGTATAGTATTCTCTGGCATGAGTCCTCTACAACCTCTATGCCCTTGAATATCTATAATTTTTGGCTGATTACAATTCATAAACAAATTAATAAAAAGTAAAAATATAATACGCCTAAGACAAATTAGCATTTTTAATTTTGTTTATTTTCTGATGCTAATTTAAGTCTATTATAAATGGGTTCAAAATCTATTATATACGTCCCAACTGTTTTCCCCCAACTTGAAAAGAATAAATATTTTTTATCCTTGGTAACATAAGGTCCCCAATTCCATTTAGAAATACTATGTACTTCCTTTCCTAAATTAACTGGAGTTGTCCATGTATTATTATTTCTTTTAAAAGATATGAATAGATTCGAATTCCCATAGAAAGTATACGCTCCTCCTTTATTTTGTTTACCAAATAACAGAATCAAAAAAGACTCATCTGGCGAAACATACAAATCAGACCAGTCTCCCTTCACATGAAACCCTAATCGTTTTATAAGAGTATCAGATTTGGTAGTAACGACATGAAAAACATCCTGAATCTTCTTATTTTCCTTAATGCCAGCTGTATAATAGTAACTACCTGCTTTAGGAGATTGCCAATAATGAGATTTCTCTATCGCTTTTTTAAACACCTTAGGTGTTGCCCAACCTGTTCTCGTTTTTTTCGAGTATAATCCTTGTGGGGCTATTGTATCTTCATATTGAAAATACAACATCTTTTCGTTTCTTGATAATGCTGGCGCTCCAGCACTATCAGCAAAAATAGTTTGTGGTTTACTCCATTTCCCTTTATTAAATTCGATTTTCATAATATGTGCTAAAGCATCCGGTTGAGATAATGTTGCATAACCGTTTCTAACACCATAATATATCGTTTTTCCATTTTTTGAAATAGCAATACGTTCTGTTGCCATATACCCTTTATCTATATCAAAATTGACTAATACTGGTTTACCTTTTGGTAAAGAATCAACTAAAAAATGCAGATATTTTGAATCCTGACTAACTACCTCTTGTATCCCTAAAAAGAGGATTAAAAATAATATACCATGTTTTATATTTCCCATACATTATATTAGTTTATCTGTAACTGGGTGGCGTGATGCCTTTCATTCGTAAATACGTTGTCATTTGTCCTCGATGGTGTGCATTATGATTCAAAACATCAATAAGTTTCTCTGTTAATTCCGAGGTTTCTTTAACATCATTGATAAAAGTCAATAGCTTATCAAATTGATCATTGGCGTAGATTATCAACGTTTCTTTACTAAAACGGTTTTCATCTCAAGGCTTCCATTTAATAGGTTTATTTTTCATTAATTCTATATTCCATTCTATAGAATATATAGTATGGGATGCTAAAGCTGTATATGTACGCACATCTTCTGTTGGTTTATACATATAATCACTTTCAGGCATGGCTTCAAGAACTTCTATAGTATAAGACTTTGTTTTTTCCAGACGTTCCTTTAAATAATGATAATCTGATTCTTGTTTATCTTTATTTACAAACGCCATAAAAAGGAACATGCCTATAAAACTTATAATGACTATTATTTTAAACTTCATATCTCTAAATATTTTTATTCATAATCAATTTTACGACTAAAAATCAAGCCTTAATATGACAGATGTGTTTTATAATAACACAATTTGACTAATTGTAATTATTTTATAATGTACGATATAAAAACCACATTTAAGAAGTAGTCTCAATATAGTAAGAGGAGTTTTATTCTTCTTTAGAAGTCGTAGGTTTTCTATATTTCTGAAATGGCTGTAGTAATAAGTCCTTAATATTACCGTTTTTAGTTTCATCAGGAAATACATCAACGCCATAAACAATTTTATCGGTATCAAGTTTCATATAAGTCCCAAAAAGTCTGTCCCATACAGAAAAGATATTTCCGTAATTAGAATCTGTATATGGAAGTTTATAATGGTGGTGTACTTTATGCATATCTGGTGATACTATAATATAACTTAGTAAAAAGTCTACTTTTTTAGGCAGTTTTATATTAGCATGATTAAATTGTGTTGCTACAATTGATAGTGATTGATATAAAAAAACAAGTGCTATAGGTGTCCCTATTACAAATATCCCCATAAGTGTAAAGACATAACGGATAAGACTTTCTAAAGGGTGATGTCTATTGGCTGTCGTTGTGTCTACATGGTGATCTGAATGATGTACCAAATGCACCATCCATAATGGCTTAACTTTGTGCTCAATTAAATGCGGCAAGTATGCCCCTATGCCATCAATTAAAAAGATTCCTAGAATCCCATACAACCATATTGGCATGTCCGGAAGCCAATTTAGAATTCCAAAATTATTAGCAACTACCCAATCTGATGATTTTAAAAATATAAAAGCTAAAGGCAGGTTTACAAGAATTGTTGTTAGCGTAAAAAATATGTTCGGTATGGCATGCTTCCACTTTTTATAGCTAAATCCAAATAGGGGCATGATCCCCTCAAGAATCCAAAAAAAAGTTAACCCTCCAACAATAATAATACCCCTATGTAATGGAGGAATGGTTTCAAAATAATTTAAAATAACTTCCAAATAGAATATTTTTATTAGAGTCTGTTTAAGATTTAGTTAATTATTTTTTACGCCCCTTTTTGCGCATTATTTCGTTAAAATTTTGAACCGTAACGAGGCTATGCTTAAAAATTTTGCCTCATACTGCACCAAAATAGCCTATAAAAATTCTAATCACAAATTCTTAAACAGACTCTAAATATACTATTTTATTCTTTTTTTCATGTTTTCAACAATGTTAAAAGCTGCTGGACACATGGCTACATTTTTTAAAGTTAAGTTTGATATTTGCTGAAACTTCTTTCTATCTGTATGTGGAAATTCTCGACAAGCCTTTGGTCTTACATCATAAATAGAGCAATAATTATCTGTTCCCAAAAAAGTACAGGGAACGGTTTGTAAGACATAATCATTATCTTCATCAATACGTAGATATTGATTTATAAACTGCTGCGGTTTTTGTTTGAAGTGTTTCGAAATGCGTTCAATATCTTTATCTGTGAATAATGGCCCAGTAGTTTTACAACAGTTTGCACATTCTAAACAGTCGATACGCTCAAACTCGTCATCATGTAATTCTTGCATGATATAATCCAAATTCTTTGGCGGTTTCTTTTTTAACTTGGCAAAGAATTTTTTGTTTTCGTTATGCTTATCTTTGGCGAGCTTTGGAAGATTTTTAATGGTGTCTTGCATGGTGTAAAAATAAACAAACTTGTCTTTCTGAACGAAGTGAAGAATCTAATTTATTATGAGATGTTTCGACTGCGTTCAACATGACACAAAATATAACTTTTGAAAGATCTTTTCGGAAAAGCATTATTAGATTATCAAAGCGGAAACTATACGGAGGATATGATTACTTCTACAAGCATTTCTGACGAAGATAAATTACCGCTTCCTTATTTATTTCGCAATTTTAAAGATATGCCAAGCATAGAACAAAAAGCCTTAAAATTATCTAAAGGTTTTGTTTTAGATGTGGGATGTGGCGCTGGAAGTCATAGTTTATATTTACAAAAAAAAGGCTTGAAAGTAAAGGCTATTGATATTTCTAAAGGTGCTATTGATGTCGCCAAACAACGAGGTGTTTTAGATACTGAAGTCAAAAATATTTTAGATGAAACTGAAACTTTTGATACTATTCTCCTGTTGATGAATGGTACAGGCATATTTCAACAGTTATCTCAGGTTTCAAAGTACTTATCACATTTAAAAAGCCTTTTAAAAACTAACGGACAAATTTTAATTGATTCTTCCGATATAAAATATATGTACGAAGATGAAGATGGTGGCTTTTGGATTGATGCTAATTCTAGTTATTATGGTGAACTTGATTATTTTGTATCTTATAAAGGTGAAAAAGAAAGTCCAATGAAGTGGCTCTATTTGGATTTTAATACGTTACGTTTGGCTTGTGACACTGTGAAGCTAAAATGTGAATTGATTTTAGAAGGTGAGCATTTTGATTATTTGGCGAGGTTAATTCCTGCGAAGGCAGGAATCTTATAATTTAAAAGGATATTATAATACAAACAAATTAATTTTATTAGCACAGATTAAATTTAAAATAGTAAATTTAAGTTTCTAATTAAAAAAAGAGAAAGTGCATAAATTTTTTAATAGACGAAAAACTATACTTGTGTTTTTTATTGCTGCGGTTATTTCAATTATTTATTTTTTATTTAACTACTTCAATAAAAATCTTTTAATGGAATATCTTTCAGATAATTTGTTGATTCAAACCCTCTTTCTATTTTTAGCAATTGCAGGCCTTATTAATATATTCTACCCTTTCACAATAAGAAAAGAATTAAACAAAAAAGATGTTGAACTTGAATTAAATAAATTTGAAGAAAATTTAATTGAAGATTTAGAATTCAAAAAACAGCTTGAAGATCTTTAATGACTAATTTCAACCCTATTAGGATCATTGTTGATCGATTTTTCAGCACCTTGTCTTTTTAAGGTAAATCATCAGTTTGAAACTCTTTTATTGTCAATATTTTTTAAACAACCCCAAATTTTCAGATAGAAATTAAAATGAGCTTTCATATCCTTATAAACTTTTTTTGCAGATCGAGCCTCATTTTCTATACACTCTAATGATTACATCTATACAAACACCTATTACTTGATGCATCTCCATTCGAGTAATCAATTGAAAAATAACTTGGGCAAGGTGACCTTTTTTAACTCTAAAACACAATCAGAAAGTATTAATTCTTGAACTACACTTTGAGCTATACCAAGATTGATAAAAACAAAATGATATTTAAAGTAACTTTTTCATAAATATAATAAAAGGAATTCCCGTTTTACTAAAACGAATTCAGCACAAGCACAAGAAGTCGCAGGAATGACACAAGATCCTGAAAACAAGTTAGAGGTTTCATCATGAGATTTCTGCCTTATTGAAACTCGTTAATGATATGTTTCATGAGATTCCTGCCTTCGCAGGAATTAAAAATCAAACTTATAAGTAGCACCTGCTAAAAACTGAATACTCTGTACTGGAAAACTTTGCCAGCGTTGATAAGCCTGATTATTAATATTATTAGCTTTTGCAAATACCGATAATTGATCGTTAATATGATACCCCAAATGCGCATTAGCATCAAAATAACTATCTAAAACAACAGTTTCAGATAGGGGGTCCGGTAGTAACGAACCTTCTAATACCAATTGATCTTTACGTTCTCCTACATAAAATAAATTAGCGCCTGTAAACCAATGCTCATTTATCTGATAATCTAGAAACAATGACCCCTTAATATCTGGCAAGTTCCAAGCCTCCGCTTCATCTTCTGTTGAATAACTAAAATACTCAGCTTTTAAACCTAATTTAAAGTTTCTATTTACATCGACATTTATTTCTCCTGCAACTCCAAAAGTATCAACATCATCATATACAATTCCAAACGAGTTTCCGTAATCATAATCATTCTCTGGTATTAGATTTCTTATAATATTTGTTTTATAAAGGGCTTTACTCCTATCGGCTATATAAAGTCCACTAATATTATAACTCATGTTACTGGACAACTTTCCTTTTAAACCTATATAAGCATTGTATAATTGATCAGTAGGCGCTACAACTAAAGTTGGAGATACAAAAGGGTTCTCTGTAGCAAAATCATAATAAGAATTTTGAATTAAGTCACCTTCAATGCCTCCATAAGCAATTAAAACATCATTTACCAACCTATACGTGGCAGTGACATTAGGATAAATATAAATTTTACTTTCTCCAGACTCATTATCATTTAAATAAAACAGAGAGGCTCCAAGGTTTACAGTTAAATCATCTTGTTTCATTTCATATGCTGATGAAATTCCTACTTGAAAATTTCCATAATTTAATTCTGTATTCGTTAAATACGCCCTATCAAATGTTCCTCCTAAGTAGTCAAACCTAATATCAGTTGAAATCTCTACATCTCTAATAGGTAAATCAACTTTTGCTTTGGCTATAAATCTATTTTCTCCAGAACCTTGATTATCCCCAAAACGTCTGAAAAAGAAACTTCCCGAATTAATATAAGTATCTTCAAAAGTAATATCACCCCCAAAATGAGCACTAAAAAAAGAATGACCAACATCAATACCATCAGTTGTTGCTGCTGTAATCTGAGACTGAGGCACTCCATACCAATTATAGCTTTGATGTATAAACCCGCCTTCAACATTCCATGCTAAATCTCTTAAACGAGATGAATAATTCACATTGATTTTAGAGTTAGAAAAATTATCATCAAAAGATAAATCCTCAATACCCCCTTGAGATGAATGATGACTTACATAACCTCCTACACTTTCTGTTCTACTAATAGCATGATTTAAATATACTTCTCCTAAAATAGTTGTGTATGTCCCCACACCTAGGGTTGCATAATTATCAAATAGCTTTATTGGTTTCCTTTTTTCTACGATTGCAGCCTTGCCTTTTGCTGGTGTAAATGTAGATGCCACAGGAAATGAAAAAATATTGTATTTAATCGCTTTTTTAGTTTCGGTAGTTTCATCTTCTAAAGAAGGGGTTTCTTTTACTTTAAATGCATCAGATATTGTTGGTGCATAAGGTTTCACAACATCAATAACTCCTGTGTTAATCGTATCATTTATTTTATCTTGTGAAAAGGAAACTGCAGCATTTAATGTGATTGCTGCGGTTAGTATATTTTTTATGTGCTTTCGCATATTTACTTTTTTGATTTATGATTGATGAGATGCCTCAACTAAGCTCAGCATAACACTTTAACTTATAACAAAACTAATCTTCTGGTTGAATAGATGAATTGGTTTTAGCTTCTTCTGCTTTAATTTTTCTTAATTCGTCTTTAGCTTCGGAAACTACATCTTCAAACTCCGCAAAATTTTCAATAACACTTTCTAAAATATATGTGGCTTGAAACGCATCTCCTAAAGCATAAAAATTCTTTGCCATAAGTACCAAACCTTTAGCGCTAAAATACTTATAACCCGAAAAGTCCTTAGCTAATCTTTGAACCGATTTATTAGAGGCTTCATGCTCTCCTTCTTTATTTTTGAAATAAGCATTATAATATAAGGCTTCAGCTGCGGTTTCTCCTGTGGCTACTTTTTCTACTTTAGTATAAGCTGTTTTTGCTTTGTTTTCGTCTCCTGTTTTTATAGCTGAACGTGCTATAATAATATGAGCATCGCTTTTTATTTTATTATCGATTTTTGAATTTCCTAATACTTTTTCAGCATAAGAAACTGCTTCATTATAATTTTTTAGCTGGTAATGTGCTTTCATCAAGTTTGATTGAGCAAATACTACGTTTTGCGGAAAATTTGCTTCTTCTTCAAGCCTTAACAATAAAGGCATGGCCTTATTCCAACTTTTAGCTTCTAAAAAGTGTTGAGATAATCGAGATAACGCTTCTTCTGTATATTCATTCTGCGATCTTTCTACTATATATTTATAATGAGGTGCTGCATTACCTGACAAATCCTTTTTGTTATATAACTCAGCTATATGAAAATGGGCTTGTAATGCGTGCAATCCGCTAGGAAATTTATTTAAGTAACCATTAAATTGTTTAATAGCTTTATCTGTATTACCGTCTAAGTATTGTTTTTCGGCTGCTTCGTATGTAGCGTTATCTAAATCTGTATCTGTAACCTCTACATAATCTAAAGATCGAACCCAAGTTGCATAATCATCAACACGTCCTAAATCTATATAAATTAATTTAGCAGTTGCCACAGACTGAACTGCTTCTGGTGTACCAGGATAGTCTCCTGCTACTTTTTTAAATTTAGTTAATGCGCGTTCGTTTTCACTCCCGTTGTAGTAAACTAATCCTTGGCGCAGTAATGATTTAGGCACAAACGAGCTCATTTTATATTCTGAATTCAAACGGTTGTAAATCGCCATTGCTTTATCAGTTTCATTAGCTTTAACATATGAGTTACCTAACTCATACATGGCATCGTCTCTCAACTTTGACTTAGGGTATTTTGAAATAAACTGTTCAAGTTCTTTTATTTTTTTTGAAGATTGCCCACTATAACCTGTACTGATCGCTTTTTGAAAAAATGGATAATCGGATTCTATTTCATTTAACTTAATTGCCTTATTATAAGCATTAATAGCACTTTTGTATTGACTGGAAACAAAATGACCATCTCCTAACCTTAAATAAGCATCATTTAATCTTACTTTGTCTTCTTTTTTACTAGAAATAAATTGATTGAAATATTTAGTTGATTCACCATAATTTTTCAATTTAAAATAAGCATAAGCCAAATTATAATCTATATTTTCAATCTCAGGTGTTGATGAAGATTCCGGTTCCTGTTGAAAGTCCTTAAAGCCCACTAAAGCTTCATCATAATTAGTTAAACTATAATCCGCTTCTGCTTTCCAAAATGTTGCTCGAGCTGTGTATTTTGGGTCTCTTGGTTCCTTCAAAGATTGAGAAAAAAGCGATTCTGCCTCTAAATAATTATTATCATTATAAAGCTCTAACCCTCTATAAAATGCCACTTTTTGATAAGCTACTTTATTTTCAAAACTCTTTTTTCCTTCTAATAATTTAAGAGCCTCTTCATAGTTTTTCGACGTGATATAAGAATCTATTAATAGTGTCTCAATTTCTTCCTTATAATTTGTATCTGGATATCTATCTAAATAGCCAGCTAAAACCTGGGGTGCTGATTGATAGGGGTTTCCGATTTCGTAACTAATCTTTGCATAATTTAACCAAGCGTCTTCCTGAATTCTTAAATCAAAATCCATTTGAGAAGCATATCTGAAAGCATTTAATGCTTCTTGTTTTTTATCGAGATTAATATAACTTTCCCCTAAATGATAATAAGCATTCTGAGCAATTGAATTATTACCACCTACTATTTTATTAAACTCAGAAATAGCATTTTCATAGCTTTTCTGCTTATAATGTGCATACCCTAACTGATAAAAGTCTGTATTATTCCATTTACCTTTTTTCCCTTTATATGCTGTTAAATAAGGGATAGCTTCTGCGTATTTTTCTAAATTAAAGTAGCTCTCCCCTATTATTTTTGAAAGTTCTGATACTTCCGTTTCGTCACTCTCGTCTAATCTATCCTTAGCAAGTTTTATTGCTTTTTCAAAGTTTCCCAATTTAAAGTTTAGGTCCGCTTGATAATATGATAGTTTTTCTTTGTAACGCTCCTGATCGCTTACCTGATCGAAATACTCGTTAGCCTTATCATAATCATCTCCTTCATATGCCATAAAACCTATGTAATACTTAGCTTGAGATCCAAATTCCTGAGAATTTTCTACGCGTGTTAAATATTTTCTTGCTTCTTTATATTGTTTTGTAGAAAATGCTGAATACCCATTATTGAAATTGAATTTTTCCTTTTCTTTTCTAGCTAAAGCGTTTTCATCTACTTTATCATACCACTTCCTTGCGTGGGCATATTTAGAGTTTTCAAAATAATAATCAGCTACATCAACAAAAGCAGTATTTCTTTTTGTACTTGTTGGATAGTCTTTTACATAATCTTCTACTAACTGGTCTGCGTTTTGTTGATTTAAACGCACAGCACAATTCGCAATATAATATGCGCAATCAGACTGCAAGATTTCTTCTTTAGCAGTTTTCTTTACATTAGCAAATAAAGACTTTGCTGCAAGATATTGTTGATTGTTGTAAAGAGATAAGGCTTTTTGGTAATCAACTAAATTGCTGGTATAAGTAGCTGATTGTTGTGCTATAATATGTAAACTAAAACTAATAGCCACCAAAAGAGAGACAATGCTTTTTTTAGTCATTAACGGTTTGTTTTTAATTTAAAATCAAAGATAAATAAAGAATTCTTTATTTTAGATTTCCGATTTCACCCCGTGAGCAAAAGGAAATGGCAAACTTAATAGAAACCTTGATGTTTTGCATCAAAAAGCTCCTTTTTATTCGATATAAAGTTAATAACGTAATAATCGTGCCATAATTATAAGACGGCTTATTAAATGTTAAAAAGGTTAAAATATTGAGGGTAAAAATAATAGTACGAAATAGTTATTTTAAGATATAAAAACTCTGCCATAACAATAAAAATTATGCTTTATGGTTTGTTATGTTAAACATTAAACTTTAAACTTGTAACTTTAAACTCATCCTTTTATGTCAAAACCTATTTTACAATTAAAAGACGCTTCTATTTTTCAAGGTGAGAGTCTCGTACTTTCAAACGTTAATGTTGAAATTAACAAAGGTGATTTTGTATATTTAATTGGAAAAACAGGAACAGGTAAAAGTAGTTTTATGAAAACACTTTATGGCGACCTACCTTTAACTAAAGGCGAAGGACATATTGTAGATTATGATTTAAAACATCTTAAAGAAAAAGACATTCCTTTTTTAAGGCGTAAGTTAGGTGTTGTTTTTCAGGATTTTAAATTACTTACTGATAGAACCATTAATGATAACTTATTGTTTGTTTTAAAAGCTACTGGTTGGAAAGACAAAACAGACATGGATACTCGTGTTGAAGAAGTTTTAGCTAAGGTAGATATGAAAACCAAAGGGTTTAAATTTCCACATGAACTCTCTGGTGGTGAACAGCAGCGTGTAGCCATTGCCAGAGCTTTACTTAATAACCCTGAACTTATTCTTGCTGATGAACCTACTGGAAATTTAGATCCACAAACCAGTGTGGAGGTTATGGAGGTACTTCAAGACATCAATAAAAATGGTAATACCATCTTAATGGCTACTCATGATTATGCTTTATTACTTAAGTACCCTAGTAAAACACTTAAGTGTGATGAGAATCAGGTTTATGAGGTGGTACAACGGAAAGGTTGAACACTGCCTGATTATTCAGGCAGTTATTTTAATCTCATATTATCACCCTATTCTTTAACTTTCAATATTTCAATTTCTTTTTTAAGATCTATTACATACAATGTAAGTTCTTCTATTTTTTGTAATAAGAGCTTATTCATTTCTCCAAGTTCAATACCATTTGCTTTTACCTCTTCTGCACTTGGAATATCTTTTAAGTGCCCATTTTCTTTAATATATTCTTCAACTTCTTTTAATGTTGGTAATTTATAACCTGTTTGAAACACAAAATCAGCCCAAGTATTATATACTTTTACCTCCTCTGCTCTAACCTTTCCTTTAACAGATAACCTGTAAGTATCTCCACCATCTACAAAAGAATTTGTTCCTATGCCAACATTTCCTGTTTCTACATAAACATCAGCTTCAAAATTAGTTTTCAACTTGTTAATCAAGCCATAACCCTGTCCTTTTTTATAATTTCCCCATTGCCCAATTACTATAGTCGAATTTTGAGACGGCATCTGTATATAGTTAGTCGGGTTTGTATCTCCATCAAAAATTGAAGAGCTAAGCGAAATAGCAGCTCTCCACTGAATATTATCACTTCTCATTTCTTGAACCATTATACTATTATTTCTATGACCTGCATCTGGTCTACTTTGCAATATAACTCCATTTGCTCCATTATCAGCCCTATACAATGCAAACAATCCACCTCCATGATAATTCCCTTCTAAAGCAACTGTTCTAATATTATTAGGTTCAAATACTTTAAAACCATTCAAGTTAAATTTCATTCTAGCACCAGAATCTCCATTACCTAATAATAAATCATTTGAATATCTTCCACTTCCATTTACTTGAAGTTTGTACAACGAATTTACAGATGGTGTTAAACCAATACCTATGTTACCAGATAACGAAGTATTACTTGAATCTACAGAACTGTTACCATTTTGATCTGTTATTTGAGAATAAGATAATGATGTGATTAAAATACTTAGTAAGAATAATTTTTTCATAATAGATTAATATAAAAGTTAAAAACTTAAAATTAACTATAATCACTATCCTTAATGACGAAAAAACCACATTTTAAATACTAAGTTTTATTTTTTTTAAAATCGGATACGGTAAACCGTAAAATCTTAAACATTTTAAAAATATTTTTCGACATGCAAAAATGTAATCAATATTGTTTTTAAAAATAACTTTTCAGCTTAGAGAAAATTTCCAGTAAATGAATAATTATTTTCTTAATAACTAATAAAACATTAAAATTGTGATAAGAATCAATTTTATGAATTTGTGATACACAAAAGTAATCATGTATAATTCCATTAAGAAAAAAGCAAAAACTTTAATTCCAAAAGACTTTTTGCTTAAACGTGAGTTTTTTTTTAGAAGCTTCTACGGCATATTTTATATTGGAAATACCCACCAATGCAATATTTGTTTTAAAAAATTAAAATCTTTTGTTTTATTAGAAAATGAAGATTTGTTATGCCCTTTTTGTGGCAGTTTACCAAGAAACAGAAGGCTCTGGAATTTGCTTAACTTAAAAAATGAATTAAAAGGCAACGTGCTACATTTTTCGCCTTCAAGAAATTTATATCGAGCGTTGAAAAAAATTAAAAACATCAATTATTTCAGCACAGATTTTGAAAATGAGTTTTTGGCCGATTATAAATATGATATTACTAATATTGATCAAAACGACGAAACATTTGATGTTATAATATGTTATCATATCTTAGAGCATATTATGGAAGATCAAAAAGCTATGTCTGAACTATACAGAGTTTTAAAACCAGACGGAAAAATTTATGTGCAAACTCCATTTAAAAATGGAGATATTTATGAAAATTTTACTATTGATTCTCCCGAAGGGCGATTAAAACATTTTGGGCAAGAAGACCATGTTAGAATCTATTCTATTGAAGGACTGAAAGATAGACTAAAAAATAAAGGTTTTAATGTACAGATTAAAACCTTTAACAATAGAAAAGATGATTTTTATTACGGATACAGGTCTCCCGAAACCATTTTAATTCTTGGTAAATAATGCTATCAGTATTAATTCCTACATATAAATACGATATCCTCGCTTTAGTCAAAGAATTAAATACACAATGTGTAGAGTGCAAAATTGAATTTGAAATATTAGTATATGATGACGGATCTAAATCTTCATTAAATAAAAACAATAATTTAATTAACTTTATAGATTACTGCCACTTTAAAGAATTACCAAACAATATAGGGCGAAGTGCTATTAGAAACTTATTGGCTTTAAATGCTAAGTATTCTTTATTATTATTCGTAGATGCTGGCACATTTCCTAAATATAATGATTTTATAAAAAGATATATCAGTATAAAAAATGAAAAAGTTATTAATGGAGGTATGACTTGTTTAGAAAAACCTCCTAAAAAACCTTATAAATTCAGATGGCTTTATACAAAAAAAAGAGAACACAAAGCTTTTTGTTCTTCAAACTTCCTAATTAAAAAAGAGGTGTTTAAAATGAATCCGTTTGATGAATCAATAAAAAAATATGGTTATGAAGATATTACATTCTTTAATGAGTTATTAAAAAAGAATATTAGTATTCATCGTTTTAACAATCCTGTAATTCATAATGCTGATGATGATGCTAATACATTTATTAGAAAATCTGAAAATGCTATTGAAAATTTAGTTTCTTTAGTCAAAGAAAAAAAGATGAATAGGAGTGGCTTAGATCTATTAAAACATTATAGTTTGATCGAAAAATTAGGATTAAACTCGATTACTTGTTTTCTCTTCAAAAGTTTTAAGCATCTTTTATTAAAAAACTTTAACTCTTCACATCCTTCTATTCTATTATTTTATTTTTATCGACTTGGTTATTTTTGCTCACTTAAAAACAAAAAATGATGCCATTTTTCTCTGTAATAATTCCATTATATAATAAAGAAGCATTCATTGAATACACTATAAAAAGTGTTTTAAATCAATCATTTAATGATTTTGAAATTATTTTAGTAGATGATGGCAGCACAGATAATAGTTATAAAATAGCCTCTAAGTTTGATGATATAAGAATTAACCTTATACAGCAAAAAAACAAAGGTGTCTCAGTTGCCAGAAATGTTGGAATAAAAAATGCTAAAGGAAAGTACATCGCATTGCTTGACGCAGACGACATATGGCATGATAATCATTTAATGGAATTAAAAAAACAAATTTTATTATTTCCCGAGGCTGGATTATACTGTAATAACTATGAAATTTTATTACAGAAAGGTATATTTAGAAAAGCTACTTTTAATTTTAAATTTCAAAATGATTGTTTAATTGTAGACGATTACTTTAAAGCGAGTATCATAAACCCAGTAGCATGGACATCGGCTGTTGGGTTTTCGAAAGAAAAATTTATTAGTATTGGGCAATTCGATACAACTTTTAAAACGGCTCAAGATCTTGATTTATGGATAAGATTCGCTTTACGATATAAAGTAAGTTTCAATCCTATTATTACAATGTCGTACAAACTTTATACTGAAAATAGCCTTTCAAAAAAAGAGTACAATGATATACGATATGATTTTATTAATAATTATACTGAACAAGAACAAGAAAATTCTTCACTAAAACTATATCTTGATATAAATCGTTATGCTGTAGCACTTAGATGTAAATTAAATAATGAATTTGTTTTGTATAAAAAATTAAAAAAACAAATAGATTTCAAAAATTTAAATTTAAAACAAAAACTTTTAATAAATCAGCCAAATTTTCTGCTTAAACTCATAAAACAAATTCAAAACTTCCTTATAAGCAAAAACATATACCTATCTGCCTTTAAATAGTACAAACTCATCATAATTTCTAATGTAATCGTCTTCATCAAAAACATCAGAAGCTAATACTAAACATACTGCTCCAGAAGAAAAATTTTCGAGCTCTCTCCAAGTTCCTGGGGTTATTAATAGCCCTCGTGTTGGATTGTTAAGTGTTATTCTTTTAGTATTCTTATTATCCTTTAAAACGACATCAAAGCTTCCAGCTAAAGCAACTAAAAACTGGCTAAGTCGTTTATGGGCATGTCCTCCTCTATAAGATCCGCTAGGTACATCAAAAAGATAGTATACACGTTCTATTTTAAAAGGAATGATATCTTTTTCAATTACAGCTAAGTTTCCCCTCCCATTCTCATCTATGATTTTGGGGATATTAATTAAAATCCCGCTACCCATGTTTTGTTTAGTCATGTACTATATTTATTAATTGTTTCCATTCTTGTGAAATATTTTCTATAGAAAATCGTTGTACACTCTGTTTCGTATTTAGCTTACATGTTTTATATAAATTGGTATCAAATATAAAACTATTCATGGCATTTGCCAGTGCCTCCTTATTATAATTCTCAATTAAAAGCCCATTATAACCATGTTTGAGAACCTCTTTCGGTCCTGATTTACAATCTACCGAAATTATTGGAGTACCACATGCTAAAGCTTCTAATAAAACCATGGGAAAGCCTTCGTATCTACTTGTTAAAACAGTAAACAATGCCTTCTTAACATAAGGATAAGGATTTAGTACATACGGTTTAAAAATCACACTTTCTGATAACGATAAATTTGTGGCTTTATTCTTTATGGATTCTAAATCATCTCCACTTCCTAAAATAAGAAGTTTTATCCCTTCCCTTATTAAATCAGATTTTTTATACCCTTCTAACAGCAGCGAAAGGTTTTTTGATTTTTCTTCAATCCTGCCATAAAAAAGAATATACTTTTCATTAAACTCTATTACCTCATCTGCTTTATTTGATATTAAGTTTAAATGTATGGGATTATAAATTTGCTTAACATTTTTAAGTCTATACCTTTTTTCAATTATATTCTTTATTTCTTCGCTTACAACAACAAGTTTAAATAACCTTTTATACAATAGATTGGCAAAAAACGTTGAGCTCGGGAAATAGGTTTTTAAATTATGGCTATGAACAACTGCAATGCGTCTTGTTGCTCTAAAAACAAATTTGTACAAAACAAGTTCTTTTAACAAAACAGGTCTTGTTCTATTATCTATTATTACATCAAACTTATTTTCTTTAAAATACCTATTTAAAACACGTATCTTATTAAAATTACTTCTATTATTTTTTAGATTCAATTCAAGATTAAAAAGAGTTCCAGAGTAATCATATTCAATAACATCCTTCGTACAAAGTACATGCACATTAAACCCTAGATTAGTTAATAAAAAAGATAAATTTGCGCTTACTTTTTCGGCACCACCAGTTCCTAAAGTTGTTGTTATTATACATATTTTTTGCATTCAATAATATGATTAAAGTTTTAATTAAATATGTTTGTATAAAATCAACCAAATATAGTAAATGAAAATCTTATTAGTTGGCGAATATAGTAGACTTCACAATTCATTAAAAGAAGGATTGATTAAAAATGGACACCAAGTAATCTTGGTTGCCTCTGGAGATGGCTTTAAAAAATTTCCTGCAGATATAAACTTTAAAGTTAAATACAATAAGGGCGTTATGTCTTTATTGAAAAAAATAATGTATCGCGTATTTTCTATTGATATTGCTTCGATAAGTACAAAAGCTCAATTTAATGCTCAAAAAGATAGGTTTAAAAATTTTGACGTTGTTCAATTAATAAACGAAAACTCATTCTCTACCCTTCCAAAAATTGAGAAGCAAATTCTAAGCTTTATTTTTAAACATAACCCTAACGTATTTTTACTTTCTTGCGGAACGGATTATACGAGTGTAAAATACGCTCATGATAAGAATTTTAGATATTCCATTTTAACGCCATATTTTGAGAATAAGGTTTCAAAGAAAAAGTTCAAACACATTTTAATGCGCATAAGCAATCCTTATTATGATTTGCACAAATACATACATAAAAACATTACAGGCTGTATTTCTTCAGATTTAGATTATCATATTCCGCTCATTAATAATGATAAATATTTAGGGTTAGCGCCTAATCCTATTAACATAGATAAGCTCAAGCATATCGATTTATGTATTAGTAGTAGAATTGTTATTTTTCATGGAATTAACGAAGACAATTATTATAAAAAGGGTAATGATATTTTTGAGAAAGCACTTGATTTTATAGTAAATAAGTATGCAGATAAAGTAGAAATAGTGACTGTTAAAAGTTTACCTTACAACGAATATATAAAAGCTTTTGACAGTGCACACATTGTTTTGGATCAAGTATATGCCTATGATCAAGGGTATAATGCTCTTGAAGCTATGGCAAAAGGAAAAGTTGTTTTTACTGGCGCTGAAAATGAATGGTTAGAGTATTATAATTTAAAAGAAGATACTGTTGCTATTAACGCCTTGCCCGATGCTGATAAAATTATTGAAAAACTTGAATGGTTAATTTTTAATCCTGATAAAATTATTGAAATTTCTAAAAACGCCAGAGCTTTTATAGAAAAGGAACACAATTATTTAAAAATAGCCGATAACTATGTTCTTAAATGGACAGGTAAAAGCTAAATGGTTATATAGTTACTCCTTTTGAGTATTTTTTTGAGTTGAAAAATTAATCCAAATTGCAGCCACAACAACACCAAAGTATATTATATACCTATAAAAATGTGCCATTACCACACCTTCTGCACCATATAAAACTACAAGGGTCTTCGACAAAAAGTAAAACAAGCCTAACGAAATTAACTCTGTTATTATAAAGCTCTTAACCATTTTTTTTGCTAAAAACTGATGTGATATAACAAGTGTTGCCAACCTAACAAAATCTCCAAGCAACTGCCATTTAAATAATGGTTCAAGACCAAGAAAGTTTGGATAAACAATTTCAATAACCAAGGCTCTTAATAAATAAACCAATAGCATGCCTAAACCAAACAACGGAAGAATAGTTTTGTATATATAAAGAACTTCCTTTTTAAAAGTATCAGCCTCATAAATTCTTGCAAATTTAGGTATAACATAAAGCGTAAACAGTCCGGAAGAAAATACCATATAATTTTTAGATATAAAGTTCATGGCTGTCCAATACCCAGCTTCATTAATATTGATTTTATTGGTTATCATGGTTCTTATATCAAGTTCAATATAATTTAATAATACAGTTGATATAAAAGACATTAATGTAAACGCCAATAGTTCTCTGGCAAAAGGAATTTTAAACCCTAGGTCGTTAACTTTTATATATTTTTTTAAAATCGATCCAAAAACATAAATGATGATACTTAATTGAATAATTGGAGTTACAACTATTGAAAACAGAACTCCTTCCAAGCTATAATAATAAAGGCATATTAATAGTAATATGGCAGATAAAACATAACTTAATAAATCAATCTTTGCATATTTTTTATACTCAGACAAGCCATTAATTACACCTTGAAAAATTCTATTTATACCTATAAAAACAGGCAATAAAGCAAGACACTTTATAATATTTACATAATCTAAGTTTCCAAATAATTCAATGGTTATCCATGAGGCATTAAAAAAAAAGACAAAGGATGTTATAACCGATCCTATAAAAACAAAAGCAAATATCGTTGTAAACAACTCTTTAAGCTGTTGATCGTTCTCCTTAAATTCCGAAATATATTTTACAACCCCGTTAAATGTCCCTAAAGAGGAGGAACTTGTTATTATTTGAACCAAATTTCGAAGTTGACCTATTTTAGCAATTCCTATTTCTCCAACCGTTACTGCCAATATTCTTTGAATAGCTAAAGAAATAATCAATCTTACTGTAATAACTACAGCATTTAAAGATGTTATTTTTAATAACAGATTATTTTTTATTATCCCTTTAAAACTTATCACATCAAATTTACTTTGATTAGCTTATTATATTTTTAATATTGATTTATAATTCTAATGACTTCTTCTACTTCCTCATTTAACATCACAGGACTTATAGGAATACTAACTATCTTATTATGAATAGTTTCTGTAATTGGCAAAGGTAATTCTTTTAAGTAACTGAATCCCTTTTGTTTATGAGGTGGAATTGGGTAATGGATTAAAGTTTCGATATGGTACTTACTTAAATGATCAATAAATTCTTGCCTATTTTCAACCAAAACAACAAAAGCGTAAAAAACATGATTATCCGATAAATTATAAAAGGGAAGTTTTACTTTTTTGTTTGTTATCTTTGAAAGATATAACCTTGCTACATCACGTCGTTTTTTATTGTCATCATCCAATAACTTCAGTTTTACACTTAAAAAGATTGCTTGAATTTCGTCTAATCTGCTATTGGCTCCAACAGTATCGTATACATATTTAGTAGTTCCTCCATAGTTACGAAGCTTTTTAATCATATCTATTAAAACCTCGTTATTAGAAACTACTGCCCCTGCGTCTCCTAGAGCACCTAAATTTTTACTGGGGTAAAAACTAAACGCAGCTGCATTACTTAAATTTCCAGATTTAATCCCTTCTTCATTAACTGCACCATGTGCTTGAGCAGCATCTTCAATAACCAATAAATTATTTTTTTTCGCAATGTCATTTATGCTTCTCATATCGGCTAGCATTCCATACAAATGCACAGCCAAAATAACTTTGATTTTTGGTGTAATGCTTTTTTCAATTTCAGAAATAGAAATATTATACGTATCTATGTCAGGTTCAACCAAGACCGTTTTTAGTCCAACTTCCTGAATAGCTATAATACTGGCTATAAATGTATTTGCAGGAACTATAACTTCATCATTACGTTTCAGTAATCCTAATTCTAAATAGGCCTTAAAAATGAGAATTAAGGCATCTAAACCATTACTTACTCCAACGCAGTGTTTAGTGCCACAATAGTTAGCAAAACTATTTTCAAAATTAGAAACTTGATTTCCTAAAATATAATGACCGGATTCCAAAAACGATTTAAATTTTTCTTGAAATTCATTATGAAAACGGGAGTTTACTTTGTGTAAGTCTAAAAACTTAATCATATCATGATACTATCTAATAACTTATAGTTTTTTGTATCAACCTTATAAAAATCTTGAGTTACGGTTCTAGCTCCAAATCCTTCTTTCCAAAATTGTAGTCCCTCGTTAACATTCCTTCCTTTATTTTCGTTTGAATTTCCAAAATCAAAATATCTTTTATTTACAAAAACTTCTTTTATTAAATAAGTATATAAAAAATCCAGCCCCCCTACACTACTACTTTCCTTATTTCCAGATATATATTGAGAATGTGCTACATTTTTTGTCTCAAAAATTGTAGTCCCAGCAACTATTTTATTTTTATGATAAACATTAAACTGCCTAATATTATTAGGAAAACGCTCCTTTAATACCTTTATCTCTTGTAAACTATGTACTGGACTTAACCCATGCTTCAATCTTAAATTTGGTATCAAAATCATATTCCAAAACTCATCTAAATCGGTTACCTCTTTAATCTCCAATTTATGCTTCTCCCCCTTCTTTACACCTTCTAGCCTATTTTTTGAAATATTAACATCACTATTTAAGTCGATAACAGAGAGCGCATCTCTTCGATCTAATTGCGCACCTAACAAGTACAACAAATAACTTATCTCATCACTTGGAAAACTATTATAAAAGTACGGAATCATTTTTACTTTTAAATGTTGAACGCCTTCGAAGCATAAAAAAATCAAGAGGCTCTTAAAGCTTTCTAAAACATCATTAAACTTTAATTCCGACTGAAGCAATAACCCTCCATAGGTTAATCCTTGATGAGAAAAAATAATATCCCCAACTCTATTAGCTGGAAAAACAGCAATAAGCTTCTGCTTTTTATAAATCAAAAGCGAATAATCTTCAAACCTATCCTCATGATACTCCATGAAGTTTCTATAAAATAAGAATGTCGCATTTTTAGATTTTGACACAAAATTATTCCAATCAGATTTATTTTCCGACTGATATTTTTTCACTAAAAATGGATTCAAAATTATTAAGTTTTATATTTTTTTATAAGCACCCAAAGTACAATATTTTTTAATTTTCATGTTAAATTCTTCCTTAATTATTTATATATTTATACATTAAAAAACTCTTATTGGACTTGTTAAAACGTTTAAAAGAAAACCATATTTTAATTGTAGTATATATTCTTATTTTTGTTTTCTTAATTTTTCAAGAAGCTATATTTTCTCCAGACACTTATGGTTATTTGAAAGCCAGACCCAATAGGCATCCTGGTTATGTTATATTTATTAAAGCTTTTGAGTTTATTTTCACAAATTATTTTGCAAAAATTGTAGTAGGTATTCAATTGGTATTGGGAATGGCTTCGGTTCATTTTTTTTTAAAGCGTATTTCTGGTATACTTTCATTTAACAAACTCATTAGAAGCCTCCTATTAATTGTATTATTATTTCCTTTTTTCCCACCCCTATATGTCGCTAATAACATTTGCTCGGAGGGGTTGAGCTATCCATTGTATTTAATATTTATTACACTTAGTTTAGAAATTGTATTAAATGAAAAGAAGAAGCTTCTTTTGTTTATGTCTATAGCTTATATTTTATTAGTATTAACAAGAGGTCAATTTATTATTGCATCTTTAATATTTGCCTTTACTTACCTCCTCAAACATAGACGTAACACATTAATAAAAAGCAACTTAAAAGTATTTTTTATCATACTTTTTTTGCCATTATTTGTAATTATGGCCGACAAAACATATCATAAACTTAAAGATGGTTTATTTATATCTACACCATTTAGTTTTATCAATGCATCTGCTGCTGCGTTTTATGTTTCTAATGATACTAATTTTAATCAAATTGAAAATGGAGACTATAAAGCCATATTTAAAAAATGTTATAAATATTTATCAGAAAAAGACTTACTTCTATCTCGTCAAAAACAAACAAATTATAAAACATATTATAATCACTTTCACAATCATATTCCGCAAATATGTAACCAAACCATACACCAGTTTAGCCTAGAGTATTATATAGAAAAACACACTGCTCAAGGTTTAGATATAAACCCTGCAGTAGCAAACTCATATTGGCAATCCGAACTTGCTGCTCAAAGTTTGTTTTTCACTCTAGTCAAGCTAAATTTTAAATCGTGGTGTAATTTGTTTTTTGCTAATATAAAACATGCTTTTAAAGGAGTAATTTTGTTTTTCCTGCTTTTAGGTTTTTTCTTTTATAGTCTGTTTAAATTGTTATACTCTAAAACCAAAGATTATTATATTCTATTTATTCTTTCTGCTTTAATACTTTCAAATGCATTTATAGTCTGCTTTGCAAGCCATTCCATAATACGGTATCTTTTTTATAATTATAGCTTAATTTTTATAACCTTTGTTATGGTTTTAAAAATCATAAAGCAAAAAAATAAACGGATAAAAAGTAAATGACAGTTCCTTTCAAAATAACCGAAAAGCAATCAAGATATATTTTTATTCTCTTTTTTTTAGTTGCCTTTATTTTAGTTATTGGTAAACCGATGAGAATGGCTAGTGACTCTCAAAGCTATTTAACTATTGATATTATGAGATCTGCAGGTTATCCATTATTTTTAACAGTAATAAAATATATATTTGGGTCATACTTTAATTTAGCAACATTAATTATACAATTTGGCTTAGGAACTTTTTCCATATATTTCTTTATTATGTCTTTAAAAAAGAATTATAAGTTAAACCTTATTTGGTATATAATACTAACTTTAATTCTTCTTGTTCCTTATATTTACAATCATCATTTAGCAAATAGTTTTCTGTCTGAAGCATTATCATATCCACTCTATTTAATATCGGTAACTCATTTTTTAATAAGTATAATTACTAGTAGAACGAAATCCTTAATAATTTCGTTACCCATACTTTTTATACTTATACTTACCCGTAATCAGTTTTTGATTTTAATTCCAGTAGCAATTTGTATTTTTTTATGGATTTCTATAAAACAAAAAGAGTTAAAAAGTAAATGGCTATTAATTGTTCTTATCGCCTTTCCTTTTATAACATCAATAGCAGATAAAACATATCACAAAATAGTGCATGGATTTTATGTAAATACACCCTGGACAGGTATTCACTTAATAACACCTGCATTTTTTGTTTCCGATGCTGATGATTATCTACTTTTTGATTCTGAAAAAGAACAAACATATTTCAAAAACGTTTATAAAAGCTTATACATTCAAAATTTAAACATAAATAATTTAGAAGATTCAAAAGAAGCTATTTTAGTATATATAGATAATTACTCTAGAATTGCAAACGCCACAATTTTTTCTGTAGCAAGAAAAAGCTTGGAAAAAAGCCTAACGTATAATCAAAAAGTTATTGCTATTGATAAGCTAACAAAAAGCATGACACTAAACCTAATACAAAATAATTTTGCATTATGGTTTAAAATTTATATTCAAAATTTCATACATGGATTTGGTAATGCCAAATATACATTGTTACTCTTGGTTATATTTATTTATAGTTTTTTAAAGCTTATTAAAACCAATAGTATTAGTTATAAAATAATTTTTTTAGTACTCTTTTTAACATTCTTAAATACAGCATTAGTTTCTATTGGAATGCATACAAAAAAAAGATTTTTGTTTTACAACGACTGGGTGTTTTTCTTAATTATTTTCATCTTATTTAAAACATCTAAAAACTCCAAAACCGCATTATCATGAATATTGAATTATCTGTAGTTATGCCATGTTTAAATGAAGCTGAGACATTAGAAATCTGTATTACTAAAGCGCAATCTTTTTTCAAGAAAAACAATGTTGTTGGAGAAATTATTATTGCAGACAATGGAAGTTCTGACGGCTCGCAAGCAATAGCTAAAAAACTAAATACTGTATTGATTCCAGTTAAAAACAAGGGGTATGGCAATGCATTAAAAGGTGGAATTGAAAAAGCCCAAGGCACTTATATTATAATGGCTGATGCTGATGATAGTTATGATTTTGAAGATCTGCTCCCATTTTTATTAAAGTTAAGAGAAGGTTATGATCTTGTAATGGGCAATAGGTTTAAAGGTGGCATTAAAAAAAATGCGATGCCATTTATACATAAATATTTAGGGAACCCTGTATTGTCTTTTATTGGTAGGTTATTTTTTAAAATAAATATTCGTGATTTTCACTGTGGTTTGAGAGGTTTTTCAAAGGAAGCATATGGTAAAATGAATTTGAAAACTACAGGGATGGAATTTGCCTCTGAAATGATAGTAAAGTCTAAGTTAAACAATCTTTCTATTACTGAAGTCCCTACAATTTTATATCCTGATGGCAGAACTCGAAAACCACATTTAAAAACCTGGCGTGATGGCTGGAGGCATTTGCGTTTTTTGGCACTCTATAGTCCAAAGTGGTTGTTTTTATACCCCAGCATAATAATGATGATTACTGGATTATTAATTTCCTTACGACTCATTAACCAACCCATACATATTAAGGATATAGTATTTGATGTAAATACCCTACTCTATACTTCCAGTCTTATACTTGTTGGTTTTCAATGTTTTATTTTTTATGCGCTTACCAAAATATTTGCTGTTGAAAACGGGTTGCTCCCAAAAAGTAACAGATACGACAAGTTGTTTAAATATTTAAATTTGGAATTTGGATTAATTATAGGAGCTATACTTTTAATTTTTGGAGTTTCATTAACTTTTTATAGTCTAAATCTTTGGGAAGATTATGGTTTTGGAAATTTAGATCCACAATATATGTTACGTCTAATTATTCCTGCTGTTTTCACGATTTTACTTGGCGTACAAGCCATTTTGTTTAGTTTATTTTTTAGCATCCTTGGGCTAAAGAATTAGTTTTAGTTTAAATAAAATCTTAAACTTATCATCGGACGAATTTTTTATCACTCGGAATCGTCTAATCTAATATTAGTATTTTCAATAATATAAAGCGGCCTGTTTTTTACATTATTGTTTATACGACTAATATATTCTCCAATAATTCCTATCGACAATAATTGTATGCCTCCTATAAACATCGAACTAATAATTAAGGAAGTCCACCCAGTAATGGTTTGCTTTAAAACGAAGTGTGAAAAAATAGCAAACAAAATGACTAAAAATGAAAGAAAAGAAATTAAGAAACCTATTCGAGTAACAAATGCTAAAGGTCTATCTGAAAAACTCGTTACAGCATCAATAGCTAATCGAAACATTTTCCCATATGAATAACCCGATTTACCATGTTTACGACTATTTCTGTTAAACAAAACATGTGTTTGTTTAAAACCTAACCAAGCTATTTGGCCTCTTAAAAATTTATTCTGTTCCGACATTTTATTTAATGCTAGTACTACTTTTCTATCTAAAAGCCTAAAATCTCCTGTATCTATAGGAATTTCAAAAGGCGTTATCCTTTTTAATATTCTATAAAATAACTTTGAAGTTATTTTTTTTAAAAATGTCTCTCCTTCCCTTTTTTTTCGTTTAGCATATACAACATCAAACCCTTTTTTGTATTCACTATAAAGTTGCGGGATAATTTCAGGAGGATCTTGTAGATCACCATCAATAATAACAGTACACTTCCCTCTACACATATTTAAACCTGCCGATACAGCTATTTGATGTCCAAAGTTCCTACTAAAATTAATATAATATACTTTATCATTTATTTCGGAAAGTTTAAGTAATTCTAAAAAAGAATTATCTGTACTACCATCATTGATAAAAATTAATTCATAAACTTTAGTAAAATTAGTAATGGAAGCAACGAGTCGTTCATAGAGCTTTGCTATATTATCTTGTTCATTATATATCGGAATAACTATGGAAATTTCTTTTTTCATAACTTAGTATTTCAACAAATAAAGTTCGTTCATTGTTTAAAATAACACTTAATACTTATCTTTTTTTATCAGATTTATAAATGTTAAAATAAGCATTACTCCATACTATTTCATATTCATTTCTAGAAATAAAAGAATTCATTATTTTAACTCTATTTTTATCAAATCCATTACTATACCTAATGTCATTTCCTATGCTTTCTGTCAGATATTCCAAAGTAGGTTCAGAAAAGGTTCCAATAGTTTCAAACTTTTGTTGGACTATTATAGGTAATACATCTATTTCCTTTTCTGCTCGATCCATATTTTTTTTAAACGAATAACTATCATATATCCATATCCAAGGGTTAAACATATATGGTTTTGTTTCGGTTAAAAAATGAACCATCGGAATCTTATCATAAGTAAGCAAATAATCGTTAGGCTTAACATACTGCTCTAAACTAGCTAATAAATCATTAATAATTAGTGCTCTCTCTTTAGTTGTATAAACTCCACTGGCATACTTATTATTTATTTTATAAATTTTATTTAATCTACTTCCTTGGTCAAAATATGCTTCTTGAGATAGGCTATATATTTTTCCCGTTGCATACGAAAATAAAAAAAACATAGACAAATACTTGATACTACTTTTCGTTATAGTCCTGGATATGTCTTCTTTTTTTATATTGAATGTCAATGTAATATTTCCAAATTGAGAAATAAAATAAAAAAATAATGGAACTGCCAACCATATACACATATAGCCACTACTTCTAATTCCACCTCCGCTTCCTAAAGGTAAAAATAACATCATAAGAAATGCCAAAAATGACAGAACCTTAATTCCTTCCTTTTGTTTGGTGAATAAAATCCCTAAAGTTCCAATATAGCCAATCACGTATATTATGTATATATCTGCCTTTTTAAACCAGAAAATCATAAGAAAAAATATTAGTGTAGAAATCGACATTCTTATTAAACGATTTTTCTTAAAAAAAAGATAAATGCTCAAAACAAAAATAGAAATAGCCAAAAATTGAAAAAAAACAAAAAACAATTTCATATAATTTCCTACGTAAGTATAAAAAAGTGATGTTACGTTATGAGCGCTTCCTTCTGTTTCACCTAAACTAACAAGACTAAAAAGAGCATTCTTCATTATATTTACTTGATCTAAACTATATAATGTTATATATACTACAATAAAGCCCGTTACAATTCCTAGTATAGGAGGGAATATAGTTTTAAATACAATCTTATTTCGCAAATACCAAGTAAAAGGTATAACAAGAATAAAAACAAAAAGGGTAATATTAGGAATCCTAGAAAATACGTTTATACCAATTAAAAACCCAGCTATTGCTAATAATATAAAATTCGTCTTTTTTATTCCTTTGGAAAAAAAATAAATACTTAAAACCGCTAATAATGCGGTTATATGATTATGATAAAAAGTTAAAAACCCATAATCATTTACAAATAGTACTATTAATAATCCTATTAACAATTTTCTTTTACTTATATAACCTTTAAGTGCTTCGTAAGAAACAATAAATGTTAAAGTATTAATTATGACTCCTAAAAATCTAAGCCACAGCACCCCCCCTTCTTGATATAAAGAATACCATACACCCCCAATAATCCCAGATAACCAGTAAACAAAATTATACTCTACACTGGAAGGAGAATTATATATTTGCTGATAAAATGTTAGCGCGAATCCATCGTCACAGACATCAAAACCTTGAAAAGACAGAATAATTTGTATAACTATAATAAATACAATAGTTGTGTGAAATTCATTTTTTTTAAATACTTTAAAATTATTCATTAAGGAAAAACACGGATGACAGAGTGAGTATTAAAAATTGATTTATATTGCTAAGTAAAATCTTATATTGCAAGATAAATATTATTGAATCAATTAAAAAATAAATTACTTTAGCAAACATAATTTTATCTTAAATGATATTGTTAATGATAATTTAAAAATATGGCTAAACGATTTGATCCTCGTTATTTCTTACGTATTCCTTTTATATATACTACCTATCAAAAATTAGTCGGAGGGTATAGAGCTCGGAAACTTTTTGTCGAAAACATGGTGCGTATTAAACCAAATCAAAAAATACTAGATATTGGTTGTGGTCCTGGAGATATTCTTGATTTTTTACCTGAGGTTCACTATTTTGGCATTGATTTAGATAATAATTATATTGAAAAAGCAAAAAAAAAGTATCAAAATCGTGGTACATTTATTTGCTCAGGAGTCACAGATTTTACCCTTCCCGAATTGGAATCTTTCGATATCGTTATTGCTTCCGGTGTATTGCATCATTTAAATGATGAAGAGTGTATCAAACTATTTGAAATAGCCTTTGCTGCTATTAAACCTAATGGACGCGTAATAACTTATGATGGTTGTTATGTAGAAAATCAAAATGTAATATCCAAAGCATTTCTTAAACTGGATAGAGGTAAATTTGTTAGAACAAAAATTGAGTACGAAAGATTAGCAAAAAGTTGTTTTCCAAATGTTAAGTCGGTTATTGAAGAAGAATATTTTCGCATTCCTTATACTTCCATTGGTATGGAATGCAGAAAATAGAAATTTTCAAAAAAATATTATCCTCATACTTTTAATAATTAAGCAAATATATAACAGAATCCAAAGGCATCCTTTTTAGAGTTTTAACGTTTTTTGAATTACAAATCTGTATCAACAAATCACAACATTGCTTTTACAAATCTCCTTTCAGTAAAGTATAACGATGCTTGGTATTCCAAACTATATGACAACTCAAATTACTTATTGAATGTGAATTTCTTCTGTAATTGGTTTCGGTAATAAAAAAGTAGCGCTAATTTAAACATCATCCTTACCAGACTCCACCCCAAAAAGCGAACTCCCAAATATCAACAAAATAATACCATAATACATCACATAACTTACAAAATGTGCAACCACAGCCCCCTTAACACCATCAAATAAGTCAATAAAATACACACTGGTGATATAGAGGGTTACTATTAAAAAAGCTTCAGTTAAAATATAATGCCAAAACATTTTTTTTGCTAAAAACTGGTACGCAATAACAATGGACAAAATCTTAACAAAATCTCCTAGTAATTGCCATAAAAATAAATCTTCAACGGGTTCAAATTCACTAGAAAAAATTACAGATACAATAATCGGCTTCATTAAATATATAATAAACAAACCGAATGCTAAAATAGGAATGACAGTTTTATAAAAACTAAACACTTCTTTTTTAAACTCTTTAGCGTCATCAATCTCTGAAAACCTAGGCAATATATATAATGCTATTAATGAGCTAACTAGCATTAAATAGTACTTAGATATTCTTGTCATCGCTTCCCAAAACCCTGCATCTTTGTAACCTATATTTTCTATAATATAAGACCTAATGGCAATAGCAACAAACGGTAAGAAAACTGCTGTAAAAAGAGCCATTAATGAGTAAGAACTCATTTTTTTTAAAAGGCTAAAATCAACACTATTAACACGTATAAGTGATACCAAACTACGCCTGTTTATAATACCGACTAAAGTGATTAGAAATATTAAAGCCTCTGCGATTACCACAGACACTAAAGCACCATCAAGTTTGTTCTGGTAAATTAAAAGTAAAGCAATAGAGACGCTTAATATCTGCCCTATTATATTAATTATAATGAGTATTTTATACTTAGAAAAACCGTTCATTATAGAAAATGAAAACATGTTTAAAGCATAAAAAGGAAGTGCTATAGCAAATATTTGAATAACATAAGTGTAGTTGTTATAAACTGGAAAAATGAGATCATTTATTAACTTTGCATTAAAATAGCATAAAAATGATACTAAAATGGTTGAGAGAAAAGCAGCATAATATATTGTTGACACAACCTTTCCAAGCTCTACAACATCGTCTTTAAACTTTGAAATATATTTTACGGCTCCTTTATAAAAGCCAAGTGTAGCAACTGTTTGAAAAGAACTTACAAAATTCTGTAAATTTCCAATTAACGCTAGTCCTACAGGGCCGATAAAAACGGCTATAGCTTTAGAGGTTAAAATTCCTGCTATTATTCGTGTTAATACTGAAGCTGTTTGTAACGAAGTAACTTTAACTAAAACTTTGCTATTTATATAATCAATAAATTTTTTCAATTAAGTCCGATTTTTTCACTAAATAAAATTACTTTAAATTGAATACATGACTTGTAAACGCTCAAAAAAACATAATATTCTTTTATGTTTTCAAAAAGTTTCAAATATACAAAATCATTTAGCTTTTCTGTCTTAGCTATCTGAAATTGTAAGAAACAATCTATTACCTCACATCAAATTAAGCTTACAACTTCTTTTTTCCTAGCAAATAATACAAATTAATACAAAATATAGCTGTGTTGGTTATTATAATTGGTATTGAAATCGGGTTTAACAAAATGCCATAAAACACAAATAGCAAACATCCAAAGGAGTTTACTATTCGTAGTTTATTAACCGATTTCATTAAGAATGAAATTAAGACAGTTGCCATAGCAGCATATCCAACCCATTCAATGCCTGAAATTCCAAAGAATTCCATCTTATATCGTTTTATTTCGTTTACGTTCTACTTCTGTTAAATAGATTTTACGCAAACGTAAATGATTTGGAGTTACCTCAACGTATTCATCTTTTTGAATATATTCTAAAGCTTCTTCTAATGAAAACTTAATTGCAGGAACAATTTTAGCTTTATCATCTGCCCCAGAAGAACGTACATTACTAAGTTTTTTAGTTTTTGTTACGTTTACTGTCATATCATCACCACGAGAATTTTCTCCAATAACTTGTCCTTCATAAATATCCTCTCCTGGATCTACAAAAAACTTACCTCTATCTTGCAATTTATCAATAGAATAAGGAATTGCTTGTCCTTTTTCCATAGATACTAGAGATCCGTTTTGACGTTCTGGAATACCACCTTTTAATGGTTGGTATTCTTTAAAGCGGTGTGCCATAATAGCTTCACCTGCAGTAGCTGTTAATAATTGATTACGTAAGCCTATTATTCCTCTAGATGGTACTATAAATTCGCAAACCATACGGTCTCCTTTTGCTTCCATACTAAGCATCTCTCCTTTTCTTAGGGTAACCATCTCGATAGCTTTACCCGAAACTTCTTCTGGTAAATCAATGGTCATTTCTTCTACAGGTTCACATTTTACACCATCAATTTCTTTAATGATAACTTGTGGCTGACCAATCTGCAATTCATACCCTTCACGACGCATCGTTTCAATTAAAACAGATAAGTGTAATACACCACGTCCAAATACCATAAATTTATCAGCACTATCAGTTTCCTCAACTCGTAATGCCAAATTCTTTTCAAGCTCTTTTGTTAAACGTTCTTTTATATGACGAGAGGTTACAAACTTTCCATCTTTACCAAAGAAAGGAGAATCGTTAATGGTAAATAACATACTCATTGTTGGCTCATCAATTGCAATAGTTTTTAAACCTTCTGGTGTTTCCCAGTCTGCAACTGTATCTCCAATCTCAAAACCTTCTAATCCAACAATAGCACAAATATCACCAGCTTGTACTTCTTCTACCTTTTTACGTCCTAAACCTTCAAAAACATGTAATTCTTTAATTTTAGATTTAACAATGCTTCCATCACGTTTAACTAAAGATATGTTTTGTCCTGCTTTTAATTCTCCACGAGTTAAACGACCAATAGCTATTCTTCCTGTAAAAGAAGAAAAATCTAAAGAGGTAATTAACATCTGGGTTGTACCTTCTTCTATTTTTGGCTCAGGAATATGATTTATAACCATATCTAACAATGGTTCTATATTTTCAGTTTCTTTTTGCCAATCGTCACTCATCCAGTTATTCTTTGCAGAACCATATACTGTAGGGAAATCTAATTGCCATTCTTCTGCACCTAGTTCAAACATTAAGTCAAAAACTTTCTCGTGTACTTCATCTGGCGTACAGTTTTCTTTATCAACTTTATTGACAACCACACAAGGTTTCAATCCTAAATCAATCGCTTTTTGTAATACAAAACGTGTTTGTGGCATAGGTCCTTCAAAAGCATCTACTAATAATAAAACACCGTCTGCCATATTTAATACACGTTCCACTTCACCTCCAAAATCGGCGTGACCAGGTGTATCAATAATATTAATCTTTGTGTCTTTATAAATTACAGAAACGTTTTTAGATGTAATGGTAATACCTCTTTCGCGCTCTAAATCATTATTATCAAGAATTAAATCACCCGTATTTTCGTTTTCACGGAACAACTGACAGTGATACATAATCTTATCAACCAAAGTAGTTTTACCATGATCTACGTGAGCAATAATTGCAATGTTTTTAATCTTAGCCATAATAGTGCCTTATTTTAAGCGTGCAAAGGTAACTATAAATAACATATAAAATGTGTAATAATATTTTTTTGGATGTTCCTTCTTCGTAAAATACGAAAAAAAGAGCACTATTTATCTTATCTTTCTAGCTTTTAATTCGTTAAAACCCAGAAATAGCAAAGCTTCAAAAGCTTATACAAGTACTTCAAAATGTTTTTAATTCAATTTAAAAGATTCATTTGTTAATTCATCATTAGTAGTATATTTGCATCATAATTTTGTTGAAACAAAAGCTTTATGACGCTTAAAGATATTCCAAAAATAAAACATACAAATTCTAACAATTTTTTCTTGCTCTGCGGCCCGTGTGCTATAGAAGGAGAAGATATGGCACTTCGCATTGCCGAAAAGGTAGTTACAATTACTAACAAACTAGAAATCCCTTATGTTTTTAAAGGGAGCTTTAAAAAGGCAAATCGCAGTAGAATTGACAGTTTTACAGGAATTGGTAATGAAAAAGCTTTAAAAATTTTAAAGAAAGTTTCTGATACTTTTGATGTTCCTACGGTTACAGATATTCATGAAGTTTCTGATGCTATGTTAGCTGCACAGTATGTTGATGTATTGCAAATTCCTGCATTTTTAGTTCGTCAAACAGATTTGGTGGTTGCCGCAGCAAAAACTGGCAAGATCGTCAACTTAAAAAAAGGACAGTTTATGAGTCCAGAAGCCATGAAACATGCTGTACAAAAGGTTAAAGATGCTGGTAGTGATAAAGCTTGGATAACAGATAGAGGCACTATGTTTGGCTATCAGGATATGATAGTAGATTTTCGTGGTATTCCAACAATGCGTCAATACGCTCCTACTGTTTTAGATGTCACACATTCTCTACAACAACCTAACCAAACTGCAGGTGTAACAGGAGGCAGACCAGATATGATTGAAACTATAGCAAGGGCAGGTATTGTTAATAATGTAGATGGTATATTCATTGAAACCCATTTCGATCCTGCAAATGCAAAAAGCGATGGCGCCAATATGTTACACTTAGATAATTTAGAAAAATTGCTCACAAATTTAGTTGCTATTAGAAAAACTATCCAATCTCTCTAGATTTTATACAATCAATCAAAAAAATTCAAAATCTTTTTAAGGAATAGGTATATATTTCGTCAAAAGACTTTTATTTACAATCAAATCAAAAAACATAAATGACTATTACTCCAATTAAACTTATAGTAGTTTATATTATAAGCCCTTTCTCTCGAAAAAATTTCACTCAAAAAAATATTATAAAAACTGTTCTATCTCTCTAGTTTTTAAAATCAATCAGAAAAAATCAGAAAACCTTATTGGAGAATAATGTTTATTCTTCCAAAAGGCTATTATTTACAATCGATCAAAAAGCATTAATGACCATTAAACCTATTAAGCTTATAGTAATTTTTATTATAAGTACTTTATCTCAGAACTGTTTCGCTCAAAAAAACAATATTGATAACACTCAAAAATATACGGCTTCTAATAAAGGCAAATTCTTTATTAGCTGGGGTGGTAATAGAGAGTCTTTTTCAAAATCGGATATCCGATTTAAAGGTGTCGATTATGATTTTACCATAAAAGATGTTTCTGCTAGGGACAAACCTAAAGGTTGGCACATAGACTATATTAACCCAACAAGAATTACAATTCCGCAAACGAATGTAAAAGTTGGGTATTTTATCTCTGATAAATATATTATTTCACTTGGTGTTGACCATATGAAGTATGTTATGAAAAACAATAGAATTAAAGCTATTAACGGACATATTAACTTACCGGACTCTGAAGCAGGAAGTCTATACAATGGAAATTATGAAAATGAAGCATTTTTTGTGTCGGAAGACTTCTTATTGTTTGAACACACCAATGGTTTAAACTATGTATATGCAGAGTTTTCGAGATTTGATGATATTTCATCTATATTCAATATTCAAAATACTGATAAGTTTCAGCTAAACATTACCGAAGGTATTGGAGCTGGTGTCTTATACCCAAAAACCAATACAACAATACTTCAAAAAGACAGATATGACGAATTTCATTTAGCTGGTTATGGTGTATCATTGAGCGCTGGGTTAAATTTTACATTTTTCAAATACTTTTTTGTGCAAACAGATTTAAGAGGTGGTTACATTAATATGCCAGATATAAGAACTACTAGTAACACTGCAGAAAGTGCATCTCAATATTTCTTTTATTTGCAACGTGTTATTTCTTTTGGTGGTATTTTTAGGCTTTAAAAAACTTTTAGTAGTGTTTTATAATACCCTGCTCTCCAGTTGTGGGATAGTTCAACTGTATAATATTGAATTCACCATTTCTGTAGTTTTTCACTATTAAGTTTCATTAAATAAACCAGGCTTTTTTGCTTTTGTTCAATGAGTTTGATGCTTCATGTAACAACTCAACAAAATTTTCATGGTCTAAATCTTCTATCGTTCTTAGTTGAATAGATCGTACTTGTTTACGTTTATTATTGTTCTTTAAAACAGGAAACTGCTTTTCCAATAGAATACCTTGTACAAAAGCAACATCTACATACTCTTTGCCTTTTAAAATATTTAAATAAATCATAGGTTTTTTTCCAATATTATAAAACGGAATTCTATAACTATATCGCTCCTCTACTTCTGGAAGGGTATTTAGTATGACACTTCTAACATAAAGCATGATGGATTGAAAAGGTTCTTTTTGATTGAAAAAATACTCGTCTACAGGTTTCAATATTCTAATAGATTTAAATTACGAATTCAAACTTAACAAAATTTTATGATGCTCGATTAAAAATAATTTATTTACTTTGTATTTCAAAGTACTTTTATATGGAATCAAAAGATTATTTAAAAGACATAAGCGAGATAAAAGATTTAATGAATAAATCCTCGCGGTTTATATCACTTAGTGGCTTATCAGGAATATTAGCCGGGATTTATGCACTTATTGGAGCAGCTATTGCCTATTGGTTAGTTATAGAATATAGTAGTGGCACTCTTATACTGGATGGCAAAATATTTAAATTAGTCATGTTGGACCTGTTCTTAATTGCATTTTTTAGTGTTGTTACCGGTATCATCTTAACTACAAGAAAGGCAAAAAAGAATGGTGCTACTATGTGGGATACTTCATCGCGTCGCTTAGTCATAAATTTTTTAATTCCGTTAGTAGCTGGTGGTATCTATATCTTAATCATACTAGGGCAACAAAAATATGGACAAACTGGTGCTTTAATGCTTTTATTTTATGGATTAGCCTTAGTAAATGCTTCAAAATATAGTATTGGAGATATTCGTTATTTAGGTTTTATTCAAATTATATTAGGCTTAATTTGCGCTTGGTTACCGGGATATGGATTTTGGCTTTGGGTTTTAGGTTTTGGAATTATGCATATTATTTATGGTACATGGATGCATTTTAAGTATGATAGAAAATGAAACAAATTTTAGCAATAGTATCTGCCTTTTTACTTTTATATTCTTGCTGTACTGATAATGGCAAATTTTTAATAAAAAATAATAATAATTTTGATATTGACTAACTTTCAATAATACCAGACTCAAAAACACAATATTTTAAAATAAAAAAAGACGAACATATTTATATAAATACGTGTATGAATGAAGTTAAATTTGATCGTGATTACAATATAACCTATAAAAATATAGGTTCAGGAAAAACAATAAGTAATAATTTTGGATATTCATAAATGAAAGTCAAATAATGGAGAGAATTTTAATAAATAATGGTGGAATAAGCAATAACAGTAAGTTTTATCTTGATTATAAAAATAAATAAAGATTCCTGCCTTCGCAGGAAGTAAGATGAGTATAATAACTAACATAAATAAAGTATTTGATCATAGAATTAGATTAGGCATTATGTCTATTCTTATGGTAAATGAATATGCCGATTTTAATATGTTGAAAGAATTACTTGGAGCTACCGACGGTAATTTAGCCAGCCATACAAAAGCGCTTGAGAAAGCCGAGTATATAAAAGTTGAAAAACAATTTATTGGTAGAAAACCTAACACACGTTATAGCACTACTAAATTGGGAGAAGCAGAATTTAAAAAACACATTAACGCACTCGAAAAATTAATAAAAAAACAATAACTATTTTTTTAATCTATTACTTTGAATTTCAAAGTACTTTTAAAATGAATATAAGAAAGACATTTATAGCATGGTTATTTGAAAAATCTAAACAGATTTACACAAATCTTTTTAAGAATCATGAACCTTGGAACATCAATAAAAAACAATTGCTAACCTATCCTGATGATTCTTTTGGTAAACACCTTGGGTTATTTCTTAATAAAAACAACTTTGAATTGATCTCAAAAGTTGAAAGACATGATGCATATCATACTTTAACTGGTTATGGAACTAAAGTTGAAGACGAAATTGCGTTACAATATCTGTGCTATGGAAACGGTAAAAGAAGTTTATACCTCTATGGCGCCATTATTCTGGGAACCATCATTTTACCTGACTATTATAAATATTACTATAAATCATACTGTATTGGAAAAAATGCTAATTCATTCCATCATTTCAATTATAAAGAATTGTTAACGGTTTCCATACATGATTTTAGACAAGTTATATTCTCAAAATCACAAATTAACATACTTATAAAAGTTTAATATGGACATATATAAAGTTTCTTCCAAAATCTCACTAATATCATTTGGCATTGGTACTATTTTATTTTTGCTGCAAGTATTTATTAGAGAGATAAGTTCTGTAACTATGATCGGCTATTATTATGTAGGGTTAGCCATTATAATAAATTCTTTAGTATTGGTTATTCTACTATCCTTATTATTCTTAAAGCGAAATAGAAGAGAGACCATACAATCAATAGGAATAATACTTTTTAATATACCTATTGCATTTCTATACTACTTAATAGTAATTCATAATTTAATATAAAATGAAAAATATTCCTTTATTAATCGGTTCCGTTTTGTTTAGCACATTTTTTTATCAATACGACCTTGGTTTAAACCTAAGTTTATTTTGTTTGCTAGCAATTATTATACTCATAATTTATAATAAAGATGCTTTTAAGCAAAAAAGCACTATTGTGTTTAGTATTGTATTCGCTATAGTTGCTATCTCTGTATTTTTTTACAAATCAAACTTATCAATAATTGCATATGTAGTTGCATTTTTAACACTAATAGGAAACGTATCAGAGCAAAATTCGTCTATTTACATAAATTGGCTCAACGGGTTTTATTCATCAATAGCAGCATTCTTTCATCGAAACTTTAATTCTATTGAGAAAGATGAAAAGGATACACCTAAAGAAAAAACTGATTATCTCCATTTATTTAAAATAATAGGTATTCCATTAATTATGGTTATCATTTTTATAAGCTTATATAAAAATGGAAATCCTATGTTTAGTGAATTAATTTCTAAAATTGATTTTAGCTTTGTTAATATTCAATGGTTGTTAGTTTCTGTTCTTGGATATTATTTGTTTAGTAATATTTCTAAACCGGTTCAAGTTGATCCTGCTACTAATTACGATTTAAACACTGGAAATTCTTTAAACCAGAAAGGGGATATCATACTAGAGCAGCAAAAAAAAGAACATCAATTAGGACTTATTTTAATAACACTTTTAAACATACTTATCGCTTTCTTTCTCATTACTGATATCTCTTATTTAATTTCCACCAATGATTTAAGAGCTTCTGTCTTTTCTAATCAAGTTCATAATGGAATTAATGCCTTAATTGGTTCCATAGTTATAGCTATAATAACTATACTATACTTTTTTAGAGGAAATCTAAACTTTTATAAAGACAACAAAAACCTTAAATGTGTAACTTATATATGGATAATACTTAACCTAATATTAATAGTAAACATTGTTATAAAGGATTGCCAATACATCTATTATTTTGGTTTCACATATAAACGGATAGGCGTTTTAATTTACCTATTACTTACAATAATTGGTTTATTTACAACATCAATTAAAATAAAACAAATAAAAAACTTTTGGTATTTATTTAGAGTAAATACATTAACAGCTTTCACAATTCTGATTGTATCTAGTATTATTAATTGGGATAATTACATTACTCATTACAACATTAATTATGCGCAATCTATGGATTTTAATTATCTACTAGATTTATCAAACAACACCTTTCTTCTTAAAAATTATGCTGAACAAAATAATTTAACCGAAGAAAAGAAAGCTTTAATTGAGAAAAAATACCACGCTTACCTAATTGAATTAAAAAGTAAAAACTGGCAAGAAATACAATATGATAATTTAAGATTAAATATAGATTAATGAGCCTTCCATCTGTCATTTTTAAATCAACCATTTTGGCCACTTGTATATTTTGGATCATTATAATTTCTGAAGACTTTCAAAGTGATATGATACTTTTTATTTTCCTATCTATGATTCCAATTTTAATTTGTTGTGCTATTACTATCCTATTTACAATTATGCCATTCTTTTGGCTTAAAAGCGATGGATTAAGTAATAGAAGTGTTTTTAAAAAGTATTTTCCTTTATATGCTATAGTGGTTTTTAGCTTATGTTCTTACGGGATAATGCTAGAATCAATATTTACGACAAGTTTTTTTGTTTCGGCTTTCTTTACGACAATGCAATCATGGATTTGGTTGGCTAAAGGCAATAAAACAAAAAATAATTAATATGAAATATTTAAAAAAAATCATACTTTTTTTAACCTTACTAATTTTTTATATAGTAATTATAAACGTTTGGGTAGTATACCAAGCAAAAGATTCCACTTACAACAATATGGCTCTTATTCCTAAAAACAAAGTTGGACTTGTTTTAGGAGCAAGCAAGTTTACATTAAACGGAAATATAAACCTATATTATAAATATCGATTAGAAGCTGCTTATCAACTTTACAAATCAGAAAAAATAGAATTCATTTTAATTAGTGGTGATAACGGAAGAAAAAGCTATGACGAGCCTACAGATTTTAAAAATGATTTAATAAAAAAAGGCATTCCAAAAAATAAAATATTTTTAGACTATGCTGGATTCAGAACTCTAGATTCAGTCGTAAGATCAAAAGAAATATTTGGCCTAAACTCCATAACAATAATATCTCAGGAGTTTCATAATGAACGTGCTATTTATCTCGCTAAAAACTTCAAAATTAATGCTATTGGATATAATGCTAAAGATATAAACGGGAGATATGGTATAAAAACAAAATTAAGAGAATATATAGCTAGAGCAAAAGCGTCAATTGATGTCCTTTTTAATGTACAACCTAAGTTTTTAGGTGAAAAAATAGAAATAAAATGATATTACAATTCAACAAAAAATATTTTATCATCGCAGTAGTCTTATTCGCAATTGAAGTCTTAATAG
Organism: Flavivirga abyssicola; assembly: GCF_030540775.2. GTDB lineage: Bacteria > Bacteroidota > Bacteroidia > Flavobacteriales > Flavobacteriaceae > Flavivirga > Flavivirga abyssicola. The sequence continues at coordinate 2,956,842 of NZ_CP141266.1, read as the reverse complement.
CCATCTATTTTAAGTATGGTTTTATACGTCATACCCTTGGTGATTATTTAGTCGTTATGCTACTTTACTGTTTTATTAAAAGCTTTGTCAAAGCGGCTCCTATTATAGTTGCGATTCCTGTTTTAATATTCTCTTATGTTATAGAACTATTACAGCTAATAAACATATTGGAGACACTAAATCTAAATAATAACCACTTATTGAAACTTATTCTTGGTAGCACATTTCATATTTCAGACCTGGTCGCTTATACTCTAGGAATCATTAGCGTTTTAATTATTGAATATAGTATAACCAAATTCAGTCCTAAAAAAACAAATAATATATGAACACCATAAAAACACTTCTATTCAACCGATTTAAAATCTTTTCTTTATTAAGTATTTCTATAATGCTAAGTATTGTATTATTAATGGTTAGAATAAAATTAACACATTCTTTTTTCTACTTATTTTTAGTCTGGAATTTATTTTTAGCTGTCATTCCTTTTTCCATTACAACTTATTTAGTAACCGTATCAAAACGCAAAAAAGTAGGTTTTGCTATTTGGTTTAGCATATGGTTAACTTTTTTACCTAATGCCCCTTATATTATTACAGATTTACTGCATTTAAAAATTAGTTCAAATCATTTATTGTGGTTAGATGTACTTGTTGTTAGCTCTTTTGCCTTAAATGGTTTATTACTATTTTCATTGTCTCTGGTAGATATGGAAACACTATTAAATAGATATTTGAAAAAGAAAAAAATAAATTTTTTAATGATACTTATTCTTTTCCTTAGTGGATTTGGCGTTTATTTAGGGCGTTTTTTACGCTATAACTCTTGGGAAATTCTTCAGCACCCTTTAGATTTATTTAGTGATATTTTCAATATCCTCTTAAGTCCAAATCAACATTTAGAAGCTTGGTTGTTTACCTTTTTGTTTGGATTATTTTTAAGTATTGGTTTTTGGATGTTTAAAGTATTACATAGACCTTAAAACAATTATGACGCGCGATTCTTTTCTTGAATATTTCTAACTATTCTTGTTGCCATATTTCTTGAAATAAAACGTGGTATTGTAGATAAAAACTTATTGAAAGCTCCAGGAATAGCCACTGTCTTCCCTTTTTTCATAGCATTATAACCATACAATGCAACATTAGCTGCACAGGCCATATTAAAGCTGATTTTATTTTCTGAACAATCGTTAGAAACCGTTTCTTGAAATAATGTTTTAGTAGGTCCTGGACACAGAGCAGTAACTGAGACTCCTGTTCCTTTTAACTCGTTAGCTATGGCTTCAGAAAAAGATAAAATATAAGATTTTGACGCATAGTACATAGACATTAGTGGCCCCGGTTGAAATGCTGCCAAAGATGAGATGTTTAAAATTTTACCCGATTTTCTAGAAATCATTTCTGGTAAAATTAATTTTGTTAAATGAGTAGTCGTTAAAATATGAAGGTGGAGCATATCAGACTCGCGTTTCCAATCTGTATTTGCAAAGGTACCGAACAACCCAAAACCTGCATTATTTACTAAGACGTCTACGGGTCCTAAATGCTTGACTTCGTCATAAATATCTTGTGCTGCATCTGGCTTACTTAAATCTTTTACTAATAAATTAACTTCGTTTTTAAACTCTTTATTAAAAAGCTGTTTTACCTCTTTTAATTTAGGTTCGTCAATATCAACTAAAACAAGATTATAATTATCTTTTATTAGTAATAATGCTAATTCATATCCTAAGCCCGAAGCTGCTCCTGTTACTAATGCTATTTTAGTTATCATATCTTTTTCAAGGTTCAAAATTTACTCTTTACCATTTACAAAATCTTGTAAATAAGAGAACCGTTCTGTTAGTTTTCCGTTTTTTGTTATTCTAGCTCGTTCTAAAACACCGTCTGCATCATTATTAAAAAACGCTGGAATTACATGTTCGAGAAATTGTTCTCCAAAGCCTTCGCTAGCATCTTTTGGAAGTTCACATGGTAAATTATCAACTGCCATAACTGTAATCGCATCTTTTGCATTAAAAGCAACTTCGCTTTCAGATTGTGGATCATAACCATAAAATGGTTCTGCAATGGTCGATGCTCTTAATGTAGAAGCTACAGGGCCATCTACATCACAACTAATATCAGCCACTAAATTTATATTAAAATCTGGAGACTTAGCATCTTCCCGTGTAAATAAATAGGGAGCTCCTGTACCATAGAAATGACCTGCTATAAAAAAATCTGTTTCTTTCGCATAAGGCATAAAGTTACTTTCATAACCTGTTGCATCTTTATAAAACTCGCTCGTACTTCCAACTTTACCATCTTTACGTTTGCTATACTCCATAACATCTACCAAACAATAAACAGGTTCTGTAAATTTAGATGTTAAGTATAAAGCATCACTAATTTGTTTTATTTTTAAATGATCCAGAATCTCTTTAGCACCTCTTGCCACTTTTCCTGTCCCAGAAAGTACTATTTTAATATTAGGTAGTTTTATTTTATCTAACGCTGCTTTAACAGCATTTAAATCGTCAAGACTTTCTACTTTTGGCAAATTAAATAATCCATCTCGTAATCCTAATGCTCGAAACCCATTGTAAGCACCAACTAATCCTGCATAATAGCCAAAGCCGATTAAACGAAATCCGTTGCTACCTATTATGGTTTCATGATCATAGAGTTCTATATTTTTCTCTAAAATGGCTTTTAATAATTCTCTATTGTATGGCTGTTTTTTTATCGTGTGAGAAAAGAAAAAGTATTTTTTATTTGGTATTAAGTTTTCAATTGGTACTTCTTTTACACCAATCATCACATCACAATCACCTATATGGTTTGTAATTTCAAACCCTTCCTCTTTATATTGTTCATCTGAAAATACACGAATATCGCTAGATTCAACTTTAAAGGTTGCCTCTGTAAATTCTTTTTGTGCTTCAGCTAACTTTAATGGAGAGAATACCACACGTCTATCTGGTGGATTTTTGCGTTCTTTTATAATAGCAAACTGAATGTTCATTAGGTTATTGGTTTAGTTAGTAAACTGTTCTCAAAAAAACACCAACAACTGTTATTACAAATTGTTAACTGAATATTGGAACAATTTTTGCACGAAAATAAGAGGATTTGCATGGTTATACAAACTTTTTGATACCTTTGCTGTCCGCGTTTTAAGGATTGAGGCATTTGATGGAGCTATTTTTGTTTTCATAAAAAAATAATTGCCAAAAATCTTAGCCCTTTTGTAATTAAAAACAAGAAGGGATAACGCCGGCTTCTAGATACTTTTTTCTATTATTTCGACTATGTTCGATATATTAAAAAATATCAAGAAGTAATGAATTAATTAAGGGGTCGACTGGTTTTGACAGCGAGATTAATTGAACGGTAAGCACGTCGTGTAATGACATTGAAACACGTTAAAGGCTAGATCAAATTTTAAACGGCGAGAATAACTACGCTTTAGCTGCATAATCTGAATTATAGTAAGATTGGCCTAGGTACACAAGGTGTACAAGCTTTATGTCTCCGGAAAGCCTTTGTTAACGGCGTTCCATTTTGAGGCATCGTAAATGTTAACATAGATTGGGTAGCGCTTTGATGCCCTTTCGAAACTAAAAAAGATAAGTTATAAGTGGGTTGTCTTTAACCAGCTTATAATCGAAAACCCAAGAAAAGAATAAACGTGTAGAAAGCTCTTCGGTTACTTGTTTGGACGAGAGTTCGATTCTCTCCGACTCCACTTGAGAGGATAACTTTAAATTTTGAGAAAGTTGTCCTCTTTTTTTATTATAACGGTCATAAGCTTCTGAAAATGAATCAGGGCTAATTTTTCCATTAATTAATAAATTATTTTTATAAGCCCCTAAGAAGCATAGAGTTGAAAATATTTCATAACATTTCAAAACAGAGCATTCGGATTTAAATCATTATTTAGTATTTTTTAAGTAATATTGCCTTTTAGTTTTTTTATTTAATTTTACAAATACAACTAAACTAAACATCTTAGTACATATTACTCTCAATGCCCTTATAATATCAGTACTATTATAATAAAAAAAATTATTAGTGAATCTCAAACAAAGTAAACATTTTTGGAAAAAATTAAAGGCAAGAGACGAAAAGACCTTTGGTGATTTTTTTCAATTATACTACCCTTTGTTATATGCTAGAGTACGTAAAATTGTAAAGGAACAAGAAGATTGTAAAGAAATTGTTCAGGAAACTTTTATTCTTTTTTGGGATAAAGTCACCATAATATCTCCTGAGAAACATTTCATTGAGTCTTATTTATGGAAAATTTTAAAAAGTCAAATTGTGAAATTCTATAGAGAAAGCAAAAAAAATAAGGTTCATTTTGAAGAATATACTCAATATGAAAATTTACCTATAGAAAACATGGCTGCTGAAATTGATGCAACAGAACTTAAAAACATGATAAAAAATGCTTTACAAATACTCCCCAAAAGGACTAAAGAGGTTTTTTTGTTATCCAAATTAAATAAGCTCACTTATAGAGAAATCGCAGAAGAACTAGATATTTCTATTAAAACAGTTGAATATCATATTTCATACGCAATAAAAAAAATAAAATTTAAAAAGAATAAATAACTCGTTTTAACTGTAAGTTATTCTACTAAAAACCAACACAAACAACACTAAAACAGGTAGTTAAAACTTAAATCTGAGATAAAAACTCTCATGTCCTCTTCTTAAATTTTTAGCTAAAAAATTAAAAAACATAAAAAAAACTTAAAATTCACCTAGGGTATTTTTTCATTCTTCCTTTGTAATTACATAGAGACAAAGCTTTTAATCTAATAAACTAAACCTATTTAGTAAGTAACTACTAAATAGCTATTTCTTTTAATTAAAATTAAACTAATTATGAAAAACATTAAACAATTCTTATTTCTTTTCTCCTTTATTTTTATTGCTGCTTGCAGTAGTGATGATGATAATGGCCCTGAAATAACTGTAGGTACTGGAGACTTTAATTTTGCTATAACAGATGACAAAAATGTTGGAGATATTGTAGGACAAGTTACTGCCACAACTAGTTCTGGTGTAGTAACATTTACAATTGCATCACAAAGTGTTGCCGCTTTTAACATAAATCCGACTACAGGGGATTTAGCTGTTGCAAATGCCAATTTAATAGATGCTAATATAAACCCAGTAATAAATGTTGTGGTCAATGCTATGAACGGTGAAGTTGTAGCACAATCTAACGTTACTGTCACTTTAACATCGGCGATAGTTGACGAAGATGGAGATGGCGTATTATCTGATGTTGATGAAAATGATAATGATCCTTGTACTCCAGCTCAAAACATAGGTTATACAGGCTATGATAGTAGTAATGCTTTTTGGGCTTCAGCAGATTGTGATTCTGATGGTACAAAAAATGGAGAGGAAGTCACTAATAATACAGATCCATATGATGAAACCTCAGGTGCAGCATGTGACTCTACTGTTGATACCAGTGTTTGGAGTGATATAAGTTTAAGAATGACATTTGCAACTGCTTTTTTCACCCAAAATTTTACTAAACAAGCATCTAGTGGAGATGTTGTTGTTGGATGTGGTATAATTTCAATTAGAAAACCTTTTATGCTTCCCGCCTGTACTGATACTAGCCTTGAAAGAAATTTAACTTTGGCTTTAACTCCTGATTCAGAAGGAGCAACAACAGGTACTATAGCCCTTTCTAATTATGACGCTTGTGATCAAGCAGAAGAAGATGGATTCACGGTGGTATCAGGGACTTACGATGAAACCACAAAAGAAATTGTGGTTAATTTTTCAATTAAAGATGGTGCAGGTCCTGGATTTGATCTTAACGGAACCTATACAGTTGTACCATTTTAACCCAATTGTAATGTGGTAAGTCAATTTTTTATCCTGAGTTAATAATAACTCCTAATAATCTGTGTAAAGTTTTCATACTTTACACAGATTATAAAAAATATTTGTAGACTTGTAATATAATATAATAATAGACTTGTAATGAGCATTAAAAGAAAGCAAAACATCGATGAAATAGAACATAAAGACAATGAGGCTATTTATAATTATGTAACTAGCGCTGAAGATGTTTTTAATATTGATGTTGAAAGTGAAAAACAAGCTTTCTTTAAAACAATAAAAAACCATCAAAACAGTAAGTTCATTAAAAATCCATTTAAACGATATTACAAGTATATAGCTGCAGCCTCTATTATAGGTGTTAGTGTTTTAATTTATACGTTAAGAGGTTCTTCAACCGCTGATGTTGAGCTATCACCAATTATTGTAAATAATAATATTCAATCAATTAAAGACCAAGCTATTTTAACATTATCATCGGGTGAGAATATATCTCTGGAGTCTGGTAAAGATTATGAAATAACCAACCTAAAAAGTGATGGAGAAAATATTATATACAATAAAAATATTATTGATAAAAAAGAAGATATTGCTTTTAATTACCTTACTGTACCAAGAGCAGGTAAATTTCAGATAGAGTTATCAGATGGTACCAAGGTATGGTTAAATTCCGAATCTCAATTAAAATACCCGGTCTCCTTTGTTAAAGGAAAAACTAGAAACGTAGAACTTGTTTATGGAGAAGCCTATTTTGATGTATCACCAAGTACAAATCACCATGGTTCTTCCTTTAAAGTAACAAGCTCAAATCAGCACGTTGAAGTATTGGGAACCGAATTTAATATAAAAGCCTATAAATCAGACCCTGTTATTTCTACCACATTGGTAGAAGGGAAAGTTTTAGTCTCAAATAATGTATCCAAACAAAGGCAAATTTTAACACCCAACCATCAAACGCAATTAAATATAAAAACTAATGAAATTACATCTTCCAAAGTAGACCCATATACATACATAGCATGGAAAGATGGAATTTTCACTTTTGAAAATAAATCTTTAGAAGATCTTATAATTGTGTTATCGCGTTGGTATGATATCGATGTTATTTTTGATAATAAAAACAAAAATATTACAGATCAATTATCCTACAGAGGTGCTTTTAGAAGAAACGAAAAAATTGAAGAAGTCTTATCTTTAATGAAAGCTAGTAAGATCATAAGAAATTATGAAATTAGAGATAAAACGGTTACTTTAAAATAAAAATATATTTTTCATAATTATTAGAAGCTCTATACACCTTCTAATATAGAAAAATTTAAACTTTTTTAATTAAAAATAAAGGAAGTTTAGTTGCTAAACTTGCAGGTTTTTTTATTGCAACTATACTTCCCTTTAACACATACTTAATTTTAAACTAATTAAATACTAAACAAATTTATGAAAATCATTTCTAATACTATTTCTTTTTTAAAAAGAAAGAATTATAAAGATTTTATTGTGAGGATTTCTATATTTCTTATATGCTTTACCGCTTTAGGTTTATCACCAAAAAACACCTTATCTCAAAATAAGATAGTAATAGATCGTGATATGACCATTAGTGTAGATGAATTGTTCACTATTATCATTAAACAAGCTGATTACAATTTTATTTATGAAGAAGGTTTATTTGACAACTTACCAAAAATAGAGCTCAAAAAAGGTACTATTGGACTAAATACACTTCTAAATAAAACCTTATCTGAATATAAAAACTTGGCACTAGTTGTCACAAAAAACAACTCCATTTTAATTAAGAAAAGGGAGAGTCTTCAAGAAAAGCTCATCAAAGGAAAAGTTACTGATAGCAATGGTGTTCCTTTAGTGGGAGTTACCGTGCTCATTAAGGGAACGGTAAAAGGAACCACAACAGATTACAGTGGCGAATTCACTATTCGTGTTCCAGATAACCAAAGTGTATTAGTATTTTCCTATTTGGGTTTTAAGAAACAAGAAACTCTAGTGGGAGAAAAAGAGATAATTTCTATTACTCTGGAAGAAGAAATTAGTGAGTTAAAAAGTGTTGTTATCAACGCAGGTTATTACAATACAACAGAAAGAGAAAGTACAGGTAGCATTTCTAAGGTAGAAGCAAAAGATATCGAAAAACAGCCTGTAAATAATTTTTTATCGGCTATTCCGGGTCAAGTTACCGGGGTTATTGTTACGCCTAATTCAGGTTTAAATGGTGGTGGTTACGATATTACCATTCGAGGAAGAAATTCTATAGGAAACTCCCTAGCAAGTGGTCTTCCTGACCGCCCAGGAAATTCTCAACCACTATATATAATTAACGGTGTTCCTTATGATGGCAGTTCACTTTCTTCAACTACTGTTAATTTTTCTGGAACAGGTAATATAAGTCCTTTAAACACTCTTAATCCTGCAGATATAGAAAGTTTAGAAATTTTAAAAGATGCCGATGCAACAGCTATATATGGAGCCCGTGGGGCTAATGGAGTGGTATTAATCACCACAAAAAAAGGAACTGCTGGTAAAACAACAATTGGTGTAACTCTTAGCTCCACTGTAAGTACAGTTCCTGAATTTATTAAATTAATGAATAGAGCACAATATTTAGAGTTTAGAGCAGAGCTTTTCAACAATTCGGGTATTTCACCTACAAATCGGAATAATCCAGATCATAATGAATTTAATGGTTTATGGGATCAAAATAGAGAAACCGATTGGCAGAAAGTTTTAGCTGGTAATAGTGCCATCAGAAGAAATGCACAAATATCCATCTCTGGAGGAAGTGAGCGTACACAGTTTTTATTTAGTAGTGCCTTAGTTAATGAGACTACAGTCTTTCCAGGAGATTTTAACTATAATAGATTATCCTTCCAAAGTAATATCAATCATAAATCTAAAGATAATCGTTTTAGTTTCAACCTATCTACTAATTACGGTATAGATGATAATGACAGACCTGCTGATGGATTGTATCTTGCTGCACTTCAATTATCACCTGTTGCTCCTGCATTATATGATGAAGACGGTAATTTAAACTGGCAAAGAGTAAACGGAATTTCCACCTTTAGAAATCCAATTGCATCTATCGAAAAGATATTTCAAAGTGAGACTAAAAACCTAGTAGCAAATGCATCTATATCTTATAAAATAACTGATAATTTAGAAATTAAAACAAATTTAGGATATACAGATGTGAGGTTTGAAGAGTTTCAGGCAAATCCGAGAACAAGAACATCAGACCCTTTATTATTTGGTGGTGTTAGCGATCGTTCAAGGTTTTCGGAACTATTAATTAATAATTCAGATAGAACATCTTGGATAGCAGAACCTCAAATTAATTATAATTTTTCCGCTGGAAAACTCAAGATTCAGTTTTTAACAGGAGCTACATTTCAGTCTAGATATAGTCGTACCGACACCGAAACAAGAACTGGTTTTGCTACAGACAGGTTAATACTAGATCGTTCAGCAGCTTTTACAGTAACACCTGGATTTTTCTTTGAAGAAATAGATAGAATTTCATCTATTTATAGTAGACTAAATTTTAATTATCAAGGTAAATATATATTAAACCTTACAGGAAGAAGAGACGGTTCTACTCGTTTTGGTAAAAATAACAGATTCGGAAACTTTGGAGCCATTGGAGCTGCTTGGGTATTTTCTAAAGAATCATTAATAAGAGATAAACAAAGTATTATAAGTTTTGGAAAAATTCGTGCTAGTTATGGTCTTACTGGTAGTGATAATATTTCCACTAACCAGTACGCCCCTTTTTATGTTAGTGGTGGGCTAAATAATACATATAATAATATTGCTGGTACACAATTAAGAAACATTGGCAATCCAGACCTACAATGGGAAACAAACACAAAACTAGAAGTAGCCATAGATATAGGGTTATTTAACGACAATATCTTTTTAACCGCAGCTTGGTATCGTAATCGATCTGGTAATCAATTGGTAAGTATCCCACAACCAATAAATACAGGATTTGCAAGATTCCCAGCCAATTTGGAAGGAGCACTCGTAGAGAACACAGGATTAGAAATAGGCTTGAGAACAGTTAATATAAACACAAAAAAATTTAAATGGACAACCAATTTTAATTTTACAAGAGCCAGAAATGAACTCGTAAGGTTTGATGACCTAGCTATTAGCCCTTTCAGAGATATATTAACTGTAGGGCAACCCCTTAGTAGTCAGAGAGCCTATAAATTTATAGAAGTAAACCCAACTACTGGTGAATATATTTTTGAAGATTCTAATAACGATGGTAGAATAAACTCTAGAGATGTTGTAGCTGGTAATACTTTTGTTGATTTTTCGCCAGATTTTTTTGGAGGTGTAACCAATAATATAACCTATAAAAATTGGCAACTAAACTTCTTACTACAATACAGTAAACAAGAAGGCCCTAGCTTTTACGGACTCAGAACAGGGGCTATGGCTAGGCCATTAAATCTGCCTGTAGAATTTCTTAATCGTTGGAGACAACCAGGAAACACTAATACATCTGTTCAAAGACTTGACACAGAATTTGATTTGTTAAATACAGCCATCACTCTAAGTGATGAAAATGTTGAAGACGCTTCTTTTGTACGCTTAAGAACAGCCTCACTTACATATAATTTACCTAAAGATGTCTTAAAAGATGTAAGGGCAAGTTTCTTTATACAAGGACAAAATTTATTTGTTATTTCAAATTATTTTGCCCCAGACCCAGAAATAGGACCAGGATCCTTGCCTTCGTTAAGACAAATATCTTTAGGAGTAAACTTAACATTTTAAAAAATAAGCTATGTTTTTAAATAAGTATATAAACAACACAATAGTAATCCCTTTTAAGTTAAACCAATATAGTTTTATTCTACTTTCTATACTGCTTTTCTCTTCTTGTTCTACTTTTTTAGATGAAGCAGAAAATGGAAATGGTTTATTAGATCCAGACGATATATTTGAAGGTAAATTTATCGCAGAAACAGCATTAATAAATACATATGTTAATTTACGTGATAACAGTTTAGTTTCTGGTAAAACTAGCGGAAGCAGTTATATTTTAGGCCTATACACTGATGAGTTATTTTCCTTTACTTCACCTTTCTTCTTCAACGAATTACTGCCTACAGATCAATTTAATGTTTTTACCCCATGGAGAACTTCTTATGAAATGATATTTCAACTTAACTTCTTAATAGAAGGTGTAGAGGCTTCTAATAATATAAGTGAGAATGATAAAAATCAACTTATTGGAGAAGCCTTATTTCTTCGTTCTTTTCTGCACCATTTATTAGTAGAGATATATGGAGATATACCCTATGTAACAACTTCAAATAGAGTAGTAAATGAATCTATTTCCAAAACTCCAGTAAATGAGGTATATGAAAGATTAATCGAAGATTTAAATAACTCTAAATCCCGTTTAGAACTAGTAACACTTCCAGCTTCTCAAATAAGAAAAAACGGGCGTACTCGTGTAGACAAATATGTAGTTGAAGCATTATTAGCCAGAGTAAACTTATATAATGAAGATTGGTTTGAAGCGGCTACAAATGCTACTGTGTTAATAGACGCTTTTACTTGGGAAACCGATTTAAGCAAGATCTTTTTAAAAGACGCTTCCACAGCTATTTTTCAGTTGAGACCCGTAGCAAATTTAAATAACAATACTCATGAAGGGCGTACGTTTTTTATACCGGAAAATATTGCAAGCCTTATAAATTCTGTAACCTTAACTGAAGGTTTAATAGATGCTTTTGAACCTAATGACCTAAGATCATCTTCATGGATAGGGTTTAGAAATATTAATAACAACCCTGTCTATTTTGCTGCCAAATACAAACAATTTGAACCCACACCTTCTACTAATTCTTTTTCCTCAGGCACATTAGAATTTTCTGTTATTTTTAGATTAGCAGAACAATATTTAATTAGAGCAGAAGCTCGAGCAAGATTGGGTGATATAGCAGGAGCACAAAACGACTTAAACTTAGTTAGAACTAGAGCAGGTTTACCTAATACAGTTGCTAATACAACTGATGATTTAATTAATGCCATCATACAAGAAAGACGGGTAGAATTATTTGCCGAACAAGGACACCGGTTTTTTGATTTAAAAAGAACTAATACGGCAAATAGCGTATTATCCCCAGTAAAACCAAATTGGAGCGATACGGATTTACTATTTCCTATTTTCGAAGATGAATTAGTTAAAAACCCTAATTTATTACCTCAAAATCCTGGATACTAAAATTTAAAAAATAGTTGAGACCACCTTTTTTAGCAGTATTGTTTTATTACTGTTAAAAAAAGGTGGGAAACTATAAAATTTAATAAGTACACTACATTATACTAAATGGCTAACATTTAGGACTTCCCCCAAAACCATTCAGTTTCATAAGCACTTTATTTTCATTTATTTAAAACATTTTTTTTATTGTCTTAATTTTGCTCTAAAAATGAATGTTTATGAGTTTTAACATTTCTTTTGCAATGGTCATTTCTCTACGCCTCTTCTTTATATAAAAATTGAATTAGAAAAACATAATTAATTTCTAAAAACAAAAAATGAAATATTTATTTTTAAAAGGATTTTTATTACTACTCACTTTATCTGTGTATAGTCAAGGATTAGATTTAAAAGAACAATTACCAAAAAATAAAAAAATAAAAAAAGGCGTACTTCCAAATGGCCTTACGTATTACATATACTCTACAGATAACAAAAAAGGCAAAGCAGATTACTATTTGATACAAAACGTAGGATCAATTTTAGAAAATGAAGATCAGCGCGGTTTAGCTCATTTCTTAGAACACATGACCTTTAATGGCAGCACATCATTTCCCAATAACGAAATTTTGAGGGTTTTGGAAAAAAACGGATTAAATTTTGGCAATGATATAAATGCGACAACGAGGTATGATCAAACAATTAATTACATAAAAAATCTTGGTGTAGCATCAAAAAAAATCGATTTAGCTTTACTGGTATTATACAATATGGCCCATGAGCTAACTTTATCTGACGAAGATATTGATAAAGAAAGAGGTGTTGTTAAAGAAGAATGGCGTTCTGGAGATTATGCTTCTGCTGCTAAAACCTCTAATCTGCAGGCCTCTGTTACTTATGCAGGATCTAAATATAAAGATAGAAGCCCTATTGGGCTAATGAGCGTAATTGATAATTTTAAATATGAAACATTAAGAAACTTTTACAGGGATTGGTATCGGCCAGATTTGCAAGCCATTGCTGTTGTTGGAGATATTGATATAGATGATGTTGAGAAAAGAATTATTAAAACGTTTTCTAAAATCCCTAAACCAGAAAACCCTAAAAAACGCTACGAAGTTGCTTTTAAGAATAATGAACAACCATTATTTATTCTTACAAAAGATAAAGATGATGCCATATCTAAAATAGAGTTCTATATACATAAAGCTATTGAAACAGACAAAAATACAATAGGAGGTTTGCGCAAGAGCCTATTAGATAAGATGTTAGTAAATATGTTATCTAAGCGTTTTAATACCATTATAGACTTTAATTCTCCAATGTTTTCTGTAAAACCAAACATAAGTAAGGCTGGAAGACTAAATAACGATTTTGGTATACAAATATCACCAAAACAAAACATGCAAGAAGAAGCCTTTAGCCTTACTATGAATGAGCTAAACAGAGCAATCAAATTTGGGTTTACTCCTTCAGAATTTGAGAAAGCCAAAACAGACATCAAAAACAACTATAAAACAATAATCAAAGATTTAAAAACCAAAGACATTTTATTTATAACTAACCAAATTAAAAAAGATTATTTAAATAATATAGTGGCTACAGATACTCATGAAGAGTATGAAATAGCTAAAAATATTTTAAATGAAGTTACACCTAAAGAACTTACAGAAAGATTAAGATCGCTTTATACCACTCATAATAGAAGAATAATTGTTACAGGTACAATTGATGAAAAAAACTTATCAAAGAAAAAAGCTTTGAAAATTATAGAAGCGGCAGAAAAGAACAATAAACTCACGCCTTACAAAGAAAAAAAGGAAGACATTCGTTCTTTGATGCATGGTACAACACTAGTTCCTGGTAAAATTGTTAAACAGTTAAAAAATAACGATTTAGATTTTACAACCTATACATTAAGCAACAGCATTAGAGTACATCATAAGTATACAGATAATGACGATGAAAAAATTTATTTTTCAGCTATAAGCCAAGGTGGAATTTCATTATTAGACAAAGAAGATTTATTGGCTGGTAAGTTATTGTTTAAAGTTATAAAAAAATCAGGGTTAGGTGCTTTTAATGCCAAAGAACTAAAAGAAAAACTCACTGGTAAACAAATAAGGTTAGACTACGCTTTATCAAATTACCAAGAATCAATTCGTTGCTCTTTTAACAAAAATGATGCTAAGGAAGCTCTACAAATGATGCATCTAACATTTTCATCGCCAAGATTTGACGTCTCAGCTTTTAAAAATATTATAGAAAAGGAAAAAACATTGAGAAAGAAAAACGAAAATATTATTTTCTCAAAAGTACGCCGTAATGTAAATGATATACTATATGGTAAAAACAACCCTTTATTTCAAAGTTTACGCATAGACAATTTAGAAAGTATAACTCTAGATAAAGTAAAGAAAGTTTATTACGATAGGTTTGAAAACCCTGCAGATTTTGATTTTATAATTGTTGGTAAAATTACTAAAGAAACTCTAAAACCATTATTAGAAAAGTATCTAGGCAGTTTATCGACAACAAGTAGACTAGAAAAATTTAAAAAGAACGAATATAATGAATGGACTGCAAGTCATATAGATGAAGATGTTTATATCCCCATGACTACCCCTCAAGCTTATGTAGATATTAAGCTAAAAAAACAAATATCATTTAATGCAAAAGAAACGCTTGCTTCTTATATTTTAGCACAACTTCTTAGACTAAGCTATACAAACCTTCTTAGAGAAAAAGAAGGAGGTATTTATGGTATAGATATAGGGTTAGATCTAATAGATGAACAAAAAGAAGATCTTAATACTAAAGAAGCTAACCTTAGAGTAAACTTTAAGTGCAACCCTAACTTAGTTGATAAATTAGTAAAAATTGTTTATGAAGAATTAGACCGTTTTAAGAATGGAAAAATTTCTCAAGAAAATTTTAACAATATAAAGCAAAGCTTCATAAGTTATTATACAGAGGAATCCTTAAAAAAAGAGACCAAAAAAAGTAACTCCTCAAGTCTTATTGAAATCAAAAATTTTATAGACAATGGTGGTAAATTAGAGCCTGGAACTTCTGCAAAAGAAAAATTAGAAGCAATGACATCATTAACGATAGAAGATGTTCAAGAAATGACCAAAAAGCTTCTAGACAATCCAAAATCAAGTAAAATAATTGTAAAACCACTTAAAGAATAAGCTTATTATGAGAAAAATAATATACCCATTAATTACTGTTTTATTATTGCTTAGTTGTAATAAACAAAACCCCAAAACATATGTTACACTTTCAGGAACTATTACTAATCAAAAAGCTGACTCCATAGTGGTTTTAGACCTTAGAAAAGGAGGCATTAAAACTATTAAAGTAAATGACAAAGGAGAGTATTCCGATACGTTAAAAGTTGAACCTGGACTTCATGCATTATTTGATGGAAGCAATCTTAAAGATTTACCCTTCATATATTTAAAAAATGGGTATCATTTAAAAACAACTGTAGATGCAGAAAATTATAAGACATCAATTAAACATAAGGGTATAGGTGAAGAAGCAAACAATTATTTAGTAAAAGTTGCTGAAATGGAAAATCGTAACGGATTTGCTTTAAACAAGAAGTTAGAAGAATTATTTGTTTTAAATAATACCGATTTTGAAAAAGAGGTAATGATTCGTTTTCAAGATTTAGAAAACCTCTTAAAAAACACCCCCAATATAGACTCATTTCTAATAAAAAAAGAGACTACAAAATTCAAAAAAAGGTTAAATTATATTAAAAAACTTTATAATGGCAAACAATTATCTTCTAATATGAAAGGTAAACCATCGCCAAAATTTGTAAACTATGAAAATTATGCAGGCGGAACCAACTCTTTGGATGATTTTAAGGGTAAATATGTCTTTATAGATCTTTGGGCTACTTGGTGTGGTCCTTGCATACAGCAAATTCCTTATTTAGAAAAAATAGAAAAAAAATATCATGGTAAAAATATAGTTTTTATAAGTATCTCTACAGATAAACTGTCTGATTATGATAAATGGAAAAAGATGGTGAAAGAAAAAGGGCTTACTGGAATACAATTATACGCAAAAGGAGATGAGTCTTTCAAAAAAGAATACGGTATAACCAGTATACCAAGATTCATTTTAATAGACCCAAATGGAACTATTATTGATGCCAATGCTCCTAAACCTTCAGATAACAAATTAACACAATTAATTGATGGATTAGACATCTAATTTATTAATCTTAAAATTAATGAATAACAAACTAAAATTATGAAAAAAGCAACATCCATAATAGCACTTATATTATTAATTGTATCCTGTAAAAAAGAACAGCAGATAGACTATGTAACACTTTCAGGAATTGTAGAAAATCCAATTATGGACTCTTTGATAGTCGTGAGAACTCAAGGTAACAGTAAATTCATAACTCTGGATGAAGATGGTACATTTTTAGACACACTTAAAGTTAAAGAAGGCTTTTATGATATATATAAAGGAGATAGATCCTTTAGAACGTATTTAAAAAATGGGTACGATTTAAAAATCAATTTAAAGAATAAGATAGCAGCTTTCGATATAACATTTGATGGCAAAGGCGCTAAGCATAATAATTTTATAGAAGAAGTTTCTCTTAAAATTGAGAGTGTAGATTACGATGAATTAATGGCTTTAGAACAGCCAGAGTACGAAAAGAAATCCAATGCTATTATTGAAGAATTAAGAGTGTTACTTAAAAAAACAGATATTAAAGATTCATTATTTTTGGCCGATCAAGAGAAAATTTTTCAAGAACATCAAAAATTTTTTGATTACCAGTATAAAAAACGTGAACAAAACTTAGCAAAAAATAAATTTAAAGAAACTGTAGAAGCTTTAGAAGGGAAAGCATCCCCAAAATTTGAAGATTATAAAAACCACGACTCAAGTACAACATCTTTAGATGATTTAAAAGGCAAATATGTCTATATCGATTTTTGGGCCACTTGGTGTTTACCATGTATAGGAGAATTTCCAAGTTTAAAAAGAATAGAAAAAGCTTACCATAATAAAAATATAGAATTTGTTAGTATATCCATAGATAAAAAGAAGGATTATAATAAGTGGTATAATATGGTAAAAGAAAAAAAACTAACTGGAATTAAATTATTCAGCAATGAAGATAAGCTTCTCACTGATTATTTCCTTATAAGAAGTATTCCAAGATTTATACTGTTAGATCCCAATGGTATTGTTATAAAAGCTGATGCCCCAAGACCTTCTGACCCCAAGTTACCAAAATTATTAAATAAGTTAGATTTATAAACGTTTAAAATTAGATTCGCTGCAAAAATGTGGTACTTACTTCTTAAAAATGGCCAAAGAGTCTCTTAATCTCTATAAATCATTAAATTATCACAACAAGAGAATTTTTCAAAACATAGTATTTATGGGTTCGATGGACTCCATTCGAGGAGAGGATAGCTTTAAACTTCCTAAAAGTTGTCCTCTTTTTTTTATTATTTAAATCATCATCTATCAGTAAAATAAACTCAATAGTTGAACCTACTATTTTTCCCGAAATAAGCTCCTTTTTATAAGGATTATTGTAATAGAAAAATATTGTTTTCCATTCTGGCCTCTCGAAAAACTACCTGTCATCACATAGTTACATTTCTAAGTAACAATAAAATCAATTTGTCGTCTTCAAAAGCTTTTCGAATCTTTTTAAAGGCTATCCCCATTTGGCTTTCTACCGTTTTTACTGAAATGCCTAAAGTCTCTGCTATATCCTTATATCTAAAACCCTGCACCTTGTTCATCTTAAGGATTTCTTGACAACGTGGTGGCAAAGTACTTATAATTGAATTCATTTTTTCAATACGTTTATCTAAAACCTCTCTATCCTCTTCTATTCTATCTCTTAAAGCTCTTTCATAAACGACATCAAACAGTTTAGTTTTTCTTTTCTCTTTCGTAACACTATCAATATACCTGTTATAAGCAATAGCATATAGGTAATTCTTTGGAGATCTTATCTCATCTAATTTACCTCTATCCTTCCATAAATTCACAAATGCCTGCTGCACAATATCTTCAGAACTCATCTTATCATGAGTATAGGTAACAATATATGCTACCAATCTATCATAATAAAGCTCAAACAAATATTTGAACGCTTTTTTATCGCCATTTTTGAATGCTTTAACAGCATCAATTTCATTCATACAGATAAAATTTTATCCAAAGGTTAAAAAAAATTTAAAATTTTTTAGGGGTTTTTTTAAATTTTAGAGCAATACTATGAAAGAAGCACACTAAAATAAGAGAACCTCAAGAATATTCGTAAAAAATTATGAAATCTCATATTACAAAATTATTAACTAATACCATTACAGAAAAAGAGCTAGTGGAACTTAAAGATTGGTTAGGTAATCCTAAAAACCAATCTAAATTGGAAGCTTACATTTCAGATTACCATGATTTGAATTTAGCTACGCTAAAAAATAATATTGATGACGCCTACAATAAGGTTCTAACTCAAATTGAAAATGATGATAGCAAAACTATTTCTTTCTATAGAAAAAGTATATTTAAATACGCAGCTGCAGTCTTCCTATTTTTATCCGCAGGTTATTTTTTCATAAAAAATAAAGATCGTGTAACGGACTCTAAAGTCGTCATAAATAACAATATAAAAATAGGCACCAATAAAGCTGTTTTAACTCTGGAAAATGGAACTTCTATTGAACTAGAGAAAGGAAACGATTATATTTCAGAAAATGTTATTAGTAATGGAAAAGAAATCGTTTATAAAAATACGAATAACACAAAACCTGAAATTGCTTATAATTACTTAACGATACCCAGAGGTGGTGAATATTTTATAAAACTAGCCGATGGTACTCAAATTTGGTTAAACTCCGAATCTCAACTAAAATATCCTGTAAATTTTATTAAAGGTGAAACTAGAGCAGTAGAATTAGTATATGGAGAAGCGTATTTTGATGTATCACCAAGTGAAAACCATAATGGTGATCGTTTTAAAGTGCTTAACCAAGGGCAAGAAGTTGAAGTTTTAGGTACAGAGTTCAATATAAAAGCATATAAAGATGAAACCTACATCTATACCACATTAATTGAAGGAAAAGTAACTGTAGCAAACAATCAACATAAAAATTTCTTAAATCCAGGCCAACAATCCATATTAAATACTAACACCAAAAAAGTTGAAATTATTCAAGTAGATACTTATTCGGAAATTGCTTGGAAGAGAGGGCTATTTAGTTTCAAGAACAAAAACTTAAAAGATATCTCAAAAGTTTTATCAAGATGGTATGATGTCGATTTCGTTTTTGAAGATAAATCATTAGAACAAATTGAATTTAAAGGTGTTCTAAGTAAAAACCAAAATATAGAAGAAATCTTAATACTAATTAAAAATACAAACTTTATAAATGCCTATGACATAAACAATACTACAATTACACTAAAAAATTAAAGAAAAGAGGAACAAAGCTTAGACCGTCCAAAGTATAAGGCTTCATCCCTCCTATTTAAATTACTAATTAATTAAAAGTTTTAACTAACTAATAACATACAAATTTATGGAATTAAAACTAACCAAGGTTTTCTTCTTCACCAGAAAAAAACTACTATTAACAATTATGAGAACTTTCATATTCTTATTGTGCTTTAGCGTTTTTAGTGCCACACCTAATACAATTTTGTCTCAGAACGCTAAAATTAAAATTGATAAAAGCCAAGAAGTAACTGTCGATGAAGTTTTTGACCTGATTATGAGTCAAACAGATTACACCTTTATTTATCAAGTGAACATGTTTAAAAACTTTCCAAAGGTTCTACTTAAAAAAGGGATTATAAACGCTAATACACTATTAGAGCAAAGTCTGTCTTCTGGGAAGTTTAAAATTGATATTTCAAAAAACAATACTGTTATCATTAAACAAGTTAAAGTAGTGCAACAGGAAAAAACAGTTACAGGTATTGTAACTGATAAAAATGGAGTGCCTCTACCTGGTGCATTAGTCGCTATAGGAAACGAAGATGAAAAAAGCCTCTTCAGAACAGGTGTAGCAACAGATTTTGATGGATCGTACAAATTAACTTATAAATCAGGGAGTAACGATAATCCATTCATATTTGTTAGAATGTATGGTTTTAAAAACATAAAAGAACAATTAAACGGCAGAACAGTTGCAAATTTCACCTTGGAGGAAGAAATTAGTAACCTAGAAGAAGTTATAGTTGTTGGTTATGGAACCACCAAAAAGAAAGATTTAACAGGTTCTGTTGGCTCAGTGGATAGTAAAGATATAGCCCAAATCCAAACACAATCTGTAGAACAAACACTTATTGGAAAAATATCGGGAGTACTTGTTGGAGCCAGTGGTGGTGGTTTAGGTGATGAAGGTTTTGTACACATTCGTGGTTTGAGCCAATTAGGTGGCGACAACCAACCTTTGTATGTTGTAGATGGGATTCCTATTACAATTAATCCTCAAATTGCTGGCAATGATTTTGGCACTAATGCGCCTAGAGAAAACCCTTTATTAGCAATTAACCCTTCTAATATTGAACGTATTGATGTATTAAAAGACGCCTCTTCTGCGGCAATTTACGGTTCTAGAGCTGCCAACGGTGTTATTTTAATAACCACTAAAAAAGGACGTTTAAATGAAAAGGCTAGAATTACCTATTCTGTAAATAGTACCATTCAAAACCCAACAGAGTTAAGAGAAGCTCAAAACGCAAGTCAATTTAGAACGCGTATAATAGAAAATACTAATGCTGCAGTGGCTTTAGACCCTTCATTAGCTAGTGATGAACCTATTAATACTATTCTTAATAACCCTGACAACTATTTTGGAACTGAAGACACAGATTGGCAAAGTTTACTAAGAAATAAAGATGCTTTTTGGATACAACATAATATCGGAATATCTGGAGGTAGTAAGACTACTAATTATTTATTCTCTGCAAGCACATCAAATCAAGAAGGTGTTATTATTGGTCACAAGCTAAAAAGATATTCTTTAAATTCTAATATAGACACTCAAATAAATAACAAAATAAAAGTAGGAGTTAATATTAGCTATAATAATACTAGAAACGAGAGAAATGCTATCTCCTCACTAACTAGAGGTATTACCTATAGACCAGATTTAGGCGTTTTAGATGACATAGGTAATCCTACAGGAAATTTTAGAGTTGTTGGAGGTAGTTTTGATACGTCAACATTCTTTTTAAACCCACTATATGATGAAGCTAAAAATGTAATTACAGCAAGATCTCAAAACCTTTTAGCAAGTGCCTATGGCGAATATGAAATAATTGAAGGCTTAAAGTTTAAGTCTGTAATAAGCATAGGTGTAAATAACGATAAAACAAGTAATTTTCAACCTTCATTTACTAGAGCTGCTATTAGATATGCCGAAGGAGAAGGACAAACCGACCAAAGTGCCAACTTATCCATAAACAGAACTGATTCTTGGAATTCAGTATTTACAAATACGTTAAGCTACAACAAAACCTTTGCAAAAAAGCATACACTAGATGTTGTTGCAGGTCTTTCTTGGGATCAATCTAATTTAGATCTTGAATTCCAAAGGTATTACGGGTTCCCAGATGATGATATTTTAACTGATATTAAATCTGCAGGTGATGTATTAGATCTTAATAGCAATAACATTCAAAATGCATTAAACTCTATTTTTGGCCGTGTAAATTACAATTATGATGACAAATATTTACTAACCTTTACAGCAAGACGAGATGGTTCAATTAAGTTTGGTGAAAACAACCAATATGGCTTCTTTCCTTCTGCTGCTGTTGCTTGGAATGTACATAACGAAAAGTTCTTAAAAAATAATAGGGTTATAAGTCAATTGAAACTACGTGCGAGTTTAGGACGTACTGGTGCTGATAATTTACCAGCCTTTGCTTTTGCGTCATATTTAAACCCACTTACTTTTGGAGGCTCAGATTATGCCGGTGTTAATGGTATTGCTCCTTTGGCTTTACCAGCTCCAGATATAAGATGGGAAGAAACAGACCAATTAGATTTAGGAATAGAGTTTGGTCTATTCAAGAACCGTTTAAATGCTGAAGTTATTTATTTTGAAAAACTCACCTCAGATTTAATCGTTTTAGGTCAATCAACACCAGAAACAGGTTTTTCAACTGTAAATACTAACATTGCAGATGTATCTAACAAAGGTTGGGAAATCACCATAGGCGGAGATATTATTCAAAGTAAAGACTTTAGATGGAACTCTTCTTTCAATATATCATTTATTAAAAACAATGTTGATGCGCTTAATGATGGATTATCTCCAGGAATAATAGAAGGCTACCCTATTGGTTCCATTCGAGGTTTAAATGTTATAGGTATAGCTGAAACGCAACAGCAAATAGACGATTTAAATGCTAATGCACCAAATGGTGTTTATGATACACGCTTAAATCAAATAGGTGATTTTATTTTTGAAGATGTAGATGGAAGTGGTGATATTGGAGTTGGAATAGAGCAAGACCGAAAAGTTATAGGCGATATCAATCCAGACTATTTTGGAGGGTGGAATAATGAATTTAGCTTTAAAAACTGGAATGCTTCTTTCAATTTTCAATATGTTCAAGGTAATGAAAGGTATTGGCAAGAACCTTTACAATATGATATTACCGGAAGATCTTTTCAAACTAACAGCCCTGTGTTTTTAGACAATCTTTTTTGGACTCCTGAAAACACTAATGCTGCTTATGCCCGTTTCAGAAATAGAGAAAATGGCTCACAAATCCCAGCAATTTCTTCTGCTATTGTTGATGGTTCGTATATAAGGTTACGCTCTGCTTCAATTGGTTACAGCTTTAACGAAACGCTTATTAATCGATTAGGCCTATCAAATTTAAGCCTAACATTAACGGGTAATAACCTATTCACTATTACAGACTATCCTGGTCTAGATCCAGAGAGTGTAAACAGAAGTAATTTTACTACTGGTTTAACCGACGACCGAGGAAATTCGTATCCAATACTTAGAACATTCACATTAGGATTAAACGTAAGCTTTTAAAAAAATAAACTATGAAAACTTTAAATATAAAAATTTGTACAAGCATTCTTAGTGTTATCACATTATGCTTAACCTCTTGCGAATTAGCAAATGATATAGATGATTTTGAGCCTAAGTTTAGGCTAGCTGCCGAAACTGCAATAAGAGATGCTGCATCTGCTGAATTAGCTTTGACTGGAGCTTATTCTGCAACGCAATCACAAGGATTTTTAAGTGGACGTGTTTACTCTCCTTTAATTCCTTCCATGATGAGTTTTACTGCCGCAAATAATTCTGATGCTACTGCACCAGTAGAAAACTTAGGTTTTAGCAATAATTCCCCATTAGTTGAAGGTGGTATCCTACTAACTTTATACTCTAGCTTTTATCAACAAATAAATAGAGCTAATTGGATTATTGAAAAAGTTTCAGAGTTATCTGATGATGGTTTCCAACCAGGAAGACGCTTAGAAATTGTTGCCGAAGCAAAGGCGTTAAGAGCTATGGCTCATTTTGATTTATTACGCCTATGGGGACAATTTTATGACATAAACTCTACTTATGGTATAGATGTTCGTCTATCTCCAGCAAAATCAAATGAAGCGTTTCCTAGAAAGTCTGTAGCCCAAACCTATGAGGCTATAATTACAGATTTAGATGATGTTATTAGTGATGCTCCAGATTTAAGAGCTAAATATTTTGTAAGCAAGACCTTAGGAAAGGCTCTAAAAGCAAAAGTATTATTGTATAAAGGAGATTATGCTGAAGCTGCAGCATTAGCCAATGATGTTATAACTAATTCGGGAAGTAACTTTGCGCTTACATCCACATTTAATGAACTATTCAATCATAGTAGTATTGCTACTCTGGATAATTCTGAAGCTATTTTAGATATCTATCAAGATGCCTCTGAATCTTCTGATTTAAACCTTTTTTGGGGGTTCTTTTTTAAATTAAATAGTCAGTATATAGATATGGCTACTAACGGTAGTATTTCCGTAAACGGACAAGATATTAGATACGATGGTGTTAGAATTTCTACTGTAAACGGATTCTTAGGAAAAAATGGTAAATATGCTAATCTATTTTTAGGTCAAAGGTTTGATTTTATATATTATTTAAGAATGGCTGAAATGTATCTTATTTACGCTGAATCTGATGCTAGAGCGACAAATTCAGTAAGCTCTGGTGCTTTAAATGCCTTAAATGCTATTCGAGTTAGATCTGGAGCTACTACAACAGGAGGAGACGGTTTTGAAACATATCCAGCATCAATTTCATTAAATCAATTTTTGGAAGCTGTAAGAATTGAAAAAGCCATGGAGTTAGCAACAGAATATGGTGAGACATGGTTTGATTTAATTCGTTACGATTATGCGGATGGTTTTGAAACCGGATTCCAAGTATCCGATGTTAAAGCAACTGCTACAGATCCTAATAAATTTATACTACCTATACCATTAAACTCTATAGATTTAAATGGTGACATTATAGACCAAAACCCAGATTATTAATTACTTAAAACGTCCTAATTCATGAAATTAGGGCGTTTAATATATATCCTTTCTTTTTAAGAAACCCAACAAATACTAGATAGTTAAATTAAAAGCCACATCGGCTTTTAAAAAGAAATTGTTATGAAAAAATCATTAAAATATGCTATAATTTTTTTACTTACTTCACTAGTTTTAGTGTCTTGTAAAAATGAAACAAAAGAAACACATCCCAACCAATTTACCTTAAGTGGAGAGATCAAAGGGCTTGAAGGTCATTTATTTTTCAAACACCCTGATAAAGAATACAAAAAAGGAACACTCCCAGATACCATAAAGGTTATAAATGGTAAAATTCAATTTTCGGATACTATTTCAAAATTGACGCTCATTAGAGCCTCTCCAAGTTCTCAAGGTCCAGATAAAAAACTATTTAAGGTTCCTGCTAATGGTAGAGGTTTTTTTCCTGTAAAATGTTCTTATCTTATGTTTTATGCGTTTCCAGGGGCAGATATTAAGGTATCTGGAGAAGCTACAGATTTCATGAATGCTTATCCTGAAGGTGATAAATTTAACGATGCTTTAGCTGCTATTAACAAACTAGCATTTCCAAACTACAATACAGTAGGAAATTTGGCAATAGCAAACACCAGTGAAACCGATTCGATAGTAATTCTTGATAATAAAGAAAAATCAGAAGCTATAGCTAAAAAGAACATAAACGAATTAATTTCCCATATTAAAAACAACCCAAAATCATTAGGTGCCACATGGTATCTAAATGATTTGTTATTAAGAAGACAAATTGATGAAACACAAGCTGAAGAGTTGTTTAATGGGCTATCATCAAATGATTTATCAGAATTCGAAGACTATAAAATCATAGCCACTAGAGTCTCTGGTATTAAAAATACCAAAGAAGGGTTTCCTGTACCTTCAATTAAAACAACTGCAACACTAGATGGCAGTGAATTCAATATCAATTCACTAAGAGGCAAATATGTACTTATAGATTTTTGGGGTATTTGGTGTGGCCCTTGTGTAAAAGAAATGCCAGAAGTAAAAGCCTTTAAAGAAAAATATAAAGATAAATTAGTTGTATTAGGTGTGAATTCTGGTGATACCAAAGAAAACGTTCAAAAATTTATTGACGAGCACAATTATGATTGGCAACAGATATTGAGCGACAAAAAGAACACCTCTGATAATTTTGTAAATAGATTTAACGTACAAGGCTTTCCAACAAAGCTTATAATTGACCCAAAAGGAAATATTGTAAAACGATTTTTAGGTAGTGGAGAAGAAGCCTTTGATTTATTGGAAGAATTATTAGAAAAATAAAACGATTATATTAGATGGTGCAGGAGCGTTTAGGAATACACTTAAAATAAATAGCGAAAGACATTTTTCTCTAATTTTAGATACAGATTATTTGTTTGGGTTTAGCTTAAACCCAAACAAATAATATCTCACTTCTTGGCTTTCATGGTAAAGGTTTCCTAAAATGGCTTCCTGCATTCCTTTTGAATTCAATACGTTTTGAAGTTGTTCTAGCAAATATCACATTACATTATTTCGACCTCATCTATTTTGCAACTTAGCTTTTAACACGTTCTTATTTTAGCTTCTAAATTATTTCCTAATTATCAAAATCTATAAATGTTACTTATAACGTATATCCATCTAGACAAGCTAATCACACCAAAATTTCACCTAAGAAAGATTTTTAAAAATTGAATTGCAAATTCGACAACTTCAAACAAGTCAAAATAATTAAACGTATTGTTTCAATTAATTAATCCCTTTTTATTTCTGTAGAAATAAATAAAAGGCTCAACTACATTTTGTGTTTGAGCCTTTTTAGATATGATTGATAGTATTTAGCGTACTTAATTAAAGCGGTATTCCTAACTATTTATTTAGGTATAAAGCTTTTATCTTTGGTCAGTATCCATTTATCAAACTCAAAACCATCTTCACGCATTGAGAATGAAACAACATAATTTCCTGCTTTTTCAAAATTAAGAGTTATAGTTTGCGGGATACCACAATGATTTTCCGGAACACGTTGTGCTGAAGACCAAGTCCATCTGTCTTTACCTTCACACCATTGAATACGGGCTCCACTTTCTGGCCATTCGCCATTGATACCTACGTGTAAACCATTATCTTCTGTACCTGTAGAATAAGCTAATGCCCAAACATAATATATTCCTGGGTTTGTAATTTTAACTTTATAAGAAACAATCCCTCCTGTGCCTGGAACTGGAAAGAAATTTTCTCCAGTTATGAGTGCATCATCATGCGTTACTCTAGTATCCGGTAATGCTTCAATATAAGCCCCCTTACTAGCTGTTGTTGAATGATTCTCTATAGTATCTCCAGAAAAAGGAATATCATCATTGTTAGATCTAATATACCACTCACGCTTTACCTCATTATTAGTCTTATCGTGGAAATTCTCTGCTTCGACCTGTAAAAAACCATCTTTTTCCAGAAATGGCTTTACTTCTTTAAGCTTATTAGTTACTTCTAGGCCAACGGGCTTTAATATTAAAGAACTCCACCTACCCCTAGACCATGCTGTTTCATCATTTTCTGGTATTTTGCCATTAGTTACTGCTTTAGATAATATTTCTATAATATCATTTTTATGAAGATATAAATCTAACTTATGCTTTACTGTTGAAAAAGAAGATTTTGTAGAAGGGTTTTCCAATGTGCTTACTTCTTTTCCATTTATTTTTATTTTGTAAACAGATTCACCGTCATTTTCTGCCATTGCAGTCAGAACGGCTTTATAAAGGCCACTTTTTCCTTTAAATATGGTTCTTGCTCCTGCAAACTTGTTTCTTAATGATTTGTTAGATGCATCTATTGATAATACGCTATTGCCTTGATCTACATAATATACGGCCTCGTTAGCTTTATTAATTTCAAAATCGGATAATGCTTTCAAAGTTATAACAGTGTCTTCATCGTGCTTTGTAGTAGACGCTATTTTTTTTTTACTGTGATTAAGGCTACCCAATCTTTATCTTTACTTGGTGGCAATCCAATAGAAACAACTCCACCTCCTTTTATTGTTTTTACACTTCCTTTTTGCAAGCTCCCTCCAGTTCTTGGGTTATACCATTTTACATTGAATTTAGAATTAAAGCTGTATAAATCGATTTTTGTATCGGTAACTGTTGGCAAGTAAACAACATAAGTACTCCCATTTTCTGCAAACACATAATCATTAGGATTATCGGTAAGATTATCAGCGGCATGCATTTTCGTAAAGGGCACGTGCTTTTGAAAAAAGTCTAAAGCATGTTTTGTTTGATCCCATAGGAGATCTCTTGAGCGCCAGTCTTCACATTTTAAATCGTTATGAGCATATTTATATCCAAAATACCATTCAACTCCTGCTCCACCAGCCATTAAATTACCCCATAAAACCTGGGCTCTTATCTCGTTATGCTCAGGATCATCTGCATCTGGTTTTGCTCCAGTATGTGCTGGCCCTATTTCATCCTGACAAACAATCCACCGTCTTTCCGTTTTTTTAGAAGCATCTACAAACTTAATAGTTCGGTCATGCACATCTTTCGGATCATGTGTTTGCATAGATGGCCCATCTAAATAGGCATAGCCTAATAATGGTTCAAGAAATAAATCTTGCGCATCACTATTAGCATGAGAATGTAAAACAACTATATTTTTATATGGATCATGAGTTTTTATATACTTTGCCATAGCTTTTCTATCTTTATCGTCTTGTCCTTTAGGTGTCCAGTGCAATGGTCCATTTTCTTCCCCTAAATTCCAAGTTATTCCTAAATGATGAGAAAAGCGTGCAATAAGTTCTCTATAGTAAAGTTTTCGTTGCACACCTAATTGTCCTATGTCCAATAACAATTCATTTTCTGTTTCCTGAGTTACAATATGAAGCATTAAACCTAAGGCATCCATATAATCGAAAATAACCTCCCATTGATCTAATTTACTACAATCAAACCTATAGCGCTCGTTAATATCATTCCATGGCCAAACATCTTTACCATCTCCCTGAACGTTCATGGTAAGAAAGTAAACAGCATTCATATCTTTTGAACTCAAATAATTCAAGGCTCCTATTATGTTTTTACCTTTTCCATTTTTCCAGGTTGGATCACCAACTTTCCAGTCTTTAGCATGTGGCTCATATTTATGGGATGCTGGCGTTTGATCAAATTCATAATATGCTAAAAAACTTTCGGGGCTATCGGTGCCTCCTTTAAGGAAATAATCTTTTGTCTCTTGAAATTGAAGATATCCCGTATCAGTATAAACTAAACGGCCTTTACCTCTAAAATCGCGACCAGATTTATCTGATTCTTCGATTGAAAAATCACCGCTTATATTATCAAATTGAACTGCTTTTCCTGCTTTAGGATCGTCACTTACCGCAATAGCTTTTCCTTTTCTAAAGGACACATGATACGTCCATTTCCCTATGGCATCTGGTGTAAACCTTACTTGCCATACATTACCTTTGTCTGCACTTGTCTCACCAGCGTCACCATCGGCGGCATAAAACCCAGGAACCACGTAGGTCTTATTCTTATTTTTAAACATGACATTTAAACGGTAATCTAAAAATGGGTTTTCTGCACCATATTCAGCCAATTCTTTACCTGTAAAATTAAGTGTCACTTTATGCCATTTTTTCAATTCGCCTTCAATGGACACCTTCGATTCTTGCGAAAAAACAGGTTTAAAAAATAAAAATGATAAACCTACTAAAACAAATATTCTTTTCATTTTATAATGAATTTAATGTATGCTTGATTGCATTACTTATTATTAAAATTATGCAGGTTTAAACAAATACGGGTTTATTTATTTTAGCCGATTCATACACTGCATCTTGCGCTTTTAATGTTTTTAAATAATCTACACCACTCGTTTCAAAAACACCTGTTGAAAGAAAACTATCTACAAAATCTCTTTGAAAAATATAACAACAATCACCAGCAAAACCTATATTGTTATGTACGTATGGATGATTTTTCTCTGCTTCTCCTAATTTTTGAATGGTGATTTTTCCATCGGAATATAGTCTAACACTACCCTTAGAAGCATCAATTAAATACTCCCCAAAAGTATATCTTGCATTTTTAAAATGACTCTCATTATATCTATTTGCATCCCAAATGGCATGTGCATTATTTTTAAAATTAAGAATCATCAACCCTAAATCTTCTCCTTTTATAACCGGATTCAACCGTTTAAGTATCGTATAAACACTTTCAATCTCTCCAACATGATATCGAAAAGTATCTATAAAATGCACTCCAGTTTCATAGATAAGCAACCTCTCATAATCTCTAAAATAAGGTTGCCTTGATAAATAGGCATCTTCTCCCCATCCGTCTCCCATACGTGATCTAAAATTCAAGCTGAATAGATCTCCTATCTCCCCGTGATCAATGATTTTTTTTATTTCTCTGTGCCATGGTTGATATCTAAAATTTTCATGAACCACAAAGTGCACTCCCTTTTTTTGTGCATAATCTACTATTTCCTTAGCCTCAGCAAAAGTTGGGGCAAGTGGTTTTTGACAAATAATATGCACTCCATGATCTGCAGCAAACTTACACATTTCAAGATGTGTCTCTGGTGGTGTAATAATGTCTATAAAATCAGGGGTTTCTTTTATGATCATTTCTTTATAATCGGCATAATGTTTTTTAATGCCGTAGGCGTTCATAATACCTACTGCTCTTTCTAAATTAGAATTACAAAGTGCCACCATTTCAACCTCAGGAATACGGGTCCAAGCTTCATATTGAAACTTACTAAAATATCCCGCGCCAATGGCAACACCTTTTAATTTATTTTTCATAACGTATTTCTTTAGCAGAATCCATAAATAACCAACAAACGATAGCTATCACTCCTAAAAATGCAGCGATAAAGAAGAATGGCTCGTTAGAGCCTGTCCAAGCCATTAAATAAGGAAATGCCAATGCCGTAGAAAAAGATCCTAGGTTACCAGCCATATTCATCATTCCAGAAACTTTTCCGGAATTTTCTTTTCCAATGTCCATGCAAAACGACCAAGAGGGGCTCAATGTCATATCAGCTCCAAAAATGGCAACCGATAAACATAAAACGGCACCTAAGGCAGTTTTCATATATAAACTTGTAAGAATTCCTATAACAACTAAAGAAAAACCAATTATAGCTGGTATTTGTCTGGATAATTTCCATTTCCCCTTTTTATAAATAGCATCAACAGTATAACCAGAAACCCAATTACCTACTGCACCAGCGAGTAAAGGTAACATGGCATAAAATCCAGTAGTAACAAGGTTTAGGTTATATTTTGCTTTGATATAAGGAAACAACCAGGTTAGCATAAAAAAGAAAATAAAATTACTTCCTACATATTGAACCATTGCCAGAATCACATTTTTAGAGCCTAAAATACGACTTAATGGTAGTATTCTTTTTGTTGTTTTGTCTTCTTGTTGTCGATTTTCTACAATATATGCTTTCTCCTCATCTGATATTGCTTTATGTTCTTCTGGTTTATTTCTAAATAAAACATAGAATACTACCGAACAAATAATCCCTACAGCTCCGAAAAAATAAAAAATAGCTCGCCATCCCCAGGCATCTATCAAATAAGCAACCAAGGGCAGTGCAAAAGCAGCTCCTAATCTTGATCCTGAAAAGTTTATTCCTTGAAAAATACCGCGCTCTTTTAATGGCACCCATGAAAATGCAGCTCTTGAAATATTAGGAAATGCACCTGCTTCTCCTGCTCCAAAAATAAATCTAAATGCAAGGATCGAGATATAGTTCCAAGCTGCTCCGGTTAACGCTGTAAATATAGACCACAATACCATAATGGATGTCATAACCCGACGCACCCCGTATTTATCGCCTAATGCACCTCCTGGTACTTGAAACAAAGCATATCCTAGTGCAAAAGCACTTAAAACCCATCCCATTTGGATATCGGTAAGATTTAAATCCCCACTAATAGAATCTTTGGCTGATGAAATACAGACACGATCTATATACAATAACAGGGTAATTAAAAAAGAACCTGCGAAAAATCCATATCTTTTGGATGGTATTGACTTGCTCATATCAAGATAGTTTTTGAGTTATTGTTAAAAGTGATTTCTTATGACCTACATTACCAGGGAATACGATATATAGTAATTTTGGAAATTTTGTTTCTTTGCCCATTTGCCAAACGGGAACTCCTGGTTCTATTTGACCTAAAACCTTTGAGCGTCTCATTCCTAAGCCTTTTAATGCCAAATCATGTGACGTAATACCTCCTTTGGCTAATATATATTTTGGGCATACACCAATACCTTTAACCAAAGTAACTAAAGCATCAGATACTTTGGACGCAATATCTATGTTGGAATCAGCATTTTTTCCTGTAATTAATTTTCTACTTGTATAAACAATAACATCATTCCCTCTAGCTATACTTTCATCTATTTTTGTAATAATAGATGCTAAATACAAATCGGCATCTTCTTTTAATATGGTTTCAACATTGATTTCAATAATGTTATTTTTATTGTAATAATTTAAAGTATAATTTAGTTGTTCAGAGGATTTAGGGACATAAGACCCTACTATGGTTAAACCTCCTGTTTGACTATCTGAATTAATAATTTTTTCTGAAGTTAATAATGGTTTTGGCTCTAATCCTATATAAGAAGGTACAAACGAACTTGAAGTACGATATACGATTCTTTTACCCCATTTTTCAGCTAATAATAAAGCTTGTGTTATTTTATCTAGATCATAATAATTTAATGCATTTGATATACAAAAGGTTCCAGGTTTTAAAGCCTTGATTTGCTCACTAAGCCATTCTGTGTTTTTACTTCTAACGGTTTCTATTGGTAATGAAAAAACATCTGAAGCATTTACTTTTCCAGAGGTTTTCTCTTCAATCCATTCTTTTAAGTTTGCTTTAGAGTATGCAAAGGTATGGTCTTGAGAAAACGGTGTGTCATTAACCGGAATTAGATGATCTCCATCAGAAATATAATGTATATCGTTTACCGTGACACGATTCCCTTCAAACATCACAGGAAGAAAAACGGTAATCGCATCATTAAAATTCAAAGTATTTTTTATGACATCAAT
This sequence comes from Flavivirga abyssicola, assembly GCF_030540775.2. Lineage (GTDB taxonomy): Bacteria > Bacteroidota > Bacteroidia > Flavobacteriales > Flavobacteriaceae > Flavivirga > Flavivirga abyssicola. Next base: position 2,924,048 of record NZ_CP141266.1, on the reverse strand, counting down.
TTCCGAAAAATGACCTCTCAATGTAGAGTCACTTCTACTAATAACGGTAAATGGCCTATTAATAAGCTTTGATGCTTCTAAAATGTTTTTTGAAATTTCTTGATAAACCTCAGACGATTTTTTTTGCGATAAACTTCTTGAATTTGTTAGTAAAAAGAATACCGGGGTTTCTTTTTTAAATTCATCAATCAAAGTTTCCAAATCCCACGGTGTTAAAAGTGGTATATCATACACTGTTTGATTTCCTGTTGGGTCATCATCAATAACTATACACGTTCTATTCAATTCTTTAAAAAGAACTTTATTTAAACGTCTGTAATTAGAAGTATCTTCTAATGGTAGCTGTTTTGATATGTGCGATAATGAAAAACTCATAAATATTTCTCAATGGCTATCACTCGTGCTGGAGCACCATCACCATCTCCTATTTTTAAAGGTAAGGCTATCAACTCAACACAATTGGTTTGTAAGGCCTCTATATTAGTAAGCCCTTCTATAATGACTACTCCCTGTAATAAGATTTGATGAATTTTAGTAACCTCATTTAAATTATTCACATCTGCTACTGAAGGCGGCTCCACACCAATCATTTTCACCTTTTTATTAACACACCACAAGGCAAGATCTTCACTTATTCTAGGCAACTCGTCTCTGTATTTCGGAGTATTTGCATATTGAGACCAATCTGTCCAAAAAATAAGACTATCACCAGCCACAAATTCATCTTTTATTTTCTGAGGAATATGCTCAGGATTTATTAAGCCTTTAGAACCTATATGCCTTACATCAACAACCCAAGCTCTTCCAACAAAGTCTGTTACCGGAATGTGGTCTATAGTTTGATTACTTACATTAAAATGAATGGGAGCATCCATATGAGTACCGCAATGTGAATAAAATGTTAGTGTACTAGCATTCCATCCATCTGCACCAATAGTTTTACTTATTTCTTTTGAAAACCCAGTAAAACCATTGGTATACGTTAATGTAAGATCAACAATAGGGTGCATTCTTTTATAAGTTTTTAATTACAGCATCTGCTACATCCGTAGTACTTGCTTCTCCTCCCAAGTCTCTAGTAAGTACGCCTTCTGAAGTACTTTTATCTATGGCTTGCATGATATTATTGGCTGCTTCGACTTCTCCTAAATGCTCTAACATAATTGCTGCAGACCATATTTGTCCATAGGGGTTTGCTACATTCTCACCAGCAATATCAGGTGCCGAGCCATGAATAGGTTCAAACATAGACGGAAAATCTTTTTCTGGATTAATGTTACCACTACCACCAAGACCTAAACTCCCCATAACAGCTCCACCAAGATCACTTAAGATATCTCCAAAAAGGTTGGTAGTTAGTACCACATCAAATATTTCTGGTTTTAAAACAAAACTTGCTGTAGAATTATCAATATACATCTGGTCATGTTCCACATCCGGATATTGAGCTGCCACCTCTTTTATAACGCGGTCCCAATATGACAAACTATTAATTAGTGTATTGGATTTTGTTATGTGAGTTACTTTATTTCTCCGCTTTCTGGCCAATTTAAACGCATAATGCGCTATACGCTCAGTACCTTTTCTTGTAAAAATACTGGTATCTACTCCCATACCATTTTCAGAATCCGGAAGGTATTGACTACCTACCTGCACAAATTCGCCTTCTGTATTTTCTCTAACGATTACAAAATCTATATGCTTTTCTGTTCTTAATGGGCGTTGTACTCCAGCATATGTTCTTACCGGCCTGTAATTTACATACTGGTCAAAATGTGTACGTACTTTAAATGTATAATCTTTAGCAGGAAGGGTGTCGTCAACTTCTGGCAAACCAACAGATCCAAAATAAACAGCATCGAACGCTTTAAGTGTGTTTAAGCCATCTTCTGGCAAAAACGTTCCATGTTTTAAATAATAACCTGCTCCCCAATCAAATATTTCCGAAGCAATATTAAAATTATGTTTCTTTGCTACTGCCTCCAAAACTCTATACCCTTCTGGTACTATTTCATTTCCTATACCATCTCCTGGTACTACTGCAATATTGTAATTTTTCACTTTTTTTAATTTTTATTGATCAAATAATAATTCTCTAGATTTTTTAATATGTTCTCTGGCAAATTGTTCGGCTCCATCGGCATCACCTTTTTCTATAGCCTTAATAATTTTAAAGTGTTCATCCAATGTTTCTTCTGGCGGTCTTATTAACCCATGACCAATCACTTTTTCATGGATGTTTCCAAAAAAATATATTTTATCCAATGGCGCATTTCCAGTAAGTTTAATTAGCAATGAATGAAATACTTCATCTGCTTCTGTATATGCATCAAGGTCAATCTCTTTATTATTTAAAAAAGGACTAAAACAACCTCTAAGTTGTTTTATAACGTCCTCATCTTTTGATTGGGCTAGTAAACGTGCAGCCATTCCCTCAATTGCTTCCCTGCATATATAGATATCGATAATCTCTTTTTTATCCCATGAGCGTATGTACATACCTCTTCTTGGTATACTCTCTACTAGGTATTCATTCTCTAATGCTAATAACGCCTTCATTAACGGTGTTCTACTCACACCAAGCTTTTCTGCTATTTTTTCCTGTACTATTTTTTCACCTTGTTTGAGCTCTCCATTAAGAATCATCTCCTTAAGTCTTAAGTATATCGGTTCACTAATACTTGCATGTTGAATCATAAAATTGTATTTTGTATACAAAATACAATAATACAATTTTAATCCTTGAAAACAAATTATATTACTATTATTTACTTATAGTTATACTTTTGGAATAACATTTTATGTTCGTTTAACAAATACTATAAAATGCAAATTTTCTTAAATTAATCAGTTAGTTGATATTTAAGACTGAACAGTATCTATACCAAATATAAGACTAAATAGTATGACTCTTTTTTTATCATATACAATAGCTTTGTTTCATTAATTCTTAAAATATAAATTCATTTTACTAAAAACCCCCATTAAGGATATAAAATAAGTTTGAGTTAACAGATCATAAACCATTAGAAAGATATGAAACTGTAAATCGTAAAGTATTTGAGAATACTTGGAATCTAGATCCGAATTCGAAGAAAAAAACATATAGGTCATTAATAACTATAAGATTTACATTAAAAGCTATACATTTTAGTATAGATATGAAAGCATCTTAATTAAATTAAGGTGCTTTTTTATGCAATTGACTGATTTAAAGCAGTGCTGAACAAAAAACACTCTTAATAGAACCATTTAACCACCATTATATTCTTAAAATAAACAGATATTGTAATCCGATTTTATTGAAAACAAACTTGTATAATTATTCAGCATAAAATCAACTTAAATTATTTTTTAACTATAAAATTTTAAAGACATGAAAAAAAAATTACAACTATTTTTATTAAGTATAGCAGCAATGCTGCTATTAACAATTACAAATAATGCGCAAACACCAGAATCTTATTTTATAGATTTCGGAACATCTGACTCACCAGCACAAACAGGTTATGTGCAGATTCCTGTAGATAGAGTATATGGTTCTGGAAATGCAAACGGTTGGAGACAAAATGACGTGGATAATAAACTATCTTTCACAAAAGACGTTCCAAGCGCAGCTAATAATTTGCTAAGTGACCATGCAGGATCTGGTGGTTATTGCCTTTTCCGTCAAAACACAGAAGCAGAAGAGTATCAAGTAACGTTACATTTTTACAATGAAACAGATGTAGAAATTGGAGCTAATGTATTTGATGGAACTGAAGTTGTAAATAACTTTTTTATGACTCCTATAGTTGTTCCCGCAGATACTTACGTTACTAAAGTATTTACAATTGACTTGTCTGGTGCCATTAATCGAGCGGAATTTGGATTTTACAAAGATGCATCTAGTACGAAATGGATATGTAATGGTATTGATTTAATACCAACTTCTACATTAAGTCTAGAGCAAGAAATTGAAAAAGGGTTTAAAATGTATAACAATCCTCAAACTAAAGAATTAAAAATTTCATTGCCTACATCTGGTAAAGGTGAGTTAACAATTTTTGACCTTACTGGAAAACAAGTTTTATCTAAAACACTACTTAGTGCTGATAATGCTGTAAATGTTTCAACATTACCAGTAAGTGTATATGTGGCAAGAATTGTTACTGATAATGGCACTATTAGCAGAAAAGTTGCTTTAAGATAACAATCGAATAGATTAAACTAAAAGTTACAATTTTTAGAATGTTTTTTTGAAATTGTAACTTTATTAAATAAAATAACGTAAATCTTGTTTAAGAGTTCAAGATATCACTTCGAGTGTCCCGAACTTGCTTCGGGATGTATCGAGAAGCTTTTTTTTGTCGAAAATTTATTTGCCTGCCTGTCGCAGACAGGTTTTTGATACGATTTTTTGCAAAAATCACTCTAACTGACATAAATTTTCTTATCCAAGATTCACGTTATTTAAGTATATTTTAAAGAATAGTGTTTCTAATTACATGGGAAAAGGAAATAGAAATCGTTTCTTTATTTGGCAATGTAATTGGTGTTTCGACTTGCTTAGATAGTACACAACCTGATACTAATGCTAAGTAACGTGAGTTCGATGTAATATTTTTGTAACATTTTGATTTTTAACTATTTAATGTATTGTCAGGTTGAGTACTTCGGCTGCGCTCAGTATAAACTAAAGTCGAGACCTATTGAAATTTGGAGTCATTTAAGAACCTCTCAGGACTGCGCTCGAGGAGACATTTCCCTGAATATTAGTCGGTTGTAAGTAATAATTGTGATTACTTATATCGAACTCATGTTAAGTAGATCAAAAAAAAATAAAACATCTATTTTTATTTTTAAGCGTTAAAACCTGATGCGCTCTACTTTAACTTTTGAAACAAATGGAACTAAATAAAAAGAGTATTTGTATGTTCCTGGTTTTATTCTATAAGGCTCCAGTGATTGTGCTCTTGAGCTCCAGGTATCATTTCCTCCAACACCCATCTGTTTTAAATCTACATGGACTGTTAAGACTTCTCTATCTTTTAATTCATTCATATGATTGGCTTCTTGAAGGTTTTCAATACTATGAGGAACAACACTAAAGTTTAACAAGTTTTCGCCCTTTACTAATACACCATTACCTGAAGCATTATAAACTTTAAACCAACGTGTACCGGTACGGTTACCATATTCTTGTGGATAAGCATAATGATAACTCATAGTTTTTGCGTTTGCTGAGTACAACCCAACCTCGGCTGCATAGTTTCTATCTTGATAGTTTGCTTGAGGTCCTTTTCCAAAATAAGTAACCTTTTTTCCATAGCTATTAGATATATCGAACGTCATACCTATTCTTGCTGCATTTGGTGCGCTTTCATCTATAGCAACGTTGTAATCAATCTTTACTTCTCCGCTTCCCAACAGGGTATAAACTAAATTAACATCTGTTTTTGGGCTTTCTATATTTCCTTTTACAGTAACAATCACTTTTCCTTTTTCACCAGAATTTATTACTACATCTTTTACTTTCATTAAATCTCCTGCTTTCATCCATTTAAGTTCTTTCGATAACTTTAAAGCAGCTCTATAAGCTTCATCATTTTCTGTTTCGGCCCTCCAAAAGTTTAACTTTAATGGTGACTTAACTACATCTACTCCTTTTGACTTGTATGAATTAATATAACCTGTAGATTTATTTATTTGAAGTGCTACGGACTTATTTTTAATTGTTATCGCAGTTTCGCTTTCATTAACCGTAAGCGATGCATTACTAGTTAAAGCCTTAGTTTCTGGAACATTATAGTTTAATTTAAATTGATCTTGAAAAACTACATAGCCTTTATTTTCCCAAAATGTATTCTCTTTTAATTTACCTAAAATATTGATAAAGTATTCTCTACCAATTTTTAATTTAGGTTTTTTAAAACCGATATTGATAATATCCGTTTCATAAGGTTTTGTTTTTAACGTTGGTATAATTCCTTTTTGAATCACAATCCCATTTTCAGTAAGTGTCCATTCTAAATCGTATCTAGATAAATCTACAGCATGGTGTCTATTACGCACTTTAAATCCTCCTTTTAACGCATCAGATACAGAAATAACAACGGGCTGATTTACCTTCTTACATTCATAAATTTCGGGTTTTGGCGTTCTATCTGCTGCTAAAATTCCGTTTAAACAAAAAGAACCAGAATTAGGCTCATCACCAAAATCACCTCCGTAAGCAAAAAACTCTTTTCCGTTTTCATCTTTTTGTAAAATACCCTGATCAATCCAATCCCAAATGTATCCGCCCAGAGCCCTATCATTGTTATAAATTAAATCCCAATACGTTTTCATGTTGCCCACTGAATTTCCCATAGCATGTGCATACTCACACATCAAAACAGGTCGACCATCAGTTGAACTCTTTTCTATTAAATTTTGTAATTCTTCAGGATGCGGGTACATTCGGCTAATAACATCTACCCAAGGAAGATCTATTAAACCTGCTTTCTCTGGATCATTATATATTTTGTTTTTCGTGATATTGGGATTTCCTTGAGCGCCTTCGTAATGTAAATATCTTGTTGGATCAAAATCTTTAATCCACCCAGCCATAGCTGCGTGGTTAGGCCCGGTTCCAGATTCATTACCCAAAGACCACATAACAATACTTGGGTGATTTTTATCCCTTTCTACCATTCTAATAGCTCTTTCTAAATAAGCACTCCCCCATTCTGGAACATTAGACAACTGACCTCTCAATCCATGAGTCTCTAAATTCGCTTCATCCATAACATACAATCCGTATTTATCACATAAATCATAAAAATAGGGGTCGTTAGGATAATGAGATGTTCTTACGGCATTAAAATTAAATTGTTTTAGCAGCTGCACATCTTTTTCCATGTCTGCACGAGAAACCGTTTTTCCATTAATCATATTATGGTCATGACGATTCACACCTATCATTTTAACCGGGTTTCCGTTTACTAAAAACTGTCCTTTTTTATTTATTTTAACTTCTCTAAATCCAACTTTTGTACTTGTACTCTGAATCACATCTCCTTTATTATTCTTTAGAGTAAATAATAACGTATATAAATACGGGTCGTCTGAAGACCATTTTCTAGGAGATTTTATTTCTGTTTCAATCAAACCAAAATATACATTATTACGTTGCGGATAAAACTCACCAAAATACTTCTTAAGTTCCATGATATTTTCATCTCCAACATGGTTACCTGCTGCATCAATTAATTGTGTTGTCAATGTCCAATCATCAACCGTTGTATGCAAAGGTGCTCCTCCAAAATGTCCTACCTTTTCAACATATTTGTTTTCTATGTTAGCTATAAATTCCGGTCTTATCTGAAGTAACGCATTTTCATAGTTTTGATCCAAGTCTGTGCGAATCGCAAAATCTGATAATCTTACTTTTGGCAAAGCTTGCAAATAAACTTCACGCTCTATACCACTCATTCTCCAATGGTCCTGAGCTTCTAAATAACTTCCATCAGACCATCTATAAACTTTAACAGCTATTTTATTATCTCCTTTTTTTATATGTTTAGTAATATCGAACTCAGACGGTAATCGGGTATCTTCACTGTAACCAATAAACGCTCCATTTACCCAAACATAGAAAGCTGAAGATACACCTCCAAAATGAAGAATGATATCTTTATCATCCCATGACTCATCAACATTAAATGTTTTTATATAGTGCCCTACCGGATTATCATGGTGATTTATATAAGGAAAATCACTAAAAAATGGATATGTTGAATTAGTATAAATCGGTCTTCCGTAACCTCTCATTTCCCAATTTGAAGGAACATCTATAGTGTTCCAATTTGATGCATCAAAATCACTTTCTTCAAATCTATTTAAAGCATCTGCTGGTTTAGCTACCCATTTAAATTTCCAGTCACCGTTTAAGGACTTGAATAATTTTGAATTTTCTCGAATCCCCGCTTTTGCTAAATCTACATTTTCGTATGAATAAAAAGTCGATTTGGCTGGTAATTTATTAATTTGATTTACAACAGGGTTCTCCCAATCATTTTGTTGTGCATTTATAAAACTAAAGGAGATTAATAAGAATACTAAAAGCGTATTGTTTTTAATGGTCATGGAATGTTTCATTATAATTTTAATAATGCCATTAGCTCCTCTATATCCATAAGAAAAAAGGTGAAGAACTGGCATCTTTTAATACTTCAATGTTTTTATTTGAGTTGAGCCTATAGAGCAAATGCCTTAGCCTTGAATAATTTGTTTATCAAATATAAATAAAAGAGGATTTAGAGCTTATAAATACCTCACTTTTAACGTATTTTTCTTATAATAACCACGTCACCTCTTCTGATTAGTTATGATTGATTATGTTTATAATAATTCATAAATAGGTTGTAAATCGACCGAATCGTCCATTTCTTTTTGCAATGTCATTAAATCTTCAAATAACACCTTTATTTTTTCTTTATGTAATGGATCATTTGCAATGTCATTCATTTCTTCCGGATCTTCCTCTAAATTAAATAAAAGAACCTTATTAATTTTAGGAAACACCAATAATTTAAAACCATCTTTCCTTATCATACGTTGTACGTCCAAATAGGCTCCATAAATTGATTTGTAATTACTTTTATTTGTTTGTCCCTTTGCTATATCCAAAAAACTATTAAACTCAACATAGTCTGGTTTTTCAATACCAGCTATTTCTAATGACGTTGCCATAACATCTTGCAAATAAACATCAGAGTTTACTCTTTTATCTTTAGGAATATCAGGTCCTATTATAATAAGAGGCGGACGAATACTGTGGTCAAATAACGTTTGTTTTCCTAATAATCCGTGTCTTCCCATGGCTAATCCATGATCTGATGTTAAAAATATATAGGTGTTATCTAGTTCTCCTGACTTTTTTAAAGCATCAATAATCAAACCAATCTGTTTATCTAAATGAGTTAGACTAGCATAGTATTCTTGTTTATGAACTTTTATTGCATACTCTGTTCTAGGAAATGGAGCCAAAGCTTCATCTCTTAAATCGTTACCATTGGCGATATCATTTCTGAATGGATATTCTGGTAAAAAACTTTTAGGCGTAGAAATATTCTCTAATGGGTACATATCTACAAACTCTTTTGGAGCTTGCCTAGGATCATGAGGTGCATTAAACGCCAAATACATAAAAAATGGGTTATCATCATTTTTTGCTTCATCTATAAATTTTATAGCATCATCTTTTACAACTTCACTCCAATGCTTACCGCCTTGCCAAAAACCTCCTTTGGACTTATCAAAAGGAGACCATGTGGTATCATTTTCACTTTTAGGTCGATTATATCCATTCGGCATAATATCTTCAGAATTTGCGTTCTTTACTTTTGATAAAGAATCAAACTTCGCAACCATTTCAAAATGTTCCCATGTATCATCAGGCATTCCCGGACGAACATGAGTTACTTTATTAAATAACCTTTCGGCAGGTGCATCTACATGCCATTTACCTGTCATGTAAGTTTTATACCCTTGGGACTCCAAAAGCTTAGGCCAACTTTTCTGAAAGCTACTTGAATCATTATCAACCCAATTCTGTCTAAATTCATTTGCCCTCCAAACAAATCTACCGGAAACAATCATAGCCCTGGAAGCAGCACAAACAGCTCCATTCCAAGCCCCCATATTATAGGCGTGTGTAAATGTTGTTCCTTCATGAACTAATTTATCAAAAGAAGGAGTTATAATTTCATCATTGCCCAAAGCATTTATAGACGAATAGGTTTGATCGTCGGTGAAAATAAAGACGATGTTCGGTTTCTCTGCTTTGCTTTCCTTTTTTTTAGATTGACATGAACAAAACACAAACACAAAAAATACGAAGTAATACTTAATCATTATTTTAAAATTTTAGTAACGCTGAATCAAAGATTGCCAAATTAAAATCCATCTCTTAATACAAATGAATTTATAAACAAACCATATGATCAAGAAACAAAAAAAATGAATCATTTTACTTTAAATTTAACACTTATATTAGAAAATAAACACTTTACAAATATTACCTCGCAATATGCGTTAGAGAAATCTTTTTTATGGGAGAGAAAGAAATTACTTCTTTAAAAAAACATTTGTGGTAATATCTGTAAAATATGTTCTAATGAATATCAAATAAATGTTCGACTTTTACATTGAAATAATACACTCAAAAAATGGCCATTAACAAAGTATTCATTCTCTGCTTTTCAATTTTTCTTTTTTTTCTAAACAGTTCTTGTGTAAATACGCAAAAAAAAGAGTCTGCAGCAAAAACTAATTCTGTGACTAAACCAAACATTATTTATATCATGGCTGATGATCATACATCACAGGCATTTGGAATTTATGGTAGCAGACTAGCCAAACTAAATCCAACTCCTACTTTAGACAAAATAGCTAACGAAGGACTTATTTTTGATAATTGTTTTGTTAATAATTCTATTTGTACCCCAAGTAGAGCCGCCATTTTAACTGGACAGCATAGCCAAGCAAATGGGGTTTTAGATTTAGAAGGTGTACTGCCCACAGAAAATCAATACCTCCCAATAGAAATTAAAAAATTAGGATACCAAACAGCCCTCATAGGCAAGTATCACTTAAAATCACAACCTAATTTCGATTATTATAACGTGTTCACGCATCATGGGCAACAAGGATCTTATTTCGACCCCTGGTTAACAGAAACGGGTATGCATTATGCGGCTTCTACAGACAAAAGTTACGAAGGAAAGCAATATAAAGGCCATAGTTCGGATATCGTTACAGATATTAGTATTAATTGGCTTAAAAACAAAAGGGATCCTAATAAACCGTTCTTTTTAATGTATCAATTTAAAGCACCTCATGACGATTTTGAATACGCCCCTCGATATAAAGATTATTTAGAAGACACTTACATACCAGAACCTGCAAGTTTATATTACAATGGGAATAATGGCTCTATAGCGACACGTGGTAAAAATGGAGAATTGCTAAGAGATATTGGCTCATCAGTTTCCAGACGAAACATTATTAGAAATAAGGGTATGAGAACCTGGAATAAAGAATCTTTAAAATATTCTGATCCTGAATTCAATCCGACACACAAAATCCATGAGTTAATGTCTGAAAAAGAATATACACATGCCACGTATCAGGAGTTTTTAAAACGTTATTTACGATGTGTAAAAGGAGTTGATGATAATGTTGCTCGAATGATTCAGTTTTTAAAAGACGAAGGACTGTATGAAAACACAATCATTGTATATACTGGAGATCAAGGTTTTATGCTAGGAGAGCATGATTACGTAGATAAACGTTGGATGTACGAAGAGTCTTTAAGAATGCCTTTCTTTGTGAGATATCCCGAAAAAATAAAAGCGGGAACCAGAACGGATGCCATTATTAATAATACTGACTTTGCACCGACTTTGATAGAAATGGCTGGCGGAACACCACCAGAACAAATGCAAGGCCATAGTTTTAAACATATTTTAGAAACCGGTAAAGAACCTAAAGATTGGCAGCAATCTACCTATTACAGATATTGGATGCATATGGCACATGCCCATGCCAATCCTGCACATTTTGGTATTAGAACTAAAGAATATAAACTCATTTTCTTTTATGGAAAATACTGGGTAGATACAGATGATCCAGAAGCTGAATGGAATAAAAAAAGTTGGGGTAATAGATTTACTATGCATACACCACCTGCCTGGGAATTTTACGATTTAACAAAAGACCCGGAGGAAATGAATAATGCATACCAAGACCCTAATTACAAAGATATTATAGCCAACTTAAAGGAACAACTTATTGCAAAACGAAAAGAACTTAATGAAGAAGATGGAGAAAAATATCCACATATTCAAAAAGTTATTGATGAACACTGGAATGATTAATTCTAACATAAACCAACATTAAATCAATGATTTTCAAATCTTTGTCATTTCGAAAGAGCGAAGTATGAGTGACGAGAAATCTCATAAGGATGGGATTCCCTGTCTACCGCTACGGTGAACCCACAAAACCTCCAGAGGCGTGGCGTTTAGCCCTCTCCTTTAACAGCTCGTTCCCACCTAAATAGATAATTTTTAAGATTTAAAAAGGTGTTTAAGGTGCTCGTTAAGAAATGACCATTAGGCAAGCCCCGACCCTTCGTAAGAATAAAGGACAAAAGCTTCGAAACCCAGGAGCATAGCATTGGATGGCGCATTGACGCGACGTCGAAGTTTTGTGCTAGGTTCTTCTCGATCTTAAGAGAGAAGAAATTCCTATCGAAGGGGCGTCTTTTCTTTTGTTACTTTTCTTTGGACGAACAAAGAAAAGTAAATAATGAATCTTTTTAAAGATGTGGGGACACTGTAGCTACCGACAGACAGGTTAACCAGCAACATTCAGATATATTTAAATGACATCGCAAGTAAAGTAAGTCCTGGCACGAGTATTAATTACAAATCGAGATATTGTCTTTTGAAATAATTTTGAAAAATTTGTAATTTTTTTTATTAAATTTTATTTATGACTTCCTCTAAATTCTGATTGCGCTGCAAACCTAATTTTTTCCTCAACCTATACCTGGAAGTATGAACACTTTCAACAGAAATACCTAACAACTTTGCCATGCCTTTGCTTGGAAAATTCAATTTAACAAGGGCACATATTTTTTGATCTGTTGCACTTAAATTTGGGTATAATTTTTTTAACTTTTTATAGAATTTTTGATTAATGCTAGTAAATCTTGCTTCAAATTCTTTCCAATTACTATCGGGTGTTCCTTGAACAGATCGCAGTAACCTTTTAATAGCATTCACATCTACCAAACCCTCTGCTTGATGACTCAATTCCTTTTTTATACTTGAAATAAATTCATCCTTTTCAATCAACCTTAAAGCAGATTCTGTTAATTCTTTGTTTTTTAATTCTAATATTTCATTTTGTTTTTGAAGTTTTAGTTTTTGCTTCTCTTTTAATATTTTCTTCTCTATTTTATGCTTATTCCTTATATATCGAACAAATAAATACCCAAAAAGGACTAAAAAAACGATAATAACAAAAAGTATAATTCTTTGTAAAAAATAAATTTTTTCCTCCTGCTCCAATTGGGTTATTCTTTGCTGTTTAAGGACATTCTCCTGCTTATCTTTTTCTAATCGATATTTATCTTTTATTCCTAATAAATATTGATTATTAACACTTTTACCTCCAAAAACGGCATCATTTAGGGCTTTTTCTTTTTTTAAGTACTTATAAGCTTCACTTATATTTCCGTTATGTTGATATAATTCGCTTAAAGATTTATATACTTTTAATTTATAATTAGAATGACTTTTGAGCTCTTCAGATAATTGCAAAGATTTCTTATTATGAAAAATACTCAAATTTATTTTGTCCATCCTAGCATAAATATCTCCCAAGAGGGCATGAACAATCATTAAATATGAACGATCACTAATTTCAAAAAAGGACTTAGCTTCTTTTATTTTTCTAATAGCCTGATCATAATTACCATCAATGGCATCTAAATAACCTGACTCAACCTCAAGATAGAAATTTTTTCTCCATTTAGTTTTTACTTGATAACAACTGTCCAAATAAATCTTAGCCATTTTATAATCCTCCCTCACTCTATAGAAATTCAGTAAAGAAAAGTAGTTGCTCAAAATCTCACTATCTACATCTTTATTATTTTTAGACAGTTCCTTATTTAACTTCAAGGCCAAATTAATATACTTCAAAGACTCTGAATCACGTTTATAAAAACTGTACAACCACCCCAATCCTTCGTAAATTTTAGGCTTAGAAATAGAATCTTTAGACATATCTGCCAATAATAAAGCCTCCCAATAGCCATCATAAGATTTAACATAATTAACCGTATGTGCATAAACACTTGAAAGTTCAATTAAAAAATCTATGGCCTGAAGTGTGTCTTTTGATTTTAAATTTTTTTGATACCCTTTATCAAAAAAATATACCGCACTGTCTGGGTTAATAAACTTAAGTTTTAAAGCCTTTTCTTTTATTTGTTCATTTGTTAGTGTTTCAAAAGATTGAGCATAGCCATTAAAAAAAGATAAAAAAACAAATAAAACATTTAGAAAATAAAACTTCATAATTCATATATTATGTCTATGACAAATATAGATTCTAGTTTATACTTTAAAAAAAAACTCACATAAAAAAACTATCAAAACTGAATCTAACAACCAAAAATAGAACATAAAAAACTAAAAATCAATTTGTTGAAAAACAAAAACAAAATCTAAAGTTAATATTACATAAAACCCAAAAAATAATGCTTTGTACAGTTAATATCTAGTTTAAAAACATAAAAAAAACGCACAAATTTGACATTTTTGTAATGTATCACATAATGATCTAAATGAAAAAAGCAATTCAAATCTTATTTATAGCAATTCTAGCATATTGTTGCAATTCTAATACATTTGACAATCATTCAAAAAACAAAGATTTCAACTCCGATTGGAATTTCTATTTATCGCAAGAAGACCTCGACGTAAAAAAAATCACAGCTTCAAAATTTAAAAATATAAACCTGCCTCACGATTGGGTTATAGAAAATGAATTTGATTCAACACTTGCCAAAGACGCTCTTGCCACTGGATATTTGAAAAGTAAAGGTTATGGTTATTATAAAAAAACATTTGATACCGAACCTAATAATAAAAACGTTGTTTATTTACATTTTGACGGGGTATATAACAACAGTGAAATATGGCTAAATAATAAGAAATTAGGGTTTCACCCATATGGCTATTCTCCCTTTTATTTCAATATTTCAAAACATCTTAATCAAAACGGAAAGAACAATGAAGTAATAGTCAAAATTGACCATAGCAGATATGCAGATAGCCGTTGGTATACCGGAGCAGGTATATATAGAAAAGTGGATCTAATATCTTTAAACAAAGTACACATTCCTATCTGGGGCACCTTTATAACAACCCCAAAAGTATCTAAAACAAACGCTACGATACAACTAGATATAACAGTACAAAATGACCTTTCTACCGAATCCAATATCAAAGTTAAAACAGTAATAATAGATAATAATAATGTTGAAATAAAATCAACCTCAACTAATTCTAATATAAAAGAGAACTCGACAAATCAAATCACTCAAACCATTCAAGTTGAAAATCCAAAACTATGGAATACAACAACCCCAAACCTTTATAAAGCCATTACTTCCATTATAAAAGACAATGAAACCTTAGATACTTATGAAACCACTTTTGGTATTAGAAGTATTAAGTTTGACGCCAATAAAGGATTCTTCTTAAATGGAGAAAACATGAAAATAAAAGGCGTTTGTTTACATCATGACGGTGGCCTAGTAGGGGCAGCCGTACCAAAAGGGGTTTGGAAGCGTAGATTACAAACTTTAAAAGATGGTGGCTGTAATGCTGTAAGAATTTCACATAACCCTGCGTCTTCAGAGTTTTTAGATTTATGCGACGAAATGGGAATCATGGTTCAAGATGAATTTTTTGATGAGTGGGATAACCCCAAAGACAAACGTCATAATAAAGGAGAAAGCAAAAGTACAGATTATATAACCCGAGGTTATGGTGAACACTTTCAAAAGTGGGCAGAAACAGACTTAAAAAACACTGTAAGAAGCCACCGTAATCATCCTTCCATTATTCAATGGAGTATTGGTAATGAAATTGAATGGACCTATCCAAAAAATGCTGCTGCAACAGGTTTTTTTAATAATATGGAGTGGAGTGGTAATTATTTTTGGTCAGAACCGCCATACACTACAGAAAAAATTAAAGAGCAATTAGATGCTATTCCAAGTGGTAAATATGATATTGGCAGAACGGCTCAAAAATTATCTAAATGGACTAAAGAATTAGATACTACCCGCCCCATAACTGCCAACTGCATATTACCATCTGCAAGTCATTTATCAGGTTATACGGATGCTCTTGATGTTGTAGGTTATAGTTATAGAAGAGTTTTATATGACTACGGACATGAAAATTACCCAGACAAACCAATTATGGGTACAGAAAATTTAGGACAATACCATGAATGGAAAGCTGTAATGGAACGTCCATTTATATCGGGCACTTTTTTATGGACTGGAATAGATTATATGGGTGAAATTAGAGACCCTTGGCCAGTGCGTGTACAACCTTCCGGTTTATTAAACTCCGCTGGTTTCCCTAGAGGATCTTACCATATGATGAAAACCTTGTGGCATGATGAACCTCATATAAAAATAGCCACTCAAAATATTGAAAAATCTCTTTATATAATAAATGACAAAAAGCAAATTGTAGCTAAAGATCCCGAAAAATGGAAACGCGCATTATGGGAATGGCAGGATGAAAATGATCATTGGAACTATAATTTAAATGATATGATTGCCGTAGCCATATACTCAAATTGCGAAGAGATTGAACTCTTTTTAAATGATAAATCTTTAGGAAAAAGGACATTATCAGAATTTGAAGATCATATTTACAAATGGGGAGTGCCTTTCACAGATGGCAAACTAGTAGCTAAAGGAATAAAAGATGGTACAGAAATCACATCAGAAATTATTACAGCAAGAAAAGCAACTAAAATTAAACTTTCCTCTAAAGAAATAAAACTAAAGGCTAATAATAATGATGTATCACATATCATTGCTCAACTAATAGATGATAAAGGCAATCCAGTAAAAACAGATAATAAAGAAATTGCTTTTGAAATTAAAGGAAATGCCAAGCTATTAGGAGTAGATAGTGGCTGGATAAAAAGTGTTGAAAAGTTTCAATCTAACAAAAGCACAACACATAACGGAAAAACACTATTAATTATACAAACAACTGATAAAGTTGGAGACGTTCAAATCATTGCAAAAAGTAAAGGCCTCGAAGATGCCAGTCTGCAAATTCAAGTCGAATAAAAATTGATAAAACAATATGAAAGATTACAAATTATTTATTGATGGGAAATGGAAAACTTCAACTTCAGGTGAAACTATTGATATTATAAACCCATCAACTGAAGAGCTTGTAGCTCGAGTGCAAAATGGTACTTCTAAAGAAGCTATCGAAGCTCTGGAAGCTGCTGAAAAAGCTCAAAAAGACTGGAAAAAATTACCAGCACGTTCAAGAGCCGATTTATTATACAAACTAGCTAATGAAATTAAAGCAAATTCAGATTATTTAGCTGAGTTATTAGTTAAAGAACAAGGGAAACTTTTAAAAGTTGCAAAAATGGAAGTTGCAGTTACTGCTTCTTTTATTGAATATGCATGCGAAGGAGCCCGTAGAATTGAAGGCGACATCATCCCTTCCGATAATCCAAATGAACAAATTTGGATTCAAAAAATACCTCGTGGAGTTGTTGTAGCCATTACTGCCTGGAATTTCCCATTAGCATTGGCAGGCAGAAAATTAGGTCCTGCTCTAGTTGCAGGGAATACACTTGTAATCAAACCTACTTCTGAAACGCCTTTAGCAACTTTAGAACTAGGGAATTTAGCCAACAAAGTTGGAATTCCGGCTGGTGTCATTAATATTTTAACCGGACCAGGTAAAGCCATGGGTAATGCATTAGTAGAAAGCCCTATTACTAAAATGGTAACTATGACAGGCTCGACTCCGGTTGGTCAGCAAATTGCCCGAAATGCAGCTAAAAACTTAACACATGTTCAATTAGAACTAGGTGGAAAAGCACCTTTTATTGTATTTGAAGATGCCGATATTGATGCTGCAGTAGATTCGGCTTTACACTCTCGTTTCGATAACTGCGGACAAGTATGTACTTGTAACGAGCGTATGTATGTTCATGAAGATGTCTATGACGTTTTTATGGAAAAATTCATAGCTAAAACAAAAGCTTTAAAAGTTGGTGATCCGATGTTGGATGAAACAGATATGGGGCCAAAAGTAAACAAGAATGAGTTAGAGCATATGGAGCATTTAGTAAAAGTAAGTGTTGAAGAAGGTGCCACAATTGCCACTGGTGGAAAAAGACCAGAAGGTACCGAATTTGAAAAAGGATACTGGTTTGAACCTACAGTTTTAACGAACGTTACCCAAAATATGACTATTGTCCATGAAGAATCATTCGGACCAATTTTACCAGTTTTAAAATTTAATTCTTTTGATGAAGTCATGGGCTATGCTAATGATTGTGAGTATGGGTTGGCAGCAATGGTATTTACCAATAACATGAACACCATTATGAAATGTAATGAAGAGTTAGAATACGGTGAAATTTATGTAAATAGAGGTCATGGTGAACAACATCAAGGTTTCCATAATGGCTATAAACTATCTGGCTCTGGTGGAGAAGATGGTAAATATGGATTTGAACAATATTTAGAAAAGAAAACTTTTTACATTAAACATAAAGCATAATTAAAATTGGAGTTGCTTATGTTAAAGATACACAAGAAAACAGTTCTAAATAACGTGAATTCGATGTGAATTTCAATAGACAAATAATGCTTATATTTCTAATAAACAGTATTTTGTCATGTCGATAAGAAAAGCATGAGCGACAAGACACCTCAGAAGGATAAGTAAAAAAGAAGTATAGAATCTGCAATTAAACCAGTTAAAATTCTTGCTAGATTAAAATAAAATATTAAAAAATAAATGAATACAAAAATTTCAAAAATAGATGTTAAGCTATTTGTCGTTCCATTACCTGAGGTAATGTCTGACGCTAAACATGGTGATCACTATCATTTTGAATTAATTACAACTACCATAACCTTAGAAAATGGGGAAGAAGGGACAGGATACACCTATACCGGTGGAAAAGGAGGGCATGCTATAAAAGCCATGATAGAACATGACTTTGCTAATGTTTTAATTGGAAAAGACGGGACAGATATTGATGGTATTTACGACTTTTTAGGTTGGCATGTGCATTATGTAGGACGGGGTGGTATTGCGTCATTTGCAATTTCAGCAGTAGATATAGCACTTTGGGATATAAAATGTAAACTATTAGGGTTGCCCCTCTGGAAAGTAGCCGGAGGTGCAAATAATACCTGTAAAGCGTATTGCGGCGGTATCGATTTAATGTTTCCATTAGAGAAACTTCTAAACAATATAAAAGGTTATTTAGCCAATGGATATAATGCAGTAAAAATTAAAATAGGAAAAGACAATCTAGAAGAAGATTTAGAGCGTATCCGGGCTGTTCGCGAATGCATTGGACCAGATATTACTTTTATGGTTGATGCCAATTATTCTATGACTATAGAAAAAGCCATCAAAGCTATTGAAGGCTTCAAGCAATACAACATTACCTGGTTTGAAGAACCCATCATTCCTGATCATTATAAAGGCTATGGAGAGATCGTTGAAAAAACAGGGTTTCCTTTGGCAATGGGTGAAAATCTGCATACCATTCACGAATTTGAATATGCCATGGAAGATGCAAAATTATCGTTTGTACAACCTGATGCTTCAAACTGTGGTGGTGTAACAGGCTGGTTGGCTGCTGCTAAATTAGCAGCAAAACACAATATTCCAGCTTGCTCACATGGCATGCAAGAATTGCATGTAAGTTTAGTATCATCACAACCAAATGCAGGTTGGTTAGAAGTACACAGTTTTCCTATTGATGAATATACAACGCGACCATTGGTCGTTGAAAATCACAAAGCGGTAGCTCCTGATTATCCTGGAGTTGGTGTTATTTTTAATTGGGAAAAATTAAATCCTTTTAAAGTTTAATAATGAATTAATTATGGGAATTACTAAAAACAAATTTGGTATTTATAACAACCAAAACATAGACCTATTTACGCTTAAAAATGCAAATGGAATGGAAGTTAAAATTACGAACTACGGGGCAACCATAACCTCGTTAATCATTCCAAATTCAAAAGGGGAATTAGAAAACATTGCCTGTGGTTTTGACACGCTTGAAGGATATTTTGGAAAAGACTATGTTGAAAACTCACCCTATTTTGGAAGCACCGTTGGTCGCTACTGCTCTCAAATTAAAGATGCAAAATTCTCATTAAACGGCAAAGCATATACATTAGCATCAAATTGTGGAAATAATAATTTGCATGGAGGCACAGTAGGGTTTGATAAAAAAATATGGGAAGTCGAAATTATAGATGATAACTCGCTAAAAATGCATTTAACGAGTAAAGATTTAGAAGAAGGATACCCTGGAAATGTAGAAGTGTCGGTGTTATTCACAGTAACTCCAGAAAACGAATTAAAAATTGATTACCATGCTATACCAGATCAAGACACTCCTCTATCATTAACTAACCACACTTATTTTAATTTAGATGCTTTTTCAGGTACTGTTGAAGATCATATTGTAACTGTAAATACCAATAAGCGGCAAGAAATGGACGAAACAGGCGCAGGAACAGGTACAATTATAAATGTCTCGGGCAAAGCAGATGATTTAAGAGAAGGTAAAAGAATTGGAAACGTCCATAAAGACATGGGAGATGGATTTGAGCATTTTTATGTTTTCGATAACCCTGATTTCAAATTAAATCAAGTCGCTTCAATTATTTCAAAAGAATCAGGACGAAGTTTAACAGTCTTTTCTACCGAACCATGTATGCTTTTGTATACAGGAAAATATACTTCAGATACCATAAAAAGAGAAAACGGAGAACAATACGGAAAATATAGAGGGTTTTGTTGCGAAACACATCGCTATCAAAACGGACCAAATATAGAGAACTCGCCAAAGTCAATAACCAAGGCTGAAGAAGCGTTTAAGAGTACAACCATCTTTAAATTTGGATGGAAATAAAACCATTTTATAACTAAAACCAAACAATTATGATTGAAGGTGTATTATTAGCAGTTTTTGCAGGATTAATGTTGGGATTATATGCACTCCCTGAAAAATTCACAAAAGATTTTAAGTATGAAAACACTTGGAGTTTATTCTTTTTACTAACCATGTTTGTTGTTCCCATTATTGCTTCAATGACTTTAATCAATGGTTTTGGAGATATTTTTAGCAACATGCCTACCGATATTTGGATAAAAATGGGGCTAACAAGTTTCCTTTGGGGAATTGGTGTAATGATGTGGAGTAAAGCCATCAATCATATTGGTTTATCATTAGGCTTTTCATTATTTATAGGAACTATAATATTAGTAGGTTCCTTACTACCGTATTTGGAAGAAGGTTTACCAGCAAACAATGTCTTAATTACCATATTAATTGGCTTGGGAGTCGTTTTAATAGGTGTTTTTGCCAATGGTAAAGCAGGATTGATTAGAGAGAAAGATGAAGCAGATGCTAGCGAAAAGAAAGAAGGTAAAGGAGCCATGGTTACAGGAATCTTAATTGCTGTGATAGGCGGTTTGCTTGCTACAGGATTTGCTTATGCTAATGCTGCTGGAAGACCCTATTTACATGAAGTTTGTCAGGCAGCTGGAAACCCTGAATGGGTTACCGCAGTAGCTGTTATGTTTCCTATTTTTTTAAGCGGGGGGATTGTAATGACAGCTTATTTTTTATGGCAATTATCTCAGAAAAAAGCATGGAGAGATTTTAAAACGCCTGCATTTGGTAAAAACTTTGTGCTTATTTTAATCATGGCGGTGTTTCACTATGCAGCTTCAGCCTTATTTGCATTTGCAGCTTTTAAATTGGGAGAAAGCGGAAATACTGTTGGGTATGCCATATTTAATACCTCATGTGTAGTAACAGCCATTGTAAGTGGGATTATAACTAAAGAATGGATCAATGCGTCTTCTAAGGCAAAGAAATACTTGTATTTAAGCTTAATCTGTATGGTTAGTGGTATTATAATAGTTGCCATTGGAAACGGAGCCGTTTAATAAATAAGAAAGATTAAGATGAAAAAAATGTCATGCATATTATTAGCATCTCTGGGAATCTCATTAATTTCCTGCAATAAAGAAAAAAAAGAATCGATAAAAGAAAGTAATCAAATGGAAATTTCTGATGAACAACTTGACTTTTTAGGCATTACTAATAAAGATACGTTAAGTGCAGCCTCTAAGAGAGCTTTAAAATGGCCAACAGATTTAGGTAATGATTGGTTTTTCGAACACGAAGTTGAAGACTTAAAAGGTGATTTGGCATATGAAGAAGGTGTTGTTAGAAGAGATCCAAGTGCCATGATTAAACATGATGGCAAATATTATGTTTGGTATAGCAAAAGTACTGGACCTTCTCAAGGCTTCGGAGGCGATATAGAAAATGAGAAGGTGTTTCCTTGGGATCGATGTGATATTTGGTACGCTACCTCAGAAGATGGATGGACATGGAAAGAAGAAGGGTTAGCAGTGGCTCGTGGTGAAAAAGGCGCTTATGATGATCGTTCTGTTTTTACAGTTGAAATTATGGAGCATGAAGGCATGTACTATTTATGCTATCAAACGGTAAAATCGCCTTATAATATTAGGGTTAAGAATCAAATTGGTTTGGCATGGTCAAATTCTCCAAATGGTCCATGGACCAAAAGTGAAGAACCTATATTAAGCCCTGCGGATAATGGAATTTGGAAAGGTGAAGTCCAAAATAGATTCGCTGTAGAGAAAAAAGGAGATTTTGATAGTCATAAAGTCCATGACCCTTGTATTTTACCCTACAATGGGAAATTTTATTTGTATTACAAAGGTGAACAAATGGGGGAAGCCATTACTTTTGGTGGGCGTCAAATTAGACATGGTGTAGCTATAGCAGATAATCCAAAAGGGCCCTATATAAAATCACCTTACAATCCCATTAGCAATAGTGGTCATGAAATTTGTGTTTGGCCCTATAAGGAAGGGATAGCTTCTTTAATAACAACCGATGGTCCTGAAAAAAATACGGTACAATGGGCTCCAGACGGTATTAATTTTGAAATTAAAAGTGTTATTAAAGGTGCGCCACATGCTATTGGTTTAAATAGAACTGCAGATAATGACAAGAACCCAACAGAAATTTTAAGATGGGGATTAACGCATGAATATAAAACTTCGGATTATCAATATATTAGAAGATTTACAACTTGGAATGTGAAAAGACATGTTGCAAAGGGTGTAAATAAGGAATAATAGTTTATGAAAAAAATAGTCTTATTATTACTTGTTAACTTCCTAATCCTGGTTTCAACGAATGAATTAATAGGACAAAACACCAATAAACCCAGTAACTCCTGGCATGATTTATTAGAAGACAAATTAAGTGAGTGGGATATTTTTATGGGAGCTCCACACAGCTCAACAGAAATTGAGGGCTACGAAAAGTTTGATGATGTAACCAAAGGCACACCAATTGGTTTAAATAAAGACCCAAAAAAGGTTTTTACTATTATTGAAGAAAACGGAACACAGGTTTTAAAAATTTCGGGAGAGATTTTTGCAGGACTTGTAACAAAAAAATCTTATAAAAATTATCATTTAAAATGGCAATTCAAATGGGGTGATAAAAAATGGGAACCACGCTTAAACAAAAAAAGAAACAGTGGGGTTCTTTATCACAGTATTGGTGATTATACAGATTTCTGGAATGTCTGGATGACGAGTTTAGAGTGTGAAGTACAACAAACCGATTGCGGTGATTTTATAACCATAGGCCATAACAATGTAAAAGCACAAGCTCCTAGTATCAAAAAAGACGGCAAATTTTATTTTTCACCAAAAGCACCGTTAATAGATTATGGTTGGGGTGATGGTTTTGAAACAGGCAGATGTTATAAACCCGGAGACCCAGAAAAACAACATGGAAAATGGAATACAATGGAACTCATTTGCTATGACAATATAGCCATTCATATATTAAATAATGAGGTTGTTATGGTTGTAAAAAATGCACAAGCCAAAATAAACAATAAGTGGATTCCTATGACCGAAGGTAAGATACAAATTCAGTCTGAAGCTGCCGAAATCTTCTATAAAAATATAAAAATTAAATCCTTAAAAGAATTATCGAAAAAACATAAAGACATGGCAGGTTTGTAATCTTTGTGTATAACATCTCTTTTCTATTAAACACCTTATTTTCAATATTTGGTGTATAAGTTTAGTTGAACATACGTTGTATAATATTATTCATATGACCTAATAAGAATACTACTTAATAAATAAATTAGTGTTTTATAAAACAGCACTAATTATAAAATGACATTTATTAAAAAATCAATTTTTATTCTCTTTGTTGCATTACTTTCTTTTGCTTGTAAAGAAAACAAACAAAAAGAAGATGTAGAAGTTTCAAAAGCGGAAGCCAAATATACTGCCGATTGGGAATCACTAAAACAACATGAAACTCCAGAATGGTTTTTAGATGCTAAATTTGGTATTTACTGCCATTGGGGGCCTTATTCTGTGCCAGAATTCGAAAATGAATGGTATGCACACTGGATGTATGTAAATAAGGACAATCCAGAGGCAAAAAATGGAAAAGCTAGTATTTTTTACGACCATCATGTAAAAACATATGGACCACTTGATAAATTTGGATATAAAGATTTCATTCCAATGTTCAAGGCAGAAAAATTTGATGCAGCAGAATGGGCTGACCTATTTCAAAAAGCAGGAGCAAAATTTGCTGGTCCAGTTTCTGAGCACGCCGACGGATTTGCCATGTGGGATAGCGAACTAACCCAATGGGATGCCAAAGATATGGGGCCTAAACGTGACGTTATGGGTGAATTATCTAAAGAAATTCGCAAACGGGATATGAAATTTATTGCTACCTACCACCGTCAGTGGTTATTTGGATGGTACCCAACCTGGGATGAAACTACAGATGCTTCAAACCCTAAATATGCTGGCTTATATGGCCCTAAATTAAAGAAGGGAGACAACCAAATGCCCCGTAACAACCATGACATTGAAAATGGTGTTAAGAAATACTACCCTCTGGCCGACAAAAAATTTAATGATGAATGGCTAGCTAGATTAAAAGAAATCATTAAAAAATACGATCCGGATTTAGTTTGGTTTGATAATAAAATGGATGTTATTAGTGAGACCCATAGAAAAGAATTTTTAGAACACTATTATAACGCGGCAGATAAAAGCGGAAAAGATGTGGTGGCCACTTACAAATTCCATGATTTTAAACCCGGAACAGCTGTATTAGATCTGGAGCGTTCTAGAATGAGTGAAAAGAAAAATTTTCCTTGGCTAACAGACGATTCAATCGACTGGAAATCATGGTCACACATCAGTGATCCTGATTATAAATCTACCAACAGGCTTATCGACTTTTTAGTTGATGTTGTTAGTAAAAATGGTGCTGTTTTATTAAACATAACACCAAAATCAAATGGTGAAATCCCAGAACCGGTAAAAGAACGTCTTTTAGAAATGGGAGCTTGGTTAGAAGTAAATGGTGAAGCTATTTATGGTACAAGAACTTTCAAAATATATGGTGAAGGTGATGCCAAAGTAAAAGAAGGCCATCTAAGCGAACACCAAAATGTCGATAATACAGCAAAAGATATTCGTTTCACAACTAAAGGAGATACTCTGTATGCTATTGTTTTAGATTGGCCAAAGGAAGAAGAACTTGTTATACATACTTTAAAAGAAGGGAACGAATGGTATAAAACTGAAATAGCATCTATTGAATTGTTAGGACATGAAGGGCATTTAGATTTTAAAACTGACACTGAAGGCTTAAAAATAAAACTACCTAAAAAACCAACAGGAAAACATGCTTTTTCATTTAAAATAACACCTATAAAATAGCATGAAGCCTTACTTAAACAACCTATCATCTTTAAGAGGCATCGCCGCTATTTTAGTAGCTTTATTACACTTCCATTTTTTTCTAGGTCCTTTAATTCCATTTAAAGACGGCGATTTTATTGGTAAATTATATCTAATGGTTGACCTATTCTTTATTTTAAGTGGTTTCATTATGTGCTATGTATATGAAGATATATTTGACAAAGGAGTTGTAAAAAAAAATTATAAGAACTTTTTAATAGCAAGATTCGCAAGAATTTACCCCTTGCATTTTTTAGTATTAACAGCAGAAGTGTGTCTTTTTATAGCTTATATATATGTTGGAAAATTTGAATTGTTAAGTGATTTCAACCAACATCTTTATAGGTTAGACGCTATTCCTGTTCAATTACTATTTTTAGAAACAGTAGGTATTTTCGATTTTGCTACATGGAACATGCCTGCATGGAGTTTGAGTGCAGAATGGTGGGCCTATATGATCTTTCCATTTGCCTTTATTCTATTTAAAAAAATAGGATATAAAAAATGGTTTTTAGGGTTAATGGTAGTTGTACTACTTTGGTTTTTTATTGAATTTGTACTTGCTCCACTACAACCATTCTTAACCTATCCCCCAAACCCAAATAAAAAAGACCTAGATGTAAACTGGCATTGGGGAACACTTAGAGGCATTGTTGGATTCATTGCAGGAATGATAGTTTGGCAGGTTTATAAAGCATCAACATTTAAAAACGTGTTCTCTAAAAGTTGGATATTCATTGCTTTATTATTACTCAGTATTGTATCTATGAACTTATGGTATGACACCATTACTGTTTCTATATTTATGATGATCATATTGTCATCAGCCTATGGAGGCCCATCTATTGATAAATTTTATTCATTTAAAATACTAAGAAAATTAGGCGATTGGTCTTTTTCTATTTACATATGGCATATGTTTATAATAAATTTAGTACGCTTTTACTTCATGCTGGATAGGGAAGAAAAAGTAAATGGTCTGCTAAGACCATTTAATAGTAGCCTTTCTGAGGCTAGAATTTATTTCGCTGTGTTCATTCTTACAGTAATTCTCATCGGTTATTTATCTTTTAAATATATTGAAACCCCTACTCGTAAATGGATTAGAAATAAATTTAAGTAAAACACATTCGTTCTACCATTTAAAACATATGTTCTTCATATCAAGGATAGCTATAAAGTAACTTTGTATTTGCTCGATTTAAAAGAAATATCAACACTAATTCTTTAAACGCAAATACTGTTTATAATTCATAAATCTCCGTTTTTGAGCTGAGAACACAATAATAATCCATACAATGATAAGAACTCTATTTTTTTTAATTTCATTAATGATCCCAAGTATTTTTCAGGCACAAACACCCAAGGCTCCCGAAGGATATAAATGGATTAAGAATGAGAAGTTTTCGGACGAATTCAATGAAAATAAATTAGATAAAACAAAATGGTATGACAGATCCCCCTACTGGGTACATGGAAGGCCTCCAGCTACGTTTAGAGCTTATTCCGTATCTGTAAAGAATGGAAATCTACAAATTAAAAATTCAGTCTTAAAAGGAGACAAGAAATATAATATAGCAGGTGGTGCCGTAGCATCAGTTGCAAAAGATGCCTTTTATGGATATTACGAAACTCGTATGAAAGCATCAAGTATCTCAATGTCCTCCACTTTTTGGTTAAAAAACAAACCGATATCAAAAGAATGCCCTTTTGAGCAACTAGAATTGGATATTGTGGAAGTTGTAGGACATCAAAAAAGAGGTTTTGATTTCAGAACTAAACTCCACTCCAACACACATATATTTCATAGAGACTGTAACGGAGAAAAAATTGTAAAGTCAGCTGGCGGTAAAGTAACCGATATAGAACCACCTGCCAATGAAGCCTATCATGTATATGGCTGTTGGTGGGTAGATGCTAATACTGTAAAAATATACTTAGATGGTGAATATCAATTTACAATGAACCCTAGTACATTTTTCACAGATAAGCCTTTTAATAGAGAAATGTATATGCACTTAGTAACTGAAACTTATCATTGGGAGACACCTCCTACTCCAGAGGAATTAGCAGACGATACTAAAAATACAACTTACTACGATTGGGTGAGATCATATACTTTAATACCTGAATAATAACATAAACCAAATTTTAAAACTAAGTTTTTTTATAGGACCTGTTTTTTTCGGCGTCTTTCAATAACAATAATTATAGCATCTTCATACCCTTAAAAGATTTACATGACTTTGCTAATGTTTTTAAAGTTCATCTAAAATTTTAAAATACCAAAAAACTATGAGTAACAAATTTTTTACTAGTGTAGCCTTACTTTTAATAACAAGTTTAAACGCCCAAAATCCATTGGTTACGCACATGTTTACAGCAGACCCGACAGCACGTGTTTTCGATGGTAAATTATATATATACCCTTCGCATGACATTATACCAAAGGAAGGTGTTAAAGCCCCTCGATTTTGTATGCCGGATTATCATATGTTTTCTCTAGAAAATGGTAATACCTGGAAAGATTACGGTGTTATATTGGATCAAAATGAAGTGCCTTGGGGTAAAAAAGATGCCAATGGTATGTGGGCTCCAGATTGCATAAAAAAAGGAGACAACTATTATTATTACTATCCTGCTACACCTAAAGACAGTTCTTCTTTTAGAAGGATTGGTGTTGGTGTTTCTAAAAGTCCAACAGGACCATTTAAATGGGAAAAGAATTATATAAAAGGCATTAGTGGCATAGATCCTGGTTTATTACTGGATGATGATGGGAAAGCATATTTATACTATGCAGGCGATAAAACGTTAAAAGTTGCCAAGTTAAAAGACAACATGAAAAAGATTGATGGAGAAGCTATAAAAATCCAAGGAATTCCTGCAGGATACGTTGAAGGGCCTTTTACTTTTAAATACAAGGGAAAATACTATCTAACATTTGCTCATGTTTTTATTAACGAAGGATATACGATTGGATATGCTATAAGTGACAACCCTATGGGACCATTTGTTTATCAGGGAAAAATCATGGATAATATTGGAAAAGGAACTAATCATCATTCTGTAGTAAATTATAATGGGAAATGGATTTTATTTTACCATTGGTGGGAAATCAGCGGCTTTAATAAATTACGTTCTATAAGAGCGGATTATATGGAATTTAAAGAAAATGGTACCATAAAAAAGGTTAAACCAACCATTAGAGGGATTGGAGCTCCTACCATTGGAGAAAAAATCCAAGTTGATAGATACAATGAAATTGATGGTGCCAAAACAGCTTTTGTTGGCGGTAACGAACCCATAGGTTGGATGGTCTGTGATACCAAAATGATGAGTTCTGTTAAGTTCAACAATGTTGATTTTGGTGATGGATCTGCTACTAAAATGAAAGCAAGAGTATCAAGCGGTCAACGGATTGGTCATTTTGAAATTAGAATAGGAGATAAAAAAGGAAAACTCATTGCAGATTTCCCTGTAAAATATACGGGAGGGTGGAATAATTGGCAAACCATCGAAACTCCTATACTTAAAAAAGTAACTGGAATTCAAAATATAGTCGTGGTTTTTGTTTCTGAATGGGGTGCCGATAAAATTGTAAACTTAAATTGGTTAGAATTAAAATAACTCGATATAAATAATCACGATTTTCATTAATAATTAGTGTTGGAGATCTTTCACATTATCGCAAACGCCATTCAAATAATAATAGAAGAAAAAACG
Source organism: Flavivirga abyssicola (assembly GCF_030540775.2). Lineage (GTDB taxonomy): Bacteria > Bacteroidota > Bacteroidia > Flavobacteriales > Flavobacteriaceae > Flavivirga > Flavivirga abyssicola. The sequence goes on along the minus strand of NZ_CP141266.1, from coordinate 2,894,613 downwards.
TAATAAATAATGCCAAAAATAAAATAACGGCCAATAAATTGTTTAATTTGTATAATACTACGAGGAATAATAAATAAGAACTGGTATTAACTAACGTTAGTCATAATGAATTCTGTTTTCTATATTGGATGTTATACGCACATGCTCACTGAAGACTTTGGTGGTAAAGGTGATGGCATATACACTGTTGAAATAAATAATAATAGTGGAGTGCTCAAAGTACTTCACACGTTCTCAATAACAAATCCAGCATATTTAACTCTAAGTGATGACCAACACTATTTATATGCTCTAACTGAAGTTTCAATTAACGAAAACCCAAAAGTAAAAGCCTTTAAGATACAAGAAGATTATTCGTTGCAATTATTAAACGAACAAGCGATTGATGGCGATTTACCATGTCATATTACTTACATGAATAACGGCTTATTAATTGCTTGTTATGGTTCTGGCAACATGCTTTTATTCCCTACAAAAGACAATGGGACATTGTTACCTAGTGTCCAAAACTTTCAACATACAGGAAGTAGTATCAATTTATTGAGACAAGAAGGTCCTCATGCACATCAAACGATGATTCACCCTAATGGAAAGGATGTTTTTGTACCAGATTTAGGTATTGATTTAATAAAAGCCTACAGATTAGAAAACAATATCTTAGTTGATGTAAAAGAGGATGACATTGCTGTTGAAAAAGGTGGAGGACCAAGACATATGGTCTTTAACAAAAAAGGTGATTTAGGGTATTTGATAAATGAACTAACTGGAGATGTATCGATTTTAAAGCGAAAAGACAACAAATTTACCCTTTTAAAATCTGTTAGATCCTTACCTAGCACTTTTAGTGAAACCCCCAGCGGTTCTGCCCTTAGAATTCACCCTAACGGTAACTATTTATATGTGGGAAACAGAACCTTAGATGCCATTACAATATTCAAAATACAAGGTGATAACCTAGAATTACAATCATTTCAATCAACAAATGGAAAAACATTAAGAGAGTTTAATATTATATCTGATGGTAAATGGTTGATCGCTTGCTTACAAGATTCTAATGAAGTAATTACATATAAAATAGCACCAAATGGCGAATTATTGGAACAAGCCCGTAATTACGATATCGTTTCTGCTGTTTGTGTTACTTCAGAAATAAAGTAAAGCAAATTCAATAAAAATTTTCAATAAAGAATTTCTTGAAACCAATTATCCTCTCCTCGGCAGAGCCATTGAGGTATGCTTCAACTACGCTCCTAACATTTCAATCTTAACTCAATAACATTGAACAATAATTTCACAAGAAAATGAATTTGACTTATTATTTAACGTATTCTTGTTTAAGAGTTCAAGATGTCACTTCGAGTGTCCCGAATTTGCTTCGGGATGTATCGAGAAGCTTTTTTTGTCGAAAATTTATTTGCCTGCCTATCGGCAGACAGGTTTTCGATACGATTTTTTGCAAAAATCACTCTAACTGACATAAATTTTCTTATCCAAGATTCAAGTTATTTATTTTAATCTGTATAAAACTCCCAAAAACCATAAATTTCCCCTTCGATATTCTCTTTGACATCACCTAACTCTTCAGCTTTAATTTTTAATTCTTTTTTCATCTTAGCTACTAATTTGGCATGCTCAGGAAAAAATGACAAATCTTGAATTTCCCAAGGGTCTTTTGTGATATTAAAAAGTTGAGTTACTCTAGAACCTCTTATTTCTTCTCCTCTTTGCCAATGATTATCATTTGCTCTCACATATTCAATTAATTTATAATCGCCTTTTCTGTAAGCTCTTTGAAATTGTTTATATGCATGATACGTTTCATTTCTTACTTGATCTGTTTTATTTTTAATGACAGGAACTAAACTTTTCCCTTTAACCGTGTTTGGTATAGCAACACCTGTCATATCACAAATCGTTGGGAAAATATCATGAATGTAACTAAGGGCGTTAATTTTTCTTCCTTTGTTTTTAATTAAATGTCCGGAAAGAATAAAAGGAACATGAATGCCATCTTCATCATAAATATTTTGCTTACCCATTAATCCATGATTTCCAACCGCTAAACCACTATCGCCAGCAAAAACGATTAATGTATTTTCATAAGCACCGCTTTCTTTTAAAGCTGTAATTATTTTTCCTATTTGATGATCTAAATGTGAAATTATAGCATGGTAGTCTGCTACATGTTGCTTAGCAACTTCTTTGGTTCGTGGCCAAGGAGCTAATTCTTCATCTCTTAAAAACATATGACCATTATCAAAAGGATGTTGAGACTTATAAGAAGGTGGCAATTTAATAGTCTCTGGAGTATACATATCTCTATACGCCTTTGGAGCTTGTCGAGGGTCATGGGGTGCATGAAATGCTACATACATAAAAAAAGGTTTGTTGTTCTTTTCCTTTTTTTTCAAATATTGCACAGCATGCCTTGCAAAAACCTCAGAAGTATGTGGTCCATCTAGTTCTGTTCTAATTGGTCCTTTTACATCATCTTTTGTTATTGGGCTTCGAATTTCTTTTCCTCTATTATCATAAGCCAATACATAGGCATCTTCTTTTTTAAATGCTCCAGTTTTATCCCAATCCCAGAATGGCATTCTAAAATGGTCTACTAAATATACACCCCGCCCCATGATCTTATCACCAGAATCAAACGAACGTAACAAAGACTTATTATCATTATGCCATTTCCCTACAATGTGTGTATCATAACCTGCTTCTTTAAAAGCCTCGCCAATGGTTATGTGCTCATCTGGAATAACATGCCCTTGCCCTTTTAATTTAAAAAGGTGGCGTCCAGAAAATAGCATGGCTCTACTTGGAATACAGGTAGCTCCAGAAAAAGCCCCCATTAAATACGTATTTGTAAAAGCAATTCCATCATCTGCAAGTGTATCAATATTAGGTGTTTTTACATCCATTCCTCCCAAAGCATGTACTCCAGAGAAACGGTGGTCGTCTGTATAAATAATCAGCACATTAGGTTTCTTCTGTGCTAATGCATTCTGCATAAAAAAAACAGTGGTAATTATTACTAATGTTTTTGATAAACCCCGTATTGAAATCATTTTGAATGGTTTTAATCAACATGGGCATCTACATCGCCTCCAATATTATTTTCCTTGTAGCCTTCCATAACTATTTTAAAAGCATAAGCCTCTTTGTTTTCAAGTACTTTAGGCACTTTTATAATTAAGCCTTGCTCATTTCTTGTCCATTGAATTTGTTCTCCACTTCCTAGAAGCGTCACATTTTCAATCTTAGAATTGAGAACACCAATGTCCGTGCTTAGTGATTTAATTACAATGTTATTTTCTGGCTTGTCTAAAACAATAGCAAAAAATTCTGTATCTGACTTTTTTGTAAATCGAATATCTTTATTTGTATATTCTATGTTGTGTTTTTCAACCTTATGACCTCCTTCTGGTAACCTTGTTGGTCCTTCTCCGAAAATAGTCCATGGTCTTGTTCCGTAAATAGCTTCACCGTTTACTTCTAACCAGGCTCCCATACCAATTAACAAATCTTTCATTTCTTGGGGAATGGATCCATCTGGATCTGGTGGTACATTTAAAAGCATAGAGCCGTTTTTAGAAACAATATCTACCAGTATATCTATTAATTCATTAGATGTTTTAAACTCGGTATTGGGTCTATAAAACCAAGCTCCCGGAGACGTATCTGTTAGCCAAAATTGGTTTTTAGGTTGATTTGGCCTACCTCTTTCGTAATCTTTGATGCCTACATTTTCAGGAAATGTTGTTTCTTTATAACAAACAACAACTTCCTTTCCCCATTCCTGTCCTTTATTATAATAGTATGCTAAAAACTTTTGACGTGCTTCTTCTGTCATATTTTCCAACCACCAATCAAACCAAATTAAATCTGGTTGATAAACATCTATAAATTCTTTTAATTTTGCCCACCATTGTTCGTAAAAATCTTCATCTGGAAGATCTGAATCTATGTCGTGTGGATTAGTATATAAATCATAATCAGCAGAATCTACACCGCCATATTTATGCGCTGGTGCAAAATATTTCCATGTAAAGGCATGATGAAAGGAAGCCATAAATCTCATTCCTCTGCCTTCAATTTCTTTTTTAAGTTCCGCAGATGGATCAATCCCTCCATAATTCATTGAGTTCCATCTTGTAACTTTACTATTCCACATGGCAAAATTGTCATGGTGCATGGCTACAGGCCCAGCAAATTTTGCTCCAGATTTCTCAAATAGTTCTGCCCATTCTTTAGCATTAAATTTAGTGGGTTTAAATTGTTCTATAACATGTTTATAACCAAATTCAGCAGGATCTCCATATTTTTCTTTATGGTGTAGAAAATTATTTGAGGGTGCTCCATTTTTTGTTTCAACCTTATCCCCATCCTGATACATAATCATTCCATGCCACCCCCCATAACTTCTTTCAGGATTAGCGCCTTGAAATGCTTCTGATATTGGTCCCCAATGTGTATAAATACCAAATTTGGCATCTTTAAACCAGTGTGGTTCCGGATTAACTTTTTCAAGAGACTTCCAATTGGCTTCAAAAGCTGTCGAAGACTCTGTGTTTAAATCAACTTTTTTTTCGCTTGCTGGCTTTTCATTACAATTCAAAAGCACAACAAATAAAAAAAGAATAGCAGTTTTAATTGTTTTCATTATACTCTTACTTATTTGTTTCTATATTTTGATTATCTACATCACCAAATAGTTCTGCTTTGATTTTTAATAAGCAAAACAACATAGCTGTAGAAAAGAGAATTCGTTTTTTATTCATGGCTTATTTTTTCAATTATATGTTTTTCAAGAATGGGATTACCATTGATAAATACATGGTTTACTGAACTATTTATAACATCATCGAAAACAATAGGAGGCCGTTCATCTTTTTTAACAGTTTTAATTTGAACATTGCTAATGAAAATTCCTTTTACATGACGGGCAAAAATGCCGTATGCAGGGAGTGTGCCTACTAAGTGAAATTCTGGCCACCACCCCGCTAAGGTTTCTAATGTATATTCTTTTAAATCTGTTTTTTCTGCATGTACTTTGGTTCCTCCACCAGAAACAGTCATTTGAATATTATTCAATTGAATATCGGTTATGTAATGATTAGGCAAGCCTGTAATAAAAATAGCAGAGTTCTTATCTAACGCACTGTTATCTACAATAATTCCATTGAATACAAAATGATGCATCGCTTTCATTGGATACATGTCTTCTGGAGCGTCTACACATGCTTTTTGTTGTGCAAAAGTCATAAAAATAGGGCGTGGCACATTTTTCATTACCAGATTAGAAAAGGACATATTCTTCATTTCTCCACCTTCGTTAAGCTGAATTTTAAGTCCAGAATCATCAATATCATTAAATGTACAATTGTTAACTGTTACCGATTCTATATCTCCTCTAGACAATAATCCAATGCGCATACCTGCCCATTTACTTATAAAAGTACAATTAGTAACTACAATATTTTTGCTGGGTTTATCTTGTAATGATGCTTGAATACAAATAGAATCATCACTGGTATCGAAAGAACTGTTTGATACACGAACATTAGTACAACCATCAAAATCTAACCCATCACCATTATTGTTTACTCTACTATGAATTTTAATCCCATCTACAACAATGTCATTACAATACAACCAAGCCGAAGTCCAGGCAGCAGGGTTTTTAATTGTTACATCTTTTATATGAATATTATCACTATTCATAAACCTGATAAGCATTGGTCTTCCCGTTTTACTGGTGAAATTTTTAAAAGCACCATTACCGTCTATTGTTCCATAACCTTCAATAGCAAAAGATTTTGCGTTTCTGGCAAAAATTAAACAACGATCCATATGAGGTTCATTTTTGTACATATTTTTATGTGTATCCGTTGTATAATCATCTATGTTTGCACTACCTAATAAAACAGCTCCATTTTCAATATGTAGTGTTACATAATCTTTTATATAAATAGTACCTATAAGAACTGTTTTCCCTGATGGAATAATAACTTTACCTCCTCCATTTTTAGTACACGCATCTATGGCAGATTGAACAGCTTGCGTGTCTAAACTTACTCCATCTGCTTTTGCGCCAAAATCCCTTACATCAAAATCTTTAGCATAAATAGATGTTGTAATGAGTAAAAACAGAAGGTATTTATTCATACTATAGAAAATTAGTATTTAATCGATTTTAAGTTTACCGTATCTCCAACGTTTTCTTGCCAGATCATTAGTTCTTTATGAAGTTGTTTAAATTCTTTTTTTCCTTTTTTGGTATCTATAAGGTTAGTTGTTTCCCAAGGGTCTATTTTAAAATCATATAGTTCAATATCATTAGATTTTGGGTAAATAATCAATTTCTTATTATTAGAAATGACCCCTCTTTGATCATCAAACATTGCCAAATAAATAGATGCTCTTGCTTGATCTGTTTTATTGATAAGGGGAGTTAAACTTTGAAAATCAAAATCTGCATCCGTTTTAACATCAACCAACTCTAAAAGTGTTGGAAGTATATCTTGAAGGTAGACCCTGTCTTCTATTTTTTTATTAGCAGTTATACCTGGTGCTTTTATAATTAACGGAGCTGTAACACTTGGTTCGTATAAGCACACTTTTCCTGCAACGCCATTCTCGCCAAAACTTATACCATGATCGGACATGAAAACAATGATCGTATTATCGTAAACCCCTTTTTCTTTCAAAGCATTTAAAATATCTCCTATACGTTCGTCCATATGAGTTACCATAGCATTATTTTGCTGCACTCTGGATTTCATTATTTCAGCTTTTATAGGCGCTTTGGTATAGTTATATTTTATGTTTGGATTTAAAGGACTGTTATTAATAACACTAGGCGGAAGTTCCATTTTATTAACGGGATATAAATCGTAATATTTCTGTTCTGTTTCTCTAGGCACATGTGGGGCATTAAAAGCAGCATAAACAAAGAATGGTTTGTCGCTATTATATTCCTTTATGTATTGAGCAGCTTCGTTACCAACAATATCTGTTGCATGTCCTTCTTTTTTGTAATAGGTTTTAAGTTGTCCGGGAAGTATGGTGCCTGTTTGGTCAAAAATATCCTTGGGCTTATTACCCCAAACATGCCACTTGCCTGTCATATAAGTATTGTACCCTTGCTTTTTTAATATTTCCGGTAATGATATAGGTGCATTTTCTTTAGTGATTTTTCGTGAATCCCATAAGTATTGCCCATAAAAAAGCATTGTTCTACTAGGTACACATACCGCAGGAGACCAACACCCCATATTGTAAGCCGATGTAAATGAGACCCCTTCTTTGGCAAGTGTGTCCATATTTGGAGTTACCATAGATGGATTGTCATAAGCACCTATAGCTTGATTACTTTGGTCATCGGATTCAATGAGCACTATATTAAAGTTACTTTGTGCATTGACTCCATAAATTAGGAAACTGAACAATAATATTAATAAAGCGTTTTTCATTCTAAGTGTATTTTTTTCTTTGATTCTAACTGACTATCAATTGTAAATCTATTAACCTTGGGAGCATCTTCTCCGCGAGCGTATTTAATTTTCTTTGCCCAAACGGACTGTAGTGTTTTTAGAATAGCCTTATAGTCTCTTTTTTGTGCTAGATTATTCAGTTCTGCTGGGTCATTTTTTAAGTTGTACAGTTCTTCATAAACAGGTTGCTCTCCATTTACAGACGATTCGATATAATCTCGATAAACCGCAATATCAGTATCGTGTACAGCATACAACATTTTATTCTCTTTGATCCCTAATTCTTTTGCTACAGCTATTTTTTTACGAGCCGAAAACGTGTTATTTTTATAATATCTAATATATTTCCATTCTTTATTTTGAATAGCTTCACAACGCGGGTTACCAAACTGCGTTGACCATAGATTTTCGGTAAATAGGTAATCTCTAACTTCATTTTCACCACCTTTAACTAAAGTAGAGATGTCTTTCCCTTGAAAAGATTCTGGAGCTTCAACATGACCCATTTTTAAAATGGTAGGAGCAATATCTATAGATTGTACTAAAGCATCTGTTTTGATGCCTTTTAATTTTCTTTTAACTGATGGATCTAATACGATTAGTGGTACATGGGTTGTTTTTTCATAGCACAATGCTTTTCCTCCTAACCCCTGTTCTCCCATAAATAATCCATGATCTGAAGTAAAAATGATAATCGTTTTTTTATCTAATTTCATTGCTTTTAGTTTACTTCTTAGGTTTCCAACCAAGCGATCAATACCCGTCATTGCTTGTAATTGACGTATATACCTCTCTCTAGTCTCTTCTGGGGTATCTACATAACTATACCCTTTTTGTCTGTCTTCTGCACGAAGTAAATCACCTGGTAATTTTGGAGTTTGAATATTGGCTTTAGCTATATAATTGTCCGGCAAGGGGATATCTAAATCACGATACAATGTTTTGTAAATGTCATCATCATTATCTCTTAATTTCATGCTACTAGTACTCGCTCCATGTGGTAAATTGAAATTAATAGATAACAAAAAGGGCTTATCTTCTGGTCTTCCATCTAAAAAGTCAATAGCCCCATCCAATCTTCTCTCATTATTATCTAAAAAGTCATTAACGCCTTCATTTATAATTTCTGGTTGCGTATGGGAGATGGCATCATTAAATATTTTATGCCTTTTTTTTGGATAAAAACCTAAGTGTCCATGACCAGCATACCAATAATCAAAACTTTTTTCCATGACCCCACTTTGATAACCGCCTTTGCCAATCGGTGCATGGTTTTTCCCTATCCAACCAGTATAATAACCTGCTTTTCGCATCACAACGGGATAAGATTGCTCCCATGCTTCTTCAGAAACACTGGTTCCTGAATTAAAATTTACTCCGTGTTTGCGTTCAAATTGACTCAATAAAATAGAAATTCTGCTTGGCGTACATATCGCACTAGTTACATGCGCATTTGTAAACAAAGTACCTGCTTCTGCCAATTTATCTATATGAGGGGTTTTTACAATCTCATTACCTGTGCATCCTAATAATCCGTAGGACTGGTCATCGGTTAAAATGAAAATAATATTAGGGCGTTCTTGAGCATATAATTGAGTAAACATTAACATGCATAAAAAAGCAAATAACACTATTTTTAATTGATCCTTCATTTTTACAAACTTATTTTTTTAATTGTGATTGATTTAGATTTTAATTTATTGGGACTGATTCTTTAGGAGCTTCGCAAGAAAAAAAGAGGCTGCTATTAATAATAATCGTATTGAATAAATCGATTTTGAAGAGTTTCATCTGTCTCTTAATTATTACATGTAAACTTATGAACTTTGAAGATAAGTTATTCTAATTCTATAGTAAATTATAATTAAGGAAAACTTCAGCAAAAAAACATATGTTATGCAAATTTGACCAATTGATTTAGCTTATACTAATTCAAAGATTAATTTTATTCTTTTTAAGCTTTGTAGGTTATTGGTCTTTTTCAAAATTACTTGGCTTTACCATAGAAAATCACATTACGTTAGTTTTTGAGAGAGATAGCGACCACTTAATGAATATAGATAGATTAGATAAATTTGAATAATATAACATGCTGCTCTAGCTACAAAAAAGGCATTACTTTTAATTATTAAGTAACGCCTTTTTTAATTTCTTCTCTCTTTTGAAATTGTTTTTTAATACTGCTTCAAAACCATAGGTATTATTCCTTCTATGAGAGTACGACGACTTTAAAATAAAAATTTAAGCCTCAAACTCTTTTTTCTTAGCTAAAAGAATATGGTCGCAAACTAAAACCAACTCATCCCGTTGATTAAATATTTCAACATGCTCATTAACATGTCCCAATTCAGGATGTTTAGATGCTTTCTTTTCACTAATAGTCACTACCACTCTAATGGTATCTCCAATATATACAGGCTTTATAAAACGTAATCTATCATAACCCTTAGAAAAAGCCTCTGGGTTAATCTCTGTTGCTGTCATGCCTATACCTACACTAAATGTTAATGTACCATGAGCAATACGTTGTTTAAAAGGTTGTGTTTTGCACCATTCGGCATCCATATGATGTGGAAAATAATCACCTGTATGACCAGCATGAACAACAAAATCAGTCTCTGTTATCGTCCTTCCTAAAGTTTCTCTTTTACTACCTAATTCGTAGTCTTCATAAAATCTTGATAAAATATGCATGTTTAATACTTTTTGTGATGTAAATTATCTCCCCATCCATCCACCGTCAACAAGTACGACAGATCCATTCATGTAGGCCGCAGCTTCTGAAGCTAAAAATACTGTTGGTCCGGCAAAATCTGTGGCTTCTCCCCATCTTCCAGCTGGAATACGAGATAAAATAGATTCTGCTCTTACCGGATCATTTCTTAATGCTTCTGTATTGTCTGTTGAAATATAGCCAGGTGCAATTGCATTTACATTAACGCCTTTGCCAGCCCATTCGTTAGAAAAAGCCATAGTTAATTGACCAATAGCACCTTTACTTGCAGCATATCCCGGAACTGTAATTCCTCCTTGGAATGTAAGTAACGACGCTGTAAAGATGACTTTCCCAGAACCTCTAGCGACCATGTCTTTACCAAACTCTCTGGTTAAAATGAACTGCGCATTTTGGTTTACCTCAATGACTTTATCCCACAATTCATCTGAATGTTCTGCAGCAGGGGCTCTTAAAATAGTGCCTGCATTATTAACTAAAATATCTATGGTTGGATTGTCTTTTTTAGCTTCTGCAATAAAAGCGTATAAGGCTTTCCTATCTGAAAAGTCACATTGATAGGCTTTAAAACTTTTTCCTGTAGCCAGCACTGCTTTTTCAACATCACTACCTTCTAATTCCAATGAAGCTGACACTCCAATGATATTAGCGCCTGCTTCTGCCAAACCTATAGCCATAGCTTTACCTATACCTCTTTTGCAGCCTGTTACTAAGGCCGTTTTTCCTTCTAAACTAAATTTGTTCAAAATACTCATTATATAATTTTTTACTAGTTATTTTAATGTCTTTACTATTTTATATCTTCCTCTACCAAACGAATATGTTTCCTAAATGAAAAATCATTGTCAAACTGATTAACGTGAGTCTTCATAACTAGAAGCTCATTTTAAACATCAATTCACTAATGTCGTTACTTGTCTCCCTAAACACATTCAAACTTATAAGTTTAAATAGGTTTCGACTTTAGTTTATACTGAGCGTAGCCGAAGTACTCAACCTGACACGAAAAACATAATTTATTGATTTTTAACAAAATAAACTCGTCATTAAATTCACGTTAACTATAATTGACAATCCATCAACACCTTCATGCCATCTGGGTTATTATCTATATTTTCAAAAACTTGTTGAACCTTACTTAATGGTTGTACATCGGTAATCATATCTTCAAACGGCAACTCATTAGCTGTGATTAAGGCTATTGATTTTTCATAATCTTCTTTTTCATAAACACGAGCACCGATTAATTTTAATTCTTTCCAAAAGAACTTAAACAGGTCAACTTCTTTCTTTTGTCCATGAATAGCTACCATTAAAATTCGGCCTCTAATACCTGCTATTTCTGTCATAATATCTAAAGCAGGTTGTACACCGGCCACTTCAAAAACAACATCTGCCAATCTCCCTTCTGTTTGTTCTCTTACATATTGCACCAAATCAATATGCATTGGGTTTACAGCATTTAATCCCATTTCTTTTGCTTTAGCAATACGTGTTTCATTTACCTCAGAAATAATAACATTCGCACCAACTTCTTTAGCAACCATCGCTACCAATAAACCTATTGGGCCTCCACCTAAAACAACAGCCGTTTCTCCTGCCACCAATCCACTTAAGCGAACATCATGTGTTGCTACTGAAAGCGGCTCAATTAAAGCAGCTAATTTTAAATCGGTGTTGTCTTTTAGTTTATGTAATGTAAATGCGGGAACGTTCCAATATTCCTGCATGGCTCCTGGACTATCAATTCCTATAAACTTTAATTCTTCACAAATGTGGTTAAATCCTTTATCTGAAGGCTTTACTTTTCTATCATCCAACGGGCGGACAACCACTTTATCTCCAACTTTATAGCCTGTTACACCGTCTCCAAGTGCATCAATAACACCTGACATTTCATGACCAATAGTTTCAGGAATATTAACTCGCTTATCCATCATACCGTGGTAAATATGTACATCTGTTCCACAAACCCCTACATACGCCACTTTAATCCTAACGTCGCCTTGTTTGGGTGCTTCAATTTCCTTTTCTAATACCTTGAAGGTCTTATTACCTTCATATTGTGTTGCTTTCATTATTGTGTATATTTTGTAATCTGTTATTCTTAATTCAAGATAGGTGGCACTTTTTTGTAATTAATGACCAAATTCTTCAAACACCATTTTCTCCAAGCATTTTTGATATTTTTATGTTTTGAATGCCCCCATGAATGCCTCTAATGGTTAGTTTCTAACTACTCGCAAAATTATAGTTTGTACATAAAACCAATGAGTAATTTAACTGGATAAATACTAGACATTAAATAAAAACTATCCATTTTTAACTACTTGAACAATTTAGATTCCCACTCCTGTCTACCGACAGGCAGATTTACGGGAATGACAATTTTAACTGAAATCCAAGGCTGAGCCTCGGGGAATTCTTTTCGATTAAATATTATAATTAGGAGTAACACCTCCTTGGTTATTTGATTCGTATGCAGACTCCACTATTGCCATAGAATGTACAACATCTTCCACACTCGTTGGAAGCTCGTTGGCAGATCCTTCAACATAACGCATTAAAGACGCCATCGTTCCAACAAAAGCATCTGGAAACCAGGATCCTTCTAGCGGAACCTCAACCCATTTTGGATCTTCTCCTTCTTTAACTATACAGTATTGAAATAAATCTGGCTTTCCATTGGGGTAATCCAATAGCAATCCTATTCTAGCTTTAATAGCACCTTTTGTTCCTTCCCATTTCACAAAACTTTCCTGATTTTTCTCTCCAAAATTATGATCATGATTGGTATTAATAATAGCACGCATGGCATCATTATAATCCATAATCGTTGTAGTTCGTGTTGAAGACATAGGTTTTCCTGGGTTTCTCAACGTTTTTGAATATACCTTTTTTGGGTTTCCTAAAAACGAACGAATTAAATCGATATAATGAATACTATGTTGTTGAATTTCTAAACGTGGATGATTCACTACATTTGGAAAATACTCCCATGGTGTATAAGTTGTTAAACGAATTTCAAAATCGTATAATTCACCTATGAGCCCTTTCTCTATTAAATATTTTGCTGCCATAACATACGGAGCAAAACGCATTTGGCAGTTAATAGCTGCTTTTAATTTTTTTCTTCTACAAACTTCTAAAATCTCTAAGGTTTGCTTATAATCATCTCCCATTGGCTTTTGAATCAGTACCGCCGCTTCGTCTGGCAATAATTCTAAAGTAGCTACAAATTGATTAGGCATTAGTGTAAGGTCGAAAACGGCATTTTCCGGTGCCGCAGCTACCATGTCTTCTACATTATTATAAACATTAGGAATGTTAAATGCTTCAGCTAAATCATCTGCTCTTTGTTTCGTTCTGTTTGTAATACCTTCAACCACAAAGCCCACGTTTCTATATGCTGGTAAATGTGCATCTCTCACAATCCCCCCTGCTCCAATAATATAAATTGGGCGCTTTTCTTTTGGTAATTCTGGCTTGTAAACTAATTTCATATGTATATCTTTATTTTTTCAATGGTCAAAAGCATTGTATTTAAATATCGATTTTTTAGTTATGGATGTTTTATAATTAATTATTTTTCCATACGATCTACTTGTTTTTGAGCATTGTCTAAAATTAACTTAATATCTTTTGAAGTATTTATAACATCTAACACTAACTGATCGATAACATTGGCTATTTCAGACCAATTACTTTTTCTTGGAAGCGATCGCGTTTTTTTATGTAATGCTTCTAATTTATGATAATAAGGTACTTCTTTATTCACATCTGCATCATGCCAGGTAGATTTGCGACAACCAATAGCACCCTCTAAAGTTAATAACTTATCATTTTCTTCATTCACCGCATACTTAATAAACTCGTATGCTAAATCTTTGTTTTGGCTACCACTTCCAATAACATACATCCAATATGCGTTTAATGATGTTCCTTCTCCATTTGGTCCAGCAGGAACATTTGCAATATCTACTTTTCCCTTTACTTTTGAATCTTCTAAAAACTCACACATGGAAGCAAAACCAAACCAGTTCACCATCATCGCTAAATTACCGTTAGCAAAAGCCATCCCTGATTTTACAGAGTCAAAATCTCTGGATTCAGGGTGTATGGCATTAAAATTTTGAAGTGCCTTTCTATAGAATATCATGCCTTCAATAGCTTCTTTTGAATTTAATTTGATGTTCTTATGACTATCAAATAATTCGCCATGACGCGTCCATAATTGTAAGCAAAAATCAAATACTGTATTATGTCCATCTGGAAACGCAGCGAAAGTAGTTCCATATAAATCATCTTCCGGTCTGTTAAAAAACTCTGCTACTTGCATTAAGTCATCCCATGTTTTTGGAATCTCTAATGGTTTACCATGAACTTTGTAAAAATTAACACCTTCTTCAATAGATTCGAATAAATCTTTTCTATAAATTAAACATTCTGGCCCGTCGTGAAATGGAAGCCCAACTATTTTATTGTCAAATTCTTGTTTATACAATAAAGATCTTGACCAGCCATTAGGGAAATCATTAGGCGCATTTTCATTAATATACGGTGTTAAATCTTCTATGGCATTGGTAGCATAGGCTTCAGTAATCCAATCTGTGTTTATTAAAGATACGTCCCATGCGCCATTAGCTAATCCATTTTCTTTTAAAATAGTATCATATAATGGATGCAAATCTAAAGGAACTGCTTCCAACTCTAGATTGCAACCTGTTTCTTTACAAAAAGAAGCCCATATTTTATCTATAGCAGATTCAAATGCATCAAATTTTCGGACAGCAATTCTAAATTTACTTTGCGCCATTAGTTAGTAATTAATTCGTTTATAATAGCTTTTGTATGTTCTCCCAAAGATGGAGATCCTAATGAGGATTTTAATAATTGTCCATCAATTTTAATTGGACAACGTGTCGTTTCATACTCAAAACCATCTCCCATTGTAACGTTTTGGATCATGTCCAAAACTTTAAATCCATCGTGGTCAAAGAGTGTATCCCAATCCATAACACTGGCACACCAAATATCTGCTGGTTCTAATATTGACAACCATTTTTCGGTCGTATCCGTTTTTAAATGTGTTGCTAATATGTTTTTTATGTCGTCTCGTTGTGTAAACCAACTAGCCACTTCTAGGTAATTTTTAAGTGCGTCACAGCCTAATAATTCTCCTAAAAAGGGAATGGCTCCCATAGCTAAAGCCAAATACCCATTACTAGTCTCATAAACACCATATGGTGCTCCTAAATAGGCATGTGCATTATTGCTTGCTGTACGTTCTGTTGGTTGTCCGCCATCGTGATAATATGTCGTAATCGTTTCAAATTGAAAATCTAAAATAGACTCCAACATACTTACAGAAACTTTTGTTCCTTTACCTGTTTTCGCCTTTTTAACTAGCGCTGCTAAAATACCTTGTGCTAAATGCGATCCAGATAAAATATCAACAATAGCTAATCCCATTGGTACTGGTCCATTTCCTGCATTTCCACTCAACCAGGTTAAACCTGATAAAGATTGGACTAATAAATCTTGGCCTGGTTTCGATTTCCAAGGACCTTCATTTCCATATCCAGAAATGTCACCATAAATAATGGATGGATTTATTTTCTGAATCGTTTCATAATCAAACCCTAAACGTTCTATAACACCTGGTCTGAAATTATGTACCAATACATCGGCTTTTTCAATTAATTTTAAAACACGCTGCTTATCAACATCATTTTTTAAATCGGCTTGAAAACTTTCCTTATTTCTATTTATAGCTCTAAAAACTGAAGATTCGCCATTTAAAATAACATTAGAAACATATAACTGTCTACAAATATCTCCTGTTTCTGGTCGTTCAACTTTTATCACTCTGGCTCCTAAATCTGCTAGTCTTAATGTCGCTGATGGTGCCGATAAGAACTGACTTAAATCTATAATCAATATATCTTCTAATGGTTTCATTTTAATAACTATCGATTTATAAATTGAACTCTTTTAAAATAGCTTCTGTATCTTGCCCTACTTTTGGGGCTGCTTTTGAAGCGTATAACTTTTCATCATTCAACCGAATAGGACATCGTGTTGTATGTACTTCTTCGCCTGAATACAATTGTAATTTCTGATCCATTCCCAAAACCTTATAAGCTTCATGATTGAGTAATGTTTTATAATCGTAAACATCTGAACACCAAATACCGCTAGCATCTAAAATTTCCAACCATTCATTTGTATTCTTTTTAATAAGAACATCTCTAAGGATATCCATAATTTCATCACGCTTTTCAAACCAGGAATTTGTATCTGTATAAGATTCTAGTTCTGTACACTCCAAAACCTTAGCAAGGTTTATTAAAGACCCCATAGCTAATGAAATATAGCCATTTTTGGTTTTATAAACGCCATAAGGCGCTCCTAAGTATGCATGTGCCGATCCTTGTTCTGCTCTTTTAGGTAATTGATTTCCGTCGTTTAAATACGTAGTAATCACTTCAAACTGAAAATCTAACATAGATTCCAACAAACTAACTTCCACTAAAGATCCTTTGTTTGTTTTCCCTCTTTTTATAATTGCTGCTAAAATCCCATGAACTAAATGTGTTCCTGTAATGAGATCGGCTGTCGCTAATCCCATAGGAACGGGTTCGTCCTTTTTATTTCCAGTTAAATTAACCAAACCGGACATACATTGCACCAATAAATCCTGACCAGGCTTCTTCGCCCATGGCCCTTCGGTTCCATATCCTGTAACAGTTGCATAAACCAATTGCGGATTAATTTCTTGAACTGTTTTATAGTCTAACCCAATCTTTTCCATAACTCCAGGACGGAAATTATGAGTCATCACATCAGCCTGTTCTATTAACTTTTTCACACGATTTAAATCATCTGCATCTTTTAAATTGGCTGCATAAGATTCTTTATTTCTATTTACGGTATGAAAAACCAAACTACTATCATCAACAAATAAATTCTTAATAGCTATTTGTCTACCACCTTCACCATGAACAGGTCTTTCAATCTTTATCACTCTGGCTCCTAAATCTGCTAGCCTTAATCCAGCAGATGGCCCTGCCATAAACTGACAAAACTCAAGTACCAAAATACCTTCTAATGGTCTCATATTAAATCTCTAATGATTTTTTATATAATTCATTCAATCTTACAAGAAGACTTTTTTCATCACCTCCATTCATTAAATAATCTCTAATTGGTGCGCCTGCTCTATCTTGAAAACACATATGTCCGTTATAACGTGGACGTAAAAAAGCACGATCTAAACCTGGCAAGGTGTTCTTAAAGAAATTAGCCGTTAAACTATTAGTATATTCATCTGTCCAGGCTTTTCTGTGTCCAGGTTGACCTCCTCCATCAAAAAACACTGTTTTTTGACAAGCTTCAGACCCCACATACTCTACATACTTCATTATGGTTTCTAACTCTTTTGCTTCAGCAGAAACAGCTAATCCTGTACCTCCTAAAGTAGAAATAGCTTTACCAAAACCTTTTATATCTACCATATCATGAAAATGCAGTAACTTTCGTGCATAGCCTTGTCTGCTATAGTTTGTATATCCATAAGCCCAAGGACAATAAGCATATTTATCTGTAAGTGTCATGGCTTCATATATTTGAATTGGATTCCAGTCATAAATCTGGGAATCCATTTCAACAGCCAATGCCCGCAATAATTGTAACGCTTTAACACCTATCTCTTCACTTACCACATGATCTTGTGATACACATACATCTTCTCCCAAAGTACAACACATCATATAAAAATTCATTAATGTATCTTGGGGTATCCCGGGCATGATTACTAGTCCAGCCTTAGCTAAAGCTAATAAATCATCGTATGTTTCTGGCAATTTAAACCCTTTTTCTGCAAGAATATCTGGTCTACTTGCTGCTACTGGTGTGGCGGCATCAACAGCCAATGCCCATTGATGACCGTTTGATGAGTAACTTTCATGGGAGCGTCCTACAGTATTTTCAGCTAAATCACCCATAAATGCCTTAGGTAAATGTTTATCTAAAGGTAGAATCACATTGTTTTTACCTGCAAACCCCGCCCAGGGGTGATCAATAATAAGCAGATCATATCGTTTTGCCAGTTCATTTATCGGCTCATCTGCAAAAGCTTGTAACGACCTCTTTTCCCATGTAATATCTACATTTGGGTTTAATTCTGAAAAACGCTGTGCTGTGGCTACCATAGATGTAAAACCTCTACTATGGTTCCATGTAATTCCTTTTAATTGTATTCTTTTTATACTCATTCTTGTATTTTAATGTGCTACTACTTGCTCTCCCAAGACTGTTCCGTATGCCATGATTACAAATGAAATAATCAACACGCCTAAGGCTGTTAATAATATCATATTTGTTTTTTTAGTCACCTGAACCCATTCTTTCATAATAATACCAACGATGTAGCTAAAGAAGATCAACATAGACATGTGGATTACCCAACTTGCATAACCATAATCTCCCATTTGAACATGTCCTATTCCGTAAAAGAAAAACTGTCCGTACCACAAAGCGCCACTTAAAATGGACATTCCAAGGTTAAGAGTAAAATGTTTTTTACCTACCCCTTTAACATCAACAATTTCTTTTAATGTACCTTTTCTTAAACCTGCTATTGTAAACCAAATGAAGTTTGTAATAAATGCACCTCCTGTAGACAGTATTAAATTAGCATTTCCCTCAAAATTACCAGCACCATATTCTCCTGCTATTTCTGCTACAGGTGCTCCTACTGTTAGTGATATACCAAAAACGGCAGATAAAATACCAGCAATTAAGGTTAGCGTCAATCCTTTTTTCATATTAAAGGTTAAAGCCTCTCCTTTATTGGCATTATTTGCTTTTAAATCTTTTTCTTTTTTATAACCTGCTAAACCACAAATAACAATTCCGATAAGTGCCACAAACATTCCTAAAAAGATGATAGCCCCGCCTGGTTCGTTAAACTTTTTAAATAAAGCACCTTCCAATATTAAAGGCACGATGGTTCCTAATATTGCTGAAATACCAATAGATATGGTATACGTTAGCGAATATCCTATATGTTTAATGGCAAAACCAAAACACATCCCTCCAAAGCCGTAAATAGCTCCCAATAAAGTGGCATTTACTAAAACATCTGTTGGTGATTCACTAAAAACATCCAATAAATTAGGAACTGTTAAAAAACCTATTAAAAAAGGAAAAATAAACCATGCAAAAGATGCTTGGACAATCCAATAGGAATCCCATGACCATTTTTTTACTTTTTGAAAAGGAACATAACATGTAGAAGCTGCAACACCTCCAACTGCATGAATTAAGGTACCTAATATCGGATTTGCCATAATTGTTTAGTTTTAAATATTTTCATATATTTTATATGCGAAAATATATTTTATATATGAAAAAAACAAGAATCAAATAGTTTTTATTAATATTGCATTCAATATAGTTTTAAATGACCAAAACAACCTCAACAAAATATAACGCACCTGCACTAGACAAGGGTCTTGATATCATTGAATATTTATCCCAGGAGGGTATTCCTTTAACTCAGGTTGAAATTGCCCAGGGTATTGACAGAACGCCCAGTGAAATATACAGAATGCTTATATGTCTGGAGGAAAGGGGTTATTTAATTAGAGGTTCTAACGCTGGTAAATACAGGTTATCTTTAAAAATGTATAACCTGTCTCATACACATACCCCTTTTGATGAATTGAAACGGGTCGCCAGTCTTCCCATGCAACACTTATCTGAAACCACAAGACAATCGTGTCATTTAAGTATTATGAATAATGATCAGTTACTGGTTATTTATCAAATGAGAAGTCCTAGTCCTGTATCGCTATCGATTGAAGAAGGAACGCATTTCCCTCTATCTATGACAACATCTGGAAGAACGCTACTGTCTATGTTTTCAAAAGAAAAGAGACTTGCTATTTTATCGAGAGACAGTCATTTTAAAACCTGGAACAAAGAGCAAAAGGAAAACCTTCTTTCTAGCATTGAAAACATAGAAAAAGATGGTTATATATCCTCGAAAAGTAAGTTAACTGGTGGTGTTACTGATATTGCTGTTCCTCTCGGGTCTAAAAACTCCAGCATAAAAGCTGTTTTAGCTATTTCAATTTTTTCTTCTAGTCTAGAAGAAGACACCAACATTGATACCATGATCGATATTCTTAAAAACACACAACTAGATATAAATCAATTGATAGGAAGTTAATTGTTCATTTTATCTCCTTTAAAAACCATTTGCCCTTGATTTTAATCAAATATTATTTCTACAGCATCAGTCTCTTTCTTAATTTTGTTTTTTAGATATCTGAAGTATTTAATACTTTAATAACAGTCATTTTATTGTTAAACCCCAAATCAAAATTAAAAAATGAAACCATTAAAAACAGAATCGGCATTAACTATTTTATCTATATTTTTTATATTTATATCATGTTCGAATAGTGATGATTCTGAATCAGATCCAAAAACAGAAATTTGTACCAAAACCTGTGACAAAGGTTTTGTGCTTAACACTGATTCCTGTGAATGTGAAAAGGAAGTTTGTTCTAAAACATGTGACGGTAATTTTATTTTAAATACAGACACTTGCGAGTGTGAAGAATTCATTGCAAAAGTCATTGAAGTAGATGCTTCTGTTGTGACCTTAACGGAAGATTGGAAAAAACGTACCAATATTGCTGATTATACAGGAGAAGGATATATTGTTTGGGAAGGGCCTGGACAAACCTGGAAAGGTAACATAGGTGAAGTTGGTAAACTAACTTATACTATCGATGTCCCAAAAGCAGGTACTTATCTTTTTCAATGGCGATCTTATATTGCAAAAAAAGCAGATGTAGATCCTAGGTCAGAGCATAATGACAGCTGGCTAAAATTCCCAGATGCAGATGACTTCTTCGCAGAACGAGCTGGAGGTAGTATTCTTTACCCTAAAGGTTCAGGAAAGTCACCAAATCCAGCTGGTGAAAACGGTAACGGTTTCTTTAAAATATATATGAATGATATTGATAAATGGTCTATAACAACTAGCACATCAGACAATAACGCACATCAAATTTATGTGACTTTTAATGAAGCAAAAGTGTATACTGTTGAAATTGCAGCAAGATCAGATTTTCATGCTATAGATTCTTTTAGGCTTATAGAACAGAAACCTTAATCCCTTAATTGTCTATATTAAAAAGGAATCATTCTTGATTGATCTTGAGTGGACTTCGAAAATTTACTCATTTTTACATTGACAGCATATTATTTTAGAGTTTGTCAAGAAAGCGATATATAAAATGTTATTTACTTTAAATCTTAGAATAATAAAACTATTAATAGTTATGCCACTAATTATTGGTTGCAATAAAACCAGTAATTATAGTTATAAGAATGATTTAGAGTTAATAAAAATCCATACCGATTATATGGAACTAACTGCAAATAAAGGCAAGGCTAGACTTATAATTTGCCCCAAATATCAAGGCAAAATTATTACAAGTACATACAGTGGTATAAATGGCCCCAGCAATGGATGGCTAAACAGGGATGTTATTAATAAACAAAACCTGAATGGAAATGGTATTGGTGGTGAAGATAGAATCTGGATAGGCCCCTTAGGTAGTCAGTTTTCTTTTTACTTTCAACAAATCAAACCTCTAAATGAAAAAAACTGGCAAGTTCCCGATGCTTTAAAAAACACAGCTTTTAATGAAATCTCTAAAACGGATACACAAGTGTGGTTAGAAAACACGGTGAAGCTCACTAATTTTCAAGGAACAACCTTAAAGTTAAACATTAAACGACATATCTCCATTTTAGACAAAAAAAGGATTGAAGACAACTTAAAATTTAAATTAAACGCTTCTATTGATTTTGTTGCTTATAATAGTTCTCATATCCTTAAAAATATAGATTCTATAGGCTGGAAAAAGGAAACAGGGTTAGCCTCTATATGGAGTGCCGGCATGTTTGAAGGCAGTGATAAAACGTCTGTTATTATCCCTCTTAAAAATAATGGTTCTATAACCGACATCTATAAATACTTGGGGGCTTTAAACACTAATCGATTATATACAAAAGGAAAAACGCTTCTTTATAAAACAGATGGTAAATACAGGAGTAAGATTGGAATTCCTCATAAATTTGCCCCAGAAATTTATGGATGTTACTCTAAAGACAAACAACGATTAACTATTATTCAATATCAAAAAACGAACGATAGCCTTTATTTTAATTCGGATGTTTCTATTCAAAAAGCCCCTTATGATGGAGAAGTTATCCCTATTTACAATAACGGGACTATGGATTATTCGGCTACAAATGACATTAGTTTTTTTGAATTAGAATCTACTTCTGCAATGAAAGAACTTCAACCTAATGAAACTATCGGACATTTTCACAGAGTATATCATTTCTCAGGACATTTTGATGAATTGAACGCTATTTCCAAAACACTTTTAAATTTCGACCTCAATCAAATAAATATCCACCACTAAAAGGTTTTACGATTTTGGATTGTAGACCTGTCAGGTTTTGAAAACATAAGTGTTCGGAAGAGCTTTAAGAGGTATCAAATATATCAGATTTGCGTGGATCTCCCTCGCAAATCACTACTATTTCTCTTATTATTTCCATATTTAGTTCCTCGGTAAATTCGTATTTAGCTATTTTATAACTCTTTACATTGTTTAGTTTTTTGTAAAGCAATAAAAGTATCCCAACAATCATGGTCATATACATCATGACCTTGATTCCGTTTTCACTTTGGTTGACAAGATGCTTAAAATGCAAGTGCTGCTTTATGAACTTAAAGAACACTTCAATGTCCCAACGTCTTTTATAAATCTCGGTAACATCATCCGCATTTAAATCTTCTATATTAGTCAGGAACAGTAACTCTTCCCTTGTCTGCTTTGAATGTGACCTTATAAGCCTGAAGGGTTTCTTTAAAAGTGATTTGTTCTGATGGTACAAGTATACCCTCTCATCACTAAAGATATTTAGAGTATCGGTCTCAATACTGTTTCCCAACCTATTTTGCTCAATGACCTTTATACTCTTTGTCGGGTTTATTCTTGTGACAAAGAAGATGTCCAACTGGTTGAATTCTTGAAACGTTGTTCTTTTCTTTAAACCTCTATCAAAAACGACTACCTCTGTACCCTTGATATTGGCATTAAGAATCGCCTCACGTAAGGTCAGGTCTTCTGCTAAGTGCTTCTGTTCGTTATAAAAACGAATATTGCTCGGCAGGTTGTTGGTCAGGCCAACAGTGAATTTTATCTGTTTCTTGCCATGCTCACCTTTCTTGTTCTTCAGCCCGTTGACCATCCCTTTTTTTAATAGTTTGGCAGAAAGGGACAGGCTTGTTGAATCAAATTGGCGAATATTGTAGGGCTCCTGTTCTGTATCAAAGTATTGTTCGGAAAGCTCATAAACATGGGCATGTATCCTTTCGAAATACGCTGAGTTTATAACGGAAATACGCTCTGACAAGCTACTGTGCCTAATGGTCTGACCTTTTTCTATTCCAGAATAAAGCTTGAATAGGTTGTTGGAAAATGTTTTCTCCATGAGACGCAAACTGATCTTTTTATCGTCTAAAAGGGACATCAGCAATAATTTGAAAACAACTTCGCCTTGTAACTTTTTTGATTTATAGTTTGTACCCGTCTCCAAGGCCAAAGACGTTAAAAAATCATTGCCTATTAGTTTTAATAAACTGTGAACACTAACTTTTTTTCTCATGTAACCTTGATTTAATAAACTAATGTATGAAAATATGTCAATGAACTTTGCTCTTCCGAACACTTATGTTTTGAAAACCTGACAGGTCTTTGCTAAACCCATAATCAAAATAAAACTTTTAAGTGTTATCGTTCTTAGTTTTATAGTTTTTTGACATAGGCATAATAAGCTACATTTTCTTCTCCTTCAGAATTCGTAAAACTTGCTATTAACTTTGTTTTCCCTGATTTTAAATGCACTTTAAAATCTGCCGATTTATCAGTATCTGAAATCTTTACATGTTCACTGATATGGTCTCCTATCTTAATGGAAGCATTAGTAAAATTTAAGTTAGCGCCTTCTGGGATATCAAACTGTAATCCTGGAAGTTGTTCTGTAGTTACTTTTGGTGTTGTTGCATTTATAGATAAACCTGATTCCACGGGATATCTTCTTAAAGAAATCTCATAATCGCCTTCTTGTTTTACATCGATACTCCAATAGCCAGATCCTACTTTTCCTTTTCTAATTTGAATTTGATTCCAAGGGTAATCTTCTTTAGCAGAATGCACATCATGGGCTGTTAAGGTTATAGGGTTTTCTTCCTCGATTCCAATTTTAAAGAAGATCTGTTCATCAAATTTACCGGAAATGCGCGCCCACCATTCTTCATAAAAATGGCGCATTGCTTTTACTCTTTCTGGATATTGAGAAGCAACATCATTTACTTGCCCTTTATCCTGCTCTAAATTATAAAGTTCTGTTCCATTAATTAATCGCCATTTATTTTGCATCACTGAAGCATTTTTCCATTTTTTAGGAACCTCCAAACGTTGCGAATCTGTAATTAACATTCTATCATTTAAACTCTCAACCCCCTTTAACACTGAAACTAAACTTTGCCCATGGATTTCTAAATGCCCTTTAGGCAATTTTAAATTGCATAACTCTGCTAATGTTGGTAAAATATCTATTTGGGCAGTTAATTCATTAATATCCTTAGATGCATTAATATTTCCATTTTTCCAATGAATGAAAAACGGGACTCTGTGTCCTCCTTCATACTCGCTGCCTTTAACACCTCTCATTCCTGCATTATAACCTGTAATCTTTCCTTTTTTATTATAATACCCCGATGATGTACCATTATCGGTCATGAAAATTAAAATCGTATTATCGGCAATATTTAATTCGTTTAAAGTCCTTCTTAGTTTTCCAAAATTATCATCAACGTTAGTAATCATCCCATAAAAACGTTTTTGGGTATCCGCTAAAAGATCATCACTTAAGTCTTTATACATATTATAATAGTTCACAGGAACATTATAAGGTCCATGAGGAGCATTCGTTGAGATGTAACAAAAAAATGGGGCTTCTTTATTCGTTTGAATAAACTTAATAGCCTCCTCGAAAAACACATCGGTACAATACCCTTTATACTTAACCGGTTTTCCATTTTTAAAATAGGTGTCATCAAAATAGTCATTACCCCAATAATCTGGTGTTTGTTGTACGCCACCACCATAATGCATAACGGTTTCTTGAAAACCACGGTCATGAGCTCTAAACGGATAATTATCGCCCATGTGCCACTTACCAAAAGCACCAGTTATGTATCCATTTTCTGTAAACATATCCGCAACTGTTTTTTCATCTTCTCTTAGTAAAGACCTACCTCCTACTGTATGCCAAACACCTGTACTATTTGCAAATCGACCAGTCATTAAGCCAGAACGGGTTGGAGCACAGGTAGGATTAACATGGAAATCTGTTAAGTGGTAACTTTCATTATAAAAATCATCAATATTTGGGGTTTTAATAATTTTATTTCCATGAGCTCCAATATCACCATAGCCTTGATCGTCTGTGATCACTAAAATCACATTGGGTTTCTCTGTTTTTTTTGTGATGTCTTCGTTTTTTGTTTTACAACTCATAAAAACTAAAACAATCAATATTGCAGCTATTTTAATAGATTTTTTCATTAAAAGTATTTTAATATTTTTCCATGGTATTTAACTCCGGAGAACCTCCCCTATTCCCACAACCCGAAGCAATGTATATTTCATTATTAAATAATACAGCTCCGGTACCATGCCTCCCTTGTACTAAAGAAGGATAATTTCTCCATGTATAATTTTTAGTATTTAAAGCTTCAACCTCACTGTGCGCTGTTACCTGATTTATGGATTCTCCTCCAATTACCAAAACATCATCATTGTATAGCAAAGCTATATTCCCAGCACGTTCGGTTGGAATCCCTTTTTTTAAGGTTGTCCACGTTTTCTTCTTTATGTCATAAACATCTACCTCTGCAATGGTCTCATTAAATGTAGCGTCTGGTGCTTTTGATAATCGCCCAGCAAGCACATAAATTTTATCATCATTTTCTACGGCTTGAAAATGATCTCTTGCTCTTGGTGCATCTGGAAGTACCTGCCATGTTCCTGTCTTTATATTATAACTGTCTAACCCTTTTTTATGTCCACTTATATGGCCATTACTAATCCCGCACGATATATAAACCACTTCTTCTTTAATAATGTTTCCTGTAGAGCCTCTTAACCGATCTTTAGGAATCGGATCGCCTTTTACCCAAGTGTCATTATCTGTGTTGTAAATATAGACATGCTCTACTGGTGTTTCTGCAGGATATTTGCCCGTTAACGCACCGATAATATATATGTTCTCCTGATAAACAACAGGTTGAAAATGATGAAATTCTATGGGTGGTTTTTTTCCTAAAGTCCATTTTTGAGTTTTAGTATTAAAAATACTAACTGACCTTATACCTCGTCCTCCTAGCAAATAAAATTTATCTCCTACATTTACAAAAGCAGCCTCATGCCTTGCAATGGGTACTGAATTATCGGATGCAACAACCTGACTCCATAATTTTTGAGGCTCTGAACGACCTTGCTTATACCCTTTACAGGATAAAATAAATAAAAATAATATTATTGTAATCGATTTTTTTTCAAACATCTTTTTGGCTTTTATAAACATAGTTACACTCAAACATAAAAAATTAAATCTACGCATTATCTTATCGAATAATCATTAAATATGTCTGATAATATATATCAAATGACTTTTCGCAATAAAATAAAGGGCAATATAAAAACCATTTGATATACATTAAAAAACAATTAAACTTAAGGTTTTTTTTTAATTTAAATAATTTAGATCCCTCTACTAAATTCAATAGTGCCTTTTAAAGTATACCATCTATGAATAAATTTAAATCAGCTAGTTTCTTTTTCTTTTTTACCATACTTTTAATAGCCCAAAATAATAAAGGTTTACCTGAGGGTTATTTAAATACAGACAGAACAAAAACTAATATTAACGCAAGTTGGAAGTTTTATCTAGGGACTCCAGATGAACATCCAGGTCGTGTCGATTTTGATGATTCTAATTGGAAAAAAGTTTCAATCCCACATACGTTGGAGCTTGTATCTTATGAATTAGACAGTATTAAAGAATCATGGGTACAAGAAAATTACTTGAGAAAAATTGGTTGGTATAGAAAATCGATTAAAATAGATACCGATAGTTCCAAAAAAATATATATTGAATTTGAAGGGGTTCACAATGCAACAGAACTCTGGGTAAACGGTAAAAATGTAGGTACTCATGCTATCAATGGCTATATTCCATTTCATTTCGATATCACAAATTATGTGGTGTTTGGCAAAGAAAATATTATTGCAATAAAGGCTGATAACACATTTAACAAAACTATTTCTCCAGATCCCCACAGAACGGATTACGTGAAATTTGGAGGGTTATATCGTGATCTATTTTTAATAACTTCTAATAAATTACACGTTACATTTAACTGGGAAGATTTTGATGCTGGTGTTCATATAACAACACCAACAGTTAATAAAAATAATGGGACTGTTTCTATAAAAACAACCGTTAATAACGAAAACTCAGAATTAAAAAAGTGTCGCATAGAAACTCATATTATTGACTCAGACGGATATGTTATAAAAAAACTGATCAACTCTGTAAATATAGCTCCAAACACTAATTATACATTTAGGCAAACTTCCACAATTGAGGACAACTTTAATCTGTGGTCACCAGATGCTCCATATCTATATAGAGTATATTCGGTAATATATGATAACGATACTCCAGTTGACTTTGTAGAGAACACTTTTGGGTTTAGAACCTTTTCATTAGAAAAAGGAAAAGGTTTCGTTTTGAACGGAGAACCCTTATTTTTAGTAGGTGCCAATCGGCATCAGAACTATCCGGTTATTGGAGATGCTGTACCCAACTCATTTCATCGCAACGAAGCACTTCAATACAAAAATGCGGGGATGAATATTATAAGATTGTCGCACTATACTCAAGACGACGCTTTTATAAAAGCCTGCGATGAGTTAGGAATCATTATTTATGAAGAGGTTTCTACTTGGATCGAATGGGGAGATGAAGCCTGGTTTGACAAGTTAGATACCACTACCAGAGTTATGATTCGTAACCATAGAAATCATCCATCTATTATGTTTTGGGGAGCCGGAATAAATCATAGAGGCCCAGTTCCCAGAATGCAGACTGTAGCAAAAGAGGAAGATCCTTTTAGGTTAACCGCTTCCGCCTCCAGTGCATGGAATGGTGTTAAAAATGAAGGAATTACCGATGTTCATGCTACCATGGATTATAGAAGAACAGAATTTCCTGAAACTGCTTTTACCATGGTTATGGAACATGGAAGTGCTCCTAATGCTGAGAAAAATCAATTTCATATCTCAAGATACAAAGCCAGTAAAAACAATATTGCAGCTATTGCCTGGTTAGGTGCAGATTACAACCATTTGCAAAAAGGCGATAATAATAACCAAAGAGATTACATGACTACTTATGGTATCTTATCTGCTTATAGAACCCCTAAACCTGTTTATTACTGGTATCAATCGGAATTAATACCAGATCCAATAGTTCATATTGGAGATGAAACGGCTTCAACTAATGGTAAAGTTAGGATTTATAGCAATTGTCAGGAAGTAAAACTGTATCATAACAATAAGCTGATTGCTTCTCAAAAACCAGATAATAATCTTATTAAATCAAATTTGAATCACCCATCATTTACATTCAATTATAATTGGAAAGAGGGAGAATTAAAAGCTGTTGGTTATAATCATGGAAAAGTAGCCACTTCACATTCAAGAACAAAACAAGGAAGCCCGTATCGCATAGAAATTAAATTTAATATTACAGACCAACCCTTTTATGCAGATGGATCCGATTTAAGGTTAGCACATGCTTACATTGTCGATAAAAATGGGGAAACAATAACTTCGGCTAAAAATAAAATTGAATTTTCAATTTCAGGAGCAGGTACACTAGTAGATAATGGGAGCATTGATGCGAATCCGGCGACACCATATTACGGTATAGCATCAATTTATGTAAGAGCACATGATAATTCAGGAACCATTACTGTAACAGCAAAATCTAAAGGGTTAAAGTCAGGAACTGCCTCTATTTCTACTAAAACATACAACCCAAATGAATTAGAAAACTCAGCGAAACCAATTTATAACTATCCTATTTCAAAAGTAGATATTGGTGCTGAAAGTCAGCTAGTTCAATTTGAATGGGATGCTTGGACTGGCAATTCTGACAACGATTTAAAATATGTTATTTCTGACTACAATGCCCATATCAACATTAATGCGGATGACAACGATATAAAATGGTTTCATCATAATTCAGCGATGCTAGGCGATTTGAGCTTTGTTGGTTCAGATGGTTTATATAGCGAAAAAGGAATTTTAAAATTAACCATATCCAATCTTAAGGCTGGCAATTATCATCTGGAAACATATCATCACAATAGAAAAGATGACACAAAACTAGCTAATAAAATTGAGGTTATTATTAACGACAGTCATGGTAAATTAATAAAAACGGCTGATGATCATATTGTGAATTACTACTTAAATAATAATACGGGAGAACGCAAACCACTTCATATTAAATCTGTTATTAAGTCTAATGGAACAGAAAACATCACCATGACATTTAAAAATCTCGAAAAAGGTGACATATGGCTAAATGGTTTTATTTTGAAACAGCTTAAAAATGAAAATTAAAAATTTATAACATATTAATAGTATCTTAGAAGAGGTTATTTCAAAAAACACAAAAAGTACGAAAAACACTGCCATTATGTGCAATAGCTGGTCTCACCTAGAGGACTCATATCTTTAAAAAACCCATTTGTTATATCTTTTTCAACATTCGACACGTCGTAAAATCCAATAAAACGAGAATTTAGCAATATAATTTTTTATGATTATATGAATTCTAACCAAAAAATTTTAAATAAAACACCTTATGGCTTTTAAGCAAAATCATTTATTATTAATAATCTCCCTGGTTTTTCTAACCTCTTGTGGATCCAAAAATGATAAAAAGACAGCAGAAGTAATTGTTAAAGACTCTGTTCAATTATATCAACCAAACTGGGAATCCATAAAGAAGCATTACAAAGATCCAGCGTGGTTCAACAATCAAAAATTTGGAATATTTATACATTGGGGCGCATATTCTGTTCCTGCATATGGGTCAGAATGGTACCCAAGACGCATGTATATGGATACGGCAACATTCTCCGCACAATTAAACCCACAAAAAACGGGACCTAACGATACTTATGTTCATCATAAAAAAACATGGGGAGATCAAAAAACATTCGGATATAAAGACTTTATACCCATGTTTAAAGGTGAAAAATTTAATGCTGCAGAATGGATTGATTTATTTAAAAAATCGGGCGCTAGGTATGTTGTACCTGTAGCCGATCATCATGACGGATTTGCCATGTACAAATCGAATACCACGCGTTGGAATGCTTTCGATATGGGACCAAAACGCGATGTTTTAGGAGAGCTTTTTAAAGAAGGAAGAAGTAAAGGTTTAATTATGGGAGCTTCTTCTCATTATGCTTTTAACTGGTCTTTTTACAATAAAAAAGATCATTTTGATACTACAGATCCGGAATATGCAGATTTGTACTCTCCAAAAGGAAAAGATTTAACAGAGCCCGTTTCTGAAGAGTTTAAGCAAAAATGGTGGGACAGAACGGTTGATTTAATTGATAATTACCAACCAGATATTCTTTGGTTCGATTTTTATTTAGATATCCCAGACTTTAAAGATATGCGCCCAAAAATTGCTGCTTA
Organism: Flavivirga abyssicola; assembly: GCF_030540775.2. GTDB lineage: Bacteria > Bacteroidota > Bacteroidia > Flavobacteriales > Flavobacteriaceae > Flavivirga > Flavivirga abyssicola. The sequence continues at coordinate 2,863,429 of NZ_CP141266.1, read as the reverse complement.
TTACTACAATAAGGGTATTGAATGGGGAAAAGAAGTCGTTTTACAAGATAAAAACTTTGACCATGACGCTTTTCCTGAAGGGACCGTTATTTATGATTTAGAAAGAGGTAAATTACCAGGTATTAGAAAACTACCTTGGCAAACAGACACCTCTATTGGTAAAAACTCTTGGAGCCATGTTTCAAACTGGCAGTCTAAAACGGCAAATCAATTAATTGACGATTTAGTAGATATTGTATCAAAAAACGGGAACCTTTTATTAAATGTTGGTCCTAAATCTGATGGTACCATACCAGATGAACAAAAAGATATTTTACTAGAAATTGGTGATTGGCTATCAATTAATGGAGCTGCCATATACGATACAAAATATTGGAAAGTATTTGGTGAAGGCCCTACAGAGGTTAATAATGGGCACCATTCTGAAGGCAACAATAAAGAATTTACAGGGCAAGATATTCGTTTCACACAAAAAGACGGAAAGCTATATGCTATTATGATGGCCTGGCCTGAAAACAATAAAGTTAGCATTAAATCTATTAAAAAATCGGAAGATTTAGTTACTAAGGTGACTATGCTGGGAAGTGATGCTGAAATAACATGGACTCATAATGACGATGGCTTAAATGTACAAATGCCCCCTAAAAAACCTTGCAATCATGCATTTGTATTAGAAATTACCTTGCAGTAATTTCGACAAATATATTTAATTTAGTTTTTTGTTTATGAAAGAAGAGTACACAAAAATGTACTCTTCTTTGTTTTTATAAAATTATGAACTCTGAAGCCTTATTATCTATTTAAAATAATATTAATACTTCACTTTCTTATAATGCTGAATGTAAACCTTGGGAGACATTGACATAAGTGCTTTAAATCTTCTATTAAAATTAGAAATGTTATTAAAACCGGACTCATAACATACTTTAGAAATGTTTTTATTTCTCTCCATTAAAAGTTTACAAGCATAGCCAATTCTAACTTCATTCAAATATTCTGAAAATGATTTACCATTTACCTTTTTAAAAAGCCTACTAAATGATGATGGATTCATACAAGCTATTTTTGCAACATCAATAAGTGTAATCTGTTCTTTAAAATTATTAAAGATATACTCGTAAGCTTTATCTAGATTTCTATGACTTTCTTTATTAAAAGAGTTTATAAACCCTTTACTCGCTAGTAATTCATAGGTTTCACAATGTGCCAGATCGTTTAAAACATCAATAAAACTTATAATTCTATCAAATCCATTAAGACTGGAAATCGTTTTTATTTTATGTACTAACTCTGGACTAATATTAAGGAATTTAATACCATATTTAGATCTTTCTATTAAATCTGAAATTGGTTTCATTTCATTAATATCAAAAAAGGTCTTTCCAAGAAAATCTTGTTTAAAATGAATAGCAACCGCTTCTGCTTTAAGCTTAGATGAAGCTTCAAAATACTCGTCATCATTCAACCACATATGCGGCAAGTCTTTACCTATAAGTACTAAATCCCCCTCATCAAATTTAAGAATGCTATCACCTACAAATCGAGTGCCTTTACTTTTTATGGAGAGCACTAATTCCAATTCTCTATGATGGTGCCAAATTTTTAAAAAATATGGGTAATTATGATGCGTAACACTAAATGTATTATTTGTTAAGTCACTTCTATCTATAAAATGAAGTTTCATACACACCGTTGTTTATTGATTATATTATACAATAATAGCTTAAATATTTTTTTTAATGCAATTAAAGTATCACAAAATGCCTTCTATGAGGTAGATTTAGCTTAAAAATGGGTCTAATTTTGTATTCTTAATATAGATTTTTATGAAATACATTGTTTGCGAAAAGCCAGGGGAATTTCTTTTAAAAGAAAAAGATGCTCCAGTTAGAAAAGAAAATGAAGCTTTATTACAGATAAATAAAGTTGGTATATGTGGAACAGATTTACATGCATACTCTGGAAATCAAGCCTTTTTTACTTACCCACGAATTTTAGGACATGAATTAGCTTCTGAAGTTTTAGAAATAGGAGAAAATCCTCAAGGAATAAAAGTCGGAGATAAAGTAGTAGTCATGCCTTACGTTAGCTGTGGCAAATGTATTGCTTGTAGAAATGGTAAAACAAATTGCTGTACCAACATTACAGTACTTGGTGTACACGGTGATGGTGGTATGCAAGAACAAATAACCGTACCTACAAATATTTTACTTCCTGCAAATAACCTCTCTAATGACGAGATGGCTATCGTAGAACCTTTGGCCATTGGTGCACATGCAGTTAGAAGAGCAGACATTAAAAAAGATGAATTTGTTGTGGTTGTTGGTTGTGGTCCTATAGGAATTGGCATTATGAAATTAGCTCAAATTGCAGGAGCAAAAGTCATTGCTTTAGATTTAAATGATGATCGATTACAATATGCCAAAGACAAAATTGGTGTTGATTACACTGTAAATGTAGGTCATGATCCTGTAAAGCTAATCTCAGAAATCACTAATGGTGATATGGCAACCGCAGTATTTGATGCTTCTGGCCATAAAGGTGCATTAGAAGCTGGTCCAAATTATATGGCTCATGGGGGTAGGTTTGTACTAGTAGGTTTATCTAAAGGTGAATTAACATATACACATCCCGCAGTTCATGCTAAAGAAATGACATTAATGTGCAGTAGAAATGCTACTACAGAAGATTTTGAACATGTAATAAGTGTTCTAGATCAATTTCCAACAGACTCTTTCATTACACACACTGTTCCATTTACAGAAATGATAAACCATTTTGATAGTTGGTTGAATCCAGAAACTGGCGTTATTAAGGCGACAGTAAATTTTAATTAAAAATATAGATGTCTAAGAATTACGTACAAATAGATCCCAAAGACAACATTATTGTAGCCATTACACCTCTTGAAAAAGGAACTGTAACTACAATTCAAGGTGTCGATATTATCTTAAAAGAAAATATAAAACAAAAACATAAGTTTGCCTTAAATGATTTTGCTGTAGGTGACGCAATTTTCATGTATGGCGTACTTATCGGGAAAGCCACAAAACCCATTCAAGCTGGTTGTGCCATTACCGTTGATAATGTTAAACATGCCTCTGCTGAATTTCAAGACTCCAAAGAAAAATTTACATGGTCTGCTCCAGATGTTTCAAAATTTGAAGGAAGAACATTTAATGGGTACCATAGAAAAGATGGTAAAGTAGGCACAGGAAACTATTGGTTAGTAATTCCATTAACATTTTGTGAAAACAGAAACGTTGATGTTTTAGAAGGAGCCCTTTCTGAAAAATTAGGGTACGAAACAAAAAAAGATTTTGCCGTAGACACTGATGCTTTAATCAAACAATACAAAGCAGGTGCATCAAAAGATACTATCCTAAATACCCCTATTATTACAACTAAGGAAGAAATGACAAAAAATCGAACCTTTCCTAATGTAGATGGTATTAAATTCTTAAAACACGATGGTGGTTGTGGTGGTATCCGCCAAGATTCTGAAACACTATGCAAGTTACTGGCAGGATATATTTCAAACCCAAATGTGGCGGGAGCAACTATTTTTAGCTTAGGGTGCCAGAATGCACAGATAGAAATGCTTCAAAATGCATTGGATGCTATAAATCCCGACTTAGACAAGCCTGTTCACTATTTAGAACAACAAAGAAGTGAGAGCGAACGTCAATTAATTGAAGAAGCTGTTAAACACACATTTTTAGGACTTATTGAAGCTAATAAAATTACCAGACAACCTGCCCCTCTAAATAAATTAGTACTAGGTTTAGAATGTGGTGGTTCAGATGGGTTTTCAGGAATTTCTGCGAATCCAGCTTTAGGCTATGCATCCGATTTATTAGTAGCACTGGGGGGAAGCCCTGTATTGTCTGAATTCCCAGAATTGAATGGTGTAGAACAAGACATCATCAATCGCTGCGAGACAAGAAAAGACTCAAAGAAATTCTATGATTTAATGAGGGCTTATTCTTCAGCTGCAGTAGCGGTAGGATCTGGATTTGAAAATAATCCTTCGCCAGGAAACATAAAAGACGGTTTAATTACTGATGCCATGAAATCGGCAGGAGCCGCTAAAAAAGGAGGCACATCACCAGTAACTCAAGTTTTAGATTATACCGAGCAAGTAACAAAACCAGGCTTAAACTTATTATGTACGCCTGGAAATGATGTAGAGTCTACCACTGGTTTAGTAGGTTCTGGATGTAATGTTGTGGTATTTACAACAGGACTGGGAACACCTACTGGTAACCCCATAGCGCCAGTTCTGAAAATGTCTAGTAACACGCATTTATATGAACGAATGAATGATATTATAGATATCAACGCAGGAACTGTAATTAGTGGAGAAGATACTATTGAATCTATGGGTGAAAAAATATTAGATCACATTATAAAAGTCGCCAGTGGTGAAGTGGCTTCAAAGGCAGTATTACATGGTAATAACGATTTTATTCCTTGGAAACGAGGGGTTTCTTTATAATTATGAAAAACATATTTAATACCATAATTGTACTGTCATCTTAAAACCTTTTTACAGTCAATTAAAAAAACAAAAATTAATGCAAGAATTAAATAGACATACAGCTACTGTAAAAACTTATACGGAGCGTATTATACAATTTGGAGAAGGCAACTTTTTAAGAGCCTTTGCAAACTGGATGATTCATGAAATGAATAAAAAAGCAAACTTTGATGCTGGTGTTGTAGCTGTACAACCTATTGATCAAGGTTTAATTAAAATGTTGAACGATCAAGATGGATTGTACACATTGTATCTGAATGGTATAAAAAATGGACAAGCCATTAGTGAACATGAAATTATCGATTGTATTCAAAGAGGTATCAATCCTTACGAAAACTACACGGAATATTTGGCAAATGCCGAAAATCCAGACTTACGTTTTGTAATTTCTAACACAACTGAGGCTGGCATTGCTTATAATTCCAACGATAGGTTAGAAGATGCACCACAATCCAGCTATCCTGGAAAATTAACAGCGTTATTATACAAAAGATTTCAAACTTTTGGTGGTGCTTCAGACAAAGGTATGATTGTAATTCCCTGTGAATTAATCGACAAAAACGGCGATAATCTAAAGCGAATTATTCTGAAATATGCTGCCGACTGGAATTTAGGTGATGCTTTTGTAGAATGGATTAATGAGGACAATATTTTCTGTAATACTCTAGTCGATAGAATTGTTCCTGGATATCCTAGAGATAAAATGGATGCCATTACTAAAGAATTAGGCTATAAAGACAATTTGGTTGTTGAAGGTGAGCAATTTCATTTATGGGTTATTGAAGGACCTGCTTCTGTAAAAGAAGAAATCCCTGCTGAAGTTTGTGGTTTAAATATTGTATTTACAGACAATATGGAACCCTACAGAACGCGTAAAGTAAGAATCTTAAACGGTGCACACACGACCTTGGTTCCTGTTGGATATTTATACGGTATTGATAAAGTACGTGAGTCTTTAGAAGATGATGTCGTTGGTGGTTTCTTAAAAGATGCTATTTTTAAGGAAATCTGCCCTACTTTAGACCTTTCTAAAGAAGAATTAGATCAATTTTCCAATGATGTATTAGATCGTTTTAGAAATCCTTATTTGGAGCATGCACTCATTAGTATTTCATTGAATTCAACTTCAAAATACAAAACAAGGGTGTTGCCTTCGGTGTTAGAATACATCAAAAGAAAAAATGAATTGCCAAATAGGTTATTGTTCTCACTAGCTTCTTTAATTGCCTTTTATAGGGGGTATAGAGAGAATGAGGCTATTACTTTAAAAGATGATCAATCTGCATTGGACTTCTTTGCTTCGCAATGGGCAACTGGAGACATCGCTGGAATAGCAAAAGCGACACTATCCAATACAGATTTTTGGGGAACCGATTTAACACAATTTGATGGGCTTCTAGATACAGTGACTAATCATCTAGAGAACATTATGACTAATGGTATGAAACAAGCGTTAAGGGATTTGTAAAACTTAATAAGCCTTTATAGTGAGACGAAAAACTACTGGAATTAAAATAGAAATATCAGCATAAAAATGATCATAGATTCTCATCAGCATTTTTGGAATTATGAACCAGTGAAACACGAATGGATTGACGATAGCATGTCTGTAATTCGTAAAGATTTTATACCTGGTGATTTGAAAGAAGTATACGCTGAGAATGGTATTGATGGTTGTGTTGCCGTACAAGCAGATCAAACACTCGTTGAAACTGATTTCTTATTAGATTTAGCTTCTAAAAATGATTTTATTAAAGGTGTTGTTGGTTGGATTGATTTAAGGGCAGATAATCTGGAAACCGTTTTAGAGACATACAAAGCGTACGAAAAACTAAAAGGCTTTCGACACGTAGTGCAAGGTGAAAAAGATTCAAACTTTTTATTACGTTCTAATTTTTTAAGAGGAATTTCAATTTTAGAAAAACACAACTATACGTATGATATTTTGGTGTTCCCTCATCAATTAGGAGCTGTTTTAGAGTTTGTAAAACGATTTCCTAATCAGAAATTTGTTATTGATCACATAGCAAAACCCTACATAAAAGATGGTTTTTATGACGGGTGGGCTGTCTTAATGAAAGAAATTGGAAAACATAAAAATGTATATTGTAAATTATCTGGAATGATTACAGAAGCCGATTTTAATACATGGACACCTGCACAAATACATCCCTATATGAATTTAATTTTGGAAGTTTTTGGAACTGAAAGAATTATGTTTGGGTCAGATTGGCCTGTTTGTTTAGTAGCAGGAAATTACAAAAGAGTAAAAGCATTAATAACGGAATTTATAGCAAAAATGAGTATTACAGAACAAAATGCCATTATGGGAAATAATGCTATTAAATTTTATAGTTTAAAATAATAAAAAATATAAAAATGGATTTAGGATTAAAAGGAAAAGTAGTTGTTATATCAGGAGCTGCAGGCATTGAAGGCAGTATTGGGGAAACCATTTTACAAAGACTAGCAGATGAAGGTGCCATACCTGCCATTATAGATAGAAATGCCAGAGGTTTTGGTTATGCTGAAAAATTACAAAAAAGAGGTATTGATGCCCTATTTTGTCAGACCGATGTTACCAATCCCGATCAAGTTAAAAATGCCATGGATACTATTTCGGAAAAATATGGTAAAATAGATATCGTAATTAATAATGTAGGAGTAAATGATGGTGCTGGACTAGATGCTTCATACGAAGATTTTATGAACTCATTAAAGCTTAACATGGTAAGCTATTTTTTAGTCGTAAAACATGCTTTGCCTCTATTAAAAAAATCGAAAGGAAACATTCTCAACATAGGGTCTAAGGTTGGGCTAACAGGACAAGGTGGAACATCTGGTTATGCCGCATCTAAAGGCGGTGTACTAGGGTTAACTCGCGAATGGGCTGTAGATTTAATTAAACATCAAATTAGAGTTAATGCCATTATTATTGCAGAAAGCTGGACTCCGGCTTACGATAATTGGATAAAAACACTTGAAAATGGTGAAGAAAAATTAAAATCAATCGTCAAAAAAATTCCTTTAGAAAATAGAATGACAACTCCACAAGAAATTGCAGATACTTGTTTGTTTACAATTTCTAAAAGATCATCACATACTACTGGGCAATTTATAACCGTTGATGGCGGATATGTTCATTTAGATCGGTCTTTATTAACAGAATAAATCATTTGTTGTGCGATTAAAAACAAAACAACCGCTTTTTCAATTAACCAAGATATAAATTTATACATTAACTAAAAACGATAATAATGAGCAAACTTAAGAATATACCCGTGGTTCCAAAAGAGCTATTGGTTCCATTTATAGCAGCAACCTCAATCTTTGCACTTTGGGGATTTGCAAACGATTTAACCAACCCGATGGTCGCTGCTTTTAAAAAGGTTATGATTCTTTCTAATAAAGAAGCCTATAATGTACAATTTGCATTTTATTTTGGCTATGGTGTCATGGCTATTCCAGCCGCTCTTTTTATAAGAAAGTTTAGCTATAAATCTGGTATTTTACTTGGTCTTGCACTATATGCCATTGGGGCCGTACTTTTCTACCCAGCGGCACTTGAAGGAAGTTATACATATTTTTTAATTTCTCTTTTTGTTATTACATGTGGACTTGGGTTTCTTGAAACGACATCCAATCCTCTTATATTATCAATGGGAGATCCATCAACTGCTACACAACGATTAAATCTTGCTCAATCCTTTAACCCTATAGGGTCACTAACAGGAATGATGATTGCAAAGTTTGTAGTACTTGACAGAATTTTATCGGCAGATTATGACGATAGTTCAGAAATTGTTGCCCTTGGTGCTGAGAAAGCCGCCGAAATAAAGGCATATGATTTAGATATTATTAGTACGCCTTATATAGCCGTAGGTCTATTTGTTGCTTTGGTTTTCTTTATAATTTTGAAAACTAAAATACCTTCAATGGCTATGGGAGAAAGCTTATCTATTAAAGAATCTGTTAATAGAATTTTTAAAAGTAAAACCTATCTAGCCGGAGTTATTGCTCAAATGTTTTATGTTGGTGCGCAAATCATGTGCTGGACAGCAATTTTTCAATTAGTTGAATATATTAATGAAGGCTCGAATGAAGCTGACAAAATTGATGGTACTTTTTGGAATATTGCAGCTATGATTCTATTTGTATCAACAAGATTTGTAGGTACAGCTTTAATGAAAAAAATAAACCCGGCAAAAATGCTAACGTATTTTGCTATTGCTGGAGCTGCTTTATGTCTTGGAGTTATAATGACAACTGGATTAACAAGTTTAATTTGTTTAGTATTAGTTTCTGTTTTTATGTCTATTATGTTCCCAACCATTTATGGTCTGGCACTTAAGGATATGGGAGAAGAAGTAAAACTAGCGTCGTCTGGATTGATAATGGCTATAGTAGGAGGTGCTTTTTTACCTAAAATTCAAGCTGCCATAATGGATTTTGGAGATACAATAAATGGTGAAGAAGTTTTTGGTGATATTGTATCTGGTGGGATTACAGAAATTCATTTTTCATTCATACTACCAATGATATGCCTACTATTTGTAGCACTTTATGGAATTTACGCTTATAGAGCAACTAAAACATCTTAAATTTTAAAATGATGCGTACTAAAAGATTTTGTTATTCATGTGATTTAAAGGATAACCCCAAACTTATAGCTGAATACAAAGCATACCATGCAGCAGGAAATGCATGGCCAGAAATAACAAAAAGCATAAAGGATGCGGGTATTGTTGATATGGAAATTTACTTAACAGGAAACAGAATGTTTATGATTATGGAAGTTGATGAAACTTTTGATCCTGTTAAGAAATCTAAAATGGATGCTAACAACCCAAAAGTACAAGAATGGGAAAGTCTCATGTGGAATTACCAACAAGAACTACCTTGGGCAAAAGATGGAGAAAAATGGATTGCCCTAGAAAAGGTATTTAAATTGGGGGATTAATAGCGAATCAATTTTTAATTGATTAAAATAGAGCTAATAACAATATTAGCTCTATTTTTTTTATTATTTATCGGCCTTGTTACTTAAATTTTGGCTAACATATTCGCTAGGTATAACTCCAAACTGTTTTTTGAAACATTTTGCAAAGTATGAAGCCGTATTAAATCCAGTCATATGCATAATTTCTTTAACTGAAAAATCACTTTTTTCGAAAAGCTGAACAGCTCTTTTTAAACGAATATTTCGAATAAATTCACTCGAAGATAATCCGGTTATCTCTTTAAACTTCAAATACAAATTACTACGGCTATGTCCCATCTCTCTCACCAACATTTCTACATTAAAATCAGTATTCATCATATTTTTTTCAACAATTTCTATGGCTTGTTTCAAAAACCTCTCATCCATAGACGTTACTGTTACCTCTTGAGGTTGTAATGATATATCACGATTAAAACGTTTTCTTAACTCCTCGCGGAATTTTAAAATATTACTCAATTTTAATTCTAACAACTCTACATCAAAAGGTTTCCTAATATACCCATCAGCGCCTATTTTCAATCCTTTTATTTCTGTTTCTTGAGATAGTTTAGCCGTTAACATAATAACTGGAATATGACTGGTTTCCTTTCTAGTTTTTATTTCTTCACAAAACTCAATACCATCCATTATTGGCATCATAATATCCGTAACAATAATATTTGGCATTAATTTATTAGCCAGCTCTAAACCTACTTTTCCATTTTCGGCTTCATAAATATTGTACTCTTCACCAAGAACTCTTTTAATAAAACTTCTAATGTCTGCATTATCATCTACAATAAGCAATACAGGTAATTTAGACCTCGCTTTAGATAAATTACTATCAACTAGTTCATCATTAATACTGATCGCAATAGAATCGGTTTCTGAAGTACGAACATAAAAATCAACCTCGGATGCATCTTTACAGCTAATCTCGGGAATATCATCATAAACCTTCTTTTCTACAGGTAATCTAACAATAAATGTCGTACCATCATTAGGCTGACTCTCTACTTTTATACTTCCTTGATGTAACTCAACAATATCCTTTGTAAAAGAAAGACCAATTCCAACACCTTTTGGATTAGAATTATCTTTATCGGTATAAAACCTTTCAAAAATATTAGGCAATTTACTCGCTTCAATTCCTATACCGGAATCTTTAACCTTTATATCAACAAAACTTAAATCATCCTCATCGTATCCATTAATAAAACCTTTATCTTTACTCAAGGCTATCTCTACCTTTATACTGCCTTTTTCTGGGGTAAATTTAAATGCGTTAGATAAAAGATTACTCATTATTTTTTCCAAAGCATCATGGTCAAACCATGCCTCTAATTCCTCATCAGATGTTGTTAAACTAAACGATATTTGTTTTTTCTGAACCAAAAATTGAAATGGCTCGCATACTTCTCTTATAAAGTTAGTAATGTTACTTTTACGCATAACCAACCTCATTTTTCCTTGATTGATTTTTCTAAAATCCAATAACTCATTAACCAACTTCAATAAATAATCACTGTTCTTTTGAATAAGCCTATATTGTTCCTGGATGACGTTTTTATCTAGTTTCCCTACATTTTTTTGTAAGTACTTTAAAGGCCCTTTAATTAACGTAATTGGTGTTCTAAATTCGTGAGATATGTTTGTAAAGAATTCTAATTTAATCCTTTGTAATTCTTCTGCTTTTTCTTTTTCAAAATGATCGATTTCTAATTGATGTTTTTTAGTAGTTTTAATTATTGTAAACCTTCTAAAAAGCAATAAGAACCCAATAATGACCAGACTGTAAAATAAATAAGCATAATTCGTTAGCCAGAACGGAGGAATCACTTCTATTTTTATTTCTGCTGGTGTCGAATCCCAAACACCATCATTATTTGAAGCCTTAACCATTAAAGTATAGATATTAGGTCTTAAATTGGTATACGTAGCAAAACGTTTATTCGCAGTTGTATAAATCCAATCTTTATCAAAACCTTCTAACATATAAGCAAACTGATTTTTCTGTGGAGATGCATAATGTAAAGCGCCAAATTCAAAAGAAAAGCTATTTTCTTGATATTTTAACCTAATGTCTTTTGTTTCACTTATCGTTTTATCAAGAATAACGCGACCATTTATCTTTTCTCCAATACCTACAGTTTCGTTAGAAATAGAAAAATCCGTAATTATGGTTTCTGCTTCTACAACATTATCTCTAATCTCATCAGGGTAAAACGCATTAAAACCGTTTATACCCCCAAATAATAATTGTCCATTTTTACGCTTTAATCTTGCTAATTCCTGAAACTCATTATTTTGAAGTCCATCATTAGCATCATAATTTTTAAATACCTCTTTAACAGGGTCAAACTTGGAAAGTCCTTTATTTGTAGATAACCATAAATTACCTTCGTCATCATCTAAAATCCCTTTAATGACATTATTTGGCAGCCCGTCAACATCCTTGTAAGACTTGAATCTATCCGAAGAACCATCCTTAGAAGGAATAAATTTATTGAGTCCGCCACCTAGCGTTCCAATCCAAACATTTCCATCTTTGCTTTCAAAAAGTTCCAGTATATAATTATGACTTATACTGGTACTATCTGAAGGGATATTTTTATAAACATCAAACCTCGGTTTTTTTTTGGTTAACTGATTCGGTTTTAATTTACACAACCCATTACCAGTAGCAAACCAAATATTACCCTTACTATCTTCAAAAATATTTCTAATAATATTACTCGAAATACCTAAGGAATCTTTCTTATCATGAGAGAAGAAATCTTCTTCATAACTATCGCTAGACTGGTCATACAACCAACGACTTACTCCTCCATTATAAGTTCCTATCCAAAGGTTTTTATAACGGTCTTCTAATAATGCAAAAACACTCGATTGAACCGGTCGGGAAATCTTTATATCACTCTCTTTTATATTTTCTGGATCCGTGATATCTAATTGATGTAGACCAGAAGTGTTTTCTGCCCCCATTATCAATAACTTTTTATTGTCTCTTTCAATTTCAATAGTTACATAAGAGTTTAATATCGTTTTAAAGTTCACAAACTCTAAATAGTTATTACTTCCTGGAGGTAACATATTTAACCCGCCCCCTTCTGTTCCTATCCATAGAGCACCATTACTATCCTCAAAAATAGATCTGATTTTATCATAACTAAGGCTTTTAGGATTTAATGTTTTCTTTACATGCTCAAACCTTTTTCTCTCAGGATCAAATTTGTTAACCCCTCCACCATTGGTACCCGCCCATATAATTCCTGTGGCATCTATTTCCAATGATTTCACCATATTTTTACTTATGCTGTTTGGATTTTTTGGATCATATGTAAATTGATTTAAAAATTTTGGACTTTTAGTACTTTTAGAATTATCAAAGAGCAATAATCCCTTGTTCGTTCCAACCCAAATATTATCATCTTCAACAAGGATGTCATTTATAAAAGCTTTATGGCCGTTTTTCGCCTTACGTGCTTCGCCCTTTTTAGTTAACACATATAAACCAAACGTAGTACCAATTAATAAACGGCCATGATTATCTTCATCTATATCACGAACAGGGATTCTTGGCAAACCAATCCAGTCATTTATTAATATAAAATAAGTATCTCCGTTTTGATCTCTGGATAATTTATAAATTCCTCTTGAACCACCTACCCATATCTGACCTTTACTATCTTCAAAAATTGAATGCACATTATTATCTCCAAAAACAGACATTAATCTTCCATGATCCAAATTAAAATGTTCGAACTTAATTGAATCTAAAGGTCTGTTAAGATCAGCTAAATCTAATCCATCTATGGTGCCTACCCATAACCTGTTCTTGTTATCGACATAAATAGAGCTTATATGATTATTTACTAAGCTATTCCCGTTACCTTCTTCATGTAAAAAATGAGTAAACTTTTCTAATGATTTATCAAAATGGTTAACCCCTTTACCGGTAGTACCTACCCATAAATTCCCATCTTTATCACCAGCAAGCGAAAAAATCAAATTACTATTTATACTATTAGGATTATTTGAGTCTGGACTATAAATAGTGAAATTATACCCATCGTATTTATTAAGCCCCTCATGAGTTGCAAACCACATAAAACCTTGATCATCTTGATAAATACTATTAATATCGCTTTGAGACAAGCCATCATCAGTTGTTATATGGTCAAAATAGATACCGTTCTGACTACCGGCATCATAGATTCCCGAAAAGAATAAAAATAAATAGGTAATTAGGCAAAAACAAAGTTTTTTATTTAAATGAGAGTACATGAATGTTATAAAATGTTTGTCAAATATACCAAATTAAAAATGTTTTTTTTATACATTTACAAACCAGAACAGAACAGTACAGTTTTAACATGAAAAATAAACTTATTTTTAACATTGATATTAATAGCGATATCCCTAAATACCAGCAATTAATCAATGCTATAAATGATGCCCTAGCAAACAACACCATACTTGTTGGAGACATGTTACCTTCTGTGAATAGTATTTGTAAAGAATATAAACTATCAAGAGATACTGTTTTTAAATCTTACACCATATTAAAAGAACAAAAAGTAATAGATTCTGTTCCAAATAAAGGGTATTATGTAGCAAATGTTACCAGAAAAATACTTTTAGTGTTAGATACATTTAAAGCCTATAAAGAGGTTTTATATCATTCTTTTATAAATAATTTACCAGATAATATTATAACAGATGTTCAATTTCATCATTACAATATCGAAAATTTCAAAACGATATTAAATAATAGTAAAGGAAAATATTACAAGTATGTTGTTATGGGGTTTGACAATAAAGCAATCTCCTCTGTTTTAGATGGCTTTAGAAACGAAAAACTACTTTTAATAGACTGGAATATACATTCTAAAGTGGACAACAATTATGTATGTCAAAATTTTGGTGATGCGTTTTTTAATGCATTAAAAGATGCTCAAGAGTCATTCAGAAAATATAAAGAGATTCATTTTGTATATCCAAAATTCACTTTTCATCCCATAGAAGCCATTTCTCATTTCGAGAGGTATTGTAACGACTTTCAATTTAAATATAAAGTCGTTACAGATGTAAAGAATTTCAATATTGAAAAACATATTGCTTATATAAGTGTTAGCGATCGTTTTTTAGGAACATTTTTAGAACAATGTCGTAGTAATGATTTGGAACCTGGAGTCGATGTAGGATTCTTATCATACAACGAAACCCCCATGAAAAAATTTATTTATAAAGGTATCTCTGTCATTTCAACCAACTTTGAAGCTTTAGGGCAAAAAGCAGCTGAATTCATTTATAAAGATGAACCTATGCAGATTTATATACCTACTAATTTAATATTAAGAGAATCATTGTAACATGTATTATATAGGATACGATTTAGGAAGCTCTTCTGTGAAAGTTGCGATTGTAAATGCGAAAACAGGAGAAAAATTATCAACATTACATGAACCACAAAATGAAATGGAAATTATTGCCATTCATTCAGATTGGGCAGAACAAGATCCAAATGTGTGGTGGGATTATGTATGTATTGCTACAAAAAAAGTTATTAAAGAGGCTAATATCGACGCTTCTTTAATTTCTGGTATTGGAATTTCTTACCAAATGCACGGTCTGGTTGTTGTGGACAAACAAGGCACTGCTTTACGTAATTCTATCATTTGGTGCGACAGTAGAGCTATTGATATTGGCAATAAAGCATACGATGCTTTAGGACATAACCTTTGCTCTGAAAAATTATTAAACTCTCCTGGAAATTTTACAGCATCTAAATTAAAATGGGTTCGTGAAAATGAACCAGAATTGTATTCAAAAATCTACAAGTATAT
The DNA here is from genome assembly GCF_030540775.2 of Flavivirga abyssicola. Taxonomy (GTDB): domain Bacteria; phylum Bacteroidota; class Bacteroidia; order Flavobacteriales; family Flavobacteriaceae; genus Flavivirga; species Flavivirga abyssicola. Next base: position 2,848,059 of record NZ_CP141266.1, on the reverse strand, counting down.
GTTACCTGGAGATTTTATTGCTTACAAACTAACAGGTGTTATAAACACTACAAAAAATGGTTTATCTGAAGGCATTCTTTGGGACTATGAAAATGATTCATTAGCAAACTTCTTATTGGAACATTACGGCATTGATCCTTCATTAACGCCAAATATTGTAGATAATTTCACAAATCAGGGAACCGTAAACGAAAAAGGAGCAGCAGAAACCGGATTGCCTGTTGGAGTTTCTGTAAACTATAGAGCTGGCGACCAACCAAACAATGCATTGTCTCTAAATGTATTCAATCATGGTGAAGTTGCAGCAACCGGAGGAACTTCTGGAGTTGTTTATGCCGTTACAAACACATTAAAATCAAAAGAAGCTTCGAGAATCAATCATTTTGCACATGTAAACTACACAAAAGAAACCCCTACCCTGGGAAAATTATTGTGTATCAATGGTGCTGGTATCCAATACCGTTGGCTAAAGGATAATCTGGCTTGTAATTCTTATGAAGACATGAATAACAAAGCCAATGAAATTCCTGTTGGTTCTGATGGTGTTTGTGTTATTCCTTTTGGAAATGGTGCCGAAAGAATGCTAAACAGTAAAAACATTGGTTCTCATTATTGTAACCTAAATTTCAACAAACATAATAACGGACATTTATACCGTGCAGCTTTAGAGGGCATAGCTTTTTCCTTTGTTTATGGTATGGAAATTATGAAAAATGACAATGCAACAATTAATGTGATTAGAGCTGGAAATGACAATTTATTCCGTTCAGAAATATTTTCAAATACAGTAGCAACCTTAATCGGACATGAGATAGAAATTTATAATACAACAGGTTCTGTAGGTGCTGCAAGAGCTGCTGGCTTAACTGATGGTGATTTTAAAACGTTTGGTGCTAACATTACAAAAAATGATCATGTTATGACCTATACACCTTTAAATAACAAAGAACCTTATTTGGAAGCCTATAATAACTGGAAAAAAGAATTGGATAATAAGTTAACAAATTTTAATTAAAACCATGATTATTTTTAAAAACAAAAATTTCATATTTATTTTATCATTGCTATTCATAACATATAGTTGTGACAAGCCTAAAATAATACATAATGATAATGGTGTTGTTGTAGATTTTTCAAAAACAGACAACTTCCCAAAAGGTATAAAAACAAGTATTAATGTTCTTTCTCCAACAATTATTAAAATTACTACTGGGAAAACAGATTCTATCCTAAATATCCCAAGTTTAATTGTAAATGAATTTGTAAAAAAACCTGTAGATTTTAACATCAAAGAAACATCCCAATATCTTGAAGTAAGTACAGATAGTTTGATTGTAAAATTAAACCTTGCAAATGGAGCTATTAATTTTACCGATAAAAATAAAACGGTTCTTTTGACCGAAAGTGGAAAAGAAATTTCTCCATTTAAAAACCAAATTGTTGGGCAGCAAAACAGTATTAAGCAAAATTTTAGTTTTTCAAAAAATGAAGTTCTTTATGGTTTAGGACAACAAAACAAGAACACATTAAATATTAGAGGTCAAAAATTTATATTAGATCAACAAAACACAAAAATATCGGTCCCTGTTATCCTTTCAACAAAAGGATATGGATTGTATTGGGACAATTATTCTCGTTCAACTTTTGACGACACTAGTGACACTACATATATCGCTTCAGAAATTGGTGATAAAATTCAATATTATTTCATAAAAGGAACACGTTTAGATCATGTCATTTCTGGTCTAAGAGACCTAACAGGTACTGCTCCTATGGTTCCTAAATGGGCTTTAGGTTATGTTCAAAGTAGAAATCGATATAAAAATAGAGAGATACTCATGGATGTTGTAAAAAAACAACGTGAACTCAATATTCCATTAGATGTAATTATATTAGACTACCTGCACTGGGGGGACTCAGGATTTGGATCCATGATATTTGATCCAGTTGATTTTCCTAACCCTGAAGAAATGATACAAGAATTACATGATAAATACCATTGTAAAATTATTACTTCAGTCTGGCCTTCTTTAAAAAAGAACATACCCAATTGGAAACTGTTTAAAAAAGATGACTTATTACTCGACCTTGATTTAGGAGTGTTCGGACAAGTTCATGATGCCTTTAATCCTGAAGCAGGTCAATTATATTACGATTTAGTCAAAAAAAGCTATATAGATAAAGGCATTGATGGTATTTGGTTTGATGCTACCGAACCTGAAAAACTTGAGAAATTTGAAAAAACACAATGTTACTTAGGTCCCACCGCAAAATTTTTAAATCTGTTTTCTTATTTCGATATGAAAAACGTTTATGAAAGACAGAGAGAAACTGCTAAAAACAGAATCGTAAACTTAACACGTTCTGGTTTTCTAGGTCAACAAAAATTTGGAAGTATCTTATGGTCTGGTGACATTGGCATAGATTTTAAAACCTTAAAAGAGCAAATACCTACTGGGTTAAATCTTTGTATGACAGGAATTCCTTATTGGAATACAGACATTGGCGGTTATCTTGGCGGAGATCCCAACGATCCAAAATACCAAGAAGTATTTACCAGATGGTTTCAATACGGAACCTTTACGCCTTTCTTTAGGGCTCACGGCCGTAGAGAACCAATTAAAACGAGAGATGGAGAAAATGAATTATGGTCGTATGGTACTAAAAATCAAGAAATTCTTAAAAAATACGTAAATCTAAGATACCAACTCCTACCTTATATCTATACTATTTCCCATAAAGTAAGTACAGAAGGCTATACAATGATGCGTGCTTTAGCTTTTGATTTTATGGATGATAAAAATGTACATGAGATCAATGATCAATTTATGTTTGGAAATTGTATCATGGTTTGCCCTGTTCTTGAAGAAAATGCAACTAAAAGAAGCATATACTTACCCAAAGGATCGAAATGGTATAATTTCTGGACAAATGAAGTTTATGAAGGCGGACAAACCATTGAAACTGAATGCCCTATTGAAACCATACCTTTATTTATAAAAGGAGGTTCCATATTACCAATGGGAGAAATCATGCAATACGCAAACGAAAAACCTAATACAGAAATAGAGCTAAAAATTTATCCCGATACAGATGCTACATTTTTATTATATGAAGATGAGAATGATAATTACAATTATCTGGATGGAAAATTCACTCAAATTCCTATTTCCTATTCAAAACAAGATCAAACATTAAAAATAGGTCCAACAAAAGGTGAATTTGATAACATGCTAACAAAAAGGAATTTCAATGTTACAATAATAGGTAAACAAAACGGTGATAAAATTACAATTCCTTATAACGGAACAGAAATAAACTATAAATTATAATATAATAATAATGATTTTACTTGGCGACAAAGAATACTACAAAGGTATTGGCGAAATTAAATTTGAAGGAAAAGAATCTGATAACCCATTAGCATTCAAATACTACAATCCAGATCAAGTAGTTGCAGGAAAAACAATGCGTGAGCATTTTAAGTTTTCCGTGGCATATTGGCATACATTCTGCGGACAAGGGTCTGATCCTTTCGGCCCTGGAACACAAAACTTTGAATGGGATCAATCTTCTGATCCTGTCCAAGCTGCCAAAGACAAAGCCGATGCAGCTTTTGAATTTATAACTAAAATGGGATTTGGATACTACTGTTTCCATGATTATGACTTAATCCAAGAAGCCCCCACTTTTGCAGAGTCAGAAAAAAGACTACTAACCATTACAGAGTACTTAAAAGGAAAACAAGCAGTTTCAGGCACAAAATTACTTTGGGGTACAGCGAACTGCTTCTCAAACCCACGCTATATGAATGGGGCTTCAACAAACCCAGAATTTAATGTGGTTGCCAGAGCTGGTGGTCAAATTAAATTAGCTTTAGATGCTACCATTGCCTTAGGAGGCGAAAACTATGTGTTCTGGGGTGGTCGTGAAGGCTACATGTCTTTATTAAATACAGATATGGGACGTGAATTAGACCATATGGGACGTTTCTTAAATATGTGTAAAGATTATGCGCGTGCGCAAGGATTTAAAGGGAACTTTTTTATTGAGCCTAAACCAATGGAGCCCTCTAAACATCAATATGATTTTGATTCTGCTACAGCTATAGGCTTCTTAAAAGAATATGGTTTAGATAAAGATTTTAAAATCAACATCGAAGTTAATCACGCTACTTTGGCGCAACATACTTTCCAACACGAATTGGAAGTTGCTGCAAAAGCAGGCATGCTAGGAAGTTTAGATGCAAACCGCGGGGATTATCAAAACGGATGGGATACAGATCAATTTCCTAACAACATCCAAGAAACCACAGAAGCTATGTTAGTTTTCTTAAAAGCTGGTGGTTTACAAGGTGGTGGCGTTAATTTTGATGCAAAAATAAGAAGAAACTCAACAGACTTAGAAGATGTTTTTCATGCGCATATTGGTGGAGCCGATACGTTTGCTAGAGCCTTATTAATTGCCGACAAAATCATGACGTCTTCTCCTTATGAGGCATTGAGAACAGAACGCTACAGTTCTTTCGATTCTGGTAAAGGCTTAGAGTTTGAAAAAGGGAACTTAAACCTAGAAGACCTATATAAAATAGCTCAAGAAAATGGTGAGCTTCCTTTAAAAAGTGGAAAACAAGAATTGTTTGAGAACATTATTAATCAATATATATAACCAATAAAATCATAAACTATGAGGAATAATTTTTTAGCCACGCAATCGGTACTGGAAAATTTAGACTGGGTCGTATTAGGAATTTATTTCCTAGCGCTTGTTGCAGTAGCCGTATGGGTCGTGCTACAAAAAAACAAGAATACCGAGGATTATTTTTTGGCAGGACGAAATGTAGGATGGTTCGTTATTGGAGCTTCTATTTTTGCTTCTAATATTGGATCTGAGCATGTTGTAGGTCTAGCTGGAACAGGTTTTGAATCTGGAACACCTATGGCACATTACGAACTTCATGCTTGGATTGTATTATTACTAGGCTGGCTGTTTTTGCCATTTTACATTAGAAGTGGCGCCTTTACAATGCCTGAATTTTTAGAAAAACGTTTCGATTCACGATCTAGATGGTTTTTATCTTTATTCTCTTTAGTTGCTTATGTACTTACTAAAGTATCTGTAACTATATATGCTGGTGGTATTGTTGTTTCTGAATTACTAGGTATTCCTTTTTGGTACGGTGCTATAGGCATTGTCGTGTTTACTGGAATTTACACCGTTGTAGGAGGCATGAAAGCCGTAATATATACAGAAACCTTGCAAACCGTTATCTTAATCTTGGGTTCTATAATCATTACTTACTTAGGATTACAGGAAGTTGGAGGATGGTCTCAGCTTAGAGAAACAGTAACAGCTGTAAGCCCAGATCATTTCAATATGTGGCGACCAATGAGTGACCCTAATTTTCCTTGGACAGGATTATTAATTGGAGGTACTATTGTAGGGATTTGGTACTGGTGTACAGATCAATATATTGTACAAAGAACATTAGCCGCTAATAATATTAAGATAGGACGAAGAGGTGCTATTTTTGGTGCGTACTTAAAATTATTACCAATTTTAATCTTTTTAGTACCTGGGATTATTGCTTTTGCATTATCAATTCAAAACCCGGAAGTTTTTTCTGTTGAAAAAGCAGATAGAGCATTCCCAATGCTAGTAAAAACCTTGTTACCTGTTGGTTTAAAAGGATTGGTTGCTGGTGGCTTAATGGCTGCTTTAATGAGTTCTTTAGCATCTGTATTTAACTCCTGTTCTACCATATTCACTATAGATATTTACAAAAAATTGAAACCTCATAAATCTGAAAAGTCCTTACTTACAACAGGTAAGATTGCCACAGGATTTATTGTAATATTAGGGATTATCTGGATTCCTATTATGGAAAAAATTGGAGGCGGTGTTATGTATCAGTACCTTCAAAACGTACAGTCTTATATAGCACCACCGGTTACTGCCGTCTTCTTACTTGGTATTATCTGGAAACGAGTAAACTCTACAGCCGCAATTACAACACTGTTAGCTGGATTGGCTTTATTAGTCATTCGATTAGGCTCAGAAATTTATTATCAACCACAGATAGCTGCTGGAGAAAGTATAGATGGTTTTATTTATGGTTTTGCGACTATTAATTTTGCTCACATGGCCATATTCATGTTTATTTTTTCTGTGATACTTTGTATTTCGGTTAGTTTAGCAACTACAGCACCTGATTACAGCCTTATTAAAGGACTTGCGTTTGGCACACTTACCGATGAGCAGAAAATCGCTAATAAAGACAGTTATGATAAAATAGATGTTGTTTTATCAGGAATTCTAGTTCTGTTAGTAATTGGTGTTTTAAGCTATTTTACAGGCTGATAAAATTAACATGAGCGACGTCATTTTAAGCCCCAAATCTACCAATGTCTTCGCTTGTGTCACCTTGATTTCTATGACACGAAAAACGTAATTTGTTGATTTTTAATAAAAACGGTTTCATCATTAAATCAATGATTTTCAAAAGCTTGTCATGTCGACTAAGCGAAGCATGAGCGACGAGACATCTCATAAGGATGGGATTCCTCCTCAATAGTTACGCTATACGTTTAAAATATATTTTACCCTCTAGTATTCGGATGACATAGCACCCTTACGAAAAACAACTAAACAGATGATTGTCAGATTTTAAAACACCGATATTACGTTAAATTTAAGTTTAAACTAAAAGTTAGTTCATTAAAAAAGCCCTTTTGAATATGAATTCAAAAGGGCTTTTTATTACTCTATTTAGATAGGGTTGGTATTTTTTTATTAAACAGCTTTTTGCTTCTCTTTCATTTTCTCTAACAACATAAGTTCATGCTTAATTTCTTCCTTTCGTTTATTGAACTTACGAAATTTCTCATCTCTGATCTCTTGATTTTTAAGACGCTGTTGACGTCTTAATTCCTCTTTATGAGCTTCTATTTTCTTTTCTTTTTTAAGCTTCATTTTTTCCATAGCTACCGATAAATATGAGTAGCCATACATACTTAAGAATAGCAGTGCAATTATGCCTAATATTACGTAACCGTTTTCCATCTTTTTTAAAATAAATATTTAGAAGTTAAAAGCTTAAAAAGAAGCCGTTTAACTGTTAAAACAGCGAACTTTTATATAAAGATAGAAAAAACCAGTTCTCATTTAAAAAGAAAAAAGGTGAAATACTCAAAAAGTAGTTGAAAGAGCTAATTGATTAAAAAAAACAGAATATGTATTATTGTAAATTCAATAGTCCTTACTTACAATTTGATTTCAAAGCCTTCTTTCTTCCACTTGGCAATTCCGCCTTTTAAATCGTAAATTTCTGTAAAACCAGCATGATGTAATTTTTCACCACTTTTTGCACTGCGATATCCAGATTTACAGTACAAAATGATAGGTTTTGTCTTATCAAATTTTTTGATCTCCGAATCAAAAGTATCTGATAAGAAATCTATATTTTTTGCCCCTTCTATATGCCCTTCATTAAATTCTTTTGGGGTTCTAACATCTACAAGTTGGATGGCATTTTCAGCTAAAAGTGTTCGCACTACTTTTGGAGAAACAACCTTTACTATCCCTTTAGACGATGACTCTTTACAACTAGTCGCAAATACACTAAATAAGCTGCATAAAAATATTAATAACCGCCTCATTTAAGCAATCAATCTAAATCAACCAAATCACCTGTCCATTCTAAAATACCACCTTCAAGATTATAAGCATTTTCAAAACCTAATTCTTCCATGATGTTACAAGCTTGACCACTTCTGTTACCAGAACGACAATATACATAATAATTCTTGCTCTTATCTAAATCTTCGATTTCTGAAATAAACTCTTGCCCTTTATATATATCTATGTGTATAGCATTAGGTATAATTCCATCAGCAACTTCAGCATCCGTTCTAACATCTAATACAATTGCGTTATCGTCATCAGCAAGTTGTGATGCCCATTCTTCTTGTGTTAAATCTTCCATTTTTGTTTAATATAATATTATGTGTGCAAAATTAGTACATCTAAAATTATAGACGAAAAAAAATCCGAAGTATTACACTCCAGATTTTTGTTAATATTTAGTTATACCTAAATTATCATTTTAACAAGGTTGATAACTTCTAAAAAAACAATCATTAGGTAAATTTCTAGACTTTAATAGAACAACCTATAGCTTTGGTTTCTGTCTGTTTAACTTCCTTTCCTTCTAAAAGGGCATCAACTGCGTTCTCCACATATTTTGTCTTTACTGCCGAGGCATCTTTATAATTATCATCTATAGCTCCAATGTATTTTACAACATTACCGCCATCTGTTTTTTGCAATAAAAACACATGAGGTGTTTTAGTAGCTCCATACTTAGGATAAACTTTTTGCCCCTCATCAATTAAATATGGAAAAGTAAATCCTTTACTCTTTGCACGAGCTTTCATAGCTTCCAGATTATCTCCTGGTTTTACATCCGTATTATTGGGCATAATGGCAATGACAGGATATCCTCTTGAAGCATATTTGTCATTTAAAGCAATGAGTCTATCTTCATACATAACAGCATACGGGCACGTATTGCAAGTAAATGTTACAATGAAACCTTTAGCGTCTTTATAATCTGATAATGATACCATATTACCATCCACATTTTTAAGTGAAAAATCTTCAGCTGTATCACCTATTTTGTACCCATTCCCCGTAGTACTAGTTTCATTCGTTACAAATGCACTAATAAAAAGTACAACAAGTGCACCTGAAATTATTTGAATTGTTTTTTTCATCTCTTTAAAGTTTATAATTAATTTAAAAAATATTTAACTTCTGTTTCTAATTCCTCATAAGTAAATGATCCTTCAAAAAATTTACGATCATCATTTCTGTATATAATTGTTGCTGGTATGGCACCAGACCAATCTTTACTTACTTTTGGGATCCAGGTGTCCATATCCGGATCATCTAAAGCAACCACTTTAGATTCCAATTTTCTTTCTTTAATAAACGGCTTAAGCTTAGACTCATATAAATGAGGAAAATCTAAACTCACCAAAATAACTTCAACATTTTTATTACGATATTGCGAATTTAGTTTTTCAAAATATGGTAATTCTTTTACACAAGGGGCACACCAAGTAGCCCAAAAGTTGATAACATATATCTTATCATCTTTCTTATTTAAGAATTTTTCAAAACCATTATAATCATAAACTTCTAATTCAATATCATTTGAATTAATATTATTACTGATTTCTTTCTTAGCAACAACTACGCTTTTGTCAGTAGTTTTATTTTCATGTTTGCAATTTGTTATTATCAATATTGCAATGATTAATAGTTTTAATTTCATAGGCTTAAATTTAATTAATACTTCAGTGTCTATATTATAGTTTAACAAACTTTTATATAAAAAATGTTTTAAACTATTGTGTATTTATATTTTCATTTCTATATTTGAACCAACAAAAAATAAAAATGAATACAATTTTAAATAATACTTGGTGGTGGAGCTTCAGAAACTTACGTTCGTGAAGGAAACCTAGTATATTTAAAACTCAAAATATCAAAAAAGGCTTGTCATTCACGACAAGCCTTTTTTTAATTAAAAAATTACTGAAATAAATTCAGCATAATGACAACATATAATTTATACACACATTACAAAAAAATTCTAGCAGATACGATTACACCAGTAAGCATCTACTTAAAAATTAGAGATAAATATCCTAATAGTATTTTGCTTGAAAGTAGCGATTACCATGCAAACGATAATAGTTTTTCTTATATCTGCTTTAACCCAATAGCTTCTATTAAGGTTGAAAATGAAATGATTAATCAAACGTTTCCCGATGGAAGTTCATTAGAGAAAACAATAACTGATAGTATTGATGTTTCAGAAGAAATTCATCAATTCACAAAACGATTTGATGTTAATTCAGATACCGAGTTTAAATTTATAAACAATGGTATTTTTGGTTACATAGCTTATGATGCTGTTCGTTATTTTGAAGATGTTGACATTTCGAAAAAAGATAATTCAACACATATCCCTGATGTTTATTATGCTGTTTATCAAAACATTATTGCTATAAATCATCATAAAAACGAGGCCTATATTTTTGCACATTGTCATAATACTGAAAACAATATTGATGAGATAGACCACCTAATTAAGGTCAAAAACTTTGCATCATATGACTTTCATTCAAAAGGAGATATCACATCTAATTTAACAGATGATGAGTATAAAACACATGTAGAATTAGCAAAAAAACACTGTGCTCGAGGTGATGTATTTCAATTGGTCTTATCAAAAAGCTTTGCACAGGAATTTAAAGGTGACGAGTTTAATGTATACCGTGCTTTACGAAGTATAAACCCTTCTCCTTATCTATTTTATTTTGATTACGGAAACTTTAAGATTTTTGGGAGTTCGCCAGAAGCTCAACTTATTGTAAGTGAAGGTAAAGCTGAGATTCACCCTATTGCAGGAACATTTAAGCGCACAGGAAATGATTCTCAAGATGCCGAATTAGCTAAAAAACTGGTAAAAGACGATAAAGAAAATGCGGAACATGTTATGCTGGTGGATTTAGCTAGAAATGATTTAAGTAGACATGGAAGTCATGTTAGTGTCGATACTTATAGAGAAGTTCAGTTTTTCTCACACGTTATTCATTTAGTAAGCAAAGTTACAGGTCAAAAACACAAAAACACATCGACTATGCAAGTGGTTGCAGATACATTTCCTGCAGGTACATTAAGTGGTGCACCTAAGCACAGAGCCATGCAGCTTATTGAACAATACGAAAAAACGAGTCGTTCTTTTTACGGTGGGGCTATTGGTTTTATGGACTTTGAAGGCAATTTTAATCATGCCATTATGATTAGAACCTTTTTAAGCAAAAACCATAAACTACATTGGCAAGCGGGAGCAGGATTAGTTTCAAAATCTAATTCAGAAAACGAATTACAAGAAGTGTACAATAAGTTAGGTGCATTAACAAAAGCTATTGAATTGGCTGAAGAAATATGAGGAGTTAGGAGTTAGGAGTTAGGAGTTAGGAGTTAGGAGTTAGGAGTTAGGAGTTAGGAGTTAGGAGTTAGGAGTTAGGAGTTAGGAGTAAATTAAATAATATAAAATTCTGACATAGTCGGAAAAGTCAAAATCAAGAAATAATGAGTGAGGGAATAGAGGTGCAAAGCAAAGCTTTAAACACATCATTCCGAAAACAAATGGGGCTTTAGCAATTTCCTTATTTTGACATGAACAAAGAAAAAAGTTAAACTAGAAAATAGATTCCTGCTTTCAAAGGAATGACAAAAAAGATGATAAAAGTATTAGTTATAGATAATTACGACAGTTTTACATATAATTTAGTTCACTATTTAGAAGACTTAAATTGTGATGTCACTGTTGTTAGAAATGATAAATTGGTTTTAGATGATGTAGAACCATTCGATAAGATCGTATTATCACCAGGACCTGGTATTCCAGATGAAGCAGGTTTATTAAAACCTATTATTGAAAGGTTTGCCCCTACTAAAAGTATTTTAGGAGTTTGTTTAGGGCAACAAGCTATTGGTGAAGTATTTGGTGGATCACTCATTAATTTAGACGATGTTTATCATGGTGTTTCAACAAATGTAACTATTAGTGTCGATGACGAACCTATCTTTAAAGGTTTAGAAAAAGACATAGAAGTTGGCAGGTACCATTCTTGGGTTGTGAATCCTGATTTACCTGATAGTTTGGAAGCCACGTCATTTGATGAAAACGGACAAGTCATGTCTCTACGTCATAAAGTTTACGATGTAAAAGGCGTACAATATCATCCAGAATCTGTATTAACACCAAATGGCAAAAAAATATTAGAAAACTGGCTTAATAGCTAGTTGACAGTAAACAGTAGCAGTAAGCAGTGCTTACTCGATTGAAAAAACTATAATTAAAAATTGAACAATAAAATTTGAATTGAACTTGGATTTCCGACGCAGTCGGAATCATCAAAATTCAGAAATAATGAACGAAGGAATGGAGATGCGAAGCAAAGCTTCAAGCACGTAATTCCGAAAGTGAATGGTGCTTTAGCAATTTCCTAATTTTGATATGATTTTTTGGTTCATTTTGTATCAAGACAAAATGAACAAATAAAAAAGAGAAAAAAATGAAGAATTTATTAAACAGACTTATAAATCACGAAAGTATCTCAAGTGAAGAAGCAAAACAAGTATTGGTAAACATATCCAATGGTATGTATAACCAAAGTCAGATCGCTTCTTTTCTTACAGTTTTTATGATGCGCAGCATTACACTGGAAGAATTGCGCGGTTTTAGAGATGCTCTTTTAGAATTATGTATTGCCATAGACTTAAAAGATTTTAATGCCATTGATTTATGTGGAACTGGTGGAGACGGAAAAGACACCTTTAATATCTCTACCCTATCGTCTTTCGTATCAGCTGGAGCCGGTATTAAAGTCGCCAAACACGGTAACTATGGAGTGTCTTCTGCTTGTGGATCTTCAAACGTTATGGAGTATTTAGGTATTACATTTTCTAATGATGAAGATTTCTTAAAACGATCCATTGATAAGGCTGGTATTTGTGTTTTACATGCGCCATTATTCCACCCTGCAATGAAAAATGTAGCACCTATTCGTCGTGAATTAGGTGTAAAAACATTTTTTAACATGTTGGGACCAATGGTAAATCCTTCTTTTCCTAAAAATCAAATGGTAGGAGTGTTCAATTTAGAACTCTTACGTTTATATGGCTATTTATATCAAAATACAGACAAAAATTATAGTATTGTTCATGCTCTAGATGGTTATGATGAGATTTCCCTAACTGGAAATACAAAGGTTATCTCTAATAATTCTGAAACTATGTTTTCTCCAGAAGATTTAGGAATTTCAGCTATTTCTCAAGAATCTATTTTTGGAGGAAATACGGTAGAAGATGCAGCTAAAATATTTATGAATGTAATCCAAGGAAAAGGTACCGAATCCCAAAATAATGTGGTCTGTGCCAATGCTGGTTTAGCTATAGCAACCACAAAACAAATTAGTCACAAGGAAGGGTTCGAGCAAGCAAAAGAATCGTTACTTTCTGGAAAAGCAAAAGCAAGTTTAGATACATTAATAAAAATGAGTAAATGATAGTTAACAGTATGCAGTGGCAGTAAGCAGTCTGCCCACTAAATACTGAATATTGCCAACTGAACATTGAACACTGAACACTGAACACTAAAAAATGACCATACTAGATAAAATAGTAAAAGATAAACACGAGGAAGTTGCTCTTCGTAAAAACCTAATTCCAGTAACGCAATTAGAACAATCTGTTTTGTTTGAAAGAAAAACCGTTTCTCTCGCAAATAGCTTACGACAAAGTGAATCGGGTATTATTGCTGAACACAAAAGGCGTTCACCATCAAAATCAGTAATAAATCAAAGCTTAAACGTTCAAGATGTAGCAAAAGGCTATGAAGATGCCGGTGTTTGTGGGATGTCTGTTTTAACTGATGGAAAATATTTTGGAGGATCATTAGACGACCTATTGCTTGCCAGAGCAAGTTGTAATTTACCATTACTTCGCAAAGAGTTTATTATAGACGAATACCAATTGCTGGAAGCCAAAGCATATGGAGCAGATGTTATTTTGTTAATAGCAGCTATTTTAACCCGAGAAGAAATCAAACAATTTTCAGAATTTGCAAAAAGCCTGAATTTGGATGTTTTATTAGAAGTTCATAACGAAGAAGAACTTCATAAATCTGTAATGCCTTCATTAGATATGCTAGGTGTGAATAATAGAAACTTAAAAACGTTCGACGTTAGTTTAGAAACCAGCAAAACATTAAGTGAGCTTATTCCAAACGATTTTGTAAAAGTTTCAGAAAGTGGCATTAGTAATATTGAAGCTATTAAAGAATTAAAACCTTTTGGTTATCAAGGCTTTTTAATAGGAGAAAACTTTATGAAAACAGATAATGCTGGTGAAAGCGCCAAACAATTTATAAAGAGCCTCCTCTAACTCCTCCAAAGGAGGAGAACACTTACTCTTATGAAAAAAGAAATAAAAAAAATATCACAAACAAACAAAGCCCCCTCTCCTTCGAAGATAACTGAGATGAAACTGAAAGTTTGTGGAATGAAATATGAAGACAATATAATTCAAGTTGCAAATCTGCAACCCGACTATCTTGGGTTTATATTTTATAAAAAATCTACAAGACATTTTAACAGTAATATTCCAGAATTGCCCGAATCTATTAAAAAAGTAGGGGTTTTTGTTAATGAAAGTTTGGAAGATGTCATTGAACAAATAAATACACATCAACTTCAGGCAGTGCAATTACACGGAAAAGAAACACCAGAATACTGTGACGCTTTGCGCCATCATGCTGAACTAGTTTCAGCATCTCACAAAAAGAACCCGAAACAAGTTCTGGTTGAGATAATCAAAGTATTTTCTATCAAAGACGAATTCAATTTTGAGGTTATAAAACCTTATGAAGATGTTTGTGATTATTTTTTATTTGATACAAAAGGAAAATTACCAGGAGGCAATGGTTATACATTCGATTGGGATGTGTTAAATCAGTACCCATCAACAAAACCTTTCTTTTTAAGTGGTGGTATTGGATTAGAGCAAATTGAAGACATTAAAAAATTCAAACAAAGTAAAGCTTCAAAATATTGCTACGCTTTAGATGTAAACAGCAAATTTGAAATAGAGCCAGGATTAAAAAGTATTGAGAAATTAAAAGAATTTAGAAATAACGTCATTATGTAGAGTGTCCGTCTGAGCACAGTCGAAGACAAATGACCAAAGTAATTTCTATAAAACAAACAGATTGCCACATTACGCCCGAAAGCGTAATTCGCAATGACGAAAAAGAAGATAATATGAATTATAACGTAAACGAAAAAGGGTATTATGGTGAATTTGGAGGCGCATATATTCCAGAAATGCTATATCCTAATGTAGAAGAGTTGCGCCAAAACTATCTAAAAGTGATGGCAGAACCTGAGTTTCAAAAAGAATTTGATCAACTTTTAAAAGATTATGTAGGGCGTCCTTCCCCACTCTATTTTGCGAAACGTCTTTCAGAAAAATATAATACCAAAATTTATTTAAAACGAGAAGACCTTAACCATACCGGAGCACACAAAATAAACAATACTATTGGTCAAATACTCATGGCTAAACGTCTGGGTAAACATCGTATTATCGCAGAAACTGGAGCAGGACAACACGGTGTTGCTACTGCAACCGTTTGCGCTTTAATGGGGTTGGAATGTATTGTATACATGGGAGAAATTGACATTAAAAGACAAGCTCCAAATGTTGCCAGAATGAAAATGTTGGGAGCCACCGTTGTCCCTGCACTTTCAGGAAGTCGAACTTTGAAGGATGCTACCAACGAAGCCATTAGAGATTGGATCAACAATCCAGTAAATACACATTATATTATAGGATCTGCAATCGGCCCTCATCCTTATCCGGATATGGTTACCAAATTTCAATCGGTCATTTCTGAAGAGATTAAATGGCAATTAAAAGAACAAGAAGGAAGAGAAAATCCTGACTACATAGTTGCCTGTATTGGAGGTGGCAGTAATGCTGCTGGTACCTATTATCACTATTTACATGAAGACGATGTTAATATTATTGCTGTTGAAGCTGCTGGTTTAGGAGTTGATTCTGGAGAAAGTGCTGCAACATCAGTTCTAGGGAAAGCAGGTATTATACATGGCTGCAAAACTTTGTTGATGCAAACAAACGATGGTCAAATAACAGAGCCCTACTCTATTTCGGCAGGTTTAGATTATCCTGGTGTTGGTCCTATGCATGCACATTTATGCAAAACTGGACGTGCTGAGTTTATGGCAATCACAGACGATGAAGCCATGAAATCAGGATTAGAATTATGCAAATTAGAAGGAATCATTCCAGCCATAGAAAGTTCGCATGCATTAGCCATTTTTGAACAGAAAACATTTAAACCTGATGATGTGGTGGTTGTGAGTTTGTCTGGTCGGGGTGATAAGGATTTAGAAAACTATATTGAATATTTTAAAATATAATATATAGTGTCATTCAGAACGAAGTGAAGAATCTCATTAAGCAGATTGCCACGTCACTTTGTTCTTCGCAATGACAAAATAACATACATATAAACCTAATTCAAAATATGCTTGAACTTGAAATTAAAAATGGAACATTCAAATGGTAAAGTCCCAAATCAATTCACAGAATTGATCTGCCAAGGCGAAGAATAAATGAAGAAAAGCTCCGAAAACAGGAGAATGCAATTCGACGCGGAGTTTTCAAATTGGTTTTCAGTTTGCAAAACTGAAAAATTCCTTGACTTGGATGTCTTTTTTTGGTTCGTTTTTGGACAAGCAAAAAAATGAATAGAGAGAAAAACATAACTAAAAAATGGATTCCTGCCTTCGCAGGAATGACAAAAAAATGAACAGAATAAACCAAAAACTACAAGAAGACAAGAAATTACTTTCTATATACTTCACAGCAGGTTACCCAAGCATTAACGATACTGTTTCCATCATTCAAGATTTAGAAAAAAATGGTGTTGACATGATCGAAATAGGACTACCTTTTAGTGATCCTTTAGCAGATGGACCAACCATTCAAGCAAGTTCTACACAAGCTTTAAAAAATGGCATGACTACCGAAGTGCTTTTTGATCAATTAAAAGACATTAGAAAATCAGTTAATATTCCTTTAATCATTATGGGCTATTTCAACCCAATGTTTCAATATGGCGTTGAAGCCTTTTGCAAAAAATGTCAGGAAATAGGTATTGACGGCTTAATAATACCCGATCTACCAGTAGATGTATACCATGAAAAATACCAAGCCATTTTCGAAAAATATGGTTTAATAAATGTATTTTTAATAACACCACAAACCAGTGATGAACGAATTCGTTATATAGACTCCATTTCAAGTGGCTTTATTTATATGGTTAGTAGTGCCAGTACAACAGGAGCCAAAGTTGGTTTTGGAGAAGAACAAACCCAATACTTTGAGCGCATAGATAATATGAACCTTAATAATCCTCAAATTGTTGGATTTGGTATTAGTAACAATCAAACTTTTACACAGGCAACTCAATATGCCAAAGGAGCTATTATTGGCAGTGCATTTGTAAAACATGTCACCAATGAAGGCGTAAATAGTCTTGACAAATTCGTGAAATCCGTATTAAATTAGAAATAAAATTTTATGAAGTGGTATTTAAAAGTCCTAATAAATAATTATGCAACATTTAGTGGTAGAGCCAGACGTAAAGAGTTTTGGATGTTCTTTTTATTTAACTTAATCATCATATTTGGACTATCATTTTTACTTGGTCTTATTTCTGACTTCATTGATAACGAGATTCTCCCCATTATTTTAGGTATATATTTCCTTGGAATCCTTATCCCCTACATAGCGTTAGCCGTAAGAAGACTTCATGATTCTGGGAAAAGCGGAGGGTATATATTTGTCTATTTCATCCCGTTTATTGGCGGTATTTGGTTTTTAATTTTAATGGCAACAGAAGGTGATAAAGGTCCAAATCAATATGGTCCAGATCCAAAATCTCCAAATTTTGATGAGATTGACGACATTGGAAAACCTCTATCAGACAACTAAATCATGGCGTTAAATATTGTTTTAATAGAACCCGAAATCCCTAATAACACTGGTAATATTGGCCGTTTAGCTTTGGCTTCCGGCTCTCACTTACACTTAGTAAAACCCTTTGGTTTCGAGATTGATGATACACGATTAAAACGAGCTGGTCTAGACTATTGGCAGCATCTATCAGTGACATACTATGATAATATTGATGATTTTTTCCTTAGAAATGAAAATCAAAAAATGGTTTTTCTCTCTAGTCACGGAAATAAAAATCATTGGGACATTCCTTTTGAAGATAACCTGTTTTTAATCTTCGGGAAAGAGTCCGTAGGTTTGTCAAAACCTCTCATTCAAGCCAATCAAAATAAACTTTTTAAAATACCTTTATATAGTGAACATGTTAGAAGTTTAAATATTGCAAATGCAGTAAGTATTGTCGTTTATGAAGGATTGAAACAATTGCGGGAATTAAAACTTTAATTTTTAAGAAAAATGAAATCGTACGAAATAAGCAATAATCAATTGATTTTAAGAGTTAAAAGATCACCTGTTTTTGTAAGATCAATAATGTTCTTGTTTACTTTTCTTTTCTTTTTTTCTCCATTAATAGGAATAGCTTCATTTATATCAACAGGATATCGATTTCATATTGGTTTTTTAATTTGGATAGGACTATTTGGTCTTATTGGTTTTTACATGTTACGAATTTCCTTGTGGAACACTTATGGTTATGAAACAATTCATTTTAATGAACAAAAAATAACTTATGAAACCAATTACGGTTGGTTCAAGGATGGAAAAAAAACTAAAGAAATAAGTTCGCTTGAGTTTTCAATAAAACAAGTTGGTTACGAGGAAGATAAAAAAGGGACTTTAATTATCGGAGCCGAGGACTCATTTATTGAATGCGTAACGAAAATGCCTATTCATGAAATTAAAGAATTAATAGAAAAATTAGAGAGTAGTCACTAATTACATGGAAATCTATTAATACATTATTGGTGTTGGCATGGTTGGTTTTTAGTTAAATATATTCATTGTTATATCTAACGTTAATATAAAATTCACTTAAGATTTCTTTCGCTGCTTCAACATATTTAAATACATAGCTTCTACTTTAGTTCGTGCCCAAGGGGTACGACGTAAAAACTTTAAACTCGATTTTACAGAAGGGTTATCTGTGAAACACCTAATCTTAATAGTATATCCCATATATTCCCAACCATAGTGTGCTACCAAATCATTAATGATTTGTTCTAATTTCACACCATGTAATGGATTATTAGGCTGTGTTTCCATAACATTTACTCTACTAAACTTTTAATTTTCACAGCTTTCTCAAAATGATCTAGCTTATGCTCCATAATCCACCAAGTTGCCGCTTCCATAAGCAGCTCCGGATTATCATTTTTATTTGCAAAAAAAGCATAAAAAGAGACCCCTACATTGGTACCCTTATTTTTTATTTTTTTATTACAAACCTCAATAATCTTATCCTTTAAAATGTTCTGCATAATATTTAACGTCTTCTATCATTATTTTTCTTAGGGCGACGACTGGAATTATTACTTCTTTGTCCTCTTGCTTTTGAATTTCCAGAATTAGAATGACTTCTAGCTTTATTCCTATTCCTACCACCACGCTGTTGTTTTGCAGGAACAGTGGAAGCATTGGGATCAGGCTCAAAACCCTCAATAATTTCTACAGGAAGCTTCATCGCTATCAACTTTTCTATGTCTCTCAAATATGTTGTCTCATCTGCACTAACCAAAGATAAGGCTTCTCCTTTAGCTCCTGCTCTTCCCGTTCTGCCTATTCTATGCACATAATCTTCAGAAATATTAGGCAATTCAAAATTTATAACATGTGGTAATAAAGGAATATCCAAACCTCTGGCTGCAATATCCGTGGCCACTAAAACACGAATGCTTCCATTTTTAAAACCTGCCAAAGCTTTTGTTCTAGCACCTTGACTCTTGTTACCATGTATAGCAGCTGCACTAATATTAGAACTTATCATCTTTTTACAAAGCTTATTGGCACCGTGTTTAGTACGCGTAAAAACAAGCACTTGTTTCCAGTTGCCATCAGAAATCAATTTAATAATTAAACCCGTTTTTAAACCTTTTGCAACGCGATAAACCTTCTGACTTATGGCTTCAACGGTTGTATTTTCTGGCGTAGCTTCAACCTGCACCGGGTTATGCAAAATACCATGTGCTAATTTCTTTATGTCTTTTGAAAATGTTGCCGAGAACATCAAATTTTGCCTTCTGGTTGGCATCATTTTTATCACCCGTTCAATATCGCGTAAAAACCCCATATCTAACATGCGGTCCGCTTCATCTAAAACAAACATTTCAATTCTTTTTAGAGATAATAGTCCTTGGTTTTCTAAATCTAATAAACGTCCAGGTGTAGCTACTAAAATATCGATACCCTGACGAATCCTTGCTACTTGTGGTTTCTGATTTACCCCTCCAAATATAACAGCACTTCTTAGATTTAAAAACTCGCTGTACTCCTTTACGTTATCATATACCTGCGCTGCTAACTCTCTAGTTGGTGTTAATATTAAGGCACGTATTGGTCTATACTTTTCTTTAGGATTTTCAGAAAGAAAATGCAAAAGTGGCAACGTAAAACCAGCTGTTTTCCCTGTACCGGTTTGTGCAGATGCTAAAACATCCTTCCCTTCTAAAATAGGTGGAATTGCTTTTTGTTGTATAGGCGATGGTGTTGTGTATCCTTTTTTGCTAACAGCTTTTAGTAAGGCCTGAGATAAGCCTAATGAGTTAAATGACATATAAATTGTTTGGTAAGCCCTTTTTACTGGGAAAATGAGATGACAATTTACAAATTAAACACCACCTCTTTGGTTAAGGCGCAAATGTACAGCTAATTTTCTCCACGACCTTTTAATTATTCATTTTAAAAGAAAACAACTAACTTCGTCCATCGTTTAAAAACACTAAAATTTAGTATGAAAAAAATTGCATTACAATTAGGGTGTTTAGTACTCTTAATATCAAGCTGTTCTAACAAGCAAAATACAACAACACCTGGCTATATTGAAGAACCACATTCTTTTTCTAAACCCAATGAAGCTGTCATAACACATCTGGATTTAGATATTAATGTGGATTTTGATAAAGAAATAATACAAGGTAAAGCATCTTATTTAATTAAAAATAATAAGGCATCACAAATTATCCTTGATTCAAAATTCTTAGCTATAGAAAGTGTGCAAGCAGATGGTAAAGACACCACATTTTCTTTAGATGATTTTGATGAACAACTAGGAAATGCTTTAAAAATAGATATTCATAAGGATACAAAACGTATCACTGTTTTTTATAAGACCACTCAAGAAACAGAAGCTTTACAATGGTTAAAACCTCAACAAACTGCAGATAAAACACATCCTTTTTTATTCACACAAGGCCAAGCTATTTTAACACGAACTTGGATACCTATTCAAGACAGCCCACAAATTAGAATTACTTATAATGCAAAAGTACAGGTGCCAAGTGATTTAATGGCTGTTATGAGTGCTGAAAATCCTAAAGTAAAAACACCAGATGGTCATTACTCTTTTAAAATGGCACAGCCTATTTCTCCTTATTTAATTGCACTTGCTATTGGTGATATTGAGTATAAAGCCGTTAGTAACCGAACAGGAATTTATGCCGAAAAATCTATGGTGGAAAAAGCACATTATGAGTTTTCGGACATGGAAAACATGGTAGCCTCTGCCGAGGCATTGTACGGAAAATATGCATGGGAACAATTTGATGTCATCGTGCTTCCTCCTAGCTTTCCGTTTGGGGGTATGGAAAATCCACGATTAACGTTTGCTACACCTACAGTAATTGCTGGTGATAAAAGCTTAACATCTCTGATAGCTCATGAATTAGCGCATTCTTGGTCTGGAAACTTGGTAACCAATGCCACTTGGGATGATTTTTGGCTTAACGAAGGCTTTACAGTGTATTTTGAAATGCGTATTATGGAAGCCCTTTACGGAAAAGATAGAGCTAATATGTTGGCTCGTATTGGAAGACAAGATTTAGAAGAAGAGATAGAAGGTTTCAAAGATAACCCAGACGATACAAAGCTAAAACTAAACTTAAAAGGGCGTAATCCCGATGATGGCATGAATAGTATTGCTTACGATAAAGGATATCTTTTTTTAAGAACATTGGAAGAGACTGCTGGTCGTGAAAAATTTGATAGTTTCTTAAAAAACTATTTCCAAAAACATGCTTTTTCAACAATCAATACAGAAAAATTCGTTAGGTTTTTAAATAAGAACTTATTAGAAAAACAGGATATAGTATTTAATACAGAGGAATGGATTTACAAGGCAGGCATTCCTGATAATCAAGCTATCATTACTTCCAATAAATTCGAAACGGTTGAAAAAACAATTCAGCAGTTTGTTAAAAACAATACAGTAGACAAAACACTTACTAAAGATTGGACAACTCAAGAATGGGTTCACTTTGTTCGGAACTTCCCTAATGATATTAAAACGGAACATTTGACCATGATTGACGAAGCTTTCAATTTAACCAACTCTAATAATTCGTATATCGCTATGGTTTGGTATGAACAAGCTATTAATCACAACTACCATGGAAATAATGTCGATACTAAAATTGAAGATTTTTTAATAAAAGTTGGCAGACGTTGGTATGTTTCCACCATTTATAAAGCCTTTAAAAGAAATGATAAAACAGATGTTGCTTTAGCTATTTATAACAAAGCAAGATCAAATTATCATTCTGTAACAGCTAATACTATTGATGATTTGCTGGGGTATAAGTAGGATTAATGTTTAAAATCAAAATGTCATGTCGAACGCAGTGAGACATCTCTTAATCATTATAACATAAAATCGCATCATGTGTGATGTCTCAATCGTACCTCACTCGATATGACAACTAACTAAAAATAGGCTTTATAAAAAAATAGCCTTCAAAAAAACTCACGGTACTGCATGACCCTAAAATCAAAAGTGTTGAATTTAGGGTTTTTCGCTTTTAATTGTTTGTATAAAGGAATTCTACTTATTGAAATATTAGCAGCACCAGACCCAGAAGTTAAAGACACTGTTTTGATGATTCTTGATGAGCTGTCCACAACACCTGTACTGAGCAGAGTCGAAGTACTCAATTTGGCGGGTAATTTAAATTGATGAATTCGGGGGATTTCGTTTGAAACCAATTCTAACTTGATATTATAATCTCGTATATGTTTTCTAAAAAAATATTCCGGTCCATTTTTGCTGTTTCCCCCAGTAAACAACAACGTATCGATATTTGGATATTGTTTTAAATAACCAATAATATCCCGAAGTTTTATGTTTTGCATCCCTAAATCGGATGCGTCAATTTTTTCACGTTCGGCACTTTCAACAATATCGCAAACCCCTATTTTATTTTTAATCAAAAATTGTTTGCGTTGGGCAATGGCTTCTTGCGAATTATCATAACGTAAGTTTAAATTGTGAATTTTATCAATAAATAACCATAGTGAATTGTAATAGCTTCCATAACAAAAATTCACATCTTTTTCTAATAGTTCTCCTGTTGAAAACCGAGGCGGTGGTAATGTTCCAACGATTAACTTTTTAGTATCGTTTTGTATAAATGGTTTGTATGGATGCTTGTGTTTAAACATAGATTATTCCAGCGAAGTAAAATCATTTCATAACTTAAATAAGAAATAAAAATTACTGAATAATGATTTTTTTATAATGAGTAACTTTATCAAGAGTGAATTTAACAAAATAAATACCCGCCATAAAACCTGATACATCAATAGGACTTATTGATGATGAATCGCCATTTCCTTTTCTATTCAATATCTCGCTCCCCAAGCTATTGTACATCATTAAATTGTAAGGCATATTATTTTTATTAGAAGACATCTTAACAAATAATAAGTCATCCGAAGGATTTTGATAAAAAATAACGTCGTTATGATTAGCGATATCTTCAACAGAAACCGTATTACCATCAGTTCGTTTATAAACTAATTCTGTTTTGAATATGGTTCCAGATTGTTTTGTTACAAAATAAACATTCCCTTGCTCATCATGTCCAAATCGTAAATCTCCCCTTTGATAACGAATTACATCTTCAAATGTAACTCCTGGGTTAGTTCCGCCTCCACCTATATTTTCTGTTATCTCTACACCATCTAATTTAAAATTGTTAATTTCATAAAAAGATGCCTGATTTCCATCTTTTTCAGCTTGTAACATTTCATTAAAGTCGGCAAAAAAAACTTTACCAGTAGGTAAATCAGTAAAAATAACTTTGTCTTTAAAATTCACATCTTGAGGATCACTCACCACAAAGCCGCCTACAATGGCAAAGCCCCCTGTTGTATGATCGTATTCAACCACAGGTGGAGAATGAACAGTACCTTGGACTAATGAAACATTAGAATTATTTAAACGAGTCCCTTCATACCTTTCCCATCCATAATTTCCTCCAGGCCTAACAATGATAATTTCTTCTCTTTGTGCTGCTCCAATATCAAACGTAATTAAAATATCATTTCCTTCGGTATCGTGAGCAAAACTAAATGTCTGAGGGTCTCTAAACCCGATCGCATAAATTTCTTGAGCTACTCCTATTTGTCCATAATAAGGATTTGTAGTAGGAATCGAATACGCATCAGCTCCATTTTGAAGTGGGTTGATACAAATAATCTTTCCAAATGGGTTTTCTAGTTTTTGCAAATATCCTGTAGCAGGAGCACCATTACCTAATGCACTTCCATCTCCTATCGCCGCATATAACAATCCATAATCTGAATCACCAGAAACAGAATTTGGGTTAAATGCAATTTCACCAAGACCATGTGGATTGGACCCTTCTGTTTGGATTCTAAATACTTCTCTAAAAGTACTATGATCTACCTTATTAGCATCGGATACACTAACAGTAAATTCAGCAATGGCATATTGATTAGATCCTGAACGACTATGATAATCTTGTATACGATAGTTCGCATTTGCTCCACTATTTCCATAAGAAGTACTAACCCGATACCCCACATATAGTTTTTTGTAACCAGGTGCTCCTATAAGATTATAATCTGGATGGAAGTCAAAGTACATTAATCCACGAAAAGAGCCAGGCCCTCCAAGCGTATAACCAGTAGCCGATGAAATTGTGTTTAAATCTAAAAATGTTCCTAAGGAAGTTCCATCTGCGTCAAAAACTAAAATCTTACCTGTCTGGGAGGATACAAATACTCTACCAGACCCATCGCGTGGCGCAGTAATTTTAATCGGGCCAAAACCAGATAATGTTCCTTGAGGATTACTACCACCTCCTGCCTCAAATTCAGTATGAGAAGCAAAAGTTGTCAAATTCAACTCATAAGATGACGGTATACTTGTTGTCTGACATATTGATTGATTTACGAATATTAGTGTTAAAAGGAATGAGAAGGATGTTAGAGATCTAATACTCATGAGAACGTTTTTTTGAGGGATAAATATTGAAAACTTAAGAGATTATATTTATGTATCGTCTTATATTTTGTTTAATGATTTTTGATTTTTATCTCTATAAATATATACTTTATTTTTTAACTCATAATTTATACTAAAAAGGCATAAAACTCTTACCTCTCATAAACTTTCGGATTTAAAAATCAGCTAAAAGCTTTTCTACTTCTAATATAGTTCCTCTGTAAATACGTTTATTAGGCTTAGTCATATGTTGAGATTCCGTATGCACATCTTCTAACACAGCTTTAGCCTGTTCTTTTTTACCTCGGCTTAATAAAAACTTAGCATATATTAAACGCTCATCATAAAAGGAATAGCGAATATCTATTTGTTTTAAGTGTTCTTCCGCTTCTTCTAATTTACCAACTCGCTCTAAAGCGAGTCCGTATAAAAACTGTGTTCTGGATTTTTTAAATTCCGGGTGTTCTTTTATTTTTTCTACATATAAAATAACGCTTTCGCAATCTTCAATATTAAAATACGCTTCAATTAATTGTTTGGTGACATAAAAGTCACTTTGCGAACTATCTTCTAAAGCTTCTAGGTAATGAGGAATGGCATTATTATAATCTTTTATTTCTAAATAGGCATCTGCTAAATTCACTCTATTTTGATATGATTCAGAAAATTGAAGTTGTTTTTCTAAATCCCTTACTTTTTTGGTGGGGTTTATAATATGGGTGATTTCATTTGTGATTTTTTCAGCATCTCGTTTGTTATATACTTGAGTGATTAAATAAATGATACAGCCTAGTACCGGAATAAAAAATATTAAAAAGGCCCAATAATAGGGGTTTCTGTTTTTATAAAGATGATATAAGCAAAAGGCTTGAAGAGCGATTATTAAGTAAAAATACATTTATGATTGGTGAAATTTAGGTTACGATTAGACAAATTCCTCTGTCGTTCCTTCGGAATGACGTTGAATCATCTAATAAAAACTAACTCGGTTTCTGTAGACATAGGTTCACTGAAATTATAGCCTTCATAATTAAAACCTTTGATATCATCAAGAGTTTCTGCATTAGTATCAATAACATAACGCGCCATATAACCACGAGCCAGCTTAGCAAAAGTCATAATGGTTTTATATTCACCGTTTTTAAAGTCTTTAAAATTAGCTGTAATTACAGGCACTTTTAATGCTTTAGTGTCTATAGCTTTAAAATACTCGTTACTGGCAAGGTTTAAAAATAATTCACCATCTTCTAATTCTTCGTTCAAAGCATTTGTAATTTGTTTTTTCCAAAACTCATAAAGGTTTTTATTTTTTCCTACGGGAAATTTAGTTCCCATTTCCAAACGGTAAGGTTGAATTAAATCGGTTGGTTTTAATATCCCATATAAACCAGAAATAATTCTAATGGTATCCTGTAAAACATCTATTTTGCCTTCAGGAATATTATAAGCATCTAAACCTCGATACACATCACCACTAAAAGCATAAACTGCTGGTCGTGCATTATCTGCTGAAAAAGGTAATTGCCAATCTTGATTGCGTTGATAATTTAACTGCCCCAAAGCATCAGAAATACGCATGAGTTTTGATAAACTTTTAGCAGATTTCTTCTTAAGCAATTTATTTAAGCGCTCAGACTGAGTTAGAAACTGTGCTTCTGTATGTATTGTCGTTGGTAATTGACTTTCAAAATTAAGGGATTTGGCTGGTGATAGTACTAATTTCATTAAAACTATTTTTTAAATAACTAAATTACAATAATTCTTTTATTTCTCCATTCTCATAACTAAAGTTATAATCGCCTTTAACAATAAAGTTTGAAGTAAAAGCGTCCTCTTGAGTAGGGTGCCATTTTTTTATAGTTTTATTTATTAAAATAAATAAACCCTCTTCATTTCCTAAAGCACAAAAACGTGCCAGATTGCCACTAAAAACAGAAATATTTTTAATGCTATTTATTGAATTATAAACAGTTTCTAAATTGGTTGCCACGATTCCTATTTCACTTAGTGATAAAATGTTTTTGGAGGAAAATGAATTGCAACTATTAAGATTTAAATTTTTCCTTGCGATAAACTCTACAATATTTTTATCGGCATCATAAAAATAAATGGCTTTAGCATTCCAATCTTTAAAATCTGAAATTAAATCATCACCATCAGGCAATATTTGTACACGCTCTTTCAACCATTGCAAAGCCTCTTGTTCTTGGTTTGAAGGTATATTGAAAGCAAAATGTGATGAACTAAAAGCTGTTTCATCATACGCAAAAGACAAAACACTTGCTCCTGTTTTAAATGAGATTTTTTCTTCAGAATCAAAAATTAATTCAAATTCTAAAACAGTTTCATAAAATTGCTTTTGCTCCTGAATGTTTGCTGTAAAAAGAATAATTTCTTGAATCTTCATACTTCAAATATAAACTAGAAAATCATATCATTTTTACGATTTAAAATGATAAAATTTATATCTGAATAAGATGTATTTATTTTAAAAATTATTCTTGAAAGTAAAACATCACTCTAATTCCTGATGTTTTGAATAGGTTTTCCATTTTTCAATACATTGCTGCATATCGTCAGGAATTGGGGTATCAAACTGCATGAATTCTCCTGTTTTAGGATGTGTAAACCCTAAAGTTTTGGCATGTAATGCCTGCCTTGGCAATACTTTAAAACAATTCTCTACAAACTGTTTGTATTTAGTAAAAGTGGTACCTTTTAATATTTTTTCACCACCATAGCGTTCGTCATTAAAAAGCGTATGCCCAATATGCTTCATATGCACACGTATTTGATGTGTACGCCCTGTTTCTAGCTTACAAGATACTAAAGTAACATATCCTAAACGTTCTAAAACTTTATAATGGGTTACAGCTGGTTTGCCTTTATCGGCTTCATCTCCTAGAAAAACAGTGTTTTGTAATCGGTTTTTGGGATGACGACCAATGTTACCTTCAATAGTCCCTTCATCTTCTTCAACATTCCCCCAAACAATAGCGACGTACTCACGCTCACTGGTTTTTTTAGCAAACTGTAACGACAAATGTGCCATAGCATTTTCAGTTTTAGCAACGACCAAAAGTCCACTAGTATCTTTATCTATTCTATGTACCAACCCTGGACGTTCACTAGAGTTATTAGGTAAATTATCAAACCTATAAATTAAGGCATTTATAAGTGTTCCTGAATAATTACCATGTCCAGGATGCACTACCATTCCTGCGGGCTTATTAACAACTAGAAGTTCATCATCTTCATAAATCACATCAATAGGAATATCTTCTCCAACTAATAAGTTTTCGTGTGGTGGGTGCGTAAACAACACTCTAATGTTGTCTAAAGGTTTTACTTTATAACTAGATTTAACAGTTTCATCATTAACAAAAATGCTTCCGTTTTTTGCTGCTGCCTGAATTTTGTTTCTGGTAGCGTTTTCAACAAAATTCATCAAATATTTGTCTATACGTAAAGGTGTTTGCCCTTTATCAACTGTAAAAGCATAATGTTCATAAAGACTATCTTCGTCTGGTAATTGCGGTGTATAATCGTCCATTTTAGTAAAATTAGATATTAATAGACCGCTTAATTTCAAGGTCGTTTGCCATTCCCTAAAACTAAATCTATTTTTGAGGTTTTTGCCAATTTATCGCCCTCTTTAATAGATTTTCCCTTATAACTCATCTTTAATACGAGGTCTTTACCAATATTATTTTCGTAAGTAATTTTACCTACATGAAACCCTAGGGCTTCTAGCATAGGTTTCGCCTGTCTAAAGGTACGTTCTTTTAAGTTTGGAACTTGTATTTTTCTGTATCCTGATGGGTTCAGGGTTAAGTATATTTTTCTATTCTCTTTAACTTTTGTTCCTGCTGGTGGTTCCTGCTCGATAACCGAAAACTTAGGGTAATCTGGATTAAAATTTGCTGAGTCCTGAATTTGCATCACCAAATTATTCTCTTTTAATTCAATATTTGCAACACTTATAGATTTACCTGTTAAATTTGGAACCGTTTCAAAATCACCATGATTTGTTGAAGATTTCAACCATTGAAGCATTATAAAACATAATACAAATACAGCTACTAGCGCTAATAAAATTTGTTTTAAAAATGTTTTACTGGTAAGGAATTTAAATAGACTCATTTATAAATTTTTCGATAAGGCAAATATATAAAAACAGAACTGTTTTTTCTTTTGCAATATATATGATATTTTAGCTTAGCAGATATTATCTTACAATAGATACGTTTTATTATCTATTTTTAGACGGATTTAATCACAATTAAAATGCTTTTCGCTGTTGCGGAAATAAAAGAAATATGCCTACAAAAAAAAACATTGCCATTATTATGGGTGGCTTTTCAAGTGAATATAAAATCTCTTTAAAGAGCGGGAACGTTGTTTACGAAACATTAGATACTACAAAATATAATACGTATCGTATTCATATCTTTAAAGATAAATGGGTTTATGTAGATGCTAATAACGCTGAATTCCCTGTAAATAAAGACAATTTCTCTGTTCGGGTTGCCAATCGTGTTATTACTTTCGATTGTGTTTTTAATGCTATTCATGGTTCTCCTGGTGAAGATGGGTTTATACAAGGGTATTTCGAGTTACTTAATATGCCTCATACTAGTTGTGATATGTATCAAGCCGCTTTGACATTTAACAAACGTGATTGCCTGAGTGTTTTAAAACCTTACGGTATTAAAACAGCAACTTCTTTTTATCTAAATCTAGGAGACACCATTAACGAAGATGATATAATTAATAAAGTGGGGTTACCTTGTTTCGTTAAAGCTAATAAAGCAGGAAGTAGTTTTGGAATAAGCAAAGTAAATAAAAAGGAAGATATATTAAATGCTATAGATATAGCTTTTAAAGAAGATGACGAAATTATCATTGAATCATTTTTAGATGGTACCGAAGTCTCGGTTGGGGTTATTACCTATAAAGGAGAGACTAAAGTATTACCTATTACTGAAATTGTAAGCGAAAATGATTTTTTTGATTATGAAGCCAAGTATTTAGGAAAATCTCAGGAGATAACACCTGCAAGGTTAAGTAAAGAGGAAGAAGACAAAGTTACTTTTCTTGCAAAAGAAGTTTATGAAGTCCTAAAAATGAAAGGCTTCTCACGTACTGAATTTATTTTTAAAGATGGTGAACCTCATTTGCTAGAAATGAATACAATACCTGGGCTAACAAAAGAAAGCATTTTACCACAACAAGCTGCTGCTGCTGGTATTTCGTTAGCTGAATTATTTGACAATGCTATAGAAGAAGCTTTAAAACAAGCATAACATTCAAAAAGATGACGACTTAACTTCATTAGATTAAAAAAATAATAAGTTTTGAAGATTAAATAAAATTTGTAACTTTAAAAATATGAAACGAGCCATATTCCCTGGATCTTTTGATCCTATCACATTGGGACATTATGATATTATAAAACGTGGTGTGACTCTTTTTGACGAAGTGATTGTGGCCATAGGCATCAATGCTGATAAAAAATATATGTTCTCATTAGAGGAACGCAAAAAATTTATTGAAGAGACTTTTGCTGATGAACCAAAAATCAAAGTGGTTACCTATAAGGGGTTAACAGTAGATTTTTGTAAAGAAATTAATGTAGAATTTATTTTACGTGGACTTCGTAATCCAGCAGATTTTGAATTTGAAAAGGCAATAGCTCATACTAACCGTGACTTAGCACCTATTGAAACTGTATTCCTTTTAACATCGGCAGATACATCCTATATAGCTTCTTCTATTGTTAGAGACGTTATAAGAAATAATGGAGATTATACAAAACTTGTACCTAAAAGCGTAAGAATTAAATGAAACTAATCTGGACAGCTAGTTTATTTATTATAGTTATTTTCAATAGCTACAGTCAAAAAAACTTAAATGATGAGAACAAAGCCACTATCTCTCTCGAAATTAAGCAAATGTTTGACAGCTTTCATAAAGACATTACTGAAAATGGTTTAGAAAGTGAGTTTAAATATTTAGATGATTCTTCAGATTTTTTCTGGGTCCCACCTGGATACAAAGAGACTTTAGACTATGATGCTATAAAAAACATACTAATTGAAAATTCTAAAGTTGTAAATTTTATTGAGTTCACTTGGGAAAGTATAAAAATAGTTCCCTTAACAAATGAAATAGCAAACTATTCAGGCATTATAAAATGTGTGCAAGTTGATAAAGACCTTAATCCTGTAACGTTTAAAATAATTGAATCTGGAACATTAATTAAACGTAAAGGTGGATGGAAGTTCTTAAATGGTCAGTCTAGAATCTTATAGTTGATTGAGCTCATTTTTATTTTCCCTTAAATCATCATTTTATTCCTTTATTTGTCATTTTTATTATTTAGCAGCGATTAATTTCTATAATACGTAAAAGACTAATGTAGTCGTTTTTTAGTAACAAATTTTAGTTATTCTATACTAATAAGTAAACAATGACTTCTAACAATTCATGCTACAAGGAATTAAATACATACTTATTAAGTTAAAACTTTTTCAGCCTTCTGAAAGAGATATTCAAACATGGATATCGACAAAAAAGGTTAAAAGAATAGAGTATGTACTAGAACATGGTAATTACAAAACTAGAAAATTAGCAGCTGAAGCTCTTGGTAAAACAGGTTACGCATCTTCAATTCCAATACTTTTGAGAACTATTAATGACAATGTGCATAATGTATCTATTGCAGCCTTAAATGCGCTTGAAAGTATTGGTTCTGATGATAAATTAGGAACAACTATTATTAAAAAAAGATTCGATTGGGTAAAAGACAAGCGCGAAAAAGACGCTAAACTTGAAGCTAGTAAAGGGAAAAAATATAAAATTTACAGATGGGAGCGTGCCAGTAAAAAGTCTTTTGATCGTGTAAAAGAACAATTAAAAAGACCTATGAGATAGTGAAAAACTCCTAACTCCTAACTCCTAACTCCTAACTCCTAACTCCTAACAATACTACAACTTATACTCTGAAAGCCCTTTGGTGAATGCCTCAGGGTTTTCGGCTAAATGATAACGCGGATCGTCAATATCTTCTACTATAACTTCTCTAAATTTTGGACTAGATTTATATAATAAGATTTTACAATCTTCACTTAAGTGTTTTAGCTTTATCGTTTTCCCTTCTGCTTCGTACTTATTAACTAAATTAAAAATAGCTTCTATAGCAGAATGATCACTTATCCTAGACTCTACAAAATCTACCTCTACTTGTTGTGGATCATTTTTTACATCAAATTTTTCATTAAAAGCGATTATAGATCCAAAAAACAAAGGTCCCCAAATTTCGTATATTTTAGTACCGTCCTCACGCATACGTTTTCTGGCTCTAATACGTTTCGCATTTTCCCAAGAAAATACTAAAGCGCTTATAATAACACCAGCTATTACTGCAACTGCTAAATCAAAAATAACTGTCAATGAAGATACCGCTATTAAAACAATAACATCTGTCACCGGAATTTTATTTAAAATCCTAAAACTACTCCAAGCAAATGTACCTATTACCACCATAAACATAACGCCTACTAAAGCAGCAATTGGTACTTGTTCTATAAGACCAGATGCAAATAGAATAAAAGCTAATAAAGCTAGTGCTGCAACAATACCGGACAATCTACCACGTCCACCTCCTTTTATATTAATAAGTGATTGCCCAATCATAGCACAACCTCCCATACCACCAAATAATCCAGTAATAATATTTGCGCCTCCTTGCGCCATACATTCTCTATTAGTATTTCCTCGCGTATCTGTTAATTCGTCAACAAGGTTTAATGTCATTAAAGATTCGATTAAACCAATAGCCGCTAATATCAAAGCATAAGGCCCAATAAATCTTATCGTTTGCCAATTAAATGGCACTTTACTAAAGATCTCTGTTTGGAATTGTGGTAAGCCTCCTTTTAAACCTTCACCACCACCATCGCGAATAAAACTACCCACTGTTGCTACATCGAAATTACCAAAAATGGCAATAGCAGAGACTACTAAAATAGCAACTAAGGCTTCTGGTAATTTTTTAGTTATTTTAGGTAAACCAAACATAATTCCCATAGTTAAAACGACAAGAGCTAACATAGTCCACATTTGTGATCCGCTAAACCAATCACCATTAACATCCTTGAACATTTTTAGTTGTGCTAAAAAAATCACGATAGCTAATCCATTAACAAATCCCATCATAACTGGATGAGGAATCAATCTTACAAATTTTCCAAGTTTTAAAATACCTGCAAGCATTTGTATAAATCCCATTAAAATAACCGTAGCAAATAAGTAATACAGACCAAGGTTTTCTCCTTCTGTCCCAAAAGCATTTCCTTCTGCAACTAAACTTACCATGACCACGGCCAAAGCCCCTGTCGCGCCACTAATCATACCTGGGCGACCACCAAAAATAGCCGTAATTAAACCTATCATAAAAGCAGCATATAAACCAACTAATGGGTCTACTCCAGCTACAAAAGCAAAAGCTACAGCTTCCGGTACTAAAGCTAAAGCTACTGTTATTCCACTTAAAATATCGTTTTTAGCATTCGCTGTACGCTTTCTAATAAATTCTGTCATGGTTTATTTTTTCAAGGTGCAAATTTACACTTAAAATACAGAGAAGCAATGAGTAATCTTTATTTTGATAGAGAATAACGATAAAAATACCACATAAAATACTGTAAGTCAATAAATTAATTTTCATTAATCCACATTAAAGCTTCTTCCCTATCTTGAAACAACTTAACATTCTTATCGGTATTTCCATTAATACTTAATAATGTTTTAGTAGACATTAATGCACCACTAGTACCAATAACGATTGCTAATGCTTTTATTCCTTTTAAATGCGCAATCTTTCTTTGGGCTTGAAATGTATAGCTATAGGAGTGTTTTTTATTGACTAATAGTGAAAACGGAGCTTCTAAATTATTTAATAAAAAATCGTGAAGTTCAACAACTTTTATTTCGTCCATTAAAATCCCCTCATTTGCAATTATTTCTGCTAAATTGTTTCTTATGATAAAAATAGTACCAAAAGATAACTTATAATTTCCCATAATAAAAATCATTTTTGAGAGATTAATAAAAATACAAAAAAACTTCAAAAAATCACCTTTTTAATAATCACGAAGGGTAATACTTACATTTTAAATATAGTTATTTTTTTCTAATTTTAAGTTTTTTAAAAATATCTTTATAGAATAATTCTTGATTTATTAAAACATGAGGTTAATACTTATCTCCCTAATTTTTTGCATTTCTTGTACGCATTCAAATAAAAAACCAACATATAATTTTGAAACACATTTCGAAAAATCGAAAGGATTAGAGACTGGAACGTATCAACAAACTATAGCATTTTATACACGTTTGGCAGAAGCGTATTCAGAAATTTCTATACAAACTATAGGAGAAACAGATTCAGGTAAACCTTTACACATAGTAACTCTTAACCCAAATAAAGAATTCGATTTTCCGAAAATTCGTAAGAATAAAAAAAATATACTGTTGATAAATAACGGTATTCATCCTGGAGAAAGTGATGGTATTGATGCAACGATGATACTTTTCAGAGATATTGTTCAAAACAAAATTAAAACCCCAAAAGAAACCGTATTGGTAACTATTCCTATTTACA
Source organism: Flavivirga abyssicola (assembly GCF_030540775.2). Classification (GTDB taxonomy): domain Bacteria; phylum Bacteroidota; class Bacteroidia; order Flavobacteriales; family Flavobacteriaceae; genus Flavivirga; species Flavivirga abyssicola. Next base: position 2,813,248 of record NZ_CP141266.1, on the reverse strand, counting down.
ATGTTGGTGGTAGCCTTAATAGAAATTCAACTACTCGAACCAATCAAAACGGACCAAAAGAATATGGTTTTAGAGGAAATGCAAGAAACTATGATCTAAATCGTGATTTCATTAAATGTGATACTAAAAATGCAAAAACATTTACTCAAATTTTTCATTTGGTAAAACCAGATGTTTTTATTGACAACCATGTGAGTAATGGTGCAGATTATCAATACACTCTTACGCATTTATTTACACAACACAATAAATTAGGAGGTGATCTGGGTGAATACATCCATAATCGTATGATGCCTAAACTTGAACAAAAACTGGCATTAAAAAAATGGGATATGACACCTTACGTTAATGTTTTTAATGACGTTCCAGAAAAAGGTTTTTCTCAATTCATGGATTCTCCTAGATATTCAACAGGCTACACGACATTGTTCAATACACTTGGCATGATGGTAGAAACCCACATGCTTAAACCATACAAACAGCGTGTTGAGGGTACTTATGAACTTATGAAAAGTATGATTGAACTCATAGAAGAGGATCATATTGAAATACAACAGAAACGACTTCATTTAAAAGAACATTTTGATAACCATACAAAAACCTACCCGCTTCTCTGGGAAATCGACACAACAAAAACTACAGTTTTAAATTTTAAAGGTTTTGAAGGCGAACTAATTACAAGTAAAATAACAGGAACTAACCGATTAAAATATAACAGAAATAAGCCATTCACCAAAAAAGTTAATTATCAAAACTATTTCAAACCTAGTTTAGAAGTTAAAGTTCCTCGCGCTTATATAATACCTCAAAGCTGGCATAAAATTATTGAGCTTTTAAAACTGAATGAAGTAGAGATGACTACTCTTAAAAAAGATTCAATAATTGCAGTTGAATCGTATAAAATTAGTAATTATGACACTCGAAAAACACCTTATGAAGGCCACTATCAGCATTATAATACTAAACTTATTAAAACCGAGAAAGAGGTCCATTTTACAAAAGGTGATTTTATTATTTATACACACCAGAATGCACTTAGGTATTTATTAGAAACCCTAGAACCACAAGCACCAGATTCTTTTTTTAACTGGAACTTCTTTGACTCTATTTTACAGCAAAAAGAAGGATTCTCACCTTACGTATGGGAGGATAAAGCTTTAGAATTGCTAAACAACAATCCTAAACTAAGAGAAGCTTTTGAGCTTCGCAAAAAAGACATCAAGGAATTCAACAATAATTGGTATCAACAATTAGATTGGATACATAAGCAAAGTGAACATTATGAAAATACCCATATGCAATATCCAGTGTACAGAGTAAATAAATAACTAATTAGGCAAAAAGCACCACGAACTATCTCCTAATATCTTCTCATAAATTTCAGTCCTGCCTTTTGTTTGTTTATTAAGCTTAAAACAGGCGATTCACACCTTTCGTTTTTCAAATCAACTTCCTGAAAATATAAAACCCTACAACAAATTTAACAAAAGATATCTCAAATGGTCAATAAAAAATGTTTTAAATAACTATAAATCAAAAGATTATATTTTAAATCAAAGATTTAGCTCAAACTATAGGTACAACTTCCTTCAGATTATTTACCTAACTTAAATCCTTAATTTACGAATATTTAAACGAATAAAATCATCACATAATATATTTGAAATGAACGTTTTTTTTTCAAAAAATCATTTGTATTGGCTTACAGTAATCTTTCTTTTAGGATGCATAGAACCTGAAACTCCAGAATTCAATTTTAAAGAAGGTCTTATATATATAGATGCATTTGTCTCTACTTCACCAGAAGAGTCTTATGTAAAAATTTCAGAATCGGGTTTTAAGTTCAATAAATTTGTAAATGATTTTCTTCCAAATGTAGATGTCAGATTTAAGAATACAGAAACAAATGTTATCATCCAACTTACCGAAGAAGACGGTATTTATTTACCTCTGGAAGGTTTTCATGCTTCTGTAGGAGATACTTGGGAGTTATTAATAACACTTCCAGACGGAAGAAATTATCAATCATTACCTGAAAATATCATTCAACCTGTAGGTTTCTCAAATTTAAAAGCCAATTATAGCTCCGAGTTACTTTTTAGAGAAGGCTTTAACAGTTTTATACCCGGTCATTCTATATCTGCGGATATCAATAACCCAACCAATGAAAAAAATTTTTACTTCTGGACTTATAAGCTTTTTGAAGAGATTAGGCTTTGCCCACCAAAGGCTGGAGGTAGTTACTTAATTTGCGAGACAGATTGTTGGAAAATAAGATTCTATGAAAATATAAAACTCTTTTCTGATGAATTTAATAATGCTGAAACAATAAATGCGGTGCCTATAGCTGATATTCCGTATTATGACAGAGGTGATATTCTGGTAAAAATTCATCAATATTCTCTATCTGAATCTGCATACAATTATTTTAAAGTTATAAAAGATCTTATAGATAATAATAGTGGAATTAATGCACCTCCTCCAGTTGCCTTATCAGGAAACTTATTTAATCCAAATGATGATGATGAATTTGTTCTAGGAAGGTTTACAGCAGCTTCCACTTCAACTAAACACATTTTTATTGACCGTTCGGATATTACTGAAACTCCAATAGGACCTTTACCCATTGTTCGATTCCCGATTTTAGAAACAACTCCCTGTACAGAAAATCGATTTAGAACCTCAATTGAGCCTGAGGGGTGGCAATAGTAATAACATTAAATAGTTTATAATGAAGAATGTATGCGCTCTTTTTTTATATTTTTTACTGTTCATGTCATCAGCAAACGGACAAATTTCTAAATATAACTTAACTTATAAGGTTTTAGATAGAAATACCGGTAAGCCCCTTGAAAATACACAAATTTCCATAACACCCTGTAATTGTGGAGGTATTACTGATAATAATGGTATATTTTCTATAGAATTGCCAAAGAATACGTATTCAATTACATTCTCATATATAGGATACAAAGAATACACTGAGCAAATTGTATTAGATAAAAATAGTTTTCTTAAAATTACACTTTCTGCAAACGAAGAAAAGCTATCACAAATTCTGGTTTTAGCTAAAAAAGCAAATGACAATATAGAGTCACCACAAATGGGGGTCTTACAATTGAGTTCACAAGAATTAAAAAAATTACCAACGGCCCTTGGAGAAATTGATGTGCTTAAAGGGATGACCTTGTTGGCTGGCGTTAGTAATGCAGGAGATATTAGTAATGGACTTTCTGTAAGAGGGGGCTCACTCGATCAAAATCTAATACTTTACGACCATGCTCCAGTTTTTAATCCTACACATCTTTTTGGTCTATTTTCCGTTTTCACACCAGACGCCATCTCTTCCTTAAATTTATATAGAGCTAATATTCCTTCCAGATATGGAGGTAGAGTAGCCTCTGTACTTGACATAAAATCTAAAAACCCTTTTACCAATAAATTTAAACTAAGTGGAGGGTTAGGCTTGGTATCTAGCAGGTTATTAGTTGAAACACCCATTATAAAAGACAAACTAATGGTTATTGCTGGTGCCAGAGCTGGTCTTACTGATTTTTTATTACCTATTGTCTCTAAACGACTTAAAAACACGAAGGCTAAATTCGGGGATGCGACCTTAAAACTATTATACCTCCCTACAGAAAAAGACCAAATCTCTTTTACAGGTTTTTTTAGTAAAGATTTTTATCAGTTAGACCTTGTATCAAAAGTTGAAAATGTCAACGCAGAAAGTAACCAGTATGATTTTGGGATTTTAAATGGAACTCTCAACTGGATCCATTCATTTAATGAAAATACAAACCTTAAAACAGTATTAGTCAGCAGTAAATATACTCCGAAAATTATTTTTCCTGAATTTGAAAGTGATAATAAGATTGAATACCAGTCCAGAATTAACTATTTAAGTCTTATTTCAGAATTTTCTAAAAAAGTTAAAGACAATTTTGATTATTACGCAGGTATTCAGGTAAATCGCTACAAAATTGAACCTGGCGATTTAAACCCAGGGAGCTCGACTAACATCAGACCTGTATCCTTACGTACCGAAACGAATTATGAAATGTCCAGTTATTTTAATACAAACTGGAAACCTAATAATTCTTTATCAATATCAACAGGACTGCGATACAATCATTCTTTATTTGTTGGTCCATATAACCTGGCGAAATATAATGAAGTAGGCGAAATAATTGAAACTGAATTCTTTGAAAAAGGTAAAAAAGTTAAATCTTATAATAGCTTGGAACCCAGATTAGGACTCTCTTACAAAATAAATAAAAACACCTCTGTAAAAGCTAGTTATGCCAAATTGAATCAGTACCTTCAAAATGTTTATAATACGACAACACCTTTACCTACCTCCAGATGGAAAACCGCAGATAGAAATATTAAACCTCAAACAGGAAACACATATGGCTTAGGTTTTTACAAAAACTTCAACAACAATAATATCGAAATGAGTATAGAAAGTTATTATAGAGAAACGAATAATGTTCTTGCTTATAAACCAGGGGCAGATTTTTTTCTTGAAGAATTTTTAGAACAGGATGTTATTCAAGGTAAAGGGAAATCTTATGGAATTGAGCTTAGTTTAAAAAAAACCAAAGGAAAAATAAACGGATGGTTCAATTATACATGGTCCCGAAGTCAGCTAAAGTCTTTTAATGAAAAATTAAGCGATAGAATAAATCAAAATGAATGGTATCCTTCAGACTTTGATCGGCCTCATGTATTTAATGGTACTATTAATTTTGAAGGTAATAAACAGCATACATTTAGTTTTAATTTTACAGCGCAATCAGGAAGACCTTATAGTGTGGCTAATAACGTTATTGAAATCGAAGAAATCGAAATCCCAATATTTTTGGAACGTAATAATGCCCGCCTTCCTCTTTACCATAGATTAGATTTTTCCTGGAATATAAATTTTAATAAATACAAAAGAAATAAACGTTGGCTAAATGATTGGACATTTACAGTTTATAATTTATATGCCCGTAAAAATCCGTTTAATATTTATTATGCGCAACGTAATAGTACACGAGATACTTCTGTTTTTTTAGATAGCCCATTAGGTTCATATAGCCTTTCAGCGTTTAATAGCCCATTGTTTTCGTTAACTTACAATTTTAAGTTTCAATAAATAAGTTATAGTATTTAATGATTTCTAAATCAACAACTTAATATTAGCATAAGAATTTACAAGAGCTTCTTTTGCTTGATTTTGGTTTAACCATTCAACCTTTGTAATGCCTTCTTCTTCTTGACCATATAAATTACCATTGAAATTAGTTTTCATTTCAAACCAATAAGTGATTTTTATCTTATGTCTGCCATTACGTTTAAAAATATGGTAGGTAGTTTCTAAAGGTTTTGTTATCTCTAATCCACCAACTCCAGTTTCTTCAGACACTTCCCGAATTGCTGTTTTTTCAATAGTTTCATTACCTTCTACCTTTCCTTTAGGCAAATCCCATTTATCATTTCTGAATATAAATAAGATCTCATTATTCTTGTTATATACTTTGCCTCCACCAGCTATTACATTAGGTAATTTTTTTAAGAATTTTTTTAGAAGTTTATCTTCATTTTTATGAATAAGCCGAACTTCATTTAATGAAGTTGTATTAAGCTCCTTAATAACTTTCCCAATATTTACTGTATCGATTAAATAGTTTTTAAAGTTGATTTCTTGTTCAACTTTAGTTGTTAATATTATAGGTTTATCCCCCACAAAAACTTTATACATACTTTACAACTAACAATTAGAATATGGTAAAAGTATTATTTTTAGTTACAATCTAGTCATTGTTGAAAAAAATATTTTTATTCGTGAAGCAACTCATAGCTAAATCTAAATTTATATGTAATTTTGCCAACATGATTTTTAATAAAGACACCGCCAAAAAAACTGCTGAAGTTTTATTACAGATTAATGCTATAAAACTTAGTCCAAAAGAGCCATTTACTTGGGCTTCTGGATGGAAATCGCCAATTTATTGTGATAACCGTATTGTATTATCATTTCCACTAATTCGAAATTATATTAGTGAAACGATGAGTAAGTTTATTGAAAATAAATACGGTAAACCAGATGCCATTGCTGGTGTTGCAACTGGAGCCATAGGAATAGGCATGCTAGTTGCAGATTATTTAGGTTTGCCTTTTATATATGTAAGACCTGATGCTAAAGGACATGGCAGAAAAAATCAAATAGAAGGTTTTATTGAAGGTGGACAAAATGTTGTTGTTGTTGAAGACTTAATAAGCACAGGAAAAAGTAGTTTAAATGCTGTAAAGGCTTTAAAAGATGCTAAGATAAATGTAAAGGGGATGATTGCCATTTTTACTTACGGTTTTGATGTTGCTACCGAAAATTTTGAGAAGGAGCAAATTGAATTACAAACACTTAGCAATTATGAAAGCTTATTGGAACAAGCTTTAGACACAAATTATATTTCAGAAAAAGAATTAAAAACACTATCTGAATGGAATAGCAACCCTGCAGAATGGAACGCTAATTGATATACCCTTACTAAAATAAAAATAATGAATTTAGAATCTCCAAAAATTAACGTTGGTAAATCCCCTCAAGAAGTATTTGATTTTTTATCTGATGTTAAAAATTTCGAAGCTTTAATGCCCGAAAATATTAGTAAGTTTGAAGTTTTAGAAAAAGACAAATTTTTATTTGCTTTAAAAGGTATGCCAGAAATTGTTCTTGAAAAGAAAGAAGCTATAGCACCGAATAAAATAGTTTTAGGAGCTGCTGGTGGAAAATTAGATTTTTCTCTTATTGGAAATATTACTGAAATAGACGAAACTTCCAGCGAAGTTCAATTAGAATTTACTGGAGAATTTAATCCAATGATGGCAATGATGATAAAAAGTCCTATTAGCAAATTTATTGAAACACTTGCTACCAGTATTCCCAATGCCATTTAGTATAAAAGGGTAATCGTTTTTAAATCAAACGCTTTTATAATATCGTCTTCTAGCAAAACCTGAAGATTTCCAGACTTGGAAATCCCTTTTATAAAACCAGAAAACACAATACCTTCTTCATCTTTAAATGTTGAGGGTTTATTTTTTCTAAACAAATAAACTTCATAGTCATTTTTTAAAAGATCATAATTTCCTTTTTCTAAAAGAAGAAAATAATGTTTTAAGTTTTTTAAAACTTCATGAACTATTTCATCTAAGTCAAAAACTTTTCCAGATATAATTTTTAAAGAAGAGGCCTTGGGTAAATTATCAAATTTAGTTTGATTTACATTTAGACCAATACCAATTACTGAGGCTTTAATACTATTTTGTTTTATGACATTTTCAATTAAAATGCCACAAATTTTTTTGTTTTCTGACAAAATGTCGTTTGGCCATTTTACACTTAATCGGGGAATTGAAAAAAATTGTAACGTCTTCAACAACGCTAAAGAGGTAACAACACTTATATAAAAAGGATGCTCTAAACATAGCTGAGATACATTTTTAAAAACGCTAAACGTTAGGTTTTTAGACGCTTGCGAATCCCAAACCGTCCCCATTTGTCCGCGTCCCTGTGTTTGTTTTTTTGCTATAACAGTCGTATAATCATCTATAGTTTCCTCTGCGCTAAGCTTTCGTAAATAGCTATTTGTGGAATCGATGGCATTAAGTTTGACTATAAGCATATAGAGGTTATTATGACACTAAAAAATCTTATGATTATTTTAAAGTATAAAGAACTAAAAAAATAATAACTTTGCATAAATTAAATAAAATTAATGGCGAAAGAAAATATAAGCGCAGACCAATTAATATCTGTAATAATAAATGGCATTGAAGATGTTAAAGGTAATAAAATAAATATCCTAGATTTAAGAAAGATTGAAAATACGGTTTGTGATTACTTTATAATTTGTGAAGGTACTTCAAATACACAAGTAAATGCCATAGTCAATTCAATACAAAAAAAAGTAAGCAAAGAGCTTAAAGACAATCCTTGGCATACCGAAGGGGTCGATAATGCCGAGTGGGTATTAATAGATTATGTAAATGTGGTAGTGCATGTGTTTCAAAAGCACATTAGAGAGTATTACGATATTGAAAGCCTTTGGGGAGATGCAAAAACAACAGTTATAGAAACCAGCTACTAAAAAAATCAGATGGCAAACGATAAAAAAAATTTAAAAGATAAAAAACCAAAATTTAGTCCATACTGGATTTATGGAATATTAATAGCTGTTTTCTTAGGCTTTCAATTATTTAGCAATGGAAGCTATCAAGATGGCAATATGACTACGCCTTCAGACTTTTTTAGGTTTTTAGAAGATGGCGATGTTGAAAAAGTTGATATTGTAAAGAATACACGTGTAGCTAGAGTTTATTTAACTAAAGATGCTGAGGCTAAAGAAGTTCATAAAAACTCGAAGCCAACAACACTTATCCCTTCTGCTACAAAACTACCAAACTATAAGTTTGAATTTGGTGATCTTCAAAATTTCGAGAATCGTTTAAACGAACTTACAAAAGATTTAGCGGTTAAACCTGTCGTAACCTTTGATACCGAAACCAACGATTGGGGCAACCTTTTAATGGGTATACTGCCTTTTATTTTACTTATTGGTGTTTGGATTTTTATCATGAGACGTATGTCTGGTGGAGCTGGTGGTGGTGCAGGCGGACAGATTTTTAATATCGGAAAATCTAAAGCAAAACTCTTTGACCAGAATACAGAAGTAAAAACAACATTCAAAGATGTTGCCGGTTTAGAAGGTGCTAAAGAAGAAGTTCAAGAGATTGTAGATTTCCTTAAATTCCCAGAAAAATATACAACACTCGGTGGTAAAATTCCAAAAGGGGCTTTACTTGTAGGACCTCCGGGAACAGGAAAGACTTTATTAGCCAGAGCCGTTGCAGGTGAAGCCAAAGTGCCTTTCTTTTCATTATCAGGTTCAGATTTTGTTGAAATGTTTGTTGGTGTTGGTGCTTCTCGTGTTCGAGATTTGTTTAAACAGGCCAAAGAAAAATCACCTTCTATTATTTTTATAGATGAAATAGATGCTATTGGTCGTGCCAGAGGTAAAAATGCTATGTCTGGTAGTAATGATGAACGTGAAAATACACTAAATCAATTATTAACAGAAATGGACGGTTTTGGTACAAACACGAACGTTATCGTAATCGCCGCTACCAATAGAGCTGATATTTTAGATAAAGCATTAATGCGTGCTGGACGTTTTGACAGACAAATTTTTGTTGATTTGCCAGATATCCGTGAACGTAAAGAAATTTTTGAAGTCCATTTAAGACCTCTAAAAAAAGCTAAAGATTTAGACACTGATTTCCTTTCAAAACAAACTCCAGGGTTCTCTGGGGCAGATATTGCAAATGTTTGTAACGAAGCGGCTCTAATTGCTGCCAGAAACGGCAAGAAAGCAGTTGATAAACAAGATTTTCTTGATGCTGTAGATAGAATTATTGGAGGATTAGAAAAGAAAAATAAAATTATTACACCAAGCGAGAAAAAGGCAGTTGCTTATCATGAGGCTGGTCATGCTACTGTAAGCTGGATGTTAGAACATGCTGCTCCTTTGGTAAAAGTAACAATCGTTCCTCGTGGGCGTTCATTAGGTGCTGCATGGTATTTACCAGAAGAACGTTTAATTGTTAGACCAGAACAAATGCTAGATGAAATGTGTGCTGCTCTTGGAGGTCGTGCTGCTGAAAAAGTAATTTTCGATAAAATATCTACTGGGGCGCTTAGTGATTTAGAAAAAGTAACTAAACAAGCCAGAGCCATGGTTACCATATATGGGTTAAGCGATAAAATAGGTAACCTAACTTATTATGATTCTGGACAAAGTGAATATGGTTTCACAAAACCTTATAGTGAACAGACAGCAGAATTGATTGACAAAGAAATTTCAGATATCATTGAAAAACAATACCAACGAGCTATCAAATTACTTGAAGATAATAAAGATAAATTAACAGAGCTTGCCGAAGTTCTTCTTGAAAAAGAAGTTATCTTTAAAGATAATCTTGAAAAAATATTTGGAGAACGCGCTTTTGAAAAAGAAGAACGTGAAAACTTAGACAAATAGCTTATTAGCATATAATTTTGTTAAGCTTTTAGTAAAAATCTTAAATTAATCGTATGGTTAATTTAAGATTTTTTATATTTGATAAACCTCAAAAAGAATTCTGTTAATAGCAATCACTTAAATGAGTCTTTTTAGAAAAATTTTTCGTTCAAAATCTGAACGGTCAGGTGAAGAATTAAAATCTGACGATAGAGGTAAATACATGCCGGAAATAAAACTACCAATAGACGAAAGGTTTACTATAAACTTTAAAGCTAATGGCGGTAAGTTCTTGTATTGTGAAAATTTAAACGAAGTGTTTTTTAACTTGGACCATATTCTTGAAGAAAATAACTGGAAAGAAAAAAAGGTTCTATTGTTTGATGAGAATTTAAAAAGTAAATTCAAAAACTCTAATCTCAAAGAAACAAACAAGATAAGTGAATCCACTTTTTTTTTAACAACATGCGAAAATCTTATTGCTAATGATGGATCATTACTCATCACTTCAAAACAAATTTTCGAAAAGAAACTTCCTGAGTTATCTGTAAACTTTATTGTGTTTGCCACTACAAGTCAAATTGTTGAAAATATTGGAGAAGGTTTACGCGGGATAAAATCTAAAAACAGGCAAAAAATACCAACTAATATTACAACCATAAAACATTTTAAATCTGGTGATGAAAAAGATTTTCTAAGTTATGGTAGCAGTGCAAAAAATCTATACCTACTACTTTTAGAAGATTTATAGAATGAAAGAAATTCTTATTCGGTCATTTTCTGGGCTACTCTATGTCTTGTTATTAATTCTATCCTTGAATTATGAACAGTCGTTAATCGCCGTATTTTTTATTTTCGGTTTAGTCTGCATGGGAGAGTTTAAAAGACTTATTCAACTTAAAAGCTACATTCCTTACATTATTTTCATTATACTTTATGCCATTTTCGGTTATTGGCAATCCGTATTAAATACCGATACTGGATTAGATGAAGCTACTCAAATACTTATGGTGGTTACCATTTTCGTTGAGTTATTTTTAATAAAAGATCTGTTTTCAGAAAAAACAATTCCTCTTTTTGCTTCAAAGCGATTTATTCTTACAACGTTCTATTTATCAAGTGCATTTGTATTCTTAATATTAATTGCAAATTACCATGAAAACTATAATCCAAATATATTATTAGGATCCTTTATTTTAGTTTGGGTGAATGATACATTCGCTTTTTTAGTTGGTAAAAACTTTGGAAGGCAAAAACTTTTTGAAAAGATTTCTCCCAAAAAAACAGTAGAGGGTTTTCTTGGTGGTTTATTTTTTTCGTGCGTGGCAAGCTATTTTATTGCTACCTTTACAGAAATATTGGGATTTACAAATTGGCTAATTTTAAGTATTATTATTAGTGTATTTGGAACTTTAGGAGACTTAATAGAGTCTAAATTTAAAAGACAAGCTAACGTTAAAGATAGCGGTGTAATTATGCCTGGGCATGGTGGATTATTGGATCGACTAGACAGTATCATTTTTGCAGCTCCATTTATATATTTATTTTTAAGAATTTTACAATATGTTTCATAAGGAAGGCCATAAAATTATACTTATAACTTTTATCTTTATTATTGCATCCTTTTTATTGGTTGACAATTTTATTGAAATTGAATGGCTAAGAATACTTATTTTAGTTGCTCTTCTAGCGTTTTTAATACTCATCCTTCAGTTTTTTAGAAACCCTAAACGCCATACTTCTTTAAATAGTAAACAAGTAGTTTCTCCTGTTGATGGAAAAGTTGTTGTTATTGAAGAAGTGTTTGAAAAGGAGTATTTCAAAGAAAAACGTTTGCAAGTAAGTGTGTTTATGTCTCCAATAAACGTCCATGTAACCCGTTATCCTATTAGTGGTAATGTTATTTTTAGTAAATATCATCCAGGTAAATATTTAGTGGCATGGCATCCTAAAGCAAGTGAAGAAAACGAACGTACTACAGTTGTTGTTGAAAATGAGACTTACGGTAAAGTCCTATACAGACAAATCGCGGGCGCTTTAGCTAAGCGTATTGTAAACTATGCTAAGCTAAATGATAAAGCGTTACAAGGGGAAGACTCAGGCTTTATAAAATTTGGTTCCAGAGTGGATTTATATTTACCTTTAGATACTAATATTAAAGTGCAACTTAATCAAAAAGTTCGAGGTGGTGAAAGTGTTATCGCTGAAGTTTAATGACCGATAAAGATTTAGACATAGAATTTCAAAATGCCGTTAATAGAGTAAATGCGCATACAGAACCTTTTCCTGCAGATACGCTTTTAAAGCTTTATGCCTACTATAAAAAAGCTACTAACGACTACGGTAGACCAAAAAGCAAGAAACCTATCATTAATGCTTTCAAAACTAATGCACTCTTTCAAGCTAAAAACATTAGTGAGGATGAAGCAAAACGCATGTATATAGAATTAGTGAACAACTATTTTTTATATAGAGAATAAATTAGCACATCATACCCCCTATTCGTTCAAAAAGAAATATCCTTCTTAGGAACAACAAGTAAAATAACTTGAGTTTTATTTAATAGCAAGTATATTTATTAGACAATAAACATGTTATGTTGCAATGTTAGGAGTTCAGTCGAAGTTTTAATTTTAATGAGCTTCTCCTTAAGATAACGTCAGTTCGACATATTATAAATTGATAATCAGACACTTAAAAGGTTTTAAAGAAGAAATCATGTCATTCCGACGAGGAACGAGGAGGAATCTCATCATGATGAGATGTCTCGTCACTCATGCTTCGCTCCGTCGACATGACAAACAGCTGTATTTCATTGGATTATATAAGATGTGTTTAATAAAGTTTACTCAAGTTAAGATAAGATTGTTTTAAATTGAAATCAGATTAAAATAAGGTAATTTTGATTGCTCAACTTTGGAATTTCGTCAATACCAAACCTAAACCCATTAAAACAAAAAGCCCATCAACAAAATGTTGACAGGCTTTCATTACGAAGAAAAATAGTTTGAGTTAGTTTATTTCTTCTTCTTATCTTCTAGTTTTTGAACTGAATCAAACATGATTGGTGTTGCAATAAATAAAGACGAATACGTTCCTACTATTACACCAACTATTAAGGCAAACATAAAACCTCTAATTGAATCTCCACCAAAAATAAAGATGGCCAATAATACCACTAACGTTGTTAACGACGTATTTAATGTTCTACTTAATGTGCTACTAAGCGATACATTTACAACACGGTTAAACTCCCAATTAGCATGATCATTAAAGAATTCACGAATTCTATCAAACACAACCACGGTATCATTTAATGAGTAACCAATAACTGTTAATATAGCTGCAATAAACGCTTGGTCTATTTCCATATTGAATGGCATAAACTTATATGTTAAAGAAAATATTCCTAATACAATTAATACATCATGGAATACTGCTGCAACTGCTCCTAAAGAGAATTGCCATCTTTTAAAACGAATTAATATATAAAGGAACACTACTATTAAAGACCCTAAGATTGCCCAGAATGACGCTTGTTTAATATCATCTGCAATGGTTGGGCTTACTTTATAGTACTTCATTAAACCAACGGTCTTAGAATCAGAATCACTAATAAAATCTTCATAAGACAAGCCTTCTAAATGAGATTGTAAGGCTTCAAATAATGATTTTCTAATAGCTTCATCAACCTCAGCACCAGTTTCATTTACTTTATATTTCGTTGTAATTTTTAACTGATTGGCATCACCAAAAGTTTTAGCATCAGCACTACCAAAAACATCTGGTTGCGATAAGGCATTTGTAATTTCTGAAGCGCTAACATCTTGTGCAAAACGCACTTGGTATGTTCTACCCCCAACAAAATCAACACCTTGATCTAAACTATTTGTAAACAAGGACCCTAAACTCAATAAAATAAAAGCTCCGGAAATGATATAAGCTATTTTACGTTTCTGTAAGAATTCAATACTTATATTTCTGAAAAGATTTTTTGTTACTGCTGTAGAAAAATCTAATTTACCATTCTTATTTGCGTACCAGTCTATTAACAATCTAGTAATAAATATAGCCGTAAATAAAGAAGTACCTATACCTATTAATAAAGTAGTAGCAAATCCTTTAATTGGCCCTGAACCAAATATGAATAATATTAACGCTGTTAAACCAGTAGTAATGTTCGCATCTAAAATAGAAGACAATGCATTACTAAAACCATCTTTAATAGCTTCTTTTTGACCTTTTCCTTTCGTAAGCTCTTCTCGGATACGCTCGAAGATAAGCACGTTTGCATCCACAGACATACCAATTGTTAATACAATACCTGCAATACCTGGTAATGTTAACACAGCTCCTAGTCCTGATAAAATACCAAAGATTAACAAGATATTTAACAACATCGCTGCATCTGCAAATCCACCAGCTTTACCATAATAAAATACCATCCATACCAATACTAATGCCAATGCTATTAAGAATGACATTGTACCACTATCAATTGCCTCTTGACCAAGCGATGGGCCAACAACTTCACTTTGAATAATATCAGCAGATGCTGGTAATTTACCTGCACGTAAAACGTTTGCTAAATCGACAGCTTCATTTAATGTGAAATTTCCAGAAATTGAGGAATTCCCTCCTGCAATAGGTCCAGTTGTAACACCTGGTGCAGAATATACAATATCATCTAAAACAATGGCTATTTGACTTTGTTGTGCATATGCTTTACCAGTCATATCTTCCCATATCTTAGCTCCTTTTGCATTCATTTGCATAGAAACTTCAGATCTGTTTGAAGCGTCAAATTGATTACGAGCATCTACAATAACAGCTCCACTTAATGGCGGTGTATTATCTCTATTACCTACTAAAGCATATAAATCAACTATTTCACTATCCTTTTCTGGTTTTCCAAAAACGAATTTAGCATAACGCTGTTCTGCTGGCAATAACGCTCTTACTTCTGGTCTGTTTAAATAATCAAGAAGTATTGCTTTATCTTTAAGTTCGAATCTTCCAATTACTGGACCTCCTTGATAACCTTGACCTCTGAATAAATCTAAAATAGGATTGTTTTCAGATGCTACCTCTGTAGAATCCGTTGTTGCATCTCCTAAAAGATCATCAATAGTGTCATCTTCAGCTGTCTCCCCATCTTGAGGTTCTTCTTCTTTTGCTACTTCAGCCTCAACAGATTCTTTTAAAAGTTCGTTAGCTTGTGCTAAAAAACCAAAGAATTGCTCTCCTTTATAAGCATCCCAAAACTCTAATTGTGCCGTGTTTTGTAGTAACTTAATAGCACGCTCTTTATCTTTAACACCAGGTAACTCAACTAAAATACGACCTGAATTACCAAGACGTTGAATAGTTGGTTGTGTTACCCCAAACTCATCAATACGTTTACGTAATACTTCAAAAGCTGAAACGATAGATTCATCTACTTTTCTTTCTATAACTTGTTTAGCTTCATCATCAGACATATTACTATTAATTTCGCCATCTAAATCTTTTGTATAAAAAATATCTGGTGATGCTAATTTTGTATCTCCTTTAATACGATCAAAAGCTCTGTAAAAAGATTCCAAATAAGATTCTTGTGCATCTTTTTGAAGCTCTTCTGCATCATCTAACGCTTTATTAAATGCTGGGTCTTTACTATTATTTGCTAAGCCTTCTAAAATATCTCTTACAGAGATTTGTAATGTCACACTAACCCCTCCTTTAAGATCTAGACCTAAAGGCATTGCTTTTTCTTTTACTTCATTGTAAGTGAACTTACCAATACCTAAGTTAAAAACGGTATCAGTCGCAATAGACTCTAAATAATTAACTTCTTCTAAACTTCTCTTAGCACGATAATCATCTTCCGTTTCGGGAATTTTATTAATTGCGATCTCCTCTGCATTATTTTCTATTTGACTTGCTTTAAATGTAAACGATAATTGATAAATACTTACCAATCCGAATAAAATAGCAAATAGTTTTACTAATCCTTTATTTTGCATTCTTCTATTATTTTTTCGGTCAAATTTTCTAAAACAAACAACAACATAGTTTGTTCTATAATTCGACAATTATTTTTTGTGATTCTCATAAGACCTTTTGTTGCTTTTTCCAATGTGTAAAAAAAGCCAAAGTCTTATAATATGTTTTTGTTTTTTGGGAAATGCTTTTAAAATTATGTGGTTCTTTTCTAAAGACATGTGCCCATATCTGAAAAAGTAAAAAAGCATTGTTTGAAATTAAGAATTCCCTAAAGAACTGGCCCTGCCCTAACATCAGGAACATTATGAGACATATCATCTATTACGATTGCAATATGTCTACGAACTTTATAGGCTATTTTAACAATCCTATCTTCTTCACTAAGATCTATTTTACCTATGTAGAAATTAGGGTTAGAAAATCGATCGTATTCGTGTTTTAATTCAACAACATGTGTTCCATTTAAGTCAGATTCGCCATCTACACCCTTTTGGATTTCATATACGTCTAAATTATAACTGTTTTTATCTTCACTAGAAGGATGTTTAGAATCCTCTTCTTCATGATTGTATGATGTATAATCAAGTGCTAACTTTTTCTCTTTAGAAAGCATCTTTTTTATACTGGCTACATTAACATCACTGTAATACGTGATTTTTAATCTCCCATCTTCTTTTTCTCCTACCTGTATATTATCTATTCCTAAAGTTTGCAATTGCTTCTTTACAACTGCAATGGCATCCTGGACTTCGTCTGATGTCACCTCATCATAGACAAACTCCATAACAATTTCCTGGTTTGGTACAGAAATTTGCTTTTGGCAAACACCTAATAAAGTGAGGGCAATGACTAAAGTACTAAAGTACCATTTCGCTTTCATGCGTGTTTATCTACTGTTTTAATTGTTACATGTAGCACCTAAAAAACTTTTCTCTAATTGCGGAGATCTTGTCTTAGATGTTTCTGGTTCCAAATATAAAAAAATAAAGACTGTATTTCTACAGTCTTTATATAAATATCCATTATAACGTATTGATTGTTATATTATTTCTTGATTTTTGGTCTCTAAAAGAATAAACTTTTATAATTCTAATAAACCATTTGTTTTTCTAACACCTTCTGCACTAGATTGCATATGTGCTTTTTCTGCATCGCTTAGTGGTATATCAACAATACTTTCAATACCATTTCTCCCTAAAATAACAGGCACTCCAATACAGATATCATTTAAACCATATTCTCCTTCTAAAAACGTAGAACATGGGAACATTTTTTTCTGATCACAAGCTATAGCTTGTACCAAAGCACTTACTGCAGCGCCAGGTGCATACCAAGCAGAAGTTCCTAATAATTTAGTAAGTGTAGCTCCACCAACTTTAGTATCTTCTTTTACTTGATTTAATCTATCATCACTTAAAAACTCAGATACTTTGATACTGTTTCTAGTTGCATGACTTGTTAATGGCACCATACCTGTATCGCTATGCCCTCCAATTACCATACCATCAACATCACTAATAGGAGCCCCTAAAGCTTCTGCTAATCTATACTTAAATCTAGCAGAATCTAAAGCACCACCCATACCAATGATTCTATTTTTAGGTAAGTTAGTTGATTTATGTGCTAAATACGTCATGGTATCCATTGGATTACTAACCACTATAAGAATCGTATTTGGAGAATGCTCTATTAAACTTGATGATACTGCTTTTACAATACCAGCATTAATTCCTATTAATTCTTCACGTGTCATTCCTGGTTTACGAGGAATTCCTGAGGTTATTACACAAATATCACTATTTGCTGTTTTACTGTAATCGTTTGTAATACCAGTTATTTTAGTATCAAAACCATTCAATGATGCGGTTTGCATTAAATCCATAGCTTTTCCTTCTGCATAACCTTCTTTAATGTCTAATAAAACGACTTCTGAAGCAAAATCTTTAATAGCGATATACTCTGCACAACTTGCACCTACTGCTCCTGCTCCTACAACTGTAACTTTCATGTATTTATTATTTTTTATTGTTATTTTGTAACTTTTTAATTATTTCTTTTTGACGAAATTTTACTAACACAAATCTCATAATTTAAAAGCCTAAATTATATGATTTTAATCATGCTAAATTACAAATTAATATACTCTAAATAAAAAAAGTACAAGATTAAATCTTGTACTTTTAAAAACTAATTAACGAAAATATAAACTAACTAAACTAAATGTCTTTTTTTTAATTTTTATCTAAAACTAAACGCCATTCCTGCAGATAATGTATTATACTCCTGTAAGGTATAATCTCCAAAAAGCTTAAAGAAGCCAAGACTTAACCTAATTCCAAGTGTCGTTCTTAAACCACTAGCATCAAAATCTAAATCTATAGGATCTGTAACAGGTATAGTACCTGGGATGTTATCATACTGTAAATTATAAGTACCTAACATTTTTAAATTTGAACTACCCCCGCTATAACCAATGCCTCCATAAACGTTTATAATTGGAAAATTTAAAGATGCTATTGCTTGAGCTGTGAATGAGTTTAATTTAAATTCAGCTTTTTGATTCTGACCAGATATAACGTCTCCATCAATACCATAATTTACATCCATAGTTGTATATGCTGCTAATAAGGAAACATGTAATGGTAATTTATCTACAGGTCCAAAAATACTTGTTATTTCTTTTTTAAGTCCAACTCCAAATAGCTTACCCTTTACATCGTCACTCCCTACTTCAGGAACGACACGTAACATCACATCAAATTTATAAGGTAATCCTACACCCACTTGTAATGTCGGTGTCGGTACTGCCCCTAAAGGTAAATCATCATTTATACCAGAAGGCATTTCAAAAGAAGCTGTTACTGTCTGCCCTTCAACAGTTCCATTTACATCTAACATGATACCATCTCCTGTACCAGCTACTGTTGGAGTTATTGTAGACCCTGGAGCTGTTATACTGGTTAGCCCTAAATTTGCAATATCGAAGAATTCGTCTTTTGATGGCACCATTGAAGCATTCAAACCAATTGTAATATCGAATCCTAATTTTTTATGAACTTTAGCAGTATGATACCATCCACTATTCATACCATAAACTAATCCTTTCATAGCAGGGTTGATGTAGGCTTCTGTCAATTTGTTTGCATCACCTCTAGCTGCGAGCAAAATACTTTCTAGTTCTTGAGCTTTTGAAGTAATTGTTGCTAAGCACAACAACGTTAATAAGGTTAACTTTTTCATTCTTTTGTCAATTTGATTGAAACAAAAGTATAAAAAAAACCATACAAAACAACTTTTTATCGTAAAAAAATGCATTTCAACGATATTTTTATTCAAAAAGAAACCCTGACATTAATCATATCAGGGTTTTTAAACGATTGTTATTTCAGTTTATTTATGCATCAATATTCGCATAAATAGCATTCTTTTCAATAAAATCTCTACGAGGTGGTACTTCATCCCCCATTAACATGGAAAAAATTCTATCTGCTTCTGTACCATTATCAATTTGTACTAGACGCATTGTTCTAAATTCCGGATTCATAGTAGTATCCCAAAGTTGTTCTGCATTCATCTCTCCAAGACCTTTATAACGTTGTATCTTACTTCCATCTCCAAACTCAGTTACAATGTCATCACGTTCTTTATCACTCCAGGCATATCTTTTCTTGGCACCTCTCTTAACCAAATACAAAGGTGGTGTTGCTATGTAGATATGTCCATTCTCAATTAATTCTTTCATATATCTAAAAAAGAATGTTAAAATTAAAGTCGCAATATGGCTACCATCAATATCGGCATCACACATAATAACTACTTTATGGTAACGTAATTTAGAAAGGTTTAGTGCTTTACTATCTTCTTCTGTACCAATAGTAACACCAAGCGCAGTAAAAATATTTTTAATTTCTTCATTTTCAAATACTTTATGCTGCATGGCTTTTTCTACATTCAATATTTTTCCACGAAGTGGTAGGATTGCTTGAAAAGCTCTATCACGGCCTTGTTTAGCAGTTCCACCTGCCGAATCCCCCTCAACAAGAAAAACTTCACATTTAGCTGGATCTTGCTCTGAACAATCAGATAACTTCCCAGGTAAACCTCCAATGGACATAACGGTTTTACGCTGAACCATTTCACGAGCTTTCTGAGCAGCATGACGCGCTTGTGCAGCCAGAATTACCTTCTGAACAATGGTTTTGGCATCGTCTGGATGTTCTTCCAAATAATCGGTTAACATTTCAGAAACCGCCTGACTTACAGAAGCCGACACTTCTCTGTTTCCTAACTTTGTTTTTGTTTGTCCTTCAAATTGAGGCTCTTGAACTTTTACAGAAATAATAGCTGTTAACCCTTCACGGAAATCATCTCCAGAAATATCGAATTTCAGCTTATCTAATAAGCCCGAACCGTCTGCAAACTTTTTCAAGGTATGTGTTAGTCCACGACGAAAACCAGATAAATGCGTTCCTCCTTCATGCGTATTAATATTATTTACATAAGAATGTAAATTCTCTGCATATGATGTATTATAAATCATAGCAACCTCTACAGGCACACCATTCTTTTCTCCTTCAAAGGCAATAACATCTTTCATTAAAGGTTCTCGAGTCGCATCCAAATACTTGATAAATTCTTTTAATCCTTCTTCAGAATGAAACGTCTCACCTTCAAATTCTCCATCTTCTTTCTTAGTTCTTTTATCTACTAAATGAACAGTTATACCTTTATTTAAATAGGCTAATTCTCGTAAACGACTAGCTAAAGTATCATAACTATACTCTAAAGTTTGAGTAAAAATAGTTGGGTCGGGCTTAAACGTTACCGTTGTTCCTCTTTTGTCTGTATCTCCTATAGATTTTACAGGATACATGGCTTTTCCTCGTTCATATTCCTGTTCGTAAACTTTACCTCCTCTATATACTGTTGCTTTTAAATGTTCTGATAAAGCATTTACACAACTTACACCTACACCGTGTAAACCTCCAGATACTTTATAAGAATCTTTATCAAACTTACCACCGGCTCCAATTTTAGTCATTACAACTTCAAGTGCTGAAACACCTTCCTTTTTATGTAAGTCTACTGGAATACCACGACCGTCATCTTCGGTAGTAATAGAATTATCTTCATTAATGGTAACCGTAATATTGTCACAATGACCAGCAAGCGCTTCATCAATAGAGTTATCTACTACTTCGTATACTAAATGATGTAAACCACGCACACCAACATCTCCAATGTACATGGATGGACGCATACGTACGTGCTCCATACCTTCTAAAGCCTGAATACTATCTGCTGAATAATTATGTTTATTAAATTCTTCCTTTTCTTGACTCATATTGTTTAGTTAAATGTTGTCTTATATTACAAAAAAAATGACGCTAATGCATCATTTTTGAGTTCTAACAAATATACGAAATCAACTTACCTTTAAAAAGCATTTCATAGACTTTATCCAATAATTATCAACAATTGTTAATTTCTTAAAAACGCCTTAAATCGCCTAAAAAGTATCTTAAAATAGATTTCAACTGTTTTTTATACGATCGGCAAAATCAAAAAACATTAAAATCGCTTAGAGGATAAATTTCGACTTTACTCAAAAAAAAGTTATATTAATTTCCAATACCTATTTGTAATAAAAACAACTGTTGAAACGTAAGCAATCAATTAAACAGCTCAAATTTAGGTTTATCTTAAAAAACTATTACAATTTTCACGGAGCGATAGTCTAAACAATAGAACAAACAAAAAAGCATTCTGTAAAGAATGAGCCCTAAACGAATAATCATTGTAGAACTAATAAATTAATTTTAAGTTTTTTATTAATTTGACAATAAAAATATTAGATAAGGAAAAAATGATGTTTAGTAAATTTATTCTATATATATTTGACAACAGAAAAGTATTATGACAAAAAATAACAACAATAATAATTTCAATAATCCTAATTTTTAGGATTGGAAGGTTATTGTTTAAAAATATATAAAGCCTTCCAAATTTGGAAGGCTTTTTTATTAATCTAAAAATTATACCATGAGTAAAATTATGACAGTCGACGTATTGTCGAGTATTAAAGGAGCTCAACCTTCTAAGGCCGTGAGCAGATTATTTGACGTAATTAAAAATGCACAAACTACAAATAATAATCCCTTTAATAATAATCATAATAATTGTGTGTCTTTAAATAATTTACGGGATGATGTCGTGGTTGAAAGTTCCACTTTGGAAAAACAAATCATCAAAGACAATTTCCCTAAAGAGAAAGCTGGATATTTAGTAGTTTCTAAAGTTATAGATGCATAAGTTATGGAATCTCAAATACAACAAATTCATCAACAATTGGTTGATAAAAAGATATCTTGTGTCGGTTTGATACAAGAAAAACTAAACGCTCTTAAAGAGAACACCCATAATACGGTAAACGCTTTATTATCTGAGTTAGCCTTAGAGAAAGCTGCCAATGTGGATGCCAAAATTGCCAATGGAGAAACCATTGGTTTACTTGAAGGCATACCGTTTGGCGTTAAAGATGTGTACATGCTTCAAGGCACTTATGCAACTGCAAGTTCAGACCTACTTAAAAATTATAAATCGCCATATACAGCCACAGCCATTCAAAAATTACTAAATGCAGGTGCTATACCTATAGTAAAAGAAAACTGTGATAGTTTTGGGCATGGATCGTCTAGCGAAAATACCATTTTTGGAGCGGTTAAAAACGCCGTAAATCCAGAATTAGTTGGAGGTGGTTCTAGCGGGGGTTCTGCCGTAAATGTTGCTAAAGACTATACTATTTTTTCTATTGGAGGGGATACTGGCGGTTCTGTACGTCAACCAGCAGGTTATAATAATATATATGGTTTAAAACCAACTTACGGACGTATATCCCGTTATGGTTTAATGGCTTATGCATCATCAACAGATTGTGTTGGTCCTTTAGCAAAATCTGTGGAAGATATTCGTATTGTTTTAAATGCAATGAGTGGAAAAGACACGAAAGACCAAACAACTTATACGTCTGAAACTATTGAAGAATCAAGTATTTTAAATACAGACGATATTAAAACAGTTGGTTATTTTAAAAACTTTATTGAAAGTGAAGCAATTGATGCGCAAATTAAAGAAGACTTTTTAGCATCGATTGAAAAAATAAAAGCAAAAGGTATTCAAGTAAAAGAACTGGATTTTTTTAAATCTGATATTCTGGTTTCTACTTATTATACCCTGGCTATGGCTGAAACAGCTTCTAATTTATCTCGCTTAGACGGTACTAATTATGGTGACCGTATTGATGATAAAGATTTAAAGGAATCTTATGCCATAACACGATCTGAGAAATTCTCGGAAGAAACCAAGCGCAGAATTGTTGGTGGTAATCAAGTATTATCTCAAGGGTTTTCTGATGAGATCTATTTAAAAGGTCTAGCTTTAAGAGATGCTATTTCTGAGAATTTTGAAAAGGATTTTGAAGCGGTGGATATTATCTTATCTCCTGTTACCCCCAGCACACCACCTAAAATTGGAGATAGCTTAAAAGACCCATTGGCTATGTATTTGTCTGATGCTTACACCGTAGGGTTTAGCTTGGGGCAACTACCAACCTTAACAGTACCTCAAGGCACCCAAACAGGGCTACAGGTTACTGCAGCAAAAAATAATGACGAACTCGTTTTGAAGTTTGCTAACTTCTTAAAAGATACGATATAATGGAACTGGAACAATTAGACGCGGCATTAAAAGCCCACGAGTTAGAATTGGTTATCGGACTGGAAACACATGTTCGATTAAATACTAAAACCAAGTTATTTTGTGCTTGTCCAAACGGCGACATAGAAACACCAAACGAAAATATATGCTCTGTTTGCACAGGACAAATGGGCGTATTACCTGCTATTAATAAAGAGGCTATCAACAAAGCCATTTATTTTGGAAAGGCTGTAAAATCATCTTTTGAAAACGAAGTCATTTCCTGGGACAGGAAACATTATGAATATCCGGATAATCCGAAAAATATTCAGATTACACAATTTCATAATCCAATTATACCAGACGGACAAGTCTCTTGTTTCCGAAATGACGGGTCTCAATTTACCGTTAACTTAACGCAGGTACATATTGAGGAAGATGCAGCTAAATTAATGCACGAAAAAACAGTATCGTTAGTCGATTTTAATAAAGCCGGTGTGCCGCTTATTGAAATTGTAACCGAGCCATGTATTCGTCACATAGAAGATGCTTCAACTTATGCACAATACATTCAACGTATTGTTCAGAATTTAAAAATATCTGAAGCAAACCTTGAAAAAGGCGAGTTTAAATCGGATGTTTCTGTATCGCTTCGTAAAAAACACAGCTATAATCTAAACCCGCGTACCGAAATAAAAAACTTAAACTCGTTTAAGTTTATGGTAGAAGCTTTAAAGGAAGAAGTTGAAAAACAATTCAACTATTATTTAGAACACAAAGAATTTCGACCAGAACAAACCACTGTTTTATGGGATGCCGAATTAAAGCAGACCAAAACGATGCGTAAAAAAGAGTTTGAAGCCGATTATCGTTTTATTTCAGAACCAGATTTACCTTTTGTTTCGATTAAAGATGTTGTAGACGGTATTCAGGTAGATACCAGCGCACTTCCTTTTGCTGTTGAATCTATTCTGATTAAAGGTGGCGTATTACCACAAGACGCTAAATTTTTTACAGCGGATTCGTTACGCTCTGAAACCTTTATCGCTATAAATAACAAACTCAAAGACCCCTCTTTTGTTGCAAAAACATTAGTTAATAATATTGGTGCAGATGACTACGCCGATATTCATAGAATTGAACATCTTATTGAGATTTTCGAACTGTTTAGGGATGAAAAGATAACGTCTGTGCTCGTTCAAAATGCCATTACATCGTATCTAAAAGATAGAGATTTCGATTATAATAAATATTTTGAAGACCATACGATTTCTGAATCTCAAATTCAGGAGGCTATTAAAAAAGTAATTTCTGAAAACGAAGCTGTTGCTAACGATATTAAAGGAGGAAACCAAGGAAAGGCAGGTATTTTAGTTGGTAAAGTCATTGCTATTATTGGAAAAGGTGCCTCTGGAAAAGTCATTCGTGAAGAGATTCTTAACCAATTGCAAGGCTCAGGGTTAGAAAACCAGAGTTCTCAAACAGCCAACGAGCAACCAACAACCAGTAACCAGCAACAACCAACCAACATACAGGAAGAAACATTACCGGAAATTCCTATCGTTATAAAAGACGAATACAGAACACATTTAGTTTCTGATATTTCTGAAGATAATATTTCTGAGAAAGTCACTTTTTCTGGATGGGTATCTAGTGTTCGTGATCATGGTGAACTTATTTTTATCGATTTAAGAGATTCTAGTCACGAAGTTTTTCAAGTACGCTTAAGCAGAGAATCATTTGCTAATTTAGACGAACTAGTAAAATTAAAACCAGAATCGGTTATAACAGTTACAGGAACACTTGTACAACGTAAAGAAGACGATTACAACGCGGCTTTAAGAACTGGAACAATAGAATTAGAAGCTTACGAGTTAGAGATTTTAAACCTCTCTAAAACACTTCCTTTCGAAATAAAAAGAGCAACTAAAACAAATGAAACCACACGTTTTCAATATAAATATTTAGATCACAGGAATGATGATGTTCGTAGAGTTATTGTAAACCGTCATAAGGTCATTAAAATGATGCGAGATATCTTAGACGAACACGATTTCTTAGAAATTGAAACACCTATTTTAAGTGCAGGAACAGACGAAGGTGCTAGAGAATTTATAGTACCTACGCGCAAACAGGCAGGAGCGTTTTATACCTTGCCACAAGCACCTCAACAATTTAAACAAATGTTGATGGTAAGTGGTTACGAAAAATATTTCCAAATCGCACGTTGTTTTAGAGATGAAGATTCCCGTGGCGATCGTCAACCAGAATTCACGCAGTTAGATATAGAAATGGCATATGCCAGTATGCAGCAAATTATAGATTTGAACACGAACATGTTCAATGATATAGTTAAGAAAATATACGGTAAAAAATGGATTTTGCATCCGTTTGAAGTCATTACCTATAAAGAGGCAATGGATAAATACGGCTGTGACAGACCCGATTTACGTTTTGGCTTGCAGTTACAGGATATTACAGACATTGTAAAAGACACGACCTTTCAGGTATTTAGCAAACCTATTGAAGAAGGTGGTATTGTAAAGTGTATTAAAATATCTGCTGAAGAACAAGGAAAGAAACGCTTATCCAAAGGGCAAATAGAAAAGTTAACAGCTATCGCCCAACAACATGGCTTAGGTGGTTTAGCATATATTATTGTTAACGAAAACGATTTACAATCACCTATCATTAAATTTTTAGGTGAAGACATTGCAGCTGGTATTATTAAAACAACCAATGCACAGATTGGTGACATTGTATTTTTCTCTGCTGCAGACTATGCCACAGCGAATAAAGCATTGGATGCAGTACGTCAAGAATTGGGCAGTATGCTGCGTTTAATCAATCCGAAGGAATTAAGACCTGCTTGGGTAGTAGATTTCCCTATGTTTGAAAAAACAGATGAAGGCCGTTGGACATTCACTCATAATCCATTCTCAATGCCCGCTATTTATGATATTGATAAGCATATGAATGGCAAAGAAGATGACATTGGGAACATTATTGCACAGCAATACGACCTCATTTTAAATGGTTACGAGATTGGCGGTGGTTCTGTTCGTGCTCACAAACCTGAAATTCTGGAAGCTACCTATAAAAATATGGGGTACAATAAAGAAGAGATGCTTAAAAGTGTTGGTACGATGTATAAATCCTTCCATTATGGAGCACCACCACACGGTGGAATAGCTTGGGGTGTTGATAGATTGATGATGATATTAGAGAAAAAAGCATCCATTCGCGAGGTTATGGCGTTCCCAAAAACAGGAACCAGTGAAGATTTACTATTTGGTGCACCTTCTGTATTATCAAATAAAAAAGTTGAAGAAATGAATGTAAAAGTGATGAAAAAATAATTTTTACACATTTTAAAATACTATAAAAAGGTCTGAAAAGCTTAAAACCTGTCATTTTGAGCGCAGTCGAAAAATCTCAAAAACACAATAAACAAAGGTTTATATTTTAAGAGATTCTTCACTACGTTCTGAATGACGCTTTTCAGACCTTTTTTTGCCTTAAAATGTAAACTTTAACATCCACTAACGACTTTTACAAAAACCTTAACACAATTTACATTTATCTTTAAACCTAATCAAATTCTTAAAAAATCATTATGAAAAAATCAACATTTATTACATCCATAGCTTTTGCTTTCATTATGTTATTATCTGCAAATGTAGGTGCACAAAAATTTTCTAAGCTTGACAAAAGCCCGATGGATGCAGCAGCATTTCCAACGAGCTACAAGGATGCCAATAAACTTATTAAGATTGTTTACAGCAGACCACAACTTAAAGGAAGAGCGCTTAGTAAACTGGCTCCCAATGGTAAGGTTTGGAGACTGGGAGCTAATGAAGCTGCAGAATTAACTCTTTACACAGACATGAAATTAGGAAATACTTCTATAAAAGCTGGAACATACACGTTTTATGCCATTCCAGGAGATAAAGAGTGGACAGCTATTATTAGTAAGGATTTAAATGTATGGGGATCTTATTTCTATAAAGAAGCAAATGATGTGGCTCGTTTATCGGTACCTGTAACATCTGGTGAATCTTTAGAAGCATTCTCTATTACATTTGATGAAGCAAACGGAGCTATAAATATGCATTTAGGATGGGATACTACTAGAGTTGCAGTTCCTTTTACAAAGTAATCTATGCTCCTTATTGAGCAGCGAGGCTGAATTTTAAGTTAAAACAAAATAATCCAGTCAAAGAAAAAAGGTCTTTCAATAAAAAGAAAGACCTTTTTTCTTAGTAATCTAATTTTAAAAGATTCTTGTCTTTTTTACTACAGCAAAACATCTAATAAAATAAAGTTATAATATTAATGTCTAAACATTCTTAGATCTAAGGAATATTCAAATACTTATGTGTTTGAAGTGACACTTTCCATTTAGGGTTAGCCATAACATAATCCACAATTTCCGGTACCACTTTGTCTCGCTTACTCCATTCTGGTTGTAAATACAAAATACAATCTTTATTTACCTTGGCAGCTTGTTCTTCTGCAAAACGAAAATCATCTTTATTATATACAATTACCTTAAGTTCATTAGCTTTATCATAAACCTCTTTGGTCGGTAATTTCATTTTTTTTGGAGATAAACAAATCCAATCCCAGGTACCTGTTAATTTATAAGCACCAGATGTTTCTATGTGTACCTGAAGCCCTTTTTCTTTTAATTGATCTGTTAAAAGTGTCATATCCCACATTAAAGGTTCTCCTCCAGTGACAACAATTGTATCACTGTATTTTTTAGCATTTTCAACAATCTTAACGGTTTTGGTAGTAGGGTGCAAATCAGCATTCCAACTTTCCTTTACATCGCACCAATGGCATCCAACATCACAACCACCAATACGAATAAAATAGGCAGCAGTACCTTTATGATACCCCTCCCCTTGTATGGTATAAAATTCTTCCATTAAAGGCAGCATTTCACCCTTGTTTACCTGCAACTCAACCGATTTTTTCATAGTTTGCAAAGATACATAATTCAATTACTTTTATTATTATATTTTGATTTTCAAATCTGTTTTCATAGATTTGTTGTCGATCGATTTATTTTGTAAGCCCCCAAAAAATCTATCTTATATGAAAAAAACTACACACCTTGTAATACTACTTTTAAGTAGCTATTATTCTTATTCCTTAGTTGGTATTGATACCACTAACCCACAGAATCAGCTTGATTTAACAAACACAAAAATTGGATTTTCTAATTATGAAACTAGTGTTGATGCTGAAACCGAAGTATATCTCTTAAGTTTAAGAAACGACAGTGATATTATTAAAACTTCTTTTGATGATAGGAATCAACATGAGTTACAATACAGAAACCCTGTAAGTAATTCACAGCTTAAAACAGCTAATAATCGTGTTGTATTGACACGTGATAAACACAAGACAAAATTTCAGTATTACAAAAATGCTGGAAATTATTTTGTGGAACTTATATTAGGTACAAACCTACATTCCTATTTCTGTTAAATAAACAAGTGAATTAAAAATAATAGCACAACATAAGTATTTTATTTATATATTAGTATTAGTAAAGTAAATTGCTTTTAATCTCTCTCTCTCAAAAATGAAAAAAATAGCTTATTCTATAATGCTGCTTTTTTGTATGCATTATTATGTCCATGCCCAAGTAGGTATCGGCACAACATCTCCAACCGCAGAACTAGAAATAGAAACCTCTAATACAGGAATTCCTGCTTTAGAACTAAACCCGCAGTCTACACCAACTGGCTCAGTAACAGGACAATTAGCGGTTATAGGAGATAAATTATTTATGTACGACGCCACCAGAGGTAAATGGCTTAGTTCAGAAAGTTACGCTTTACAATTCTCTATTTTTGGTGGAGCTTCAAACCAGACATTATGGTATGGTGGAGGGGGTGTAGACAATATAGGTCCACTTATGCCTTTTAATGGTACCATTGTATATATGACAATAAATTCTTCTGGCGGACAAGCTAATAAAGCGTTTGACATTAGAATCAATGGTTCAAATGTAGGAAATAATACAGATCCAACTTTAGACGGACGTGTTAGTCTTTCCAGTGGAACTTTCTCACGTACTTCTTATAATATCGATTTTAATGCTGGAGATCACATCCAATTAAGAGTAAGAAATAACGGAGCAAGTGATGTTGATGATCCTGTTGGGGTTATTTGGGTTAAATGGCGCCAATAGATTATTTACTGCAATTTATTGTCCCATTTTTTAATAACCAAACCTTATTTTTTTCTTGTTCATTTTTGCTGTATTTTTATGCAAAATTATGCACATGGGGACAAAGGAAACTTTTTTTGATTATATAACAGAAGGCAACGCGACCAAAGGAGATTTTATCCCCATTGGAGCGGCCATGTTAGATGGTGAAACCGTTACGGGTGCGCATGTAAAAATACCTTTAAAGACTATGAATCGCCATGGTCTAATTGCTGGTGCTACTGGTACTGGGAAAACAAAATCTTTACAGGTATTAGCCGAAAACTTGAGTGATAAAGGAATTCCTGTATTACTTATGGATATAAAAGGTGACCTAAGTGGTTTAGCACAACCTAGCCCAGGACATCCTAAAATTGATGAACGCCATGAAAAAATAGGCTTACCATTTGATGCCAAGGCTTTCCCTGTTGAGATATTAACACTTTCTGAACAAGACGGGGTACGCCTGAGAGCTACCGTTACCGAATTTGGACCTGTTTTACTCTCCAGGATTTTAGATTTATCTGAAACACAGTCTGGAGTTGTGGCAGTCATATTTCAATATTGCGATGATAATAAGCTCCCTATTCTAGATATAAAAGATTTTAAAAAAATATTGCAGTACGCCACTCAAGAAGGAAAAAAAGAATTCACTGAAGCCTATGGTAGAATTTCGACAGCATCCACAGGTGCTATTTTACGTAAAGTCGTTGAGTTAGAACAGCAAGGTGCCGATTTATTTTTTGGAGAAACTTCTTTTGACACTCAAGATTTATTAAGAATTGATGAAGATGGACGCGGTTATATTAACATCATCAGGTTAACAGATATTCAAGATAGACCTAAATTATTCTCAACATTCATGCTGAGCTTATTAGCCGAAATTTACTCGACATTTCCTGAGCAAGGTGATAGCGACAGACCCGAATTAATCCTGTTTATTGACGAAGCTCATTTAATCTTTAATGAGGCATCAAAAGCATTATTAAATCAAATAGAGAGTATTGTTAAACTAATACGAAGTAAAGGTGTAGGCTTATATTTTGTAACTCAAAACCCTACAGATGTTCCTGAAGCTGTTTTGGGTCAGCTAGGTTTAAAAGTACAACATGCGCTTAGAGCTTTTACAGCCAAAGATCGAAAAGCCATAAAACTTACCGCAGAA
Source organism: Flavivirga abyssicola (assembly GCF_030540775.2). Taxonomy (GTDB): domain Bacteria; phylum Bacteroidota; class Bacteroidia; order Flavobacteriales; family Flavobacteriaceae; genus Flavivirga; species Flavivirga abyssicola. The sequence goes on along the minus strand of NZ_CP141266.1, from coordinate 2,782,110 downwards.
AATTATCCGGACTCTGAGTATTACGATACTACCGAAGTTTTAACATCCTTAGGTATTGGTGAAGCTTTAGTATCTGCTTTGGATGAAAAAGGGAGACCTACCCCATTAGCAGCCACTATGATGCGCGCTCCCATGAGTAGAATGGATGTTTTAACCGATGTAGAATTAAGCACACTACTTTCAAAATCAAAATTGGTAAAAAAATACAATAAGGATATTGATCGGGAAAGTGCTTATGAGATGCTCAACGAAAAAATAAAACTAGCTGAAGCAGAAGAAGCTAAAGAAAAAGCAAAACAAGAACAAGAAGCTCTTAAAAAGGCTGAATCCAAAAAACGAAGAACAACAAGTTCCAGAAGAGCAAGTACTAGAATGAATCCCATTGTTAAAGTACTCACAAGTGCAACTTTTATAAGAAGTGTTTTTGGTATTTTAACCAAAGTACTCAAAAAGTAAGTCTAAATTAATACTAACCAACCCCATAAATCATTTTTAAATAATGTATAAAACATTTTTAAGTCTTATTATTCTTGGTCTTTTATTTTCCAGCTGTAACAAAGAACAAGATCCTTTTGAAGTAGGCAAACACCACTTAGGACTATTAACAGATTCAACTCAGGTTAAAGACCTTAAAAATGTTTTTGTCAATGATTCTTTAGTCAAATTTACTAGTGGCGATGAATTTGCAGGAAGTAAAAACAATATAGAAATATTTGAAAAAGGCGGTAAAAAGCTTTTAGTTCTAACTCCAGAACAAGCTTTAGATTCAACTTCAACTATTGAAAGTATTCAAATCATTGACCCCAGGTATAAAACCGATAAAGGCATTACAACTCTAAGCACTTTTAAAGATATTTCGGGGACTTATAAAGTTTCAAAAATAAATAATCTAATAAACTCTGTTCTTATTACTGTAAATGAACTAAACGCAAGTTTTGTCATAGATAAAGAAGAACTTCCTGCCAATCTCAGGTTTAATATGGATGTAGAAATTGAAGCCATGCATATTCCTGAGAACGCTAAAATAAAGTACTTTTTCTTAAACTGGAATATGCATTAGCAAATAAATGAACCCATTCTTATCAAAACTATTAATAGATTTAGCTCGAAAAAGACTTGAAAAAAAACAGGTAGACAAACCTGTTAGCAAAAAGCAAATAGTTCCACTGGTAAGACGGTTTCAAGTTGAATTATCGCATGCTATTAAAGAATACTTTTTTATTATAATTGGTGTTTTTTCTGCTGGTTTTGGGTTAAAAGGCTTTTTATTACCAAATAAATTTATTGATGGTGGTGCTACAGGTATTTCCCTATTATTAGAAAACGTTACATCACTAAATTTAGGTTTATTATTAGTTTTGGTTAACCTCCCTTTTTTAATTCTTGCCTCTAGAACTATTGGTATCCGGTTTGCAATAAAAAGTATCATAGCTATAACACTTTTAGCTATCGTTGTACACTTTGTAAATTATCCTATTGTTACCGAAGACAAATTATTAATCGCTGTTTTTGGTGGATTCTTTTTAGGCTTTGGAATTGGCATGTCTATACGTGGTGGAAGTGTTATAGATGGCACTGAAGTTTTGGCTATATTTTTAGGCAGAAAATTATCGTTAACCATTGGGGATGTTTTATTATTGATCAATGTTATAATATTTGCAGTAGGCGCCTATACACTTTCTATTGAAACAGCGCTTTATGCCATGCTTACTTACTTGGCAGCAGCAAAAACAGTCGATTTTGTGGTAGATGGTGTAGAAGAATATGTTGGAGTAACCATCATCTCAAACAACCATGAGGAGCTAAGAATTATGCTCACTGAAAAACTAAGACGTGCCTGTACAATATATGCTGGTAAAGGAGGTTATGGTAAGCAAGGTTATAGCTACGATAAAGATATTATTTATACGGTTGTAACACGTCTGGAACTTGCCAAACTACAAACGGAAATTGATAAAATTGATAGAAATGCGTTTATTATTATGGGAGTTGTTAAGGATTTAAAAGGAGGGATGATTAAGAAGAGACCTTTGAAATAGTTTGAAGTTTGAAGTTTGAAGTTTGAAGAAAAATAAGTATGACATGGCACAAAAAAAATATACAATTCAAAATAACCCGTTCGTTGTTCCTACAAACGATGGAAAAATAATAAAAGAACATTTTGGAATAGCCACAGATGGTAATTCGCAAATTAGCATAGCTCATATGGTGGCGCCTTCTGGATGGAGTGAACCTTTTCAAACTCCAGAATTTGATGAATTTACCTTTATAATAAAAGGCAAAAAACAATTTATTATTGAAGATGAAACTATTGTTCTAGAAGCTGGTCAATCTATTAAAATTGAAAAGAATACAAGAGTTCAATATTCCAATCCTTTCACCGAAACATGTGAATATCTAGCGATTTGCACCCCTGCGTTTTCTATTGATCTGGTAAATAGAGAATCTGAATGAATACACGTTTTTTAAAATTCATTGGGTTTCTTATAAACTTTATAAGTTACTTTTCGCCAAAATATGCTGCAAAATTAGCGATTAAATTATTTTCAACGCCTCAGAAAGGACGACTTGACGATGAAGCTACTCAATACCTAAACACGGCTGTTCAAGAAGATGTCATCCACGAAAATATTTCGATAAAAACCTACCTTTGGAAAGGAAAAAAAGAAACTATTTTATTAGCCCACGGTTGGGAGAGTAACACTTACAGATGGAAAAGTTTAATTGAAATTCTAAAAGCTTTAGACTACACCATTATTGCACTAGATGCTCCTGCTCATGGTGCTTCTGGAGGAAAACTGTTTAATGCCCTTTTTTATTCTGAATGTATTCATACTGTTGCAAAAAAATTCAAAGTACACACGTTAATAGGTCATTCTGTTGGAGGTACATCAACTATTTTTTCGCAATATAATTACCAATTAGAATCTATTAAAAAAATAGTCATATTAGGTGCTCCAGCAGATTTTGTTGATGTTTTTAAACGCTATGAAACCATGATGGGATATAATAATAGAGTGTCTAAGGCTATGGAACAATATGTATTAAAAGCATATAATCATTTACCAGAATACTATTCTGCTCCTGATTTCATAAAAGAAATAGATGCCAGAGTATTAGCAATTCATGACAAAAAAGATAGAATTATCCCTTACATAGAAGGTTTAAAATTCAAAAAGAATTACGAAAAAGTACAATTTATTAATACGAAAGGTTTTGGTCACGGCTTAAAAAACGAGACTATTTACAATTATATTGTTGACTTCTTAAACGCATAAAATGTTGTACTTTTGAAGCATGGAAATACAGTTAAAGCGTATTAATAAATTTTTAAGTGAAGTTGGATATTGTTCGCGCCGTGAAGCTGATAAACTTATTGAAGCTGGACGTGTTACAATAAATGGAGTTATCCCAGAAATGGGCACTAAAATAGCTCTTGGAGATATTGTGCATGTAGATGGCAAAGAAGTTAAAAACACGAAAGAAAGCTTTGTCTATATAGCTTTTAACAAACCTGTTGGGATTGTTTGTACGACTGATACTTCTATTGAAAAAGACAACATCATCGACTTTATAAATTACCCTAAACGTATTTTCCCTATTGGCAGGTTAGATAAGCCTAGTGAAGGTTTAATTCTGTTAACCGATGATGGTGATATAGTCAACAAAATTCTACGAGCCAGCAATAATCATGAAAAAGAATATATTGTAACGGTAGATAAACCTATATCTCAAACATTTATAGAACGTATGTCGGGGGGCATTCCTTTAGCAGAATTAAACAGGGTGACTAAAAAATGTAAAGTTGAAAAACTAAGCACTTATAAGTTCAAAATCATCTTAACACAGGGTTTAAACAGGCAAATCCGACGTATGTGTGAGTATCTAAATTATGAGGTACAAACTCTTAAACGTGTTAGGATTATGAACATTAAAATGGATATGCCTATTGGCGACTATAGAGAATTGACAAAAGAAGAATTTAGCGAGTTAAATCTTTTAATTAGTAATTCATCTAAAGAATATCAAAAACCTCCTAGCAGGATAAAAAAATAAATATCGATTATGAACAGTTCCATAGCTCCTTTTCATTTAGCGATACCTGTTTATAACCTCCCAGAATGCAGAGCTTTTTATAGAGATATTTTAGGTTGCGAAGAAGGACGAAGCAGCGATTCTTGGGTAGATTTTAACTTTTTCGGTCATCAATTGGTGATTCATTATAAACCAAAAGAAGAAGAGCTTAATCTACATACTAATCCGGTAGATGGAAAAAGTGTTCCTGTACCACACTTTGGGATTGTCTTACCTTGGGACATTTTTCATGCTTTTGCAGAAAATTTAAGCAATAAAAACATTGATTTTATTATTGAACCTTATATTCGTTTTGAAGGTTTAATTGGAGAACAGGCTACCATGTTTTTTAAAGATCCTTCGGGTAATGCTTTGGAGTTTAAATCTTTTAAGGATATAGGGCAATTGTTTGCTAAATAAAAATCTATTTATAAAAATACAATACTGTTAATAGGAGTACAAAAAGACAAATAAGAATCATAACCAAAAGATCGTTTAATCTTTGTAGCCTATCAATTTCTTCAAATACGCATTTACTTTCTTTAGAGAAGTTTGTTATTTTACTCATAGCATTTAATTACAGATAACTATATAATAACTAAATTTAGTTACTAATATTATCTATTAAAATTAAAAAAATGATACTACTAACCTGCATCACTTTTATATTTATAATAACACTTCTATTTAACAAAAAATGCGTTACAAATTAAAAAAATTCATAACGCATTTATATAAGTTAATTATATTGTTGTTTATATATTATGCCTCTCTCTAGCAAGTAATGTATTTTTAAGTAACATAGCAATTGTCATAGGTCCAACACCACCAGGAACTGGTGTAATATAGCTTGCTTTTTTACTAACATTTGCAAAATCTACATCTCCAACTATTCTATAGCCCCTTGGTCTTGTTTCGTCTGTAACTCTTGTAATACCTACATCTATAATAACAGCATCATCTTTAACCATTTCTGCCTTTAAGAAATTAGGAACTCCTAGTGCTGAAATAATAATATCTGCTTGTGATGTAATTTGAGTGATGTTTTTAGTATGGCTATGTGTTAAGGTTACGGTAGAATTACCTGGAAACCCTTTACGTCCCATTAAAATACTCATAGGTCTACCCACGATATGAGAACGACCAATAACAACGGTATGCTTTCCTTTTGTCTCTACGCCATAACGATCTAGTAATTCTAAAATACCAAATGGGGTTGCTGGAATAAAGGTAGACATATCTAAAGCCATTTTACCAAAATTTGTAGGGTGAAAACCGTCTACATCTTTATCCGGATCTACAGCTAATAATACTTTTTGCTCATTAATTTGCGGTGGTAATGGTAACTGAACTATAAAACCATCTATCTCTGGGTTTTCATTAAGTTCTTTAATTTTGTCTAATAATTCAACTTCACTTGTTGTATTAGACATTTGTACCAAAGTGGACTCAAAACCAACACGTTCACATGCTTTTACTTTACTTCCAACGTAGGTTAAACTTGCACCATCGTTGCCTACAATGATTGCTGCCAAATGAGGTACTTTCTCTCCTTTATCTTTTATTTTTTGAACTTCGACTGCAATTTCATTTTTAATATCATTGCTAACTTTTTTCCCGTCTAAGATTGTCATTATTTTCTGTTTGGTATTTGGTGAAAAATCCACTTTCTAACTTCTAACTTCTAACTTCTAACTTCTAACTTCTAACTTCTAACTTCTAACTTCTAACTTCTAACAAAACTAACGCATTCCCTTCATCATTTGCATCATTTTTTTGCCTCCGCCACCTTGCATCATCTTCATCATCTTACTCATTTGATTAAATTGCTTTAACAATTGATTGACTTCCTGAACAGAAGTTCCAGAGCCTTTTCCAATACGTATTTTTCTACTTGAATTTATAATAGATGGATTGCTTCTTTCTTTAGGGGTCATAGAGTGAATAATGGCTTCAATACCTTTAAAAGCATCATCATCTATATCAATATCCTTCATCATTTTACCAGCACCAGGAATCATTCCCATAAGATCTTTCATGTTCCCCATTTTCTTAATCTGCTGAATTTGCTTTAAGAAATCATCAAAACCAAACTGGTTTTTAGCAATTTTCTTTTGAAGTTTACGAGCCTCTTGTTCATCAAATTGTTCTTGTGCTCTTTCAACTAAAGAAACGACATCTCCCATTCCAAGAATACGATCTGCCATACGTGATGGATAGAAAACATCAATAGCTTCCATTTTTTCACCTGTACCAATAAATTTGATTGGCTTGTTTACTACAGATTTTATAGAAATTGCCGCTCCACCACGAGTATCACCATCTAATTTTGTTAGAATAACACCATCAAAATTCAATATATCGTTAAAGGCTTTTGCTGTATTAACTGCATCTTGTCCTGTCATAGAATCTACAACAAACAATGTTTCCTGTGGTTGGATAGCCTTATGAATGTTTGATATTTCGGTCATCATGGCCTCATCAACAGCCAAACGACCTGCGGTATCAATAATCACTACATTATGTCCGTTAGCTTTTGCATGAGCAATACCTGCTTTAGAAATCGCAACAGGATCATTATTTCCTCTATCACTAAAAACCTCAACGCCTATTTGATCACCTACAACATGTAATTGATCAATCGCCGCTGGTCGATACACATCACAAGCTACCAATAATGGTTTTTTAGTTTTTTTATTTTTAAGATAATTAGCGAGTTTACCAGAAAAAGTTGTCTTACCAGAACCTTGTAAACCAGACATTAAAATAACACTTGGAGTACCGGAAAGATTCAGACCTTCTGCATCTCCTCCCATAAGCTCAGTTAACTCATCTTTTACGATTTTAACCATTAACTGACCTGGCTGTAGTGTTGTTAACACATTTTGACCAAGTGCTTTTTCTTTAACTCTTTTGGTAAATTCTTTAGCTATTTTAAAATTAACATCGGCATCAAGTAACGCACGACGAACCTCTTTTAAAGTTTCGGCTACATTAACTTCTGTGATGCTTCCATGCCCTTTTAAAACGTGTAAGGCTTTATCTAATTTATCGCTTAAATTATTAAACATAATTTACTTTTAATTTTAAGAATGCAAAGTTAATGATTTGAAGCGTATTAATAAAGTGGCTTATTATAAAAAATAGAATAAAAAAAGACTGTCAAATTATATAATTTGACAGTCCATATAAAGGATACTTAACTCTAATTAACCTTACAAACCGAAAGATAAGTTTTTCCTTTTTTAATCAAAAACAATTGGATTACTATTGTACTTGTTCAAGCACTAGTATTCTTTCAATACCTCCATTGGCATTGTAATCTTTTAATTCTATTCTATCTGGTTTAATGGATTTTATTGCCCATCTGTGGTTAAGGTCATCAAACGGTGCTTCAATTCCGAAATGCATACCAAGGAATAAACCATCATTTCTATAAGCTAACCAAGAACCATCTATAATACCAGTATTTGGATCTGTTACTTTAATGTAACCATTTTCCAGAAAATCTATTTTATACCCTAAGAACTCATCCGTTTTATTCACATTGTCATATCCAATGTATGTAGCAACTTCCCATAGGCTACTTATAAGAACATCATCAATATAGTTTATATCTTCATCGCCTTCTGGACAGTGTCTTTTCAACACCATTTTATTCTCCCTGTTATTTATTGATTCTAGTTTTATTAAACCTGGCTCAAGGAATGTAATTAACCATTCTAACTTTAAGTTTGGTCTACCTTCAAGGTCTATGCTTAAACCTAAGCCAGTATTTCTTACCAATACTTCATAAGTACCTTCAACCAACTCACCGTTTACTCTAATTTTAACAATATTATTTTCAAAGAATTTTAAAGGCGTTCCTATATAATCTTTTTCGTTATCGGCACCATCAACATTTAATCGTGCTATTCTCCATAAACATTCCTGTAAATAATTTTCAACTCTTTCTTTAGTATGATCTATAACAACATCACAGTTTTTCTTCATAATGATTCTGTTACCTCCAACTTCATAAAGCTTGATTTTACCATATTCAATATCATATACAATCCACTCTAAAGTAAAGTCAGCAAGCGTATCAAATTCTAACTTTAAAAGCGCTCCCCTGTCAGTTACACGCGTATTCCAGGTACCTGTTAAAATATCTCCACCTCTTGCACGCATTACAACTACACCATCTTCTTTAAAGTTTAAAGCATATTCTTTGTACTCAGGTGTGTTATCTTGATTGTCTCTTTTAAATTCATGAACAACCCAAGGGCAAATTTTTAAATACTCATCTAAACGTTCTTTAGTAAAATCGTCATCACCATAATCATTATCATCATCTTCATCACAATCATCTTTTGCTTCGTTTATAGTGCTTTCTAATTGTTCATTGTTATTTACAACTGTAGTAGAACCATCAGCATAAATCATAGTTACCGGAAAATTAAGACTTGCTAAAACTTCAGCATTGGCAACACGTTTAACAAAACGGTGTAATTGTCTGTCATTTTCAACAGTAATAACATCTATAACCTGAAATTCTGTATCGTAAACTGAAAAAGATATTGGATACTGAAAATCGATACACTCAATATCATCGTCTGGTTCATTTTCACCTTTACATTCCTCTATTAAATTTTCTAAATCGGTACGATTATTAAGAACAATCTCCGTATGATCAGCTAAAACAATAGTTATAGGAAAAACAATCTCTAGTTTATCATCGTCATCTTCAAACTCATTAAAAATAGCTTCAATGACTTTATAGTCCTCAGTAGAGTCTACAATAATTTCAAGACCGTTAACAATAACAGTTACTGGTAATTCAACAGACAAACAACTTGCTTTATCAATAATATTATCTGCAGATCCGTCTTTGGCAGATGTGGCACTAATAAAACTTGTTAGTTCTGAATTTGCAACAAGAGCCTCACTTTCTGCAGGTGGTGTAATATCAACTTTTTCTTCTTGACAAGAAGTAAAGAATAAAAGGGCAAAAAAAGGCATTAATAATAATGTTCTCATTTTTGATTTCATAACATTTAATTTTGGGTTAAACATAGCTTTTTTATTTATAAAACAGGATAACTTTAAAAATTCCTACCCTTTGGTTTCGTTTTTTTTTAATTTAGCGTGATCAATCGCCAATAATACATGGATAAACAGTTACATGAAAACATTTGTGAAGAGCGTATGTTTTCTTCCATATTTAATAAACACTCTAAAGATTTACACAATTTTTTATACTATAAGTTTGGTGAATTACTAAACCCAAAAGACAAAGTACAGGAGGCTTTTGTTAAGCTTTGGGAAAACTGCGCTAAGGTTTCTCCAGATAAAGCAAAGAGTTTTGTTTTTACTACGGCTAATAATTTAATGCTGAATGAAACAGCACACCAAAAGGTTGTTCTAAAACATCAGCAAACCAAACCTAAAATGTATACTAATGAAAATCCTGAATTTTTAATGCAGGAGCATGAGTATCATGATAAATTACAAAAAGCACTAGCTAATTTAACGGAAGCACAGCGTGTTGCTTTTATGATGAATCGCGTTGAAGGAAAACGTTTTAAAGAAATTGCAGAACTTTTAGGTATTTCTACTAAAGCTGTCGAAAAACGTATTTATGGTGCTTTAGAAAAATTACGGAAAGATATTAAGGAGTTGTGAAGTATAGGAGTTAGGAGTTAGGAGTTAGGAGTTAGGAGTTAGGAGTTAGGAGTTAGGAGTTAGGAGTTAGGAAATTAAGCTTTTTGAATTTGGTTTTTCTATTTCGTATCTTTTACTTCTTATCAAACACTGAACACTGAACACTGAACACTGAACACTGAAATTTAAACTTTTTTGAAAAAAAATCAAATTAAGGGTAGGGAAAAATAAAAGTTAATTGTTATATAGTTGAATTAAGGAATCATGAACAGAGACATTTTAATATCGAAATGGTTGGATAACGATCTGAATGATCAGGAACTTGAGGCGTTTAAAGCGCTTGAAGAGTATGATGATTTAGTAAAGTTAAACCAAGGCTTACAAGCTTTTAAAGTAGATGATTATAACACTTCTGAAGAATTAGATACTGTTTTAAATACTATTAAAAGTAATAAAAAGCAATCGACACAATGGTTTAAACCATTTATGCGTGTTGCTGCTATACTTGCTATTTGCTTTAGTTTATACTATTATACAACGACTTTAGACACTACAATTACTACTGAGTTTGCACAAAAAACAACCGTAGAACTACCAGATACTTCTAGTGTTTCGTTAAATGCAAAATCGATATTAACATTCAATAAAAAAGATTGGAAACACAATAGAGAAGTAGAACTTAATGGTGAAGCTTTTTTTAAAGTTGCTAAAGGATCATCATTTAAAGTAAAAACAAAAACAGGACTTGTTACTGTTTACGGAACCCAGTTTAATGTAAAACAATGGGACAATTATTTTGAAGTTATTTGCTACGAAGGTTTAGTTGGCGTTCATTACAATTCTCGAGAAACGAAGTTAAATCCTGGTGACAGTTTTTTAATTATCGATGGGGAAATAATTGCTAAAGAAAAAGAAAACCGCTCACAGCCTTCGTGGTTAAATAATGAAAGTACTTTTAAAAGTGCTCCTTACAAAACAGTTATTGCTGAATTTGAAAGACAATACGGTGTTTCTATTACTTTAATGAATATTGATTCAAATCAACTATTTACAGGTAGCTTTGCCCACAATAATATAGATGTGGCTATAAAAGCAATTACCTTACCTTTACGTGTAACTTATAGTAAAACAAACAATACTATAATTTTAAAACGTGAGTAGAAAAGTACTTCTTTCTTTTTTTTCTATAGTATTTTTTTTGAATGTTTCCAGCCTTAAAGCTCAAAATACTCAAAAAGAAAAGCAACCACTTTCTACTATTTTAAATATTCTTGAAGCACGCCATAACATCAGTTTCTCTTATGCAGACGAAACTATTAAGGATAAAGAAACTACCTTACCAAGTGAAGACTTAACATTAGTTAATCTTTTAGAATTTCTAAAAGAGAAAATTAAACTTGATTTTGAATTATTAGATAGCCGATTCATAGCTATTAAACGTTTAGAAAAAGAAAAGGACAACTACAGAGTACAAAAACTTAAAGAGATTGTTGTTACTAACTATCTTACCAATGGTATTACCAAATTAAATGACGGTTCCATTAGTATAAAACCAGAATCTTTTGGCATTCTTCCCGGTTTAATAGAACCCGATGTTTTACAAACTATTCAGGCACTTCCAGGTGTTTTAAGCACTGATGAAAAAGTATCTAATATAAATGTTAGAGGTGGAACACACGACCAGAATTTATTGTTATGGGATGGTATAAAAATGTATCAATCCGGACATTTTTTCGGACTTATTTCAGCCTTCAATCCACATACAACGAAACGTGTTAACATATATAAAAATGGAACCAGTGCCAAATACGGCGATGGCATTTCAAGTATCATAGATATAGAATTACCCAATGACATTGATAACGAGTTTAAAGGAGGGATTGGTTTTAATTTGATTAATACGGATGCATATGTTAAAATTCCATTATCAAAAAAAACAGAGTTACAATTATCAACACGACGTTCCGTTACCGATTTAGTGATTACTCCGACATACGATCAATACCTTAAACGTGTTTTTGAAGATTCAGATTTTAGTAAATCCAGTAATAATTCTATTTCTCAAAATGAAACGTTTTATTTTTATGATATTAATGCAAAGTTTTTATATGATATCTCTAAAAAAGATAAAATTAGATTTCATTTGCTAAACGTGAATAACAAACTAAATTATGATGAACAATCTACAATTAATGATAGAGATGAAGCCTTAAATAGTAAACTATCTCAACAAAACTCAGCAATTGGATTAACTTATACCAGAGATTGGACCAACAAGCTTTCTACAACATATCAAGTTTATGTTTCTAATTATGATTTAGATGCTACAAATTATGACATTTTTAATGATCAGCGACTCATTCAGGAAAACGAAGTTTATGATGGCTCTTCAAGGTTTGATATTAACTATAAGCATAATCGCTATCTGAAAATAAACGGAGGCTATCAATTCTCTGAAGTTGGGATTAGCAATTTAGAAGACGTTAACAACCCTGCTTTTAGAAGCTTTATTAAAAATGTTATTAGGAGCCATGCCTTTTATGCAGAAACGTCTCTTTTATCTAATAATGCCAAAACCAAATTAAAAATAGGGGGTCGTTTAAATTATATAAATAAGTTTAAGTTATTTTTAGCAGAACCTAGATTAAGGTTTAGTCAACGTTTTTTAAATAATTTTAAATTTGAAGTTTTAGGGGAATTCAAACACCAAACAACGTCTCAAATTATTGATTTACAAAACGATTTTTTAGGTATTGAAAATCGTCGATGGGTACTATCTAACAACAATGAAGAGAATATTGTTATTAATAATAAAACCATCTATCCTGTTCCTGTAATAAAAAGCAAACAACTTTCGGCAGGTATTCACTATAACAAAAACAAACTATTAATAAGTGCTGAAGCATATATAAAAAAAGTAGATGGTATAACGACCAGAAGTCAAGGGTTTCAAAACCAATATCAATTTATAAATAGTATAGGAAGTTATGAAATTCAGGGAGTCGATTTCTTATTAAATAAACAATTTGGAAATATTTTAAGCAGTTGGATTTCCTATTCTTATAATGATAATAATTACATTTTCCCATCTTTGAATGATGGTAAAAAATTCCCTAATAATGCAGATATTAAGCATACATTTTCTTTTGCCGGAGCTTATACACAAAATGGCCTTAAATTAGCGTTAGGACTCAATTGGCATACTGGTAAACCTATTACGCTTCCGAGTTCAAATCAAGACTCAAATGACAGGGGTATAACTTACACAAATCCTAATAGTGCCAATTTAGATGATTATTTACGTGCAGATTGTTCCGCGACTTATAATTTTAATATTTCTGATGTAACACGAGCAACCATAGGCGCATCAGTTTGGAATGTTTTAAATAAAAAAAACATTATAAATACCTATTATACTTTGAATGACAATAATGAGATTAATACTGTTGAAAATGAATCTCTCGGTATCACACCTAATGTAAGCTTAAGGCTTCAATTCTAGAGACATATGATCTTTTTTAGGATAATTTCTAACTGATTGTCTAATTTATTTTGATAAACGACTTTCATATCTTAATTTACTGAGAGTTATTAATTTAATCTAATCAAAATGGCTTCATTAAATCCCTTAACTGGGACATTAGGATTAAGAAAAGCAAAACACTTATTAAGAAGAGCTACTTTTAATTATACAAAAGAACAATTAGACCTTTTTGCAGGTATGACGGCAACTGCTGCCGTTAGCAGTATTGCAACAAACCCTACCAATGTTTTAGCAGAACCATATGATCCGCTTCCATCAAATGCTCCAGACGGGTTTTGGCTTTCATCAGGAGCTCACCCTAATACATTCAGTGGAAATGCTAGAAAAAGAAGCCATATTACCGCTTGGTGGTGGTATAACGCTATAAACCAAATTTCATTAAAACATAAATTATCGTTTTTTTTTGCATACTAGTTTTACCATTGGGAAAGATTCTGGTGCTGGATTTCCTTCAAATACTTATGATCATATTAGGTTATTAGATTTCTATGCAATGGGCAATATTAAAGTATTAGCTAAAAAGATTACGTTAGATAATGCTATGCTTGATTATTTAGATAATACTCAGAATAACGCAACAAACCCTAATGAAAACTATGCCCGAGAATATCTAGAACTATTTACAATCTTAAAAGGCCCACAAATAGGTCAAGGTAATTACACAAATTATACTGAATACGATATTCAACAAGCTGCAAAAATTTTTTCAGGATTTAAAACAAAAGTGGATCGATCTATTATTGATAATGATACAAATATCCCAAGTGGCTATGCTAATGCTGGTAAGCATGATTCTTCGAATAAAACATTTAGTAATGCCTTTGGAAATCAAATCATAACAGGTAGAAATACAGCTTCTGGAATGATTGATGAGCTTGATGATTTTGTTGAAATGATTTTTGCACAACCAGAAACTGCTAAGGCCTATTGTCGTAAATTATATCGCTACTTCGTAAAAAGTACATGGAATGACGCAGTCGAAACAGACATTATTACTCCTCTAGCTCAACTTTTAATAGACAACGATTATGAAATTTTACCAGTAGTACAAAAACTACTCACTAGTGAGCATTTTTATGATAAAGATGATAGCAATGAAACGGATAATATTATAGGATCTATTATTAAAAGTCCATTACAATTATTATCCGAAATATGTTCCGTTTTTAGCGTAAGCTATGAAGACCCTACATCCAATGCCCTAAGATTCTACAATAATTTCTTTCTGAAATTTGTTCATAATACATATTTTAAAGGCACTAGCATGGAATTTTATAATCCAGATTCTGTTGCTGGTTATCCTGCGTATTATCAAGAGCCTAGTTTCGATCAAATTTGGTTTTCATCTAACACACTTATATCTAGATATAAATTAATTGAAAGTTTAATTGTTGGAAAGAACACAATAATTCCTAATGCAAATATTTATGCAAGTTTAGACACTGTTCTTTTTGTTGAAAATAAAATTGTACCAACTGATGCCCAAGACCCTAATAAACTTGTTGAAGCTATATCAAAATTGTTATACCCTGAAAGTATAGATACAGATCGGATTAATTATTTTAAAAAATTTTTAATAGAAGATTCTAACGATTATTATTGGACTGGAGCCTGGTTACAATATATCAATACGCATAGTAGTGGAGACAAGACAACAGTAAAAACCAGACTAGATGCTTTAATTATTGCGATGGTTAATGCAGCAGAATTTCAATTAATGTAAGATTTAGAAAAATGAAAAGAAGAAACTTTTTAAAACTTTCAGCAACAGCTTCAGTTATAGGGTTAACACCATTTGAATTACAAGCGGCTCTAAAATCTTTTATGCCTTTTGCTGACTGTCCAGATATATCTAATAGAAAACTTGTACTAATAAATTTAGCTGGGGCTAATGATGGACTAAATACCATAATTCCAATAAATCAATATAGTACTTATGCTTCTTTAAGACCTGACATAAAAGTTCCAGAGTCTGGAACGAACAAATACATAACTCTTGATGGTACTTTACCTGGTAACCAACAAATTGGTTTGAACCCAGTTTTAACAAGCTTTAAATCTTTATACGATGCGGGTTCTTTGAGAATAATACAGTCTGTTGGATATCCCTCACAAAATAAAAGTCATTTTAAGTCTACTGATTTATACTTAACAGGAAACGACGGAAATAGTCTGTTAAATGGTGCCGAAACGGGATGGATTGGAAGATTTATGGAGTTATATTATTCAGATCTTCTTTTAGAAACCTTCCCTTTAGCTGTAGAAATTGGTTCAAACAAAACATCATTAGGATTTCATGGTGAGGAAGCTCATGGTATGTCTTTAAATATAACAGGTCAAGATCCCTCTGGATTCTATAATATTTTAAATGGTTTAGGAGGAGAACCGCCAACTAACATTCCTGATTCTGATTATGGTAAACAATTGGAGTTTATAAAAAATACCGATGCGCTTTCTAATACGTATGCGGAATCTATATCAACAGCTTTTAATAAAGGGCAAAACGATGTAAGCTATCCAGATACAGACTTAGCAGACCAATTAAAAACAGTTGCTCGTTTAATAAGCGGGGATTTGGGATCTAAAGTATATATGGTACGTATTTCCGGATTTGACACACACAATACGCAAGTACAAGCGTCTGGAGATGTTTTAGGAAAACATTATAATTTATTGGATCAATTATCTAACGGGGTTGAGGCTTTTATGAATGACTTAAAAAGTCAAAACTTGGCAGATGATGTTGTTGGACTCACTTTTTCTGAATTTGGAAGAAAAGCTGCTCAAAATGGTAATTTAGGTACAGACCATGGTGAAATAGCACCTATGTTTGTATTTGGTACCCCAGTTGCTGGTGGTGTGTCTGGAACAAATCCAAATTTAGCTGAAGCTACAAGTTCAAACAACTTCCAAATACAAACGGTACAATACGATTATCGTCAAACCTTTGGAACGTTATTACAAGATTTTCTGGGAGCCGATAACTCAATTATTGACGCCACTTTTTTTAATCATAGCATTAATGATAGTTTTGTCAACTTAAAACTTCCTGAAATACTAAACGATCCCTTGTCTAGTTCTTGCTTAACATTAACCAACGAAAATGCAATTAAAGAAGAAAAGAAATGGCTACTTCATCCTAATCCTTTTAGAGATGTTATTAATTTTTCTAGTATAGAAAATACATCTACTGTGAGTTATAATTTGTATAATTCTTCTGGTGTTCTAATCATGAATAAAACAACTCAACTTGTTAATGGAACTATTTCTATAGATTTTAAACATTTAAGTACTGGTATTTATATATTTGAATTAAAAGTGGGCAACAAAAAAGAAATACATAAAGCTATAAAAATTTAAGGTATTAATCTTAAGCACTTATTCAAGTGACATAAAATAAAAAACGCTCTAACTACATTCTTTCAGGAACTTGAATTCCTAACAGTTTAAACCCATTTTTAATGGTGTTAGCTACTGTATTTGAAAGCTGAACTCTAAATGTTTTTTCGTTATCATTGTCTGCGCCTAAAATGGATACATTTTGATAAAAGGAGTTGAATTCTTTAACCAAATCGTAAGTATAATTAGCAATTAATGCAGGACTATGCTGTGCTGCTGCATTTTGAACGACTTCTGGAAATAATTGTATTTGTTTTAGTAATTCTTTTTCCTTTGGAAGGAGAGCCCTTTCGACTGCGCTCAAGGTGACCGTATCATCCAAATTAGCTTTTCTTAAGATCGATTGAATTCTAGCATAGGTATACTGAATAAAAGGACCTGTATTGCCTTGAAAATCGATAGATTCTTTAGGGTCAAACAGAATACGCTTTTTAGGGTCTACTTTTAAAACATAATATTTTAAGGCTCCCAAACCAATGGTTTTGTATAAAGCTTGTTTTTCTTCATCAGAATACCCTTCAAGCTTACCTAACTCCTCTGAAATCTCTCCAGCCGTATTAGCCATATCGTCAATTAAATCGTCGGCATCAACTACAGTACCTTCTCTACTTTTCATCTTTCCGCTAGGTAAATCTACCATGCCATAACTTAAGTGGTATAAATTTTTAGCCCATTCAAAACCAAGTTTCTTAAGAATTAAAAACAATACCTGAAAGTGATAATCTTGCTCATTACCAACCGTATATACCAAGCCCCCAACATCTGGATAATCTTTAATACGTTGTATGGCCGTACCAATATCCTGTGTCATATATACCGCAGTACCATCAGCACGTAATACAATTTTTTTATCTAGCCCATCTTCGGTTAAATCACACCAAACAGAGCCGTCATCTTCTTTATGAAAAACACCAGATCGTAGGCCTTCAGCAACAAATTCCTTTCCTAATAAATAGGTATTACTTTCATAATATAACGTATCGAAATCTACACCTAAGTTTTTGTAGGTGATATCAAAACCATCATACACCCAACCGTTCATTTTCTTCCAAAGTGCCACCGTCTCTTCATCACCAGCTTCCCATTTTAAAAGCATGTCTTGGGCTTCCAATAAAATAGGAGCATTCTTTTTAGCGTCTTCCTGAGACATTCCAGTAGCTACTAAGCCTTCAATCTCTTTTTTATATTCCTGATCGAACTTTACATAATAATTCCCTACTAACTTATCCCCCTTTAAACCAGTACTTCCTGGAGTTTCCTCATTCCCATAACGTTTCCAAGCTAACATACTTTTACAAATATGTATCCCTCTATCGTTTATAATTTGAGTTTTGTAAATTTTTGTTCCTGCGGCTTTTAAAATTTCAGCAACACTATAGCCCAAAAGATTATTTCGTACATGCCCTAAATGCAGAGGCTTATTCGTATTTGGTGAGGAATACTCAACCATAATCGCTTTTTTTCCTGCATTTGGCGAGACAAAGCCATAGGTTTTATTATTTTTTATTTTATTAAAAAAGTCGATGTAATACGAATCACTTATTTCAACATTCAAAAAACCTTTCACCACATTAAAGCCCTTAACATCCCCTATATGTTCTACTAAATAATTGCCAATGGTCTCTCCTATTTGTACCGGATTACCTTTAACAAAGCGTAACATGGGAAAAATAACAACAGTTATATCTCCAGCAAACTCTTTTCTAGTTGCTTGGAATTCTACTGTTTCCAATTCAACATTAAAACTGGATTTTACAGCTTGCTTTACTTGATTAGATAAAGTCTCTTGAAGGCTCATTATATATCGATTTTTTAAGTGAGCAAAGATAAAACTTTTATTAAAGCATTACTTGCAAAATTAACGCTTAATAAAAACCGTTGTCTCTTAAAATAAAACGTAAAAACACCTTTTTAAATTAAAACACAAATAATTCATTAACATATGATTATGTTAAAAGAAAAAAATCATTTTAAAGAATAGTGTGCATTTCATCGATAAAAGTGTTCTTATTCCATGATTTTTGCCGTTTGTCTATTCGTCGATTTTTATGTTAAATTTCTTATTTCCTTTCGTCTAATTTATTGGTATTAAAACGCAGAAATTAGATTTTAAAGTTGCTTTTTCCAACTTTTGTTTAGTAAAGCTATTAGTAAATCCATTTATTTGGAAATTTTAACACTAACAAATACGTTACAACTTAATAAAGAATAAAGCGATCTTACTTTCCCTCAAAATTAAGACTCTTTTAATTATTGCTTGTTTTATAGTTGTAATTTGAATGTTGTATGAGGAAAATAATTACTTTAATTATACTTTTATCTATATCGATTGGTTATTCCCAAACTAACGAGGTGGATAGTCTTGCCTTAGAATTAGCTTATCAAAATCAAGATACTTTAAAAGTAGAGACTTCTATAAAACTTATTAAATCGCTTTATGATATAAACGATTATGATAGAGCTCTAAAATATATTATTGAAAGTGAAAAACTTTCTAATAATTTAAACTATAGTAAAGGTATAGCTGAAATCACTTATTATAAGGCATTAATTTATGCTGCAAAAGACGATTATATAAATGCCATTAGTGGTTATGAAAAATCTAAAGCTTTATTTAATCAATTAAACGATATCCTTGGTGTTGCCAAAGTGAATAACAGTATTGGTTTAATTGAAATTAAGCGAGGAAATTATACTAAAGGTTTACAATTCTCGCTTGCTGCTATTAAAGAATTAGAAAAAAGGAACTTAGTTAATGACTTGCGATTAGCTTATAGTAATTTAGCAGATGCTTATTATAATATTAATGCTTTCGATAAAGCCATAGAATTTTATTTAAAAGCCCTAGATGTTCAGGAGCAACTAAACGATGTTAAGGGTACAAGCCGATCTAACAGTCAATTAGCCGAATTATATTCTTTTAAAAAGGAACATAGAAAGGCGATAGAATATTACGAAAAAGTATTAGCCAATAAAGTAACAAACATTGATTCTGTACGCGGACGTATCTATCCTAAACTAGGTGGTGAATATTTAAGGTTTAATGAGTATGATACTGCGGCTAATTATTTAGTAAAAGGGCTAAAACTTAATAGACGCAGTCGTTATAATGAAGGTATATTAATTGCCCTGAATAACCTTGGTGATTTAAATTTACAAAAAGGCAAAGAAATCTTAGCTGAAAAACAATTACTTGAAGCTGGTGCTATCGCTAAAAAAATAGATAATAAAACCGAATTGCTTAAGCATTACAAGCTAATGAAATCGTTAGATTCTACTAAAGAACGATTTGAAAGAGCATTTGTTTGGCAACGTCGATATTATGACTTAAAAAATAAGCTTAGAAAAGATGAAGTAAAAATAGATTCGAAAATAGCTAATGAACCTGTAGAATTAGATCCGGATTTGGTCAAACCCGTTATAGAAAAAATCGATCCTGCAGTGAAAACAGACTCCATACAGCCTAAAGAAGGTTTTGACAAATTTAAAATAATTCTTTACGCTTTATTAGCGGCTCTTGCCATTGTATCTACCTTTTTAATTCTAATTTATCTAAAACGTAATAACAATATAAAGTATACACAAGAATTAGAAGAAAAGAATATTAAAATTGAATTACAGAACGTCGCTTTTCAAGAGCAAACTAAACATCTTGAAAATGTTAACAACGTAAAAGACAAGCTATTTTCTATTGTTTCTCATGATTTAAAAGACTCTTTGTCTTCTATTAATGGTTTTATAGATTTACTTAAAGATGGTTCTTTATCTAGAGAAGAGTTTGATAATTTAATTCCAGAACTAAGTGAAAATGCAAACAATGCATCTCTTTTATTGTTCAATTTATTAAACTGGTCTAAATCTCAAATGCAGTCATTAGAGCCTAAGCCTAGTCTATTTGACATTCAGGAAGTTTTTGAAGACAAAGTTAAACTTGTTGAACAGCGTATGGAAAATAAAGGGATCACTTTAACCGACCATTCTTTACGTGATTTTGCTTATGCCGACAGAAGTATGTTTGAAATTGTTATTCAGAACTTGCTTGCTAATGCCTTAAAATTCTGTAAAAACGGTGATACTATTACTATTTCTAATCATATTAGCAATGGAAGTTGTATTATTAGTATAGCAGATACAGGTATAGGTATCTCTAAACAGAATTTAGAGAAACTATTCAAAAATAGTTCGTTTACCACTGTTGGTACTAATAACGAAAAGGGTACTGGTTTAGGGCTCTCAATTTGTAAAGAGCTCATAGAATTGAATAATGGTAAAATCTGGGTTGAAAGTACACAAGGTGTTGGCAGTACATTCTATGTACAATTACCCAAGTCTAGACCCAATGGTGATTAAGGATTAAGCTTTTGGCAAAAATACTTCTGCCATCATGCAACGTGCACTTCCACCTCCACAAGCTTCAATAGTATTTAAAGAACTAGATAATATTTTTGTATGTTTTTCTAAACGTTCTATTTGAGATTTTGTTAAAGAGTCATAAGCCGCTTGGCTCATAATTAAATAGCGTTCATCATTACTTCCTTTTACCTGTAACATATTACCTGCAAAATTATTTACCTGAGCTTCTGTGATATCTATAACTTCTTTATTAGTTTCCTTTAAATGAGTGACCACATTTTTACGTTCCCCTTTATCATCAATACTACTTAAACAAATAACTGCAAAAGTCTCACCTAAACACATCATGACATTGGTATGATAAATGGCTTTACGTTCCCCTTCTACTGTTTGATTAGAAGTAAATATTACTGGAGTAAATTCAAAATCCTCACAAAATTCAATAACTAAATCTTCATCTGCTCTTGGAGATAACGCACAATATGCTTTTCTGTTTTCACGATCCAACAACAAGCTTCCTGTACCTTCAAGAAATACACCTTCTTCCTCGGCACTAGTATAATCAACAATATTATTAATTAAAAAACCATTTTCTTCTAAAGTATTAAAAATATCTTCACGACGTTCTAGGCGTCTATTTTCAGCAAACATAGGATATAAACCTATATTTCCATTTTCATGAAAAGACACCCAATTATTTGGAAAAATAGAATCTGGAGTATCGGAAATATCAGTATCACTAACAACTATAACATTTACTCCTATGGCTCTTAGTTTTTCTACATACGCATCAAATTCTTGTTGTGCTTTGGCATTAACTGTTTCTGGTAATAAGTCATCAATTACTTTTTGATAATAATTGTTCACCGCGGTTTGTTCATTCATCCTAAAACCTACAGGACGAATCATTAAAATAGTATTTGTTGTTTGTTGCATTTTATTTAATTGTGTTTTACCAAATTATATATAACTTTTGAAACAGAAACTCGTTTTTAATCAACAATAAAAATTAGCTTATTATAAAGCAATTAGTCTCTAATTAGAGGCATTGTTGAACAACGTAACAGACCTTCTTGTTTAGCTATTTCAGCATAAGGGACTTCTTCTATTGTAAACCCTTTTTCTCGTAACCAAGTATTTAATCGTGTGAAGTTTTTCTCTGAAATAATAACATTTTCAGAAATAGAAAACACATTACTATTCATTTGGTACATTTCGTCTTTAGTTATTTCAAAAATATTTTCTTTTCCAAAAAAATCAACCAGCCATTCATATTCGTGTTCAACCAAAAATCCATTTTTATGAAGAATAGCCTTATCCTTTCCTATAGGTTGAAAACAACAGTCTAAATGTAATGCATTTTCTTTTGCATTTGTATTAGACTTTCTAAGTTCAAACGATTTTACAATCTTTTCAGGAAATAGTTCTTGAATAGCTATAACGGCGTCTGTATTTGTACGAGCTGTGATGATATTCGGGTAATCTTCACCTGAATAAGTTCCGATAAAAATGTGATCATTCCAAGGCATCACATCTCCCCCTTCTACATGACACGCTTCTGGTAATATAATTCTATTTTCTTTTTTCACTTGATCCCAAACGTGCTTTATCGCTTTTACCTCTTTTTCTCTATTAGGCAAAATATTAGCTCGGATGATTTTATCCTCAATAACAAAGGCAATATCTCTTGAAAAAATTTGATTGCAATCTTTGATAACTTCTGGTCTATATACTTTGACATCATATTTTTCAAAAACTGCGGCAACAGCTTCCATTTCCATAACCATATCTTCTTCTTTCGGATATGTACCAGCTATAACATGTTCGACACTTTTGGGGTCATAACACGCTTCAACTTTAGGAGTCGGTCCACTACTTTTAGCAGTACCTAACACAACTGCCCTTAACCTTGAAGTTTCATTTTTAATATTTAATTCTAACATATTATAATTGCCCTAAAAAATTAATTTATTGAGGAGGCAAAACTAATCATAATTAAAATATTTTTTGAATTATTCTTAAAAATATTACTGTAAAAAACAAAAGCTTCATAAAAAATTTATGAAGCTTAATAATATCGTAATAATATACTTATCTATTGTAGATAGGAATAAAAGATCTTTCTGTTTCTCCTATATATAGTTGTCTTGGTCTACCAATAGGTTCTTTACGTAAGCGCATTTCTCTCCATTGTGCTATCCAACCAGGCAAACGTCCTAAAGCAAACATCACCGTAAACATGTCTGTTGGTATTCCCATAGCTCTATATATAATACCCGAATAAAAATCTACATTTGGATATAGTTTTCTATCTACAAAATATTGATCTTCTAATGCTTCTTTTTCAAGTCCTTTTGCGATATCTAAAATTGGATCTTCAATTCCTAGATCGCCTAATACTTCATCTGCAGCTTTCTTGATAATTCTTGCACGAGGATCAAAGTTTTTATAAACACGGTGTCCAAAGCCCATTAAACGGAACGGATCGTTTTTATCTTTCGCTTTAGCCATATACTTTTTAGTATCTCCACCATCTTCTTTAATAGCTTCCAACATTTCCAATACAGCTTGATTAGCACCTCCATGAAGTGGTCCCCAAAGTGCCGATATCCCTGCGGATAAAGATGCAAATAATCCGGCATGTGCTGAACCTACTATTCTTACTGTCGATGTGGAGCAGTTCTGCTCATGGTCTGCATGAAGAATTAATAATTTATCTAAAGCATCTACTAAAATTTGATTTTGTTTATATTCTTCATTAGGACTTTTGAACATCATTTTCAGAACATTCTCTACATATCCTAAGTTTTTATCACCATAGTCCAAAGGTAAGCCTTGCTTTTTTCTAAGTGTCCATGCTACAAGTACGGGTAATTTTCCCATAATTTTAACAACACTTTTGTACATATCCTCTTCAGAATCAACATTTACAGATCCCGGATTAAAAGCTGTTAATGCACTCGTTAACGAAGATATAATCCCCATTGGATGTGCAGATTTAGGAAATGCATCAACAATTTTTCTGATATCATCATCAACTAAAGACTGTGCCTTAATATCATCATGAAATTTATCATTTTGTTCTTTTGTTGGAAGCTCTCCAAATATTAGTAGATAAGCAACTTCTAAAAAATCAGCCTTTTCTGCTAATTCTTCAATGCTATATCCTCTATATCTTAAAATTCCTTTTTCACCATCTAAAAATGTTATAGCACTTTCGCATGAACCTGTATTTTTATAACCAGGATCAAGTGTAATTACACCTCCTGTACTACTTCTTAATGCCTTTGCATCAATTGCAACTTCTTTTTCTGTTCCTGTTATTAAAGGGAATTCATGTTTCTGACCGTCTATTTCTATAGTAGCAGTATTTGCCATATTTTAAATGAATTTATTTTATTATGTTCCACGCTAAATTACAAAATATGTCGGTATTTATAAAAAGAACTATCAAAGGTTTTTGTAATAATCAAATTGCTAAAATTGATAATAAAAAAAGCGATTATTAATAAATAATAACCGCTTAAAATGTAAAGTTTATTTTTTACTATTCTATTTTATTTTGAATGCTTTTTCTTGTGGGAAGTAAGCAACTCCAGCAAGCTCTTCTTCTATTCGAAGTAGTTGATTGTATTTAGCCATACGATCACTACGAGACGCAGAACCCGTTTTTATTTGCCCTGTATTTAAAGCAACTGCTAAATCAGCAATCGTATTATCTTCAGTTTCTCCAGAACGGTGAGACATTACAGATGTATAACCTGCATTGTGTGCCATATTAACAGCTGCAATAGTTTCTGTTAATGTTCCTATTTGATTCACTTTTATAAGAATTGAGTTAGCAATACCTTCTTCAATACCACGAGATAAACGCTCAACATTAGTTACAAATAAATCATCTCCTACTAACTGTACTTTATCTCCTACTAATTCTGTTAAGTATTTCCAACCTTCCCAGTCATTTTCATCCATACCATCTTCAATAGAAACAATTGGATATTTCGCTACTAATTCAGCCAAATAATCAGCTTGCTCTTTACTTGTTCTTACAACACCTGCATCACCTTCGAATTTTTTATAATCGTATTGTCCATTTTCATAGAATTCAGCCGAAGCACAATCTAAAGCGATTTTCACTTCATCTCCAAATTTATATCCAGCATTCTCAACTGCTTTTGCTATAGTTTCTAAAGCATCCTCTGTTCCTCCTGCTAAGTTTGGAGCAAATCCACCTTCATCACCAACTGCTGTACTTAAATTTCTATCGTGCAATACTTTTTTAAGGTTATGGAAAATTTCAGTTCCCATTTGCATAGCATGGGTAAAGTTTTTAGCCTTAACTGGCATGATCATAAACTCTTGAAAAGCAATAGGTGCATCACTATGAGATCCTCCATTAATGATATTCATCATTGGTAATGGCAATGTATTAGCAGAAACGCCTCCTACATAACGATATAATGGCAACCCTAATTCTCCTGCTGCTGCCTTTGCTACAGCTAAAGAAACGCCTAAAATAGCATTGGCTCCTAGTTTTGATTTGTTTGGTGTACCGTCTAAATCAATCATTATTTGATCGATTAAATTTTGTTCGAATACTGAAACTCCTAATAATTCTTCAGCAATAATAGAGTTTACATTATCTACAGCTTTAGTAACACCTTTTCCCATATAGGCACTACCTCCATCACGTAATTCTACAGCTTCATGCTCTCCAGTTGATGCTCCTGATGGTACAGCAGCTCTTCCTAATACATCATTCTCAGTTACTACATCTACTTCAACCGTAGGATTTCCTCTTGAATCTAGAATTTGTCTTGCGTGGATATTAATTATAATACTCATAATTGGTTATTTTTAATCTTTAATACTTCAAATTTACGGCTAAATCTTGTTTATTTTAAGATGTTTTTGAAGAAATACTCAAAACAACATCTATAACGTTTTAGTAAACTTAAGCCTCAAAAAAAATATGCTTTTCTGAGGCTTATTACGCTATTTATTTTTTAATGTTTTCTATGAATTGATCGAAAAGATAAGCCGAATCATGCGGTCCTGGACTTGCTTCAGGGTGGTATTGTACTGAAAAACAATTTTTGCTTTTCATAGCCAAACCTGCAACTGTATCGTCATTTAAGTGAACATGTGTTATTTCTAAATCTGGATTCGCTTCAGACTCTTCTCTATTTACCGCAAATCCATGATTTTGCGAAGTGATTTCTCCTTTTCCTGTCACCAGATTTTTTACTGGATGATTAATACCTCTATGCCCATTGTGCATCTTATAAGTAGAAACGCCATTGGCTCTAGCAATAACCTGATGTCCTAAACAAATACCAAATAAAGGCAAATCTCTTTTTATAATTTCTTTTGCTAAATTCTGTGCTTCTACTAATGGTTCTGGATCTCCTGGTCCATTAGATAAAAAGTAACCATCTGGTTTAAATGCTTCTAAGTCTTCAAACTTAGAATTATATGGGAATACTTTAATATAAGCATCCCTACTTGCTATATTTCGTAAGATGTTTTTCTTTATTCCTATATCTAAAGCTGCTACTTTATAGGTTGCATTCTCATCCCCATAATAATAAGGTTCTTTTGTAGATACTTTAGACGCTAACTCTAAACCTTCCATGTTTGGAACTTCGGCTAATTGTTTCTTTAAACCTTCAATATTGTCAACCTCTGTAGAAATAACAGCGTTCATAGCTCCATTATCTCTAATGTAACTTACTAAAGCTCTAGTATCAACATCAGAAATAGCTAATAAGTTATTCTTATTTAAAAATTCTTCTAGAGATCCTTCAGAATCAACTCGAGAATAAACATAACTGAAGTTTTTACAAATTAACCCTGCAATTTTAATAGAATCTGATTCTACTTCATCTGCATTGGTTCCATAATTACCAATATGTGCATTAGTAGTTACCATTAATTGGCCAAAGTAAGATGGATCTGTAAAAATCTCTTGGTAACCGGTCATACCCGTATTAAAACAGACTTCACCAAAAGAAGTGCCTTGTTTGTTTCCTACTGCCTTACCGTGAAAAATAGTACCATCTGCTAGAAGAATGATGGCTTTTTGTCTTTTTTGATATTTCATTCTGATTTTTATGAGATTCCCGCTTTTTCGGGAACGAGGTTTTACAAAATTGCATAAAAAAAAGGATAAACTAAAATAGTTTATCCTTAATATTTCAAATGCTTATTAACATTTATTCTTCTTCGTTAGTTGCTTTCGTTTCAACAACTGGAGCAGCAGCTGGTTTAGAACCACCTCTTCTACTTCTTCTTGTTGTTTTCTTAGCTTTCTTTTCTGCATTGTAAATTTCGTTGTAATCTACAAGCTCTATCATAGCCATATCTGCATTATCTCCTAAACGATTTCCAAGTTTAATAATTCTTGTATAACCCCCTGGGCGATCAGCAACTTTAGCTGCAACATCTCTAAACAATTCAGCAACTGCTTCTTTTTGTCTAAGGCGAGCCATTACAATACGTCTGTTATGCGTGTTATCCTCCTTAGATTTTGTAATCATTGGCTCTACAAATTGTTTTAAAGCTTTTGCTTTAGCAACAGTTGTGTTGATACGCTTGTGTTCTATTAAAGAACAAGCCATATTTGCCAACATTGACTTTCTGTGAGCAGTTTTTCTACCTAAATGATTTATTTTTTTTCCGTGTCTCATGACTTTTGTTTATCATCTTGCTACCAAACTCATTTAATAGAGGAGCAAAATATGATTAATTAATTTTGGTTGAATAGAGTAGTTTTTAGTTTGTAATTTAAGAGTAAAAAATTAGAAATCGTCTATCTTAAATTTACAATCTTAAATCCTCTAGTCTTTATCTAATTTATATTTGCTTAAATCCATTCCGAAATTTAATCCTTTAACGTTTACAAGTTCTTCTAACTCTGTTAAAGACTTCTTACCGAAGTTTCTGAATTTCATTAAATCATTTTTATTGAATGATACTAAATCTCCTAAAGTATCTACTTCCGCAGCTTTTAAACAGTTAAGTGCACGTACAGATAAATCCATATCGATTAACTTGGTTTTAAGCAACTGTCTCATATGTAATGATTCCTCATCGTATGTTTCAGTTTGCGCTATTTCATCCGCTTCTAAAGTGATACGCTCATCAGAGAATAACATGAAGTGGTGAATTAACGTTTTAGCTGCTTCTGTTAAAGCGTCTTGTGGCGTAATTGAACCATCAGTAATAATTTCGAAAACTAATTTTTCGTAATCCGTTTTTTGTTCTACACGATAGTTTTCAATACTATACTTAACATTTTTAATTGGTGTATAAATTGAATCTGTAAATATAGTTCCTATTGGCGCAGCAGCTTTCTTATTTTCTTCTGCAGGAACATATCCTCTACCTTTTTCAATAGTAATTTCCAAGTTAAAATTAACTTTAGGATCTAAGTTACAGATAACTAATTCTGTATTTAGTACTTGGAATCCAGAAATGAATTTTTGAAAATCTCCAGCTGTGATTCTATCTTGACCAGAAATTGAAATTGAAATAGATTCATTATCAATATCATCAATTTGTCTTTTAAATCTAACTTGTTTTAAATTTAAAATGATCTCTGTAACATCCTCAACGACTCCAGCAATTGCAGAAAACTCGTGATCTACACCTTCAATTCTAACCGATGTAATTGCAAATCCTTCTAATGAAGAAAGTAAAACTCTTCTTAGAGCGTTACCTACTGTTAATCCGTAACCAGGTTCTAGTGGTCTGAATTCGAATTTACCTTCGAAATCAGTAGAATCAATCATGATTACTTTGTCGGGCTTTTGGAAATTAAATACTGCCATATTGTTCTTCGTTTTAATTGTTATTTGGTTGCGCGATCTAAAAGTTTGAAGAAGACTAATAAATCCTTTGGCCAAATACCAATGTGATTAATTTATTATTTAGAATATAATTCGACTATGAATTGTTCGTTTATGTTTTCTGGAATTTGAATTCTAGCAGGTACAGAAACATAAGTTCCTTGCTTTGTATCATCATTCCAAGTAATCCATTCGTAAACGTGACTTGAGTTTGATAAAGATCTTTCAATAGCCTCAAGTGATTTTGATTTTTCTCTTACTGCAACAACATCTCCAGCCTTTAGTTGGTAAGAAGGAATATTTACTAATTCTCCATTTACAGTAATATGTCTGTGAGATACTAATTGTCTTGCACCACTTCTAGAAGGAGAAATTCCCATTCTAAACACTACGTTGTCTAATCTAGACTCACATAATTGTAATAAAACTTCACCTGTAATACCTTGTGCTGCTCTTGCTTTTTTAAATAAACCTCTAAATTGACGCTCTAAAATACCATAAGTATATTTAGCTTTTTGTTTTTCCATTAACTGGATTGCGTATTCAGATTTTTTCCCACGTCTTCTGTTATTTCCGTGTTGACCTGGAGGGTAATTTCTTTTTTCAAAAGACTTATCGTCTCCAAATATTGCTTCGCCAAATTTACGAGCGATTTTAGTTTTAGGACCAGTATATCTTGCCATTTTAAATTTGTTTTTGAGAGTGATTATGAATTAAGGTCTTAATCTTATCCTTCGATAATCTTTTTGGTCTCTCGTTGATACTTGTTATTATTTTTCAGTTTGCAAATTTATGCAAAAAATTAATACCATCTGAGAATCAAATGATATTAATTTTATTGACGATTTTTAACCCTTCAACTTCGCTCAGGGCAGGTTTACGAAATGCGATTTATAACAATCCAATAATCGTAAATCTAAGATCGTAATTCGTTAAACTCTTCTACGTTTTGGAGGGCGACATCCATTATGTGGAAGTGGCGTAACATCAATAATTTCTGTTACTTCAATCCCAGCATTGTGGATAGAACGAATAGCAGATTCTCTACCATTTCCAGGTCCTTTAACATAAACCTTTACTTTCTTCAAACCAGCTTCTTGAGCTACAGCAGCAGCATCTTCAGCAGCTAATTGAGCAGCATAAGGCGTGTTTTTCTTAGAACCTCTAAATCCCATTTTACCAGCAGAAGACCATGAAATAACGTCTCCTTTTTTGTTGGTAAGCGAAATAATAATGTTATTGAAAGAAGCCGTAACGTGTGCTTCTCCAACAGAGTCTACAATAACTTTACGTTTTTTAGTGCTTGTTTTTGCCATATTTTTTTAGTTTC
This sequence comes from Flavivirga abyssicola, assembly GCF_030540775.2. Classification (GTDB taxonomy): domain Bacteria; phylum Bacteroidota; class Bacteroidia; order Flavobacteriales; family Flavobacteriaceae; genus Flavivirga; species Flavivirga abyssicola. Next base: position 2,751,917 of record NZ_CP141266.1, on the reverse strand, counting down.
TAGTTGTTAGTTGTTAGTATTAGAATCCTAAACTTTTACATTTCAAACAGATTCCATCTAACGACTAAATACTAATGACTTTTAATTATTTAGTTGCTTTCTTTTTGTTAGCAACTGTTTTTCTTCTACCTTTTCTAGTTCTGGAGTTGTTTTTAGTACGTTGCCCTCTTAAAGGAAGACCAGATCTATGACGAATACCTCTGTAACATCCAATGTCCATTAATCGCTTAATGTTTAATTGTGTTTCAGAACGTAATTCACCTTCGATTGTAAAAGTTCCAACAGCTTCACGAATACCACTAATTTGGTCATCGGTCCAATCTTGAACTTTAGTACTTTCGTCAACCTTAGCAGTTGCTAAAATTTCTTTTGCTCTACTTCTACCTATTCCATAGATATAAGTTAAAGAGATTACTCCTCTTTTGTTTTTTGGTATGTCTACACCTGCAATTCTTGCCATAATTACCCTTGTCTTTGTTTAAATCTAGGATTCTTTTTGTTTATAACGTAAAGTCTGCCTTTTCTTCGTACGATTTTACAATCCGCACTTCTCTTTTTAAGTGATGCTCTTACTTTCATCGTATTAGTATCTATAAGTTATTCGAGCCTTTGTTAAATCGTAAGGACTCATTTCTAATTTCACTTTATCTCCTGGTAATAATTTAATATAATGCATACGCATTTTACCAGAAATGTGTGCAGTCACAATGTGACCATTTTCTAATTCAACACGAAACATCGCATTCGATAATGCTTCTATAATTGTTCCGTCTTGTTCTATTGCTGCCTGTTTTGCCATAGTAGATATATATTAAGCGCTAGCTTTTCTATTTTTACCAGTTTTCATCAAGCCATCATAATGTCTATTTAACAAGTATGAATTTACTTGTTGCATAGTGTCAATTGCAACTCCAACCATGATTAATAATGAGGTTCCTCCAAAAAATAACGCCCAACCTTGTTGTACATCCATAAGCTTAACAATAAACGCTGGGAACACAGCTATAAGTGCTAAGAATATAGATCCCGGCAAGGTTATTTGAGACATAATTTTATCAAGATATTCTGAAGTTTCAGAACCTGGACGAATACCAGGAATAAAACCACCACTACGTTTTAAATCGTCTGCCATTTTATTTGTTGGTACAGTGATCGCTGTATAGAAATATGTAAATACGATTATTAATAAAGCGAAAACTACATTATACCAAAAACCAAACATACTTGCTGGACCAAGATTAGTAACTAACCAGGCTCCTACAGACGAATCTTTTAATAAATCTGTACCACCAATCATACCAGGCACAAACATAATAGCTTGCGCAAATATAATAGGCATTACTCCAGAAGCATTTAGCTTTAATGGAATGTATTGTCTTGAACCTGCCATAGCACTTTTCTCATAACCACCAGAAGCAGTTCTTCTTGCATATTGTACAGCTATTTTTCTAACAGCCATAACAAGCATGATTGTAACTAAAATAATAACAAACCAAATAACTAATTCGAAAAGAATAAGCATAACGTTGTTACCTTCTAATCTAGTAGCAGCATTTTGAATAAATGACTGAGGTAATGTTGCAATAATACCAACCATAATTAATAATGAAATTCCATTACCTATTCCTTTATCCGTAATCTTTTCACCTAACCACATGGCAAAAATACAGCCTGTAACTAGAATACTTACAGATGAGAAATAAAATAAAGGTCCAGTCCCTAATAAAAAGGCACTTTGTGGAACTCCTAAGCTTGGTAAACTTGCTAAATAACCTGGTGCTTGTAATAAGCAAATGGCAATAGTTAACCAACGTGTAATTTGATTAACTTTCTTTTGCCCACTGGCGCCTTCTTTTTGCAATTTTTGCAAATAAGGAATAGCTATCCCCATTAATTGTACAACAATAGAAGCTGAAATGTAAGGCATAATACCTAAGGCAAATACAGATGCTCTAGAAAAAGCTCCTCCAGTAAACTGGCTAAGTAATCCTAATAACCCTGTACTAGTACTGTCTCCTAAGGCTGCTAATTGCGCGGCATCAACACCTGGCAATGTAACCTGAGTACCAAAACGATAAACTAATAACAGTCCTAGTGTTACTATGATTCTGTTTCTTAGTTCCTCTATTTTCCAAACATTTTTAAGCGATTCTATAAACTTCATACTCTTAATATGGTCTTATAATGTTATTGCTTCTCCACCAGCTGCTTCAATAGCAGCTTTTGCTGAAGCTGTAAATTTATGTGCAGATACTTTTAATTTTGCTTTTAACTCTCCTCTACCCAAAATCTTAACTAGATCATTTTTTCCAGCTAAACGGTTTGAGAATAAAATTTCAAAATTTACTGTATCTTTTATTTTTTTATCATCAACCAATTGTTGTAAAGTATCTAAATTGATACCTTGATACTCAACACGGTTAATGTTTGTAAAACCAAATTTAGGAACACGTCTTTGAAGTGGCATTTGCCCACCTTCAAATCCTAGCTTCTTAGAATAACCTGAACGTGACTTAGCTCCTTTGTGACCACGTGTTGCAGTACCACCTTTTCCAGAACCTTGTCCTCTACCTATTCTTTTTCCTTGATTTTTTACTGAACCTTCTGCAGGTTTTAAATTACTTAAATCCATTTTCAGTTTTATATTATTTTGCTTCTTCAACAGAAACTAAATGTGAAACTTTAGCAACCATACCTAAGATATTAGGTGTAGCTTCGTGCTCTTTTACTTGACCAATCTTTTTAAGACCAAGAGCTTCTAAAGTTCTTTTTTGTCTTTGCGTACGATTGATTGCGCTTTTAACTTTTGTTACTTTAATCTTTGCCATCTCTGATGTTATTAAGCGTTAAAAACTTGTTCAAGTGAAATACCTCTATCTCTAGCGATTGCATTAGCATCTCTTAATTGTAATAAAGCATCAAATGTTGCTTTTACTACATTATGAGGGTTAGAAGATCCTTGAGATTTTGATAATACATCATGTACACCAACGGCCTCAAGAACAGTTCTAACAGCACCACCAGCAATAACTCCTGTACCAGGAGCTGCAGGTATGATGTTTACTCTTGCTCCACCATATTTCCCTTTTTGTTCGTGCGGTAAAGTTCCTTTAATAATAGGAATTCTTACTAGGTTTTTCTTAGCATCCTCAACGGCTTTTGCTATAGCACTAGCAACGTCTTTAGATTTTCCTAAACCTTGGCCTACTACACCTGCTTCATCACCAACTACAACAATTGCTGAAAAACCAAATGCTCTACCACCTTTAGTTACTTTTGTAACTCTTTGTACACCAACTAAACGATCTTTAAGATCTAATCCACCTGGTTTTACTAACTCTGCACTTTTATATTTTTGAAACATAATATTCTAGAATTTAAGTCCTGCTTCTCTAGCTCCTTCAGCTAATGATTTTACTCTACCGTGATATAAATAACCCCCTCTATCGAAAGCGATTGTTTCTACACCTGCTTTTAAAGCTCTCTCAGCAATTGTTTTTCCTACTAGAGTAGCAATTTCTGATTTAGTACCTTTTGCAGAACTAATATCTTTATCTCTTGAAGATGCAGCACTGATAGTTGTACCATTTACGTCATCCACAATTTGAGCATAAATTTCTTTATTACTTCTAAAAACAGTTAGTCTTGGTCTAGATTCTGTACCAGAAACTATCTTACGAATTCTGTTTTTAATCCTTTGTCTTCTTTGATTCTTTGTTAATGCCATAACTATTTTATTAAGCTGATTTACCTGCTTTTCTTCTTATTTCTTCACCAACAAACTTAATTCCTTTTCCTTTGTAAGGTTCAGGTTTTCTAAATCCGCGGATTTTAGCAGCTACTTGACCAACAAGTTGTTTATCGAATGATGTTAACTTTACTAATGGATTCTTTCCTTTTTCTGAAACTGTTTCAACTTTTACTTCTGGAGCAATGTTTAAAACAATATTATGAGAAAAACCTAAAGCTAAATCTAATTTTTGCCCTTGGTTAGATGCTCTATAACCTACACCAACCAATTCCAATTCTTTAGTCCATCCTTTAGATACACCTTCGACCATATTGTTCATTAATGATCTGTATAAACCGTGTTTAGCTTTTTGTTCTTTAGAGTCAGAAGAACGTGTTACTAAAACATTTCCATCTTCAACTTTAATCTCTACAGTATCGAATTCTTGAGTTAACTCACCCAATTTTCCTTTTACTGTAACTACGTTATCTTTTACTTCTACTGTAACTCCTTCTGGAATTGCAACTGGGTTATTTCCTATTCTTGACATTTCTTTCTCCCTTTTAGATTAGTAAACGTAACATAATACTTCACCACCTACATTATCTCTTTTAGCTTGTTTACCAGTCATTACTCCGTGAGAAGTTGAAACAATGGCAATACCAAGACCATTAAGGATTCTAGGTAATTCTTTAGAACCAGCATACTTACGTAAACCTGGTTTACTAATTCTTTGAAGTTTCTTAATTACAGGTTCTTTAGTTTCTTTGTTGTACTTAAGTGCTATTTTAATAGTCCCTTGTACAGTTGAATCGTCAAACTTGTAGCTTAAAATATATCCTTGTTCGAATAATATTTTAGTGATGTCTTTTTTTAAGTTAGATGCTGGAATCTCAACCACTCTGTGATTAGCTCGTATTGCATTTCTAACTCTCGTAAGATAATCCGATATTGGATCTGTATACATATTTATTAATTTGCGGTAGTGGTTTTCAAAAGAACTCTTCTTTTGAACCTAAAACCAATTTATTCTTTTTTTACCAACTTGCTTTTCTAACACCAGGTATTAATCCTTGGTTAGCCATTTCTCTAAACGTTACACGAGAAATTCCAAATGTTCTCATGTATCCTTTTGGTCTACCTGTAAGTTTACATCTATTGTGCTGACGTATAGGAGAAGCATTTTTTGGTAACTTTTGTAATGCTTCATAATCTCCAGCTTCTTTTAAAGCTTTACGTTTCTCTGCATATTTAGCTACTGTTTTTGCTCTTTTAACCTCACGGGCTTTCATTGATTCTTTAGCCATAACTTAGTTCTTTTTAAAAGGTACCCCTAGTTCTGTTAATAATGATTTTGCTTCTTTATCTGTATCGGCAGATGTTACAAATGTAATATCCATTCCAGAAATTTTATTAACCTTATCGATGTTAATTTCCGGGAATATAATCTGCTCAGTAACTCCTAAATTGTAGTTACCTCTACCATCAAATCCAGTTGCTTTTATACCATTAAAGTCTCTAACACGTGGTAACGCAGAAGTAACTAAACGGTCTAAGAATTCATACATTCTTTCTCCACGTAAAGTAACTTTTGCGCCAATTGGCATCCCTTTACGTAATTTGAATGATGCAACATCCTTTTTAGATAATGTTGATATAGCTTTTTGTCCAGATATAGTAGTTAATTCTTCTACTGCGTAGTCGATTAACTTTTTGTCTGCTACTGCTGCTCCAACTCCTTTAGATATTACTATCTTTTTAAGTACTGGAACTTGCATAACATTCTTATATCCAAATTCTTCTGTAAGAGCTGCAATTACTCTGCTTTTATACTCTTCTTTAAGTCTAGGTGAATATGCCATAACTATATTACTTCATTAGATTTTGTTGAAAATCTTACTTTCTTATCGCCTTCTACTCTATAACCTACTCTAGTTGTTTCTCCATTTGAAGTTAACAATGATAAGTTTGAAATATGAATAGGAGCTTCTTTTTCAACGATTCCTCCTTGAGGGCTTTGTGCACTTGGTTTTGTATGTTTCTTAACCATGTTTACACCTTCAACGATCGCTTTGTTCTTATCTATTAATACCTTTTGTACTTTACCTTCAGATCCTTTATGATCTCCAGCAATTACTTTTACAGTATCTCCAGTTTTTATTTTAAGCTTTGTCATCTTAAATTAATGTATTAAAGCACCTCTGGTGCTAATGATACAATTTTCATGAATTGTTTATCACGAAGTTCTCTAGCAACAGGACCAAATACACGTGTTCCTCTCATCTCACCCGTTGGGTTTAATAAAACACAAGCATTATCGTCGAATCTAATATAAGATCCGTCAGGTCTTCTTACTTCCTTTTTAGTACGAACAACAACTGCAGTTGAAACAGCACCTTTTTTAATGTTTCCATTAGGTGTTGCATCTTTAACTGAAACAACTATTTTGTCTCCTACAGAAGCGTATCTTCTCTTAGTACCACCTAGAACACGTATTGTTAATACTTCTTTAGCTCCAGTGTTATCTGCTACCTTTAATCTTGATTCTTGCTGTACCATAATTATTTAGCTCTTTCTATGATTTCAACTAATCTCCAACATTTAGATTTACTTAAAGGTCTTGTTTCCATGATCTTTACAGTATCTCCAATATTACAATCGTTTGTTTCGTCGTGTGCAACATATTTTTTTGTTTTTAACACGAACTTACCATACATAGGGTGCTTTACTTTTTTAACCTCTGCAACAACTATTGATTTTTGCATTTTGTTACTAGTAACAACTCCTATACGTTCTTTTCTTAAATTTCTTGTTTCCATCTTTCAGCAGAATTATTGTAATTCTCTTTTAGTTAATTCTGTCGCAATTCTAGCTACTGTACGTCTTATACCACGTAACTGAATTGGATTTTCTAAAGGAGATATTGCATGAGCCATTTTTAGGTCTGAATAACTTTTTTTAGTCTCACCAAGTTTTTCTTGTAACTCAGCTGTTGATAATTCTTTAATTTCTGATTGTTTCATAATATCAAATAAATTATGCTTCGTAATCGCGAGCAATTAAAAACTTAGTTTTTACTGGTAATTTTTGCGCTGCTAAACGTAATGCTTCTTTAGCAATATCTAACGGCACTCCACCAATTTCAAATAAAACACGACCTGGTCTACAAACGGCTACCCAATATTCAACGGCACCTTTACCTTTACCCATACGTACTTCAAGAGGCTTTTTAGTGATAGGCTTGTCTGGAAATATTTTAATCCAAAGTTGCCCTTCTCTTTTCATGTAACGTGTAGCGGCAATACGAGCTGCTTCAATTTGACGTGACGTTATAAAAGTTGCGTCTAATGCTTTTATTCCAAAAGTCCCGTAAGAAAGTTGATGCCCTCTTCCAGAGAGTCCTTTCATACGTCCTTTTTGTTGCTTACGAAATTTTGTTCTTTTAGGCTGTAACATTTTTCTTTACTTTATAAAAAATTACTTTCTACGACGAGGATTAGATTTATTTCCACCACGTCCTCCTGCTCCACCTTTTCCTTGCTTCTTGGATAGACCAACTAGCGGAGAAAGCTCTCTTTTTCCATATACTTCACCTTTCATGATCCATACTTTAACACCCAATCTACCATAAGTAGTGTGTGCCTCAACTAAAGCATAATCAATATCAGCTCTGAATGTAGATAAAGGAATACGCCCTTCTTTGTAGTGTTCTGAACGTGCCATTTCAGCACCATTTAAACGACCACTAATCTGGATTTTAATTCCTTCAGCGTTCATACGCATTGTAGCAGCGATTGCCATTTTTATTGCACGTCTGTATGAAATTCTGTTTTCAATTTGACGAGCAATACTAGACCCTACTAAAAATGCATCAAGTTCAGGTCTTTTAATTTCAAAGATGTTAATCTGAACTTCTTTTCCAGTAATTTTTTTAAGCTCTTCTTTTAACTTGTCTACCTCTTGTCCGCCTTTCCCGATAATAATACCTGGTCTTGCAGTAGTGATAGTAACGGTTACAAGTTTTAAAGTTCTTTCAATAATTACTCTACTTACACTAGCTTTAGATAAACGTGCGTGAACGTATTTTCTAATTTTATCGTCTTCGGCAAGCTTATCTCCATAATCATTACCTCCGTACCAGTTAGATTCCCATCCTCTGATAATTCCTAAGCGATTCCCGATTGGATTTGTTTTTTGTCCCATATCTATCTTAGCTTTGTGTATTATTGTTAGCTCCAACTACGATTGTTACGTGGTTTGAACGTTTTCTAATTCTGTGCGCACGACCTTGTGGTGCTGGACGTAATCTTTTTAACATAGATCCGCTATCCACTTTAATTTCTTTCACTATCAATTCAGCCTCTTCAATATTAGCTTCTTCATTTTTAGATTGCCAGTTTGCAATTGCAGACAATAACAATTTCTCTAAACGACCAGAAGCTTCTTTTTGGTTGAATTTTAAGATATTAAGTGCATGTTCTACTTTTTCGCCTCTTACTAAATCGGCTACTAAACGCATTTTTCTCGGTGATGTAGGACAGTTATTAAGTTTAGCAAAAGCAACGTGTTTTTTTGCTTCCTTAATAGCGTCTGCCATTTGTTTTTTACGACTTCCCATAGCTTACTACTTTTTACCTTTATTTTTAGCACCTGCATGTCCACGGAATGAACGTGTTGGTGAAAATTCTCCTAACTTATGACCTACCATGTTTTCTGTTACATAAACAGGTACAAATTGACGGCCATTGTGTACTGCTATTGTTTGTCCAACAAAATCTGGAGTAATCATACTAGCTCTTGACCAAGTTTTGATTACTGTTTTCTTGTTAGATTCAACATTAACAGCTACTTTCTTTTCTAATTTATAATGAACGTAAGGTCCTTTTTTTAATGATCTTGCCATGTCTTATTTCTTTCTACGTTCTACAATATATTTGTTACTTGCTTTAGTCTTAGAACGTGTTCTATAACCTTTAGCTGGAATACCGTTTCTTGAACGTGGGTGTCCTCCTGAAGATTTACCTTCACCACCACCCATTGGGTGATCAACTGGATTCATAACTACTGGTCTAGTACGTGGTCTTCTTCCTAACCATCTTGTTCTACCTGCTTTACCACCAACTAATAATTGATGATCTGAGTTAGAAACAACACCTATAGTAGCCATACAGTTTACAAGAATTAATCTTGTTTCTCCTGAAGGTAATTTAATAGTAGCAAACTTACCATCTCTTGCCATTAACTGTGCAAAAGCACCAGCACTACGAGCCATAACAGCTCCTTGACCTGGACGTAATTCTACACAAGAAATAATAGTCCCTAATGGAATTTCACTTAATGGCATTGCATTTCCAATTTCTGGACCAACACCTTCTAAACCAGATACCACATTTTGCCCAACTTGTAAACCATTTTGAGCAATAATATATCTTTTCTCGCCATCTTGATAATTCAATAATGCGATGAAAGCGGTTCTGTTTGGATCGTACTCGATAGACTTAACTTCTGCTGGAATTCCAGCTTTGTCACGTTTAAAATCGATAATACGATACTTTTTCTTATGACCTCCACCTATATAGCGCATGGTCATTTTTCCTTGACTGTTTCTACCACCAGACCTTTTATTCGGAACGAGTAAACTCTTTTCCGGCTTATCAGTAGTAATAGCGTCATAACCATTTACTACTCTAAATCGCTGTCCTGGTGTGATTGGTTTTAATTTTCTTACTGACATTGTTGTCTAATTACATGTTACTGTATAAATCAATCATTTCACCTTCCGCCAGTTGTACAATTGCTTTTTTAACAGCATTTGTTTTACCATGTTGAATACCTGTTTTTGTAAAACGGGTTCTTCTATCTGGACGGACATTTATAGTACGAACTTTTTCAACAGAAACACCATAAGCAGCTTCCACCGCTTTTTTAATTTCTACCTTGTTCGCCTTTGTCTTCACCGCGAAAGTATAGCAGTTTCTTAACTCGCTATCTGCAGTCGCTTTTTCTGTGATTATAGGTTTAATTAAGATACTCATCTGTTTCTTATTTACTTAAGTTTGTTTCAATTCCTTCTAAAGCACCTTCTAAAAGCACGACTTGATTTGCATTTAAAATCTTGTAAGTACTTAATTCCGAAGAAGTTACAACTTCAGATCCTTTTAAATTGCGCGATGACAAATATACGTTATTATTTGACCCACCCAACACAAACAGAGATTTTTTGTTTTCAAGCTCTAAGGCTTTTAAAATCGCTGTAAAGTTTTTCGTTTTTGGAGCATCAAAATTAAAGTCTTCTAGAACTGTAATTGACTTCTCTCCTGCTTTGATACTTAATGCAGATTTACGTGCTAAACGCTTAACATTTTTATTAAGTTTAAAGCTGTAATTTCTTGGTCTTGGACCGAACATACGACCTCCACCTTTAAATACACCAGACTTAATACTACCTGCTCTTGCTGTACCAGTTCCTTTTTGCTTTTTAATCTTACGTGTACTTCCAGAAATCTCACCTCTTTCTTTAGATTTGTGAGTTCCTTGACGTTGGTTTGCTAAATATTGTTTAACATCCAAATATACAGCGTGATTATTAGGCTCAATAGCGAACACATCTTTAGAAAGGTCTGCCTTTCTACCTGTGTCTTTTCCGTTTATATCTAAAACTGCTACTTTCATTATTTTCTAATAATTACATAAGCGTTTTTGTGTCCAGGTACACACCCTTTAACAACAAGTAGATTCTTTTCAGCAACTACTTTTAAAACTCTTAAATTTTGAACTTTTATTGTTTCTCCACCCATTCTTCCGGCCATTTTCATACCTTTAAAAACTCTTGCAGGGTAAGATGCAGCTCCAATTGATCCTGGCGCTCTTAAACGATTATGCTGACCATGAGTAGCTTGACCTACACCACCGAAACCATGACGTTTTACAACACCTTGAAATCCTTTACCTTTAGATGTTCCTGCAACATCGACAAATTCACCTTCTGTGAAATGTTCTACAGTGATAGCATCTCCTAATTTGTACTCCTCATCAAAACCTTTGAATTCAACAACTTTGCGTTTTACAGAAGTACCCGCTTTTTTAGCATGACCTAAGTCTGCTTTAGTAGCGCTTTTTTCTGTCGCGTCATCGAAACCAAGTTGGATAGCTTCATAACCATCAACTTCTTCGGTTCTGACTTGGGTAACGATACATGGTCCAGCTTCGATAACTGTACAAGGAATATTCTTTCCGTTGTCATCAAAGATGCTGGTCATACCGATTTTTTTTCCAATTAACCCAGACATATTTATTATTTATTAATTATTATTTCGTTGAAACAAGTTTCAACATGACCTATTTAAAAAATTTCAGGGACAAAATACCTTTCGTCCCTGAAATGTATTTTTCCGTTTTTCCTTCGCTCGAAGCTCCGGACATGTCTTGAAACTTCTAGTTTCAATTTATGAGATTCCTACTTTCGCAGGAATGACAAATTATACTTTAATCTCTACTTCAACACCACTTGGTAATTCAAGTTTCATTAACGCATCAATTGTTTTTGATGAAGAAGAGTAAATATCCAATAATCTCTTATAAGAGCTTAATTGAAATTGTTCTCTTGATTTCTTGTTTACGTGTGGAGAACGTAATACTGTGAAAATTTTCTTGTGAGTTGGTAATGGAATTGGTCCAGTTACAACAGCACCAGTACTTTTTACAGTCTTTACAATCTTATCAGCAGACTTATCTACTAAATTGTGATCGTAAGATTTTAATTTTATTCTGATTTTTTGACTCATTTTCTTAGATTTTAAGCTTCAACACCTTTAGCTGCCTTAATTACTTCTTCAGATATATTCGAAGGTGTTTCAGCATAATGTGAAAATTCCATTGTTGACGTTGCACGACCAGATGATAATGTTCTTAATGTTGTAACATATCCAAACATTTCTGAAAGCGGTACAGTTGCTTTCACAGTTTTTGCGCCAGCTCTATCACCCATATCACTTACTTGTCCTCTTCTTCTATTTAAATCACCTACGATATCACCCATGTTTTCTTCTGGAGTAATAACCTCTAGTTTCATAATAGGCTCCATGATTACTGCTTTTGCAGCTTTCGCAGAGTTTTTAAATCCAAGTTTTGCAGCCAATTCAAAAGATAATTGATCCGAATCCACATCATGGTAAGAACCGTCTGTTAATGTTACTTTCATAGCATCAACTTCGTATCCTGCCAATGGTCCATTTACCATAGCCATTTTGAATCCTTTTTCAATTGAAGGGATAAATTCTTTAGGAACGTTACCACCTTTAATTTCTGAAATAAATTCTAATCCTACTTTTCCTTCTTCTGCAGGCTCCAATGTAAATACAATGTCTGCGAATTTACCACGTCCACCAGATTGTTTCTTATAAACTTCTCTGTGTTCAGCACGTTGCGTAATAGCTTCCTTGTACTCTACTTGTGGCTGACCTTGATTTACCTCAACCTTAAACTCACGTTTAAGACGGTCAACAATAATATCTAAGTGAAGCTCACCCATTCCAGATATAATAGTCTGTCCTGAAGCTTCATCTGTTCTTGCTGTAAATGTTGGATCTTCTTCGGCTAATTTTGCTAAAGACATACCTAATTTATCTACATCAGCTTTAGTCTTAGGCTCAACCGCGATACCAATTACCGGATCTGGGAAGTCCATAGATTCTAAAACGATAGGATTCTTTTCATCAGACATCGTATCACCTGTCTTGATATCTTTAAATCCTACTGCAGCTCCAATATCTCCTGCTTCAATAAAATCGATAGCATTTTGCTTGTTAGAGTGCATTTGATAGATACGAGAAATACGTTCTTTTTTACCAGAACGGTTGTTCAAGATATAAGACCCTGCATCTAAACGACCTGAATAAGCTCTAAAGAATGCTAAACGCCCTACGAAAGGATCGGTAGCAATTTTAAATGCTAAAGCCGCAAATGGATCTTTAACATCTGGCTTACGTATAGCCTCTTCTCCTGTTCTAGGATCTGTACCTACAATATTATCTCTATCTGTTGGAGATGGTAAGTAACGACAAACAGCATCTAATAAGAATTGTACCCCTTTATTTTTAAAAGCAGAACCACAAATCATAGGTATGATAGCCATATCCATTACAGCAGCTCTAAGTGCAGCATGCACTTCTTCTTCTGTAATAGAATCTTCATCTTCCATGAATTTCTCTAATAAGTTCTCATCGTAAGTTGCCACTTCTTCAATTAAAAGTGCACGATACTTACGAGCTTCTTCTTTCATCTCTTCTGGAATATCAATCACATCAAAAGTCGCCCCTTGAGTTTCATCATGCCAAACAATAGCACGATTTTTTACTAAATCGATAATTCCTTTAAAGTCTGCTTCGTCACCAATATTTAAAACGATTGGCACAGCATTAGACTTTAACATGTCTTTTACTTGTTGACAAACACCTAAAAAGTTAGATCCTTGACGGTCCATTTTATTAACGAAACCAATTCTAGGCACTTTGTAGTTATCTGCTAATCTCCAGTTAGTTTCAGATTGAGGCTCAACACCATCAACTGCACTAAATAAGAATACTAAACCATCAAGTACACGTAATGAACGGTTTACCTCAACCGTAAAATCTACGTGACCCGGTGTGTCAATGATATTAAAGTGATATCCTTTTGTGTCTGGTGTTGGTTGCCCATTTTCAATTGGGAATTTCCACTCACAAGTTGTCGCAGCAGAAGTAATTGTAATACCTCTTTCTTGCTCTTGCTCCATCCAGTCCATTGTAGCAGCACCATCATGTACTTCTCCAATTTTATGAGATACACCTGTATAATAAAGAATACGCTCTGTAGTAGTAGTTTTTCCTGCATCAATATGTGCAGCAATACCTATATTTCTAGTGAATTTTAAATCTCTTGCCATGTCGTATTAAAATCTAAAGTGAGAGAATGCTTTGTTTGCTTCTGCCATTTTGTGAGTATCAACTCTTTTCTTAACTGCTGCTCCTTCTTCTTTCGCTGCTGCTAAAATCTCTGAAGCTAAGCGTTGTGCCATAGATTTTTCATTTCTTTTACGCGCATAACCTATAAGCCATTTCATCGCTGTAGAAACCTTACGGTCTGGACGAATTTGCATTGGAATCTGGAATGTTGCACCACCAACACGACGGCTACGTACTTCTACGTGAGGCATCACATTTGATAACGCATCTTTCCATGTTTCTAAAGCTGTTTTTTCTTCGTCAGTTTTTTTCGAATCTACAATATCAATGGCATCATAGAATACTTTAAAAGCGACAGACTTCTTTCCATCCCACATCATCATATTAACGAAACGAGTTACTAACTGATCGTTAAAACGTGGATCCGGTAAAAGCGGTCTCTTTTTTGCTGCTCTTTTTCTCATGTCTTCTTCTTAAAGTTTTAAATTACTTCTTAGGGCGTTTTGCACCATACTTAGATCTACGTTGTGTTCTACCTGAAACACCTGCGGTGTCTAAAGCACCACGAACGATGTGATATCTAACTCCTGGCAAATCTTTTACCCTTCCACCTCTAACCAATACTATCGAGTGCTCTTGTAGATTGTGTCCTTCTCCACCAATGTATGCATTAACCTCGTTACCGTTTGTTAAACGAACCCTTGCTACCTTACGCATTGCTGAGTTTGGTTTTTTAGGAGTTGTCGTGTAAACACGAGTACATACACCACGTCTTTGCGGACAAGAATCTAAAGCAGCCGATTTACTCTTCTTGGTTATTTTGGCTCTTCCTGTTCTTACTAATTGTGAAATTGTTGGCATATATATTATATATAAATTTTAAAATCCTCTTCTAAGAGGGCTGCAAAGGTAGAAATTAAAATTAATAATTCAAACCCTAAATCATTAATTTTCACATCGTAATGAATTTTTATTTTTTACTTAATACTCCAACCTCATTTAGTTCATGTTTCAATCGCTTTATTTACTTAAACACTTGCATAATTCTAAGCTTAAAACAATTACTATTATTAGACATTTTTTCATAAAAAGCACAACACGTTTTTAATAGAATTCAAAAATTATCTTGTCCACTATATTATAAGTCTTTGTTTTCCGTTAGTTTTACACAATAAACAGCTAGCTATAAAGTGAAAAAAGTTTCTTTTTTACTCCTTATTATATATATTCTTTTTTCTTCGGAATTGTTTTGCCAAAATTTACACCTGAAAATTGATGGTAATACTGAGCATGAAACTAGTACTATAGATTCTTTAAGCTACATTAAAACTCATAAAGATTATAGGTCTATTGAGCATGAGATCGATTCTATTCAAAAAAGACTTTTAAAAATAGGATATATTGAAAATGAGTTAAAAAATATTATTAAGATAAATGACTCATCATTCAAAACTCAAATTCACTTAAAAAAGAAATTTAACACCATATATATATACTATAATGAAACCGAAATTGAACGCTCCCTTTTAGAGCCCATTTCAAAAAATATTTTTGATGATTATTTCGAGCTAGAATTTAGCAAAACTGAAAGTGCTTTAAATTTTATTAATTCTAAAATTTCAGATGAAGGATTTCCTTTTTCAAAATTGTACTTGTCAAATATCAAAGTTCAGGACTCCTCTAATTTATCAGCAGAATTGATTGTTAAATCGGAAACAAAGAAAAGAATCATTAGCAATATCATAATTAAAGGTTATGAAAAATTTCCTCGTTCTTATCTAAAACACTTTTTAAAAATTAAGCCTTCCCAAGTTTTCGATTTAACTAAAATAAAAAACAAGACGAATCAACTAAACAATTTAAGATTCGCTAACGAAATAAAGTCTCCAGAAGTCTTGTTTTCTAAAGACTCTACAACGCTGTATTTATATCTTGAAAAAGCAAAAAGTAACTCTTTTGATGGGTTTTTAGGTTTTGGAACTAATGAAGAAACAAACCAATTAGAGTTTGATGGTTACTTAAATTTAAACTTAACCAATAATTTAAACTTTGGCGAATCTTTTAAACTATTATACAAAAGTGATGAAAATGATCAAAAAACATTTCAAGCTGATTTAACACTCCCTTATTTGTTTAAATCACCTATTGGGATTGATTTAGGATTACGGATTTTTAGAAAAGATTCATCATTCACAACCATAAACCAAGCATTAAAACTACATTATCAAATAAATTCTAAGCATAAAATTTATACTGGTCTTCTTTCTACTGAGTCAAATAATTTATTAGAAAACGCATCTCTTACAATTTCAGATTACAAAACTCAATATTACACGCTAGCATACGAGTTTACAAAAGCACAAGCATACAATCTGCTTTTTCCAATTAATTCTAAATTATATCTGGAAACAAACTTTGGAGAAAGAAAAGCCCTCAATATCCAGGAAAAGCAAACACAACTTTCTATTGATGCATTTAAGATCTTTTATTTAAACAGAAAAAACAGTGTTTTTTTAAGACTAAACGGCGCTTCTTTAAATTCTAACACGTATTTTGAAAATGAATTACTAAGATTTGGAGGCATAAACTCTATTAGGGGATTTGAAGAAAACAGCCTATTTTCCTCTTTATTCGGTTTAATTAATACAGAGTACAGATACCAACTTAACAATTCCATTTATATTCACTCTATTATTGATGCTGCCTATTTTGAAAATAAAATTATAGATACCAAAGAAAAGCTTTTCGGATATGGATTTGGATTTGGTATCCTAACACAGGCTGGATTATTTCGGTTTAATTATGCAAATGGTAAAAGTGAAAATCAAAAATTTAAGCTTTCCAATTCCAAAATACATATAAGTTTAATAGCAAATTTCTAATTATTATTATTATTATTATGGTTTCTTCATATATTTCTTATTCTCATTAAATATCCAAACCTCCTACCCTTAAACATTAATATTTTATTTTACAGAGCCTTAGCATCATTACTTCTAATAAATATTTCTAACATATTTTAATAAATCCTTCTCAGGCAACCTATTATCCTTTTAGAATAAGTTTTGTTCCCGACTTTTATAATTGACTAATTCAAAATAATTATAATTACCGTCGGAGCTTCCAACACAATAAATATCTTGCTACAAGAAGACACCTCTACATTAGACGAGGTGGCCATTACTGCTCTTGGTATTTCCAGGGATAAAAAATCTTTAGGAAGTCAATGGACTTGGAAGGAACTCTACAAGATACAATGACAACCTTGTTGGTGGTTTCAGGCAATAGTGGCAAACCAATGTTGATGTTCAACAACTAAAGGTATTTATTTCGCTACAAAAAGAAACCCGTCTAAAATTATTTTTAAATCATAATAAATTCATTTATAAGAACAATTTATTTGAATTAGAAAAGCAGTCTCTTTTGCTTTTAAAAAGAAGGAAATAAGCTTATGTTTTTTTACTTTTTTCTTAAAATTTCTCGTTAAAAGGCAAATTTTAACCATTATTTATTGTTTTATTAACTTTTTATTATGATTTTTGGCATTGACTAATTCAAATAATTATAAAATGAAAACAAAGTTTAGTGGAATTCTAACGCTATTACTAGCGTTTGTCGTGCAGCTAACGTTTGCACAAGAAAAGACAATTTCAGGTACAGTTTCAGATGATTCTGGTCTACCGTTACCTGGAGCAACTGTCTTAGTTAAAGGTACTAGTTCTGGTACATCTTCAGATTTCGACGGAAAATATTCAATTAGAGCTAGCCAAGGGGACATCCTTGTTTTTAGTTTCGTAGGATACACAACCATTGAAGCTCCTGTTGGCAGTTCTAACACTGTTAATGTAACATTATCAGAAGATGCGGAATCTTTAGAAGAAATTGTTGTAACTGCTTTTGGTAAGACTAAAACCAAAAGAGAGGTTAGTTCTGCTGTTGCTATTATTGACAATGAAGAACTAACAAATGTAACTAACATAAACCCTTTAGAATCTCTTTCTGGAAAAATTTCCGGGGTGGATTTATCTACTCCAGCACAGGTCGGTGCTACATCTAAAGTTATTATTAGAGGTTTTAGCTCCCTTGGAAGCAATCAACCTCTTTATATAATTGATGGTTCTCCTATTAATAATACACAAAACCAGTTAGTTTCTGCAGCTGGAGATACTGCTGTTAACCGTACATTTGATGGAGGTAGTGGTTTGAATGATTTAGACCCAAATAATATTGAGACAATAAGTGTCCTTAAAGGTGCGGCAGCGGCGGCACTTTATGGTTCAAGAGCTTCAAATGGAGCTATTATCATTACTACTAAAAGAGGTCGTAATAACCAAGGATTAAAAGTAGATGTTGTCAGTTCAATTGATTTTTTAGAAGTAGCTAGAGTACCACATCTTCAAAATGACTTTGGTCAAGGGTGGAATGGTCAAAGCTATTCATCATTACCGAGTGGCGGTCAAGGTGCAAGTAATGAAAATGGTTCATGGGGAGCACCTTTCGATGGCCAAATAAGAACTTTTGGGCATATTATTGATAATTCTCAGCAAATTAAGCCTTACGTTGCTTTAAAAGATAACATCAAAGACTTTTATGACATTGGATCTGTTTACACAAATTCTATAAGATTATCGGGAGGGGGAAGTAACACGATGTTTAGCCTTGGTTTTACGAATACAGATAGTGACGGTATTATACCAACAGACGCAGATGCATTCAGCAGACGTGTTTTTAATGCTTCTGGAGGAATTTCTTCCGATAAATTCAGGTTAAATGTTTCAGCAAATTATGTTGAAAGAGATCAAAATGTTGTTAATACAGGACAAGGAGATAATGCTGGTGAGGGAGAAGTATTGATCCAAGAAATAATTCAAATTCCTAGAGATGTTAGTTTAGTTGACTTAGCTGATTATAAAAATAACATATTTAATAGCAATGATAACTTTTACACACCATATTCAAGGAATCCATATTGGACTATTAATGAAAACGGTAATAATTTAAAAAGTAATCGTTTTTATGGAAATGCTAATCTAAATTATTCAATAGTAGAAAACTTAAGTGCTACTGTTCAATTTGGTGGAGATATAACCAATACTACTAATAAAAGTTTTGGAGCTGTAATTAATTATTCTCCTGGTTCTCCAAATGCACTTTTAGGAGCAACAACAAATGCAGGCGGTGTTACTGAGTCAAAAACACTTAGAAAAGAATACGATACATTCTTCACCTTAGATTATGACAATAATGTAACTGAAGAGTTAACCGTAGATGCCTCTTTAGGTTTAAACTATAATGAGCGTTCTACCGATTTTTCAAGAGTTCAGATTACAGATTTAAGTGTTCCTAATTTTTATGAGTTATCTAATACAGCTGGAAGACCAATCGTAACTCAAAACAACTCTTTAAGAAGAACATACGGTATTTTCGGTTCAGCCACTATAGGATATAAAAACAGATACTTTTTAACTCTAACAGGTAGAAATGACTGGTCATCTACGTTACCAGTAGA
Source organism: Flavivirga abyssicola (assembly GCF_030540775.2). GTDB lineage: Bacteria > Bacteroidota > Bacteroidia > Flavobacteriales > Flavobacteriaceae > Flavivirga > Flavivirga abyssicola. The sequence continues at coordinate 2,732,737 of NZ_CP141266.1, read as the reverse complement.
AAACAATTCTTTTTTCTATCCTTCTGCAGGTTTAAGTGCTATTGTTTTAGACAACAGTCAACATACTGTAAAGCTAAGAGCTGCAATAGCCAGAGTTGCCAAAGATACAGGTCCATATAATACTGAAAACGCACTTATTCCTGCCGTCAACAGTGGTGGTTTTGGTCAGATATTATTCCCAATTGGAGGACAAAATGCTTTCGAACTAAGTGGTATTATTGGCAATCCGAACTTAAAACCTGAAATTACTAACGAATACGAATTCGGTACAGAAATAAGTTTATTTAACAGTAGAGTTAACATTGATTTTGCATATTATAACAAAGATACAGAAGGTGTTATTATAAGACGTCCACTACCAAGATCTACGGGTTATGCAAGCTTAACAGGAAACTTCATTGACTTAAATAATAAAGGTGTAGAACTTGCTCTTAGTGGTTACCCTGTAAGAGGTAGCGACTTCACTTGGGAATTAGGTTATACATTTACAAAAAACGAAAATGAAGTAACTGATCTAGCCGAAGGTTTAGATGAAATTTTAATAAACAGTGCATTTGCTGTTAACTTTTATGCAGAAAAAGGGAAACCTCTTGGGGTATTTAAAACTCGTGTACCTTTAACTAATGCTGATGGTCAAGTAATAGTTAATCCTTCAACAGGAATTCCGACTCAAACTACTGATGAAGTAGAAATAGGAAATTCACAAAGAGATTTCATAATGGGACTGAAGAATACATTTACCTACAAAAACTTAAGCTTATCTTTTAATTTTGATTGGAAAGAAGGTGGTAAGATGTATTCATACACAGGTAGATTACTTGGATTTACTGGTAATTCTATATTAACAACATATAATAATAGAAACACCTTTATAGTTCCTAATTCTGTAGTAGACAATGGAAATGGTACTTTCTCTGAAAATACAACTCCTATTACTTTTGAAAATGTAACAGGTTTCTACAGTAGTTCTAATAACGGTTCTACAGAAGTAAATCATGTAGTTGATAGAAGTTTCATAAGATTAAGAGACCTATCCCTATCATATAGAATACCTTTATCTCTGATAGACCGGTTAGGAGTTTCAAGAGCATCAATTACAGCTTATGGTAAAAACTTGTTTTTATGGACACCTGATGATAACCCATATGTAGATCCTGAAATATCAACATTTGGTAGTGATTTAGCGAGTGAATTTGGTGAGTTTTCAACTAATCCTTCGCAAAGAACGTATGGCGTTTCTCTTAAAGTATCATTTTAAAAAAAAAAGAAAATGAAAAAAATAATATTTAGTTTAGTGGCGATTAGTTTCTTATTATTGTCATGTGAAGACCAATTAGACATAAACAGAGATCCAGATTTGTTATCTCAAGATAATGCAGCATTATCATCAGAAATTGCTGCTGGAATGATGGGTATTGGAGCTACTCAAAATTTTTACTATGCTTTCATAGGAGGAATTTGGGCTCAGCAATGGTCTCAAAGTTTAGCAGCGAGTCAGTACAGAGCTATTGATGATTATAGCATTGGTACTAATGATTACATCGGAGGATGGAGCAACATGTATGACGCGTTATCAGATATTAAAAATGCTAAAAAATTAGCATTAGAGCAAGAGAATTGGAATTATTACTTAATAGCATCTTGCTTAGATGTATATGCGTCTCAAATAATGACGGACTTTTACAATGATGTACCATATAAAGAAGCAAATTTAGGTATCAATAACCTTCAACCAAACTTTAATACAGGCCAAGAAATCTATGATTTTATGATTGAGGATTTGGATGATGCGCTAGGCAGAGATTTAGCAAACTCATCATTACCTGCACCTGGTGCTGATGACTTCATGTTTAGTGGCGTTATGGCAAGATGGGTAGAATTTGCTAACACTTTGAAGCTTAAAATTTATTTAAGACAAACAGAAGCGAGATCGTCTGTAGCACAAGCTGGTATTACAGCTATGATCAATGCTAATGCTGCTTTTCTAAACGTAGATGCAGCTATTCCTTCTAGTGTTTTTAAAGATGAAGCAAACATTAGTAATCCTTTATATGAAAACGATAGAAGACAATTGAACACGAACTCTAATCTAAGAGCAAGTACCACTCTGTGGTCTTATTTAGATGCTAATTCAGACCCTAGACTTGATGCTTTTTATGGTTTAGGAAATCCATTAGATCAAGGAGATTATAACAGTGATGCTGCTCCTAATTCTGTGTCAATAGCTGACATCAGTCCTTTATCTCCAGTATTCTTTATTAGTGCTGCTCAAAGTTACTTTATGCAAGCTGAAGCTATGGAAAGATACAATAGTGGTACTGGGGCAAAAGCTTTGTATGATGCTGGTGTAGCTGCTGCATTTGAAAAAAGTCCAAACTTTTTTGATGACACAAAATCCGAGGCTAATCAAAATTGGGTGTTTGAAGCACCATATGATCATACGCCATTTATCGAAACTGGCGGTGCATATGAATACCCAGAAGCTGGAACTTTAGATGATAAACTTACTGCCATTATAACTCAAAAATGGATATCTAATTACCCCGATCAGGGATATGAATCATTTTTCGAACAGCATAGAACAGGTATTCCTGCTATTTCGGCGGTTCCCCAAACAAGTTTAAGCTATGTACCAGGAGAATTCGCATATTCCGTTAATGGTGTAACTGGAGGCATTTTTCCTCAGCGTTTAGTATATCCTAACACTGAATTGTCAAGAAATTCAAATGCTCCAGAAATAGTAGAAATAACAGTTCCAGTTTGGTGGAATAATTAAAAAATAAAGAAATATGAAAAAAATAATAATATATACTTTAATCATATGTGGTTTTACATTTACTGCATGTGATGTAGAAAGTACAGAAGGTGTTTCCACTGTTACAAATTTTGCTGTTGTAGAAGCACTAGGCGATGCAATTGTACTCGTTGAAGTAGGTGATACATTTGTGGAACCAGGAGTAAGCGCAACAATATCTGGTACTGATGTTCCTTTTGAAACATTAGGGTCTTTAGACACAAATACTCCCGGAATATATGACTTAACTTATCAAGTAGTAAATGAAGATGGTTTCGCAGCTCAAGCATTCAGAACAGTTTTTGTGTATGAAAACAATGGTACACTTGCAGGTGTATGGGATGGTAAGAGAATCGGGCGAAGTGGTGGACCAATTCTTGTGTCATCTACATCTAATCCAAATGTATTTAACTGTTCAGATCTAAATGCTGGGCATTATGAATTTGATAGAGGAATTGGTAGGGCGTATGCTTCGCCAGGTCAACTAGCTGTATCTGGTTCTTCTATTGCTGATACAAGTGCCGATAATGCTTTTGGAACATGGAATTTAACTGGTGGTGGTATATCGGCTGATGAAAGAACCATGACTTGGACAATCACAATCCCTGCTTTTAGTTTTGGATATGACTGTGAATTAATTAAAACAACCCCTTAAAATTAGTTAAAATGATTACATTAAGAAATATAATAGTAAAATTAATATTGGGAACATTTCTTATAGTAGGAATTAATTCCTGCGATGAGGGAGGAGAGCCAGATCCAGGTTCAACTCTAGTTGTTGAAATGGCCGGTGACTGGTATGTTAAAGCTTATGATGAGAGCGGTACTAATGCGTTAACAGGTTTTAGTTTATTTTCTACATACAATACAAGTGACAATGACAGCAGTTTATGGTTAGATGATCACGAAGGTATTTTTCCATTAAAGTCTAAAGTAGCAGTTGATCTAAATGCGATGACATTTTCAGCTTCTGATGCCGAAAATCTTTTTGATGCTGCTGGTATAGCTACTGTTACTGAAGGTAAAATATTAAAAAAAGCAACTACATCTACTGGAGGTAATGTAGTAGATAGTATTGCTTTTAAAGTTACTTTGCAAAACGATCCAGGTAACGTATATTTAATTGGAGGTTACAAAAGAACTGGTTTGTTGGAAGACGAACACTAATTATGATAATTTTAACCAGTGAAAAAAACCACCTTTTGAAAGGTGGTTTTTTTATACCTTTACCCCCATGCAAGAACAAACACAAATTTTTGGTATTAGAGCTATTATTGAAGCTATAAATGCAGGTGAAACAATTGATAAAGTATTTCTTCAAAAAGGTCTTAAAGGCGAGCTTTTTAGCGAATTAGAAACCGCCTTAAGAAAGAACTCAATAAACTCTTCTTATGTTCCTGTTGAAAAACTTAACAGACTCACTAGAAAAAATCACCAAGGTGCCGTTGCTCAAATTTCTCCAATTGAATTTCATGATATTGAAACGCTAGTCTTAAATGTCATAGAATCTGGTAAAACCCCTTTATTTTTATTATTAGATCAACTAAGCGATGTTCGTAATTTTGGTGCTATTATACGAACCGCAGAATGCACGGGTGTGGATGGTATTATTATTCAAAAAAAAGGTGGTGCCCCTGTAAATGGTGATACTATTAAAACAAGTGCTGGAGCTGTTTTTAAAGTACCTATTTGTAAAGTTGACCATATTAAAGATGCTGTTTTTTACATGCAGGCTTCTGGCATCAATGTTATTGCTGCTACCGAGAAAACAAATGATACACTATATGATGTTTCTTTTAAAGCCCCTTGCGCCATTATTATGGGCTCTGAAGGTAGAGGCATAAACCCATCTATATTAAAAGTAGTTGATGCCAAAGCGAAACTACCTTTATTAGGCGAGATTGAATCTTTAAATGTTTCCGTGGCATGTGGTGCTTTTTTGTATGAAGCCATAAGACAACGCCTCTAATTGTCTTTATTTTTCTTATACGTATAATTTATAATAGGAGGCTCCTCCTCTTCTACTTCAACATGCTCAATAAAATTACCATCCGCATCAAAATGCTTTAAAAAAGGATCGTCCTCTTCACTATAACCTTCTTGTTCCCAAACATATTTTTTAGGTTTAGCTATTTCTCTTCTAAAAAAAAGCGCAAAAAGTAACCCTGTAATCAAACCTGATAAATGGCCCTCCCATGATATACCTTCTTTTACAGGAGCTACGTACCATAACATACTTCCATAAAGAAAAATAATAAGAAGCGATAAGGCTATAAGCCTGTAATGCTTAGCAAAAACTCCTTTAAAAAAGGTAAAGCTTACCAAAACATAAATGAGTCCACTGGCTCCGATATGATAAGATGGCCTTCCAATACACCAAGTGAAAAACCCTGAAAATAGAATCCCAAATAGTACAACTTTCCAAGCTATAGGTTTATAGAAGTAGAACAAAGCCATGGAAAGTACAAATAATGGAATAGTATTGTGATAAATGTGTTCTATATCACCATGAATAAATGGACTAAAAACAACACCTCTTAATCCTTTGAAATTTTGAGGATATACACCATATTTACTAAAATTAAAACCAAAACGTACCTCAAACCAAAACACTAACCAAATAATTAATACAAAAAGAATGGGGTATAAAATAACTCCTGTAGAGAATTTAAAGTGGTCTCGGTTTTTCATTTGGGCATATTTTTTACTTAGTCGGATCTAATTCATATAACTAAACTGTTCTATATATTAAAATTATTAGTCATTTTCATTCATACTAAATAAAGATAACAAATAGTTAACCAAGATTTGCTATAATGCTAAATTGTCAGATTAATAATGTATTAGTGATTTTCGTTCATTATATAATATTTTTTATTATGTCAAAGTTGATTGAGCATAAAAGATCAAATAACCAAACCTAAGCTTCTAAAGTAAATTCTATGACACATAAAAATCTTAAAAAAATACTTTAATTTTACATTATGAATGAACCTTTAGCTGAACGTTTAAGACCAAAAACTTTAAATGACTATGTTAGTCAAAATCACCTAGTTGGCAAACAGGGGAGTTTAACGCAGCATATAAAACAAGGGTTAATTCCTTCAATGATTTTATGGGGACCTCCGGGTACAGGGAAAACTACACTTGCAAATATTATTGCTACAGAATCTGGCAGGCCTTTTTATACACTCAGTGCCATAAATTCTGGTGTTAAAGATATTCGTGATGTCATTGATAAAGCAAAACAAAGTGGTGGATTGTTTACTACTAAAAACCCTATATTGTTTATTGACGAAATTCATAGATTTAGTAAATCGCAACAAGATTCTTTACTACAAGCTGTAGAAAAGGGGTGGATTACATTAATAGGAGCTACAACAGAAAACCCTAGTTTTGAAGTTATTTCAGCGCTTCTCTCTCGCTGTCAAGTTTATATTTTAAACGCTTTTAATAAAACTGATTTAGAGCTGCTTCTTAAGCGTGCGATCGATCAGGATGAATATATTTCTAAGAAAACAATTAAATTAAAAGAAACAAATGCTCTTATAAGGCTTTCTGGAGGTGATGCCAGAAAACTGCTTAATATTTTTGAGCTTATAATAAATTCTTATGATTCCGATAAAATAACCATTACAGATGAATCTGTTTTGGAAAGAGTTCAAAGCAACACTGTTCATTATGATAAAACTGGTGAACAGCATTACGATATTATTTCGGCTTTTATAAAATCCATACGGGGTAGTGATCCAAATGCTGCTGTATATTGGTTAGCTCGTATGGTAGAAGGTGGTGAAGATGTTAAATTTATAGCACGACGGTTGCTTATTTTAGCTAGTGAAGATATAGGCAATGCCAACCCAACTGCTCTAGTCATAGCAAATAATACATTTCAGGCGGTTTCTACAATAGGTTACCCCGAATCTAGAATTATACTAAGTCAATGTGCTACATATTTAGCATGCTCCCCTAAAAGCAATGCTGCTTATAAAGCTATTGGTAAAGCACAACAGTTGGTTAAAGATACAGGAAATCTATCAGTACCCTTAGAAATAAGAAATGCACCAACCAAATTAATGAAAGAGCTGGGGTATGGTGATAATTATAAATATGCTCATAATTACGACCTCAACTTTGCAAACCAAGAGTTTTTACCAGATGAAATTAAAAACACAAAACTTTATGAGCCCGGTAATAATGCTCGCGAAAATGCTCACAAAGAGTTTTTAAAACAGCGATGGAAAGATAAATATGGGTATTAGGATTACTAAAACTTAATATTTAGTTCTTCTTGTTTCAACACATTATTTGAGTAATATTCAATAACCCAACGATCCTCCTTTTTATAAATAATAGCGCTTGTGTTTTCTACTAAAAAGATATTATCAAGTTTTGTTTGTTTGATTCTGTAGACTACTTTTGGGGAACTATCTACCAATTGAAATCCATTTTCAATTTCTTGAGCATATAACACCTTAGATAGCACTTCTTTCACCCCTGTTTCCATGTTATTGACTTCTTTTTTAATTGTAGGTACAGGTACGACTTCTACTTTTGGTTTAGATTCAACAACCTTTTGCGCATTGACAGCAACTTCTGCTTCTTTTTCCTTTTTAAGGTTTTGAATCTCTTGTTTAAGCTGCTCAATTTCTTGCGTTACTTCATTTCTCGCTTCAGAACTTTGAGTCTGTAAACCTGTTATATTTTCATTTGGCTTGTATTTATAATTAAGAGCCTCTATAGATTTAAAAGTATTTCTTAGAGCTTCATTATAAGCTCTGGAATAATCCTTTTCCCTACTTTCTCCTAACTTAGAAGAATAAATTAATTGATCGTTACAATCTTTTAGTTCTATGCTCAGTTTAGTTTTAAACATTCCAGATTCTTTAACGACATCAGATCTTAATGCTAAACACCTATTTCTAATTAAATCTTCAGGATATTTACCTCCTTCCATCAAAGCTTCAAACCCATATTTTTTGAATAAAAATTGTGCTAAGGAATTTAATTGATATTGATCTTTCTGCTTCAAAAAATCAAATTTATTAGGAACAATCACATATTTGTAATCATTTAAATTAGATTGTGAAAAAACAGTAGTTACCATAAAACATACTATGATAACAGAAAAAAAATTAGTCTTCATTTTTATTAAATATATAGTTAAACCCTAATTGTAAAGATACACTTTGTGCACTATAAATGTTTTTTAATTGTAAAAAATTATCTGCCATCATATAAAAATTCAGTCCTCCTAACCTAGCAGACATCCCCAGACCTATATTATAAGCAGAATAAGAATCTATTGTATAAGTCGTTTTAACTTGTAAGCCGTTAAATAATCGTCTGTAATAATATGCTGTTAATGCCAATTGAGGTTGTTTGGGTCTACTCATGGCAAATAGCTGTAATCCTACTCTATTTAAATATTTTTTTTCAGTCCTTGTACAATTACAGTCTTCATATTCTTGTTCACCAAAAGTATAATTTAACGATGCGTTAAACTTTATAGGCCGCCATGTCGTATATTTTGCAGTTGTAGTATCTACTTCAAATAGATCTTCGAAGTTCTCTTCAATTTCACTCCAATAGTCGTCTGCTGTCTGCCCACTTCCTGTTTCAGGAAAAACAGGGTTAATCCCCTCATATACATAATTACCTTTTATCTTATAATTTTCAATATCTTTTGTATGACTAATAAAACCTACATCTAATAAACTAGCGTCCATACTCCATTGTTCATTCAATTGTCGTGTAATACCAATATCGAATCCTAGACCTAAGTTTCCTCCTAAAAAAACACGCTTTGTTAAATCTTTAACTACAGAATTAGACTCAGATTCATCGTCTGTTAAACTCGCTAATCCAGATGTTCTGGCTTCTAAATCTAAATTAAAAATATGGTCATAAAAATTATTTTGCCCGTTTACAGTTGTAAAATGACCTTTATTTTTCGTAGAATTTATATTTGCTATGCTTGAATATATTTTTCCTCTAACTCCAAAAGTAAGTTTTTCATTTACTTTTTTATTGTACCCTACGTGAAAGACTGAAACGACCTCTGCTGCGACACTTACATCACTCGTTTTAAAAGACCTATTAATATTATTCTGGTTACCTTCTAAAGCCAAAACAGCTAAATCTTTTGGGAAATAAGTTATAAAATCTAATTCCTGATATAGTCCAAAACTCAAATATTGATTTTTTTCATATAAACTTCCAAAAGAAAACCCTCCAGAAAAAATTTCTAATTGTTGATTTGCGCTAAAAAAGTCTCTGGAATCCATGTCATAAACAGCATTTTGTAGCTTGGTGTTAAAATCAACACCATCTTTTGCAAAAAGATCATAAACAGTACTTCCTGTAATACCAACGTTAGTATGAATATGCGATAATAAAGGAATTCCAAAATAAAAATCATTTTTTATGTTCCCTCCAGGGTTAAGCAATAACGCTTGTGGAATTTCTGAAAACCCATAAAGTAATTGCTTGTTTTGTGAAAACGAAAAGTAACAAGAAGCTATTATAAAAAATAAAATTAGTCTTCTCATAAATCACCTATATTCAAATAAAAAATGGCTTTGGATTTTAACTTTATTCTACCAGATGTTGCTGGATCAATAATACTTCCAGGTAACAAGTCAAGGGTGAATACCATTTTTGAAGTATTTTTTAAGGCTTCTAATTCATCATCTACAAATACTTCAATGTGATTTGATATAACATCACGACCATCTGTTGAAGGTAAAGCTTCAAGTGTGGACATATGTACTTGTTGACCTGCATCATTAATAAAATCAACTTGTATTTGAAACGCTTTATTAATTGAGTTTGTTGCTTCAAATACAAAGTCTGCTTTAATAAGGTTATCAATTATAAATTCATTGTTAAATAACTCTATTTCTATGGAGTCTTTAATAGAAATTATTTCTGTGCTATTAACTAAAAAAGAACTAGCTGGCTCATCAAAAAATATAAGGCTAGATTCTATTACAGGAGAAATTTCAAAATCATCGGCCTGCTCAAAATCAACTTCCTTAGTACAAGAAAAAAGACTTAAAAATAAAGCAATGATTAAAAACGAGCGCATAATTTTTCGTTTTTGCATAAGAGGTTAGATTATAAGAACAGAACGCGAAAATAAAAAAATTAGTGCATCATAGAAACTTCTTCAATTGAATTAAATTGTTAATTCTCTTAATATTATCATTAATGGCTTCGTTATGAATATCAAAGAAAACAACTTCCATACCAATATTTTTGGCTCCAAGAATGTCCGCCTCATAGTTATCTCCAATCATAACACTTTGACTACTAATTGATTTAGCAGACTCTAAAGCGAAATTAAAAATTTTAGGGTTTGGTTTTTTAACGCCTACCATTTCAGAATTTGTAACAGTTTTAAAGTATTTATCAATGTTAGATAAGGTTAGTTTTTTATACTGTATTTCATCGAAACCATTAGTAATAATGTGTAAATTATAATTAAGGTTTAAATAATCTAGAATTTCAAAAGTATTTTCAAATAGATGATTGAATGTTGTTAAATACCTAATATAATCGTCCGCCAACTTATAAATAACAGCTTCTTTAACTTGATAACCAATCGCAGAAAAAGCATCATTCAACCTACCAAAACGTAAAGCCTTCTTTTCTATTTTCTCTTCTCTGTATAGTTTCCAATACTTCAAATTTATAGAAACATAATGATGTAAAAAGTTGTTTATATCAACATCTATATCGTTTAGTTTTAATATCTTTTTAAATGCTAGCTCGGAGTTTTTATCAAAATCCCATAGTGTATGGTCTAAATCAAAAAATACATCGGTAATACCCTCAATTTTCATCTGTTTCATTTGCAGATTCTAAAATAATATTAAATAAATCTTTAAAGCCATTCCACTCTCTTTCTGCACTAAAAGTATAATTATGAAATATTGAAATAAACTCACCATTAACTTGCTTTACTTCATTAATAATCTCATTTAAAACTTTCTTTTTGTCCAACAAAGAATGTGTTTTTGATAAGGCATAATCCATAAGGTGGTATGAGTAAATTTTTAAAGGTGTTTGTACTTCATAATCTAAATCGTAAAACAAAAAAGGCGTACACGATCCGGCTCTAAAACCTATGTGATTGATATATCCCATAGTATAATCTTCCTTGATTTCTAATTCTATAAGGTTTCGGTATGATTTAGGTAAATTAAGCCTAGAAAAGGAATGTCTTGAAGCTTTTAATGAGGTGTTCAAAATAGCTTCCATTCGTGATTTTTCTTTCTTCAAAATAGACATGTCTTCAATAGCAAAATAAGAAGCTTTTAAACCAACATAGCAGTAATCTGCAATATGTTTTATAAGCGATACAAACTTCTTTTTATTAGGGTTTATCCCTTTATCATATGTGGAATAGTCCCCTATTAAAAAAAAGAACAAAAACTTAAACTTAGTATGTTTTTGTCTGTTTATTATATACTTATAAGTATCAAACGGATCATGCATAAAACCAAGAATAACCATAATTCTAAAATACAAACCCTTAAATCTAAATCTAACTAGATCTTTCGCCATACCACCAAGAGTTCGCATAATTCCTTTCAGTCTAAAATTATAGGCACTGGGAACATCAATAATAGGCTTAATAGTATAGCTTTTTTCTGGAAACTTAAATTCTGGAAATTGTGCCTGTAAAGCATCTTTAAATTTATATGCCCATATATCCACCACTGGCTGTTTAAGGAAACCATGTTTGTAAGCTAGACTTTCAACAGCAGTAAATCGACCAAATTCATCTTTTACATGTGGTAAATATTCTTCATAACGAGACAATAAATAAAAAGAAGCTGCAAAAATATCGAAAGGGATGGCACTTTTATCTCCATTAAAAAAGAAACATTTGGTGTTTTCCCAGTCATGGATGCTTATATCCAAATCACTCAATCCCTGCTCAAATAATATATCGTGACTTTTAATAAAAAACTCATTTCCAAGTTGTTGTTTTGTATAAGACATTTTCAAGCTATCGTGCGCAATAAATGCTTCTATTTGGGTAGTAAATTTGACTTCTATACCTAGAATTCTGATACAAATATGTTTAAAAACATATTTTAAGCGGGGTGATATTTTATGAGTATAAACTAAAAGCATTATAATAGCGTTTCATCTGAGAAACTAAAATATGCTTTTTCTGTTATAATTAGATGGTCTAGAACTTTAATATCGATACTTTGTGCTGCCTTTTTTAATTTTTTGGTGATTTGTTTGTCAGATTCACTAGGTTTTAAAGTTCCCGAAGGATGATTATGGGCTAATATCAACCCTGTAGCACCAACTTCTAAAGCATTTTTCAATACCAAACGTACATCGACTAAAGTCCCCGTAATGCCTCCTTTACTTAATTGATTTTTTTGAATCACTTTATTAGAATTGTTTAAGTAAATAATCCAAAACTCTTCATGTTTTAACTCGCCTATTTTTGGCTGCATAAGCTCAAAAGCAGATCTACTGGATGTTATTTTACTTCGTTCCAAAGCATCTTCAATCCGCCTCCGCCTTCCTAACTCTAAAGCTGCAGCAATAGAAATAGCTTTAGCCTCCCCAATACCCTTAAATTCCATGAGTTCTATAATTGATAATTTACCCAATTCGCTTAAATTATTATCTACACTTGCCAAGATTCGTTTACACAAGGCAACAGCACTTTCATTTTTATTACCAGAACCTATTAATATAGCCACTAATTCTGCATCACTTAATACTTCTCTTCCTTTATAAAATAATTTTTCGCGTGGTTGATCGCCTTGCGACCAGTTTTTTATTGAAAACGATGCTAGTTTTTCTTGCATTGGTTAGTTGTACTTAGTCTTTTACGTTTAAATTTTGCTCAAGGTAAATTAATAATTTAAAAGTAAGTAATTTCTTTCTGTTTTTTAAAATAAAAAACAAGAAAAATAAATATTGTAATTTTATAAATTAAATCTCAAAGATTGGTTTGAAATATCCTCCAAAGTATCATCAGGACAATGAGATTAATCACATGATAGAAGTGATTAAAACGTATCCTTTAGCGACACTAATTTCTGTAAAAGATAATCAGCCATTAATCACCCACTTGCCTTTAATTTATAACGATGCGGGTAAACTTATTGGGCACATTGATAAATTTAACCCACAGGCAGAATTATTAAAAGATGACAACGATCTTACGATCATATTTACAGGTCCGCAATGTTACATCTCACCAAGTATATACACAACCAAACAATTACCTACCTGGAATTATATCATCGTTCATTTAAAAGCTACGGTTAAGGCTATTCAAAACAAGGAAGCTTTAAAAAAATCATTAATTGACATGACCGCTTTTTTGGAAGCTCCAGAACATAAGTTTGTTTTAGAACCCGATAATCGCAGTATGAAAGGCTACTTGGATTATATTAAAATGTTTGAAATCACTATTACTGATTGGGAAGGGAAGTTCAAGCTATCTCAAGATAAAAAACCACGAGATATTGAAAATGCTAGAGTTGAATTAATTCAGGCTAATCAAAAAAGTATTGAAGCATTTTTAGAAAAGGTGTTTTTAAATCAAAACGATTTCGACAAATAAAAATAAAAAAACAACGTTGTTTAACAGAGTGATCTGGCGTATTTTATATGTTTTGAGATTGTGATTCAAAAATTAACCAATATTGAAAATATTATTATTACTCTTTTTATATTTAACCATACCTAGCATAACTATTGCTCAAGCATCTCAAATAAAAGTAATAGCTAGCGCTGGTGATGGTGTTTATTCTATCCTTAGAAACAATGGTTTTGAGCCAACAAAGTATTATAAAGCTTTTATTGAGTTAAATAAAGATAGCTTAACACTAGACAACGGCCTGGTAAAAGGTAGAACATATAGACTCCCAACTATACAAAAAAAGGACAGCATTGTTACTATTGAAACACCGCCTATAGTAGATAAAACTAAACCAAAAATTAGTGATAACCCTCTCGATAGTAAGCCCACAGTAAAGCATATTAACTATCCCCTATTTGGTAAAGACTATGCTCATGTTCCTTTAGAAAACAATATGTTAAATGGTACCATTTATTATTTAATTTCTGGACATGGTGGTCCCGATCCTGGAGCTATTGAGACATACAATGGTAAACTAATTTCTGAAGATGAATATGCTTATGATGTTACATTACGACTAGCTAGAAGGCTTATTTCTTACGGAGCAAAGGTTTATATAATCATTAAAGATAAAAATGATGGCATTAGAGATAAAAAAATACTTGAAGTAGATTATGACGAAGTTAATTTTCCAAATAAACCTATTTCAAAAAATCAAAAATTACGATTACGACAACGTACCAAAACAGTGAACAGCTTATACTTGAAACATAAAGGTGCCTACCAAAGGCTAATTGTAACTCATGTTGACAGCAGAAGTAAGGGTAAAAATATTGACGTATTTTTTTACCATCATTATAACAGTAAAAGCGGAAAACGATTAGCCAAAAACATTCATCAATCGTTCAAAGAGAAATATGCTAAATACCAGCCTAACAGAACATATTCGGGGTCGGTAAAATCCAGAGGGTTATACTTAGTAAAAAAGACCTTACCTGCCATGGTATATATTGAACTAGGCAATATAAAAAGTAAAAAAGATCAAAAGCGAATTCTTAATTATCACAATAGAAAGGCTTTAGCAAAATGGATTTTTAATGGGCTTGTAGTCGACTTTAACGAAAGCAAAAAACTCTATTAATTCCACCGAATTAATAGAGTGTTTGCGTAATTTTGAATAAAAGCCTTTAATTTATACATTTCGAGATTGATGTACCCTGAGATTATAACTATTCAAAACTTTATCGCCACCCATGGGATAACAATTTGGTTGGGTAAAGGGGTTCCTATTGATGAAAAATTAATTCCGTTAACATTAAAGATAAATAATAACACATATAACATTCATGTTGTAGATGAATACGAAGACCTTAACTACTATAATCCTGTATTAAATTTTATTATTGTTTTTAGAGCCATAGTAACTATTAATGAGTCTTCGGATTTTTTAGAATGGTGTAAACAAGAGGATTTGGTTCCAGATAACCACAACCTTTTAGATTACTACAAAGATATTTGTAAAGCCATTAATTGTATTAATAGTTGTTTCCCAAATAATGAGATTGATTATTTTGTTTCAGATTTAGACTTTCAATTAAATACAGGTGTTATGCAATTTTTAAGAAGGTAGTTATTACTTTTTCAATTTTTTAAGACAGAAATAACTTACAATCATATGGCTTTATAGAAATATATTGTTAAAGTGCACAAAATAGCAACATTTAGTACCTTTTTAATCATTTGTAATATTAAACCGACTTAACACGGTATTCAAAACGTTTTGTTGCAGTGATAAAAACATAAGTTCTACTACGTAAGTACCTATTATAAGTAATTTTGCAAGCGATCAATCTTGATTATTATTAAAATTATTAATATAAAACTTATGGAACAATGATACTCAAATCTTTAAAACCCTACCTGCTATTACTATTAGCAGTTGTTAGTAGTAATGCGCAAACTTTAGATACCAATTATTTTAATGCTTTAAAATCTAGCAAGCAAAATTCCAGTCCTGATTTTGAATGGAGACAGTTTGGTCCCGGAAACTCAGGATATTGTGAAGAATTTTGGATTCACCCAACCGATCCTAATTGTTATTATATGTCTCCAGATTTATCTAATTCTTATGGGACTTTTGATAATGGAGTAACCTGGCAAACAATTAAAGAGATTGATGGAAATGGTCGTGGCTTACGTCGTGTTCAAAACATAACATTATCTCATCAAGATCCAAATTTTGGCTTTGCTACCAATGTTAGAGGCTTTTTATATACAACTAATGACAAAGGCCGTAGTTGGACTAAAGTTTTAGAACTTATGGAAGGAAGACACTCCGAAATGGTTGTTGATCCTAGCGATGATAATAACTGGTATATAGGTGCAGGAGATTTTTGGAATGTTAAAGGATATCATCGTACTCAAGCAGCGCCACAGGGTAATATTGATAATTTTATTGCTTATGGCCATATTTATAGAACGGATGATAAAGGAGCCAATTGGACACCTGTAGTTGTTGACCCTGCACATACAAACGACTTATCTGTTGGGGTAATTGTTGTAGACCCTTCAAACTCCAATAATATTATAGCTATGACTAATTTTGGATTATACAACAGTACCAATAAAGGGGTTAGTTGGACGGCAAATCCGGGGAATGGATTACCTCACAACCTACCTAGGGATATGGATGTTCATGTAGATAAAACAAATCCTAGTAATCCCATAACCACTTTATACTTAGTAGAACAAACACATTACACTCCTAGTGGAAATACTGTAAATTCTACTGGTGGGGTGTATAAAAGTACCGACTTTGGAGCGACATGGACCAGCCTTACTGGTAACCTCGGTGTACGTATTGCTTCAGACTCAAACAATGGAACTAATGCAAATGGTGTAGATAGTTTTACGGTTGGCGACAAGTATTATAGAGCCATAGCTTATTGGCTTGGCATTAGTAAAGATAATGCAAAGACCACTTACAGTCAATTCCCAAATACAAATGTATTAGCTGTTTATAACCGTTTGGTAGTGAATCCAGCAAATAAAAATGAAATTTATGTGTCCTATAATGTAAAGCACGATTTTACATTTGGTCCAGGAGATGTTTGGAAAACTGAAGACGGCGGGGTAAATTGGTTCCCTTGCGTACGCACCGGTAAGTATTGGGACAGAGGGGCAGACACAAATTATTGGACTGCTAGAAATAGCCCCAGTACCGTTAACACAACTTTTGCCCACCTTCAAGAGGAAATACAGGATAAAGAAGAATTTTCGGGAAATCGTTTTATGGAAATCAACCAAAGAGGAGAGGTTTTTATAAGCATTGATCAACAAACATTGAAAACTTCAGATAACGGAGCTACTTGGACACAAGTTGATGATGATGAGACATCACCCGGAAGTCACAAATGGATTGGACGTGGTGACAGTAATTTACCAGGTCGATTTTTATTATTAGAAACAGGAGTACCGGGACGTAAACTTCTGTGTAGTGGTGAACATGGGCTTTGGCAAACTACAGATGCTACAGGTTTTCCTCGAGCAGATAATTTAACTGTAGCTGTAGAACAAATTGAAGGGCAAGTAAATCCTGATGGCGCGAAATCTATATCAACTGTTGCAGTCCATCCCAACGATCCTAATACTATTTTCACATTACAGTTTCGTCAAAACCATAGAGGATATTTACGTAAATCTACCGATGGCGGAGGTACTTGGAGCAATGTTACTTTTGCCTTTGATGGAGACTACTCTGGAACCAATACGTCTTTAGATCATATTTTTCAATACGACCTTATTATTAATCCAAGCAAACCAGAAAGAATGTATTTCTGTACCATGGGCAACCCTATAGCAGAAGTTAATTCTGCGTTTAGAATAACAACACTTCCTGAAGACCTTGGTGTAAAAAGAAGTTTTGATGGCGGTGCTACATGGCAAACTTCAAATAATGGTATGCCAGCAGACATGAGTGTTCGTAGAATTACACTTAATCCTAAAAAACCATGGCGAATGTATGCCGCATTAAATGAATCCAGAAATGGAGCTCCTGGCGGTTTATATTTTTCTGATAATAGTGGACAATTCTGGAATAAAGTCACTATTCCATCAGCAATAAAAGCGGTTAACAATGTATTTGTAGACAAAACCACTGAAGACATTTATATATCCTGCGGACGATTTTCCAGTAGAAATGTTAATGAAGGTGGCGTTTGGAAAAGTGCTGATGCTGGTGCAACATGGATTAAGATTTTTGATATGCCTTACGTCTGGCAAACTGAAACATCACCTCTTAATCCAAATTTAATTACTGTTAATGTTGCTTTGCAAAATGACAAAGGTAATAATGCTGTAACACTATTTAATCCTGGTGCTTATGTATCCTTTGATGGAGGAAGCACCTGGCTAAAGATTAGTAACAATTTAGGACAACCAGATGTGATTACCGACCTAAAACCAGACCCCGAAGATTTAAATGTATTCTGGTTAGCATTAAAAGGAAGTGCTTGGGCTAAAGGTATTTACTCTGGCTTTAATCCATTATTAAGCGTAGCAAAAAATGCTACAAATGATGAGCCTAGAGAATTAATTAAAGCGTTTCCAAACCCTACTACTAATAGTCAATTTATCTCCTTGAAAAGTGATTTATTATCAGTAGCTAACTTTAAAAGCATTAGTATTTTCAACATGCAAGGGCAATTGAAAATGGATTATGATATTTCAAAATTACAAACGAATAATTCCAATGTTAAGGTTCCTATTAAGAATTTATCAAATGGAGTTTATTTAATAAAAATTAATATAAACGGCACCGAATATATAAAGCGTTTTATTAAGAATTAACTTGCAAACCCTTATAGTTTATGGCGGGGGGCTAGAATTGATTTTTTATAGCATCAAAATCAAGTCCCCCATAATTACCTGAACTCATTAATAAAAGTGCTTTATTATTAAAGTCCTGCGAGAATAAAAAGTCTTTAAAATCCTCTGGATTGGTATAAATAATTAAATCGTCACGCTGAAAAGCATTAGCAATTTGCTCATGTGTTACTTCCTCTAACTTTTTAATTTCCACAGCATGCGGGGAATAAAATACCACAGCAACATCTGCCGCATCTAATGCCCCCTTATACTCTTTTAAAAACTCAGCATTTAAACTACTATACGTATGCAATTCTAAACAAGCCACTAAAGTTCTATTTTCGTATTGTTCTTTAACCGCATTGGTGGTCGCTTCAACCTTACTTGGTGAGTGTGCAAAATCTTTATAAGCTACACTGGTTTTACTTTCAGCTATTTTCTCTAAACGTTTGCTCGCACCTTTAAAGGTAGAAATAGCTTCGTAAAAATCATCCTCGTCAATACCCATGTGCTGACAAATCCATTTCGCACCTGCAAGGTTATTTAAATTATGTTTTCCAAACACTTCTATAGGCAAATCGCCTTCTGGAGTTTCTAATAAGGTTTCTCCATTTTCAACAGTATATTCCGGTGTTTGATATGGTAATTTACGAATAGTATTTGTTGAAGCTTCAACAACACGTTTTACCTCAAGGTCTTCCTCATTGTAGCTAATACTCCCCCCACTAACAATAGAATCTACAAAAATACTAAACTGTTCCATATAATTATCATAGGAAGGAAATACGTTGATATGATCCCAGGCAATACCACTTAATAAAGCAATATTAGGTTTATATAAGTGAAATTTAGGACGCCTGTCTATAGGAGAACTTAAATACTCATCACCTTCTAATACGATAAAGTCATTTTCATCGGTGAGTTTCACCATCACATCAAAACCTTCTAACTGTGCACCAACCATATAATCAACATCTCTATCATGATAATGCATAACATGTAAAATCATAGAAGTTATGGTCGTTTTCCCATGACTTCCGCCAATAACAACACGAGTTTTATGTTTAGATTGCTCGTACAAAAACTCAGGGTAACTATAAATTTTCAACCCCAGATCCTGAGCTTTTAACAATTCTGGATTATCCGCTTTAGCATGCATCCCTAAAACAATCGCATCTAAATCTGATGTGATTTTTTCTGGATACCACCCAAAAATTTCGGGTAATAACCCTTTAGCATGTAATCGTGATTTTGAAGGCTCGAAAATAGTATCGTCACTTCCTGTTACCTGATAGCCTTTATTATGCAATGCTAAGGCTAAATTGTGCATAGCAGCACCACCTATAGCTATAAAATGTACGTTCATACAACAAATATCAAACTCCAGATTTCAAATTCCAAATTAAACGAAACAAAATCTAATAATAAAAGGGAAAATCAGTGTTCAGTGTTCAGTGTTCAGTGTTCAAAACTAAATTTTCAAAACCAAACTCTAAAAAATCGCACCAATTCGTTTCTAGTTTCTAGTTTCTAGTTTCTAGTTTCTAGTTTCTAGTTTCTAGTTTCTAGTTTCTAGCAAAATTAAACACTTAAAAACCAAAAAGAAGACTCTATACTTCATTCTTAATTCTCTGTACTTCATCTCCCTAGCTCACAAACTAAGAATCTTCTCCTTTTCTTCTTTAAACGGCTTAATCTTAGGAAGTTCAGCAATAGCCAATTCTATATATTTTAAAGCCTCTTGTTTGTTTTTTTTGTGCATATGAATTTGTGCCAAACGATAATTCGCCCAAGCTTTAGGCACCCCATCTTCAGCAGAATAATTATCTAAATAGGTCTTTAAACAGCGCTCTCCTTTTTGCAACTCTATATTGTACTCTGCAGCAACTTTACCAATTTGATAATGCATCGCATTCCGTTGATGTTTTTTATGAGCTGCTTCTATGTTTTCGATAGCTTTTTCTGGTACCTCTTCATTTTCGTATAAAGTGGTCAATTTATTATAACAAGTTACAGAACCGCCTTCTTTTATCGCCATTTTATAATACTTTTCAGCTAATTCCGGCTCGTCATCATACTCATAAACATAACCTTTTGCCAAATAACCGTCCACCTTAGACAGCGCTTCTAATTCTCCAGCATATAGTAATGATTTACTTTTACTACCACCTAGAATGCCTGGCAATTGCATATATAGTTCTACCAAGGCCCAACGAGTATCAATATGATTTTTATCCAACTCAGCCGCTTTCAAAAATGCTTCTTTTATATCTCCTATAATCCCCAAGGCTTTTAATTTACTAATAGACATAGCTTTCATACCCAATGCCCCCCCATATTTATAATGATAGTTAGCTTCATTCTCTTCATTTTTCACTAACTTTTCGTATTGTAAAATAGCAGCATCCCATTTTTTTTGATGCCCATAAGCATCTCCCAATAATTCAATGGCTTGCAAGTTATTAGGATGTGTTTTCAAATAATCACTGATCTTTTGTTGGGCTTTTTTAAATTGTTTTTTTTGAAAAAGCGCTTCTATCCCGTCAAGGTTTGACTGACTGAAAGCCATTATAGGAAGTAAAAAAAGGAGCAAAAAATTTCTCATAATGTATATAGTCGATAATGTAAAAATAAACTTTCTGGTTCACTCATAAAAAACTAATTTCACTCAACCAAACTGTATGTTCGCTCATTCCTTATTTTTTGGTATAGCTTTTGAAAGTATTTTAGATACAAACTTAAAAAAATGAAAAACACTTTATCTTTATTAATGATTATACTTATCACCTCTTTTTCTAATGCTCAGAGCAATACATATGAAGGCTTATGGACTAAAGTCGAGCAATTTGAAACAGAAGGGTTACCTAAATCTGCTTTAAAAATTGTCGAAGACATTACTAAACTGGCAAAGAAAGATAAAAATGCCCCTCAACTAATAAAAGGCATGCTTTTTAAAAGCAAATTCGCTTTGGTTTTAGAAGAAGATGCCCAACTCAAAATCATTAACAATTTTAAAGATGCCATTAAAGAAAGTGCCTTTCCAACAAAAAATATTTTAGAAAGCATTCTAGCCAACATGTATTGGCAATACTATAATCAAAATAGATGGAAATTATATAATAGAACAAAAACTATTGAAAATGTAGACTCTTCGACAAGTTCAGGGCAAGTTCAAGATTTTAGAACTTGGGATTTACAAACAATATTCAACGAGATTCATATACATTATCAAAATTCGCTACAAAATGGATTAATGTTACAATTGGAGCCTTTGGGCAATTATGATGACATTCTAAATTTACAAAAGGAATCTAAAATTTACAGACCTACATTATTCGACTTTTTAAATCATAATGCGCTACTATTTTATAAAACCGATGAAACTCATATTACCAAACCTGCTTACAAATTTGAAATTGATAATCCTGATTTTTTAGGAGATGCCAAAACATTTTCAAAATTAAAAATAGATTCAAAAGACACGACATCATTACAGCTAAATGCCTTAAAAATCTATCAGGATTTGATGCGTTTTCATTTAAAAGATGAAAAACCATTTGCTTTAGCAGACGTAAATATTAATCGCTTAAAATTTGTGAAGCAACATGCTACATTTAACGATAAAGAATCCATTCTGCTAAAAACATTAGAAACTGAAAAAGACCATTTAAAAACGCATGAGGTCTCTACGTTATACGACTATGAAATAGCGACTATTTACAATCAACATGGTGCAAACTATCAGCCTAAAACAAATGAAGATAATCGCTGGAAAATTAAGGATGCTATTACAATTTGTAATAATGCTATTTCAAAATTCCCTAAAAGTGACGGTGCTAAAAAATGTACCGTTTTAAAACAACGAATTGAGCAACCATCTTTACAGGTTACTACAGAAAATTTTCTTTCTATACAGCAAAATGCACGTTTATTAATACAGTATAAAAATCTAAGCCAACTTCAGTTTAAAATATTTAAGCTAAATAGAAGTCAGTTAGAAAAATTCAATCAAACATATAGACAAGGCAAACAACTCGCTTTTATTAAAAAGTTAGATCCTTATAAAAACTGGGATAACACGCTACAAAATGAAGGTGATTACCAAATGCATACGACCGAAATTTTAGTTCCAGGGTTAAACAATGGGGCTTATTTAATTTTTGCATCGTCTAAAAACGACGGAAAAACCCTTGCGTTTAGCACAGTACAAGTTACTAACCTAGCTTTAATTGAAACGGAAAGCAATACCCATAAAACCTTTCAAATTATTGACAGAAATAATGGAAAACCAATTAGTAATGCTAAGGTAGAAATAAGCCATAGCAAAAATAATGGCAAAAGCTATCAAACAGAAAACCTCACTACAAATACATATGGAGAGGTAAAAATTGAAAAAAACAAAACGCGTAATGCGAATATAAAAGTTAAGGTTAAACATAATAATGATGTCGCATATTTTGGTGAATATTATATTTACAGATATTACAAAGAGCGGCAAGAAGGTGTTAAACATAACTCTTTCATATTCACAGATAGAAGTATTTACAGACCAGGCCAAACGGTTTATTTTAAAGCCATTGCTATTAAAACAGAAGAAGAAAAATCTGTGGTTTTATCAAACGAAAAAGTTTACGCCATTTTATATAATGCAAATGGTGAAGAGGTAAAAATATTAAAGTCTAAAACAAATGAATTTGGTTCTGTTTCAGGTGAATTTATACTGCCTAATAATGGCTTAAATGGGGGATATTATATAGAATTTGATGCTGATCAAGGGTATGACATGGAGAGTTCTGCTTACTTCTCTGTTGAAGAATATAAGCGTCCAAAATTTGAAACAACATTTAATCCCATAACCGAAACTTATAAAATCAACGACTCAGTAACCATAAAAGGAAATGCTATAGCTTATGCTGGAAGCAATATTACCAATGCTAAAGTGGTGTATCGGGTACACAGAAAGGTGGAATATCCTCGTTGGTGTTATTTTTATCACCCGTGGTTTAATAATAGTGAACCTCAGGAAATCACTCATGGTAAAAGTATGACTAATAACAAAGGAGAATTTGAAATTACTTTTAAAGCCATTCCAGATCAAGGTGTTGACAAAACTAACCTTCCTATTTTTAAATATGAAGTTACTGCAGATGTTACCGATTTAAATGGTGAAACCAGAACTGCAACTACAATAGTCAATGTTGGATACCACGCATTAACGGCAAATATGTCTATAGCTAATCTAATAGATAAAACTAAAAAAAATAATGCCATTGAAATAGATACCAGAAACTTAAATGGTGAATTTGTAGCAGCAAAAGGAACAGTAAAAATGTATAAATTGAAAGCTCCTAAAAAAGTCTTAAGGCCAAGACCTTGGGAAGCTCCAGATTATCAAGAATTTTCAGAAGACGTTTTTAATAAATTATTTCCATATGATGCTTACTCTAATGAACATAATTCTAATAATTGGAAAAAAGGAAAACTTGTTTTTATATCATCATTCAACACAGAACACACAAAAAAGCTTAATCTTGGTAAAATTAAAAAATGGGAATCAGGCAAATACATTATCATTTTAGAAAGTAAAGACAAGTTTGGTCAATTGGTTAAAGATGAAATTAAAACGGCTCTATATAGCAATTCTGATAAAACCTTAGCAGATAACCAATTATTTCACATCACGACAAATAAATCAAGCTATAAAGCAGGTGAAAAAGCTATAATTACACTAGGTTCTGCTGCAAGCAACTTAAATGTTACGGTTCAAGTTGAAAAAAATCGTAAGATTGTAAAAACGTACATTATTCAACTAAATAAGAACAAAAAAACAATTTCCGTCCCCATAAACAGTGACGATACTGGTGGCTTTGTGGTCAAATATAGCTTTGCAGCTTTCAATAGTTTTCAATCGGGCAGTTTAAATATATTTGTTCCCTACCCTAAAACAGAATTGGACATTGAAACCACAACCTTTAGAGATAAGCTCCAACCAGGAACCGATGAAACCTGGAGTTTTAAAATAAAAGGACCTAAAGGCGATGAAGTTAGTGCAGAGTTATTGGCAAGTATGTATGATGCTTCATTAGACCAATTTAAACCACATGGCTGGTATTTCAATCCTATTAATAAACCTACTTATTATTCACATATATCTACCAATGCCCACAAGAGCTTTGGCACAGGTTATTTTAGAGTTTATAATGATTATAATATCGGTAGTTATCCAACTCAGTATTACGACCAATTGAACTGGTTTGGGTATCACTTTGGATATTTCAATTCAGTAAGTTTCAGAAGCAAAAAAATGCTTAATAGCCGTATAGCTGGTGCTCCTGTGGTCTCAGAAGAAATGGAGTTAAAAGAATCTACTGTTGAGCCTAACCAGTTAGAAGATAGTTTAGATTTAGATGATAAGGCTAAACTAAATTCTGGTGAAGGTTTGGAATCAGATGAGGAAGCTCCAGAAAAAAAATCAGAAAAACCAAACTTCGATAACGTTAAAATCCGTAAAAACCTTCAAGAAACAACCTTTTTCTTTCCACAGTTAAAAACAGATTCAGAAGGCAATATCAGTTTCAGTTTCACAACTCCAGAAGCTTTAACGCGATGGAATTTACAGTTATTAGCACATACAAAAACTTTAGAACATGCTACCAGAACGTTAACTACGGTTACTCAAAAAGAGTTAATGGTAACACCAAATACACCACGTTTTTTACGAGAAGGGGATCAAATTACCATTAGTACTAAAATTGCCAACCTTACCGAAAAACAATTATCTGGACATGCCATTTTATTGTTAACAGATGCTATTTCTGGAAAGGATATCTCTCAAAAACTTATAACAAGTTCTAATAATTCTCTCCCTCTGGGAGAGATGGCGAAGCCAGAGAGGGCTTTTACTATCAATGCCAAAAGCAACACACAAGTATCATGGAGTTTATCAATTCCAGATGATATTCAAGCAGTTCAATACAAAGTAATAGCCAAATCAGAGGCCTTTAGTGATGGTGAACAAAACGCGTTACCAGTCCTATCTAATAGAATGTTAGTTACCGAAACACTTCCCATGTGGATTCGCAGTAATCAAACAAAAACTTTTACACTAGACAAACTAAAAAATAACACCTCAACAACACTTAAAAACCATAAACTAACTCTGGAAATGACTTCCAACCCTGCGTGGTATGCAGTGCAAGCACTCCCCTATTTAATGGAATACCCGTATGAATGCAACGAACAAACGTTTAGCCGTTATTATGCGAATGCTTTGGCGAGTCATATAGCAAATTCTAACCCAAGAATTCAGAACGTTTTTAATCAATGGAAGTCTCAAAATGTACTCATCTCTAACTTAGAAAAAAATGAAGAATTAAAATCTATTCTTATTCAGGAAACACCCTGGTTACGAGATGCACAAAGCGAAACAGAACAGAAAAAACGTATTGCGCTACTTTTCGATTTAAACAAAATGAACAATGAATTGCAATCTGCTATCAGAAAATTAAAAGATAATCAGATGGATTCGGGGGCTTGGGCCTGGTTTGATGGTGGACGTGCAAACAGATATATTACACAACATATTATTACTGGTTTTGGGCATTTAAATAAGTTATCTGTCTCGTCGAGCGCAGTCGAGACGTCTCAAATGACCTCAAAAGCCATTCAGTATCTAGATGCACAATTCGTAAAAGAATACAAAGACATCAGAAAATACGATGCTAAAATAGACTTAAACAAAGATCATTTAAGCTACACGCAGTTACATTATTTATACATGCGAAGCTTTTATCCAGAAATTAAGAAATCGAAAGAAGTCGAAAATATCACCAAGTATTACCATACACAAATTCAAAAATATTGGTTAAGTAGACCTTTATACGCTAAAGGATTAATGACTTTGATATCTCATAGAGCCAATGATTCTAAAACAACGAATAAGATTTTAAAATCGCTAAAAGAAACGAGTATTACTTCAGAAGCGTTAGGAATGTATTGGAAAGCTAATACCAACTCTTGGTTCTGGTATCAAGCGCCTATTGAAACGCAAGCGCTTTTAATTGAAGCTTTTTCTGAGGCTGGTCATGTCATTCAGAACGAAACAAAGAATCTTGAAACCATAGATAACTTAAAAATCTGGTTACTTAAGAACAAACAAACCAATAGATGGAAAACTACCAAGGCAACTACTGATGCAGTATACGCTTTGTTACTTCAAGGAAGTGATTGGTTATCGGTGACAGATATGGTTGATGTTGTTTTAGGCAAGCAAAAAATAGCACCTTCAACATTAGAGCATGTAAAAGTAGAAGCTGGTACTGGTTATTATAAAACGTCTTGGGGTGCTTCTGAAATAAAGCCAGAAATGGCTAAGGTAAAGCTTACTAAAAAAGGAAACGGAATAGCTTGGGGAAGTTTATATTGGCAATATTTTGAAGATTTAGATAAAATCACATTGGCAGAAACGCCTCTAAAATTAAAGAAAAAATTATTCTTAAAGCAATATGATGATACAGGCGAGGTCATTTCTGAAATTACAGAAAGCACCCATTTAAAAGTTGGAGACTTGATAAGAGTTCGTATAGAGTTACGTAGTGATCGAAACATGGAATTTGTTCATATGAAAGATATGAGGGCCTCAGGATTAGAGCCTGTAAATGTGTTATCACAATATAAATGGCAAGATGGTCTGGGGTATTACGAAAGCACAAAAGATGCTTCTACTAATTTCTTTTTTGATTATTTACCAAAAGGTATTTATGTTTTTGAATACGACTTAAGAATTAATAATGCTGGTAATATGAGTAATGGTATTACCACGATACAGAGTATGTATGCACCAGAATTTAGTAGTCATAGCGAAGGTACACGTTTGTTAGTTAATTAATACAGTTTCGACAAAATCGACAGCAAATTAATTTTAATTTGCTATCTTTCAATCTAATAACTAATAAATACATTTATTATGAATTCAAAAGTTTTTATGGTCGTGAGATTACTTCTCGGACTTTTTATTTTGTTTTTTGGACTTAATAAGTTCTTTCATTTTATAGGTCATGGAGAAATGTCTCCTGAAGCTGGAGCTTATTTCGGAGCATTAGTTTCTGTTAAATTAATAACATTAGTAGCCATTGTAGAAATTGTTGCAGGATTAGCATTAATTTTTAACAAATTTGGAGCATTACTAGCTCTTATTTTAATGAGTGTTTCTATAAATGCTGTATTATTCCATGCCATGTTAGCTCCAGAAAGTATTATGGGTGCGTTAATTTTACTAGTTTTAAATATTATCGTCCTATATGGCTATAAAGACAAGTATAAAGACTTACTGAGTTAGTATTAATCATACATAAGGAGAGGCTTAG
Organism: Flavivirga abyssicola; assembly: GCF_030540775.2. Lineage (GTDB taxonomy): Bacteria > Bacteroidota > Bacteroidia > Flavobacteriales > Flavobacteriaceae > Flavivirga > Flavivirga abyssicola. Next base: position 2,705,085 of record NZ_CP141266.1, on the reverse strand, counting down.
GCCTCTTTTTTTATTTTCTTAACTTTACCAAAATTTTGTTATTCGTTTAAACCCTTGGAAAAGCAAAAGTTAAATATCCCCAAAACCACAATAGCATTTTTCTTTTTTATGATGCTATTAGGATGTGCTTCTAAACAAAGCCTATCTACCAACACTAATGAAATCGAAAAAACACCTAAGATCATTTTTCTAAATTATACGATAAAAAAAACTTCGAACGGAAATAGAACCGTTAGCCTTATAAATAAAATAGTAACAAAAGGAAAACTAAAAAACCATCATAAGAACTCTAAAAAAGAGCCCATATCTGGTGATTTAATGTGTTACCAGCTTGATAAAAAGTCAAATATCTTGCAAAGTATCATTATAAAAAATCCATTAAAAAAAACAGTAGAGTCTCTTAATGACTCTAAAAGTTTTCAAACAAGCCATATAGAACTAAAGCATGCGCCTTTTTCTCTTAGATTGAAGTTAGAACCACAAACAAAGTATATTTCTATAAATGAAATCGCCCAAGTCAAAAAAGAAATAAACCCCCTAATTAAAACCAAAATCAACTAGTTAATGAAGCCCCATTTACTATATATAATATTACTCGTCAATGTTGGTTTAATACCTGCTCAAATTTTTGATGTAGAAAATATTAAACTGTCTGGAGATGATAGCAAAAGAATTAACCTAATTATTTTAAGTGAAGGTTACCAAACCAACGAATTATCTCAATTCATTACAGATGCTACTAATTTTACTAATAGCATGTTTAATCTATCTCCACTTAAAGAGTATGCAAACTATTTTAATGTCTACGCTATAAAAGTTCCTTCTATTGAAAGTGGTGCAGATCATCCAGGGACAAGTATCGAACCATTAGAATCATCAATTAATCCTGTTGTCCCAATAAAAATAGTAAATACTTATTTTAATGCAACTTACGATGCTTATGGTAAACATAGGCTGCTTTATTATGAAATAGATGGAAACAGTGCAAACAATACCGAAGCCATAATTAATACCGTTTTGGCTAACAATTTTCCAACCTATGATCAAGCTTTAATTTTGGTTAATTCTTCTGAATATGGTGGTAGTGGTGGAAAATTCCCTATGACTTATTCAGGTTTTTGGGGTGCGAATGTAGCTGTTCATGAATTGGGTCATTCATTATTTGATTTAAAAGATGAATATTACCCAGGAGATGTTCTTGCTGGTGAAGCTATTAATATGACTCAAGAAACAGATCTAAACTTGATCAAATGGAAAAATTGGCTAAATACTAATGGCATTGGAATATATCAATATACTTGCATTACTGGTAATTGTACTGACTGGTATAAGCCACATCAAAATTGTATCATGGAATTAATTGATAAGCCCTTTTGCTCAGTTTGTAAAGAAGGCATTATAGAAAAAATTCATAGCTTGGTATCTCCTATAGACTCATACACACCAATATCAAATACGGTTTCAACATCCAGCTTCCCTATCAATTTTAACCTAAACCTAATTAAACCCATCCCTAATACGCTTGAAAGTTCATGGTCATTAAATGCTACTGATATTGCTTCAAATGTTGATGATGTAAATATTTTAGAAACCGATTTAAATGTAGGCACAAACACTTTAACAGCTGTTATTACAGATAATACAGCACTTTTAAAGGTTACTAATCACGAAACTATTCATGTATATACAGTAACTTGGACTATTAATCATTCTTCTTTAGCAGTTAATGATATTGAAAGTGATATCAATAATTTAAGCATTGTTATGTTTCCAAACCCTACCAATACCATAGCAAACCTTAAAATTGAAAGTGAGAAAGATGCCCAGTTAAAAGTTGACATCATCAGTTTAGATGGTAAAAAAGTAAAAACAGTATCCTTATCTAACTATACAACACAGCAAGTTGATATTAGCACTCTAAGCGAGGGTGTTTATATGGCTAATTTCTATGCAAATAATGTACTGGTCGCTAGTAAAAAGTTAATAAAACAATAAATTTATTGTTTAGGTGGGTATTCCAATAGTATTTTTTCAACAATAGCATTTAAACGTGTTTCACGTTCTTCTGGAATAGCATTAGGATTGTAATTTGATTCACTTACTGCTTGCCAAAATAATTGCTTTTTGTTTTCATCTACAAAGTCAATAGTTATCAGACGATTAACTTTAGACTGTCCTACTGGTATTCCAATTGAAATACCACCACCAACATTACCGCCACCACCACCTAGACCAACGCCTACAGTGTTACGTTGTGCTTCTTGATATTCTTTACTTTTAATATCGATAAAAAAATCTGGGCTGTCTGATAAATTAAATCCTTTTGCTTTCATTTTAATATCTATAGCATTTAGCAGACGTTTTGTATCTAATTCACTTAATCCCGTATTCATATCGCTATAATAATTATAGGTTTTATAATTATCAAATTGAGTTGCCTTATCGTAATCATAATTAACACGAATAGATGCACACCCTACAACTAATAAAGCAAGTAAAATAACTTTCAAAGTTTTCATAGTCATAATTTTTTATTAAAGTTAATCAAAAATTATTCCATGACTTAAACCATTCGTTTTAAACAACCGAAATAGGGAGTATAGAATATACCAAAATTGAAGAAATCTTCTTCCTTTATAGCTTTACAAATTATAAAAGATTGAATTTTAGAACGATTTAATAAATCTTAATCATTTAACATCTTCCACAAAACATCCTTTAACTCGGTAATGCCTTGTTGTGCTACAGATGAAATAAATAAATAAGGGATAGGAAGCTCGTTATCCAACTCTTTTTTAAGTTCTGCTTTCAATTCGGCATCCAGCATATCACTTTTTGATATGGCTATGATACGTTCTTTATCAAGCATTTCAGGGTTGTAACGACGAAGTTCGTCTAACAAGACATCGTATTGTTTTCTAATATCATCAGCATCCGCAGGAATTAAAAACAATAGGATAGAGTTACGCTCTATATGACGTAAAAAATAATGCCCCAAACCTTTTCCTTCAGCAGCACCTTCTATAATCCCAGGAATATCTGCCATAACAAAGGTTTGAAAATCACGATACTCTACAATCCCCAAATTAGGTTTAAGTGTCGTGAACTCATAATCTGCAATTTTTGGTTTAGCTGATGTTACAACTGACAACAACGTCGATTTCCCTGCATTTGGAAACCCTACCAAACCAACGTCTGCAAGAACTTTTAATTCTAACGTAACATATCTCTCTTCTAATGGAAGTCCTGGTTGCGCATATCTAGGAGTTTGATTGGTAGACGACTTAAAATGCCAATTTCCTAGCCCGCCTTTTCCACCTTCAGCAATAATTCTTTCTTCACCTTCTTCAGTAATTTCTAAAAGAATGGCATCGGTTTCAGTATCTCTAACAACCGTTCCTAACGGAACATCTAAATATACATCTTCACCATCAGCCCCAGAACTCCTGCTCTTACTACCATTTCCACCATGACCAGCACGAATATGCTTTTTAAATTTTAAATGAAGAAGTGTCCAAAGATTAGAATTCCCTCGAAGAATAACATGGCCTCCACGACCTCCATCACCGCCATCTGGCCCACCTTTGGTAATATACTTTTCTCTATGTAAATGCACAGAACCTTTACCTCCATTACCAGAAGCAACATACATTTTTACATAATCAACAAAATTTCCTTCGGTCATTAAAATGCCTTTGTTTGTCATTCCCGCGAAGGCGGGAATCTATTTAATTGAACTAAAATCTAGAAATATGGATTCCTGCCTTCGCAGGAATGACAAATTACAGACGGTCTATTACAGCACTTAAACGTACCGTAATATCTTCAATACTTCCTACACCATCAACACCAAAATACTTGTTTTGCGCTGAATAGAAATCTTTTAAAATAGCCGTTTTATTGTAATACTCAGCGATTCTATTTCTAATAATAGACTCGTCTGCATCATCTGCTCTTCCGCTGGTTTTACCACGTGATAATAAACGTTCAACTAAAATTTCATCATCAACTTCTAAAGCAATCATCGCATTGATTTGAGAATCTTTGCTATCCATGAGCTTATCTAAAGCATCCGCTTGTGCGTTAGTACGTGGAAATCCATCAAAAATAAACCCATTAGCATCTGCATTTTTTTCAACCTCAGCATTTAACATGTCAATAGTTACTTGATCTGGAACCAATTCACCTTTATCCATATAAGATTTAGCTAGCATCCCTAAAGCCGTCTCGTTTTTAATATTGTATCTAAAAACGTCACCTGTAGAAATGTGTACTAAATCATATTTCTCTTTTAAAAAATCCGCTTGTGTTCCTTTTCCGGCACCTGGAGGGCCAAATAGCACTAAGTTTGTCATGTGTTGTGTCTCTTTTATTTGATATACTTCTGGTAAATTTCTTCCTAATCCATCATAATCTAAGCCGTAACCAACTATAAATTTATTTGGAATCTCAATACCAACATAATGTAATTTAAAATCTTTTTTATAGGCTTCAGGCTTGTAAAAAAGCGTCGCTATTTTTAACGATTTCACTTTTTCATTTTTAAAAATCCTATGGACTTCGGCTAAAGTATTTCCTGTATCAATAATATCTTCTAGAATAATAACTGTACGCCCTGTTAAATCCTGAGTTAACCCGATGAGTCTCTGAATATCTTCGGTTGACTTAACACCTTCATAAGATGCTAATTTTATAAACGTGACTTCGCATGGCTTTGGATATTTCTTTACAAAATCGCTTACAACCATAAACGAACCATTTAAAATCCCAACAAATACAGGGATTTCATCTCCAACATCTTCAGCAATTTCTATTGCTAAACGCTGTAAAACATCATCAATTTTTTTAGCAGAAATGAATGGTTTAAAATATTTGTCGTGTAGCTTTATCACGGTTATCATTTTTTGAAGCAGCAAAGATAATCATTAGATTACAAATAACGATTTTTTGATTTATGATTATAGGTACTAATTAATATTTAAGTGTATTTTTGCGTATCCTTATTCAATTTCAGTTAAAAAGAAATCAATGAACTATTTTTCTTCAAATTTCAAACTTGGTATTCTTGGTGGTGGTCAGTTAGGTAAAATGCTCCTTAATGATACTAGAAAATTTGACATTTATACCTGTGTTTTAGATTCCAGCAATGAAGCGCCTTGTAAAATAGCGAGTAATGAGTTTCATTTGGGTGATTTAATGAATTATGAGGCTGTTTACAATTTCGGGAAACAAGTTGATGTGCTGACTATTGAAATTGAAAACGTAAATGTAGATGCTTTAGAAGCCCTCGAAAAAGAAGGTGTAAAAGTATATCCTGCGTCTAAAACATTACGAACTATTCAAAACAAAGCAACTCAGAAATTGTTTTATGTTGATAATAATTTACCTACAGCTCCTTTTTCTCGTTTTGCGTATACGTCAGAAATAAAAGAAGCCATAAACCATGGCGGTTTAACAATGCCTTTTGTTTGGAAATGTGCTCAATTTGGATATGATGGTACTGGGGTGAAAATTGTAAAAACACTTCAAGATTTAGAAGGTTTACCAAACGTAGAATGTATTGCTGAAACATTAGTACCTTTTAAAAATGAATTAGCAGTTATTGTCGTTAGAAATGTTTCAGGAGACATTAAAACATTTCCAGTTGTTGAAATGGAATTTCATCCAGAAGCTAATCAAGTAGAATATGTTATATGTCCTGCTAGGATTCCAGAAGAAGTTGCAAAAAAAGCGACAGAGATAGCTTTAAAAACATCCAAAGCATTTAACCATGTTGGGCTATTGGCTGTAGAAATGTTTCAGACTCAAAACGACGATATTTTAATAAATGAAGTCGCACCAAGACCACATAATTCAGGGCATCAAACTATTGAGGCTAGTTATACCTCCCAATTCGAACAACATTTAAGAGCTATTTTAAATTTACCTTTGGGAAGAACAGACAATAAAGTTGGTGGTGTTATGGTTAATTTGGTTGGTGCTGAAGGTTACACTGGAGATGTGATGTATAAAAATATTGAAGCCATTATGAAAATGGACGGTGTAACGCCTCATATTTATGGTAAAAAACAAACAAGGCCATTTAGGAAAATGGGACATGTTACCATTGTAAATGAAGATTTAAATGAGGCTCGCAAAATAGCTGAAGCTGTAAAAAAATCAATTAAAGTAATAAGTAAATAATGTCTCCCCGAGCGCAGTCGAGGGGTTTTTAAATATTTTTAGTTTTGATATTAAGGTCTAGACTGCGAACGACCTGACATAAAATAAAAATTTATGAAAAAAGTAGGAGTAATCATGGGAAGCAAAAGTGATCTTCCTGTAATGCAAGATGCCATTGATATTTTAAAAGGTTTTGATATTGAAGTTGAAGTTGATATTGTTTCGGCTCACAGAACCCCAGAAAAATTATTTGATTATGGAAAACATGCCCATGCAAGAGGATTCGCAGTTATTATTGCTGGTGCAGGTGGTGCAGCACATTTACCTGGAATGATAGCATCCTTATCGCCTCTTCCTGTTATAGGTGTTCCTGTAAAAAGCAGTAACTCTATAGATGGCTGGGATTCTGTTTTATCTATTTTACAAATGCCTGGTGGTGTTCCTGTGGCTACTGTAGCCCTTAATGGCGCAAAAAATGCCGGTATATTGGCTGCACAAATTATTGGTGCTGCTGATACTTGTGTTTTAGATAAAATATTAGTTTATAAAGAAGGCTTAAAACAAAAAGTAAACGAATCTGCTAAAGATTTAAAATAAAAAAAGCCTCAAAATAATTTGAGGCTTTTTTTGCTATTAGTGTATAATTCTAATGAGTTAGTCACTCCGTATACGATTAACTGCAAAAATACAAAAAAACTTATTATGCATACATAACAAGTTTATATTTTAACACATTTATTGAGAATGACAAAAAACATATTAACAAAACCTTTTGAAACCGTATATAATTCGGCTCCCTTTTCAAAAATCACCAATGAGGATTTCCTACCTGCCTTTAAACAGGCTATTACCAGTGCTAAATCTGAAATTGATGCTATCGCTAAGAATAACGAACTTCCTACTTTTAAAAACACTATAGAAGCTTTAGATTTTTCAGGCGAGCAATTAGGTAGAATTTCTAGTATATTTTTTAATTTAAATTCTGCTGAAACTAATGATACCATACAAAAAATAGCACAAGAGGTATCTCCTTTATTATCAGAATTCAGTAACGACATTACTCTAAATGAGGACTTATTTAAACGTGTAAAAGCGGTTTATGACACTAAGGATTCTTTAGATTTAAACGTTGAACAACAAACCTTACTTGATAAAAAATATAAAAGTTTTTCACGAAATGGGGCTAACTTATCCGAAGATAAAAAACAAGAACTTCGAGATATTGATAAACAACTAAGCCAGTTAACACTAAAATTTGGAGAAAATGTATTGGCAGAAACCAATGCATTTGAAATGCTAATTACCAACGAGGATGATTTATCCGGTTTGCCAGAAGGCACTAAAGAGGCTGCTAAGCAGTTGGCCGAATCTAAAGAAAAAGAAGGTTGGTTGTTTACATTAGATTATCCTAGTTACATTCCTTTTATGACGTATGCCGATAATCGTGAATTAAGAAAAAAACTAGCGCTTGCAGCTGGAGCAAAAGCGTTTAAAGGTGACGCTCTAGATAATCAAGATAATGTATTACAAATAGTTAAACTAAGATTTCAACGTGCTAATCTTTTGGGTTACAAAACGCATGCACATTTTGTCCTGGAAGAACGTATGGCAAAAACGCCGGAAGCTGTTAAAAGCTTTTTAAATGAATTGCTTGAAAAAGCAAAACCAGCTGCTGAACTAGAGTTTAAAAACCTTCAAAATTTTGCTAAAGAATTAGATGGTATTGAACAGCTTGAAAAATGGGATGCTTCATATTATTCTGAAAAATTAAAACAAAAATTATTCAGTCTTGATGATGAAAAATTAAAACCATATTTCAAATTAGAACATGTGATTGATGGCGCCTTTACCGTTGCCAATAAATTATTTGATTTGAATTTTGAAGAAATTGATACCATAGATACATATCACGAGGATGTTTTTACTTATAAAGTCACTAATAATGATGGGGATTTAATTTCCATTTTCTATGCCGATTTTTTTCCACGATCAGGAAAACGAAATGGTGCATGGATGACATCTTACAAGCCACAGTCTATAAAGCATGGTGTTAATGATAGACCACATATATCTATTGTTTGCAACTTTACAAAACCAACAAAGAGCAAACCTTCACTTCTAACTTTTAATGAGGTTACAACCTTGTTTCATGAATTTGGACATGCATTGCATGGTATGCTAGCAAACACAACCTATCCAAGTTTATCTGGAACCAGCGTATTTTGGGATTTTGTTGAGTTACCAAGTCAAGTTTTAGAGAATTGGTGCTATGAAAAAGAAGCTTTAGAATTGTTTGCCACGCATTATGAAACTGGAGAAGTCATTCCAATGGACTTAGTTGAAAAGATAAAAGAATCTGCTACTTTTCATGAAGGCATGCAAACCTTAAGGCAGTTAAGCTTTGGGTTGTTAGACATGAGCTGGCACGCAAATGAATCTCCAGAAACGATAAAATCAGTCAAAGCACACGAAACTGAAGCTTTTAAAAACACAACACTTTACCCAGAAGTATTAGAAAACTGTATGAGCACTTCGTTTTCACACATCTTTCAAGGAGGTTATTCATCTGGATATTACAGTTATAAATGGGCTGAAGTTTTAGATGCTGATGCCTTCGAATATTTTAAAGAGTCAGGTATTTTTAACAAAGAAGTTGCTGATAAATTTAAAAACCATGTATTATCTCAAGGTGGAACAGAAAACCCTATGACACTTTACAAGCGTTTTAGAGGTCAAGAACCTAGGCCCGAAGCCCTATTAAAGCGTGCTGGGTTGTTGAAATAATGCTATTAGAGGTCTAGAAAGTAATTCGTCATTGCGAGACTTTGCAAAAGGCGTGGCAATCTGTTTAATTTTAGATTCGATTCAAAAGATTACCACGTCGATTCTCTCCTCGTAATGACAGTTCTCTTTAACTTTCTAGACCTCTCAATTTCTACCCATGTTGCATAGGCGTAAAAAAGAACTCTTCTCTTACTATTTTGCCATCTTCTACTTTATAAACGCAAACCTCATGCATATTGGTTCGAGGTGACCCTTTAAATGTGACATCCATTTTCATAGTACATGAAAAGAATTTATCTGCTACAATAGGATCAGAAATTTCCATACCATGAATTTCCTCTACCATATCATTAAATTGTTGGCCCTTGGCAATAACCGCATCTAATCCTTTAGTTTCTTTAACAGGTGCTCCATCTGGTTCTACACTGACAATGTTTTGTCCGTATAAATTTTGAATAGCTTCAGCAAACTGTCCTTGTCTGCAATAATTCACTAACTGTCCTGCAACTTCTTGTGTTGTCATAATTTTGATTGAATTTATAGTTAATAATTTAATTTGTATAATACTGTTTTAAAATGCGGCATTTAAAAATTCATTCAAAGGCCTAATAGCTTTAAAATGCTTTGTAATAGCATCTTTTAGATTAGGAGAATTATAATAGTCTTTCAAAGAAAGATCAGACATCGCATAAAACTGTTTATTGTATATCAATGGCGTTTTATTTGCTACAGCTTCATGAGCTTTATCAATACGTTTAGAAACGTCTCCTTTTAAAGCTCCCAGGCAGTCATTAAATTCTTTTGCCGTTGTTATTGCCAAAAAATCATCAGTATGATTAGCAATATGATTTCTTACTGCTTTTAATTCCGGTGGTTTAACATTAAAAAGCCCACCTCCAACGTGAATCGAATCTGCACTAATGCCCAAATAATACCCTGGTAGCATAGACTTTTTGCCATTAGGAGAAAATCCAGCTTTAAAGATTGTATGATAAGGTGTTTTATCTTTTGAGAATCGCACATCTCTATTTATCCTAAACAAAGCTTTCTTTTCATCAGTTAGAATTCGATTATCCCATTGATGGAGCATAGGAAGTAATTCTGAAAGCAACTCTAAAAAAGGCCCCTTAACATCATTTTCATAACGTTTCTTATTGGTATGAAACCATTCTTTATTATTATTCTCGTTCAACTCTTTAAAAAATTCGGTATACGCTTTTGTTATCATTTGTCTTGATGTATTATATCTAATGCTAGATTTGTTAAAAACTCCCAGGAATCTTTATATTCAACTCCCAATTGGTACCAACCGGACATAGGTTTTTTATTTTTGAAAGGACTAAACACTTCTAATGGTACATCGATGGCTTCAACATTAAAACCCTTTCCTAGTTTAAACACCATGTTCTGTTTAGTAGAAAAAAACGCAAACACCTTCCCTTTATAATGTATCGCTTCTGAACGCATCATTTTACCTACGGTTATGTTTTCGTGGTTAGAACAAAATCGAACTCTTATAGCTTCAAAATAGCGTTTTGCTTCCATTAGAATGTTTATAGGTGTTTTCAAAATTATAAAATGAATACATTTTTTCAGAGGTCAAATACGACACTTTAAGGTGTTGATTATGACAAAATTTAATATTACTTTTAAAATCATAATCATTAAGACATTTACCAATGAAACATGTAAGCATATTGGTTCCAAAATCTAACACCATTCTAAGTAGTGTTGTCGGACCTTATAAAATTTTTAAAAGTGTGAATGATTTCATTCTACAATCTGGAAAAAGTGAACAGCCTTTCTTTGATATTAACCTTGTTGGTCTAGATAAAAACACGGTACTATATGATGGTGCATTTTCAGTACACTGTGATGCTACCATACATGATATTTCTAAAACAGATCTTATCATAATTTCAGCCGTTAGACCAGAATGGATTACTGATGGCATTAAAACTAATTATGAGTTTATTCCATGGATTAAAAAACAACGCAATAAACATCATGCAGAAGTGGCAAGTTTATGCCTTGGTGCTTTTCTATTAGCAGAAACCGGGTTGTTAGACCATAAACAAGCTACTACACATTGGGCAGGGATTGACCTGTTCCGACAGATGTATCCAAAAATTGATGTACTACCAGAAAAAATAGTTACAGACCAAGAAGGTATTTATTCCAGTGGTGGTGCTTACTCATTTTTAAACCTCATCATACATTTGGTTCACAAATATTGTGGACAGGAAGCTGCTGTTTATGTATCCAAACTTTTCGAAATTGATATTAGCAGGGATAATCAAAACCAGTTTGCCATTTTTAGAGGTCAAAAGGACCATACCGACACCCTAATACAAAAAGCACAGTTATTTATAGAGAATAATGTTACCGAAAAGGTTTCTGTAGAACAATTATCGGACATGTTGGCGGTGAGTCAACGTAACTTTATAAGACGGTTTAAAAAAGCAACTGCAAATACACCTTTAGAATATATTCAACGTGTTAAGGTTGAAGCTGCTAAAAACGCTTTAGAATCTACACAAAACACAATAAACGAGGTAATGTTTTCTGTAGGATATTCAGATACTAAAGCATTTAGATCCTTATTTAAGAGATTTACGGGCTTAACACCTGTTGCATATAAAAATAAATATAACCGAGAATTGGTTAGTTTTTAATCTGTAGACACAAAGAAATCAGCTCTTTTAAATTAAGTTTTAAAATAAACTTTCAATAATTATTGAAAGTTTAGAAATTATTTATATCTTTGTGCTATGGAATACCAAGAAGCAAAAGATAAATTTATAAGTACCTGGGGAAGCTTAGGGACATTATGGGGCATAAATAAAGCGATGGCTCAAATACAATCGCTTCTTTTTATTTCTACCAAGCCATTATCCATGGAAGAAATCATGGAAGAACTAAAAATCTCTCGTGGTAATACCAGTATGAACTTACGTCAGCTTATGGATTGGGGCATCGTTACAAAAGAGCTAGTTCCCGGTGAGCGTAAAGAATTTTTTACTACTGAAAAAGATGTACAGGAATTGGCAAGACACATTGCTAAAGAACGAAGTAGAAGAGAAATTAAACCTGTAATAAAAATATTGAAAAATGTTAGTTCCATTAAAGATGATGGCACAGAAAAAACAAAAGAACTTATTAAACAAACCAAAGCACTACATGATCTAGCAGAAACAGCAGATACTATGATGAATAAAATTGTTAATCAAGAACATAACTGGATTACTAAATCTTTACTTAAACTTATCAAATAAAAAAATTTAAACCACACTTTCAATAATTTCTGAAAGTTTAATAATATTGAAATGAATTATAATATTCTCACATATAGCATCTATCTTCCTATAATTTTCTTCATTACTATTAAAATTGGTTGGTTATTTTACAAACATGGTGAGGTATTTCTATTAAACATCTTCCAGGGTAATTACTCCTTAGCAAACAACATTAACAATATATTGCTAATTGGGTACTATCTGGTAAATCTCGGTTACGCAATAATTACTATCGCATATTGGGAGCAACTTGAATCAATAAATCAAGTAATAAATACTCTATCAACAACACTAGGAAGAATCATAATTCTTTTGGCGGTTTTACATTACAATAATGTCTTCGTCTTAACATATTTAATAAAATCAAAATCTTTAAAACAATAAATCATGGAAAATTCAAAAATCATTATCGGTTATTTAGTCTATTTACCAATAGTCGTATTACTAACTATTTATGTATCAAAAATGCTTTTTAAAAACGGAAGGCTGTTTATGATTGACATTTTTAAAGGCAAAGAAGACATTGCTTTAGCTACCAATAAATTATTCGAAATTGGGTTCTACCTCATTAATATAGGATGGGCCATGTTAATTCTTAAAATATCTTATTATAATGCAGATGGAATGAGTTACCAATCACTTATTGAAATATTGAGTAAAAAAATAGGTGGTTTTTCAATCTATTTAGGAGTCATGTTGTTTATTAATTTATTCTTTTTCTTCAGAGGGAGAAGTAAATCACGACAATCATTAAAATTAACAAAACCTCAACTTAAAACTCCCAAATAATATGAAAACGCTTCATTATATTAATAGTTTCTTTTATTTAATAACTGTCATACCATATTTAACTATACACTATGCTATAATCGGTATGTATGCTCAATTTGCACTCGGAATTGCCCAAATATTAATAGCCATAATTATTTTATTCTATATAAAGGTGTATAATAAAAACATTCGAAAGCACATGACATACTACTGCGCTTTCGTATTGATTATTATGTTCACACTTCTAGTACTATCAAAAACTGACAGTATTGACAGTCATATAATACTAATAGCTTGTGTTTTCATAATTCCAATGCTAATTGCTAGTTATTTTGTTTACATAACTTACCTAATTCAAAAACAATGAAAACAATTATTATAGCGGGTGGAAGTGGGTTTCTAGGACAAATTTTGGAAGACTATTTCACTAAAAAAGAATATTTAGTAAAAATATTAACCAGATACCCTAAACGTAAGAATGATATTTACTGGAATGCCAAAGATTTAGGAGAATGGGCAAAAGAATTGGAAAAAACAGAGTGCCTTATAAACCTTACTGGAAAATCTGTAGATTGTAGATACACCGAAAAAAACAAAAAATTGATTTATAATTCTAGAATCAATCCAACACATCTACTCGGACTAGCGATCAATCATTGTGAAAATCCACCAAAAATCTGGATGAACTCATCAACAGCAACTATTTATAAACATTCTTTGGATGAAGAGATGACAGAAGAACATGGAGAAATCGGAGATGATTTCTCCATGAATATTGCTAAATCTTGGGAGCAGGCATTTAATACAATAACAACTCCTAAAACGCGAAAAATTATTTTACGGACTTCAATTGTTTTGGGTAAAAATGGAGGTGCATTAATTCCTCTAAAAAAAATAACCAAACTTGGATTGGGAGGAAAACAAGGAAACGGGAATCAAAAAGTAAGTTGGATTCACCAACTTGATTTCGCAAAAATCATTGAATTCTTAATACACCATAAAAACCTAAGCGGTATTTTTAATTTATGTGTTCCAAAACCTACAAACAATAATACGCTTATGAAATCCCTAAGAAAGGTTTTACCTCCTCATTTTGGAATACCACACTCTAAACCTTTCTTAGAATTTGGTGCTAAAATTATTGGCACAGAAACTGAACTAGTTTTAAAAAGTAGAAATGTAATACCAAAACGGTTACTGTACAATGGGTACTCCTTTAAATATACAAATATTGAAAGTGCTCTATTCGATTTACTAAACATTTAAAAAGTCATTTTTTTATCTTATTTTTGAAACTCAAAATAATTGATTAGACAATGCCCAATCATCAAATTAATCCTAACCAATGGATCGATTTATATTCCGATTACCTATACAACTACACTATTACGCGTGTTAGCGATAGAGAAATTGCACAGGATTTGGTACAAGATACTTTTTTTGCTGGTTTAAAATCAATGAAAAACTTTAAAGGAGAAGCCAGTGAACGTACTTGGCTAATATCCATTTTAAAGCGAAAAATTATCGACCATTACCGTAAAATAAATTCTAATAAAGGAAAAGCAGAGGTCCGCATTAGTTATAATGATGACTCTGAGACTGAAGGGGATTGGCTGGAAGAACGTGTCGCAGATCCGTTTGATAAAACTGCAGAAGACACGATGCAAAATAGCGAATTAGGTGATGCCATACATAACTGCTTAGGAAAATTACCAGAAAAACAAGCTGATGTTTTTAAAATGAAAACCATTCAAGGTTTTGAAACCGAAGTAATTTGTAATGAATTAAATATTACTGCGTCTAACCTTTGGGTAATCATTCACAGAGCACGTACAGCTATGGCAGATTGCCTAAAAGAAAATTGGTTTTGATTATGAGTAAGAGTAAAATTTTTATTCCATGTGATGATGCAAATCATGTATGCGATAAAACACAATATAAAGAAGCTTCCTTATTGGAAATGATAAAGCTCAACATACATTTATTATACTGTAGAGCCTGTAGAAAATACACAAAAAACAATACAAAGCTTACTAAGGCTATAAAAAGTTCTGAAGTGGAATGTTTAGATAAAAGAAATAAAGAATCCATGAGACTAGATTTTGAAAAGGCTTTAAAAGAGCTTACAGATTAGATTAATAGAATAAGAGCAATAGTATTAGCCAAAAAACTGGTATTCCTTCTACCCAAAACGCACTATAACTTTTTCTTTGTTCTATTTTAGAAAACACAAGAAATAATAGTGTAACACATGTTATTACTATTAAAATAATTATTTGTATCTCATTTATTTCACTTTTAAATAAATCTAAAAAGAAGAATAAGAGCAGTAATACACTTCCAATTATTTTTGTTGGCTTTATTCCTATTTTCTGAGGAATCGTTGATAATTTTAAGCTATCATACCTTAAATCTCTAATTTCAAAAGGGAACATTAAAACTATTATAAAAAGATACCTTTGAATCGTTGTTAATACAACATCAATACTTATAACGTAATTATTATTTATTAGAGGAAGTAGCACGGTAACACCAGCCCAGATCAAGGCTATTAAATAAATTTTTAGACCACCAATGCTTCGTAAATTATGCTGCTTATCCAAAAAAAAGCGTTTAGGTAGAAAAGGAATCGCATATAAAAATGTGATAACTGCAAAACCGCCAATACAAATTAAAGTTATAGAACTTAATTTAAAAGCGTAATAACACATTAAAAGAAAACTAAAAAAAGAAAATACCTGAATCAGTTTTAGCCAATTAGCCAAGCTTCTGTGATGAAACTTTGCGATTCCAAAATACTTAACAAAATTATAACCGGTTATTGAGGCATAAAACACAAAATAGAGTATGTTTCTATCATATGAAATGTCAAACTCTATAAGCGTAATCCATGTTAGCGAAAAAACAGATAAGGCAACATGTATACTACTATTTAAATAGAAATTAAAAAGTTGTTTTATAAATTTCATAATGTAAAAATAGTCAAAGTGTTAATAACGCTCTCAAATGGTTAAAAACTTTCCATTTTATGCAATAAAACACATAAAATATTATGTATTTTTGCGAATTATATAATTAATTTTACTTTTAATGAATACAAACGCTTTTGCATTGCGTCATATTGGTCCTAGAGAAAATGACCAAAACCTTATGTTAAAAACTCTTGGTGTTGATTCTTTAGATCAATTGATTTATGAGACAATTCCAGATGATATTCGCTTAAAAAATGGACTGAATTTAGAAGCCCCTATGACTGAGCATGACTATTTACTTCATATTCATGAATTGTCTAAGAAAAATAAAGCTTATAAAACATATATAGGCCTAGGGTATCACCCAACCATCTTACCCGCCGTAATTCAAAGAAATATTCTTGAAAACCCAGGTTGGTATACGGCTTACACACCTTATCAAGCTGAAATTTCTCAGGGAAGGTTAGAAGCACTTTTAAATTTCCAAACCATGGTTATAGACTTAACTGGTATGGAAATTGCAAACGCATCACTTCTTGATGAGAGTACTGCTGCTGCAGAAGCTATGAGTTTGCTATTTGCTGTTCGTGATCGTCAACAGAAAAAAGCAGGGGTCAATAAGTTTTTTGTTTCAGAAAATATATTACCTCAAACCTTATCGCTATTACAAACAAGAGCAAACCCTATTGGTATAGAATTAGTTGTAGGTAATGAAGACACTTTCGATTTTTCGTCAGAATTTTTTGGAGCCATATTGCAATACCCAGGGAAAAATGGACAGGTAACCGATATTAAAACATTTATAGCCAAAGCAAATGATGCTCAAATTAAAGTTGCTGTTGCTGCCGACATACTTAGTTTAATAAAACTGGAAGCTCCTGGAAAATTTGGAGCTGATGTTGTTGTTGGTACCACACAACGTTTTGGTATTCCTATGGGTTATGGAGGTCCGCATGCAGCCTACTTTGCAACTAAAGAAGCTTACAAACGTGATTTACCTGGTAGAATTATTGGAGTTACCAAAGATAAAAATGGTAATAGAGCCTTACGAATGGCTTTACAAACACGCGAACAACATATAAAAAGAGACAAAGCAACTTCTAATATTTGTACGGCTCAGGTTTTACTAGCTGTTATGGCGAGTATGTATGCTGTATATCACGGTCCTAAAGGCTTACAGTTTATAGCCAATAAAGTTCATAATAAAGCCTCTGAATTGGCCAATGCATTAAAGACATTAGGCTATAACCAAATCAATACGTCGTATTTTGATACCCTTCAAATAAAAACAAAGGCTAAAAAAATAAAAGCAATAGCTAAGGAGAAAAAAGTAAATTTATATTATCCAGACAAAGAAACTGTTATTATAGCAATTAATGAAACGACTTCTATTAGAGATATTAATTACTTAATTTCAGTTTTTGCTGAAGCTGCTAAAAAGGACACTATTACTATTTCGGCTGTTACCGAAGCTAATAATATTTCAGAATCTATACAAAGAACATCTGATTTCTTAACAACAGATGTTTTTAATACATACCACTCTGAAACCGAATTAATGCGTTACATAAAATTTCTTGAACGTAAAGATTTAGCATTGAATCATTCCATGATTTCTTTAGGGTCTTGTACTATGAAATTAAACGCGGCTTCAGAAATGTTACCTCTTAGCTGGTTTAAATGGGGGAATATTCATCCTTTTGCGCCTTTAAAACAAGCTAAAGGTTATTTAACCGTTTTAAAAGAACTGGAAGATCAATTAACAGAAATAACAGGTTTTGCTTCTACTTCTTTACAACCTAATTCTGGAGCGCAAGGTGAGTTTGCTGGACTTATGGTTATTAAAGCGTATCACGAATCTCGCGGTGATCACCATAGAAATATCTGTTTAATTCCGTCATCTGCGCACGGTACAAACCCCGCTAGTGCAGTTATGGCTGGTATGAAAGTCATTGTTACAAAATCGACTTTAGAAGGTAATATTGATGTAGATGATTTACGTGAAAAAGCAGAATTACATAAAGATAATTTATCTGCTTTAATGGTAACATATCCATCTACACATGGTGTTTATGAATCTGCTATTAAAGAGATTACTCAAATTATTCATGATAATGGCGGACAAGTCTATATGGATGGCGCTAACATGAATGCACAGGTAGGACTAACAAATCCTGGCAATATTGGTGCTGATGTCTGTCATTTAAATTTACATAAAACATTTGCTATCCCTCACGGTGGTGGAGGTCCCGGAGTTGGACCTATTTGTGTTGCAAAACAACTCGTACCGTTTTTACCTGGAAACCCCATTATTAAAACTGGAGGTAAAGATGCAATTACAGCTATTTCGGCAGCCCCTTTTGGATCTGCACTAGCTTGTTTAATATCGTACGGTTATATTAAAATGTTAGGAGCAGAAGGTCTAAGAGAATCTACTAAAATTGCCATTTTAAATGCAAACTATATTAAACATCGTTTAGAAGGTAGTTTTGATACGTTATATTCTGGTGAACGAGGACGTGCAGCCCATGAAATGATTGTGGATTGCCGACCATTTAAAGCCAACGGTATTGAAGTAACAGATATCGCTAAACGTTTGATGGATTATGGTTTTCATGCACCTACAGTATCTTTCCCTGTAGCTGGCACTTTAATGATTGAGCCTACCGAAAGTGAAAGTAAAGCAGAAATTGACAGGTTTTGTGATGCCATGATTTCCATTAAAAAGGAAATTGATAATGCTTCTAAAGATGATGACAATAATGTTTTAAAGAATGCGCCTCATACACTAGATATGATAACATCAGACGAATGGTATTTCCCATACTCTCGTGAAGCCGCAGCCTTTCCTTTAGAATATGTAAGAGATAACAAGTTTTGGCCTAGTGTAAGACGTGTTGATGATGCCTACGGAGACAGAAATTTAATATGTTCTTGTATCCCTATTGAAGCCTATGCAGAGGCATAATATAGTCTTTGAACATCGTAAATTAAAATAAAACAAAATTTGCCTTTAATTAAAAACGAGTACCTTGTTTCGGTTACTTATACTACAAATAATTAAAGGCAAATTTTTCTCTCATGAATATTAAGATTACGGGAACAGGAAGTTATATTCCGGAAACCATTGAAAAGAATGAGGATTTTTATGAACATGAATTTTTAAATACTGATGGTTCTGTTATTAATTCTCCAAATGAAGTTATAGTAGAAAAATTTAAAGCTATAACAGGCATTAAAGAAAGACGCTATGCGACGCCTGATTTAAACACATCTGATATCGCTTTCTTTGCTGCTGAAAAAGCTATTGAAAACGCACAAATCAATAAAGAAGATTTAGATTATATCATTGTTGCTCATAATTACGGCGATATTAAACACAATACCGAACAAAGTGATACTGTACCAAGTATCGCTTCTAGAGTTAAACATCTTTTAAAAATTCAGAATTCAAAATGTGTTGGGTACGATCTTTTATTTGGTTGCCCCGGATGGATAGAAGGTGTTATTCAAGCAAATGCATTTATAAAATCCGGTATTGCCAAAAAGTGCCTGGTTATCGGTGCTGAAACCCTTTCTAGAATCATTGATAAGCACGATAGAGACTCTATGATTTATAGCGATGGTGCTGGAGCTGTAGTTATTGAAAACACCAACGAACCAGGGGGTATTATTGCTCATGAGACCGCTACCTTCACATTGAATGAAGCTCATTTTATTTATTTTGGCGAAACTAATAACCATGATATAAATGAAAAGCGTCGATATATAAAAATGTACGGTAGAAAGATTTACGAGTTTGCATTAAACAACGTTCCCTTAGCAATGAAATCATGTCTTGAAAAAAGTGGTATTGCCATAAAAGATGTAAAAAAAATACTTATTCATCAGGCCAATGAAAAAATGGATGAAGCTATAGTAAAGCGTTTCTATAAATTACATAACTTAGATATGCCAGAAAATATTATGCCTATGACCATCGGAAAATTAGGAAATTCTAGCGTTGCAACTGTACCTACTTTATATGACATGATTTTAAAAGGAGCTATGCAAAATCAAAAAATAAGTAAAGGTGATATTGTTATTTTTGCAAGCGTTGGAGCCGGTATGAATATTAATGCTATTGTTTATAAGCATTAATTAATACAAGGAACAATAAGCATGTCTTACGCTTTGATTTTAAAAATTTTATCTATCCAATAATTCAGAGCGTAGATTAACTTAAGCTTAAAAACGATGTAAACCATCGCCAAAATAAACGTGCATGACTTTACTAATATATTAACAACATTATTCTGTATTTCTGGTATCCAATAAAAAACCGTTCCCACAAAAAGAGTTATTACAAATAGATGAAAATACCCTTTATCAAAAGGTAATATTTTAAATTTACTATAGATATAAAATATCTTGAAGAGATTAAAAGCTGTCATGGCAATAAATGAAGCCCAAGCCACTCCTATGATTCCATAATCTGTTAGAATTAAGACGTATAAATTCAATCCAACATTTAAAATCACTAAAATTAAGATTAAAACAATGTTAGTCTTATAATACTTAGAATACGAAATAATCTCAGAACTAAAACCTGTAGACATATTAAATAAAACATTAGCTCCTAAAATGAAGATAATAGGTATAGTATCAACTAATTTATCATATGTTGGCAATAATTTAAAAAACGAATTTATCCCTAAAACAATGGCCCCATAAAGAATAGCTCCAACAAAAAATAAGAGTTTAGCGTTTTCAACATACTTCCTACCGAGCATATCAAGATCTTGATGCTTTATATATTTAGAGACTAATGGCGCATAAATTGAAAACACCCCTGTTGCCGGAATTGCTATTACTGAAGCTAAAATAACCCCAATACTATAGGTCCCATTGGCTTCAAAAGAAAGAAATTCAGGAATCATTAGCGTATCCAGGCGAAAAGCTAAAAAAGACCCAAAACTCCCCAAAAAAGCATAAAAACTATACTTGTAATACTCTTTCCTAGACACCTGTGAAAAGAGTGATTTAAAACTAAAGTCTAAATTAACTCTATAATGTTTAAATATATATATGGATAAACAGCCTAAAAGAATAAAATAAGAGATAACCAGAGCTACTAAGCCTCCTTCAACTTCAAAAAATCCTGATAATAACAAAATAAACACTGTAGGCAATGCTATTTTGGGTATTATTTTTTCAAATAAGGTAGGTATAGACAATTTATTAATGTTTGTTGCCTGACGTTTAAATAGTTCTATAAAAGCTAATGACACACCTATAGGAAAGGCATAATAAACATATTTATAATTTTCTATTATAAAAAAAGCATCTACTAATAGCATACCCAAAAAAAGAACACTACTTATTGTTAATATGGTAGCTATACCATATTTAAATAACTTCTTTTGGTTGTGCTCACTAGCTGTAGGATAAAAATTAATTAATGCTTGTCCAGCACCAAATATCATTATTGGAAATAATAATCCTGCAATGGCATAGATATAACGAAAAATACCTAAAAATGCTTTGTCTTTGGGGTATATAAAAACTGTAGATATAATACCTATGGCTATACCCAAATAATTAATTATAGTAAACCAAAATACTTGCTTTTGTTCACTCGTATTTTTCATCTTTTATAACCTCTCCGTTTTTTTAAAATACTGAAGGTATTCACCTTTAGCATCAAATAATAGATACTCAACTTAAAAAATAATTGTAAAACTTGGCGCAAAGTATAATACTTATAAAAATATTTAGGCAATCCAAAAACGGATTGTAAACCTTTTAAATACGCTTTAAATACGGAGTAATTAATGTTTAAAATCTCGCCTAAAATCTTATATTTAGACTGGATACTGTCTTTGTTAAAATTCCTCCTAATCTCCCTATCGTGACAAATTTTAGCATCTTTTACAATAACAATTTTATAACGATGAAACCGCACTCTATCTACATAATTTCGATCTTCACCATAGTGATTAAACATGGGTTCAAAGTATCCCACTTTTTCAATAACCTGCTTAGAAATTAACCAAGCTGCTGCATTTACAAAAGGGACTTCATCTACATTCTCTGAAATAGTATCTGTTTTTCTATTCCAAAAGGTTTTAAAATTTTCATCCAATACATTTTCATCTCTTGAATAATGAAGTGGACTTAAAATACCATAATTTTCATTAAGCTCAGCAACTTTAATCAAATTTCCGAAAGTTTCAGGGTATATCCATGTATCTTGATTTAAAAGAAAAACATAATCGGCACCTTGTTCTAATGAGGTTTTAATCCCTAAGTTATTAGCTTTTCCAAACCCTAGGTTTTCTTTACTTAAAATTAATTGTACATCAGGAAATGATTTTACGATCTCAGCAGTACTATCTGAAGAATTATTATCAATCACAATAACTTTGATAGGGAATAGCGATTGTTTTAAACTTTCTAAATTTTTAACAAGCCACTTTTCTCCGTTATAGGAAACAATGACAACGAAAATGTTTCTTTCAAAAATATCCATATTACAAAACAAAAATAAAGATATTTGTAAGTTAATGAACTAGATCTATGAATTTTTACATAATCATTCCTGCCCATAACGAGCAAAGCTCTATTGGGGCTACTTTAGACTCTTTGGTTAATCAATCTTTAGAACCAAAACGTTTGGTAGTTGTAAATGATAATTCTACGGATAACACACAGAGTATTGTTGATGTTTATGCAAAAAAACACGATTGGATTCATTTAATAAATTCTAAATCATCTAATAAACATTTGCCTGGTTCAAAAATCATAAATGCCTTTTACAAAGGATATGATGCTTTAGATGATGATTACGATGTGATTTGCAAGTTCGATGCCGATCTCATTTTTCCAAATAATTATTTAGAACAACTATCTAATCATTACAAGAAAAATGAAAAGCTAGGGATGGTTTCAGGCTTCTGTTATATAGAAAAGAATAATCACTGGGTTTTAGAAAACTTAACACGAAAAGATCATATTCGCGGTGCCTTAAAAGCCTACAGAAAAAAATGCTTTCTTCAAATAGGAAAACTCAAACCTTCCATGGGTTGGGATACCGTTGATGAGTTACTAGCTAAATTTTATAATTGGGACATTTTAACTGATGAATCATTAAAAGTTAAACATCTAAAACCAACTGGTGCAAGTTATAATAAAGCTTCAAAATATTTACAGGGAGAAGCTATGTACAAAATGCGTTATGGATTTATGATTACTCTAATTTCGGCTATGAAATTAGCTTACAAAAAGAGAAGCTTTGCTTTATTTAAGGATTATATGTCTGGCTATTTAAAAGCTAAAAAAAGTAAAGTTTCATATTTGGTATCAGAGGAAGAAGGCATATTCATTCGTGATTTACGTTGGAAGGGTATAAAAAATACCTTGTTTTTAAAAAACAAAAGAAGCTAACCTTTTTTTAGCTAACTTCTTTTGTACCATTAACACAACTTAAAATTTTTATTCTACAAGTAGTCTTCTAACTGTCTTAATAGAATGATCTTTATTCGTAACACTAACTAGATAAAGCCCTTGTGGCAATGAACTAACATTAACGTTAATAGTTTTATCATACTTAGATTTAAGGTTAACAGATTTCTTAATAACCTCTACACTAGAAAAATTGTAAATTTTCACTGTAACATCTTCATCGTCAATTTCAGATAGATCAATTTTCAAATTATTTCTAGCTGGATTAGGATGCATCGAAACTGTAACAGATTTACTTTTATTATGATTCGTATAATTTATCAAATCACAAATACCGCTATCGGATGGAAATCTAAAAACTGGTATTGGGTTCGATAAATCATAACAACCAGACAAATCTGTAAAGGCGTTATTTCCTTTCTCGGCTCCACTAACGGTATTGAAACTCAAATGCCAGATTAAACAAACCCCAGGTCCTGCGCCATCAAAATTAACAGCATCAGGTGTTGGTGGTAGTCCTAGAATATTACCTTCAACGTCAGTAACGACCCATTGTGAATTATATCCTTTATCATTATGCAACTTAATTCCTGTTGCAAAATCATCATTACCATCTCCTTCACAAAATAAGTATAACCCTCCAGCTTTGATATGCCCGCCATTAACGTCACATACTGGCTCTACTTTATCATTTCTGATAACTTCAATTGGATTTGACAAGCTATAACAGCCCACTAAATTAGAGGCATTCTTCCCTGCTTCCGCGCCTTCAATGTCGCCATCAAAACTTAAATGCCATACCAAACAAGTTCCCTGTCCTGCTCCATCAAAATCCACAACATATGGGCTCGGTGGTAAACCTAAGATATTGCCATCTGCATCTGTTACGACCCATTGCGAGTTTCCTCCTGAATTGCCTTCTAAAGTTATGGCACCTTCTGGAATATTATCGGCGATATCATCACCTACCGTAAACTCAAATGGCCCGCCTGTTAAGGTACCTCCTTTTGGTTCGTTTCTTACTACTTCAATAGGATTTGACAAGTCATAATCACCCACTAAATCCGAAGCGTTCTTTCCTACTTCTGCGCCTTCAACATCTCCGTTAAAACTTAAATGCCATACTAAACAGGTTCCTTGTCCCGCTCCATCAAAGTTTACGACATAAGGACTTGGTGGCAAACCTAAGATGTTACCATCTGCATCTGTCACAACCCATTGCGAGTTTGATCCCGTATTGCCTTCCAATGTTATGGCGCCTTCTGGAATATTATCAGCTACTCCGTCACCTACACAGTATTCAAACGGTCCGCCAGTTAGGGTGCCGCCATCGACTTTCGCATTGTTTCTAATAACTTCGATAGGATTCGACAAACTATAACAACCTACTAAATCGGAGGCATTCTTCCCTGCTTCTGCACCTTCAATGTCACCATCAAAACTTAAATGCCATACCAAACATGTCCCCTGTCCTGCTCCATCAAAATCCACAACATATGGGCTCGGTGGTAAACCTAAGATATTGCCATCTGCATCTGTTACGACCCATTGCGAGTTTCCTCCTGAATTGCCTTCTAAAGTTATGGAGCCCTCTGGAATATTATCAGCGATATCATCACCTACCGTAAACTCAAATGGCCCACCTGTTAAGACACCACCTTTTGGTTCGTTTCTTACTACTTCAATAGGATTTGACAAGTCATAATCACCCACTAAATCCGAAGCGTTCTTTCCTACTTCTGCGCCTTCAACATCTCCGTTAAAACTTAAATGCCATACCAAACAAGTTCCTTGTCCCGCTCCATCAAAGTTTACGACATAGGGGCTCGGTGGCAAACCTAAGATATTGCCATCTGCATCTGTTACGACCCATTGCGAGTTTCCTCCTGAATTGCCTTCTAATACTATGGTACCTTCTGGAATATTATCAGCTACTCCGTCACCTACACAGTATTCAAACGGTCCGCCAGTTAGGGTACCGCCATCGACTTTCGTATTGTTTCTAATAACTTCAATAGGATTCGACAAACTATAACAACCTACTAATTCGGAGGCATTCTTTCCTGCTTCTGCACCTTCAATGTCACCATCAAAACTTAAATGCCATACCAAACAGGTTCCCTGTCCTGCTCCATCAAAATCTACAACATATGGGCTCGGTGGCAAACCTAAGATATTGCCATCTGCATCTGTTACGACCCATTGTGAGTTTCCTCCTGTATTGCCTTCTAAAGTTATGGCGCCTTCTGGAATATTATCGGCGATACCATCACCAACCGTAAACTCAAATGGCCCGCCTGTTAAGGTACCTCCTTTTGGTTCGTTTCTTATTACTTCTATCGAATTGGATAAGTCATACAAACCTCTTAATTTTGATAGATTCTTCCCCACTTTTAAATTCCTAACATACCACCAATATGATATGTTCCAAATTTTACAAACACCAGCTCCTGCATTCTCAAAATCGAACGGAGGTGCTTTTGGTAAGGCTAAAATATTATTTTTAGCATCTGTAATAATCCATTGCTTCTTTTTACCTCTATCCCCTTTTAAATATACATTTATAGGCGTTGAGTTTCCATCAATGCAAATTATCGTATTATCTTTTGTGCTAATTTTTCCTCCATCTAGATACCTACCTCGCTTTTCTTGCTGAGCATCCAAATTAGAATTCATTAACAAAAAGAGAACAATCAAAAATACATTTCCAGCATATTGGACTGGTAATCCAATACGGCTTAAAAGTCGTTGTTTCTTCATAATATTATTTATTGATTAATTAACTTTTGTAAAACTAAATGACAAAAAAAAATCAAAATGTTAGACAGCTAACATTTTGATTCATAATATTTTAATACTATTAGTACGTTAATTAAAACTCCAGCCTTTATAACTACTTGAAGATTCAAGTTGAGTTTCTAAAGTATCATCTAATTGGGGAAAGAAATCTATTCCTGTTAAAGCTTCAATAGTATCTACAGAAACAACAAATTCATATAATGGAGCATTCGACTTTTTATGCGGCATTAAAAACGCTATCATTTTTGTTTTACCAGAATTATTATCGATTAATACTTTATAAAATTGATTTGGAACGGATACCTCATCATTACCTATAGCATCCATTTCTCCTTTTAAAACACCTCCTGTAACTACAAAAACACCATCATATTTCCTTGCCCAATAGCGTACTTTCTGTTCTAGTTTGTTCCAAATACCAGAATTAAATTGGTGCTCTTGCGGGCTGATATTACTTGTTAAAAATGTTTCATCATGAGCTATTTTACTGTACCGCTTATCTCCTGCTGGACACAAATGTCCGCGGTCATACCCAGAATTTTTGTAACTCCTCCAGTGTGCCGCACCTGTTTTTACCGCTTTATCTATTTCAAAATAAGGGCGTTTAAAATTACTATTTGATAAATGGGATTTTTTTAATTCATAGGCAACCCACTCTGCCTGCTCATGTGGTTCACTATAAGACAATGAGTACCCCTCATGATGAATTATTTGACCTGTAGTACTGGTAGGTAAAAAATATTCATTTGTATTATTTTTAACTTCTTTACCAGTTTCAACAATCTGAATTGTTGCTTCTTCCTCTAAAAAATACTCGTAGCCATATATCCCAAAAACAATAAGGATTGCTACTAGTGAGTAAATTATCTTTTTATTCATACTAATCTAAAACAAACTCTAGTGGTTGTCCTGTTGTTCCATTTGGGAAACTAATACTTAAAAGCGCAGACATGGTTGGAGCAATATCAGTTATTGTTGTTTTTTGATAGGTCTGCCCCTTTTTTATGCCTTTTCCGAAAAATAAAAGTGGTACATGTGTATCGTAATTTAACCCACTACCATGCGTAGATCCTGTTTTCCCATAAGAAATATAAGCTGGGTCATCTACTAATAATATATCTCCCGATCTTTTTTGATTAAATCCATTTTGTAATAGCACTTCAACTCCAGTAGTAAAATCGACAGAACTCATTGTTGTTGCCGTATAAGCTTTTGAAATATTCTTGTACGTTATTTGTTCATTCACAATAGCATCTTGGACATCACTTAAATTTAATCCTAAGGTTTTTATTCTTTCTCTATTTAAGAAAATTTGATTGTTACTAATGTTTTCCAAAATATCTGTTGTTTCAAAAGTATCTTTTAGAAATTTCTGGAATTTTTCTTTGCGTTCGGAGTTCTTTAAATATCCTGCTGGAATTTTAACAGACTGTAAATACGCAGGTACATCTACTGCTCCATGGTCTGCTGTTAAAAACACGGTGTACATTCCTTTTCCTACTTTGGTATCAAGAATGGAGAATAGTCTTTCTAAATCCTTATCTAATCGTAGATAAGTATCTTCAATTTCTTTTGAGTTTACGCCAAAGTTATGTCCAATATAATCTGTACTAGAATAACTAATTGCTAAAACATCTGTGATAGCATCTTTACCTAATTGTTCTCCATCTAATGCTGCCAGAGCGAAATCTGTAGTTAAGCTATTGCCATAGGCTGTAGATTTTAAAATATCAAAGCCTCCATTTTCTTTTTTTAATGCCTTTAAATCATAAGGAAACGTTGCCGTTTCTTTTCCTTTAAAGCCACCCTCAAATGTATTTAAATCGCTTCCACTCTCTACATACGAATCAATGTTATATAAAGTATTCCAAACTTTAAAATAAGATTCTGCGGCATCGGATGCATTGAAATCTTTTACCCAATTTGGTAAATCATTCATATAAAATGAACTTGAAATCCAATGACCTTCATCTTTGCCATGAAACCAATAAGCTGCATTCGCCGTATGACCTGCAGGTAAAATAGCGCCTCTATCCTTAATTGAAATGCCTATAGTTTTACCTCTCATTTGAGTAAACAATCTATTCTCATCAGGAAATGTTGATGTTTTCATTCTGTGAGGAGACATTTGACCTGCTGTATTTTTAGTACCAACAGACTGAACAGAACCATCTCCAGCACAATACACCATTTTTTTAATTTCTTTATCATACCAATTATTCCCAATAATACCATGATACTTTGGAGTTGTTCCTGTATAAATAGACGTATGACCTGGTCCTGTATAGGTTGGTATATAATTAAAATGATTGTTTTTACAATTAAAACCTTCATTTACCATACGTTTAAAACCACCTTCACCAAACTTATTATAAAATCGTGTTAAGTAATCGTATCGCATTTGGTCTACTACAATGCCTACAACTAATTTTGGGTTCGACTCAATTACTGTATGAGTGGCAATGTTTTCTTTTTTAGTGTTTTGTGCCTTACAAGACATAGAAAAAAAGAAAACTAAGAGGGGTAAAAATATATTTTTTAACATAACGGTTTTATTTCTAATGTTCAAAAATAAAGATTTTAAAACATCAAAATTTAAAATTAAGGTTAAATACCATCAACTTTTTTTTACTTTAGCACTAACAAATTTTTATATGACATACCTTCATAACATTGGTGCTTATTTTTTAATGATAGTTGAGATGTTTCGCAAGCCAACTAAATGGTCTGTGATGAAGAAATTAATATTTAAAGATATTGATGATTTAGTTATAGGTTCGCTCGGTATTATAGCATTTATTTCCTTTTTTGTTGGTGGTGTTATAACGATTCAAACCGCCTTAAATATAAACAACCCACTTATTCCTAAATATTTAGTTGGATTTGCTACCAAACAATCTATTATATTAGAATTTGCTCCTACCTTTACTTCTATAATAATGGCTGGAAAAGTTGGTTCTTTTATAACGTCCAGCATAGGCACGATGCGTGTTACCGAACAAATAGATGCTTTAGAAGTTATGGGCATAAACTCATTAAATTATCTAGTTCTGCCCAAAACAATTGCTTTACTTTTATACCCTTTTGCTATTGCTATAGGGATGTTTTTAGGGATTCTTGGTGGTATGGCAGCATGTGTTTTTGGTGGTTACACTTCATTAGAGGATTATGTTTTAGGAATCCAAACCGATTTTGAAGCTTTTCATGTAATTTATTCTTTTATAAAGACTTTTGTATTTGCATTTATTCTTGCTACAATCCCTTCATTTCACGGTTATTATATGAAAGGCGGCGCTCTTGAGGTTGGAAAAGCAAGCACCACATCTTTTGTTTGGACATCGGTTGTAATAATTCTGTTAAATTATATATTAACTGATATGATGCTAGGCTCATGATAGAAGTAAAAAACTTACATAAATCGTTTAATGGTGTTGAAGTTTTAAAAGGCATTAGCACAAGCTTTGAAAAAGGAAAAACAAATCTTATAATCGGACAAAGTGGTTCTGGAAAAACTGTTTTTCTTAAATGCTTGTTAGGCTTATTTGATTACGAAGAAGGTTCTATTGCATATGATGGAAAAATATTTTCGCAATTAACCGAAGATGAAAAACGTAATCTACGTGCTGAAATTGGTATGGTATTTCAAGGGAGTGCTTTATTTGATTCTATGACCATTGCAGAGAATGTGATGTTTCCCCTGCAAATGTTTACTGAACAAAGCAAAAGCGAAATGGAAGATCGTGTCGATTTTGTGTTAAAACGTGTTAATTTAGACAAAGCCCATAATAAAATGCCTAGCGAAGCCTCTGGAGGTATGCAAAAACGGGTTGCTATAGCTAGAGCCATCGTAAACAATCCTAAATACTTGTTTTGTGATGAACCTAATTCTGGGTTAGATCCCAAGACTGCTATTGTTATAGACAACCTTATCCAAGAGATTACCGACGAGTACCAAATTACAACGGTCATTAATTCACATGACATGAATTCTGTTATGGAGATTGGTGAAAAAATCGTGTTTTTAAAAGACGGACTAAAAGCTTGGGAAGGTTCTAATAAAACCATTTTCAAAACAGATAATGAAGTAGTTACAGACTTTGTATATTCTTCTGAGCTTATGAAAAAAGTACGTCAGATGTATATTGAGGAGAAACAGTGATCAAATTCTACACCTAACTGTTTATATCTCTTTTATTTCTACAAACAATACCAGTACATTTATTCAACCCACATTATGCATTAAGAATGTCGAAATGAAAAGTGAAAAATGCAATAAAATCTAGTGCTTTTTAATTTCTAATAGAGTACTTTCTAGAGTTAAGTTAAAAAATACAGTAAAACGATAAATTTTGCAATAATTTCAATCTGTAATAGACTTTCTAATGTAGAATATGGGTTAAAACAAGTAACAATGGGTAAATTTCGATAATTTATGGGTAATTCATAATTACATCTAATAATCAAAATATGTTTTTTTTGTATAAACCTAGAAAAATATATGCTTATATATTGAAAAAACCGATTTGTTATGAAATCACTTTTTAAAATTACCCCATTATTTACTACAATTACATTATTAATTATTAGTCATTTCCAAGGCATAAGTCAATCTCCTAATATTGTCTTTATTTTATTAGATGATTTAGGCTATGCAGATGTTGGCTTTAATGGGGGCACAGACATAGCGACTCCAAATATTGATGCTTTGGCAGATAACGGAACTATTTTCACCTCAGCTTATGTAACACATCCTTTTTGTGGGCCAAGTCGCGCTGGTTTAATGACAGGTAGATACCCCCATAAAATAGGCGCCCAATATAATTTGAATGATAATGAATATGTTTTAGGAGTTGATACAAACGAAACTTTTTTTAGTAAGGTTTTACAAGATGCAGGGTATAATACCGCTTTAATTGGTAAATGGCATCTTGGCCAATCGGCAGCACATCAACCAAATTCACGCGGTTTCGATTATTTCTACGGTATGCTAACTGGAGGACATAATTATTTTACCAAAACAGCTGCAAACGGTGGATTTAATGGAGCCTACAATAGAGATTTACGAGAAAATGGAGGGCTTGCTAATGAGCCTGCCAATGAATATATTACAGATTTATTTTCTGATAAAGGTGTTGCTTTTATTCAAGATGCCGAGACCAATGACAGTGATCCATTTTTTTTGTTTATGTCCTACAATGCGCCACACTCTCCGATTCAATCCAAAACATCAGATGAAAATATATTAACAAATCCACCCTATTCATTTTCATATTCTAATGATAGAAGAAAACAATATGCGGCTATGGTTTATGCCGTTGATAGAGGTATAAAAAATATTGTAGATGCATTAATCGCAGCTAATGAATTGGATAACACTCTAATCGTTTTTCTAAGTGATAATGGCGGTAGATTGGACAATACTGGTATGGCCAACAATGCTCCTTTAAGAGGTGCTAAAGGAGACACTTACGAAGGTGGTTTTCGGGTACCCATGTTCATGCATTGGCCTGATGGCAATATTCCGATTGGTGCAAGTTATGACTACCCTGTTTCTTCTTTAGATTTATATCCTACGTTTGTTAATCTAGCAGGAGCATCAATTCCGAATGGTAAGGAAATAGACGGTAAAGACATTTTAAACAATATTATTATTAATACAAATGCCCGTGCTGGTGAATCTATATTTGCCATGAGACATAAAAAGATTAATAATGTAGGTATAAGACGTGACCAATGGAAAGCTTATACGACTGGTAATGGTGTGTGGCGTCTATACAATATTGATAATGACAAAGGAGAATCCAATAATTTAAGCGCTCAGTACCCAGCAATACTTAACTCTATGATTGATGATGCTTATCAATGGTCTAAAACCCATATAACACCTCAATTTTTTGATAGTATTGAAGCAGAAAACAATTGGAATGCCAATCTTCCAAAATTCGAAATTACATTTCCTGGTTATTTATCGGTCGAAGATATTCTTATAGATGAAACTGTTTCTGGCTATGTTTACCCAAATCCTACAGTAAAATCTAACCTTACAATAACTTTCAATGGTAATTTAACAAACGCTGTTGATGTTATTATTTATGATACCTTAGGTCATCCAGTACAAATTGAAAAAAACCTTTTAAAAGAATCGCCAAATAAGGTTGGATTAAAGCTAAATCCAAATATTACTAACGGAAACTATTTTATACACATTACTTCTGGGACTAATTCTTTTAGCAAAGCATTTATAATTAATCGCTAAATAGCGTACGTATGTTTTAAATTACAAATCGAGCTTGTAACACATAACCCGATTATTAAAAAAGGTAGGTACCAGTAACATTTGAGTTTCTGGTATATAATCAATATCTGCAGAATTAATAGCTTTTTCTCTAGTATCTAGCAATTGAATTTTTTTCCAATTAGTTGAATCAATATAAAAAATCTCACCCATCCAGCTAGAAACAATGAAATCTCCATTTTCTAATCTAACAATACCATCCCCATGTCCAATATCTGTTGTTAATATTTCTGAGGTCTTCGAATTGAAATTATAGCTTCCAAAATAGTGTTTTCCAGAATCCAGAAAGTACATATTTTCATCTTGATGTAGTAACCCGTTTAATCGACCTTCGGTATCTATTTTATGCTTAATAAGCTCTTCATTTTCTAAAACATAAATCAAATTTGTACTGGATCCCGATGCATATACTACACCTTCGGGACTTATAGTAATATCGTTTAATTGCGGTTCTCCATCAACAGTATAAGTATTGATTATTTTTTGTGTTTTTATGTCTATTTCTACAATTCTATCAATATCGTTCACATATAATTTACCATCAAAAACCCCCATTCCTTTAGGACCACTTAAGCCTTCGAGCCATTTTAATTCTAAAATATTGCCTTTGGTATCTATGGTTGATAAAAAGCCATTATTGTCTTTTTCCCATGGAGATTTATTAACATTAGCAACAAAAATAATATCTGACTCTTTATGATATAAAACAGCTTCACTAGTTGTTAGAAGCGTATCTGTTTGCCAGACTAAATTTAGGGTTGGTGTTTTTTTGGGTTCCAACTTAGTCTGTTTTGTTTCTCTTTTTTCTTTACATGAAAACCCTAACAAGAGGATCATTAAAACGAGCCCTAAAACATTATTTTTCATCGTATTGTTTTATTTTTAAACTTAAAAACTAATCAACCTTTTTAACAACCAAAGTATCTAAATTTAGTGTTTGTTTCAACCACTTATTCAATGCTTTTTCTTTTATTAAAACCATACTATCTTTTAAGGATTTTCTCCATTTTATATGAGCAACAGCTATAGTATCAATTTTAATAAAATCTTTAGATTCAAGCATTTTTGCATAACTAAAATATTGTAAATCACTAAATCGTACTTTAGCATCGCGCGACAAATTGGTAAATGAAACCGAACTGCTTTGAGAGGCATTATTTTCTATTTTTTTATTTAATTCTGTGACTTCAATTTGTAAGTCTACAATTTGTTTTTGTAAACCAGAAATGATATTATCTTTTTGGTCTAATTCCTTAATAGCTCTATCATAAGCCTCAGATATTTTATCAAAACTCCTATTTTTATTTCCGTTTATTTCAAGGTTAAATTCTTTGATTTTATCATAACGTTTTAATTCATTTCTTAAATCAGCTTCAGTAGCATCTGTAATTTCTCCATTGAAATACAACGTTATTTTTTCATCACTAGTGTTTAATGTCCCATTTTGAAACCATAATTCCCGATTAGATGTAATTTCATCCTTAACAAAGTTATTATAGTCATTTTCAAAACCGCTTTGTTTTATAAAATCTACAAATGTCCAAATAGCAGGAGCCATAACCAATATGGCTAGTATAGATGCCAATTGTGCAATACGTTTTCTTTTTTTAGAATTAGCATATTTTAGCATTGGAAAACGTAGCACTTTCAACACTATAAATGTAGCCAGCGCTATAAAAATAGTATTGATAGTAAACAAATACATAGCGCCTATAAAATAATCCCAATTGTGGGCTAAACCATAACCTGCAGTACACAGAGGAGGCATTAAAGCTGTAGCAATAGCAACACCAAAAATAACCGAAGCTATGGTTCCTTTTTTGGTACGCGCAATAATTAATGCTGAACCACCAAAAAAGGCTATGAGGACATCTCTAACATCTGGTTTTGTACGCCCAAAAAGTTCATTAGTCTTTAAGTCTGCCGTTGGAAAAAACTTAAAAAACAAATATGCGGTTAGTAAACTTAAAACAATCATGGTTGCCAAGTTCACTAAGGATTTCCTTAAGGTATCAATATCGTTAATAGCAATAGAAAGTCCTACCCCCAGAATGGGTCCCATTAATGGAGAAATTAACATGGCACCAATAACAACAGCAGGTGAGTTTGCATTTAACCCAACAGAAGCCACAAAAATTGAGCAAATTAAAATCCATGCTGTAGCCCCTTTAAAAGGAATATCTTTTTTTATGGCTTCAATGGTTGCATCTCTATCGGTATCATCCCTAAAGTCCAGCAACTCATTAAAAAAGGTTTTAATGCTTTGAAATAAACCTTTAGCATCTTTTTTTACAGCTTCTTTTGATTGCTCAACCGCTTTGTCCTGACTAGTTTCCTCTTCAGAAAAATTGAATTTACTTTCTTCGCTCATAATTATATTTTAACTATAATGCTCTCCAAACTTATCCTTCACATTTTGGAGTACTTTTTTAATATCTTGTTCTTTTGTCTTAGGAAAGATAAGTAAAACTTCTTTTTTATCTACAATAATATAGTCTTGTAAGCCATCAACTACTACTATTTTATCATCTTGAGCGCGAATCATATTGCCAGATGCGTCCTCTGTTAATGTTCTAGCATTCACTACAGCGTTTTTGCTATTATCCTTATCTAATTTATCATATAAACTTCCCCAAGTACCAAGATCGTTCCAATCAAACTCTGCTGCAATGACATAAACATTGGTTGATTTTTCCATAATGGCATAGTCTACCGAGATATTTTCTGCTTTACCATAATGGTCTCGAATAAAGTCATCTTCAAAATCGGTGTTATAGACCTCTATACCATTTTCAAATAGTGCAAATAATTCTGGTTGGTTATTCTTAAAAGCTTCAACAACACTTTGTACACTCCACATGAAAATACCTGCATTCCACAAAAAATTGCCTTGTGCTATATATTGCTTTGCTACCTCATAAACAGGTTTTTCTTTAAATTGACTAACCGCTTTTATCGCTTCCGCGGAAGTTTTATCGAATTCAATATAACCATATCCTGTATTAGGAAATGTTGGCTGAATGCCCAAAGTCATTAAGGCATTATTTTTAGAGCAAAAATTGAATGCTTGTTGTACATTTTCAGAAAAGGCATTTTCATCTTCTATCCAATGATCGCTAGGTGCTACAATCATAACAGCATCTGGATTCTCTTTTTGAATTTTTAATGATGCATATAAGATACAGGGGGCTGTATTTCGCATGGCTGGTTCTAACACCACTTGCCGTTTTGTAACACTTGGTAATTGTTCTAACACGAGATCATTATAACGCTCGTTGGTTAAAATAAAGATGTTCTCTTCTGGTATTAATTTTGCTAAACGATGAAAGGTTTTCTGAATTAATGTATCACCAGTTCCCAACATATCGTGAAACTGTTTAGGAAAATCTTGAGTACTTACTGGCCAAAATCTGGATCCAACACCGCCTGCCATTAAAATGGCGTAATAATTTTTATTCTTCATATATATTATATCGTCCCTTAAAAATAGGAATCCGTTTATTTATAATTTTAAAAATCTCTTTTACAAGCTTTGTCTAACATTGAGATTTAATTCATCAAACCCCTGCCTCTGTTGGAATAACAATTTCAACTTCTGCATTCGGATTGAAAAGATACAACTTTCCTGTTTTAACTTCAACACACTCAAAACGTTTTACCCGTTTTTGTCCCATTTTAAAAACTTTACCATTATATAACTTAAAAGTGCTTCCTAAAGGCACTTCAAAAATATAGGTTTTATTATTGGGTTCATCAAACTGTTTTAAGGCTAATGCTAAATTCACATCGGTATCACTACTTGCTTTAGGGTTTCTAAAATGTTTTGCTAAAAGTGGTAATATATGATCTGGAAAAATCTCAGGATTTAAAAATGGCAACATTAAATGTTGAAATGTGCGCTTCCATTCTATCCCATGGGGTTTTATAAACCTACCATAAGTTTTATAAGCCTCAAAATGAGCAACTTCATGTATTAATGTGATTAAAAATCGATAGGTATTTAGATTAGAATTGACGGTTATTTGATGCTTCCCGTTTGGTAATCGCTTATAGTCACCATGGCGTGTTTTTCGTTCATTTTTAATTTTAACCACCAAATTGTCATGTTCTAAAAGTTTTAAAACTTGAGGTATGGCAATTTCTGGAATATAATTTTGAAGCACATCTTGCATTAAAACAAAAATAATGGTTTTATACTTTCTTTTTCAAACGTTTTCTCACAAAAAAGAAAACTCGCCAAATGAATGTCAATAAAGAAATAATGATAAAATCATATCATCTCCAAAAGCTCAGACATGCTACTAAAAGTCTTTGTAGCCTCTGCTTCCAATTCATTATTATAATCATGTGCCGTAAATCCAAACACATCAAAACCTCCATTTTTTGCGGCTCTTACTCCAGATAAGCTGTCTTCAACAACCACACATTCGCTTGGTTTAAAACCCATTGTTTCTGCTGCCCACAAAAACACACCTGGATCTGGTTTCCACTTCTTGATCGTATAACAACTAAAAATATTGTTTTCAAAAAAAGGCAATAGACCAGTAAGTCCTAAGTTAAGTCGGATTTTATTTTCTGGACCACTAGACGCTGTACAAAATGGTACTTTTAAGCTTTGTACCACTTCTTTAATACCTTCAATAGGTTTTATATGTTGTTTAAAGGCTTCAAAACTTTTCACTCTATAATCTGCCTCAAAAGTTTCGGGCAAAGGTTTCCCTATTAACTGTGAAATGGTATCCATACAGGAGCTAAACGATTTCCCTTTAAACTGACTAACGGCGCCTTCTTTTTCAATATTGGCTCCTAAATCATTTGCCATATCGACCATAGTACCAACGGCTATCGTTTCACTATCAATCAGTACGCCATCGCAATCGAAAATAACACATTTGTATTTACTCATAAGTAAATTTTTTAATACTTAACTATTTCAAATTCGCTACGTCTATTTAACTGATGTTCATCATCAGTGCAATCTAACATAGGACATGGAACTATAGGTTCTAATTCTCCAAAACCCTGAAATTTCATTCGACGTGCATTAATAAATCCTTCTAAGGCTAGGTAATTCCTTGTTGATTCTGCTCGTCTTTCTGATAAAATCTGATTATAACGTACGGTTCCTCTACTATCTGTATGCGAACTTATTTTTAGGTAAATATTTGGGTAGCGTTCTAATTTAGCTGCCAATTCATCGAGTATTTTTTTAGAATCTGCCCTGATATTCCACATGTCAAAATTAAAATAAATGGGTTCTAATTGGAAAAATAATTTACCATCTTTTTCAATAACTGGGGGGCCTTCTACATCGGTTAATAATTCAAACCGTTCAGGGTCTTCTTCTTTTAATTTTTTATCAATTTTCTTTTCTTCAATTAATGCTTCTACGGGGTCTATTGGTGGCGGAGGCGGTATTTTCTTTAAATACAATACATGTATTTGGTCTTGGGCCTCTGCTACCGTTACATTTAATGTATTAGGTGTATAGGCTTCATTATTAGCCGAAAACTCATAATTATTTGCTAATAAATTGATATTAAAAAATGCTAAAGAGTCTAAGGTATTGGTATATTTCTCAACTCCTTTTTTATCTTTTAATACAACTTCGGTATTTGGAATGTATGCTTTGGTTTCTAAATCTCTTACTTCAAACCTATTTATATATTCTCTTATAAAAACTTCTCCTGTTTGTTTAAACTTGAATATTTCATCATTTTTTTTATTTCTATTTGTAGAAAAGAATCCTTCTTTAGCATTATAATAATTTAAACTAAAGTCATCATACCTCGAATTAATAGGTGCTCCCAAATTAATTGGCTTAGTAAATGCATTATTAACGCGCTCTGAAACAAAGTTATCTAACATCCCTAATCCTAAATGACCATTGGATGCAAAAAACAGATTACCTTCTTGTGATATAAATGGAAAATGTTCTCTGTTTTCGGTGTTAATGGTTTGTCCTAAATTAACTGGTTCTCCAATAGTTCCATCTACCTCAATAGCCACATAATATAAATCAAAACTACCGTAGCCCCCTTCTATATCTGATGAGAAATAGAGTTTTTTATCATCTGGACTCAAAGCGGGATGCTGATAGGAGAATCCGTTTTTATTAAACGGTAATTTTTCTAATTTGCCCCATTTACCATTTACGCGAGTGGTTTTATATAAATGAATATTGTTATTAGACTGCTCGTTAAACTCTTTCTTTCCATCGGTATAATTACTTCTTGAAATATAAAGCGTATTTCCATCACTTGTAAAACAGAAATTACCTTCGTGCAATTTAGAATTTATTGTTTTGGGGAGTGGTTTAATGCTTCCTATGGTATCATTATTTTCATCAACTTTTACTGCGTAGATATCAAGAAAGGATTGATGCGTCCATTTGTATTTTTTTCTTAAGAGTTTTTTATTATCCCTATCGGAAGTAAAATAAACGGTATCATTAAATTTTACAGCTCCAAAATCGGATGATTCAGAATTAAACGGACTCTTTTTAATCTTATAATCCGGATTTTTCAATTTAAACGCTTCTATAATTTCAATAGATTCTGATGCATCTAAAGAAACAGATAGATTTTC
Source organism: Flavivirga abyssicola (assembly GCF_030540775.2). GTDB lineage: Bacteria > Bacteroidota > Bacteroidia > Flavobacteriales > Flavobacteriaceae > Flavivirga > Flavivirga abyssicola. The sequence continues at coordinate 2,665,975 of NZ_CP141266.1, read as the reverse complement.
TTTATATCGCTTGAAATAATCCAATCCTGTTTCATAATCTCCTAAGGCTGATAATACCTGGTATAATTTAAAGTTATACTCATTATTATAGGTTTTATCTTTTTCACCGTATTTTCCTTTTACTAATTGTTTTAAATATCTCGATGCGAGACGATATTCAAAGGTATTATAATAACAAACGGCTATATTTTCTATAGCTTTTTTGTGACGTTCTTTTTTTATTTCTTCTTCATAATATTTAGCAGCATTGCTATAATCTCCTTTTTCAAAAAAACGATCGGCTCTTGTTTTCTTTTGCCCAAATGATACCTGTATAAAAAACAGGCTGATTATAATAAAAGTAATATTCTTAATCATATTAATAAAATCTTGGGGATGAATACTTTTTACTTAGTCCTAACACATCAAATCTATAGAGTAATATAAATTCATGACTCCCACTATTATAATTATTTAATTGGCTTGTATTAAAATCGTAGGCGTATCCAACTTTTAAATTTGGTGTAATATTGATACCTGCTAAACCGGAAACGGCATCTTGATAACGGTACGATATGCCTAACTCGAATGTATCCAGATAAAGGGCATTTGCAGAGACATCGAACGATAAGGGTGCTCCTGTAACATATTTAATAACTGTAGATGGTTTTAATTTAAATTCGCTATTAACATCAAACACATAACCTCCAATTAAAAAGACATGTGGTTTGTCTTTATATAATACACCACTATTAACATTTAAATCGCTTGGAATAAGATTTGGTGATGACAATCCGACATAATAATTATTGTGAAATAAAAAGGCTCCCGCACCAATATTTATTACTGTCTTATTCGTGTTTTCAAACAAAGGGTCTCCACTAACATTACTGCCAAGGCTACTAAAATTTATATGATCAAACCCCATTTTTATTCCAAAGGACAGGTTTAAATCTTTCTTGATACTAATCTTATATGCTGCATTAATATTAAATACATTTTCACTAAGGTTTATGTTGCCTCCTATATTATCATTTAAATAATTTACGCCTAATTCTATCTTTTCACTTAAAGGAACATTTGCAAATAAATTAGCTGTTTTAGGGGCTCCATCTATACCAACCCATTGTGTACGGTACAAGCTACCAACTTGTATAATACTAGGTTCGTTTATCATATAACCCGGATTTACCAAACCCATGTTATACATATATTGTGTGTACTGGGGTTCTTGTTGAGCATATGCAGACAAACCACATATTATGAATACTATAAATATTTTAATCTTCATTCTATAAACGGCTCATTATCTACTTAAATAAAAGTTTCCTTGAATAGGGTCTGTTACTCCATCTTTTGGATCGAACACATAAAAATAAACGCCAGATGGCAACTCATCTCCAACAGTTAATGATACATTGGATTTTCCTTCAAAAAGAGGCGTATCTCTATTTCCTTTATAAACCAATGTTCCAAACCTATTGTAAATATTTAATTCAAAATCTGGAAATACTGTTGGTAATCCACATAAATCAAACGCGTCGTTTTCACCATCTCCATTAACAGAAATACCATCTTTAAAGCAACTAATACAGTCTGGATGATTAAGCGGTAAAAGTTCTACTACTATTCCAATTCTAGAAGACTCACACCCTTCTGAGTCGACTGCCGCAACAAAATAATCTTCTCCATTAATTAAAACCATTCCTATAGACAAAGGGGTTGTATCATCTATATTATCATACCAATTAAAGTCTACACCACTAGTAGCAACAAGATCTAAAACTGTTGCTCCAATACTGGCACAAAATATCTGATCTGTTGCATTTGGACTTGGAACTTCTACTACTGTTATTGAAATTTGTGATGTAGATAAGTTACATGAAACGTGTCCTTGAATTTCATATTGAAAATTATATGTTCCTGCTCCTAATTGCGATACATCTAATAAACTTCCTGTTAATAAATCTGTAGTATCCAAATTTCTAAAAACACCACCAGAATCCGCAGAAGCATCTAAATAATCCACTAAATCTATTTGTAAATCCGAACGGCATACAAAATAGCTTCCTCCTGTTCCAGCACTTGGACTTTGATGATTTACAACTGTAATCGTTGCTGAATTTCCGTTACACATAACGGTTCCTGTAAAAACATCAACATTATTAGGAACTATATAAATATAGTCTCCTTCATCTGAAACTCCAGGTGTAAATATCGCATTATGGGACGCAGAAGTATATCCATTAGGCCCTGTCCATGTTCCATTGGTATTAGGGTTACCCGTTAAATCATCAAATAAATCAAATGGCACATTATTGTCACATACATCTCTTCTTGATAATCCTACTCCCGATTGGTATTCTTCAAACACTGTAAAAGACAATCTCGCCCTATCTTCACAATTGTTAACCGTTCTTGTGATATACTCAAAATTAAAAGTTTGTTGATTGTTAATTTGGGGTATCGTAAATGGATTTGTTATGCTATTTCCTGTATTTAAATCTACCCACCTGCCTTGTGGTCCTTGATAAACATCATCAACTCCATTTGTGGTTAATAACGTAAATAAGTCTAAAGGAGCTGCTATGGTCGGGTCTGTTTCACAAAACAGTAATCCTCCTGTATCTTCTCCTGCATAAAGTTTAGGATGAATTCTGAACCTCACTCTTGCGCGTTGCTCTTGACAAGGAAGTGTATTATTAGGAATTATATCACAATAACCAGAAGAATAATCAAGTACCTGGAAACTATCAGGCCAACAATTATATTCGGGATAAACAACATATTCAAAAACATAATTTCCTGGAGGGGCATTTAACAAACTAACAGGTCCCAATGAAGAATACCCTGCTTGTGGAAATGGAAGATTTCCATTAGATACAAGCCCCAAATTTGAAGGCCCGGAAACAAGCCTCCAATTAGTCCAGGCATCCCTGTTATACTCAAATGAAATGCCATTTTCGGTTGTAAACTCTAGTTCGTTATATAAATTTATTGTAGTTGGTTGATTAGGGTCATCTTCACAATACGATGGTAAAGTACCACTTTGGCTAAACGGTCTTAAAGCTTCATAAATTTTAAAACTAACTGTAGACGTTGTGTCTGCACAAACTCCAGATCGTTGCTTTACTGTGTAATCATAATTAACTTGCGCGCATCCAAACTTAACCCCATCTCTAGCTATTATTTGATCATAAATATCTTTAATATTTATTCTGGAATCTATTGGGCTTGTTACTTGACCAAAACCGCTTCCTGTCCAAGTCCCATCTATATCTTCAAGTTCCAAAAATTCATCATTTCTTAAATCTATATCTACATCATATCTACCGCTTTTAATAACATCTTCACAGATACGTTGATTTTTTGAATACCCAGAAAACACTTTTCTTACAACAGAAACGCTAACATTTGTTCTTGCATCACTAGGGTAAGGTACCATATTACAAGGATCCATACCCTGAACTATATAAGTAAATTGAAAAGTTTGTTCATCAACCCGAGATGGTCCTGCATCATATGGGATCGTGACTGTTAAGTCTGAACCATTTAGACTAACAAAACCAGAGCCACCTCCATTATATACCCACGTTCCGTTAAGATGCGGACTTGGAATAGGTTCTAAAGTGTTAAAAAGATCTATATCTACTTTTAAATTACATCTATTTCTCGGTGTAGAGTTCAAATCACAGATTTGCACGTTTGCTCCAGTAGTACCAGCACCTTTAGCATAACCAGAAAACGCTCCCACAACCACATTCAATCTTATAAGAATATTATTAGGGCATCCAGACGTGACACTTAAAAAATGAAATTGGTGGTCTGTCTCTACTTCTGAAGATTTATCCAAATCCCACAAATGTAAATTACCAGCCCCGTCTAATGCAAAATTAAAATTCGGATCAACCCAATTTCCCATTGAAGGATCTATAGGCGTAACACCTGGAAGGGCATTATATCTATCATAAAGATTAATAATTCCATCTGGTTCTGGATTACTAGGATCGCTATCTACAATAGTCATATCACAGATATCAATCGTTCTTACATCAGTACATTGGGCTTGGCTTTTCGTTATTGAAGAAGTTATTATGACGAAAAATAGTATTTTTTTAAGCATTCTGTAAGCTAAAATTTACTGCAAGATAAATATTTTGGAGGAGTAACAGGTCGACAAATAATTAAATTTGGGTACGTAAATATTTTTTTAAGATTTGAACTCATCTTGACTTTTTTTATTATAAATAGGCTAATCGTTTAAGGTGTAGAATTAGAAACTTGGAGTAGTTTTCCGTTATAATATCTATGTCCACTAAGCGAAAAATCAAAAATATACTGTGCCATTTCCAATGCCGTGGTAGGTGCTTGATACCCTGGAAAAGCCTCTTCCAACATTTCGGTCTGTACGGCTCCTAAAGCTAATACGTTAAACGATTGTCCCGTTTCTTTATATTCTTCGGCGAGTAATTCTGTTAAAGTAATAACTGCTGCTTTGCTGGAACTATAGGCACTTAAACCTGCAAACTTCATACTTCCTTGAACACCTCCCATAGAACTGATTGTTACAACATGAGCATTATGTTTCATATAAGGCAGTACTGTTCTGGTCATTTCTGAAACACCAAAAACATTTGTTTTATATACTTGCTCAAAATCTTGTATTGATGTTTCTGAAAAAGGTTTATTTAATAAAGCCCCTGCATTATTAATTAGAATATCTACCTGATTCCAATTAGAACCAACAAAGGTTTTTACTTTACCATAATCATCATTCTTACTTAAATCAAAAGGCAATGATTCAACATTTTTTAACCTAAGATCTTCTATTGGTTTACTATTTCTAGATAACGCTAAAACATTATGACCAGCATCAGCAAATAATTGAACCAACTCAAAACCTATACCTCTACTTGTTCCTGTAATAATTATATTTTTACTCATTGTTCATTTTTATTTCTTTTGTGCTGGCATTAATCATACCTTCTAAAGCTGGTATCATCTTATTTATAAAAGATGTCATATGTTCAAAATCCATTTTGTCTGCTTCATCATCCACATGATGATAATAATCAAAGTTTGTAAAATCGAATGTAGAAATTGCTTGAGCCGGTATGTTAAATTTTTTGAAAAACGGATAGTTATCTGAACGTTCAAACAAATTATATGCTTTGGCTTGGGGTAAAAAGCCCACTATATCCCCTTTTGCATAACTATTTAATTTTTCAGCCATATTGGATTTTTCATAGCCTGTTATATAAGCCATGGTTTCTTTTTCAGTTCTAGGTACACCTATCATCTCAAAATTAATCATAGTATACAGGTTAAGTCCTTCCTCCTTCATTCGTTTTGCCAAATGATCAGAGCCCTTTAATCCCATTTCTTCTGCTGCATATAATGTAAATAAAATGCTTCGTTTGTTACTTTTTGATTTAGAAAAATACTTCGCCCATTCTAAAACCGCTACTGTACCAGAGGCATCATCATTTGCACCATTAGCAATACTATCACCATTTACAGATTCTACTGTTCCTATATGATCGTAGTGAGCTCCAAGTATTACGAATTCATTTTTAAGTTCTGAATCCTGACCCTCTATATAACCTACGATGTTGTAACCAACAATATCCTTTAGATGAAAACTGTCTCTATAGGTTTTAAAATAAGGTTGCACCTTATTTTTCTTAAAAAAGTTCTCAATAAAAATGGCTGCCTTTTCAATACCTTCGCTTCCAGTATGCCTTCCTTTTAATTCATCTGAAGCTAAATACTCTAAGCTAGCCTTGATATCTTCTTTTAAAGCTAACTTACTTGTATGCTTTATTTCAGAGACCTTATTTTGAGAACCACAGCTAAAAAACAGTATAACAACTACAATACTTAATAGTTTTTTCATTCCTAATTTTATTAGAGTTTAAAGATAAAAAACTAGAGCTGAATCACAGTATATTGACTTTAATTGTTTTGGTATTAAAAAACAAAAACCTGTTTCAAATAAATGAAACAGGTTTAAATATTTATTATGAATTCTTCCTGCCTTACTACTGAAACGAGTTCAGCACATGCCGCAGGGATTAATTACACTAACATGGTTACTGGGTTTTCAATATACCCTTTTAATGTTTGTAAAAACTGAGCTCCAGTTGCCCCATCAACCGTTCTATGGTCACAGGCTAAAGATAATTTCATTGTATTTCCAACAACTATTTTACCGTCTTTAACTACTGGTTTTTCAACAATGTTTCCTACCGAAAGAATAGCTGAATTTGGTTGGTTGATAATAGACGTAAAACTTTCTATACCAAACATCCCTAAATTAGAAACTGTAAATGTACTACCTTCCATTTCGGCTGGTGTTAATTTTTTGTTTCTGGCTTTTCCTGCAAGTTCTTTAACTGCTGCTCCTATTTGCGGTAATGATTGCTCATTTGCAAACTTAACTACAGGTACTACCAATCCATCTGGAACTGCTACCGCTACTCCAACATGCACATGGTTATTTAAACGCATTTTATCGGCAAACCATTGCGAATTTACTTGTGGGTGCTGCTTTAATGCTAATGCACAAGCTTTAACAACCATATCGTTATATGATATTTTTGTATCTGGAACAGAGTTGAATTGTTTACGGAATGCAATCGCATTTTCCATATCGAACTCTACATTTAAATAATAATGAGGTGCCGTAAACTTAGAATTTGTTAATGCTTTAGCAATGGCTTTACGCATTTGCGAGTTAGTAACCTCATCAAAATCTTCTTGTCCTGTTGGAACAAATTTACCAACGGATGCTCCTGAAGACGCTGGAACAAAATTCTCAACATCCTGTTTGATGATACGTCCATTTTCTCCAGAACCTTGAACTTGAGATAAGTTAATCCCTTTTTCTTCTGCTATCTTTTTAGCTAATGGAGAAGCGAATAATCGTCCACCATTTGCTGACGTTGCTGCAACTGATTTATTTGGTTTTGCTGTTTCTTGCTTAGCAGTCGCTTTAGGAGCTTCTGCTTTTGGGGTTTCTTTTTTAGGAGCTTCTTCTGTTTTTGCTGAATCTCCAGAAACTTTAAAATTACTAGCTACATCCTTTACATCTGTTCCAGCTGGGCCAATAATAGCTAATAAAGCATCTACTTTTGCAGATTCTCCTTCTTGTAATCCTACATGAAGTAATGTTCCTGCTTGAAAGGATTCAAACTCCATAGTAGCCTTATCTGTTTCAATTTCGGCTAAAATATCACCTTCTTCAACAGTATCCCCTACTTTTTTAAGCCATGTTGCAACGGTTCCTTCTTCCATGGTATCACTTAAACGCGGCATGGTTACAACGATAACACCTTCCGGTAATTCGACTGTACTCACTGACCCTTCATCCTTTTGAGATTCTTCACTTTCGTTCTGAATGACATCTTCTTTTACTTCCGCAGAAGCGGTGTCTCCACTTAATAAACTTGTTATATCTTCACCTTCATCACCTATGATAGCCAATAATTCATCTACTTTAGTGGTCTCTCCTTCTTGAACACCTATATGAAGTAACGTCCCTTCGTTAAAAGATTCAAACTCCATAGTTGCTTTATCTGTTTCTATTTCTGCAAGAATATCGCCCTCTTCAATTTTATCGCCTACTTTTTTCAACCAAGCTGCGACTGTTCCTTCTTCCATGGTGTCGCTTAAACGCGGCATATTAATTACTATAGCCATAGCTTATAATTTATGTTGTATAAATGGATAATCTTCTTGTTCGTAAACCACATCGTACATCACATTCTTATCTGGGAATGGTGATTCTTCTGCAAATTTCTCACATTCTGAAACTAAACCTTTAACACGCTTGTCAATCTCTTTAATATCATCTTCAGTAGCGTATTTCTTGTCAAGAATAACGTCCTTTACCTGGGTAATAGGATCAATTTTCTTATACTCTTCAACTTCTTCTTTAGTTCTATAATGTTGAGCATCACTCATAGAGTGTCCTCTATAACGGTATGTTTTTAACTCTAAAAATGTTGGTCCTCCTCCTTTACGTGCACGTTGTATGGCTTCATCAAAAGCTTCAGCTACTTTCACAGGGTTCATACCATCAACTGGCCCACAAGGCATTTCGTAACCTTTTCCTAACTTCCATACTTCTGTATGATTCGCTGTACGTTCTACCGATGTTCCCATCGCATATCCATTGTTTTCACAAACAAATACTACTGGAAGATTCCAGAGCATTGCTAAATTAAAAGTTTCATGAAGAGACCCTTGTCTAGCAGCACCGTCACCAAAGCAACACAAGGTAACAGCATCACTACCATGATATTTATCACCAAAAGCAATACCAGCTCCTAAAGGAATCTGTCCTCCTACAATACCATGACCACCATAAAAACGATGTTCTTTAGAGAATATGTGCATAGACCCCCCAAGTCCTTGTGAAGTCCCTGTAGCTTTGCCATACAGCTCTGCCATAACACGTTTAGGGTCAACACCCATACCTATTGGTTGCACGTGATTTCTATAAGCTGTAATCATTTTGTCTTTAGTCAAATCCATAGCATGTAAAGCGCCTGCTAAAACTGCTTCCTGACCATTATATAAATGAAGAAATCCTCTTACTTTTTGTTGTATATATACTGCTGCCAGTTTATCCTCAAACTTTCTCCAAAACAGCATATCCTCATACCATTTTAGGTATGTATCTTTAGTGATTTTTTGCATCGACTAATATTAGGTTTTAATTAAGCAAATACAAAAGTAATACTTTGCCAGTTATTGCGAAAACGTAAATTCATTAAAGTAAAAAAAATATCAAAAAAAAAGCGGTTTATAGTCCAGATTGCTTTTTTAATAATTTTTTATATTGAATGTTATAGTATTTAAAATAAATATGAATTCAAAACAGCTTTATTATTATTTTTTATGGTTTTTAAAGTACTGATTTATCAAAAACTAGAGGCAATAAATTTGCAAGAGAATTAGATTTAGCTACTTTTCCTGTCTCACCCATAAAATAAATTTCTATGTTGGCATCTTGTTTTATTTCATATTCAGCAATAGCTTGTCTGCAAGCTCCACAAGGAGGAATGGGTTTGGTTGTTTGATTATTTTTAGACCCTGCTGAAATAGCCATTTGAACTATTTTCGCCTTGGGATATTGCGAACCAGCATAATAAATTGCTGTGCGTTCTGCACATAACCCAGACGGATACGATGCATTCTCTTGATTATTTCCTGTGATTATTTCACCATTATCTAACAATAGAGCTGCGCCTACATTAAAATTTGAATACGGTGCATAGGCATTCTTACGTGCTTCGAAAGCTTTTTGCATAAGTAAGATTATATCCTTTGGAAGGGCATCTAAATCTTGATATATATATAATGTAGTCTCTATTTTTATTTCCTTCATATTTTAAATTTACGAAATATTGTAAACAAAAAAACTATTGCTCAATGAACAATAGTTTTTTAATTTATAGTATATGGTTATAAACTAGTACTCGTTATAGGCTTGTTCTCCAATATTGAAGGTTAATGAAAAACGCAAAGTATTCTCTAAAGGACTTTGTACTTTAGACGCTGAAAACAAATATGATAAATCAACATTTACAATATTAGCTTTAAAGCCTGCTCCTATTGCCAAGAACTTTCTAGCTCCTTTGTCTTCACTTTCATTAAAATAACCTGCTCTAAAAGCAAAAGAATCTTGATATGTGTATTCTGCACCTAAAGACCATGTAAACTCTTTTAACTCTTCACTAAACCCATCTGGTGCATCTCCAAACGATTGAAACATTCCTGATAAAAAGCTTACATCCGGATCTTTACCTTCCACAATAATTGTTGGCTCACTTCCATCGTTAGCCTGATCTTCATCACCATCTAAATCAACAAAACCATAAACAGGAGGTGTTGGCACTAATAGTTTTGTTACTTCGGCAGTAACTGCTACTTTATTATAATCATCAAATATAAAATCGAATCCACCTCCTAAACGCAAGGTTGTAGGCTGAAAATTCTCTACACCACCTTCATCATATTTAAACTTTGGTCCAATATTCTGAATAGCAAATCCACCACGCCAACGCCCATTAAAATCGGCATAAGCTTCTTCTTCACTTTGGTAGTAACCAGAAATATCCACACCAAATGTACTGGCTGGCGATGCATCTCCGTCTACACCATCTAATCTTAGATCTGATCTTAAATAACGCATTGCAACAGACATTGCAAACTGATCTGATAATCTTAACGCATACGAAGCGTCAATAGTAAGCTCATTAGGTCTTTGTATTAAAGCTGTTGAAAATTCATCGGTTACAAACTCAATATCTCCTAAAGAAAAATATTTTAAACTTGCTGCAAATGCACTACGCTCGTCCAAACGATTAAAATAAGTAACGTTTCCTAAAAAAATATCGTTTACCAATTTACTTAAGTAAGGCGTGTAACTTACTCCAATTCCTTGTTTCGTTTCTGAAAACACATATTTGGATGAATTCCATTGTTGCGAAAATGCATCAACAGAAGTAGCGACACCCATATCTCCCATAGAAGCAGCTCTAGCATCTGGTGCTATTAAAACAAATGGCACTCCAGTTGTTATAACTCTTCTTTCTTGGTTAGGAAAAATAATGGTTTCTTGAGCGTTTAGTTTTAACACAAAAACAAAGGCTAAAACTATTAATATTTTATTCTTCATGTATCTAGTTTATTTTGTAAATATAATTTTTATTTTAAAACTCATCTGTCTTTACCTTTAACTTAATTTAAATTTCGACCACAATATTACAATATAACGAGTTTTTCTATTTTTTCTACTTTTTTATTTAATAGGTTTGAATGAACAGTAAGCTTATAAATGTAAACTCCTTTTCCTATTTTATCTCCAAAATCATCTCTTCCATCCCAAACAATGTCTCTGGATAATGAACTTGTCGTTTTAACCCCTCCTGTTGTTTGCCCATTTATTGTTCTCACCAATTTTCCTGAAACAGTGAATATCTGTATAGAAACGTCTAAAGACTCCGAACTATTGTGATTAAACCAAAATTCTGTATAATTTACAAATGGATTTGGATAATTAAGGACATTATTTATAACTAATTCCTGATTTTCATCAAACACAACAAACTGAATTTCAGATACTGAAGAATTATTATAGACATCCCAAGCTTTTAATGTCAATGTATGAAGCCCTGGCTCTAAATCTCTTAATGGAAAACTTACTACGCCTTTTTGATAATCGTCTACTTCGGTTTGATAATGATCATTGAGAACTATAGGATTTGTTTCATCTCCATCTATAATAGCAACAATGTCATGCCCAATTCCACTTGCAGTATTAATTCCATTGGCATCTTCCATTTTAGCCAATAAAGTAGGAGACTCATTGGTTATCCCCCCAGACACAAAGTTCTCATCATTCATATAGAGTGTAATAACGGGGCCTGTATTATCTTCTGCGGCATTTTCATTAACACCTCCTATTCTAACTGTATTAACACTGGCTCCTGTTTGATCTTGAAATAATGCCTCATTCTTTGCATAAAAGCTTACTTTTCCAAATCCCACAGGAATACCTATATCTTTAGGTACTACAAAATCAAATTCAAATTGGCCATCTTTTACTGATGCTTGTCCTCTAAATATAATCTCCCCAAGTGTTTGAAAATTTAACCTCACCGTTTGTCCACCAGATGTCACACCATCGTTGGCTAACGTTTGTCTACTTATTGATTTATCATATATCGTCGTAGACAGTGTTCCATTATAATTTGTTATTAGATTTCCGGAAACATCAACCACCTCTCCTGCTAATTTCACATAGCTTAGTGCTTTTAATGTATCTGTAGCTTGAGTAATTGGTACATCATTAATTTCCGTTAATCGAATATTTGGTTCCGGAAACGCTAACTTCATAGCTGGATCACCAATAAAGAATACCAAACGTCTCTGAGAGTTATTGGATATTCGAGGATCATTTTTTGTTAGCCTTAATGCTTCCGCCATGGATGGGTATTCGTAGTCTTCATAAGTATCATTATCACTATAAGAAAACAAATATTGTCCAAACTCTCTATTAAAATTAATTCCAAAATTCACAAACACCTGTCTTGTCGTTGTAATTAACCCAACGGCTCCGGCTTGTTTATTCCAGAAAGTGAATTCGCCTGCTGTTTCCCTTAGCGGATTATCAAACTTAGTAAATTCACAGGTCACGGTTACAAAGCAATTAAGCTTACAAACATTACGAAAATCATTAATATCTGGTTTTAATAATATCCGTTCTCCAGCCAAACCATCTTCTCCACCATGGCCAAAATAATTTACCACCAAAGCACCATTATCTATAGCATTAGCTATTTCTGTCGTTACATCTGGATATCTATCACCTCCAGCTGACGTCTCCTGCTGAAACGCATCAGAATGTATTTTTATAACATTTACAAATGGTTTTTCTTGCGCTACTCTATTTCCTATTTGGTCTGTAGTTTCCTGTAAACCTATTGGTATTTCACTATCAGGATCATCAGATATAACTACAAAATTATTACGCCAGCTACCAAGTGCTTCTTTTATATAATACGATTCTATTTTATCAACCATTTCCTTGGCTCGTTGTGGTGTATCTACTAACATTCTACCCACCGAGATGTCTAATTTATCACTGTTAGCCATTGTGCCTTCATTAGCATCCATCATACCATAAAAATCATCGGAAACGAATGAACTGGTAAGGTTAAAACTATTGTAAGAGTGCCACGAAGGGACTATGTTAGTGTTATTAGGAATTCTATCTTTATAATCAAAGGAAGCATCTCCAAATAAACACACATACTTTATTCTGTTTTCTGGTGAACTTGCATTATCATAAACGTACTTGATCAAATTTCTAATTGCCCCTATATCTTGATTGCCCGAACTAAACTCATTATATATTTCGTCTAAGCCAAATACCTTAACATTCAAATTATATTGCGTTCTGTTTATTTGTGCTAAACGCTCTGCTTCATTAAGCATATTATTAGGAGCCACAATAATATAATCTACGTCTTGAAACTCACCTTGACTATTTTGAAAAATAGTTCCCTTTATATCTTGATTATTAATAGTTGTTCTTGAGTCTATTTTTGGTTGAAAATAATCTAAAGGTGTTACAGCCACATACGTTTTTAAACTCCCTAATGTAGACGTAAAGCTAAGGCTTGAAGCCCCGTCAGTGTTTATATAATTAGAAACGTTATATATATCGGTTACATCCCATACTTCTGAAACTTGTGACGCATTAGTCATATTATATTGTCCTATACCTGATACTGACGTAACCGCACTATTTTTAAATTGAAATTGCTTGTCTGAAAAATTTAGCTGTCGTGTTGCTTCAATTGATATGAAGTCCAAATAAGCTTGTGTACTTGGATTTCCTTGATTATCAAAATTAAGCCCTACTTCTATTTTTGAACTGTTAACATTAACGTTACCAATAAATGAAGCATTTTGCGCCAAAACAAAATCTGTAATCACTCCCATGCTTAATGTTGAAACTGCTGTTCCGTTTACTGTCAATGCTATTGAGCTTGGTGTCGTAGACGCAGCTGCAGTGAGTACTTTTAGGTTTATTGGTTCTGAGGTAACTAAATCTGGAAAATCAAATTCAAAAGTTTTATTATTATCAACATTAAATCTATCGTCAAACCAACGTCTGCCTAAAAAGGCAATATTATGTTCGTCAATTTCATGAAACTTATAATCTTCAAACGTATTGATAACCAAATCAACGGGCCCGGTAGGTTGTGTAAATTGTTGAATGCGTTTACCAGAACCCGGACTAACATTTATATAATAATATGTCTTATCCGTATAACAATTTATATTTGTATTACTCTCAACACTAAACTCTTTTGGGCCTTCAGCATAAAACAAAATATAATCCTCATTGTCAAAAACCCCATCCTCTTCTCCAACAAACTTTATAGCATTCTCAGGAACATCAAAAGGGTAAGCTATGGCATTAGAATAAGGAATCATACGTCCACCATGTCCATATAATTTTATATTTCTAGGATCTACACTATTTACATTTACCCCCAAACGTTGCAAAAAACTTTTTGACAATCTAAAAACACCTGTTTCATCAACATAAAAACGGTACCATTCTCCAGAACTTAATACCGAATTACTAATCACTTTAGATGTTTTAAAACGTTTGTTCGATGACGATATTCTATTAGTAATGGATCCATTTCTATAACTTAACTGAAAAGAAACGACCTTTTTATAATTACCTCTTGAATCTTTAATAATTGGTGAAAGTTCAAAAAATGCATATTGTTTATCTCTTGCTATAGAATTTTTTAGGCTGTATTCTAATTTATTTGGAATCGTATTTAAATCTAAATCTTTCAAGTTTGTTTTAGAAATAGAAGCATAAACAACATTATTAATAGCTACAGAAGATTCATTTATTAATTGATTTGTCTTCCATTGGTCTACAAACAATATGCCTTCTTCAAAACCATAACTAAAATTCTCATCATTAAAGGATGGTATTTCAATGGTATAACTTCCATTAGAAATTACCTTAGATGCTTTCCAAGTAATCGTATATTTTTTTTGTTGCCCAAATAGAGTTATGGAGCAAGAAATGAGCAATAAAAATAAAAATTTCTCTTTCATCGTTAAAACAACGTACTTAAAGCTGTGTTATTATTAAAAAAGTTAACAATTTAAAAAACTGCATCAAAAATACAATAATAAATTAGTAAAACATGCGTTAATACAACACAAAACAACGTTGAAAAACAACAAAAACATCGTTGTAAGGTCAAAAAAATAGGGTGAAATACACTTTTTTTTGGCTAAAAAGTAAAAAAGGGCTTGTGTTATTAGGTTTAATTCTTATATTGCAGCACCAAAAATATTATTAGCTTACTTAAAAAGTATGGATATGAAAAAAGTAGTAGCATTCAAGGTTTTATTAGTTTTAGCTCTAACTATAGCTTCAACTGGGTGTAAAAAATCTTCGAGTTCAAAAAATAGTTCAAGAGCTACAGGATGGCAGATTAACTCCAGAGAAGGTGGTTTTCAGTACAATACAGATTTTAGAGAACAAGAAACGTCTCCTGGACTTGTATTTATTGAAGGTGGTACTTTCACCAAAGGACGTGTTCAAGATGATGTTATGCATGATTGGAATAATAGTCCAACACAACAACATGTACAATCATTTTACATGGATGAAACAGAAGTAACTAACGCCATGTATATGGAGTATTTAGATTGGATAAAAAGAGTTTATCCTCCATCTGAAGAAAACTTTAGATCCATTTATAATGGTGCGCTTCCTGACACATTAGTCTGGAGAAACCGATTAGGTTTTAACGAAGTCATGACAGAAAATTACTTACGTCATCCAGGTTATGGAGAATACCCTGTTGTTGGAGTAAGCTGGATTCAAGCTGTTGAGTTTGCGAACTGGAGATCAGATCGTGTTAATGAGTACAACTTAGAAAGAGCTGGTTACTTAAAACGTGATGCAAAAATCCTAGATGTTAATGCTGAATCAACGTTTAGCACAGATACTTATATTAACGCTCCAACTTTAACCTATGGTGGAAATGAGGAAGTTATTAATGGAGATGGACGTAATAGGAGAAATGTTAGAACAGATGCCGATGGTAATGAATCTAATATCTATGCAACACGTGAAACTGGAATTATTTCACCTAAGTATAGACTACCAACTGAAACTGAGTGGGAATATGCTGCTTTAGGATTAAGTGAAATTAGAGATTACAACTTATACCGTGGACGTAAAAAATATCCATGGGATGGACAATACACACGTTCTGACAAGCGTAAAATTCGCGGTGATCAATTAGCTAACTTCAAGCAAGGTAAAGGTGATTACGGTGGAATTGCAGGTTGGTCTGACGATGGAGCCGACATAACTAATGCTGTTAAGTCTTACGATCCTAACGATTTTGGTTTATATGACATGGCTGGTAATGTTGCTGAATGGGTGGCTGATGTTTACAGACCTATTATCGATAGTGAATTTAACGACTTTAACTATTACCGTGGTAATGTTTATACTAAAAACGCGTTAAATGATGATGGTACTGTACAGGTTGTTACTGCAGATGATATTGTATATGATACCTTACCAAACGGAAAAGTAATCGCAAGGAACTTACCAGGTGAAATAAAACAAATTCCTATCGATGATAATGAAACGTATCTACGTACTAACTTTGATAAGAGTGATGAAATAAACTTTAGAGATGGAGACAAACGTTCTTCTCGTTATTACGAAAGCTTTAACGATTATGAAGGTGAAGACGGTGAGAAGAAAGATTCTGATACCAGAAAAATGTACAATTCTCCAAAACATAGTGTTACCAGAGATTCTCTAGGAAATATTATTAGAGAATATGACAAAGTTAGTAACAGAACATCTTTAATTAATGATCAAGTAAGAGTATACAAAGGCGGATCATGGAAAGATAGAGAGTACTGGTTAGATCCTGCTCAAAGACGTTACTTCCCACAAGATATGGCAACTGACTATATCGGGTTTAGATGTGCAATGTCTCGTGTAGGTTCAAAATCTAAATCTAGAAATAAAACGAAAAACTAATTTCAATTATTTATAATATTATTAAAAAGTCCTAGCAAATGTTAGGACTTTTTTTATACATTTAATTTTACAAACTTAAAAGAATCCTAACTGTTGAAAATAGAACAATTACACGAGCTTTTTTTACAATGCAGTACAGCGTGCACCGACACAAGAAAGATTAAAAAGAATGACTTATTTTTTGCTCTTAAGGGCGAAAATTTTAACGGAAATGAGTATGCCGAATTAGCTTTAAAAAATGGTGCAAAATATGCCATTATTGATGATGTACTATTTAACACAAGTTCTAAAACTATTTTGGTTAAAAATGTTCTAGAAACATTACAAAAATTAGCTTCTTATCATAGATCGTATTTAAAGATACCTATAATAGCACTCACAGGTAGTAATGGTAAAACAACAACCAAAGAATTAATTAATGCTACACTATCTCAAAAATATAAAACCACGGCTACAATTGGTAACTTAAACAATCATATTGGAGTTCCTTTAACCTTGCTATCTATGACGAACAATACTGAAATTGGGATTGTAGAAATGGGCGCTAATCATCAAAAAGAAATCGCATTTCTTTGCAGTATAGCCAAGCCAGACTATGGTTATATAACCAATTTTGGCAAGGCACACTTAGAAGGTTTTGGAGGTGTGGAAGGTGTTATTAAAGGAAAAAGTGAAATGTATGATTTTCTAATTAATAACCATAAAACCGTTTTTGTAAACGGTAATGACACTATCCAAACAAAAAAAACAAAAAATGCAAATACGTTTGTTTTTGGTAAAAAAAATCATGGTTTTGATATCCATATTGATTTCATCGAAGCCCTCCCTTTTGTAAAATCAAAGTACAATGAATTAGAAATAGAGAGTCAGCTAATTGGTGATTATAACTTTAACAATATTGCTGCAGCCATTGCTATAGGCAATTACTTTAAAGTTGAAGACAATGATATAAAAACTGCCATTGAGAATTACACACCTGCTAATAACCGGTCACAAATTATACAAAAAGAGACTAACCATATTATTTTAGATGCTTACAATGCTAATCCAACAAGTATGCGAGCGGCTTTATTAAATTTTGAAAAACAACCAAATTCAAAAAAAATAGCACTTATTGGAGATATGTTCGAACTTGGAAAAGAAGCTAAAAACGAGCATCAAAGCATAGCTGATTTAGCAACCTCTTTAAACATAGATCAAATCCTTCTTATTGGTGAAAACTTTTTTAAGACGGAAATAAAATCGGACAAAGCCAGACAATTTATATCTTTTGAAGACTTTAAAGAAAACTGGCTTAATGATTCAAAAATAAAAAATGTTTCAATACTTATAAAAGGCTCTAGAGGAATGGCTTTAGAAAGGGTTTTAGAGTTTATTTAAAAGAAATATACATAAGACTAATCCCACAAATAAAGAGATATTATTTTTCTTCTTCTATTTGGCCTTTCAAGTCTGCTAACAACACTTCTATTTTATCTATAATTTGATTATTAGTCAATGGTACTTTGTAGGGAGGTCTACTTTCATTCAAAATATCATCATTTCTTAATAACCAATTAAGATCTGCTTCTGGAAACTCTTGAATTATTTTATTTAAGAAATCAATGGATACTTTTTTTCCATTGACGTATTGTGATAACTGAGAATAATTCATACCAAATTTTTCAGCTAAATCACTCAATTTAACGTACTTACTCTTAATTAATTGCTTCAATTTTTCTTCAAATACCATATTTAGAATAATTATAAATTATACTAATGAGTAAAATATTTTTTGTTTATTTAATTATTTATATATTTTTGTATGTAAATTCACTCAACATTGTACAAATATACACAAGCTATGACAAATTTAAACAAATTATACGCATTATATAACATAGACATACACAAAGAACAAGAAACGCTCAAAGATTTGTTAGTAAATCATCTTCCAAAAGAATATACTAGCAAGGTTATGGACAAGTTAAACACGAATGAAATCATAGTTGATTCGCAAACAGTTAGAAATACTAAAGCAGGAATTTCTAAAAACATATTAGTCTTTAATGCCATTATTGAAGTCGCCAAAGAGTACAAAGCCATGTCTAACCGTTTAAAAAAAAATCTAAAAAGCGATACATAGGGAAAAACATTATCAACTCTGATATGTATTGCTTATAAGTCATAGCTTATATACCAAATATCTATAATCATCTACACTTAAATTAAAAACCTTGTCTACAAAATGGCTGTAAACAAAAAATACCACAAAAGAATTGAAGAGGGCCTTAAGGAGATCTTTAAAACCGAAACTCAAAAAGGAAACTTCGATGGTTTAATAACAATTGTTGAGGAACCTATGGTTAGACATCAAATTATTCAATTAGCAAAACTTTGCGAAGAAATTCCTGTTAGTGTAACACTTAAAAACACAGCTAATGGCGTATTCATTGAATTTTGGTAAATGATGCTATATAAGAATAACTAATCATTTGATTGTGAGCAATCAAAATCGACTATTATTTTATTGAGGGAAAATAGTCAAAATGAGGCTGTCTGAAAAGGCAGTCTCATTATTTTTAAAACAAAAAAAATCCTAAAACAAATGCTTTAGGATTTTGTGGGCGCGAAGGGATTCGAACCCCTGACCCCTTGGGTGTAAACCAAGTGCTCTGAACCAACTGAGCTACGCGCCCTCGTAATTGGACTGCAAATATAAAGGAGTTTTTAAAACTGCAAAAACTTTTTCAATAAAAATTTAAATTATTTCTGCTACAACAAACGTGCTACCTCCAATAAACACAAAATCATCTTTATTAGAGTTTTTAAGAGCATTTTTATATGCCTCATTAACAGAACTGTAAACTTCTCCTATCAATCTATACTTAGAAAAAAGGCGTTTTAATACATTTACATTTAAACCTCGTGGAATATTAGGTTTACAAAAATAATAAATAGCTTTTTTAGGAAATAAGTCCATAATAGTACTTAAATCTTTATCATTAACAACTCCTATAATGATATGTAGAGTCTTATAATTCTCATTATGTATTTGATTCATAACATAACTCAAGCCTTCTCTATTATGTCCTGTATCGCAAACAACCTTGGGAGTTTCATTTATTACTTGCCATCTACCTAATAGCCCAGTATTATTAACGGTATTAAGCAACCCCTCTTTTAAGCATTGTTCAGAGACTTTAAACCCTTTAATTCTTAATTCTTTAATAGCTTGAATAACCGTTTTAACATTTTTAGATTGATACATCCCCAATAGGTCGGTATCATATACTTTAATAATCTCTTGGTCTGCAAATACAATCTTAGCATTGTTCTTACATGCCAGACCTTTAAAAGCGGAAGCTGTTTCCTCTTGAGTTTCTCCAATTACAACAGGTATATTACGCTTTATGATACCTCCTTTTTCAAATGCGATCGCTTCGAGCGTATTTCCTAAAAACTGTGTATGATCTAATCCTATATTAGTAATTACTGAAACTTCTGGAATTATAATATTTGTGGAGTCTAAACGACCACCTAAACCAACTTCTATAACGGCAATATCAACTTTTTCTCTTGAAAAATATTCAAAAGCCATGCCTACGGTCATTTCAAAAAACGATAAAGAATTCACCTCAAAGAATACTTTATTTCGCTTTATAAAACCCGTTACAAATTGTTTACTTACAACGTTACCATTAATTCTAATACGCTCTCGAAAGTCTTTTAAATGTGGCGATGTGTACAAGCCAACTTTATAACCTGCTTCCTGTAAAACGGATGCTAACATATGACTTGTAGAACCTTTTCCATTGGTCCCCGCAACGTGAATAGATTTAAAACACCGCTCTGGATTATTTAAATAATCAGCTAATATTAAAGTATTCGATAAATCTTCTTTGAATGCGGCTTTACCTTGCCGTTGATACATTGGTAATTGAGAAAACATCCAATCAAGTGTATCTTGATACGTCATTTGCTACTGACCTAGTTTGAAGTTTACTTTCACAAAACCGATCTGTTTTGCTGGTGCCTTAGAATCTGATCGCCACTTATGGGATAATGCTATTTTTTTTGCAGGTTCTAATAAACATGGTGCTGTGTTAGTAGTGCCTTTAACCCCTGGAACCGCTTGAATAACATTTCCACTTTGATTAACAATAATCTTAACTATAACAAGCCCAGACTCATTACAGTCTTGTTTAAGTTTTTTATATGACGCCGTACCTCGTCCATTTAAACCATAACCAACACCCCCACTACCGGTTCCTCGTCCTCCAAAATAACTTGGTGCGTAAGGATTACCATCTAACTGGCCTTTATCTCCTGCTCTATTATCGTTGCCTTCACTGCCAGTCTCACTTCCTTCAGATTTACTGACACCCCCTATTAAAGCATCTAACTTTCTTTTTTTCTCTTCTTGTTCCCGCTTTGCTTTTGCAATCCTCTCTGCTTCGGCCTTTGCTTTAGCTTCTGCAATAGCATCGGCTTTAGCTTTGGCATCTGCAACGGCTTTCGCTTTTGTCTCTGCTTCTTTTTGTTTTTTAATAGCTATAGACTCATCATTATCTTGTGTTAAGACCTCTTCTTTTGTTTCAGAAGCTTTTGTTTTTGTAGGCTCCGCTTTAGAAACATCCGGTTGATGTGGTTGTTCTATTTTTCGAGGTTCCGATTTAACAGGCTTTAAAGGCTGCACTTTCCCTTTGCCAAAATTTGTATTTCCAAAATTTACAGCAACGCCATACTCCTCCGGTGGATCCATATAAGGTGTTCCTACCACAAACAATAATAACAGCAAAATAACAGCAATTAATGTTGTTAATTTTGCTGAATTTTTTTCATGTTTGGTTTTGAAGTATGTCTTCATTAAATAAACGTATTTATTTAGGCTTAACCGCTAATATAACTTTAAACTTATTTCTATTGGCTATATCCATAACCTTAACCACATTTTCTACAGGAACCGATTTCTCAGCTCTTAAAACAATCGTCGGCTTGTCTTTTGAAGATAATGCTGCTAGTAATTCATTTTCTAAAACACTTTCTCCAACTCGCTTCTGGTCTATATAATAAGTTAAATCCTTTTTTATACTTACAGCTACAGATTTCTTATTCTCGGTCTTCCCACTTGCTTTTGGCAACACAATATCAATAGCATTAGTTGTTACTAACGTGGAAGCTATCATAAAAAATATGAGAAGCAAGAATACAATATCTGTCATTGAAGACATATTGAATTCTGGCGTTACTTTATTTCTTCCTCTAAAATTCATACTATGTAGGTTCGTTTAAGTGATCTAAGAATTCTAAAGAATTAGCTTCCATTTGATAAACTACTTTATCTGTTTTTACTACCAAGTGATTATACGCTATATAAGCAACAATACCTACAATTAACCCTGCTACAGTTGTTGTCATGGCTGTATACAACCCACTTGCTAAAACATCCATTTGTATAGTTCCCCCTGCGTTGGCAAGTTCAAATATTGCTAATATCATACCAATAACTGTTCCAAGAAACCCAATCATAGGACCGGCTCCTGAGATCGTAGCCAAAATACTCACATTTTTTTCTAAACCATAAATCTCTAAACGCCCAGCATTTTCAATAGCTGTATTAATATCGGCAAGTGGTTTTCCTATTCTTGAAATTCCTTTACCTATTAATCTTGAGACTGGAGAATTAACCTGAGCACATAACATTTGAGCCGAATCAATTTTCCCATTACTAACATGGTCTTTAATTTGATTCATAAAATTTGAATCTACTTGAGAGGCTGCTTTAATAGCAAAAATGCGTTCAAAATAAATATAAATGGCTCCAACAAGCAATATAAAAAGTACTCCTATTATAAATTGTCCTGCGGTACCTCCGCTACTTATTAATTCAATAATTGAAAGCGTTTTTTCAACTGACTCTTCATCCGTAAGTACTTCCGCTCCCTCTTGCGTGGTTTGTAATAATGTGTTAAGCATATAATTTAAATTTATTGCAAATGTATAACGTTACTTTTTCTACTAAAGTATATAAAAATACCTTTCAGCAGTGTTCCTGCTTTACTTATTCCTAGTTATTTACGAGTGTTTGTGAGTTTTCGATGTCACAAAAATGATAATTTCAGAAAACCCTTATTTATTAAAACAACGTTCTGGTTACCATAAATGCCAAAGAACCGACAAGGAAGCCTATTAAAGCTAACCATGATATCTTTTTTAAGTACCAGAAAAAATCTATTTTTTCCATTCCCATAGCTACAACACCTGCTGCAGATCCTATAATTAACATACTCCCTCCTGTCCCTGCTGAAAAGGCAATAAAATGCCATAATTCATGGTCTAATGGCTCTGAGAACATTCCTAAACTGGCAGCCACTAATGGTACATTATCTATTACTGCAGAGCCTACACCTAATAATAGCACAACTAAATCTGACACACCTCCAGGGTGTATTTCAGTTCCTAATTGAGGCATGGACTCTTGTAATGATGATGCAAAGCCAAACAAAATACCTAAGGATTCTAAAGCAGCTACTGCCATCAATATCCCTAAGAAGAATAAAATACTTGGTAATTCTATTTTTGATAAAGAATAATGAACCGGGCTGTGATGTGCATGAGCATCACTTTCTTCAGAGTCAAACTCTGTCATACTGAATTTAGAACTGCTATATATTTCAGCAAAAATCGCAACTACACCTAGCGATAACATCATACCAACATATGGAGGCAAATGGGTAACCATTTTGAATATTGGTACAAATACAATGGCGCCTAAACCTAGATAAAGCATCGTACTACTAAACCTCGATTTTTTTTTCTCTTTGACCTCTTCGATATCTAAATCACCTTTAAATGCTGGTAAAAATGATGCTATTAATGATGGCACAGCCATACACAAAAGAGAAGGGACAAACAAATAACCTATTAAGTGACCAGTAGTTACTTTTTTACCAATCCATAACATCGTTGTTGTTACATCTCCAATAGGAGACCAAGCACCACCGGCATTCGCTGCAATAATAATTAAACCTGCAAACCATATACGTACGTTTCTGTCTTTAACAATTTTTTGAAGTATTGAAATAAGTACAATCGTTGCCGTAAGATTATCTATTATAGCGGAAAGTATAAATGCTAGAATAGAGAAAATCCATAAAATCCTCGTTTTCTTTTTAGTCTTTATAAAATCCTTAATAGTAGAAAAACCATCAAAATAATCAATAATTTCAACAATGGTCATAGCACCTAAAAGAAACACTAATATTTCTGATGTCTTACCTAAATGATGCAGTAAGGTCTCTTCCATTAGATGTGTCTTTTCTTCTGAAGAAAACGATCCAAAACCATCTAGTAAAGCATGCTTTGATGAATCAAACCATTCTGGGAAGCTTTCTAAACCTAATGCAATTAATGCCCAACAAATAGCCATCATCACTAATGCTGGTATAAGTTTATCAATTTTAATACTGTGTTCTAAAGTAATAGCTAAATAGCCCATTACAAATACTAGAATAATTGCTGCTTCCATAAATAAAATATTATATTAATTGATTGAGTGCAATTTCATACGCTGTTGCACTGATCTCTGTTTTTAGTTTATTTTTATTATACACTTTCTGTAGTGCCTCTCTTATTATATTTGACGTATCATTAAATATCGCTTCATCTGTCATCTCTACTTTACGCTCCATAAAATAGGCAAAGACACGAGCCATCCCACAATTAGAAATAAAATCTGGGATTAAGCTTACTCTATAATCGGTATGTTCCATAATAGGTCCGAAAAAAATTTCCTTATCTGCAAAAGGCACATTAGCCCCACAAGAAATAACTTCTAAACCACTATCAATCATTTGGTCTATTTGATGAAGTGTAATTAAGCGTGATGCTGCACAGGGTGCAAAAATTTCTGTTTCTATTGACCAAATTCTTTCATTAGCGTCCTCAAAAGAAATCAAATCATTACTAACTAATGTATTCCCTTTTTTTGCAAGAAATAGATTCGTGATGTCTTCGAAAGTAAATCCTTCTTCATTAATTAAACCTCCAGAAATATCTATAATCCCAACAACTTTAGCTCCCATTTGAGACAAGTAAAAAGCTGCTGCCGCACCTACATTACCAAAACCTTGAATTACGGCGCGTTTTCCTTTAACAGAACCGCCATAAATATCATAGTACTGTTTAACTGCTTCGGCAACACCAAAACCAGTAATCATATCTGCTACTGTATATTTTTTTAAAATATCGGGGGAATATTCAGGACTTTCTATGACTTTAATAACACCATGTCTCAACTGTCCTATTCTATTTATCTTATCTGCTTCGGTTGGTTTAAAATGCCCATTAAACACACCTTCTTGAGGATGCCAAACACCGCTTTCTTCTGTAATTGGAATAACTTCATGTATTTCGTCTACATTCAAATCTCCTCCAGTACCATAATAACTTTTTAACAATGGAGAAACAGCAGCATACCAACGTTCCAATACCCCTTTTTTTCTAGGGTCTTTAGGATCGAAATTTATCCCTGATTTTGCACCTCCAATGGCTGGTCCGGAAACTGTAAATTTAATTTCCATGGTTTTGGCTAAGGATAAAACTTCATTCATATCCAAACCATTTCGCATACGTGTTCCGCCTCCAGCAGCTCCTCCACGTAATGAATTTATAACAGTCCAGCCTTCGGCATATGTTTCTGGATCTTTCCAATTAAATACAATTTCTGGTTCTTTATTTTCGTACTTTTTTAATAATGCTTTCATTTCTATTTTTAAGTTGATTCATTTTTAGCTTACATCTATTTTTTTCCAGAGGGGTTTATTAAGCGTAGCTAAAGCTGATTCATGATAAAAATGATTTAAATTATTATTGTAACAAATATAAAAAACAAAAATCCTTTAGGATTAATTTTTCATTATTTTTAAGGTAGATATATTTTGCCCGAACTATGATTTTTTGAAGAACCGGTAACACTTTGTAAGCAATTAACTTCATCTCTTAACTTGAGCACACCTAAAAGCCCGAAAATCAGTGCTTCTTTAAATTCCACAACCGTATTTGAAGGTATGATAATGTTATGCTGCGAATACTGTTTTAGTCTTTCTATTAAGTAATTATTGTAAACACCACCACCAGTAATAAATACAGAACCTTGTTTCTTTTTGTTTATTTCTTTTGCTATTTGGATAGATATGTGTTCTATAAATGTTTTTAGAATGTCTTTTGTTTCCAATTGAAAAGTATCAATTAGAGGTAAAATGTTTTTATTAACCCATTCTAAACCCAAAGATTTTGGATAATCTTCTTTATAAAAAGAAAGTGCATTTAACTTGTTTAATAACTCATTATTCATAACTCCCGTTTCGGCTATTTTACCACCATCATCATAATCTAACCCAATTAATTTGGTATAGTGGTTTAAAACAATGTTCACAGGGCACACATCATAAGCAATTCTTTTATTATTAAATTCAGTAGAAATATTTGCAAACCCACCTAAATTCAAGCAAAAATCGTATTCAGAAAACAGTAATTTATCGCCTATAGGAACTAATGGTGCTCCTTGCCCTCCAAATTCAACATCCTGCACCCTAAAATCACAAACGACCCTTTCATTCAACAGTGTTGCCATTGTTGGTTTATTCCCTATCTGATACGTAATCCCATTATCTGGTTGATGTAAAGCAGTATGCCCATGTGAGCAAATAGCATCGATGTTTTTTATATTATTTTCATTGATAAAATCTTTAATTATACCCGCTAGGTAATTTGTATAATCGTCATCTATTTGTTGTAGTTTAGTATCGTTATATGACACTAAATTACGGAGTATCTCTTCCCAATTTGAATTGTAACAAATCGTTTTAGAATGTATAATTTTAAAACGCCATACATTATTATCTATTTCAAACTGCGAATAAATAACATCTACTCCATCTAATGATGTTCCTGACATAACGCCAATAACATTGTACTTGTTTTTTATCATATTGCGTAAAAATAACTATACTCATTGAAAATATGACACCAAAAAGCTATATTTGTACATATTTTTTATCAAATCAATAATAAATCGAAAAATTATGAACTTTAATCTTTCAGAAGAACATATTATGATACGCGATGCTGCTCGCGATTTTGCACAAACCGAATTACTCCCTGGCGTTATTGAACGCGATAATAAACAAAAATTTCCAAAGGAACTAGTAAAAAAAATGGGAGCATTAGGTTTTATGGGCATTATGGTAGATCCAAAATATGGAGGTAGTGGTATGGATGCCATCTCGTATGTTCTTATTATGGAGGAGTTATCAAAGATAGATGCGTCTGCTTCTGTGATGGTCTCTGTAAATAATTCGTTGGTTTGTTATGGTTTAGAAACTTATGGCTCTGAAGAACAAAAACAAAAATATTTAACAAAACTAGCTACTGGTGAATTTCTAGGTGCTTTTTGCTTAAGTGAACCAGAAGCGGGTAGCGATGCCACTTCACAAAAAACCACAGCCATTAATAAAGGTGATCACTACCTTATTAATGGTACAAAAAACTGGATTACTAACGGCGGAAGTGCTGACGTATATTTAGTAATAGCGCAAACAGACAAAGACAAAGGTTCTCATGGTATTAATGCTTTTATTCTTGAAAAAGACATGGAAGGTTTTCATATTGGACCAAAAGAAGACAAACTAGGTATCCGAGGAAGTGACACACATACACTACAATTTAATGATGTAAAAGTTCCTAAAGAAAATAGAATAGGCGCTAATGGCTCTGGATTTAGATTTGCTATGAAAACGTTATCTGGAGGGCGTATTGGTATTGCTTCACAAGCATTAGGGATTGCATCTGGAGCTTATGAGTTAGCTTTAAAATACTCTAAAGAACGTAAAGCTTTTGGCACAGAAATTTGCAATCATCAAGCCATCGCTTTTAAATTGGCTGATATGTATACCGAAATCGAAGCTGCACGTCATTTAGTTATGAAAGCTGCCTGGGATAAAGATCAAGGCAATAATTATGACAAATCGAGTGCCATGGCGAAACTTTATGCTTCTAAAGTTGCTATGGAACACACTGTGGAAGCTGTACAGATACATGGAGGGAATGGTTTTGTAAAAGAATATCATGTTGAACGCCTTATGCGTGATGCAAAAATTACACAGATTTACGAAGGCACTTCAGAAATCCAAAAAATTGTAATCTCAAGAAGTCTTATAAGAGAATAAGACGCCCTATTATCTTAAAACACTGCTTATCAATAGGTTTTAATTTGCTTTTCACAGCTTACAATAAATTAAAAAACATAAAGTTCAACTATTAATTTTTGTCGAAAATAATAGTTGAACTTTTTTGTTAAGTATTTTTTAATTTTTCGACAAAACCTCAATAGATTTTTATCTTTAGTAAAAATTATATTTTATGCAAAAAACATATTATGACCCCGCAGACCTTAGAAAGTTTGGGAAAATTACTGAATGGAGTGAGGAATTAGGAAACAAATTCTTTGAATATTACGGCAAAGTCTTTGAAGAAGGTGCCCTAACTGCAAGAGAAAAATCGTTAATCGCATTAGCAGTTGCTCATACCGAACAATGTCCATATTGTATTGATGCTTACACTAAAGATGGTTTACAACGTGGCGTTACTAAGGAAGAAATGATGGAAGCGATTCATGTTGGAGCCGCTATAAAAAGTGGAGCCACTTTAGTTCATGGCGTACAAATGATGAACAAAGTAAATAAATTAGACGGGTAATAGAGTTTAGAAAGTTGGAAAAATAATTTGAAATAAAAAATAACTCACTAGAAAGTCAAGCCCTAATTTGATTTTTTGGTTCGTTTTGCATCAAGACAAAATGAACAATGAAATAAAATTATTATCTCAGATAATATAGACATGACAAAAGTAAAAACACAATCATTACACAAACGCGAAAGCGATTTAGCACAAAGTAACCGTCAATTGGAAATTCTATCTAATGGTATTTTTCAAAATGGTGAATTACCTACTTTTAAAGAAAAGATTTCAGAAACAAATCAATTCCCTTTAAAAGCTAAAAAACTAGAGATTTTACAAATTAATGTGGGATACATGTGCAACCAGGTATGCGAACACTGTCATGTTGATGCAGGTCCAGACCGCAAGGAAATCATGACTCGCGAAACCATGCAACAATGTCTTGAGGTGATTAAAAATTCTGGTGCGCATACATTAGATTTAACTGGCGGTGCACCCGAAATGAACCCTGATTTCAGATGGTTTGTTGAGGAAGCAGCAAAAGTGGGTATCAAAGATTTTATAGTCAGGTCTAACTTGACCATTATTCGAGCAAATAAAAAGTATTATGATTTACCCGAATTCTTTAAAAAGCATAATGTCCATGTTGTAAGCTCTATGCCACACTGGACACGTGGCAAAACTGACAAACAACGTGGCGATGGTGTTTTTGATAAATCGATAAAAGCACTTCAAGAATTAAATGCTATTGGATATGGTATGCCGGATAGTGATTTGAGATTGGATTTAGTATATAATCCATCCGGAGCATTTTTACCTGGGGACCAAATGGCTATGGAGAAAGATTTCAAAAAGGCGTTAATGGACGATTTTGGCATTCAATTCCATAATCTTTTTGCCATTACTAATTTACCTATTTCACGTTTTCTTGATTATTTAATCGCATCAGAAAATTATGAAGATTATATGTATGCTTTAGTAGAAGCTTATAATCCGACTGCTGTTGCAAACGTGATGTGTACTAACACTCTTTCTATAAGTTGGGACGGCTATTTATTTGATTGTGATTTTAATCAAATGTTAGAGTTACCAGTTAATAGTAAAGTAAAACATATTTCGGAATATAACGAAGATTTATTAGAAGGACGAAATATCGTCATTTCACAACATTGCTACGGCTGTACCGCAGGCGCAGGAAGCAGTTGTCAAGGTGTTGTAGCATAAGAGGATGTTTAACAGAACTTTGAATTATTAATCGAAGTACTTAAAAATCTATAATTAAGATTTTAAACTATAAATATTGAATAGTAAAACTGCCATATTAATATTTGCAAATTCTGCTAAAAAGGAAGCGTCGTTAAAACCGTTTTTATCTTCAAAAGACATCTTTGAGACGCTTAATGCTCAAACATTACGAATTGTAAAAAAGGCAGGCTTACCTTATTTCTTATACTCGGAAAAACAGCAAACAGGTCAAACATTTGGAGAACGTTTTACTAATGCCATACAATCTGTTTACGATAAAGGGTTTGATACAGTAATTACTATTGGAAATGACACCCCACATTTAACAACAAACCATATTTTAAAAACAGTTGAAAAACTCCAAAAACATGACATCGTTTTAGGGCCAT
The DNA here is from genome assembly GCF_030540775.2 of Flavivirga abyssicola. Lineage (GTDB taxonomy): Bacteria > Bacteroidota > Bacteroidia > Flavobacteriales > Flavobacteriaceae > Flavivirga > Flavivirga abyssicola. The sequence goes on along the minus strand of NZ_CP141266.1, from coordinate 2,636,014 downwards.
CAACTGACGGTGGTTTTTATTTAATGGGAATTAAAAAGTCTCATTTTAATGTCGAAACATTTCTAAAATTACCGTGGAACACCTCAAAATTAAATAGAAGCATTACCAAATTAAAAGCTTCGAAAAAACTAAATATTACTTTTCTTGAAGTTTTAACAGACCTGGATAAAGCTTCAGATATAAAACTAATTGTTGATAGTTACAGAGCACTTCCAATATCTATAAAAGAATTGCTCAATGTATTTGCTTCGACAGAAAAAAAGATAGTTTCTAAACCTACATTTTTTGTCGAAAACTTCATACTACAACAACAATTCAATAAAGGCTCTCCTGCACTGCTTCTTTTGTAACATACATTCTCTCTGAATCATTTCAGACATCAATTACTAATTATTCAAGACTTTAATGAAGTACATACTCTTTTGCATGTTGCTAGTTTTTGCTAGTATAAGTCATGCACAAATTACTATTACAGGAACTGTTACCGATGCTACAGGTAACAGACCAATCCCTTTTGTGAATATTACAACCAACACAGGTCAAGGCACTGCTACAGATGACAATGGAAATTACACCATAGAAGTCGCTTCCGAGTCAGATCAACTCAAATTCTCATTTCTGGGTTATAAAACACAAACCATTGCTGTTGGCAAGTTAAGAACCATAAATATTACTTTACTTGAAGATGCATCAACACTCGATGAAATTGTTATTACTGCTTTAGGATTAGAACGTGAAACCAAAGAACTAGGCTATGCGGTACAAGCCATAAAGTCGAAACGTTTAACTGAAGTAAAAACAGTCAACTTTTTGGATAATTTGCAAGGAAAACTAGCAGGGGTTACAGTAACCCAAGGGGCAACAGGAGTTGGTTCATCATCTAAAATTACGATTCGAGGCGAGTCATCTTTCTCAAATAACAACCCTTTATTTGTGGTAGATGGTATTCCTATAAACAACGAAACCATTTTTAATTTCACAAATGAGGCTGCTGCCGGATTTCAAGAAATAGACTTTGGAAATGGCGCCATGGAAGTCAATCCAGATGACATCGAATCCGTTACCGTATTAAAAGGAGCCAATGCTGCTGCACTGTACGGAACACGGGCATCAAATGGTGTTATCGTTATTAAAACCAAAGATGGTAATCATAAAAAAGGATTTCAAGTAAGTTTAAATTCATCTATTTCTATAGATTCAGCTTTTAAATTACCTGAGTTCCAAAATCAATACGGACAAGGACAATCTGGTCAATTTGAATTTGTTGATGGCCTAGGTGGTGGCACAAGTGACAACATCACGTATTCTTGGGGCCCTAAATTAGATGCTGGCATTTTGATTCCTCAATTTGATAGTCCTGTCCAATTAACTAACGGCCGTTTTGTTCGTGGTGGAGACACTGCATTATATAACGGATTACCTATTACAGCAACACCTTTCAATTCCAATCCGGACAATCTGAAAGATTTCTATAAAACAGGTGTTACAACCATTAATAACATTGCTATTTCAAATGGGTTTGACTCTGGAAATTATCGATTATCTTTTACTGATTTAAGAAGTGAATCGATTATTCCGGGAGTCAATTTAGATAGACAAACTATTAGCGCAAAACTCAACTTTAAACCTTCAGAAAAAACGGAAATTAACACCTCCATTAGTTATGTAAATTCTAATAGCGATAACAGACCTTCAAACGGTTATGGCAGTGAAAATGTAAATTATTCATTAGTCGCATGGGGACCCCGTTCTTTGAACATCAATAATCTTAAAGACTACTGGCAACCTGGCTTAGAAGGAATACAACAATATTCGTTTAACTATACTTTTTTTGATAATCCATATTTCATTTTATTGGAAAACAGAAACTCGTTTGAACGCGATAGAATATTTGGAAACATAGCGGTTAATCACAAAATCACAGATCATTTAAGTGTTTCATTAAGAACTGGTATGGACTATAGCAGTGAAACACGTCAATTGAGAAGAAACTTTAGCAGTAATCGATTTAAAAACGGAGGTTATGCAGAACATGATGTTAAGTTCCGAGAAGTAAATACCGATTTCTTGATTAATTATAAAAATATATTTGGTGATTTCTCTTTTGATTTTTCTATAGGTGGAAATCGTTTGGATCAAACCGCATCTACGAAACAATCCCAAACCGTAAATTTGGCTCAGCCTGGTATTTTTAATTTAAACAATGCCGCATCTCCTATTGAGGTCTTTCAATTTGAAAGTGAGAAACGGATCAATTCATTATATGGTATTGCAAAATTAGGGTACAAAGATTACTTATTTTTAGATATTACTGGAAGAAATGATTGGTCAAGCGCATTAGCAACACCTTTTTCGGTTGATGGTACCTCCTTCTTTTATCCGTCCGCTTCAGCTAGTTTTATTTTATCTAATATTACAGAATTACCAAACGTATTTTCATTTGCTAAATTAAGAACCAGTGTTGCTCAAGTTGGTAATGACACAGGCCCGTATCAAACATCTGGTGCTTTTGTATCACAAACGCCTTTTAACGGGCAGCCAACTTTCAGTGATCAAAACTTTATTCCAAATGCCAATTTAAAACCCGAACAAACCACAAGTTTTGAGGTTGGGGCAGATTTACGCTTTTTTAAAGATCGCTTAAATTTTGACATAACTTATTACAATGCGACCACAAGAGATCAAATTATCTCTTTACCCATTGCAATTTCTTCAGGATACAACCAGCAAGTTATCAATGGTGGAAAAGTAAACACGCAAGGCGTTGAACTTATTATGGGGATAACCCCAATTAAAAATGACAACTTTAAATGGCAAACGACATTCAATTTTGCAAGCAATAGATCAACTATAAAGGATTTGCCACAAGAAGCAGGTCGTTTAACTTTAGCATTCAGTAGAATTTATGATAGCACCAATCAAACCGTTTGGTTTCAAGTAGAAGAAGGCGGGCGTATTGGCGATTTTTACGGTACTGGTTATTTAAAAGATGACAATGGTAATTTTATCATTAATGACGACGGACGATTTATTGCTGATAATAATTTACAAAAATTAGGAAACTACAACCCTGATTTCACATTAGGCTGGAATAATAATTTCAATTATAAAAACTGGAATCTTAGTTTCTTATTCGATTGGAGGCAAGGTGGCGAAATAGTTTCAAGAACAAGAGCTTTAGGAAATGTTGGTGGTCAATTAGCTGAAACCGCTTTTCGTCCTGATACTGGTATCGTTGCACAAGGTGTAAACCAAACAACGGGTCAACCCAATACCACAACAGTTACAGCAGAAAGTTATTACCGTCAGTTTTTTGACAGAAACCATGAAGAAAACAATATTTATGATGCTTCTTTTTTAAAACTTCGACAGTTTGCCGTTGGTTATAATTTCAGACTAAAAGATGGTTTTTTAGGTTTGAAACATGGTGCCGATGTCAGTTTTTCTATCACCGGAAATAACCTATTCGCAATCACTGAAAATCCGCATTTTGATCCTGAACAATTAGCCGTTCAAGGTAACGGGTTTGTTAATGGTGTAGAAGATTTAAGCTATGCAACAACAAGAAGTTTTGGCTTTAAAGCTGGGTTTAACTTTTAAATAGAAAGACATGAAAAAAAACATCCTATATATCATCGCAATTTTAAGTCTTTTTATAACGACGAGCTGTACTAAAGACTTTGAGGAAATCAACACCAATCCTAACGCACCTGTAACCGTACAACCAAGTCTACTACTGAGACAAGTCATTTATAATTTTGGTGAAGAAATGAGTTATGAAGGTTTCGTTGCTGGTGATTTACTAGCGCAACACCGTACAGCTTTAGACTTTAATTTATTTGACAGACACGCCTTAAAATCGCCTCAACTGGGAGGTAATCCCTGGCCGGTTTTTTACACGAACCTAAGAGACAATGAGATTATTTTAAATCAATCTAGAACTATAGATGCATTTAAGGTTTATGAAGGTCCTGCTTTAATTTTAAAAGCTTATATGGCAGCTGGTTTAACCGATCTGTTTGGAGATGTCCCCTATTTTGAAGCCTTTAATGGCGTTAACGGAACTGTTACACCTATTTACGACTCACAAGAGGATATTTACACAAACGAAGGTGGTATTCTGGATAATTTGGATGAAGGTATTACTGCCATTGAGAATTATAATGATGCTATTCCATTAGAAGGTGATATTCTTTTTAATGGCGATCTACAGGCTTGGATTCGTTTTGCCAATGCTTTAAAAATTAAACATTTGCTTAGAATTTCAGGAAAGGTGGACACATCCGCTCAGCTACAAGCTCTTTTTGACGATGATAATTATATTAAAACTAATGCTCAAAATGCTATTTTTAATTTTACAAATTCAGATCCTAATAGTTTTAGGCTAGCACAACTACGTATTGGTGATTTCAATAATTTTGTTTTATCTGAAACCATGGAAGACATTTTAGTCGGTTTAAATGATCCACGCATAAATACATTATTCAAACCATTTTCCAATTCTAACTCCGGAGCATTCAATGGTCTATTGAACGGTATTGATGCTACCTCAACCTCCGTAACTTTAGCCGATTATTCACTTGCAGGAACGGCTTTTAGAGAAGACACCTCAACGTTAGATGCTAATTTCATTACAGCCTGGGAGGTTCATTTTGCTTTAGCAGAAGCTGCCGAAAGAGGTATCATTACTGCCGATGCACAAGTTTTATATGAAACCGGAGTTACTCTGGCCTTTGAATATTGGAATACGGATTTACCTTCAGATTATTTATCTGGTAATGCCAATTTTAATACCGCAACAGCAACGCCTTTAGAACAAATTATCACTCAAAAATGGATTGCCAATATTATTAATGGTTATGAAGGTTGGGTAGAATACAGACGCACTGGATTTCCTAATTTAAAATCAATTTCAGCAAGTTTGAATAATGACATATTACCTGTTCGGATGCCCTATCCTCCCGAAGAAGAAGCTTTGAATGCCGACAATTATGCAGAGGCAGCAGCGGCAACAGACAATAATAGTATTAATGTTCCGGTATGGTGGGATGAATAAGCCTCCCTTAATCCCTCCGAAGGAGGGAAACCATTACGGGTTTAAATGAAATAGTAACAGTATAAAAAACACAAATAGTATCTCGAACATCAATAAATGAATAACGTTCTAAACATAGCATTCTATTTGAGTGAGAGTTCCTTCTTTTCGGAAAGGTTAGCATGGGCGCAATGGGCATTAATTATCATATCAAGCACAGTACTATTCTTTTTGTCTCCATTAGCAAAAACCACAGATCAGTTTTTTAAAGCTGTTAGCAACCGTAAAACACCAAATACAATAGTGTTAACAGGCAGTTTAATTATCTCGTGGATATTTGCCAAAAGCATTACCAATGCTGCAAATCTTGGACTCGATTTTGGGATAGTTGGTGGCGTGGCTTATGCCGGTTATTATCTATCATTTGCAATAGCAGGTGTATTAATTTATCAAATACGTACCAAAGGTGGTTATAAAAGCATCCATGAGTTTTTAACTTCAAGGTTTGGAAAAGGTGCTATGGCCATTTTTTCCGTTTTAATCGCCATAAGATTATTTAACGAAGTTTGGAGTAATACGATGGTTATTGGTAGTTACTTTGGAGATACAGGAAGTCAACCTTATTATCTAGCCATTCTTGTTTTTACTGCATTAACATTAGCTTATACCATTAAAGGCGGATTAAGTAGTTCCATTTTCACAGATGTAATACAAATGGTATTATTTTCCGTATTACTGATCGTCATCTTATGGCATGTATTTTCTATTGAAAATTTTTCTACTAAAGATGTGGTCATGTCAGGAACCTGGAGTTTTGAATTAGGGCTCAATTTATTTTTTGCAGCTATTATTCAGTCTTTTAGTTACCCTTTTCACGACCCTGTTTTAACAGATCGCGCATTTATTGCATCACCAAAAGTAACGCGCAGGAGTTTTTTACTAGCTAGTGTTTTAGGTGGCTTCTGCATTATTTTATTTAGTATCATTGGTATCTATGCACAAACGCAAGGTATGAAAGGACAGGCTGCTGTTGAAGTTGGCAAAGCCTTTGGCATAGTCATTCTCTTGGTTATAAATTTCATCATGATCACCTCAGCCGCATCAACTTTAGACTCTACATTTTCATCATTTTCAAAACTCTTAGTTGTAGATTTAAAAATAGGGGCAGGTCTCTCTTTTGGTCGAATTTCAATGATCGTTATAGCTGTATTAGGAACACTTCCTGTGTTTTTAGATGCTGAAATATTATCAGCAACAACCATATCGGGAACTATGGTCATTGGCCTAACACCTGTTTTTGTATTCTGGAATATTAAAGTCCCTAAAATAAGCTTCTATTTAAGTGTGATCTGTGGCTTAATTTTCGGATTCATTTTAATTTTTGAAATGTTTCCAAAGGCATTCATTTTTACAGAAGGAAAATATGCTGATTTACTATGGGTAAATATTTGGGGCATGCTATGTTGTTTAATTCTTTATATACTTCCAAAATGGGTAAAAAAATAGAACATATTGATGGTTTAACTGGCAAAGTATTACTTTTTGGAGGTGTTTACAGTAATCTCCAGGCTTTGGAAGCCTTAAAACTGGTAGCAGAATATGAAGGTATTACTCCCGAAAACTGTATTTGCACTGGTGATATTGTGGGCTATTGTGCTCAACCAGAAGAATCCGTACAACTCTTTAAAATTTGGAAGGCTAAAAGTATTGCCGGGAATGTAGAAATTCAGCTTCGGGAAGGTGCTGAAGATTGTGGATGTGATTTCAAAAAAGGTTCCAGATGTGATGGATTTTCACAACTCTGGTATCCTTATGCACAAAGTAAACTTTCAAAAAATTCTCTGGAATTCATGAACACACTACCTGACCATATCACCTTTAATTACGCTGGTAAAAAAGTGATGGTAGTCCATGGATCGTATTCAAATACTTCTGAATTTATATTTAAATCGACACCTTGGAGCGTCAAATCTCAAAATTTTGATGTAGATAATTTTGATATGATTGTAGCTGGTCATTGTGGCCTACCCTTCCATGACAAAAAAGAAGACAAACTTTGGTTAAACCCAGGAGTTATTGGTATGCCTGCTAACGATGGCAATTCAAACGTTTGGTATGCTATTTTAAATGATGAAAATGGTATTTTAAGCTATGAGCACCACACACTAAATTACAACTACAAGTTAGCCAATAAACTCATGAACAATGATTTACTGCCTAAGGAATATGCCAGAACCATTATAACGGGCATTTGGGATAACACTGAAATTTTACCGGCTGTTGAAAGCGGATTACAGGGGTTCGGCATTCAGTTGTAATTTTATTAAATTTGAGAGACTAAATCACTATGAAATATATTATCTTATTTTTACTTTCTTTTAGCAATATATATCTTCTGCAAGCACAAAAGTCAATTAATAAACTATTGAAAAAATATAATGATAATAGTGTGCCTTATATTACGCACCAGGAGTTAAGCACACTAGATACGGATGTTATCCTTTTAGATTCCAGGGAATTCAAAGAATATCAAACAAGTCATTTAAAAAATGCTATTCATGTTGGATATGATCATTTTAAAATAGACAGTATTCCTAAAAAAATTCCAAATAAAGCGTCTCAAATTATAGTATACTGCTCAGTTGGTATTCGCTCCGAATCTATAGGTGATAGTTTGAAAAAAGCAGGTTATAAAAATGTAAAAAATCTTTTTGGTGGTATTTTTGAATGGAAAAACAATGATCTACCCATTTTTAATGCTGTAGAAAAAGAAACAGATAGTGTTCACACATTTTCTCTCAAATGGAGTCAATGGTTAAAAAAAGGAATAAAAGTATATGAATAAAGAACTTGTTATCGTTTTTGTAAAAAACATTAAGCTAGGAAAAGTTAAAACACGCCTCGCCAAAACCATTGGTAATCAAGGTGCTTTCGATGTATATGCTGAATTGGTTAAAGTTACCGAAGAAGCTACTCGGCATCTAGAAGCAGATAAACGTATTTACTTTTCGGATGCTGTGATAGATACAAAATGGCAAAACCAATATAAAGCGGTACAAAAGGGTATCGATTTAGGCGAGCGCATGAAACATGCGTTTAAAAAAGGGTTTGATGATGGCTATGAACGTATTACCTTAATTGGTTCGGATTTACCTGATATTACTGCCCAACATATCAACAAAGGTCTAAAGGCCTTAAAGCATAATGATGTCGTTTTTGGACCAGCAGAAGACGGAGGCTATTATTTAATAGGCTTATCTAAAATGATTGATATGGTTTTCGACAATAAACCTTGGAGTGAAGACTCATTATTAGAAGTAACTTTAGCAGAATTAAAATCAAATAAAATCGAATATACTACCTTAGAAACACTGAACGATATTGATACTTTTGAAGACTTAGTAACCTCAGAATTTTATAAATCTAATTTAGAATTACAAGAAAAAATCAAACCATTAAGTCTATAAATAATTAATTATTTAAGATAGGGTGAAATTATTTCTAAATGGTAGCGACTTAGTAATGAAATTATATTCATTATTAAACAATACCAAAAATCGTCATGAAAAAATTTTTACTATTATTCATTTTATCTTTAACAACCCAAATAGGCATTTCTCAGTGTGCTACATCCGCAAGTAGTTTTGGAAACAACACTAATATTTCGTCTTATAATGTATCTGGAGACGTTACCGTAACACTCAATAACAATAATACAGTCTCCTTAGATTTAGGCACAAATTTTCAAACAGCCGGAGGTCCAGATATTAGAGCATATCTAGTTAACTCAAATGGTGCTTCTGATGCTACTTTAAGAAACTCTGAAATTGCAGATTTAGATAATATCGAATTTGGATTAGTTGGATGTACAGGATGTATACCCGCCATACCCTCAAACGGAGCAAAGTCATTTACTGTTAATATTCCCAACGGAAAAAATATTGAAGATTTTGATCGCGTATTCTTTTATTGCCTGGCATTCGATCAATTTTGGGATTTTGGTAGTTTTACTTCTTTTAATGCCACTAATTGTAGTAGTGTTTTAAACATTGAAGAAAATGCATTTAACAAAACCTCTATTTTTCCAAATCCTGCAAGTAGTATCGTTAGAATTTCCAGTCCAACTGATGCATTAACTCAAATACGTATTTTTAATGCATTAGGAAAAGTTGTTCACCAAAGCGAAGTGAGATTAAATAATGATATAGACGTATCAAACCTTAAATCCGGAATTTATATTTTATCTGCAATTTCAGATAGACAAAGCATTTCTAAAAAGCTGGTAATTAAATAAGGCGTTTTATATAAAAATCATATTTTTTTAAAAGAATAAAACTTATATTTCTCAATTATTAATTCCAAAAACATAATATGATAAAATATATAAACGAAACCACTAAATACCTACAAGACAAAGGTTTTGAAAGTCCTGAAATTGGCATTATTCTTGGCACAGGGCTAGGGCAACTCATCAACGAAATAGATATTATAAAAGAAGTTAGTTATAATCATATTCCTAACTTCCCAACAGCAACAGTTGAGTTTCATAAAGGAAAGCTAATTTATGGCGAACTTGCTGGTAAAAAAATTATAGTCATGCAAGGGCGTTTTCATTTGTATGAAGGCTACACATTACAAGATGTTACCTACCCTGTTCGCATTATGGAAAAGTTAGGCATCAAGACATTATTAGTTTCTAATGCCGCTGGGGCCATTAATTTAAGCTTTAAAAAAGGGGAATTGATGCTTATTGAAGATCACATTAATTTACAAGGCAGCTCTCCTTTAGCATTCAAAGGTGTTGAAGAGCTGGGAGAACGCTTTACAGATATGAGTGCGCCTTATGATGCTGAAATCAATTCGAAATTTGAAAACATTGCAAAAGCGAATACTATCAAATTGCACAAAGGTGTTTACGCCAGTGTTGTAGGGCCGCAATTAGAAACAAAAGCGGAGTATAGGATGTTAAAAATTATTGGGTCGGACGCGGTTGGTATGAGCACAGTACCAGAAATTATTGTAGCAAACCATTTAAAATTAAAAGTAGCGGCCGTGTCAGTTTTAACAGATGAATGCGATCCTGACAACTTAGAACCTGTTAACATATCTGATATCATTGAAAATGCAGCAAAAGCAGAACCCGATATGATAACTTTGTTTAAAGAACTTATAAAAACACTATAAAACAGTTAGCAGTATTCAGTGGCAATAGGCAGTTATAAACTGAACACTTGTTCATTAAATACTTTGTAATTCTCGCTAAGACACAAAGATAAATAGGCGAAAACCCAGACTACAAAATGAGCACCGAACACTGAACACTGAACACTGAACACTAAAGTATTAAACACAGAATATTGAAACTATGAGTAATTATTTAGAAACCACTCACGATGTATATAAAGAAGCTGCCATAACACCCGATGTTGGATTATGTTGCACGACAAACCCTATTTGGGAACTCCCTGGTTTAAAAATACCAAAAATCATGCAAGAGATGAATTATGGCTGTGGAAGCACAGTTCATGCTCGTGATTTAACGAACAATCCAAAAATGCTTTATGTTGGTGTTGGTGGCGGTATGGAATTGTTACAATTCGCTTATTTTAATCGTCAAAAAGGAGGTGTTGTAGGTGTTGACGTTGTGGATGAAATGTTAGAAGCATCACGCAAAAATTTCATTGAAGCCGAAGCTCAAAATGATTGGTTTAAAAGTGAGTTTGTAGACCTTAAAAAAGGTGACGCTATGAACCTTCCTGTGGAGGATAATAGTATTGACGTGGCTGCCCAGAACTGTTTATTTAATATTTTTAAAGCAGACGATCTTAAAAAAGCCATTGCAGAAATGTATCGCGTTTTAAAGCCTCATGGTAGATTAGTTATGAGTGACCCAACATGCGAACAACCGATGAATAATACGTTACGTAATGATGAAAGACTGCGTGCTTTATGCTTAAGTGGCAGTTTACCAATTGCAGAATATGTAAAGGCGCTAACGGATGCAGGTTTTGGTACTATCGAAATTAGAGCCAGAAAGCCCTATAGAATACTAGACCCTAAAAATTATCCAACAGATGAGTTAATTTATATAGAATCTATTGAAGTAGCCGCAATAAAAGACCCCATGCCTGTTGATGGGCCTTGTATATTTACTGGCAAAGCAGCTATTTATTATGGAAATGAAGATTATTTTGATGATAATGCGGGCCATGTATTATTAAAAAATCAGCCTTTAGCTATTTGTGATAAAACAGCAGGAGTATTAAAAGCATTAAATAGAGATGATATTTATATTTCAGAATCGACCTACCATTACGATGGTGGTGGGTGCTGTTAATCAATTTTTCAAAAAAGAAGAGACTATCTAAAAAGTGTCATTCTGAATATTACCGAGAAACAAAATATATTTTGTTTCGAAGGAATCAGCGAAGCTGTGAAGAATCTCTATAAAATAAATAACTCTGATTATGAGTAAAATAAGATGCTTCGCGTTGCTCTGAATGACAAGGTTAACCACTTTTTAGACAGTTTCTTTTTTTTATTGTAAATCTTCTTTTAAACATTTTCAGGGTACTTTCTCATAAACAAGTACCTCCCTACTGTTTATCTTTTTGCGTAAGACTCTGAAAGACAAACCTTTTCAATATACTTTTTACTTAACAATTTCTTTTAGAATAACAATATCATTTATTAATAACTTCTAATTAATCCCTTTCGGATAATTTTTTATCCCTAAGAGGTAACTTTTTTTTTCGAATTTTGCTGGCATTATTAAATGCCCCAAATCTGAATTAAAACAATGGTAATACCCTTACTCTCTCACAGTAAAACCAATATAAAGTCCACGGAATTCCTACCCCAGAATAGGACAAAACTTCTTATTAAGCAGATACATTTAGTAGCCCCTTATACGAGTTAGACGATCTACCCCTTATTATACCTTATAATAGTAATGTAATTTGTAAGTAGTGGCGTTAAGGGTTACTATATACAGCCCCCAAAAAGCCTTAGCAATATCTTTTTAAATTTTAGAATTTAAAAAAGTGAGCTTTGGCTTTTTCTTTAAACCAACTAAAACGTGAGACTTACTCACTAAGCAGCAAATCACCACAAATACATTTAATTACTCTTTAAATATAAAATTCACATGTTGTAGTAAGAACTTTCAATTTATAACGTCAAAATGATAAGCAAAATACGACTATCTTGGTTGCTTACATCACCAATAACAGCCATTATAAGTCCTCTAACATTTAAACTATTAGAAACTTTTTCATAATATTAAGCATTCAAAAATACTATAATGAAGTACCTTATAATGTTATTGGCCCTTATTACTTTATCATCTTGTTCTGGCGCAAAACGTATTACGGAAAATATGCCAACAAAAAATAAACAAGTAGATTCAGTAAAAACTGATGAGATTATTAATCAAAAAACAGACACTATAACTCTTCAAAAGAAAAAAATTGAAGAAGAGAAAAAAGAGGATTTAGAAAAAATAAAACCGACAAAAGCTTTTAATCATTCCACCTGGAATACTCTTTTACAAAAACATGTCTCAAATACAGGTCTTGTTAACTACAAGGCCTTTAAATCTGATCGAAACGAATTAGTAAATTATATTACTTATTTAGGCAAACATACACCACAAGATTCTTGGTCCAAAGAAGCTAAACTTGCCTATTGGATTAATGCTTATAATGCTATGACTATTGATTTAATTTTACGTTATTACCCCATTAAAAGTATTAAAGACATAAAAAAACCTTGGGAACAACGTTTTTGGAAACTTGATGAAAAATGGTATAATTTAAACGAAATTGAACATCAGATTTTACGTAAAATGAAAGAACCTAGGATTCATTTTGCTATTGTTTGTGCTTCTTTTTCCTGTCCTAAATTACAAAACAACGCTTACACTGCATCAAGCATGGATAAACAACTAACTAATGCCACTAAAGAGTTTCTAAATGACCCTGAAAGAAATACTATTTCTGAAAACACACTTGGTCTTTCGAAAATATTTCAATGGTTTGCTAAAGATTTTAAACAAACAGGTACGTTAATCGATTTTCTTAATCAATACTCAGACATCACTATTTCTGACAAAGCAAAAAAGAATTTTAAAGACTATAACTGGAATTTAAATGAGTAAAATATCAATAATCATCCCTATGCTAAACGAAGCAGATCATATTGGAAATCTGCTTACTCATCTTTTAGAAAATTCGTCTAAAGAAAATATAGCTGAAATAATTATTGTAGATGGTGGTAGCACTGACAAATCTCTGGACATCGTTTCAAAATTCAAATCCGAATCCGTAAAAATAAATCTTCATAATTCATCAAAAGGTCGTGCTAAACAAATGAATCTAGGAGCAAAATACGCTACAGGCAATATTCTTTACTTTTTACATGCCGATTCATTTCCTCCTAAAAACTTTGACACTCTAATTATAAATGAAGTTAAAAAAGATAACAACGCTGGCTGTTTTAAAATGAAATTCAACAGCAATCATTTGTGGCTCAAACTCGCTGGTCAACTAACCCGTTTATCTTGGAAAGCTTGTAGAGGAGGCGATCAAAGCCAATTTATAACAACGACACTTTTTAATGAGATAGGAGGTTATAATGAGGATTTCACTATTTATGAAGACAATGATTTAATTGCTAAACTATACGAACGCAAACAATTTGTTGTCATTCAAAAATGGCTAACAACCTCAGCGAGATGTTACTGCAAAAATGGTATATGGAAATTGCAATATTACTATTGGAGAATTCATCTAAAAAAATGGATGGGAGCCGATGCTGGTGAGCTAAATCGCTATTATAAAAAGCATGTCTGTTAAATACGATATATTACTCATTTTGTCATCCTGCAACCTGTGTTGAACTTGTTTCAATAAGGCAGGAATCCACTTTATAGTAATTGAGTTTCAATTTACGAGGTCCCAGCTTTCTCAGGGATGACAACATCAATCCTTATTTCTTCCCTTTTCATCAGGGTACAGGCCTGGTAAATTATCACTTTGAAAAACAGTTTTTGAACTTAAATCCATGGCAGATAATTTTCCTTTAAATGCCGCACCCGTATCAACATTCCAAACGTTAGCAGCATGCATTGGAATATCCGAATTAAAATTAGTAGTTGGTGTATGTCCAATAAATATTTCTTTATAATGCTTTAAACGATTAGGGTATAAAACAGAACTCTTTTCTATGTTATTATCCATTGTTAAAGCCATTTCCCATAACGTTCTATCAAAATAAACCGTTTCTTTAAATACTTCCTTTTCTACACCATGCATCGATGTAAAACCTGCATGAACAAACAAACGATTTTCATCATCTATATGATATAACGGCATGTTTTCAAAAAACTCTAAATGCTGTTTCTTTTCATCCGCAGAAAAGTGAGCATAACTCTCAATAGTTTCTTTTCCGCCATGCATATACCAAATAGGATTTACATCCTCAGATTTCAACCAATTCTCACACCAAACATCATGGTTTCCTTTTATAAAAGTACAATCTATCTTTTGAGATAATTCTATTAAGAACTGAATTACCTGTGCCGATTCACTCCATCCATCTACATAATCACCCATAAAAATGAGTGTATCCTCGTCTTTAACTTCAATTTTATTTAAGACTTGAATTAGCGCTTTTAAACCACCATGAATATCTCCAACTGCAAATGTTCTCATTGAGTATTTTTTGGGGTAAAAGTAATTTTTTTTAAAGGTTTATAAAATATATCATCTAAAAATTCTCGTCTATTTTTCTATTATTGATTTAACACACCAATTAAGCCATCAACAATTTAACATCTTGAACTTTTAAAGCTTCAAACTAAAATTATAAAATTAATAAGCAAATTGACTTTTCATTATCAATTGTGTAAAAAAAATCTTAATCACTCACAATAATTTATTAAGTTTATAACCTATTGTAACTGTAATTATCTATATAAATGAAAATTAAAAAAGTACTGGTTGCTAATCGTGGCGAAATTGCTATAAGAATTTTTAGAGCTTGCGCAGAAATCGGAGTAAGAACTATTGGTATTTATACCTACGAAGACAGATACTCACTTCACAGACATAAATCTGATGAAGCTTATCAAATAGGTGAAGATAATGCCCCTTTAAAACCGTACTTAAACATAAATGTTATCATAAAAATCGCATTAGAAAGTGGTGCTGATGCTATTCACCCTGGTTATGGGTTTCTTTCTGAAAATGCAGATTTTGCACAAGCATGTAAGGATAATGACATTATTTTCATTGGCCCAAAAATATCCGTTTTACAATCTCTAGGCGATAAGATTACTGCTAAAAAAGTAGCTATTGATAATAACATCCCTATAATAGAAAGTAATACCAGCCCTTTAAATAATATAAAAACCGCATTAAGTGAAGCTAAAAAAATAGGCTATCCGGTAATGCTTAAAGCTGCTTCTGGTGGTGGTGGTAGAGGCATGCGTGTTATAAGAAAAGAAGAAGAACTTAAAAGTGCTTTTAATGAAAGTAAGCGCGAAGCTTTAAATGCTTTTGGAGACGATACCGTCTTTTTAGAAAAATTTGTTGAAAACCCAAAGCATATAGAAATACAAATCGTTGCGGACAATTATGGTAATACCGTACACTTATATGAAAGAGATTGTTCTGTACAACGACGCTATCAAAAAGTCATAGAATTTGCCCCTTCTTATGGTTTAAAAGAAGAAACAAAAACAGCTTTGTATGAGTATGCCATTAAAATCTGTAAAGCTGTAGATTATAATAATATTGGCACCGTAGAGTTTCTGGTCGATGACGATGATTCTATTTATTTTATTGAAGTTAATCCAAGAATTCAGGTCGAACACACCGTGACAGAGGTTGTTACTAATATTGATTTAGTTAAAACTCAATTATTTGTAGCTGGCGGTTATAAACTATCGGATCAGCAAATAAAAATAGAAAATCAGGAAACCATAAAAATAACAGGATATGCTTTGCAATGTAGGATAACTACTGAAGATCCTCAAAACGATTTTAAACCCGATTACGGAACCATCTCGGCATATAGAAGTGCTTCTGGTTTTGGTATCCGATTAGACGCTGGAAGTATTTATCAAGGTGTTACGATTTCTCCTTTTTTCGATTCCATGCTTGTAAAAGTCACTGCTAACAGTAGAACTTTAGATGGAGCTAGTAGAAAAGTAAGGCGTGCTTTAGCCGAATTTAGAATTCGCGGTGTAAAAACAAACATTCCTTTTTTAATTAATATTCTAAAACACGACACATTTAAGAAAGGGAAAGTTACCGTAAACTTTATTAAATCAAATCCAGATTTATTTAACTTTAAGGAGTCCAGAAATAGAGCTACGAAACTCATTACGTATTTGGGCGATACTATTATTAATGGGAATGATGACGTAAAAAAACTAGATCCCTCAAAGACCTTTGTAAAGCCTAAAATTCCAAAATTCGATATCACAGCCAATTACCCTCATGGTACCAAAGACTTATTAACAAAACTTGGTCCGGAAAAGTTTTCCGAATGGTTAAAAAATGAAAAAAAGATTCATTTTACAGATACCACGATGCGTGATGCGCATCAAAGTTTATTGGCAACCCGCATGCGTACTTTTGACATGATGAAAGTTGCAGAAGGTTATGCAAAAAATCACCCGGAAATATTTAGTATGGAAGTTTGGGGTGGTGCCACTTTTGATGTTTGTATGCGATTTTTGCAAGAAAACCCTTGGGAGCGTCTTCAAATGCTTCGTAAAGCCATGCCTAATATTTTATTACAAATGCTTATTAGAGGCTCAAATGGTGTAGGCTACAAAGCGTATTCTGATAACTTAATAGAAAAATTTGTAGAGCAATCCTGGGAACATGGTGTTGATATTTTTAGAATTTTTGATTCACTAAACTGGATGAAATCCATAGCGCCATGTATAGAGCATGTAAGAAACAGAACAAAAGGACTTGCTGAGGGTTCCATATGTTATACCGGAGATATTTTAAACCCAGAAAATACAAAATACAACTTAAAATACTATACAAGCCTTGCCAAAGATATTGAGAATGCCGGTGCGCATATTCTAGCCATTAAAGATATGGCTGGTTTATTAAAACCGTATGCCGCTTTCGAACTTGTTTCAGCATTAAAACAGGAAGTAAATATTCCTATTCATTTACATACTCATGATACCTCATCCATTCAGCCAGCAACCTATTTAAAAGCTATAGAAGCTGGTGTTGATGTGGTGGATGTAGCCTTAGGTGGCTTATCTGGACTAACATCGCAGCCTAACTTTAATTCCATCGTAGAAATGCTACGATTTAATGAAAGAGAGCCTTCTATAAATATAGATTCTTTAAATGACTATTCAAACTATTGGGGAGCTGTTAGAGAGTATTATTACCCATTTGAATCTGGTTTAAAAGCTGGGTCTGGAGAAGTCTTTAAACATGAAATTCCCGGCGGTCAATATTCTAATTTAAAACCACAGGCACAGGCTTTGGGTTTAGAAGATCGTTTTCATGAAATAACAGATATGTACGGTCAGGTCAATCAACTTTTTGGTGATATTATAAAAGTAACACCCAGCTCGAAAGTAGTCGGAGACATGGCACAGTATCTAGTGAGCAATAATTTAACCATTGATGATGTATTAGAACGTGGAGATACCATCTCATTCCCACAATCTGTTGTAAGTTTCTTTAAGGGCGATTTAGGACAACCTGTTGGGGGTTTTCCTAAAAAGCTTCAAAAGTTAATTTTAAAAGGTCAAAAACCATACTCAGATAGGCCAAACGCTCACATTCCACCTGTTGACTTGGAAGAAGATTATAAATCTTTCAAAAAAACATTTGAGAAGGGATTAGGCAGACCTATAGATATCACTGACTTTTTATCTTATAATCTTTATCCAAAAGTATTTACAGATGCTTATAACAAGCATTTAAAATATGGTAACCTCATGCATTTACCGACTAAGAACTTCTTTTATGGTATGGATATAGGAGAAGACATTATAGTCTCTCTAGACAAAGGAAAATCCATACTCATCACTCTGGAATCTGTAGGAGAGCCAAATACAGACGGCATGGTTACGGTATACTTTAAGGTAAATGGACAAGGGCGTAGTGTTGAAATTAAAAACACATCTATCAAAGTAGATAAGGTTGAACATGTTAAGGTAGATAAAACCAATGAAAAACAAATAGGCGCACCTTTACAAGGTATGCTATCTAGCATTTTGGTGAAAAAAGGAGAGCAGGTCGTTAAAAATCAACCTTTATTTATTATTGAAGCGATGAAAATGGAAACCACGATTACTGCTGTTGAAAATGCAACCGTAAAACAAATTGCTTTAAAAACCGGTACTATGGTAAACTCTGATGATTTGGTATTAATGCTAGAATAATGTATTGTCATTCCTGCGAAGGCAGGAATCTACTAGTTTATAATATATTTTCATAGATAAATGTCCCGTCAAGCGACCTTTAATCGAAAAGAATTTCCCGAGGCAAAGTCTCGGGATTTCCGTTGAAGTTGTCATTCCCGTGAAAACGGGAATCTAAATAACAGAATTTCGGTTTTCAACCCAAAGGTCAAAATTAAACGAGCGAAATAGCTCTATGGCTCTGCCTCGAGGATAGTTCGTTTCAAGAAATTCTTTATTCAATAAACCTGTAAAATTTTCTGTTTTGCTGTATAAAGGCGATTTGGTTGACATCTGTTTTTATAAAAACAAAGTAGCAATATTAATATTTCTAATATCAAAGTGGATTCCTGCCTTCGCAGGAATAAAAATCAAAAATATTGTCCAATACCAAACACAAAACCGTTGGTCGAATTTTTAGTAATGCCATAACCGTAATCAATTCTAAAAATGGCATTATATATTTTTTTATGAATAAAACGGAGACCTAAACCAGGATATATTTTAACGTTATCCTCTTTACTAAAATCACCAAAATCACCTCCCGGATTTCTCCAGGTACCTGAATCTACAAAAGCATTTCCTTGCAAAACAAACCAGTCTTTTTCATATAAAGTATGGCGGTATTCGGTATTAAGTACAATAACCCCTGTACCTCTGTCTATAGTATTACCAACACCTCTAACATTTAAATTATTATCTACAGAAAAAGGAGCAAATGGTGTATTATCATTAGTTGATAAGCCCATTCTTAATCTATTTGCCCAATTGCCTCGTTCTCCAATACGTTTAAAGTAAAAGAAATCATTCCAACCAATAAAAAAGTCTGGCAGCATAGCATTAGTAGATGTCACATACTGAAAGTTAAACTGACTTCTAAACCCAGAAATGTACTGATAAAAATAGTCTAAATTATTATATTCATAAATACCTTTCACCAGCCATTTATGGACATTTAATTCTGGTCTATTATTAATATTATCTCCTTTAAACCTATAGTCCTCTGTAAAATAATTCAAACCGAGTTCGAATCTGTTTTTAAAGTTGATTTCATACAACCCTAGAATTTCAAAAGATTTATTATTATATTTATAATCGGCCGTTTCTCCTTCAAAAAAAACAGGTTCCTGAGTCGTTAAATTTTGGTGATTTATTGCTAACCCAAACTTATTAGAAAACAAATAAGGTGCCCTAAAGTTTACAGCATAGGAGCTATAAATATCATGTTGATAAAAGCCTCCAACAGTTATGTTCCTACCTAGTGCATTAAACTCGTAGAGCCCTGCTCGATATGCAAATTCATCATTATTAGTGGTGTAAATACTTAAAGAAGGAATGAGAGTGAAATTTTCTTCAATATTATAAAACACATTGTATTGATTGTCTTCAGATGGAAATACTTGATAATAAGCATGAGAAACCGAAGGTAAACGCTTTAGGCGTAAAATATCTTGTTCTATGATTAAGGTATCTAATTTACTTCCAGGTTTGGTGGTCGATATGTTTTTTATAAATGAGGTCTTTAATTTTTTATTACCTTGAATTTTAAGGTCATGAACTATTTTCTCTTGTCCATAAGAATACAAACCTAAAATAAGTAATAAAAATACAATAGTTCTTTTAAACATTTATAGATGCAAAATTATGTAATAAAAATAAAACTTTTAAATCTTAAAAGTATTGTCCAATTCCAAAAACAATTCCATTGGTAGCATCATCTCCTAGTCCATAGCCATAATCTAATCTGAAAACGGCATTAAAAATTCTTTTATGTATAAACCTGATTCCCAACCCTGGATAAAATTTAATCGTACTACCATCAAACAACTCTCCTAAATCACCTCCGGGAGTCCTCCAAGACCCCGTATCAACAAAAGCATTTCCCTGTAATACAAACCAACCTTTTTCATATAGCGTCTGCCGGTATTCGGTATTGAGAACTATTGCTGCAGTACCTCTATCTATGGTATTACCTGTTCCCCTGATATTTAATTGATTATCTACTGCAAAAGGAGCAAAAGGGGTTTCGTCATTAGATGCATAGGCCAGTCGCAATCTATTTGCCCAATTGCCTCTTTTGCCTACTCTTTTAAAATACTCAAAATCATTACGACCAATAAAAAAATTCCTTAAAAGGTTATCTTCTCCTTTATTTCCTGTAACAAACCTATACGTTAGAATACTCCTAAAGCCGTTTTGATACTGGTAAAATATGTTGATATTATTATACTCATATTCACCAATAACAGATACTTTATTAGCTTTTAAAGAAGTAGGGATTTCAGCTGGCAAATTTCCCTCTAAAAAACTATAAGCTTCTGAATCAATATTCAAACCCAACTCTAATCGGTTATGAAAATTTGGTTCATACTGAAGCTTAATTTCAAATGCCTTGTAATTAAATTTATAATTTACATCACTACCATTATTAAAAAAAACAGGTTCCTGGGATACTAGGTTTTGATAATTCAAACCTATTCCTAGTTTCCGAGTGAATAAGTTTGGGGCCTCCCAAAAAGCACCATACGAATTAAATACATCTCTGCTGTAAAACCCGCCTATTATTTGATTTCTACCTAAGAAATTAAAATCGAATATTGAAGTTCTATAAGCAAACTCCCCATTATTATCTGTTGATATATTTAACCCAGGAATGATAGCAAAATTCTCTTCTATAATATAGGTTAAATGATATTTGCCTTTATCTAAAGACTCTAATTTATATTCAGCATTTGCAACAGATGGCAATAATTTTAAACGTCTTACATCTGAAGCTATCTTGGCCGAATCTAAAACAGCACCTTCTTTTACAAAAGCTAATCTTTTTAAGAATGCTGTTCTGGTTCTTTTGTTTCCTTCTATATCAACTTTGTAAATACTATTTTCCTGTGCGTATGAAAATGCAAAAAAGAATATTAAGACTAATGTGATTACTCTTTTCACTGTGCGATAAAATTTTTGCTAATTACTAAATTCACCCAATTATCTTCACTTACATCCATTAAAGTGAAGTTATAAGTATTATTTAACGTTAGAACTGGCGGGGTTTCTGTAGTTATATTTAAAACCACGTTGTCCGTTTTATAATATTGAAAATAGTTTTCATAAGTATATGTACCGGACAACAACTCGTTTTGAGCAGTAGAAATGACTTGAAAATAAATAGCATTGTCTCCCACAGGATTATCAACCCATGTAAACTTCGGCATTCCTGATTCATCCTGGTTAATATCAACATCTTCGCTCCAAACCGTAGGTTTCGAAATTTGTTTGGTTCTAATAGGGTTAGATATTTTTATTTCTCCTTCCAATTCAAACGTAACAACAATCCATCTTTCAGTGGAAGCTGCTGTTTGTGTAAACTTACCTAAATAGCCATTAAAAAAAGGATCGCTATTTAACAATACTCTGGAATAATTTGAAAAATTGCTATGATCAACATTCGCATCATTTGTTTGGTAAAACCGAACATTGGTTGCTCCAGGTTCTGGATAATAAAATGTTAAAACATCATTACTATCTTTATCACTAGCCGCACAGGCTATAACGGCTCCTGTTTCGATTGTTGTTCCTTCAATATAAGCTGATAATGTTGATATTTCGTCATCATCATTTGAGCAAGAAACTAAAATCAAGCAACATATAATGATGTATTTTATAGTATTCATTTTAAATGATATTGTTTTCGTATTAAAGCTTCAACAGGCTTATTTTGAGGCGTAAATTGTGAGTTATTATCTCCTCCAGATTTACTATGATTATGAAACCATTTCCAAATGAATCCACCTGCAAACCAATCTTCTTTCCAAAATGTTTCAAAAAGTGCTTGCGTAGTATTGGTTTGCGCTTCAAGATTTACTTGATACATACTTCTATCACTTTTCCAAGGTTCTTTTCCAGAATAATCGACACTCCTATATCCAAATTCCGTAAATAAAATTGGTTTTTTGTTTTTATTAGAAATTTTCGATATCGTTTTCACATGGGTTTTCCAGCCTTTTAAACACTCATTAAACGTTGGTGTTTTACTATGACTCACTGGAAAATAGGCATCAACGCCAATATAATCTAAATCACTCCAAAAAGGCGTGCGATTAAACTCATTCCAATTGGCTGCATAGGTCAGTTTACCCTTATATATCTGCTTTATTTTTACTATTAAGTTTTTCCAATAATTAGGTCTGTTTTCAATAAATTTCTCAAGTTCAGTACCAATACAAAATATATCAACTTTCATCTCCTGAGCCAATTGAGCATATTCCAAAATAAATTTTGAATATGATGTTTCCAGTACGCTCCAATCTGTTTTATTCTTCATTTCTATATAACCCGTAAATTCTCCGTGCCAAACCCAAATTTGAGGTTTTAGCATCACTTTTATATTCGACTTATAAAGTTCTTCGATATACTGTTTTGCGCCTTCTTTAGTTTCTCCAAACCATTGTCTGTTTGTATTGAATACGATGTCCGGATGGTTCAGATTTTTAATAAACCCAAAAGGCATTACGGCTGCATAATTTGCATTTAAATTAACAACAGGTTTAATATGACTTTGATTGACAGCTTCTCTTGAGGCCACAAAACTAATACCGTTAATTTTTTTAGATTGTGAAGTACAGGATTGAAGCAGTAAAACCGAAAGTGTAATTAGGAGTTTGAATTTTTTCATGTGTAATAAAATAACTTTCAAAACTCCTAATTTACTATTTATTAATGATTAAAGCAGTGCTCTTAAACCTAAACTAAATGTCTGTCCTAATCCCTGAAAATTATTTCCAGTTACTATTTTCCCAAACGAAGCCTCTAAATTTAAAGCTTGCGTTATTTGATATTTCCCTCCAAAACCTAATTGGGTATAACGTTGAGAGAAATCGTTACCTAAATCAATTAAAAAAGCCTGCTGAGCATTTACAAATATTGTTGATTTACTTGAAGGGAAATAACTTAAAAAAGCACTTAATGGTAAAAACAAGCTGTTATTAGCAAAACGTTCCCCTACATTTTCTGTAGCTGGATCAGCTTCAGAAGATTTTTCTCCAAAGTTAAACCCGAAATCTGCTTCGGTAAAAATTTGCCAATCTCCGCCTCCAAAAGTTTTATCGAAAAAGAATTTTGTTTCCCAAAATGTACTTTTTTTATCTAAATATGCCGCATTAGGCTCATCTCCAAATATTGCAAAGTATACAGAACTTGTAAATGAAAAATTAGGAACATTAGCAAAAGGCTGTACTCTTATTGATGGTGCTATTGTTGTAAAGCCACTTCTAGAATCAACTTTATTATTATCAAAATCGAAAACACTAAAAGCACCCTGTCCTCCATAATTATTAGATCTTATTTGAAAAACTAAACCTACATTTATTCTTGCATTATCGCTTATACCTGTATATATTTCTGTGGTATTAGTAAAAAAGTTTTGTCGTGCTATTTTTTGAGATTTACTTCCTGAATCTGTTTGTTCAGTTTGCGTATAAAGGCTATTAAAAAATTTAATATCCCATTGTCCTTTCTTTAATAATTTTGAAGGTGTATATGTTTGAATATTACTCTTTTCTTGATCTTCATTTGTTTCCTGTGAAAAACCTGAAACCGATATAGTTGTTATTGCTAGTAATGCTAATATTATTTTTTTCATTGTATTCTATTTTTGATTTGTTATTTTATTATTTGTTCTTATTGTTTATTTACATTCCAATTATATGGAAAGTAGCTTAGTTTAAAGTTATTAGGTATTTTTTCTGTTCTATATGTATTAATGAAGTCTATTTCTGTTTTACCCTTCATAGTAAAATCTTTTTTATACCACTCCATGATTTGAGATGCCTGAACGCGTTTCTTTTTAGTATTTACCTTTAAAAAACTACCATTTAAGGCCTTTTTGGTCTGTACATCCATTTGTGAATCTAACGTACTAGGCAAATATGCTTTATTAATTAAAGGTGGACATCCTAATGCTCCGCATACTAATACAAAATGAAAACGGGCGTCATTAAATTGTGCTCTTAATAATTTGTGTTCAATATCGTTTAAAGTAATTTTCTTGCCGCCTAAAGGATAGGTTATTTTATCAAAAAAACCGGCATGATTTAAAGGTGATTTTGTTGGATAGTTGTTTATAATCCCCTTTATTACTGATAGGTTATAAGCGTTAATCCAAAATGCCTGATAGTTGTTAGCATCGCTTTTTGACACTGAAATGGTTTCTGCTAATTTCAAAACCTCATCAAGAGATTCTTTATTAGAGTTAATTTTTGAATATGCTACTTTGCCGTCTGCAACATGCGCCTTAAAGAAGCTATCTGCTTTTTCAAAAAAGGTATTTAAATCTTGTGCCGAAAGCGATAAGCTTCCAAAAAATATTAATACTATAATTGTTATATTCTTCATTTTTATATGTTTATTGATTTTTAACGTTGCTTCAGTCTGAACCATTTTAACAAACTTTCAAAAAAAATGTAAAATTTTTCGCGTCTGAATTTCATTTTAAAACTTACAATTAAAAAATAATTTATATTTATTCTAAATATGCCCGTTCGCATTAAGTTCTTATCTTTAGTTTCGACATAAACCCCAGCACAATTAGAATTCATAAAATGCTATCTCCCAAATAAACACAGATAACCAATTGTGTTTTTTGGCAAATTACATTTCACAATACAAAACAAATAACGACTAACATATGGAACACATTGTTATTATTGGAAACGGAATTTCGGGCGTAACTGCTGCGAGACATATTCGTAAATTATCAGATAAGCAAATTACCATTGTATCCGCAGAAACAGATTATTTCTTTTCACGTACTGCGCTTATGTACATATACATGGGACATATGAAATTTGAGCATACGCAACCTTATGAAAACTGGTTTTGGGAAAAAAATAGAATTAACCTTAAAAAAGGTTATGTTAAAAATGTAGAAACCCAAAATAAGACCTTACACTTTGCCGATGGTGATTCTTTACAATATGACAAACTCATAATTGCCACAGGAAGTAAACCAAACAAATTTGGATGGCCTGGTCAGGATTTAGATGGTGTTATGGGCATGTATCACAAACAAGATTTAGAGAATTTAGAGAAATATGCCCCCAATAATAAAGTATGTAAACGAGCTGTAATAGTTGGGGGTGGCCTAATAGGTATCGAACTTGCCGAGATGCTAAACAGTCGCAATATTCCTGTTACCTTTTTAGTAAGAGAAGATAGTTTCTGGAATGGTGTTTTACCAGAAGGAGAATCAGCTATGGTTAACAGACATATAAAAAATCATCATATAGATTTAAGATTAGGCAATAATTTAAAAGAGATTATTTCTGATGAAAATGGTAAGGTAAAATCCATCATCATACAAGAAACCGGTGAAGAAATTGCTTGTGATGTTGTTGGACTTACTGCTGGGGTGTCTCCTAATATCGATTTTATAAAAGAATCTAACATCGAAACCGGTCGAGGCGTTAAAGTAAATCGTTTTCTAGAAACCAACGTTCCAGATGTATATGCTATAGGTGACTGTGCCGAACAACATGAAGGCATTAATGGCCGTCGTCCTATTGAAGCTGTGTGGTACACAGGTCGTATGATGGGGGAAACGGTAGCACAAACCATCTGCGGAAATCGTATTCAATACAAACCAGGTCATTGGTTTAACTCTGCCAAATTTTTAGATATCGAATATCAAACTTACGGATGGGTTTTTGCCAAGCCTAGAGAAAACGAAGCACATTTTCACTGGAAACATGAAGATGATACTAAATGTATTACGGTATGTTATAATAAAAATACTAATGAATTTTTAGGCATAAATACCTTTGGTATTAGAATGCGACACGACATTTTTGATACATGGCTTACAGAAAAAAGAGATGTTGATTATGTTATGGAACATTTAGCAGAAGCCAATTTTGATCCTGAGTTTTATAAAACTTATGAAGCTGATATTTATTCTGCATTTAAAAACAAATTACAAATTGTATAAAAATATATCATGAGCAATAAAATAAATCATAGTATGTCTTTAGCTAAACCAGATGCTGTAGACATTTCAAACAAACAAAAAATAGCTTTAGCGGTTGGTATTTTAGGGTTATTTATATTAGCACTCGCATTGTTTAATACTAACTTTCCTAACAAGGGATTATTCCTAACCTTATCATTAGGCTTAATATCTGCTGGGATTATAATATATTCAAGAGACGCTTATTTAACCAAATTAGAAGGTATTAAAAATGATGGTGTTTGGTTTAAGTCCATATCATCCCGAGGTGTTTGGGGTTGGATTCTGGGCGTTATTCTAACAGCATTTTACATTGTATTATATTTTTATCCACAGTATTTAGGATTGGGTAAAGATGGCGCTTCAAATACGGGCTTAATTTCACTTTTTGATCCTTTAAGTAACTTGTTAAGTGGTAGAAATGCCAGTCAATGGTTTGTTTACGGCACATTATACACGGTAGCTATTCTGGCTTTTGGGTATAAATTTATGCTTAAATACAGACATAACAGGTATCAACAATTGCGAACGGCATCCGTTATGTTTTTCCAATTAGGTTTTGCTTTTTTGATTCCGGAATTTATGTATGTCATGAACTCAGATCTACCTTATTATGACCTAAAAAGTGTATGGCCTCTTAACTATTATATTTTTGATGAATGGTCTGTAAAAGGATTTCTTTCTAACGGAAATATTGGTTTAGCATTAATTTTGTTTGGTATTATTTCCATTTTCGTCATAACACCTATTTTAACCTATAAATACGGAAAACGTTGGTATTGCTCATGGGTTTGCGGTTGTGGTGGACTAGCCGAAACTGCCGGAGACTCCTTTAGACAATTATCTTCTAAAAAAATGTCTGCCTGGAAATTAGAACGCTGGTTAATCCATACAGTCCTTGTTTTCTCTGTAGTTATGACGGTTGCCATGGTATATACCTATTTAGGCTATGATCATAATGCTTTTTGGTTAACTAAAGGTCTATTCATAAGTTTAGTCATTGGATTCTTAACTTTAGTTTTTGCTGGCGTTATGTATTTTAAACGTAAAGAACTTGGTAAAGATGCTAAATATGGAGCTATCGGTTATTTTGTCGTGATTGCTTTATTAGTCATTATGTACTTTACCGGCACAACAGACAACGTATTCTTTATAAAAGGAAGTGCTTTGCGTTCTGCTTATGGAGTCTATATAGGATCTATTTTCTCTGGAGTTATTGGCACAGGGTTTTATCCTATTTTAGGAAGCAGATCTTGGTGTCGTTTTGGATGCCCGATGGCTGCTATTTTAGGATTTCAACAACGTTTATTCTCTAAATTTAGAATTACAACCAATGGTGGACAATGTATTTCTTGTGGTAACTGCTCCAACAGCTGTGAAATGGGAATTGATGTTCGCGCTTATGCTCAAAAAGGAGAAAACATTGTACGTTCTAGTTGTGTAGGCTGTGGTATTTGTAGCGCAGTATGCCCAAGAGGTGTTTTAAAACTAGAAAATGATACTATGGAAGGGCGTATCAACCCAACAGAAATATTGTTAGGAAACGATGTTGATTTAATGGATTTAGTTAATAAGAAATAAGTAACAGTTTGCAGTATTCATTTGTAGTATTCAGTTTAGTTTTGTTCATTAGTATAAATATCAACGCTCAAAAATCGTACAAAAGAACATATTACGATAGCGGTAAGATAAAATCTGAAGGATGGACGCACAATAATAAGAAAATTAAATATTGGACGTTTTATTATGAAAATGGTCGCGTTGAAAAAGAAGGTCACTTTCAACAAGATAAACCTATAAAATATTGGTACTTTTACACCGTAAATGGCAATAAAAAATCTGAAGGTCATTTTGTTGATGGGAAAAAAAATAATTGGTGGTTGTTTTATGATGATATGGAGAAAATCAATCATAAATGCCAATTAAAAGATAATCAAAAGAATGGATATTGTTTGATGTACAAGAACGAAAAATTGGTTGCTGCAAGAAAATATAAAGCTGGTAAAAGAATTAAAGAATGGACGGATTTCAAATCCTTCAGAAAAGAAAACAACCTATCTGATCTTCAATGACTCATATAAAAGTTATCATACCTGCTTATAACGAAGCAGAATCTATTGTCAATGTAATTAACGATATTCCAGCTACTGTCGATGAAGTTATCGTGGTAAGTAATAACTCTACTGATGACACTGAGGTTAATGCAAAAAAAGCTGGTGCAACAGTTTTAAAAGAAACGAATAAAGGTTATGGTTATGCCTGTTTAAAAGGGATGGATTATATCGCAAATCAAGAAAAAAAGCCGGATATCATTGTATTTTTAGATGGTGATTATAGCGATTACCCCGAAGAGCTAACCAAAATTGTCTCTCCTATTATAAATGATGATATAGATTTTGTAATTGGCGCACGAGTAAAGCGACTTAGAGAACAAGGATCTATGACTGGACCTCAAATTTTTGGTAATTGGTTAGCGACTACTTTAATGACATTATTTTTTCGGGCAAAATTCACAGATTTAGGTCCTTTTAGAGCCATTAAATATGATAAGCTATTAGCGCTTAATATGGAAGACAAAACTTATGGCTGGACGGTAGAAATGCAACTAAAAGCATTAAAACAAAAATTTACATACGTCGAAATTCCAGTTAATTATAGAAACAGAATAGGTGTTTCAAAAGTTTCTGGTACGGTAAAAGGTGCTATATTTGCAGGCATAAAAATTTTAGGTTGGATTTTTAAATACAGTATTAAAAAATGATTTCTCATACTATTGTTATCATAATATACACCATAGCACTTCTGCTTATATTCTTATATGCATTAGCACAATTAAATTTACTTTTTAATTATATAAGTGCTCAAAAAAAGTGTGATGATTGTTCAAAATTCGATTTCACAAATCCGGATGAAGTTCCTTATGTAACCATACAACTGCCCGTTTATAACGAAATGTACGTTATGGAACGTCTGTTGGATAATATTGCAGAGATAGATTATCCCAAAGATAAATTAGAGATACAAGTTTTAGATGATTCCACTGATGAAACTGTCAATACTACACGTCAACAAATAGAAAAATTAAAAGCAACTGGATTAGATATTAGACACATCACCAGAACAGATCGTAGTGGTTTTAAAGCGGGAGCTCTTAAGGAAGGGTTAGAAATTGCCAAAGGTGAATTCATTGCCATTTTCGATTCTGACTTTCTTCCTAAAAAAGATTGGCTTAAGCGTACTGTCCCCTATTTTAAGGATGAAAACATTGGAGTCGTACAAACGCGTTGGGGGCATATTAACCGTAACTATTCTATTCTTACAAGAATTCAGGCTTTTGCTTTGGATGCACATTTTACGTTAGAACAAGTTGGTAGAAACAGTAAAGGGCATTTTATTAACTTTAATGGTACTGCTGGGGTATGGCGTAAAGAATGTATTATAGATGCTGGTAATTGGGAAGGCGACACACTAACTGAAGATCTTGATTTGAGCTATCGTGCCCAATTAAAGAACTGGAAATTCAAATATCTTGAAGATGTTGAAACACCTGCCGAACTCCCTGTGGTTATAAGTGCTGCACGCTCACAACAATTTAGATGGAACAAAGGCGGTGCTGAAAATTTTAGAAAAATGATGTGGAAGGTTCTAAAAAACCAGAACATATCAGCTAAAACAAAGGTACATGGATTATTGCATTTACTTAATAGTACCATGTTTTTAAACATCCTGATAGTAGCTGTACTAAGTATTCCTATGCTATACATAAAAAATGAATATGCTCACTTAAAACCCTATTTTTATGTGATGAGTTTCTTTGTACTTAGTACCCTGATATTTTTTGTTTGTTACTGGATTATGTATAAAAATATCTATGGTGGCGGTATAAAAAACTTTATAGGATATATAGGGATGTTCTTTGTGTTTTTCTCAATAGCCATGGGCTTTTCACTGCACAATTCCATTGCTGTATTAGAAGGGCATTTAGGTAAAAAGAGTGAATTTATACGAACACCGAAATTCAACATCAACACCTTAAAGGATAGTTGGAAAAATAACAAATATATAAAGAAGACAGTATCTGTTCACGTTATTTTCGAAGGCTTACTTATGGCTTACTTCGGTTTTGGTATGTATAGTGCCTTTATTGTTGGTGACCAAGGGGGTGATTTTGGGCTTTTCCCTTTTCACTTGATGTTGTTTTTAGGCTTTGGTTATGTGTTTATTAAGTCTTTGACTTCTAAGGTTTAAAAGAATTTCCTAGATATTAAAAATCAATTAATCAGATATTCTTATTTAACATAGAAACTGACATTATTTAATATTAATTAGCCTTAGATTTTTTTATTTCTTTTCTCAATTCAGCTATAAGTCGATTTTCTTCAAATAGATTGTGCAAAATTTTGCCTTTAGGCAAGAAGTATAACCTTTCAACCTTTTTAGATTCCGTTATAAACTTAACTTCATAAGGAAATTCATCAAATAAAAAAGTTTTATTAATGCTTATTATTTCTTTCAAGGGAATTACCCTTGATGAAATTCCATTAACCTTGACATAAAGAGTTTTTTCTTTCCAATAAACAGTCTCAAGCTTAGTGATTTTAATTTGCCTCAATGTTAACACTCCAACTAACCAAATAAATGTAATCATCAAAGTAATTTTAAAATCAGGTAT
Source organism: Flavivirga abyssicola (assembly GCF_030540775.2). Classification (GTDB taxonomy): domain Bacteria; phylum Bacteroidota; class Bacteroidia; order Flavobacteriales; family Flavobacteriaceae; genus Flavivirga; species Flavivirga abyssicola. The sequence continues at coordinate 2,604,861 of NZ_CP141266.1, read as the reverse complement.
AAAAAATAAGACTATTAAAAATACAATTGAAAAACTAATAAATTTTATTATTCCTACAATCTGAAAAGCTTTTGTTAAATTAGAAGATATTTTTCTTTCCATAAAGTATTAATTGTGCAAAGTAAGTAACATAGTATCTACAGTAACTCTTTCTAATAAAAAAAGAGAATACAATTTAATGAACTCTTTCCTTATTATCATTGATAATTCTAACTATTTCTAAAGCTTCAGTTTTTGTAAACAGATTCACCCATTCACCAATTTTACCTTGGTAAGATAAGCTTAATGGTTTTTGAATATTTTGTTCGGCTTAGTTTTTAATTGTATCATCCATTTTTAATGTTAAATTTATGGTTGCAAACTTATAAATTTAACATTAAAAACATCTGAAAAAACAACACATTACATATTTTAATAAACTACAATTACTTTTTCAAAGTAATAGTTCCCAACTCAATAACCTCAAAATTATCTAAGGTGACTTGTTTTAAATTTTTAAGATCATCGTTATCCCATTTTTCATGAGGTGCTCCTGTTATAAACATATCTGATCCTACATCAGCAAGCATCAATCCGTATTTTTTCATAGCGGTAAGAATGATTTGATTTGTTTCGGAAAAGCTACTAATATCATAATCCGCTTTTAGTCGCAACCTACCTCCAAAAGGCAATAATTCATCACTTGTATTTCCAGAAACAAGATGTCTGGCAGGATGTACGTAACCTTCATATATCTTACTTCTTGTTATAGTAAAACGTATAGGGTGATCTATAACGCCTTTTTCTGTCTCTGGATATCTTACTAATAATGGAAATATTGGTAAACCTGCGGCATCTGCTGATGTCCAACCATCTGGTCTAAATTCTATTTTGTTTAAATCAAAAACAGCAGCCGAAGAGGCCTCAAATCCATCACCTGCTCGCGATGCATTATATAACTCGTATAACATGCCATGCTCTACATCAAGAGAAATAATATGGCTATCCCCTGCTCCATTGCCTTCAATAGGAGCATTTAAAGGAATAGGAAACGGTCCTTGATCACTCTCGTCTCCATAATTTTCATCATAGTCGTTAGCCCTAAAAGTTATCGGTACTTTTGGCTGGCTACCATCAACACTAACATAAGGAATTCCAATAGGAGCTCCTTCCCACTCACCACTACCAAAATCAGGAAAAAGTCCTTTGTTAGTACCAATATTATTGATTATTAAACCTGAGTTAACATCAACAGGACTATTGGATATATCCATATTTAAAGGATGGGCGATTGGAAAAATTTGAATGCTTTCTACAGAGCCTATATCTCCCGTTGGATCTGGGTCATCAACTTTATTATTAGAATCATCTGATGAACATGAGACTATAAAATTTAAGGCAAGACCCAGTATGACCAAATTAAAAATTGAAGTTTTCATAAGTAGGTTAATTTTTATTTTGTAAACGTTTTATCTTTTCAAATATTTTATTATACTATAAAGTAAGCTAATCTATCTCAATGCCGACCAACAAATAATATTATATTTGGACATGCTTTTTAGCTCAGCTTTTTTTAAACTAAACAGAACACCATTATTACTTGTAGTGGCGTGTTTGTTATTTTACCTATCCTTTGCTTATAATTTAACCCGAACAGATTACACAAAGCTAATAACGCTATATGTGGCTTTGTTTTTTTTGTTTTATAAACTAGTGCAGATTCTAAAACACAATATAAGGGCTTTAACATGGATTTCTTTTGCATTTCGGGCCATTTTTATATTAGCCATACCTAATTTATCACAAGACTTTTATCGTTTTATATGGGATGGCCGTATGATTGTAGAAGGCTTTAACCCATACTTGCATACTGTTGAATCCTTTATGAGCAAAGGCCAATTTCCAGTTGCGCAAGCCCAAGAATTATATGCTGGTATGGGGCTTTTAAACGCCAGTCATTATACTAATTACCCCCCTATAAATCAACTTTGCTTTGTGATTGCTGGTCTGTTTGCTGGGAAAAGTATTTTGGGATCGGCCATCATGATGCGCTTACTTATTATTGCTGCGGATTTTGGCACACTTTATTTTGGTAAAAAACTACTTAATAAACTCAATATTCCTGCTCATAATATATTTTGGTATATACTAAATCCATTTATAATTATTGAACTCACAGGTAACTTGCACTTTGAAGGCGTTATGATATTTTTCCTTATTTGGAGTTTATATTTATTATACTCGGGTAAATGGCAATGGGCAGCTGTCGTTTTGGCTTTATCAGTTTCGGTTAAATTAATTCCACTAATATTTTTGCCTTTGTTTTTTCAATGGTTCACCTCGACTACACTTAGTGATCAAAATAAACAAGGTGCCATTACTAGGAGAGCGCGGCGTGGCAATCTATCAAAATGGATTCCTGCCTTCGCAGGAATAACAAGATTAATCGGGTTCTATGCCATAGTTTTAATAACTATTATAGCACTCTTTGCTCCTTTTTACTCTTCAGAATTTATAAATAACTATGCTCAAACTGTTGGTTTGTGGTTCCAAAATTTTGAGTTTAATGCTAGTATTTATTATGTAGCCAGAGAAATTGGGTACTCATTTAGAGGCTATAACGAAATTGCCATTATAGGTAAGGTAACACCCATTATTGTCATTCTGTTTGTCTTAATTATAACATTTTTTAGAAAAAATAAAACATTCATTGAACTTATAACTGCTATGTTGCTGGTATTATCTTTTTACTACTTTACCACTACCACCGTGCACCCATGGTACGTAGCCACACTTTTAATACTATCTGTATTTACCAAATATAAATTCCCATTAATTTGGAGCTTTGTTATTATATTAAGCTACTTAGCCTATATAAATCTTAATAAAGCAGATAAATCCGAAAACTTGTGGATTATTGGTTTAGAATACATGATCGTTTACGGAGTTTTTTTATGGGAAGTTTTTATAAAAAAAGAACAGTCTCAAATTAGTTCTAAACGCTCTATTCTGTAAAGTGCTTGATCCCTATCATCAAATACTTCTATGAAGGATAGCTTAAAAGATTTACCGATATAAGAATTATCATTTTTTAAATCGTAATGATAAAGTGCTTTAGGGTGAATTTCCTCAAAATCTAATTGCACCCCATCATCAAACAAAAACGTATAATAACCGTCTTCGTACTGTTGAAAAATTGCTGTTTCCATTTATTTACAAATAATTTACTAGATACCTATTATTCTTCTTGATCAAAATTTGCATCTGGTACTGGGGGGCTTGTATTAGGGGTATCTTCTTCATCTCCAAAATCCGCCATAGCTTTTGCTAAATACGTCCCTACTTTTACTAGATAAATGGTATCCTCTGTTTTTACTTCAACAGCTTCAATGAGATCGTTATGAGCATTTCTAAATGAAATGATGTGGTCATCATCATATCCATCAGGGAATTTCTCAACCAAAAGATTTAAAATATCTTTATTAAGTTTCTGATAATCTACAATAATTCGTTTCATTTTCTTATAATTGGTTAAGTTTTAATATGTTTTTGGTAGTGTTAATATACAAATTAATTTCTGAATTTAATCAATACAAATTCTAAATAAACGCACTTTAAGATGATGCAAATCTGTATCTATATGGGATAGATATTTTGAAATAAAGGAAGTCAAATTTAAAGTTCGGTTACTTTTTTTATAAGCTGCTTTTGAGTTTGACTTGCCTATTTTCAAAAGCCCGAATACATAAACATATTTCATAATGCTCAGCTAAGTGCTTATACAAATGAAATATAAAAAATTTAATTTAATGTTTTTTTAAAATTATTTTTTACATAAAAATTGAAGCCTTTTTGAAAGTTATTCTGTGGATTGAACTATTCGTTCCTTTTTGTGATTAGTGTGAATTCGTATCAAAAGTTCTTAGAAACTGAAAGCAAAAAGGGCTAAAACACCTAGTTCTAACTGTATTTAAGACCAATAAAAAAGGCTACCTAAAAGGTAGCCAAAAGTATATACTTATTGTTGCTGTTTACAGCTTTTCCAATTTGGTAATCGTATTAACTTCTGTTTCTACGTCATTACCATCTGCATCTTTAGTGACTGCAATTTCAGTAGTATAAGTCACCTTAAAAACCACACCAACTAAAGTATCAGAACTCAAATCGAAATCACTTAAAACAGCATCTTCAACACTCTGAAATAACAACTTATACGTTTCACCATTACTTTGAGCTGTAAAACTATATGCACTACCGTCATAACCACCATAAACGGCATCTACTTCCTTAGAATCTTGAATAATGAATTGTACTTCATTTAAAGGCGCTTCTGTTTTAAAACTTGATAATGTAAAAAACAGCATCATAAAACTACATAACATAAATAAAAACTTTGTTCTCATTTTGATAAAATTTAAAAATTAAAATAAAACAATTTACAGGAATTAACCTGTTAGGTTAAGTTCATAACACATCAATAGCTTTACGTCTAAAACTATTGACCGTTACTATATTATAAATTACGCGGCAATATTTTTTTTAGATTTCAAAAAATGGTTTTTAACTAAAGATTAACAAAAGACTGTTCTAAATGTTTTTCAAAACGCTTCTTGATTAGTGTTTTAAACATTAAGATAAGCTCATCTTATACGTCTGTTTGTCATTTAAAACAGTTAGAAAAACAACTATAAGAAGGTAATGGTGAAGTAAATGATTTATACCAATTCTCATTTGGTATTATTATATATTTTCTAGCTTAGGAAAGCAAACTAGTTATTATAGTATGTATTAAGATAACCCACAAACTAATTCAATCGAAAATTATTCTAGAATAAAATGACTACAGCATCTTCAAGGTATTCAATTCCTGCTCAGTAAGATGCTTCCATGAACCACGGGGAATATCTTTTTTAGTAAGGTGACCAATGGCAACACAATCTAAACTTTCAATCTCATATTTTAAATAGTCGAATATGGTGCGAATGATAGTATTTCCTGTGTTTTTAATTTTAAGGCCTATTTCTTTTTTTGAAGCACCATCTATATAACTAATTTCCTCAACTGTTATTAATTTCCCTTCCACTTTAAAACCTGCCTGAACCTTTTTTAAGTCCTCCAATTTTAAGTTTTTATTCAATTCTATATGAAATAAGCGAGCTACACCGTTTTTAGAGTTAGTAAACTTATCTACAATAATATCATCATTAGTAAACAACAATAAGCCTTTAGAGTTTCTACCTAAACGACCAATTGGTTTTATGCGAGAGGTTGTCGCATTAGCAACTAAGTCCATTACCGTTCTACCTTTCCCTTCACTAGTTGTCGTTGCAAACCCCTTTGGTTTATTAAGCAATACATAGGCTTTCTTTTCTGGGTTAATGCGAGCACCGTCATAACGAACCTCATCGCCTATCTTAACTTTATAACCCATTTCTGTAACGACTTTTCCATTCACAGAAACTAAACCAGTTGCAATATGAACATCCGCCTCTCTACGAGAACATATTCCAGAATTGGCAACGTATTTATTTAATCTTATTTCGTCAGGATTGGATGGTTTTTTATTTTGCTGACCATCACTCTTTCTAAAAGGCGCATTTCCTTTCACATAACTTTTCTTGAAGTCTTTTTTAGAACCTCCAGGAGAAGTCTTTCCTTTTCTTTGTCCGCCTTGTTGTTTACTCATCACTCTAATTTTTTTTGCAAAGATATAGCTAAATTTACGATTGACGATTTAAGAACGCCAATTTGTTTTAATCCTTGAATTCAACTGTAGATTGACGTGTTCTATTAACACTTAGCTTAGTAACATCTGGTCTGGAATAATGCCCAACGGGATCAAAATTTTGACGTTCTTCTAACACACGATTAAAATCGATGGTTTGTATAATCAAACCTTCTTTATGTAAAACAGGTTCAACAATCCATTCACCATCTGGTCCTGCAATACAACTACCGCCATTAGCTAAAACATCCGGAGCTTTTTCAATAATCTGATTTAAATGTGGCGTGTCTTTAGGAAAGTCTTCTTTAGTCATTAAACCAGATACTGATATGACAAACGAACGTGATTCTCGAGCTATAAATCGTGTAATATCCTTCGTATTATGATCACCTCCTGGCCATACAGCAATATGCAAATCTTCTCCTAAACCATATAAAGCAGCTCTTGGTAGAGGCATCCAGTTTTCCCAACAGTTTAATCCGCCAACTGTAAATTGTTTTAATGAGTGTACCTGTAAACCATTCCCATCTCCTGGAGACCATGTTAAACGCTCGTCATAAGTTGGTTGTAACTTTCTGTGTACCGATTGAATATTTCCTTCCTGATCTATATAAACTAAAGAGGCATAAACACTGTGTCCCCCTCTATCCAATGGACGCTCTATAATTCCTAAATAAATAGCTATTTTATATTTTTTAGACAACTCGCAAATAGGTTCTAAATCCCCTTTTTCTATACAAATGGCATTAGATACGTAATGCGCATGCAATTCTTTATTTACGGTTTTGTCCCATTCTGCACCTCCTGTTAGTGCTAACCAAAAACGGATAACCAGGCAATAAACCTTCCCCAAAAACAATCAATTCCACAGCCTCTTTAGAAGCATCTATAATACATTGTTTTACCTTTTTTAAGGTATCGGTTTTGTTTAGCCAAACTGGTGAAATTTGAGCAAGTGCTACTTTGAGTCTATTTTCTTCCATTAAATTCTATGTAATACAATTGTAATATCAATCAACAAAATACTAAAAACCCCTAACACAATAATAAATTTTAACGTATTGTGGAGAATAAGATAATGAGTCTTTGTTTTTGACTTCCAAAGCAATACCTGAAACCCAAGTAATAATAATGTGCTTAAGTAAAAATATAAATACATATGCCCTACTTCATACTTAAACAATAATAAATAAGTTGGAATTAATGTTAAAATAGACAATACGGTTAACATCAATTTAGACACTCTTTCACCATAAGCAATTGGAATGGTTTTATAATTCTGAACTAAATCACCTTTTATATTTTCCAAATCTTTTGTGAGTTCTCGCATAGAAATAATTAAAAACAAAAACATAGCGTGTACAAAAATGACCGTTTCGAAGTTTTTATAGTACATAAAAATGGCAAAAAACGGTGTAATGGTTAAAATAGCTGATGTTAGATTACCAATAAATGGTTGTTTTTTTAACTTATGGGAATAAAACCAAATACCAAAAATATAAATAGAAAAGAACACAACAGCCTTAAAGGAAACATAGCTAGCCATAATGGCTGCTAAAAAATTTAAAACAAAATAAAAAGAGAGTTTTGTGTTTTGACTTACTAATCTGTCTAATCTCGATTTTATGGGTCTATTGATTAAATCTTTCTCCGAATCATAAAAGTTATTTATAATGTAGCCTCCCGCTATAGTAACCGCAGAAGCTAAAACAATCATAAATAAATTAAGATCAAAAATAACCTGTTTTAATGGTTTATTATGAGCTAGGATGTAGATAGATGTTAAGTATTGCGCAATAACAATAATTAAAATATTATAACCTCTTACAACAGAAAATAAGCTAAAAAACTTAAGTAGGATATGTTTTTGCTTTCTGTTTAACATAAAAACTTAATATTGAAATTCTGAAATACATTCAGAATAATAAACGTGAAGTTTAGAAGTTGTATACGACTTCTAATTTATAGTCACTAAGCGCTTGCTTTGCTCTATCGATATCTTCGGTGAAACCTAGAATATAACCACCTCCGCCAGAACCACAAAGCTTTAAATAATATTCATTTGTTTCAATACCTTTTTTCCAAAGTTCATGAAATTGCTGCGGAATCATAGGCTTAAAATGATTTAAGACTACTTTTGATAAACGCTTTGTATTCTTAAATAGCGACTTGATATTTCCATTTAAAAAATCGTCAATACACGCATCAGTATGCTTTATAAACTGATCTTTAAGCATATTACGGAAACCTTCTTGCTTCATATTTTCCATAAAAATGCTCACCATTGGTGCCGTTTCTCCAATAATACCACTATCTAATAGAAACACTGCATTTTTACCTTCATTCTTTTGCGAAGGTATTCCTGTGGCTTCAATATTGTCTTTAGAATTGATAAGGATTGGGATACTTAAATAACTATTTAGTGGATCTAATCCGGACGACTTCCCATGGAAAAAGGATTCCATTGCTGAAAAAATCGCTTTTAATTTCAACAGCTTTTCACGTGTTAAATTCTCTAAAACCGTGATTTTGTTCTGAGCATATTTATCATATATGGCAGCGACTAAAGCACCACTACTTCCAACACCGTAACCTTGAGGGATAGAAGAATCGAAATACATACCGGCGTTAACATGTTGTTTTAGCAATGCTATATCAAACGTTACTAATTCAGAATCAATAGCTTCTAAATAATCAACAAAATGCTTTAAACTTTCATTCGATTCAATGGCTGTATCTGAAGGGTTTTCATCTGTCTTTAAAGCACCATTGTAAAAATTATAAGGGATGGACAACCCTTTAGAATCTTTAATGATTCCATACTCTCCGAAGAGTAATATTTTTGAGTAAAATAAGGGTCCTTTCATAAGTTACTTTTGATTTGGCTCGTCAAAATTACAATTGTTTTGCTCCAAATCCAATTTTATCGTTAATATACTGACCTTTTTGACAAAATGCAACTAATTCATCCTTAACAAATTCACAAACTTGTTCACATTCATTTTCAGGATACAAAAGATGTACATTGGCCCCTGCATCCAGTGTAAAACAGACTTTTGAGTTTGTTGCTTGCCTAAATGACCAAATTTTATTTATAATTTCTAAGCTATTTGGTTTCATTAAAATAAAATACGGCATGCTAGTCATCATCATGGCATGAAGCGTTAATGCCTCACTTTCAACGATTTCTATAAAGGTGTCTAAATCGCCTTCTTTAAAGATGTTTATCAGGTTTGATAAATTTTTATGAGCTTGTTTAAAGCGTTCTTGGGCAAACGGGTGGCCGTACATTAAATTATGACCGACAGTACTGCTTACTTGTTTTTCGCCTTTATCAACCAACAAAATAGTATCCTGGTAATTTTTAAAGTTTTCATGCACTTCAAATGGATACTTTATACCAAATAAATCTGAACTCCCATCAATCTCGCTATGTTTTCCCCAAACTACTAAATCACCTTCTAAACTCCTACAGGCGCTTCCCGAACCTAATCGTGCTAAAAAAGATGCTTTTTGAATGAAAAAATCATCGTTAATAGCTCTTTCGGCTATGCTTAAAGTACTATCAGATTCCATCAATAACTTCTCTATACTCATTAAGCACATGGCCAATGCGCTCATACCACTTGCAGAAGAGGCTATACCAGAACTATGTGGAAACGTATTAGAGGTTTCAATCTTAAAATGATAGGTTCTTAAAAATGGTAAATAGGCTTCAATTCGCTTAAAAAAAGTTTCAATTTTTGGTTTAAAATCATCTTTTTTATCACCATCTAGAAAAACATCGAAAGAGAAATCATCTCGGTTTTCTTTTTTAGTAAAACCCAAAGTTGTGATTGTCTTACAATTATCGAGCGTAAAACTAACAGATGGGTTCTCCGGAATTTGATGTTCTTTTTTACCCCAATATTTAACTAAAGCAATATTACTTGGCGATGTCCATGTAAAACTTCCTTTTTCAATAGAATTTGTATAGGTTTTAGGGATAAATTGTACTTCTTGCATTCTATTTTAAATCCGCCGACAAAGCCTATTTAAAACAGACTTCTATAAATCGATCATTAATATTTGGCAAAAATAGGAAATATCCAATTGGTCACCTATTTGTTAATTATAATTTGACACAACCAAACATACACTTATGCGTCTTTTGGTAAGCTATGAAAAAAATGATCGTGCTTTTTGCCCTAATCCGATTGATTTCGTCTTGTTCAAATGATGATGATTTTAGATCCCCGTTTTATTCATTGCGTTATATTTTTATAATAATGAATCTTACGATTTCACGGGAATGACAATTTCAGCAGAAACCTCGACGCACAACATTGAGGAACTCTTTTCGATTAAGCCCCATCTGAAGATAACTCTAAAAGCTTTAGCATCGTTTTATAGTTTCTTGCTGTTGATGTTGTTTTTAGTTTACGTTCAAAAAAATTATTACTGTATTTCGCTTTTCCGTAACCTGTGGAACAGTAAAAATAAATACAGCTATTCATTATAACGAACTCTTCATTTGGGTACGATAATTTTGCAGCTTCTTTTACTAAATCTTTATCTGGAATGGTATATAATAATGTAAAATAGCTGTTTGTTTTTTTCTCTTCTGGAAATGGACAATCATCAAAGACTTTCTGCAAACCTTCTGGGGTTTTAATAAGAATCGGGACTTCAAAACCAAAATGCATTTTGATAGTCTCGTGTATTTTTAATTCCAGTTTTTGAATGTCTTGTTCGGTTGACTTAAAAATCACATTCCCACTTTGGATGTAGGTCTGTACATGTTCTAATCCAGAGTTAGTTAGTAAATCCCTTAGCTCTGCCATTGGGATCTTTTTTTGTCCGCTAACATTAATACCTCTTAAAAGTGCTATGTATGTTTTCACTTTAAAAATCTTGCTTTTGATTAAGTATGTGATAGATTAAAATGTCACCACCCTCTTTAATTCTGTAATGAATTGAGTAATTAAATTTATTGAATCCAAGAATTCTAACGCTTTTATATCTAATTTGAAATGCAGTAGGCATTGAAGAAATAAGTCTTAATTGACTAATTAGGTCATCCATAAAGACATCATCTTTCTGCATCAACTTAAAATAGCACAACGCTCTGTGAAGTTCTAGTTTAGCTTCATCCGAAAACCTATAATTTTCTTCCATACTTTGCTAAAACCTCAGCAACCGACGTTGTTTTTAAATTCCCTTCTTCATCTCTCTTTATAATATCATCCATCATGGTTTTATAAGCTTCCGAAGGCTCACTAAATCGTACTGCAGCATCTTCCAATGTAAATTCTATATAGTTTTTTAAAGAGCGTTTTTGAAGTTTTGCTTGTTTTTCAAGAATTTCAATAGCTTTATCATCTAACTCAATAAGCTTTTTTGTTTTTCCCATCGCAAATAACATAAATATTATATATCAAATATATAAATTATATATATAAATAACTATTTTTTTAAATGATTAAATGAAATACCCCCATAAGGTCTTTAGGATCTTTAGCCACTAATTAACAATAGATCTTGCCGCAATATAAGCACCTGTCCAGGCATTCTGAAAATTAAACCCTCCTGTAATAGCGTCTATATTTAAAATTTCACCAGCAAAGTACATACCTTCACAAAGTTTACTTTCGAAGGTTTTAAAATTAACTTCTTTTAAATCGATGCCTCCAGCAGTAACAAATTCTTCTTTAAAAGTACTTTTACCTGTCACTTTAAATACAGCTTCTGTTAGCTGCAATGCTAAAGCGTCCAATTGTTGTTTGTTTATATCTGCCCAAGTCGTAGTCATTGAAATTTGGGATGCTAATACTAACTGTTGCCATAACCTTTTAGGTAATTCGTATTGTGTAAATTTAAATACGGTCTTTTTCGCGAACTCTTGTTTGAATTCCTTCAAATCGTCTAAACATTCTTTAAAGGATCGTTTTATAAAATTGATTTTAATTTGAAACTTATAATCGCGTTTTGCCAATTCTAAAGCTCCAAATGCTGAAAGTTTTAAAATTGCTGGAGCACTCATTCCCACATGCGTAATGAGTACTGGACCTTCTGACTCTAAATGGCTATCAACAACTTTAATTTCTACATTTTGAGCCACAACCCCTGGGATATCTTTAATTCGGGCATCTTTGATATCGAAAGTAAAAAGCGAAGGTACGGGCTGTGAAATAGAATGTCCCAAGTCCTCCAAAAGATTCCATATTTTTGGATTGCTACCTGTTGTTATTAGTACTTTTTTTGAAGTAAATTGACCTTCTGTTGTTTCTAACTCCCATAGGTCTTGTTTCTTTTTAATAAACTTTACCGAATGATTGTATAAGACTCCTACACCATTCTCTTGCGCCTCCTTCAAAAAACAATCAATAATGGTTTGTGATGAATTTGATTCTGGGAACATCCGTCCGTCGTCTTCAATTTTTAACGGGACGCCACGTTTTTCGAACCACTCCATGGTATCACCTGTCATAAACTGATGAAAAGGGCCTAATAATTCTTTTTCACCTCTTGGATAGTTTTGTACTAATTCTGAAGGTATAAACTCTGCATGCGTTACATTACATCGGCCACCTCCAGATATTTTGACCTTTTGTAGCCCCTCTTTTCCTCGTTCTAAAATCGCTACTTTTAAACTCGGGTTTAACTCAGCAATAGTAATGGCTGCAAAAAAACCTGCTGCGCCTCCTCCAACAATAATAACGTCGTATGTTCTCATATCAAAAATTACTGCGTAAATTTAGCATTATAAATGATGACAGCCTAAATGAATAAATTTCTTTTATCAGTAATACTATTAACAGCATCGTGTAACCCAGAAAGTAAAAATGTGATTGCTGATCTACCTAAAGCATTGCATGAAGTTTCCGGAACAGAAACAGTACCAAATTCAGATGTCATTTGGATGTTAAATGATGGTGGAAATGCTTCTAAAATTTATGGTTTAAATAGAAAAGGAGCTATTATAAAAACATTAAAAATTGATGCAAAAAACCATGATTGGGAAGATTTAACAGCAGATAAAGCTGGCAATCTTTATATAGGTGATTTTGGAAACAATGTTAACGACCGTAAAAACCTGAGTATTTTAAAGGTGAATGCAAACGCTTTAAAAAGTTCTAAAAAAATTGACGTGGAACGGATCTCTTTTACATATTCAAACCAGAAAAAGTTTCCTCCAAAAAAGAAAAAACTATATTTCGATTGTGAAGCATTCTTCCATTATAACGACAGTCTTTATTTATTTACTAAAAGTCGTGTAAAAAACGATTTTGGTAAAACTCATTTGTATAAAATCCCTGCTAAAAAAGGTAATCATGTAGCTGAGTTAGTTAGCACGTTTAGCTTCTGTGACGATTTACATTGTTGGGTGACCTCAGCAGATATAAGTGATGATGGCAAACAAATGGTTTTATTAACTCAAAAATCATTTTTGATTTTTACCGATTTCAAGTCTGATGATTTCTTTAACGGTACGCTTAAAACTTATGACTTTAAGAATATATCTCAAAAGGAAAGTATTTGTTTTAAAGATAAAAACACCGTTTATATTACTGATGAAAAAGCACATGGAGATGGTGGGAACCTGTATGAGTTTAGGTTGAAATAGTTAAAGCTATGTTAGGTTGAACCTCGACTGCGAGGAGGCAACTACTGTGCACCCACATCTTTTAAAAAAGAACAATTATTTACTTTTCTTTGCGCGTCCAAAGAAAAGTAACAAAAGAAAAGACGCCCCTTCGATAGGAATTTCTTCTCTTGGCTTATGCCTAAGAAGAACCAAGCACAAAACTTCGACGTCGCGCCAATGCGCCATCCAATCTATGCTCCTGGATTTCGAAGCTTTTGTGCTTTATTCTTACGAAGGGTCGGGGCTTGCCTGATGGTCACTTCTTAACGATCACCTTAGACTCTTTTTTAACCTTATAATCATCTATTTAGGAAAGAACGACCTATTTCAAAAGGAGTTCCTAAATGACTTTTCTCTGTAAGTGTGGGGCTTCTATCTGGTAGATACTATTAACATATAATCACGATACAGCTTTTATTTAATATTATTTATATTACTGTCTAGGCAATATTTGCGGGCATACCATACGAGGAGACAGACGGTAGGATATATTTATTTTTTAAGTAAAGGTACTTTTCAAGGCGACGTTAAAACCCAAAGCCCATTTTAAAAGCTAAACGCAGACCATCATCACTATTAAATACCGATAGATTTAAGGTAACCATATCTGCTGCATTAGCAAAAATACCACCACCAATAGACGTGTTCCAATCATCTGAATGATCATTTGGGTTTAACAAGAAATCATTATCAACCCAAATGCGTCCATAATCCACGCCTCCATAAAACCCAATATTTAAAGGCAATAATCCTGTTTTTACTTTGCGTAAATTTAATCGGATATCTGTACTTTGAACAAAAGAGCTTTTACCTGTAAATCGTTCATTTCTATACCCTCTTAAACCATTATTAGCTCCAATATTAGCACCTTGATAAAACTCAAATTCATCCCCAAAATTAATATGCCCTTTCAACTTTGTTGCTAATACTAATTGTCCGCTAGGTATTAACTTATAATCGAAGGCTATTTCTGGAATTAGATATGCAAAACCTTTTGATTCCTCCAGATTATTTTTATATCCTGTTTGAAGTGCTATCATCATACCTAATGTTGGAAATGCTTCATTATCGTAATTCTCATAATGATATTTAGCATCAATACCATAATAATCATTATCAATTTCTGTATTATCTCCAATAAATTGATCGTTTATAAACCGTCCTTCTGTTTCTTCTACCTCATAAGATTCATATAATAATCCAATTTTAAAACTAGCGCCTAAACGACCTCTCCAAACTAATGATGGTGAAAATTTTAGGGTTTGCAATTTCACACGATTATAATCTAAACCTACATCTAGACCATCATTTTCGTCTGCTTCCGGGTTTGGTGTGTTGTTACCAAATCCAAAGAAGTTAATAGCATAATTAGGACTTGTGAATTGAGCCTGTAAATTTAAATTCATATTCCCAACAACTTTTGCAAATTCCCCATTATATCCAAAATCGAATCCTTGTGTTGCAAAATAATAGGCTCCGGAAACAATGTGTTTGGATGTAAAAGGATTACGCATAAAACCGTAATTAGTTAAGGTATTAGAAAACCCTATTTTAAGTCCATCATCTGGATTAGACCCTAAAGTCGGCATTAATTGATTGCTACTATTTTTCAGCTTTTTATAATCATAAACATTTGTTTCGTAATCGTCTGTAAGTTGTTTTCGCCCTTTATTTGTAGTGAATGTGTTCGCTTTGGATTTGTAATCATAAATATTGACACGCTTACCGTTTTTAATATTATAAGTATCATTATTCTGGCCTCCTATTAATCGTATTTTTATAAGCTTATTACCTCCTCCAAAAATTTCAAATGTATCATCATCATCCAAACCATAAATCCATATTTCTTGCGTATTAACACAGGTATAAGTCCTTTGATGAAATACATCTGCTTTTTTCCCATCTTTAATTCTATAAGCTGTTACTTTAGTATTTCCCTGAGGCATACGTTCTATTTCAAACCAATCGTCTTTATCTGTTCCTTTAATAACGGCGAACTTACTTATATGGTCATAATAGGTATCAGAAATCGTTTGCAGGTTAGAACGTCTCCCTTTAAGTTTACGCTTAATGTCTTTTATGTTTTCCTTGCTAACTTCGGGTGGGAAATTTAAAAATGCTTTGTCAATTATAGCATCTGTTAGATTCTCTACAATATACTTTACTTGAGCATCCCAAACACTTTTATCGGATTGATTAATTAAAGTCATATCTAAAGGGTAAGGTTCTAAATTGAACCATTTTGGGCTTTTTAATTCTTCTTCGTAACTATGTAATAAACGTAACGAAGGTACTATGGTCGTTGCTAAACCGAGTAAAGTCCCATCTGCCATAATAGAAAACGCCTGATCACGGTCTCTTGGAACCGGACGATATATTTTTTTACCTTTTTCTTTAAATTCTGCCCAACGCCATTGATCTTCGTGTCTGTCCCAATCACCAATCAGCATATCGAATAAGCGTGCTCTTATGTAAGCAGCTTCATCTAAAACATGGTCTTCATCTTCTTTTAATTCCTTTAGTAAATCGTCTGTGCTTATGAGTTCGTCTGAAAAACCAAAACTAGCTTTATCACCATGACCAGAACTTGCGCGCTCTTCAATCATATAAAGTTCGTTTCCAAACTCATTATTAAATTGACCTAAGGTTGATTGCTTCGGCACATAATAAAGCACTGGATTTGTATGATAAACACCAACGGCATCAGAGAGCGTTCCTATTGTAAAAGGCGCATAAGGATGTGATCCTGTAAAAATATCTAGTAGAAGCCCTTCGGTATAGGAATCATTAAACTGACCTTCTATATACTGATCTTTAAATCCCACCGATTGTATATATTGAATGGCATTTTTACGAAGTGCTCTCATAACATACTCCCTCCCTTTGGCATCTTTCAATCGTAAAGATTTTGATTGATGTCCGCCTCCTTTTCTAACTGGGGTTAACCCGCCAAAAAGTGTATCGAGCCTTACTGTAGGCGCTTTAACTTTTGTACTAAATTCATCACGATAGCGTTTACCCCAAAACATTTTATAAGCACCTCCTTTGGTTGTTTCTTCTTCAGAATAAACAGAGGCCATTACTTCTTTTTCAGTATTATCCTTGTAATCTTTAATTGTTTTTATTTCCTCTGCTTCTAAAACCTGTGTTTGAAACACAACAGTATTATCTTCTGCAGAATAAAAGCGAACATGGGATGAGCCATCTTTAAACACATCTAGTCTTGCATACCCTTGGGTACTATAGGAAAATTGACCATTTCCAACATTGCGAACTGCCATTTCTTTAGAGCCAGATCCGCTTACTATTTGAGGTAAATTATCTTGAACGATGTACTGTAAGTTGTGATCGTGTCCAGATACAAAAACAACTTTATCATTTTCCTGAGATAATGTTATGATGCGTTTTCTAAATTCATTATACATCTTATTTTGCACATCTACAATCGTTACTCCTCCTGTTTTACGGATTAAATTTTTAAGGGTTCCTAAAACAGGAATAGGTTTCATATGGCTTTTAAAAGAATACTGTCCACCATGAGAGCCATTAGTAAACATAGGGTGGTGTAAAGCAACAATGGTTGTTTTTCCTCTTGCTTTCTTTATTTCACTTTCAAATTCATCAAAAAACTTGGTTCGGGTTTTTATTTCGCAATCGTCATTTATTGTCGGATGTTTATTCCAGTCGGTTAAATACCATTCAGAATCGACCAAAATCATAACGATATCATCAGATATCTTTACTTTTTCAATAGGGCATCCATTTTCTGGCAGAAATGTATGCTTACCTAGTTTTTTTTCAACATATTTCTCTTGTCTTTTAAGCCCTTTTAATCCGTTGTTGTACCAATCATGGTTTCCTGGGATGAAAACTGTTTCTCCTTTAAAACCTTCTACTGCTGCTGTTTGAATATTTAGTTGATGTTCAGCAAACGCTCTCCCTTCATCTTCTTTTTTTGGTAACCCTTTTGGATAGATATTATCTCCTAAAAAAAGTGCTGTGCTGTTTTTTGAAGCTTTACTTAAAGCTTCTTTAAATGATTGTAGTGCTTTCGAGGATGTTCCTAAAGATGAATTACCAGCATCTCCAATTAAATAAAACGAATGCATAATGTCCTTATCCGGAAAAGAAGGGTTTGTATTCGCAGTATTAAATTGTGGTTTATATGTAGCACAAGCGCTGAATATAAACATGATGACTAAAGTTAGGACTATTCTATATTTAGTATCCATAATGAGGGTTTTATGAAGCATTAAAGGTAATAATTTAAATACCATTTAATCATTTACGATTGTTGTATTAAAAACGACTTCGCTGGCAATGGTCTTATGCACTGGACATCTTGAAGCTATTTCTTTTAGGCGCTCTTTTTGTTTTTCATCCAAATTGCCAACAAATTTCAGCTTTTTACTAATATGATCCAAGTAAGTCGGAGTTTCTATTTCTAGGCCTAAATCGTCACTATGTTTTCTGGAATGTGTTACATATACAAATACTTCTTGTAAATCCCATTGTTTACGTTGCGCATACATTTTTAAGGTCATAGCAGTACAAGCTACCAAACCAGCATTAAGGTATTCATAAGGAGAAGGTCCAAAATCATCACCTCCAACCGTACTAGGTTCATCTGCAATCATGGTATGTTTTTTAGTTTGAATAGAGGTTGTAAAATTGTCTTCAACTAAATTTAAATGTCCTACTAATTGCTCGCCTTTAGTTTCCAGCATTTTATTTTCTTTGGGTTCAAAATACCGTTGAACCCAAGTACCAATTACATTACCTGCATATTTACTATCATTTGGGTTAGATAATAAATGATCTGCATCATCAAGCGTTACAAAACTTTTGGGATGATGTGCCTGATGATATAATTGTTCTGCATTTTTAATACCCACAACGGTGTCTGTGGGCGCATGCAGAATTAATAATGGCTTCCGTAATGTCTTTACAATGGCAGGCAAATCCGTTTTATCAAAATCTTCTACAAAGTCTTTATTAATTTTAAAAGGACGGCCTCCTATATTAACTTCAACCTCACCCTTCGCTTTAACTTCATCAATACCATGAGAAAATAAATGTGTTACATGACCTACTGTTGCAGGTGCTCCAATGGTTGCTATGGCTTTTATACTCTCTAATTGGGAAGCCGCCGACAAAACTGCCGCTCCACCTAACGAATGCCCCACTAATAGTGATGGTGCTTCATAATGAGTGCCCATATAATTACTTACAGCTATTAAGTCATCAACGTTAGCAGAAAAATGACTTTCTGCAAACTCGCCTTCACTTCTGCCCAAGCCTGTAAAATCGAATCTTACAACTCCAAAACCATAATTTGTTAATGCGCGACTAATATTTTTTACGGCACTCAATGAACTGGTGCATGTAAAACAGTGTGCAAAAATGGCAAAGTAATTCGGTTTTTGATTTGCTGGCAATTCTAAATACGCCTGAAGTTTTAAGCCTTTGTTATTTTGAATATTTAGTTTTGAACTTTTCATTTATAAAATCTTTATACTGTAGTCGTAGCGATATGTGCTACTTTACTTTGGTTAATTTGACAAGAAAATTTTTGCATTACGTATTTTAGTTTGGGATCGATAAATGTTTTACAAAAAGGCTTTTCTGGATTTTTTTGATAATAATTTTGAATAGCTTCTCTTGAGGCTTCGAAAGACTGAAAAGGATATACTTTAGTGATTAACCTATATTCAAAATCTTTCTGAAAATTTTCAATAATGTATTCTGATTCTTTTTTTTGTTCTTCTGAAAATGTATAAACAGCAGACCTGTATTTACTTCGCATAGAGTAATTACTTGTACTTTTATGTGTATGTAAGTACATTTCAATAAGTGTCTTTAATGACATTTCGTCCATATTAAAATGCACAATAATGGCTTCTGAAAAATTGCTGTTTTCATCGACTGAAGCGACATAGCCTTGCTCAACTTCTACAACGCCTATTAACGACTGAAATATGGCTTCTGTACACCAATGGCAACCACCTCCTAAGGCTATTTTATCTAGTTTGCTGTTCATCTAAATTTGCAATACGCTTATTCAACTCTTTATCTGATGGGTTTCTTAGTTGGAAAATTGAGTTTCCTATTTTCATATAAACCTCTTAGTTCTTCAGCAAAAGCACCATTAGTTTCAACATCCAGAAACACGTAATCTAAATTACGTGTTTCAAAAAATGCCTTATAATGTTGCGTTTTATGGCACCTATCTGCACCATAAAGCTTAATGGCTTCTTTCATTTAATCAATTGTTTTTAAAAAACGGATTGCTGCATCTGGATTTAAATGAAAATCTGAGAATACGACATGATCATGTTTGTCAATAAAAATAAACCAAGGGGTTCCTCCTGTTTGATAATTGGTCATAATATTTGATCGTGACTTGCCATCATTTCCAGCATCATGCCCAAACGGTATTTTTAATCCATATTTTTTTTGAGTTTCTACTATCTTTTGGTAGGTATTATCATGATACCCTTCAAAAACAGTTTGTATGGCTAAAAATGAGATATTTGAATGTTCTTTTAAAGCGTCTACCATTTTTTTAAGATCCGGCAACCCTTTACTATGACACCCTGGACACCAACTTTGAAAACAGTATACTATTTTAAACTTGCCCTTAAAATCTGAAAGTTTTATGGCTTCTGTTTTATTCCCATTAGCATCAATCCAATCATTAATATGGAATTCCGGAGCACTAAACACCTGTTCTTGCTCTGTGTGATTTGACATTAAAATGGTCCTTTCTTTTTAAATTATTTTAATTTGTCTGCGTGAAGTTTACGCAGTTTTGCCAATTTTGGCGTAATTACAAAGCTACAATACCCTTGTTCCTGATTATTTCTATAGTAGTCTTGATGATAGTCTTCTGCTTCATAAAACACATCTAAAGGGCTAAGTTCTGTAACTATAGAATTTTCATAATAAGGCGCTACTTCTTTTAAAACAACCTTTGCAATATCTTTTTGCTTGTCATTATGATAATAAATCACCGATCGGTATTGTGTGCCTTTATCTGCCCCTTGCCTGTTCAAAGTTGTGGGATCGTGGGTTGTCATAAAAATAACTAATATCTCCTCATAAGAAATCACATGAGCATCAAATGTTACTTGAACGACTTCAGCATGTCCTGTCAAACCCGAGCAAATCTCACGATAAGTTGGATGTCCAGGGACATCTCCTCCCGAATATCCAGATACCACTTTTTCAACCCCTCTAACTTCTAGAAATACAGCTTCTGTACACCAAAAACAACCGCCTCCAAATGTGGCTAATTGTATATTTTTATTTGTCATTGATAGCTTCCTTTTCTAATTGCATAGATTCAGAATTGATACAATAACGCAAACCGCTAGGCTCTGGTCCATCGGGGAACACATGTCCCAAATGAGCATCACACGTATTACACATCACCTCTACACGTACCATCCCAAATGCGGTATCTTTTTCATACTTAATAGCATTTTCTTTAATGGGCTGTGTAAAGCTGGGCCAACCTGTTCCTGAACTAAATTTAATAGTAGAATCGAACAAAGGTGTACCACAACAGACACAGTTATACTTACCTGCCTCATGTGTACTACACAACGCACCACTATGTGGACGTTCTGTTCCTTTTTGTCTGGTAATTCTAAATTGCTCCGGAGTTAATTGCACACGCCATTCAGCATCTTTTTTTTCGACACGCCTGTCTGGAACAGGGTTTCCTTTTACAGAAAAATTGATTACGTCTTTCCAAGTTAGCATAGTAATGTTCCTTTCTTTTTTAATTAAGCACTCGAAATGAGTCCAGTATTAATATGCTTTTTATCTTAATACTAGTCTAAATTAAGTTTAATTCCTTACAATGTCTCGTACAATGCCATTAAGCTAATAAAATTCTGTTTTGTCACAAGGAACACAGTCGAAAAACTATTAAAAACCGAGGTTTAATAATGTCTTCGACTGCGCTCAGACTGACATTTAGCCCTTAACTCAATGACATTGGGTTCTTGTAGCTAAATATCCATGTAAAGTATTATTGAAATATACGACAAAATATAGCGTTTACTTTACATTAAATAATGAATTCATGAATCTTACGATTTTGCGGGAATGACAATTTCAACGGAAATCCCTACGCAGAGCTTCGAGGAATTCTTTTTGATTAAAGTTTAGTATTTTTACTAAAAATCATTTCTTTTCTATGGACAATCTTATTGCTGAAGCAGAAAAATATGTTATTCAATATTTAAACGATAATCTTGATAACAAATTTATTTATCATAATTTATCGCATACGCAAAGTGTAGTAAAAAAAGCGAATGAATTGGCTGAGCTGTCAAATTTAAAAGAAACTGGCAAATCTCTTTTATTATTAAGTGCTTGGTTTCATGATACTGGTTATACTAAAAGCATAGATAATCATGAAGCCGAAAGTGTAAAAATAGCTGAAGTTTTTCTTAAGGAGCACAACGTATCTGAAAATGACATAAAAACTATTTCTGATTTGATTTTAGCTACTAAAATGAAATACGTGCCTAAAAATCAGCTAGAAAAGATAATAAGGGATGCCGATTGCGCTCATATAGGAAGCAAAAGATTTATTGACATTACTGAGTTGCTTAGAAAAGAATGGGAAATTGCCTGTAATAAAACACTTAGTGAAGAAGAATGGCTAAGCATGAACATTGATTTTTTATCTAATGAGCATAGGTTTTACACTAATGAAGCTTCTGCAAATTGGGACAAAATGAAGAGTAAAAACCTCTCACAATTATTGAAAGCTCAAAACAAATTAAAACAAGACAGTACAAAACTCAAACATAAAAAAGAGGAATTACATTTTAAAAAGAATAAAGTGGCGCTACCAGAGCGTGGTATTGAAACCATGTTTAGGGTAACTCTTAAAAACCACATTACTTTAAGTAATATTGCCGACACTAAGGCTAATATTTTATTATCGGTTAATGCTATAATTGTCTCCTTAGTCCTTTCTAATTTAGTTTCAAAACTAGACAATGCTTCAAATCAATATTTAATTGTTCCTACGATTATTTTTGTGTTGTTTACAGTTGTATCTATAGTATTATCTATTTTAGCTACGCGCCCAAATGTTACAAGTGGCAAGTTTACCAAAGAAGATGTTGCTAATAAAAAGGTTAATTTATTATTTTTTGGTAATTTTCATAAAATGAGCCTTAAAGATTTTGAATGGGCCATGGGAGAAATGATGCAGGATAGGGACTATCTTTATTCTTCTATGAAAAAAGACTTATATTTTCTTGGATTAGTTTTAGACAAAAAATATAAAATACTTCGTTTAACTTATAGCGTATTTATGATAGGTATTATAGTGAGTGTTCTTTCTTTTGCTATTGCATTTCAGTTTTTTTCTGGTGCTTCTTCTATTTCATTATAAAATTCTGAAATAAATTGATGATTGAGAATAAAGGCTTTGATAATCTAAATTATTCTGAAACACCTTTAGATAAAGGGGAATATGAAGACTGTAGATTTACTAACTGTAATTTTGTGAATGCTGATTTATCAAATATATCACTTACCGATTGCCAATTTATCGATTGTCATTTTAGCTTAACTAACATAAATCACACGGTGCTTAATGATGTCTCTTTTGCTAATTGTAAATTATTAGGTATTCATTTTAATAATTGTGATGATTTATTTTTATCTGTTTCTTTTGATAATTGCAACATGGAACTATCTGTATTTTATAACCTAACTTTAAAAAAGACACTTTTTAAAGACTGTAATTTAACGAGTGTAGATTTTACCGAAACTGATTTATCTCGCAGTATTTTTCAAAATTGCAATTTAAAGCATGTCCTTTTTCAAAATACGTTCCTGGAACATGTTGACTTTAGAACGGCATATAACCTATCTATAGATCCTGAAAATAATAAAATAAAACATGCTAAATTTTCAAAAGAGAATGTTGCTGGGTTACTTGGGAAGTATCAGATTAAAATAACTTAATTCCTGCGAAGGCGGGAATCTGCTTGAATAATATTTTAAGTATTAAATCGATTAAGGGTGCTATTCTATAATTAGCCTGTTTAATGTAAAGTCTTTTGTTAACTAGAGATTCCTGCCTTCGCAGGAATTTAGGCCCTGATTTCCTTCATTAAGTCATCATAAGTATAAAACGCTTTGTCGTTTTCATCTTTATGATACAGCACACTTACTCGAATCGCCTTAAGCCCTGTAACAGCTTGTAAATCTTGAAGTTCCACTATTTCAACATCCGTATCTAAATAGTGTCTAGACTGTAAAAATTTAATATATCTTAAATACTCTTTTTCATCTTGTTTCTGAGAGTATACGATGCTTATTTTACCTTTTTGAGTAACACGCTCTGTGGTTCCTTTTATATAGGCTTTATCTACTCGTTTTTTTACAATTTCGTAACGGGCATTATATGTTCCATCAACATCAAATTGTTTTTCATCCATTCTGAAACTTATAGATAACGGCTGATTAAACACTAATATCATAGATGCTACATCTAAAGACACTGGAAAATCTGATTGCATTTGGTAATATGAATTTTCCATCTCACACATAACCTGCAATTGCCACAAACGTAAATTGTATAAATAGATAAGATTAAAACTATCTTCTCTGGTAATGGATTCACCGATATACATATTATGCTCTACTCCATCTGTTTTAAAACGCTCAAAATAATGCGGATACATTTGCTGTGCTTCAACTTGTTTTGCGTCTAAAAGGGCTGCCATTTCTTTATTAATTAATGCAATAGTATCATCATAGTCTTTTCTATGTCTGTAAAGCATATTTACCTTATCATCAATACTCTCAAAATAGGCATTAATTTGTTCTTTTAACTCATCGATTGTATATAAGTGCTTAAGAATCGGTTCTATCTCTTTCCTAAAAAAATCAGATATTTGTTGTTCGCTGTCTACTTGAAAATGAACACTTAACCCTTTCAAATAATTATCTGTCTGGTATATAAATTGATCATAAATTGGTAAACTTTCTATTTCTGAAGCTTTTTCTAATATCCTTTTAATCGCCGATAATTGCAACGTTAAATCTTGTTGCGTGGCTTTATTTCGCGCCTCCGAAGATCCTTTAATATCAATCTGACCGTAAAGCGGATAGATATTCTCAAAAGCGATCTTTTTAAAGACAGCTTGTTCACCATTCATTTCAGATTTAATAAAATTCTTTGCTTCTCTTTCAAATCGCCAATGTACACTTGGATGAATTGAGGTACATTCTTTTTGTATAATCGCTTCTATTAAATTCTCTTCATCACTTTTGGATCGCTCAACTGCCGATACAATAAACGGCATAACATCTATTAATTTGTTGGCGTTTATACTATTTAGCACTTGTGGTTTATTAGACACTATTTCTAATATCCCCATTAAGCCTTTATCATTAGCTATAGGTGCGAAAATGGCACTTTTTATACCTTGTTCATGTAATGAAGCAATATGTGGTGTTTTACCTTTAGACAGTTTAAATACTTTATCTACATCTGAAACAGAAAAATATTTATTTTCATTTAACAACCTATTATGTGACCAGCCACATAAAGCGCCTTCACAACAAATTTTTTCTGATTTGTTCAGTAAAAAACTGTTCATTCCAACACCATAAACACGTTCAAATGTTTCTTCTTCTTCATTATAGATTGAAAACCCAACTTTTAGATCGTTTATTCCTAAAAGCGATCTAAAAACTTCATGGAACTCTTCAATAAAACCTTCGTCTTTTCGCTTGTCTTCACCTATAAGGTTAGACTTTATATTGGATATGGATTGATCGTCTGTAACGTCAAAAATATTCGATATTACAAATCCTCTGAAGATATAACTATTAGGAGGAAATTTCTCTTTCCAAAGGTCTATGTTTTCAAAATTATCCAGTAACTCATTATAGTCTTCCTGGGTGATTTTTTTAGCAGCTTTTGTTGGAACGATTTCACAAAAATCTGCATTATATAGTATTTTATAATAACGAATTATTCCATTAGCATCAGGTATTTCGTAATAAAATGGTCTTTTGAAATTTAAATTATAACCATAACAAAAATTTAAAATGATAGTACATGCTATGATATATCTATCATCCTCTGGCATATTTTTTATTTGAAGTTCAAAATTATCACCCGCCGTTTTAATAATACTTTTAAATCGTTCTGATGAATTAAATATTAAATTATGAAAAGGAACTGACGCTGTTTTTATTTCATTTTTAGTTAAAACGGGACTAAATGAATCTTCAAGAATAATTGCTATTTCCTTTTCTCTTTCTTTTAATAAGGAAACATCACTAAAACCTTCTTCTAACTCTGGATATGCACGAGCCATATCTAAAATACGCTTCGCTCTGGCCGCAACAAATTCATCATCATTTTTAGCCAAAGCTTTATAATGTTTAAGCATGACATTAAAACTCACTTTTAAATTTAAAGGTGATTCGATGTTATCGTTAATATCCATAATATTAGATCTATTAGAATACAAAGTTACAAATTATTGGTTTATTCGATATAAAATAGACTTGATAACCTCAAAAATGTTACAAGTTAAAACGTTAAATTTATTATTGATTTTATCTATTTAAAAGCCTTTTATCTATAAACAAACCGGATATAATATATACATAGATTAGACTTCATTAACCCTATTTAGGTTCTTGTTTTTTATTTAATATGCCATTTTTTACATACATTTATCTGAATATTAACCAATTAAAACTAATATTATGTTTTCAAAAACAAATTTAATTTCGACAATTATTACCACTATTTGGGGGTTTCTTGGGGGATGGCTACTTTGGGGAATTATAGGTGATCCTATGCTAGCAGACCATACTTTTTCTTCTGGTCTGATGAAAGAAGCACCCGATATGGCTTTACTATTTATTGGTTGTCTTGTTGTTGGCTTTGCTTTTTCAACTATGTATTCGAAATGGGCTAGAGGTTCTCATGGGATTTCCCAAGGCGCTCAATTTGGTATCTGGATTGGTATTTTAATAGGCCTAGGAAGTGGATTGATTGATTACTCAACATCTAATCTTTTAGATTTAAGCGGGACTATTATAAATGCTGCTATTTATATTGTTCACTATGCAGTAATGGGTATTCTTGCAAGTCTGATTTATGGAAAATCTACCGTAGAAGGATAACAGCATATATAAACATTAATTAAAACAAAAAGCGTCTCAAAAAATTTTGAGACGCTTTTTAAATTATAAGAATAAAAGAAAATTATTGATTTCCTTTTTTATAGTCTTCTAAAAATTTAGCTAAACCAATGTCAGTTAATGGGTGCTTAAGCAATCCTTTAATTGAAGATAATGGCCCTGTCATAACATCAGATCCTAATTTCGCACAATCTATAACATGCATGGTATGACGTACAGACGCTGCTAAGATTTGAGTATCGAAAGCATAGTTGTCATAAATTTGTCTAATTTCAGCTATTAAATTCAAGCCATCTGTAGAAATATCGTCTAATCTACCAATAAAAGGAGATACATAGGTAGCTCCAGCTTTTGCTGCTAATAATGCTTGTCCTGCAGAAAAAACTAAGGTTACATTTGTTCTTATTCCTTTATCTGAAAAATATTTACAGGCTTTTATACCATCTGCTATTAATGGTAATTTTACAACTATTTGTGGGTGTAAAGCTGCTAATTTTTCTCCTTCTTCTACCATACCTTCAAAGTCGGTAGAAATCACTTCTGCACTTACATCTCCATCAACTAAATCACAAATTTTCTGGTAATGTGCTAAAATATTTTCAGCTCCTGTTATACCTTCTTTTGCCATTAATGATGGGTTTGTTGTAACACCATCTAAAACACCTAAAGCTTGTGCTTCTGCAATATCGTCAAGGTTAGCTGTATCTATAAAAAATTTCATTTGCTTGTATTTATTGTTTTATCTGTTTGTATCTATTTGTGTAAAGGCTAATGATTAAATTTTAGCCATAGATGTTTCATTTAAATATTCGATTACATTTTGGCATACTTTTTCTCCTGTAAAACCAAATTTCTCATCTAACACACCTGCTGGAGCTGAATAACCAAAATGATCTACTCCGAAAACCTTACCATTTTCACCTACAAGTCCTTCTAAGTTTACTGGTAAACCTGCTGTTAAGCCATATAAAGGTTTGTTTTTTGGAATAACACTTTCCTGGTAGTCTTTAGATTGAAGTCTAAATACACCTTCAGAAATTATTGAAGCAATATTTACTTTAATATTTTCTTTTTCTTCGAGTAATTTTGCTGCTTCAATTAAAGTTGAAACTTCTGATCCATTAGCCACTAAAACAACATCTGGGTTTTCAACTTCTTTTACTAAATACCCACCTTTTTCTGCTGCTAAAGCTTCTTGATATCTAGATGATCCATTAGCTGGAATATCTTTAATCCCTTGTCTAGAGAGTATCAAACCTGATGGTGTATTGCTATTTTCTAAAGCCATTTTCCATGCTACAGCTGTTTCTGCTGAATCGGCAGGACGTAATGCTAAGAAACTATTTTTACCACTATGGTTTTTAAGTTTTTCTAATAATCTTATTTGTGCTTCTTGCTCAATTGGCTGGTGTGTTGGTCCATCTTCCCCAACTCTAAAAGCATCGTGTGTCCAAACATATTTTACACCTAATTCTTGAATACCACTTAAACGAATTGCTGGTTTCATATAATCTGAAAACACAAAGAATGTTGCAACTACTGGAATAATACCACCATGAAGCGCAATACCGTTTGCAATACATGCCATTGTTAACTCTGCAACACCAGCTTGTAAAAATGATCCGCTAAAGTCTCCTTTTTGCAAGGCTTGGGTTTTCTTTAAGAACCCATCTGTTTTATCACTGTTAGATAAATCTGCCGACGATACAATCATGTTCTCTACATGCTCAGCTAAATACCCAAGTACATTAGAAGATGCTGCTCTTGTAGCCAATCCTGCTTTATGTTCTATGGATTCAAAATCTAAATCTGGAAGTTCTCCTGACAAGAAGTGATCTAATTTATCTGAAAGCGCTTTATTATCTTGTCTCCAAGCTGCAATAACGGCTTTCTTTTCTGCTGCCTTAGCTGTTTTTTCTTTTAATAGTGTTTCGTAAAACGCACTTACATCTTCATACTTATCAAAAGGACTTTCTGGATTTGCACCTAAATTTAATAAGGTTTTTGTGTAATCTGCTCCTGTGTGACCGATAGGTTGCCCGTGTAATTCACAATGCCCTTCAAACATACTTCCGTCTGCGGCTACACAACCTTTACCCATAATAGTTTTACCTATTATTAAAGTTGGTTTTTCTGTTTCATTATTTGCATCTGTTAATGCCTTTCTTATCTCATCGTGGTTATGACCATCTATAGTTACAACTTTCCATCCCCAAGCTTCATACTTCATGGCTGTATCTTCAGTAGTTACTTCATCTGTTGATGTAGATAACTGAATATCGTTAGAATCGAAAAACATAATAAAGTTGCTCAACCCTAAGTGACCCGCAATTCTACCAGCACCTTGAGAGATCTCTTCTTGAATACCTCCATCTGAAATGAAACCATATATTTTATGATTCATCCAATCTCCAAATCTGGCTTGTAAAAACTTAGCTGCAATAGCTGCTCCCACACCCATAGTGTGTCCTTGTCCTAAAGGTCCAGATGTATTTTCTATACCTCTTGCGACATCAACTTCTGGGTGACCTGGTGTAATAGAGCCCCATTGTCTGAAATTTTCAACATCTTTTTTCTCATAATTCCCTAAAAGGTAATACTGCGCATACATTAGTGTAGATAAATGCCCCGCATCCATAAAAAATCGATCTCTAAATGGCCAAGTCATATCCGATGGATCGTAATTAAAGAATTCCGAGTATAAGATGTGCATAAAATCTGCGCCTCCCATTGGCCCACCTGGATGTCCTGAATTCGCTTTTTCTACCATGGCTACAGCTAATGCTCTGATATTATCTGCTGCCTGTTGATCGATTTTTTTATTCATTTTAAAATTATGGTTAATGTTTAATAGCTTTAACTAATCTTTGAATTATTTTAAATACATTTTTCTGAATCAAATCAAGACAATTAACTAAAATTTTACTAGTAAACTACCCTCTAAATAATGTAGAAAAATATATTTTGCAAATATATAATCTTTAACCCGTTAGGTATTATTAAAATTCAAATATTTTAATAACAACTGTTAACATTTTTATTACATCTATAACCCGTTGCGCATTTTGATAAAAATTTGTCAATTCGAGTGAATTTTACTCATTTTTATGAGTGAAATTAATATCGAGAATTAAATTTTTGTTTCAAAACCTGTTCTCGACACAAAATTCTTTCAGAATTTCACTCGAAGTGACACTTAATTCGATTGAATTTATCAAAATGCACAACGGGTAACTATAATTGTTTCTCTTATTTTAGTTTCACCCAAGCCATTCTATAAAAAACAGAACGCACTTCATGGTTTTCAAACCGTTTTCTTCAACATTTTTTATATGCCTTTTGTTTTATTTAAATATTCCTGAAATTCCAATCAAATAAAGGTAAGTTCAATACGGATGCTTCTAAACCATTATCCCACTTAGTATATATCCAACAATTTGGCGTTCAAATTCGATTGGGTTCAAAGAGACCCCATCTTTGGTTGTATATTCATCGTAAAACCAGCGAAGCGAAGCCAAAACCACCGAAGTAGCAATCTTAATATCCATATCTTTAAATATTTTTGATTTAATCCCTTCTTTTATTAAATCACTTACTTTTTTCTCATAACCACTTCGTAAGGTCACAAACTCGGTATACTTAGGCTCTTTTAAATTGCGCCATTCATTAACTAATAATGCAACTTCATAAGGTTTTTGGGATGCAATTTGTATATGAGACGAGATTAATAATTTCAATTTATCTTCTACTCCATAGTTAGATGCTATCACATTATCTATAGAATTATGAAATTCATTAGACGTTCTAAATAAAAAGCTTTCTAATATTTCTTGCTTAGATTTTATGTAGTTGTAACTATTTGATACATCAAAATTTAAACGCTCTGCTATATCCCTCATAGTAGTGGCTTTAAAGCCTTTTTCATGAATTAATTTTAATGATTCTTGTAAAAATTCTTCTTTTTTAGAAATAGTTTTCATTGTAGATTTTTCTATGTTCAGTAATACTTACCGCATTAATATTACCATATAATTATGTGGTGCAAGATAACAATAAAATCACTTTAAATAAAAAAATGTTGTATTTTAATCAACAATTGTTTATGTTTGTATCAACAAAAATTTATAATCATGCCTTTTTATCATAAATTAGGAGACATTCCAAAGAAGAGACACACCATTTTTAGAAAGCCAAATGGTGATTTATATTACGAACAATTATTTGGAACCATAGGTTTTGACGGCATGTCATCAAACTTATATCACGAGCACAGACCAACTCAGGTTAAAAAAATAGTAAAGCAATATAGTATAGCACCTAAAGTTGCTAAGGCAAATAATTTAAAGTCTTATAAATTTACAGGTTTCGATGTTCCTGCAGAGGGTGACTATTTAGATAGTAGAAAGATTATACTAACTAATAATGATTGCAATATTATTCTGGCAGCACCCAAAAAATCATTACGAGATTATTTTTATAAAAATACCGATGCAGATGAAGTGCTTTTTATCCATAAAGGAACAGGAACATTGCGTACGCATATGGGAAATCTAACCTTTAGTTATGGTGATTATTTAGTAATCCCAAGAGGTATGATTTATCAAATAGATTTCAATACAGAAGACAATCGCTTATTTATAGTAGAATCTTATAGTCCGGTTTATACGCCAAAACGTTATAGAAACTGGTTTGGTCAATTACTTGAACACTCACCATTTTGCGAGCGTGATATTCGTCGTCCATCAGAGTTAGAAACTCATGATGAAAAGGGCGAGTTTCTAATGAAAATTAAAAAGCAGAATGATATTATTGAAGTTGTTTACGCAACACATCCTTTTGATGTGGTAGGTTATGACGGATTTAATTATCCATATGCCTTTTCAATTCATGATTTCGAACCTATAACAGGTAGAATTCATCAGCCGCCACCAGTACACCAAACCTTTGAAACCAATGCTTTTGTAATCTGCAGTTTTGTACCAAGATTATACGATTACCACCCAGATAGTATTCCTGCGCCTTATAACCACAGCAATATAGATAGTGATGAAGTTTTGTATTATGTTGATGGTGATTTTATGAGTAGAAATGATGTTGATGCAGGACATATTTCATTGCATCCAGCAGGTATTCCTCACGGTCCACACCCAGGAGCAGCCGAACGAAGTATTGGAGAAACAAAAACAGAAGAACTTGCCGTCATGGTAGACACTTTTAAACCTTTAAAAGTAACAGAAGAAGCCATGAAAATAGCAGATGAAACGTATCATACATCTTGGTTAGATTAAATAATATAAATGATGATAACAAATAGCTCAAGTTGGGTTACTATACCCGAAAATTCAGATTTTTCAATTCATAATATCCCGTTTGGAATTTTTTCTAATTCAGATGATACCAAACGTATAGGTGTAGCCATTGGTGAGTATATTTTAGA
This sequence comes from Flavivirga abyssicola, assembly GCF_030540775.2. GTDB lineage: Bacteria > Bacteroidota > Bacteroidia > Flavobacteriales > Flavobacteriaceae > Flavivirga > Flavivirga abyssicola. The sequence continues at coordinate 2,572,887 of NZ_CP141266.1, read as the reverse complement.
TTTAAGTGTAGCCAATCATCTAGGGGTTTTCGATCATTTAAGTATAGAAGATGTTGTTTTTAAAAATGAATTTTTAAATCCGTTTATTGATTTAGGAAAAACAATAACTAACGACGTTAGGCTAACCATTCAAAAAGAATTAATCAACGACAATTCTGTTTTAAAAGGAAATACAAAAGCCTTTGTTTTACAAAGCGATGCTAATATGCATCTTCCCGTTTTTATACGGGATTACACTGATTTTTATTCTAGTATAGAACATGCCACCAATGTTGGCAAAATGTTTAGAGATCCGGAAAACGCTTTGTTACCTAACTGGAAACATATTCCTGTAGGCTATCATGGTAGAGCATCTTCCATAATAAGTAGTGGTGAAGATGTACACAGACCAATGGGACAAATTCTTCCAATAGGAGAAGATAAACCTATTTACACTACATCGAAACGCATAGATTTCGAATTGGAAATGGCATACATTATAGGGAAAAGCACCAACTTAGGTGAAACCCTAAATACAAATATTGCCGAAGACTATATTTTTGGGAAAGTTGTTTTTAACGACTGGTCGGCCAGAGATGTACAAAAATGGGAATACATTCCATTAGGACCCTTTTTAGCAAAAAACTTTGCCTCTTCAATTTCTCCCTGGGTAGTAACAATGGAAGCCCTAGAGCCTTTTAGAGTTCAGGGACCAGAACAAGAACCAGATGTGTTGTCCTATTTAAAATATTCAGGTAAAAAGAATTACGATATTAAATTAGAAGTGGCTTTACAACCCGAAAACAAAGCGGAAACCACCATAAGCAACTCCAACTTTAAATATATGTATTGGAATATGGCACAACAATTAGCACATCATACCATGAATGGCTGTAATCTGACTGTTGGAGATATGATGGGATCAGGGACAATAAGCGGAAAATCTCCAGATAGTTACGGCTCTATGTTAGAATTAGCTTGGGCAGGACAAAAACCAATAAAACTTAACGATGGGTCGGAACGCAAATTCATTAATGATAACGATACAGTTATTATGCGTGGTTATTGTGAAAATGAAACAATGCGTGTCGGGTTTGGAGAAGTAAGAACAAAGCTATTACCAGCAAAAAACAATTAATAATGGCTACTAAAACGATAGATCCAAAAACGATTAAAACTTCAGAATTGCATCAAATTTTGCTTTCTGCAGTTGCGCCTCGACCTATTGCTTTAGCCAGTACAATTGACGCTAATGGTCATGTAAATTTAAGTCCGTTTAGTTTTTTCAATGTTTTTAGTGCCAATCCACCTATTTTAATTTTTTCACCAGCAAGACGTGGAAGAGACAATACGGTTAAACACACCTATGAAAATGTAAAAGTGGTAAATGAAGTGGTTATAAACATTGTAAACCATAGCATTGTTGAGCAAACCTCATTGTCTAGTACCGAATATACTAAAGGAGTTAACGAATTTAAAAAAGCAGGTCTTACAGAAATCCCATCAGAAATTGTAAAACCCCCAAGGGTAGTAGAATCACCAGTATCCTTTGAATGTACCGTTCAAAAAGTTATAGAATTAGGACAAGAAGGTGGTGCAGGAAATTTGGTGATCTCTAAAATAGAATGCATTCATATTCAAGAACAATATTTGAATGGTAAAGGTAGCTTAGACACACAAAAATTAGACTTAGTAGCTCGTATGGGAGAAAGTTGGTACTGTAGAGCAAGTGGCGATGCCTTATTCGAAATACCAAAACCCATTTTTAATAAAGGGATAGGTGTAGATAATTTGCCAGCACATGTATTTAAAAGTAATATCCTTTCAGGGAACAACTTAGGGCGATTAGGAAACTTAGAGCACATACCAACTGTATCTCAAATAGAAAAGCATAAAAATTCAGAAGACATTCAACGTATTTTTCAAATTGAAGATAGCGCAGTAAGGCAAAACGAATTGCATAAATACGCGCAGGGCTTTATAAATAATAATGAAACAGAAACAGCTCTAGAAGTATTGTTCTGTATGAATTAATGGAATAAAATATTGTATTAAATGCTACACCAGTTGTCTCCTTGAGCGCAGTCGAAAGGTTTATTTAATCTAAAAAAAATGAACTCATTAAAAATGATTAACAAAAAAGTAAATAACATTTCAGAAGCTTTATCAGGCGTAAAAGATGGCATGACCTTAATGTTAGGCGGCTTCGGATTGAGCGGTATTCCCGAAAATGCGATTGCAAAATTGGTAAAATTAGGCGTATCAGGACTCACTTGTATCTCAAACAATGCCGGTGTAGATAATTTTGGGTTAGGGTTATTACTTCAGCAAAAACAAATTAAAAAAATGGTATCGTCTTATGTGGGAGAAAATGATGAGTTTGAGCGCCAGATGTTATCAGGAGAATTAGATGTAGAACTCATACCACAAGGCACGTTAGCAGAACGTTGTCGTGCTGCCCAAGCTGGATTTCCAGCAGTGTACACCCCGGCAGGCTATGGCACCGAAGTAGCTGAAGGCAAAGAAACCCGTGAGTTTGATGGTAAAATGTATGTACTGGAACATGCCTTTAAAGCCGATTTCGCTTTTGTAAAAGCATGGAAAGGCGATGCAGCAGGAAACCTAATATTTAAAGGAACTGCCAGAAACTTTAACCCGAATATGTGTGGGGCAGCTAAAATAACGGTGGCTGAAGTTGAAGAATTAGTGCCACTGGGCACATTAGACCCTAACCAAATTCATATTCCAGGGATATTTGTACAACGTATTTTTCAAGGAGATACTTATGAAAAACGTATTGAACAGAGAACCGTAAGACTAAGACAATAAAGGGTTTCATTCCTGCAACTTGTGCTGAACTTGTTTCAGTAAGGCAGGAATCCACTTTTAAAAATTAAGTTTCAATTGGAAAGATTCCTGCCTTCGCAGGAATGACAAAAAGGAAAAACAGATGTTAGACAAAACAGGCATAGCAAAACGAATCGCAAAAGAAGTACAAGATGGCTATTATGTTAATCTAGGGATAGGTATTCCTACTCTAGTAGCCAACTATGTACGAAACGATATCGAAGTAGAGTTTCAAAGTGAAAATGGGGTATTAGGTATGGGGCCTTTCCCATTTGAAGGGGAAGAAGATGCCGATGTCATTAATGCAGGAAAACAAACCATCACCACATTAGCAGGAGCGAGCTTTTTTGATTCGTCAATGAGTTTTTCAATGATCCGAGGACAACATGTAGACCTTACCATATTAGGCGCTATGGAAGTCGCAGAAAACGGTGATATCGCCAATTGGAAGATTCCGAAAAAAATGGTAAAAGGTATGGGGGGTGCTATGGATTTGGTGGCTAGTGCAGAGAACATTATCGTAGCCATGATGCATACCAACAAACGAGGTGAATCCAAACTATTAAAAAGATGCTCTTTACCATTAACCGGTGTGGGATGTGTAAAAAAGATTGTGACCAACCTAGCCGTATTAGAAATAACAAAAAACGGATTTAAACTACTAGAACGCGCACCAGGTGTTTCAGTAGAAACTATAAAAGAGGCCACAGAAGGCCATCTAATTATTGAAGGAGAAATACTTGAAATGTGTTTGTAGTACAAAAAACAACACGAGCATTCAAGATATCAGAAATAAATATATAATAATTGAACATAAAAAATTAAAACCATGGCAAAAGAATTTGCATCAAAAGCTGATTTAGGAGAAAAAGAAATCTCTTTTGTAGAACTAGGAAAAGGCTGTTACGGATACACTGCTGAAGGTGATCCTAATAGCGGTGTTATAATTGGAGATGACTATGTTATGGTTGTCGAAGCACAGGCTACACCGCGTATGGCAAAAGACGTTATTGCTAAAATACGTAGCGTCACAGATAAGCCTATAAAATATTTAGCACTTACACATTACCATGCAGTAAGAGTATTGGGAGCAAGCGAGTATGGTGTAGACGAAATTATCATGTCTCAAAAAACCAATGAAATGGTTGAAGAGCGTGGGGCTCAAGATTGGCAAAGTGAATTTGAACGCTTTCCACGATTATTCAGAGGATATGAAAGTATCCCTGGGCTTACGCATCCTACTATGATTTTTGAAGATAAACTTACTGTAGACCTTGGTAATAAAAAAGTAGAAATTATGCATGTAGGCGAAGGGCATACACGAGGTGATAGTATCGTTTGGGTTCCAGATGAAAAAGTGATGTTCGCTGGCGATTTAGTAGAGTATGGAGCAACACCATATTGTGGTGACGCACAACTTAAAAACTGGCCACTAACACTTCAAAAATTAAGTGATTTTAAACCAAAAGCATTAGTTCCAGGGCGTGGTGAAGCATTAAAAAATGAAGTAGAATGTCAAGAAGCGATTCAAATGACTTCAGAATTTGTAACCATGCTATATCAAGAAGCATTATTGAGTGTTACCAGAGGCGAAACTTTAAAACAATGCTATGACGCCTTAATGACTAATATGACACCCCGTTTTGGCAAATGGGTGATTTTTGAACACTGCATGCCTTTTAACGTAACACGAGCTTACGATGAAGCTAGTGGTATTTCTCATCCAAGAATTTGGACTGACGAAAGAGACATAGAGATGTGGAATGAGTTAAACTCATAATACATGAATGAGCTACAATTATAATCATTAAAACTGCTAATATTATGAAATGGGTTATACCAAAAACGTACACGAATCCTATCTATCCTCTTAAAAAGGTTTCAGATATGAATTCTAATACGCCAACAAAACACCAGGTTGCTATTATTGGTGCTGGTCCAGTTGGTTTAACGACAGCATTAGACTTAGCTAACCGAGGTATATCTAGCGTTGTTTTTAGTAAGGAAAACTCGGTAAGTATTGGTAGTAGGGCATTGTGTTTTTCAAAAAAATGCCTGGAAATAGTGCATAGAATAAACCCGGATGCTGTATCTAGAATGATTAATAAAGGCATTACCTGGAACTTAGGTAAAGTATTTTATAAAAATGAAGAAGTATATAAATTCAACTTACTACCTGAGGAAGGACATAAAATACCTGCATTTATAAATCTACAGCAATATTATTTTGAAGAATACTTAGCCGATGAAGCACATAAGAACCCTTTAATTGATTTGCGCTGGCAAAGTAAAGCCCATTTTATAGCTCAGGATGATGACAAAGTAACTCTTAAAATTGAAACCGAAACAGGAAACTACACTATAGAATCTGAGTATCTATTGGCTTGCGACGGCGTGCATAGCCCTACCCGAAATGCTATGAATCTTCCTTTTAAAGGAGAATTATTTGAGGAAAATTTCCTTATTGCAGACATTACTATGGAAAATGATTTTCCAACAGAACGTTGGTTTTGGTTCGATCCGCCATTTAATAAAGGGTATTCAGCATTATTACACAAAGAACCAGATGGTGTATGGCGTATCGATTTACAATTAGGCAGAGATGGTATTGACAAGACTAAAGAATTAGACCAAGAACGTATTAAAGAGCGTTTACGCAAAATGCTAGGAGACGACTGCAAGTTTGAATTAGAATGGACCAGTATTTATAATTTTAGATGCATGCGTATGGATAACTTGATTCACGATAGAGTTATTTTTGCCGGAGATAGTGCACATCAAGTATCTCCATTTGGGGCTCGGGGTGCTAATGGCGGTGTTCAGGATTCTGATAATTTATCTTGGAAATTGGCCTATGTCATAAAAGGATTAGCTCCAAAATCGCTCCTCGATACCTATCAGGAAGAACGAAGTCCAGCAGCAGACGAAAATATATATCACTCTTCTAATGCTACCGATTTTATATCGCCTAAATCTAAAATAAGTACGATATTTAGAAACCAAACCCTAGATTTAGCAAAAGACCATGTGTTTGCTCAAAAATTAGTAAATAGTGGTAGACTTTCAAATGCCTTTAAATATTTAGATTCTTCGTTAACATCTACAGACAATCCTTCTGATGATTGGCAAGCCAGCCTACAACCCGGATATTCGTTTAATGATGTTGAACTAAAAAAACATGATAAAACAACATACCTTATTGACGAACTAGGGCATGATTTTACTTTAATAGTATACGGAGAAAAGCCCGAAGGCATTACAGATTTAACAGATATGTTTAACGTAAAAGTAATTGTTATTTCGGATGCACAAAATCATAACGGTTTAGTTGATAATAATAATTATTTTAAAAACAGATACGATGCACAAAAAGGGAGTTGGTATTTGTTAAGACCAGACCATTACATAGCTTCAAGAGGAAAGGTGTTAGACAACAAACGCATAAAAAATGCCATTTTAAAAGCTACAAATAATTCTGAAGACCATTCAAAATCTAATATAAAAGATATGAATCCACAACACCTAAAAGATGACATGTACAAAGCCTTAATAGAATCACATGAAGGGTTAACAGAAGAAGAAAGTCATAAGTTAAATGCCAAATTAATTTTGCTACTCATGGACAAAACCGAAGATATTAATGAATGGAATGACCTTATAAATTCGGCTAAAGCTATTAAAGCACATAATGTATTAATAAAATCTTAAAATTAAGACTATGGTACCTTCAATAAAACAAATTCTAACACATGGTATTTTAGCCTTACTACTTGTTATGGCCATGGCGTTTTCCATAGCAGCAATACCTAATGCCATGAATTACCAATGGATCGTTTTTTTCTTTATGGCTGCTACTCCTACACAAATAATAATTGGTATTTTATGGCAAAATAACCTTCCGTTTATTAAAGGTTTAGATCAAAAACCTCAGCCTTATAAAGGTATCATACTTACGTTAATCTCGGCACTTTCCGGATTAGTAATTGGCAGTTTAACCATACTAACTCTTGCAAAAGGGAATTGGATACTTTCTCCACAGTTATCACATTACATGATTATTGTTATTATTACTACGATTTGGTTAGCTGTAGTTGTAAACTTTTGGCCATTTATAGGAAGAGTAAAGAACATCGTCGGTGTTGGTATTTTAACTTTAATACTTGCTTATACCCTAGCCTATTTAATTTGGGTGTTGTTTTTTAATTATGAAAGCGTTGCTGGTTTAGCACCGTGGTATCTTGACATTTTAGACCCAAAAGGTGCTTTTAATTTTGTAAATGCCATAGTCTTTATAATTAGCTGCTGCCCAATTATATTATATCTGGCATTATTTGATAGCTGGATTTTAGATAGATGGACAGGTGGAAAACAACCTGTTAAAACCATAATAAATACCCTGCTGGTACTCGTTATTACTTTTGCTTTTCAATCATTTTTTGTAGAAGTTATTAAAATGGACATCATGGTATATATGGTTTTAGTGCCTATATGTATGGTTTTTGGTGTGTTTTTAGTAAATAACATGACGCAATTTTTACTTTTTGAAAAAACCTCACAGCCCCTTAAAGGATTATATAAAATAATTGTTGCTACTTCCATGGGATTACTTATGTATGCTATATACTATAACTTATCGCCATACATCACGGGCGAAGATTTAGCAGCAGGAAAAACAGGGAGCTACCGGTTAGATTTATGGATTGCAGATATTATGTTAGGGATTTCTTTTCCATTAATTCTAGTCCTTACAGGTTTCTTTAGCTTTTGGCCAATTAAGAAAAGATTAAAAAAATGATTATATTTATAAATCTCTAAAACTCATGCAAGCAGCTGACTATTACATAAGTACTCAAAAAGTAGCTCCTAAAGATGCTTTATCTTATTGGAATGATTATGTATGCCAAACCCTCATTGAATTGGATGTTTTTCATAATGGTGGACAATCCTCTTTTTTCGGGTCGCTTGTAGGCCATCAATTAGATACCATTCATGTTTGCAAAATAACATCTCAAGGAAGCGGTGTTAGAAGAAGTAAAAGCCTTATTGCTAAATCTTCAGAAGATTATTTTTTAATTAATTTTCAATTAAGCGGACAATCTATTCTAAAACAAGATGGCAGAACCGTTGTTCTTAAACCAAATGATTGGAGTTTTACAGATAGTACCAGACCTTACGAATTAAATTTTAAAGGCGCATTTGAACAGTTGGTTTTAAAAATTCCTCGCCGTTTATTAACTTACGGAACATCATACGTGACTGCAAATACGGCACAATTATTAGATGATTCAGGTTTAGGGAAAATTTTAAAAAACTTTATTTATAGTTTGAGTCTTGAATTAAAAGTAGTTGATGTATTTACCAGAAAGTATTTAGCTAATAATTTACTTCAACTGTTAAACGATTATTTAAATTTAAAGTTCACTTCGCAAAAAAATGCATCGCCCTCTAAAGAAACCATGTTGTTGGGCATTAAATCTTTTGTTGAAGAGCAAATTACTAATCCGCAATTATCCATTCAGCAAATTGCCCGCACATTTAAATGCTCTAAGCGACAATTACATAAACTTTTTAATGACGAAAATTGTACTATAAATAATTACATCCGTAATTCTAGATTAGAGAAATGTAAAAAAGATATTGAAAACTTAGGCTTATCAAAACTAAGTATTTCTGAGATAGGTTATAAAAATGGATTCAATAACATTAGTAACTTTACAAAATGTTTTAAACAGAAATTTGGTATTCCACCAGGAGAATATAGAACAATCTGTGGACAATCCTTAAAACTAAACAGGATTCAACTTATTTCTTAATCGACCAACCATTCCATAAAAATATACATGCAAAGCTCCTTTTAAGGAGCCTTTTTTTTGTATTGCACTAATTGACAACACTTTGTGCACTATTGAACAATTCATCCGCATTTATTAGTTGTTACTTGATACCAGTTAAACAAAAAAAGTCAATTTATTATGGAAAATTCAAGCTACAAAGTTGCCGCTGTACAAGCTGCACCAGTTTTTTTAAACTTAAATGCCTCAATCGATAAAGCAATAAAATTAATTGAAGAAGCCTCAAATAATGGAGCAAAACTTGTCACTTTCGGAGAATGTTGGTTACCAGGGTATCCTTGGTGGATATGGCTTGATGCACCTGCTATGGGCATGCAACATGTACAGCCCTATTTTGAAAACTCAATGGAAATTGGGAGCGAACAACACATGCGACTCTGTGAAGCTGCAAGACGAAATAATATTTATGTAGGTATGGGCTTTAGTGAACGCGATGGCGGATCATTATATATTGCACAACTACTTATTGACGATGAAGGAGAAACCATATCTGCAAGACGAAAATTAAAACCTACACATGTGGAACGTACTGTATTTGGTAATGGTGACGGCAGCGATCTTAAAGTCCATGATACCAGAATAGGAAAACTAGGAGCTTTAGCGTGTTGGGAACATTTACAACCGTTGAGTAAATATGCCATGTACTCACAAAATGAACAAGTACACTTTGCTGCATGGCCCGGATTTTCTTTATATGAAGGAAAGGCTTTTGCCTTAGGCTATCAAGTAAACACAGCCGCAAGTCGAATTTATGCCGTAGAAGGGTCGTGTTATGTTGTTGCACCAACACCTTTAATAACTCAGGAAATTCATGATATGCTATGCGATACTGATCTGAAAAAGGACTTCCTGCCATTAGGTGGTGGTTACGCCAGAATATATGGACCAGATGGATCTGAATTGGCAGAACCTATTCCGCATGATCAAGAAGGTATTTTATATGCCGATATAGACTTAGGAGCCATAGCAGTAGCCAAAGCAGCTGCAGACCCTGCAGGTCATTATGCAAGACCAGATGTTACCCAGCTACTTTTCAATCCAAAACCTCAACGACCAGTAGTATTAAGAGAAGCATACAATGCAGGAAAAGAAGCAAAGACTGAGGAGGTTTTAAAAGAAGAAATAACCGAGCAATCATGAGAAAATATAAAAAAAACATGCCTAAAGGCTGGGAACCACCGGTTCCTGCCTGGAGTGCTAAAATAGAATCAGGCTGTACCGAAATTGTTATTGGCTATTTTGGGTATCAAATCCAAAACGATTCTAATAAAACACCTAATGAATTTCATAATTGGTATTCAAGCTTACTAAAAGCTGACCATGCACCAATTCATACAGAAAGAGGTCATGTTATCGATAATGAAAATTATAGAAACGGTTTTTATATTTCTTATTGGAATTCTAAAGCAAGTTATGACGCATGGAGAGCAGCTCATTTGTTTACTAATTGGTGGAATTCTGACGACCGCGTAAATGACGATTTTGGCTATTGGGCAGAACCTATGATTATTCCTTTGGAACGCTTTGAAACCCTTTTCTCATCGGAAGATAAAGCGGGAGCTGCAACGATGTTTAACGATTTTAAAGGTCCTATTAAAGAGCATAATTATTGGGGTGGTATGCGAGATCGTTTAGAAATTTCTGAGGTTAATTTACTAGAAGGAAATACAGAAAACTTAACACAGCAATCACATATTGAAACTTTAGGAAAACGAGTGCATCTAAAAACACCTAAAAACCTTGCTATTATTAGATCTGCTCAAAATTTAACCGAAAGTAAAGATCATGAAAAAGCGTATTATCAAGCTGAAGTATATCCCAATCTAATAAAAGGTATGGATTTTATTTCAACCCATCCAGAAGAAACAGGATGCTGTAGTTCCAGGTTTTCTGATGAGCTTACTATATCAGGTGAAAAAACAAAGAAAACATTTGGTTTTGCCTATTTCTTAACACTGGAACATTTAGAAACATGGTCTAGAACACACCCTACGCATTTAGCCATATTTAATAGTTTTTTAAACATGGTACAATCCTTAGGAGGACAAATAGATATAAAACTATGGCATGAAGTATCGGTTTTACCCGAAGGTCAAGTATTTGAATATATAAACTGCCATCCAAAGTCAGGGCTTCTTCCTTGGTTTAGATAAATACTCAACTAAATATAACTAATCTTAAAACTCAAAACAATGAAAAAGTATGTAATTCAACACCAACTTAAAGTCTGTATAGCGTGTCTTCTTATGTTTTTTTCGCTATCTGCTTTTGCACAAGAAATAACAGTTAATGGAATTGTTACAGATGCTAACAATAGCCCTTTACCAGGTGTAAACATCATTGTGAAAAATCAATCTAATGGAGCTACAACAGATTTTAATGGAAAATATTCTATTACTTTAAATAGCGATGACATATTAGTATTTTCATTTATTGGATATAAAACCAAAGACGTTTCAGTTGCTGGTCAAACCGTCATTAACGTTATTCTTGAAGAAGGCGGTTACGGTTTAGAAACTGTTGTCGTAACATCAAGAAAACAATCAGAAAATGTACAAGAAGTGCCTATTTCGGTTGCTGCTTTTTCAGCAAAAGCTTTAGAAACAAAAGGTATTAGTAACGTATCTCAAATTGGTGATTATATTCCAAATGTAGAAATAGATGTTACTGCACCTTTTAGTGGTAGTCAATCTATTTTATCGCCATATATTAGAGGTATTGGTCAAGTAGATTTTGCTATTACTTACGAACCTGCTGTTGGATTATATGTAGACGGTGTTTATTTTGGACGTACTGTAGGTTCTGTTATCGACTTACTAGACGTTGCAAGAGTTGAAGCGCTTAAAGGTCCTCAAGGTACACTTTTTGGTAGAAATACTATTGGCGGAGCTATAAACATTACAACAAAGGATCCTTCCAGAACGTTTTCTGCTAATGGACAAATAACGACTGGTAGTTATAACAGATTAGACACCAAAGTATCGGTAGATATCCCTTTGATTGATGACAAATTATTATCTAGTGTATCTGTATCTTCAATTAACAGAGACGGTCATGTAGAAAGACTCCCTTATAATGGAGCGGCAAATGCAGATCTTGCAAACCCACGTTTAGGTGTTTTCTCAGATGTAAATAACGATGGAGATCAAGGAAATCAAAACAACGATACCTGGAGAGCAAAACTTAAGTGGTTAGCTTCAGATAAATTTACAGCTACTTTTAGTGCCGATTACGAACGTGTAAGAGAAAATCAAAATGCGAGTAAAATTTTAGCCATGTTTAATGATGTAGGCGGTGCTCCTACTATTGTTGGTGCATATAATGCCTGTGCTGCTGGATTATTACCTCCGGAATTATGTAATGCTATTACTAACGCTCCTGGATTAGAATTGATAGGAGCGACACCTTACGATGAGCGTTTTATTACAGATGACCCTTTTAGCAATTATGCTACTGCAGATGCAGGAACAAAAATAGATACCTGGGGAACTGCACTTACATTAGAATGGGAACTTAGCGACAACATAGATTTTAAATCCATTTCGTCATATAGAAATTTAAAATCTCAATTTGCCGAAGATCAAGATTTTTCTCCTATAGATTTCGGAACTGCCGGATTTATTATGCCACAAAAACAGTTTACTCAAGAATTCCAATTGGTTGGAAATGACGATAAGCTTAAATGGATCGCTGGTCTTTACTATTTTAATGAAGACGGTTCAGTTACCGATCAAGTTGTTTTAGGTAGAGGTTTAGTACAGATTTATGGACAGAATTTTGTTAAAAACAAAAGTTACGCGGGATTTGCTCAAGCGACACTAAAATTAACCGACAAATGGAGTGTTACGGGAGGTGCGCGTTTTACCTATGAGGAAAAGGAATTAGATGGCAGACAACGAGATTTAAACAGTTTTGCATTAAAAACTGGTGTAGTAGCACCTGAAGATTTTCCAACATCAGATCTTACATTATACTATCCTCCAGGAGTGAACAAACAAACATTTAGTGAGCCTACCTTTAGATTAGGTACGGAGTATAAATTTTCTGAAAGTGTATTTGCTTATGGCTTTTTTGCTCAAGGATTTAAATCTGGTGGTTGGACAACCAGAGTAACAACACCAGTACTTGAAGCACCAGAATTTGCTCCCGAAAAAGCAAATACCTATGAGGTAGGATTGAAAACGGATTTAGCAAATAACACTTTCCGATTTAACATATCAGCTTTTTATACCGATTATCAAGATTTACAGATTACAGTTCAAAGAGGCATTACTCCTTTTGTTGAAAATGCTGCTCAAGCAGAAATTAAAGGTGTAGAAGTAGATGCACAATGGCGTGCTTCCCAAAATATATTATTATCAGGAAACTTTGGATATATTGATGCATCGTATAAATCTATTACAGATCCAAATGCAGTGATTTCTGAAGATTTCAGTTTTATAAATACGCCTGATTTTTCCAGTTCGGTGGCAGCAGATATCACTTTTCCTTTAGGAGAAGATAAAGCCAGATTGTTGTTCCATATAGATATGGTTAATAAAAGTGAAGTTTATAATGATGTAGAAAACACAGCAATTCTTAGACAACCAGGATTAACGTTACTTAATACATCTTTATCGTTAGAAGGCCCTAATAGAGATTGGAAAGTGACTATAGGGGGTAGTAACATTACAGACGAAACTTATCTTGTTGGAGGTTATAATAACCCAGGAGTAGGTATTATTTATGGTACTTACGCAAGACCAGCAGAATTTAATTTAGGATTAAGTTATAAATTCTTTTAAATAATTTATTCAAGTAGTTTGATTGGGTTAGAGGTTTCATTACTGTAATGGTATGAGACTTCTAACTTTTCAACCTAATTCCGATTAATAAATAATATTTGTGAACCTCTAATTTTTAGTGTTTTTTATAAACACACTAATAGGAATCAGGTATTCATTAAAATAAAAATAACATTATGGCACACCTAGAACCACTTTCAAAAAGTTTGCATTCAGAATTAGAACCCAAGTTCGATCATTACCAAAAAACCAGAGGTTTTATTCCTAATAGTATTTTAACCATGCAACGACGACCAGAAATATCGAAAGCATTCATGCAATTAAATCAGGTTATATTGTATGAAGGCACCGTTTCAGAGGAACTAAAAATGCTTATCAGTCTTATTTCCAGTCAAGCCAGTGGTTGTCGTTATTGTCAGGCACATATGGCAAATCTTTCCAGAATTTATAAGGCCTCTAAAGAAAAAATAGAATCTGTTTGGGAATTTCAAACATCTCCTTTATTTTCTGAAGCAGAAAGGGCTGCATTAAATGTCGCTTTTAAAGGTGCTTTAATTCCCAATATGGCTGCTACAGAAGATTTTGATGAATTAAAAAAGCATTTTAGCGAGAGTGAAATTGTAGAAATTGTTGCTTCACTTGCGCTCTTTGGTTATTTGAATCGTTGGAATGACACTATGGCTACAGATCTAGAAGATTATCCTAAAGAAGTTGCTCAAGAATTAATTGGTTCTAAAGGTTGGAACCCGGGAAAACATGGTTAAAAATCAATGTAAGCTATCAAGGTAAGTCAGCCCCCTTTTCTTTTTTATAACATGGTATTAGGTTCGAGAACCCATACTTCTCTTTTGATACAGTTATAGTATGGGAAGTAACAAACTTATTAACATAAAAAACGTTCCTCCATTCGAAGAAACGTCTTATCTTATTTTTTATGCGGGTGGAGAGACTCGAACTCTCACACCTCGCGGCACTAGATCCTAAGTTATTTTTTAAGGAAATCAAACGACAATGAATTTATATAAAAATACTAACTATCAGCAGTTTATATTTTTTACAATATCATATGAAATCAATTTAAACCATAAAATGTGTTACCCGAATTTTGTATTTTTACATAAAAGATAATTGTTATGGCAACTTTAAAAACTCTTTTACATTCCAAAATGGATAAAAATAAAAACAAGAGATATCGTCTTGCTATTAGACTAACCGTAAACAGAAAGCGCAGCTATTATTATTTAAGTAAAGAAATTAACCCAAAATATTGGGATTCTCAAGGTGAACAGTTTTTAATGATATCTACTACCTATTCTTTCTTTACTTTCATCTAGATTTAGTATTAATTCACTCCTAAAATTAATCATATATTCCAACCATTTTAATTGACCTAAAATATCCTTAATATTTATAAATGCTTACTGCCTACCATGTTTCAGAAAAATTAGCCTCATACGTTGCATTTCTATATACCATAAAATGGGAGAAGACTAATTATAAAGTTAGGATTGAAGAAAAGGCATTGCCAAGTGGAACATGTTTTATGGTTTTTCAATATAAAGGAAGATTTAAAGGAAAATTTGAAAGCAGTATTGATGGCGAAGAAATAAAACCACAGCAATTTTATACTATTGGGCAACAAACTGATACATATACTATGTACTCTGCCAACGAAGTTATAGAACTTACCGGAGCTGCATTTACTCCAACAGGCTTATATCATCTTTTTGGTTTAAATATGACGGAATTAGTTAATAACCCAGTAGATACACAAACGATTCTAGATGATTCATTTGATGCCTTCAAACAATCTTATCTATCAACAGAACTTCCACGTGACAGGATTAATTATGTTGAGAACTTATTATTGAATCAATTAAATATGGCGAAGCCAAAACTCACAATTATTGATGAAGCTGTTGAACTAATTCAACAAACAAAGGGGTGCAGTTTAATAAAAGACATTACCAACAAATTAAATGTAAGTGAACGATATTTTCAGAAAAAATTTAAGCAGATGGTAGGGATATCACCATCTATATACAGTAGAATTGTTCGTTTTAATTGTTTATTTGCAGAAATGAGTTCTGAAGGAGAGCAAAATTACAAAACTTTGAGTGCATTATTTAATTATTATGATTTCGCACACTTTTCTAAAGACTTTAAAAGATACTGTGGTATGAGCCCTTCAAAATTTCATGTAGAGCGTTTCAAATTTTTAAAAGAAGCATGGATTGATAATAGACCTTTTGCTTATTAAAGAATAAAGTCTACTTATAGGTAAAAAGGGCGGGTTTTTACATCAGCTTGTCATTTTTTTAAATTATTTTTATAAAAAGCACTATAAAACATGTCTTTCAACCAATTTCTTACACGATCACCTTCTAAGATTTTTGAATCTTATATTTCTTTTTATTTTCAGCAAAAAATATCAGGGAATAAACAAGATAATCCGCTGCTATACAAACAAACTACCTTACCTTCTGGTTGCATATTTCTTGGGTTCAATTTCTCGAATGCCATAGAGATTAAAAGCTGTAACCAAAGTGCATTGCTTATAGATTACCCTATATATTTTACTGGTCAGCAAAATAGCTTGTACACTATGGAATTACCCCAAAACACCAATTTGTTTGGTGTTGTTTTACACCCTGCTACAGCAAGCTGGTTGACCAACATACCAATTTATGAATTGAGAAATTCAGCAATTGAAGCAGATTACCATTTATCCAAAGACCTTAGAGAGCTTCATGATAAAATGGCAAATGTTACCTTAGATAGCCGAATAAAACTATTTGAACAATGGTTTACTACAAAAATTGGATGTGCAAAACGAGATGCCGTTTTTACCGATTGGGTAGTAGAAGAGATTATTAAAAATAGAGGAATTATCTCTACAAACATTTTGGCAAAAACTTTAAAAGTAAGTGAACGACACCTACAACGGTCTTTTAAAGAACGTATTGGCTTGCAGCCATATAAGTATGCAAATATTGTTAGAATTAACAACTTGGTAAATGATTTCAACAAATCAGATGTAAGGTTAATTGACCTGGTATATGATTATAATTATCATGATAAGGCTCACTTTCGCAAACAGTTTAGAAAAATAACGAATACTTCTCTTGCTTCCTATTTAGATGTTCAGAACAAAGCGGCAACATCTTTTTTGAATAAGATTACGGTTTAGTCGTTTTTTTACCCCCTTAAATATATTGTTTTCTTATAGTTTTGATTTAATTCTCTCTCCCTCCCTTTCTCAAATTATTTAGTAGTATAACAAAAAAAGACCTTTGGTTTTGGCAATATCTATTGCGTAAACCAATAGTAGACGTATTGAGTTTGTAAAGTTATAGGCTCATCAATAAAAGAAAAATCAATAACAAGTAAAGCTATGAAATATTTAGTGAAAAACAACGAACAATTAAGAACCCCAATGTTTTTTGTTAGTAAATTATGGTTGATTAAAATACTCTTATCAACTCTACTGATTACTTTTTCATCTTGTGATGATAGTATTAATCCATTAAAGCCTAATGTAAATCTTACTATTACTGTTGAGGTTCCTAAAGAAGGAGATCAAATAGGTAGGTTTGCCCGCAATGCGATGGCGTTGCACGATGGCAAGGTTTGGTCAATAGGAGGAGATAACGATTTAGGAGGTGGAATATTTCTCCATAATATTTCATGGTTTAGTCTAAATGGTGCGAATTGGGAACCTACAACACAAAATGATATAGGTGATGAACGCATAGGGCACACACTAACAACATTTCAAAACAAATTATGGCTTATTGGTGGAGAAAACAATGCTGGTGATTGGTTAGGAGATATATGGTCTTCAACAGATGGAATGAATTGGACAAATGTATTCTCAACTGCTCCATTTGGTAAAGTGGCGCATCATGATACAATAGTATTTAATGGTAAAATGTATGTAGTTGCTGTCAATACAACAACCGGCTATATGGAAGTGTGGTCTACACAAGATGGATTGAATTGGGTAGAAGAAACAGCAAATGCTTTTCCTGGTAGGATAACTCACAAGGCAGTAGTACATAATAATACCATATATGTCATTGGGGGTGAAAAAACAGCCAATAACAAACTCAATGAAATTTGGCAAAGTACCAATGGCAGTATATGGTCTCAGGTTGCAACCAACGCTCCTATTTTTTCTGAAAGAAATCATCATACAGCTACTGCTTATAATGGCAAGGTATGGGTGTTAGGAGGCAGAACTATTAACGGTTTTGGTAATGATATTTGGTATTCAAGCAATATGAAAGATTGGGAAAAACATTCAGGCTTATATGTTGATGATGATAACCTACATCATCATACTGCTCTAAATTATAAAGATGCTATATGGATATTCGGTGGTTATAACAAAAATGGAATTACCGGTCAAATTGTAAGTCTAAAAGAGAATTAATAAAAACCTTTAAAATAATGATGATGAATAATAAATCAATAGAAAAACATGAACTTATTTATATCAAGGTAGTTGGCAAAATATTTTTAATAGCTATATTTTTTGTTAGCCTAAGTTGTGAAACTGATATTCCTGAGACAGATACAACACCTCCTGAATTTGATTTTAAAATATCAGGTGATGGTTTTGACCATGCTTTCAATCAAGATGATATTTTTGATAGTTTCCAATTAAATTTAAAAGAAAACGAAACTTATGATTTTGTCTTTACAGCTGGAGATGAAGGTGGATTAAAATATATGCAAATGCTTTTTGCAATTGATTATCTTGAATTTCAGACTAATACACCCAATACTTGGACAGATAGTAATAATGGTTTTAGCAGAGCCATTACTTGGCAAGGAAACGTAAATAATCCCATTACAGGAAATATTCTTACAGGAACTTTTATAACTAGAGGAGATCAAAATGATACCGTTTCAATGAGTATCAGTTTAAGTATGCAAGATTTTGGAGGTGAATCAGGTAATGGAAATACTATGTTTAAGGATCTAAATATTCATATAGGAAATCACAATACTGAAATAGTTGAATTTTAAAAATAAAATATATGAAAACGATATTTAAAGTAACAATCCTCTTGCTAATGACAGCACCACTATTTAATTGCAGTAATGATGACGATGCTATTATTTTACCTCCAACGGTTCAAGAATTCCTTATTGGCAAATGGTATTTTGATATATCATCTGCAGGATTGTCAAATTGTGACAAAAAATCATCATTGAACTTTCTCGATGATCAAAACATGAGCAATGAATTTTTTTCTGATGAATCAGGCGATTGTTCTATCGAAGAGCAAACATCTTATACCTACACAATAACTAATAATGAAGAATTAAATTTTACCATAGTGGGCGGAGGATCAGGAGGCACCTATAGTATTGTTTCAATTTCTGAAACAAAACTTGTGCTAACCCAACAATTTCTTGATGGACACTTCATTTTAATACTTAAAAAATCTATTTAAAACCAAAACGCGATGAAAATTTTAAAGAAAAAAAACAATATGTATAGTACAATATTTAAAACAATTTTATTGACACTGCTTACAATTACACTGTTTAATTGTAACAAGGATGACGACAGTATGCAACCCGAACAAAACATTCGTTTAAAAACGTATGCTATTAATGAGTACGAATATGACTTTATTTATAATGATTTAGGAAAAATCACAAATTTTAGTACTCCATCTGGAAACCATTCAATCATATATAATGAGGACGGGCAAATAATACAGAATGGTACAGAGAGCTATACTTATAATAGTCAAGGGGAAATCTCGAAAATTTCAAGCTCAACTAATAATATAACAATTGTCTATAACAATAAAGGGTTGATTGCAACCATGGTACAAGATACTGGTATCCATATTTTCCATACAAGTTTTGAATATGATAGTAATGATAAATTGATAGAAACAGTACTTAAAGGCCCTCCAGTTACCGGTTATTATAGAAACAAATTTGTTTATGACGAAAAAGAAAATATTGTACAACGTGTTTTTGAAAGCGGTAGCGGAGATGGAGTTAATTATTCCAAAAAGTCAACTTACAACTTTGTTTTTGATAATAAAAAAAACCCAAATTATAATTTATTATCAAAAACAGGAATTACGGATGCTCTTACTTTTATAAGGATTGCCTATTCTGGAAGATCAATAGAAGTATCTGGAATATTATTTTATTACAACAAAAACAATTTACTTTCTTCACAGAGTGTGCACTCAAATGGTAGTAGCAGTTCAAGAGAATATAGTTATGTCTATGATAAAAACGATTATCCGATTTCAGCAGAATTAGCGTCTATTAATACGACTGGCGAAAGTTCTACAACTTATTATAAATGGACTTACGAAACTTATTAGTTAAAACAAAGACATTATGAAAACTTTAAAAAATAATAAAAGATATGAAAACTTAAGTATTACAAATAATGTAATATTTAAAGCAATACTATTAGTACTAGGCATAATAATGTTAGGTTGTAATAACGATGATGACAAAGTTGCTACAAACAAAGATTTGGTCATAGGTAAATGGCAGGTAGATAGTGGCAACCTTTTAACATCCGGTACAAAATACATATATATTAATAATGATAATACTATTAATATCTTAACGGAAGATGAATTGGGTTTTAAAGGCGAAGTGTCCACTAAAGTTTCTCTGACTGATGACCAAATCACGATTACCCTTGAGGGTCCTTTTATTGTAAAATATACTTTTAAAGATGATATACTCACATTGCAACCTCCAACGGCAGGGGCTATTGTGCTCAGTAGGGCTGTCAGTCCGCCAGATGTAACAAATTGGGTGAAAGAGCTATCAATTTTAGAAGAAGGGGCAGCTCCCTGGTCTGATACTAGAGATATAGATATTGCTTATGATGGCACTTATATTCTGGGTGGGGATGTTAATGATCGCAAAATATTTAAGGTAAATCCAACTAATTTTAATATTGAAGGTATTATACCCACCATACATGCTGCTTCATCTGTTGAAATTGAAAAATCAGACGCTTCTCTAAAACAACTTTTTCAAAGTGACGGTGGTCGTAAAGTTTTTCTATCATATATATATTCATCTAATACAATGTTTTATGAATCTATTGATTTAGGTCGTTGGATTATAGGCTTAGCATCTGTTGAACCTGGTTATCTATGGGTAGCTAGTCAAAGCGAAAGTAAACTATACCTATATAAATCTAACGGATCCTTAACACCTGGTGAGGTAGTACATGAAATTCCTTTAGATTTCAAACCTCTAGGTCTAGATTATCAAGATGGTTATTTATATGTAAGCGATAGAGAAAGAATACATAAATGCCAAACTATTGGAGGTTTTAAAGCCATTGAAAGTTACAAATTACCAAATCACGAAATACATGGTGTTGCCTTTGATAGCTCAAGCTTTTGGTTAAATACATACAATCATAATGAGGGTAAAGTAAAACTTGTAAAGACCAACCTATAAGAATTAATCTTTCTACAAAGTGTTAATAGCATTAATAATAAAAAACTATTAAAGCTATAAATAAAAATATAAAACGTCAAACCAAAGGTTTAATAATACCGCTACTTATACTATTACTATTGTTTAGCACAAAAATAGGTGCGCAAGAGGATGTTTACACCTTTGATTATATCTACAAAATGGAAATTGAAACACCAAGAAGTAGAAAAACAGTAATTGATTATTATTTACCTTCAAGCGGAGGGTATTTCTGCTCAGTATCAGCAGGTGGAATCATGATTGTTTATGATAACCATCATAATAGAATGTACACTTATATGGGAAAAAATGATAATAAAATAATGACTTCAACACCATTTAGTTTAAAAGATCTAGTAAAAGAGAATAATCGTTGGGAAGATACCAGAGTATATAAAGCTATTGGATATGGAAACCTATTGGACTATGACTGTGAATTATTTAAAATGACTAGCGATAATTTAATTAGTGAAGTTTGGGTAGCGAAAGACTTAAAAGAAGGAGTTATTGGTGCTGAAGGCTCATTTGCTGAAAATGCTGGCCCTCTATTCTTTGGTTATATTTTAGGAAGAAGCAATGCTGTTAATGATGATTCATTGGAAGCCATGTATTCTGGGTTACCATTGCAAATTAGAGTAACTAAAAAAGAGGCAGAAGAGAAAAAATTACGACTTGGAGATGTACAAAGTTTGCAAAAGAAAATTTTAAAATAGTCACGGCAGACTATAAGCGGTTATAAACAACTATAAACTATAAAAGTCATGAGAAATTCAATCATTAAAAAAGTAAATTATTTATTAATAGCATTGCTATTAAGCTGTACAGCTACATTATCAGCAGAAGAAAGTAATAGCCCTTTTAGTAAGTCTGTGCCATCAATAGATGGTGACCGTTATGTGGTTAAAGAGATTTTAAATAAAATGAAAGATGGTCATTACTTCAATAATATGGTTACTACTATAAGTGAAAAAAAAAGAGGTGGTAAAGATGACTGGTTTGCTACCTATGGTTTTTCCCTAGTAGTTGATAAAACTTCAGGGAATTCTATAAAAATAAGCGGTATTAAAACTTCTTTTAGTAGCAGAGACCATTTTCAAGGAAAGAAAACCGTAGAAGAAATTACACTTTATGAAATAGCAAGTGAGATGCAGGTATGGATTAAATTTAAGACATGGAACAACGATCGCGTTGAGCTAAAGAATGTAGAGGTAAAAAAGAATAACAAGGTCTATTTTATTACCGGCAATTACAAAAGTGAAAACGGAACAAAAACCACTTATGTCACCATTGCATTAAAAGATATGGGTAAGCTAATTTAAAACTTAAAAAAATATGAAAAAATTAAAAAAACATCAATTAGCATTCCTATTAATTATAGGAGGTGTTTTAAACTTATTTTCTCAAAATAATCCAGATGGAATTACTGGAATTTGGAAATGCGATGATGGGGGCAGCTATTATATAAGGCAGATAAAAAATAAAGTTATGTGGTTTGGTGAAAAAAAAACAGGTTCAACTACCATTTTTTCAAATGTAGCCAATGGTACCATATCTGGTAATTCAATAGTTCTAGATTGGGTAGATGTACCTAAGGGAAAAACTTATGGAAAAGGCACTTTAAAATTACGCAAAAGTGGTAATACAATTACCAAAATTAGTGGTTCAGGATTTGGAGGTAACAGATGGTCTAAACGTACTAATAATGTAACGAGTTCAAATGTAAATACCACTTCAGAGCCTTGCGTTGATATAAGCACAAAAAGTGTTGTAGATTATTTGAATAGAGAGATAAAACCAAGTTTAGATATGAAATTAGATAGATCTGATGGTTTTTTAGCTGTCAACAGGCAGAGACAGAATTTGGCACTTCCAGATATTAAGATTAGTCCAATATCAAAAACCTGGACTTATTTTTTTGACAACGTTAGGAGATCGGGCTGTAACTTTTTTTATGACTCAAAAAAAAATGCAATTGTTTTAGATATAAAATTTGAGGATAAAGGTTATGAATTGAAAGGAATGTGTTATGGTTGTATAAAACCGTCAAGAGATAGTCGAGCACCGGACGTTAACTGGGGTTCGCCCCAAATATTAAGAATATTTCTTAAACCAATTATCTACCAAAGATCTATTTCATTTCAAGTAGCAAAAGTTGAAATGTTAGGGAAATTAGGAGCGAGCGGTTTTGGAGATTTTGTACCTAACCTAACTCGTGATATAATGGCTGGATTAAGAACCGAAGTAAATAGATTGTTCAATTCTGGTGAAACTCAACGTTTATTTAATGATGCTATTAAACCTTTATTAAATTCAAAAAATGTTGGATCATTAACTAGTGTGTCTTTGGCTTCAAGAAGCTTAAGGGTTTGTAAATAATTTAAAAAGACCGTTTGCTATAGTTCCTACGAAAAGATTACCTTCATTATCACCTTGTAGGCTAAGTATGGAAGGCCTATACTGCGAGTGCTTTAAAATTGGAACCCGTTTAAATTGGTCCATGTCCTTATTATACAGATTTAAGCCATCATCTGTTCCTACCCACATTCTATTGTTATGATCTATATATGTACCTGTAACAACATTGCTGCTTATTGATGTAGAATCATTTAAATCATGTTTATAATACTTATAGTCTATCCCATCGTAACGAAACAATCCAGCACCGCTACTTCCAAACCAAATAAAACCATTATGATCTTGAGTTATAGAGGAAATTGCTGCTTTAGAAATACTTTCCTTGATTTCAATAAAATCATATTTAGAAAACACATCTTGCGAAAACAAAGTATTAATAACAAAAAAACTGCATGCTAAAACACAACACTTCATTTTTCTGTATCTAGCATCTTCAGTAAAAAGACTATTTTTAAAACTACAATGACCCAAAGCTTACTATAAAGAATTATCTGTTTTCTATCTAAGTTAACAAAAAGTAGTAGTCATTTTCCTGACCAGAAATGATTAATGCTTTTACCTACTAAGTTACCCCTTAGAAATACATGTAAAAATAGTTAAGGTTTCTTGATAAGAATGCTATAAATCGTGCAGACATTATTACGAATGATGTATTACCTAGTGCTTTTGAATAATAATTAACGTATTCTAAGATAAAACCAAGAAAGTGCAAGAAGCTCAAAAACGTCAGTTTTATGATTTTGATGCTAAAAATGTGTATCATTTTTGGTCAAAGTGAAGTGTCAAAAAAAAACTATTTTAATCGATGTTGGACACGGTGGGTTTTGTCACTAACACGGATGAATCGGATTATTTGATAAGACCAAATAACTGTAGAGCTGTTACGCTGTCTATTCTTCAAGGGATAACCAATTATTTAAAATAGATTATGAAAGCATTATTTGTAGAAATTGTCAAGAACCTGAAGGAAATAATTAATGTGCTAATAAAAGAGCTAGCATCAATTAAAATTTGGTCTAAAAATAAGAAGTAATTTAACTAAATAGTCTTGCCAAATCGAATCTTTAACTTCGTAAAGAAAATGCCAAGGCTTAAAAATCATTTAATTGCAATTTAGTAGTCAATTACGGGTTAACCACAGCAGAAATATTGTCTTTTCGATGAAATACGTTTTAAATCGTTCATAATTGATATATATTCTTATGTAAAATATAGCTTTATACTTAATTACAGTTCTATGTCAAATTTTATTAATTCTTAAGCACAAATACAATGAAAAAACATTATGGACTTGGCAAAATGGTATTTGCACTAACAGCAATGCTATTTCTAATCAACTGCCAAAAGTAGGAAATCTCAGATTCAGATGAAGTTTACAATGCAAAAAAAGTTAAGGTCATCTCCTTCAATGAATTTCAAAATGAAATTGTCAAAAATCAAAATTTTGCTGTACTAAGCAAATATTTTGATAGAAATGCGATTAAATACAAAAGTACTTCCTTATCAAAAGCAAGCAAAAATTTGATATTGACCGACCATGTTACGAGAATTGAAAAAGTTGTCGGGGCATCCTATACATTTCAATTGGAGACCAATGGAGCTGGAGTCAAATTTTACAATTTGGTTGTAGATGTAGATAACAATGGTAATATGACAAAATCACATATTATCGAATATTTACCATCCGCTGAATGGCTTTTGGATAAAACCCAACCATTTAGTGGGGAAGCCAGGGTCATAAACAATGATATATTCACACAAGAAGATATTTTAAGTTTCCAAGGTAAAGGTGTATCCACAGCGAGAGGTGGGTTATGCTGGAGGGTTGAAATTGAATGGGAGTGCAATGCGGGTAATGACCATGCACCGGATACATGTACTGCAGGAGGTAGCACCTTAATCATCAATCTTAGACCGGCTTCTTGTGGCAGTGGCGGTGGTAGTAGCGGTTCATTTAGCGTTTCTGCTCCAAGCCATGCAGGTTACGACCCAACAAATACAGGGGGCTCTGGTTCTGGTGGCTCCTCTGGCGGTGGGAATGACGGCGGCACAATTACAACGATTCCAGATCCCCTGAATCAAGATGGTAGCGGCACGGCTGGCGAAGCCCAAACCGACAACATTGTGTTCCCTGGCTTTGCCAATCATAGATGCCAACAAATAGTGATTTCAGAGGCAATGGGAATTTGTTCTCCACTCACCCAACTGGTGCTTGATATTTTTGAGGCAAACGATGGTGTGAACCTAATCGTTACAACAGCACAATTGGATGGCAACAATGCTGTCACATCTGGTCTTTCCAATTATAACGCAACAACCCATACCTGCGACATAACGATTACCTTTGATGAATCATATTTGGAAACTGCAACTGACCTATCTATTGCCAGAACAGCTATACACGAAAGTCTGCACGCCGTTTTTGCTTTTATGAGGGAAGAGGGCTTATTGCAAAACCCTGATGGTTCGGCATTGGACGGCTTTCAAGAGTTATTAGACGCCTATATAGCTCATCTTAGTGGAAAGCCTGCTAATGTTGGAAAAGCGCATCATGACCTTATGGCGGATTTTGTAGATGACATGGCTGTATCATTAATGGCTTATGGAAAAGCTCAGGGATACAGACTTCCTCGAAGTTACTATACCGGCCTTTGTTGGTCAGGTGCTATTAAAAACTCACCTTCTTTCCAAACCTTATATCCTGAGTACATCGACCCTAATGATGCCGTCAATAATCCAGCAAACCGCAACCCTGAATGGATAAAGATTGTTATGAGTATTGAGGCAGAGCAGAATAATACAACAACCCAATACCCGCACCCCAATGGCACGATTTATGAGTTTGTTCCAAAAGGAACAGCTCCCAATACGGGTGAACCCTGTAATTAAACTAATATAGCTTATGAAAAACGTTATGTCCTTAATAGTGGTTTTGTTGGCGACCAGTTTACAAAGTCACTGTCAAATCGATAAAATTGAATTTACCACCGATGGATATGCATATTCAGCGGACTATGCAATAATTATATATGACAACAACATTGCCATATATAATGCTCTAAGCGATAATTATAAATTCCCCCATAATGGGGAAACATTACCTTTAAGGAAAGATAAAAAAGGTCGCGGTTTACCTGAACCTGAAATAAAAGGGTTGTTCATGTCTGAATTATCTAAGAAAGTCTTTAAGGAAATTTCAAATTTGGTTCTTTCATTGGAGGAGGAATTCGATAAAAAAACTTATTTGGAAAATAATCTTCATGCTTCAGTAGGTGAATTAAAAGTGACTTTTCAAAACGAAAATGTGCGCTCCATCTATGATTATGGGATGAAAGGTACGGATCGGTTGATAAGGCTTTATGCTCTTTTGGATGACTTAAGGTTTAGTCAAAAATGGAAATAGTCGTTTCTATTTAAATAAAAAGGTGTTTTCGATATGAAAACACCTTTTTTTGGTTCATTTTCTCTTATCCTTGCTGTTGTTGTCAAAGGCTACCAAATTGAAAACGTCCCATTCACAAACTTATAGCATAAAAAAACGTTCCTCCATTCGAAGAAACGTCTTGTCTTATTTTTTGTGCGGGCGGAGAGACTCGAACTCTCACACCTCGCGGCACTAGATCCTAAGTCTAGCGTGTCTACCAATTCCACCACGCCCGCAATTAAGGACTGCAAATATAAACAAGATTTTTAAATTGCAAACTCCATATCCTAAATTTAATTAAAAATAAATTTATTTATTTGCATTCTTTTTTAATCAAATTAGTATTAACCATTTAAAACATTCTTTTTTTATATTTTTGAATGAATTATACAATCACTTGACTTCATGAATAACATTCAATCTTATATAAAAGAAAACAAAGATCGGTTTCTAAATGAATTAATAGAACTTCTTAAAATACCATCTATAAGTGCCGATTCTGCTTATAAAAATGATGTTTTAAAAACGGCTGAAGTCATAAAAGCTAATTTAAAAAAAGCTGGGTGCGACATGGTTGAAATTTGCAAGACAGCTGGATACCCTATTGTTTATGGTGAAAAAATTATTAATAAGAATCTTCCAACGGTATTGGTTTATGGACATTATGATGTACAGCCACCAGATCCTTTAAATCTTTGGAATTCACCTCCTTTTGAGCCTGTAATTAAAAAAACAGCTTTACATCCAGAAGGTGCTATTTTTGCTCGTGGCGCGTGCGACGATAAAGGGCAAATGTATATGCATGTAAAAGCTTTGGAATTTATGACTTCTACAGACCAATTACCGTGCAATGTAAAATTTATGATTGAAGGCGAAGAGGAAATAGGGAGCTCTAACCTTGCTGTTTTTGTGAAAAATAATCAGGAGAAACTAAAGAACGACGTTATTCTTATTTCAGATACTGGTATGATTGCTCAAGATGTTCCTTCTATTACGACTGGTTTACGCGGATTGAGCTATGTTGAGGTTGAAGTTACAGGACCGAACCGTGATTTACACTCTGGACTTTATGGAGGTGCAGTCGCTAACCCTATAAACGTTTTAACTAAAATGATTGCGTCGCTTCATGATGAGAACAACCATATTACTATTCCAGGGTTTTATGACAAGGTAGAAGAGCTATCTAAGGAGGAACGTGCAGAAATGGCTAAAGCACCTTTTAATTTAGATAGTTATAAAAAAGCTTTAGACATAAATGCTGTTTACGGAGAAACTGGATATACTACCAACGAACGTAATTCTATACGTCCTACTTTAGATGTTAATGGTATTTGGGGAGGCTACACTGGCGAAGGTGCTAAGACAGTTATTGCAAGCAAAGCCTTTGCAAAAATCTCTATGCGTTTAGTACCTCATCAGGATTGGGAAGAAATCACACAATTATTTAAAAATCATTTTGAAAGTATCGCTCCAGAAGGGGTTACTGTAAAAGTAACACCACACCATGGTGGCCAAGGTTATGTTACTCCAATAAACAGTATTGGTTATCAAGCAGCAAGCAAAGCGTATCAAGATACTTTTGGTAAAACTCCTATCCCACAACGTAGTGGTGGTAGTATTCCTATTGTGTCTCTTTTTGAGCAAGAACTAAAAAGCAAAACCATACTCATGGGCTTTGGTCTAGATAGTGACGCTATTCATTCACCAAACGAACATTTTGGAATTTTCAATTATTTTAAAGGCATTGAAACCATTCCTTTATTCTATAAATATTTTACCGAACTATCTAAATAATTTAGATGTTATTGCATCTTTCTATTGTGCTCAGACAAACAATTATGATGTAAAGAAGCTTAACGAAGTACTATTAAAAATTATAGTTCAATAATGTCTTCGACTGCAGACTGACATTTCAATCTTAACTTAATTACATTGATCGGATGGTACAGTGACGATACTTCTTAACTTTAGAGTATATTTACCTTAGCAACTATTTACTTAGGTCTAAAATTAGCATTCCAGATTGTGGAACTTTTGATGTATGCGTGCCTTTATTTAGTGTGATTTCTTTTTCAAATATACTTTCCCCTTTACAATTCAAAACGTTTAAGGTTCCTTTAAAATTTGTTTGTAATTGAAACGTTATACTTGTTGTTGCTTTTGCATTTATAATATCTAATCGTTCAAGATCATCATTAGCAGTAACAACAATATCTTCATAAGCCGTTGTGATTTGATGTTTATTATTTATAGCTGTTAATAACGGATAATTTGCCCCTGGATTTGAAGGGATAAATTCACCATCTATTAATATATTCCGGTTAGTATTCCAATAGTTAAACCAATAACGAATCATATTCAAATGCTCTTTTGGAATGTCTTGTAACTTTACGGATAACTGAGGTACGCTATATAAAATATTTAAAATCTGAAGTGCCGCTTGCTCTACGGTTTCTTCGGGTCTCCAAATAAACATATCACTATGCACTGCTGTATTTTGAGCCATTATACGCAAATTGGTTACTTCAACTTTATTTGCTACGGCATTATTTGGCGCATCAACGCCTCTAAACATATTACCGTACTTACGCATTAATGGACCTATATACGGCTGTCTAAACTCAATTAAGATATCTGGCTTTAGTGCTGTTAATTTTTTTGTAATCTCAGTCATTAACGCATCCGTTGCAGTATTGACACTGGCGAAATCCCGACCGTCTGCTTTTGTTAATTCGGTCTCTTTTGTAGCAGTGAACCAACCTATAAAATCAAGTTTAAAGCCATCTAGTCTCCATTCTTGCATAGCTTTAACATAAGTATTAATCATATATTCCCGTACTTCTGGATATCTTGGATCTAAAACATAAGTGCCTTGACCTTCCCAATAGCGTAAATATTTTCCTCTAAATTTTGGATAGTTTTTTGCTTTTTCTCCCATAAATGGCAAAGAATACCATAATAGAAATTTCATGTCTTCTTTATGAACAGCCTCCACGAATCCTTTCATGTTTGGAATTCGGTCTGGGTTCCAATCGCCAGTATATGCATAACCTCTACTACCATCTTGTGTTTGCCAGCCATCATCTACAATAACAGCTCTACATCCTAAGGTTTTTGCTATTTTACACTCTGCAATAATGTCTTCAGCAGTTATACTCTGGTGGTAACTATACCAGGTAGAATACATTGGTTTTTTAGCATCATCCGGTACTTGCATAGGCTTATACATTGGGTTATTAGCCCACCAACTCGCTACATCGTCTATTGATTTGTAGTATGGTATGCCCCGCGTGTCTATTCGTAATTGAATTTCGTACGTTTTTGTTTTCGGCATCTTTTCTCCAAAGAGTTTTATTTTTGGATAAAAATGGACGTCTTCTTCTTTTAGGTAGCTTACAAATTCTGACTTATTCAAAGCATCCGACAATGCCATAGTTATACGATTATTCAATGCATGGTCATAAAAAGCTAATACTGGTGCGTTTCTTGATGCTTTGGCTGAAAAACCACTGTAATAGTAATTAACTTTATCGATAGCAATTTTAGGGTTCCAATACCCATTAATGGCTAATGATGGAAAACTAAATTTTATAGTAACTGGTTGTAATTCTGAAGGTGTGTCTGCCGAAAATTTAAAAGTTATTAACTGCACACCTTTAGCTTCAGTTGTAATCACTTTATCTATTTTAAAATTACCTAAATCACCTTCAACTTTTATGCTATCCTTAATAATTTCCAAAGGCTGAACTGTTTCAATTTCAGCTAACGTATAATTTAACTTTTCGGTTTTATTACAAGAATAAAACACTAGAGTTAATATTAATAAATTTGCTATTTTTTGAAATGCAGTGTATTTCACTTGTTATGTATTAATTAACTTCAAATAGTAAAAAATCGTCTTCGGCTGCTCCCATTAGCATGTTTTGTACTAATAGGTTCCAACCAACAAAACCAGTAAAAATACCGTTTTTAGACTGTTCTGCTGTTGGTGCCAAAGGTGCTCCTGTGTCTGCATGATAATTCTCGTGCATAGAACCACACGCAGCTATATCTTTTAGTACTAGTGCTCCTAATGTGGATGCTAACTGTTTACATTCTTCCGTAAAGCCATAATTTTTAAGAGCCACGTAATACATATAGTTTCCTACTGGCCAAACTGGTCCTTGCCAATTGGAATAAGGTACGATGATGTTTTCGTTATTATAATCCGGGTCTTGTTTAGATAACGAACGTAATCCATAAAGTGCTAATAGATGATCTTCATTCCAAAGGTAACGTTTTATCATTTCACGTCCATTCTCCTGACTTACCAAATCCGTATGCATTAGGACTATAAAGTTAGAGTAGCTTACTCGCTTGTATGGCCTGCCCGTTCTATACATATTCCAAAAACTTTTTGCATCATCATCCCAAAGGTATTTTGTAATATTAGCTTTTAATGTTTTTGCTTTTTCAGTATAGCTACTGGCATCTTCTGTTCTCCCTAATTTAGCCGCTACATTTTTCATTGCCAAATATTCACGATACATAAAAGCAGATAAGTCTACTGCTAAAATAGCTCCTGGTTGGTTTTTATCATTGGTTAGCACCACATTGTTATCTCCTCCACTAGACATGGCATCATCCCAATAAAACAACCCATATTTTTCATCTAAACTTATTTTTTCGCGATAGGTAATAATGCTTTTTATCTGTTTGTAAACTTTTGGGGTTATCCAAGTATAATCATTTAATTTTTCTGATGCTAAATAAGTTCCTTGTCCTATAAAAGGTTTCATTGCAAATTTTCCAAATAATGGTCTTGGCCCTTTAGTTGTAACACATCCCGGTACGTAACCATCTTCATCTGCTGCTACCGCAAAATTTAAAACCCAATATTTTAAATATTTTGGTTGTCCAATACTCATTAAATGTGTACCGATATAAAAGCCATCCCAATCCCACATTTGTTTATAAAATCCGGCTGGAATTAAATAATCGTACTTTATAAAACCTTCTGCAGGACGAATGGATTGTGGTCTTAATTTCGCAAATGCTTGCTTTACTTCATTATTTAAAGAATCTAAATAGGCTTTAGATGTGTTTGGAACAATGCGATCACTTTTAGTAATAGTTTCTATAGGTGTTGCATCATTTTTATTATGGTTACAAGAAAAAAATAAATTCAGGATCAAGCATACTACTAGTACTATTGGCGTTAGTTTCATTCAATTAAATTTTATAATATTTAGAATTTATTATATGTTCAATTTTAGCAATTAATAGTATCTCGTTTTTAATTTAACGTGAACCTTGTTTAAGAGTTCAAGATGTCACTTCGAGTGTCCCGAACTTGCTTCGGGATGTATCGAGAAGCTTTTTTTGTCGAAAATTTATTTGCCTGCCTGTCGGCAGACAGGTTTTCGATACGATTTTTTGCAAAAATCACTCTAACTGACATAAATTTTCTTATCCAAGATTCTCGTTAATTTAACCTAAGAACATTTAGAAGAATTAGAGGATCAAACTTATCACATCCGAACAAAACATGCCTTCTCTGAACAAATTTTATCTCATTTTAAGCTAAAAACAAAAACCCAAGATGAGTTCATTATAATAATTTCACAATGCCTTAACTCGCTTTACGCAATGGAAAACCTATAACTCCCAGCTACTTCAAAATATAGAGCAAATTTTAAGTGAATTTCTTTATTTCAGACACTTTTAAATTTCCTTCTCTATTTCTTCCAATGTTTTTCCTTTTGTTTCAGGAAGTTTCTTTAATATAAATAAGAATCCTAAAACACATATCCCACTGTAAACCCAGAAGGTTCCGTAAGCTCCCAAAGCTTCATTTAAAAGCGGGAACGTAAAGGTAAGTATGAAACAAGCTATCCATAATGATAGTGTTGCCAAAGACATGGCAATTCCTCTTAATCTATTTGGAAAAATCTCAGATAAGACGACCCAGGTTATTGGTGCTAATGACATGGAATAAATACCTATGGCTATTATGACCAAGACCAAAACTGGCAACCCTTGGAATTCAAAATAATAAGCACCACCCAAAATAGCATACACAATAGCTAATCCTAAAGCTCCAAAAATCATTAATTTTCGGCGACCCCAACTATCAACCGTTCGCATAGCTACTAGGGTGAATATTAGATTAACACTTCCAGTAATTACAATATTAAATAGCATATCACCTACACTGTAACCTGCAGATGTGAAAATCTCTTGTGCATAATTAAATATAATATTAATACCACACCATTGCTGAAAAACGGCTAGAACAAAACCTATAGTTAGGACACTTAATACTTTAGGGTTTTTAAATTCTGAAAACGAGATTTTTTCTTTAAATGTATTTTGAAAGGTTTCTTTAATATTTTGAAGTTCTTTCTGAGCATATTCCACA
This sequence comes from Flavivirga abyssicola, assembly GCF_030540775.2. Taxonomy (GTDB): domain Bacteria; phylum Bacteroidota; class Bacteroidia; order Flavobacteriales; family Flavobacteriaceae; genus Flavivirga; species Flavivirga abyssicola. The sequence goes on along the minus strand of NZ_CP141266.1, from coordinate 2,539,695 downwards.
CCTCCTATTTTCTGTAAAACATTAAGGGCTTTCAATTCATTATTCACTTTTACTAAAAACCGTGGACTTTTAGGAATTAAAAACATACATATAAAAAATAGTAGTGCTGGTACTAACTCTGCCCAAAACATGATTCTCCATCCGGTTTGTCCATTCCATGATGTTAATATTTCTTCTGCTGAAATAGACTCCCCCATGGGATCTGCAATCATCCAATTAGCAATTTGAGCTGCTAAAATACCAATGACAATTGAAAGTTGATTTATAGAAACAAATCGGCCTCTATATTTAGCAGGAGCCACTTCGGCTATATACATTGGAGATATCGTAGATGCTAATCCAATGCCTACACCTCCAATTAAACGATATATAATAAATAAGGTGAAATCGTTAGCAAAACCTGTTCCTAAAGCAGATACCGTAAATAATATGGAAGCAATAATGAGTGACTTTTTTCTTCCTAAAATATCAGAAATAAAACCTGAAAGTACTGCTCCCAAAACGCAACCAATTAAAGCACTACTCATAGCCCACCCTTGCATGGAAGGGTTATCTGCTATGTGATAAAATTGTTCGTAAAAAGGTTTTGCCCCACCAATAACAACCCAATCGTAACCGAATAAAAGTCCGCCTAAGGCAGAAACCATAGATATTCCAGCAATGTACTTTAAATTAAATTTAGTATGCTCCATATTAGACACAACTTTAATTCTTATTGTCCTTCTTTTTATTTATATATGATTGATTAAACTCAAAATTCTATTATCCCGTATTATGCATTAAAAAAAGCATAGTTATTCTATACTGAAAATAAAAAAACTAGGTCTTATAATATTTTCAATCTTCATAAAGACATTTTAATACATAATTCGGGATTATCAATCAGTCATTCCAATGTTTATCAATAATTTCTTGTAGATGAGGATATTCCTCATCTTCTTCATTTAAGTTTTTTCTGGTTTCCTGCAATTCTTTTTTCATAGCTTCAATGATATCCTTATACTCTGCATTACCATATAGGTTATTCATTTCTTCTGGATCATTTTTTAAATCATAAAACTCCCATGCTACAGGTGTGGGAAGAACTTTGTTAGAATGTTTTTCATCATTCCAATACATAGAAAGTGTACCTTCTTTCTCAAGATTATGGTAACGGCCGTAAAAGAAAATTAACTTGTAATCTTTACTTCGCAATCCAAAATGGGCTGGAATATCATGATGTATCATATGCATCCAATAACGATAATAAGTCGACGTACGCCAATCTTTAGGCTCTTCTCCTTCAAGCACCTTCTTCATGCTTTTGCCTTGCATATACTCCGGCGTTTTGCCCCCTGCTAACTCGATTAAAGTTGGTGCAAAATCCGTATTGTTTATAAGGATATCTGAACGCGTACCTTCTTTTATTTTCTTAGGATAATGTGCTATAAATGGCATGTGTATAGACTCTTCATACATCCATCGTTTGTCTTCAAAATCATGCTCTCCAAGCATCATTCCTTGGTCTGATGTGTATACAATAATCGTATTTTCCCATAAACCACTATCTTTTAGGTATTTAAAAAACCTACCTAAATTATCATCCACTCCTTTTACGCATCGTAAATATCTTTTTAAATATTCCTGATATGCTGCACTAGTGGCTTCTTTTTCTGTAGGTCTATCACCAGTTTTATAAATATCAACATAGCTACGATTAGGGTGCCTCGTAGAGATTGAGGATCCTATAGAATTAATCAAGCTATCATTACGTCCACGTGTAGCTTCAGACCCCCAATTTGGTTGATTGTACAAACTTTCCGGCTCAGGAATTTTAACATCCTGCAGGTAATCTGCATACTTAGGATTAAATTGAAACATATCATGCGGCGCTTTGAAATGATACATAAGAAAAAAAGGCTTTTCAGTTTCTTTTCTATTACTTATCCAATCTAATACTTGATCTGTAATAACATCTGAGCTATGTCCTTCGTATTTAACAAAATTATCTGGCCATTGCCCTTTTCCTTTTACTCTAAACTCTGGGTCAAAATATTTTCCCTGAGATTGAAGTACTTTATAATAATCAAATGCTACAGGTTCATTATGCAAATGCCATTTTCCTATCATTGCGGTTTCATACCCCAACTTCTTCATCTCCTTTGGAAGATATTGTTTCGTTGTAGGTAATTCCTCCCACAAATCAAGGACGCCATTAGTTTGGCTATACTGTCCCGTAATAATAGAAGCACGACTTGGTGTACAAATTGAATTGGTAACAAAACAATTTTCGAATACCATGCCTTCTCTTGCTAATTCATCTAAATGCGGGGTTGGATTTAAACTTGCCAGCCTGCCTCCATATAATCCTGTAGCATTTGCCGCATGATCATCGGTCATGATATATATGATATTTGGTTTTATTTTTTTATCATCTTTACAGGAAACTAAAAAAACGGATGTTGTTAGTAAAAGAAAAAAAAACTTCATATTATATACTTTAAAAGGTAATAATTGACAATACATCATAAGAAATTATGCCTTTAACGGTTTTTATTTAAACTTTTTTGATTACAATTACTCTGTTTCAAAACTCCAAACCTGACCTATTGTAATGCCTCCTTTATCATCTTTGACTACTACTTTCCAATAATAAGTCGTGTTTGCGGCTAAAGAAGTGGCTTGATAACTTTTCCCTGTATGACCAGTAATAACAGTCGATACCGGTGGATTATTAGTATCTAAATAGACATCAAAGTTTAACGCATCTTTATCTACATCTGTGGCTCCCCACGATAACAGCACTGAATTACCCTGAATTGAAGAATTTAAAGCGGGTTGAATAATAACTGGTGAAAAAGGTAAATGGTTTTCTTCTCCCTGCCCTTCCGTATAAAGTTTAAAAACGGATGAGTATTCACTAGAGAGGCTTTTACTATCTGTCGCTTTTACTCTCCAATAATAGGCCACTGCTTTATCCAATAAAACGGTTTTTGTTAATGATGTTAAATTTGTAAAGCGGTGTGTTACTTGTGTAAATTGATTATCTTTTGATATTTCCATTGTATATTTTACTGCATCTCCGTCCGGATCTGTAGATGCTCCCCAGTTAAAAGCAAGATTATTATCTATGCACAACAGATTATCTGTGGGCTCTGTTAAACTGGGTACTGTAGGCGCACTTCCACTAGGACTAGGGTTTGGGTCGGGATTTGGGATTGAATCGTCACCGCTATCACTACATGATACAATTCCTAAACTTACTGCTATAATTAATAAATATTTTTTCATTATTTCTTTATTATTTTAAGAACCTTAGGCTTCTTGTTTAATTGAACTATTGCAAAGTAGATACCTGATGGTTTATTATTTATATCTAGTTGAACTTTTCCATTGTTAACTTTATAGATCTTTGTTGAAATTAACTGTGAATATACATTGTATAGTTCTACGGTTACATCCTTTAGAGGCATAGATAATTCTATTTCGAAATTACCGCTAGTTGGATTCGGGGATGCTGTAACTATACCATCCATGGTTTTAGTTAAAGTCCCTTCGCATTCCACACTTGTTTTAACTTCTATAAAATCTCCATATTTTGCTGCTACCGAAAATGATTTTGATGAGGTTCTTAATACTTCTTCTCCATTTATCAGCACATCAAAAGGGGCTGTTCCTTCTGTTATATTTATGTCTATTTTACCTGATTTTACACTTGCTGTTTTTCCTGCAACGATTACACCTTCTTCTATTTCCAGACCAAAACATTGTTCTACATTGGTATCTGTATTGGTAATACATAAGTCATAAACTCCAGGGACTATATCTTCTATAGTCCATTCATCTGTAAAATTAAGATCTGCACCTCCATTAAAGTTAGCTATATAGTTGCCTGTATTTTTGGCTGCAATCTTTATTTGTCCGTTATCCTTATCTGGGCAGGTTTCGCCTGTTGACTTAATAGTATAACTGTCATCGCCTACTTCTTCAATAGCGCCTAAACATGGTGCTAATTTGTAGACCATCTCTCCGGTATTATAATACAACTGATCATTAATATTATCGTAATCATAATTAGCATTAACTACATGGCTTGGTTGCCCATCAAATCGTTGTTTTACATTTTGACGATAGATATTCTTATCTGGTACAGCACATCTGTATTCATCAAGGTATAATCCAATTTTTTCAAATGGAATATCTGGTGCATAACCAGGTCTTGGTGCTTTGAATTTAAAATTCAATGCATCTGGATTTTCAAATACCCCTAATGTTATATCTTGACTACCTGAAATGGTTTCTCCTCCACCACCTAAAATATTTTGAGTATTTCCATAAAACATATTATCTGTATAATCTGTCTCGTATGGTCTTACCGTATTATTAGTGTTATATGCTGATAAAAGATCTTTTAATTTAGGGTATCTCAAATACCAAAATTCACCTATTCTATCTGTCCAATTATCAACCGTTAATCCAGTTTCCCAACCTGAAACACCTATAGCTTTTAACATTCTACCTATATAATTCTCTTTATCACTAGATGTTGGATCTGTAGTTAAATAATTCATCATACGATTATATTCTGTAGAACTACTACCATTTCTAATACCTCTATAACTCTCTAATACTACATTCCTTGATACAGAATGCCCTCCGCCTTTATTCATTTTAAGAGCTTCCCAACCACCTTTAAACACTACATTTTCATATACTTCTTCTCCACCATCTAAATCATCCGAGAAAAAAGAAGCTCGTCCTAATAACTTTGGCACACTCATTATATGATGCACAAAATTGTGTCGGATTATATTTCCAAAAGACCACATGGCATTACCCGTATAAAAAGCACCTCCATCTCCTTCTTCAATACCTACATTAAAAACCTCATTAAGCTCGATAACATGATCTACTCCTCTATGCGTAATAGGTTGTCCGTTCATATTATGAACTAAATTGTTTTTATAGATATTACCTGCTCCAGCTATTGCACATGCCTTACCATAAAAATCCTTTGAATACACCTGTGTAGAATGACAATTCTCCATAGAGTTATTACCATATTGTACCGAGGTAGCTGTCACTCCCCCTCCATACAATCTAACACCTCCTGTTACATCATAAAAATCACAGCTTAGCATGCGACTATTTCTCACGTCATGCCAAATATTGACTGGGGGTAACTCAGTAATATACCTAAAGGTAACTCCAGCTATTAAAATATTATCACAGCTGCCTATTACATTTATAGCTGCATTACTAGTTGTCCCATCCCCAACGTTTTGAATGGTTATTTTTTTTATTTGTACATCTTGAGTATCTCTAACTTCAAAACATTGAGGTCCTGCCCAAGCACCTACTATAGTATTTGGCGTTATAGGAGTTGTTGGCCAAATATATAGTCGTGAATCCGTATTATCGTAATACCATTCTCCTGGTTCATCCAATTCACATAAAAGGTGATAGGCAAATAAACGATTAGGATGAGTCCCCAATCTTATCTCATACCTAGTACCATCTTTAAGCGTTATCTCATCGTCAGCAACCGAATTAACAGGAAGATCTTCTTTATAAAAGTCCGCTGAAAAATACCCTTTAACTCTAGCTTTTTTAATTCTAGATAGTTCTGCACTCCATTTTGAACTGTTTATAGGTTCTCTTAATTTGAACTTAGCCCCTTTAGGGTCTTCTTCTGTTCCTTCTACTCGAATTTCATTGCCACTTACCCCGTGAGCATTATCTATATGAGCATATCCATCATTAGGGTATCTTGCTACGGTAGCCATTTCATCATTAATGGAAATTTGTGAGGTTGCTTTATTAAGAAATTCTTTTAAGTCTGCATCCTGTATAACTTGCGAATACACCTTACCACTTGCATTATTATGCAATTTTTCTAATAAGCTTCCATTTGTAACCAATTGAAACTCTTCCGGATTAATATATCTGGCTCCATCAAAAATTACTTTTTCATCTTGATAACCAGAAATAACAAGTCCGGAATCTTCTGACCCTAAATCACAGGTCGTATCATAATTATAGTGTCCACCACGAATATATATGGTTTTTTCTCCAGTGCTTCTGGCCTTATCTCTAGCACCAATTATAGTCGCTAAAGGTTTATCAATTGTACCATCATTACTGTCATTTCCATTCGTGGCAACATAAATTTGTGCATTAAGACCTGTAGAAAATAACAGACATAATAGCACAAACTTAAATTGTATTTTTTTTACATTTTTCATAGGTTTTTTTTAATTGAATATTACTAAAACATTTTTTGAATTAATTATGGGCTGCCCCATAGAATTCTTCCATATTGTATATAGGAGCATTAATATTTTTTTATTCATAGTTGAAACTTTATAATTTTATACATCTCAAAACTAATTGTTATTCTCCTTTTTTATGTAGACATATCTGTCTCGATAGGAAGTCAAATTGTTCTAACCTAACTATTTTATTAGCCTTAGCTTTATATTACCTTGGTATAAACCTCTTAAAATTATAATTTCTTTACTTCTGTAAGATTATTTTTTAAACTCGCAATTCTGCTATTTGAAATAAAGAATTTACTTTAGATCGTTTATATATAAATTTTGAATGACGCTAAATCATTGAGATAAAACGCCCCAGGGAGTAGGTATAAAATTATCCATAATTATATTTTTAAAGATTCGATGAACTCGTATTGGAATACTTTTAAAAACACCTTGGTATTTTACTCTATTTGTTTTCCCATTCGCTTTTTTAATTCCTGTAATGGTGTTATCCATTTTTCGGGAATTTGCCCAGTTCGGTCTGGTGGCACATTTAGTAGAAAGTTAACTCGATTATCTAGACATGCTTGAAACTTATTTACTAATTCATCCATTGGTTTAACAACATCATCATCTTCCCAAAACCATTCATTACCTATAGGCATATTTGATTCTGCTGGAACATAATACTCTTTTCCAGAAATATTTAATATTGAATTGTATTCTTCTTCTGGTGAAAACCGTTCTAATGTTAATACATCGGTAGGCCAGGCTTTATGTTCTAAAAACACTAATTTATTCCCAGCTTTCTTTTTACCATGATTCATTATCACTAACATATCTGGATATTTTTCCGATATGTGGTCGTAAATAAATTTTCGATAACCATCACCTAATATGATAGGAATATCAATCCAAAACTGAGTTAAAGGGCTATATTTCTCTAGTAGCTCATCAATTTGGGCAGTCATGAAATTCTGGTATAAATGAGATGTAAAAGGAGCGCCTTCGGCTGGGTTAGATTCAGTAGGAGTAATTAGAGCTCCATTATAATTTTCACTTTTATTAGGTGTAAAGCTTCCAAAAACATGATGATTATCCCAAGCACAATAATATATACCCGGTGCTATTCCCTGTTTTCTACATTCATTAACAAACTCACCAACTACATCGGTTGAATCTTTATTATTACTTACATCGTAACCTGTATATTCAGAAGGCCACAGACAGTGACCTGCGACGTGTTTAGCTGTTAATACGGCATAATTCATCCCCGCTTCTTTAGCAACATTTATCCACTGCCCTACATCTAGATTGGTTGGGGCATAGGTTTCTATCGGAGCATTTCCTTCCGGAAGTTCTTCTCCAATAAATGTGCTCATCCCATAATGAATGAACATTCCATATTTTAAATCTTGCCACTTTTCTAATTTCTGTTTAGACAAACGTTGATTAAGCAATACTTCTTTACTATCAACGATGTCCTTTTCACTCTCATCAATATTTTTTTCTTTGCATTGTATTGTTATACTTAGCAATAAACAACCTACCACTGCTTTTACAGTCCACGAGGAAATTATTTTACTTATCATTTTGTTCATCATTTCTTTATATTAAAATATTCTATTTAAGGCTTATTTTTTATCTAATAACAATCAATCAATAATTTAAGCTATCTCATTTTTAACTTTACATGGTACTACAATTACCTCCGTTTTAACCCTATATTTGCAAAAAATGAAGGCAAAAACCCTTCTTCGCCATAGCTTAAATTTACATGAGGCTTTCATTTAAATCTTTCAATCATCTCCATATTAGTAATAGTTCCAACAATGATCATACTATTTAATACCTAGGTTTTATTTAGTATTTTCATTTTATATATTTAATTGATTTTTTTTCTAAACTCATCTATATACAATCCCATTTTATCAAAAGGAATTGGTTCAAAATTTAGCAGCTTCTTAAATACTTTAGAATCTTTCCGTAGCATAAAATTACCATTCCCAAAATCAACAAAACCAGGGTCTGTATCGGTTTGATAATTATTAATATTTTCAAAAACACCATACTTCCCGCCTCGTATTTCTACAGGGTTCTTTTTCCCTCCAACGATCACATTTGTTGTAAGTACATTTCTTCGAGAGTGCATCCCTTCCCATTCTTCTCCTTCTTTAATAACATCCATATAATTAACTAATTTGGGGTATCGTTCACTGTATGGCGGCTCGAGTATATTTATGTCTTTAAATAATCGCTGTTCAAAAAGTTTATCTTTTCCAAACATAACTGGTCCCTTTCCTTTGTACCATGTATAATAATGTGGGCTTAAAACAACGGTTCGAGAATGCGGATTGATTACTATATTATTTTTCATCGATATATCCCAACCTGTATTACTATAAAGTACTCCATGAGCGGTATGCATATTATAGAATACATTACCAAATACTGAAATTCCACCAGAAGAATCATCACAATAAATCCCCATATTCATACGCTCTTTATTTCCACAATCATGGAAATAGTTATATCTTATAATTTGTCCTCTATCACTAGGATCACGCCCCGTATACCAAACAGAAACGTCATCAGAATGCATAACTACATGATGGATATTATTGTACTCAAAAATATGTTCTGGTCCAACCGTAAAGATGGCTTGAAAATCGGAATTGTAAATTTCATTGTGCTTTACCTTATTTCCACAACCATCTACAACAACACCTCCCCAACGAAATTTATTTCTGCGGTTGTAGTCATGAATTTTACAATTTTCAACAACATTATTTCCGGGAATCAATTTACGTTTGCTTCCTCCACTTAGCACAATACCTCCAGTACCAGTATTATAAACATCGCAGCTAAGTATTTTATTATTTTTTCCTGCTTTACGATTCCAGGTTGTATACTTATAAATATGCCCTGCATAATTACCTACTCGTCTCGAAATTGGCACGCCTTCATAATGGTCATGCGTAATATAAGGAACCGTTTGTTTAGAGCCTTGTCCCATAAAAATGCCTGTTGTCCCAAAATTTCTTACTGTACAACCTGCCACTACATTATTAGAACCTCTCTCCATATAAATACCAATACCTCTGCCATTTTCAACAGTAAAATCACGAAAAACTATATGACATGCTCCTTCTATACTCACCACAGGATCTTCAATAACTGATATTTTTACAGTGCCTTTGTTAATATCGGATGTTGGCCAGAAATAAAGCTTTCCTAGTTTACGATCTACATACCACTCACCAGGCATGTCCAATTCATCTAAAATGTTTAATGCCACATAGTGTGTGTATTTTTTTCCTGATCTTAGCCCATACATATGGGGTTTAGAAAATTTGATGTGTTTTTTTTTAGGATCGATATATTCTACATGAAGTTTATCATCTGCATAACCATTCTTAAAAGTTCCTTGAAACCATACATCATCATTGCCTGCCCATAAAGAGTGACGCTCATCTTTATATTTAATAATCCCTCCACGTTCTGAATAATCTCCTGCTCTAGGGATAGACCCTTCCTCAACAACTTCCTCTATCTGAACAAACCCTTCATTTGGATAGCGTGCAATTGTCATTGGTTCATCATTAAAAAAAAGTTCTATGGGTGCCGGATAAACTGAAAGTGCATGACCGTATTGCTTATGTGTTCCATAATCTGTAATTCCTAAAGCCTTTAAATCCGCAACACGAATATTCTTAACAGCTTTAGGTGTCAATCTTTGTTTAATTGATTTCGATTTTAATTTCTTAAAGTTTTTCGCAGCTATAGAAATGCCTCCTGTTAAAAAAACCTGATCGCCTTCAACGGCTCTATAAACAATTGGAATGCCCGGTATGCCTGAATCTAATTCGTTTAGTTCAAACGACTTATTTTGGTAATATTCTCCAGCAGAAACCCAAACTACAAACCCTTCACTTGGGTATACTTTTGTAGATTTATAGTTTCTAATTAAATCTCTTGCTGCGTTTAGTGTTGCTACTGGTTTATTTTTGGAACCGGAATTACTATCATTTCCATTCTTAGAGACATAAATATTAACTTCTTGAGCAAAAGCTACTAAAGTAAACAACATAAAGGTCAAGAAAATAACCATTCTATTCGTCTTCATAATCATCTTTTGAATTTAATACATCGTCAATTGGACGTGACGTTAATATATTAAATATTGAAATATTCTAGTGAGCGAGTTAATAACATTGTAGGATGCCCTCTTTTAATTTTTTATGCCCGACATTTTAAATGTCCATGCATATTCACACGGAGCTTCAGACGGACTTAATGCCGGAACATCTATAATAACATTTGCTCCTTGCTGTTTCCAATTTAAAGCCTTGTCGTAACCCAACAACTCAATTTTTGCTCCTGATTTTAATGTTACATTCTTTACAGTCAATTGGTTCTTTGGAAATACAGGACAAATCGCATAAAGGTCTGTTCCTTTTTTAGTAAAAAAAGCTTCTTTAGCTGCAAAGCCAGCTTCAGGGTTAACAGTTAATCTCATAACATCATATTTCACCTTATATCTACCTCGTTTTGCATCTGCAACTTTACCTTTTGTCCATTGACAAGTCTCTTTATTTAGTGTTGTACCGTAAATGGCTTCTCCATTTATTTCTAACCATTCTCCCATTTCTATTAAACGTTCTTGCATAATAACAGGAATACGACCATCTGCCGTTGGCCCTATATCTAACAGAAAATTACCGCCTCTACTTACAATATCAATAAGCATGTATAGTAGTTCTTGAGTCGAGTTGTAATCTTCAATGTTTTCTGTTTTACTATATCCAAAGGAATGTGCCATACCTCTATTTTCTTCCCAGGGTACATCTGCATTAGGCATTCCGGAACCGTATTCGGTTGTATAGTAACCTCCATGGTGATGACGCGTTTCCTTACCCCAACGGTCATTAATAACCACATCTTCTTTACTAGCCGATTCGTTATATAACCAAGAAAGTAATTCTGTAGATTTCCATGTGGTATGTGGGTAATCCCATTCGCCATCGGTAAAAATGATAGAAGGTGCATAATTCTCAACAACATCTTTAAATTGTGGAATCATGTGTTTTTCTACATATAAATCTACATCTGAAGTATACAATGGATTGAACCATTCATAAAGCGAATAGTATATTCCCATTTTTAAATCTGTTTTTCGCACTGCTTTTGTAAGCTCTCCTAATAAATCTCTTCCTGGACCAGAATTAGTCGAACTCCACGGTCTTCCCCACGATTTATCGGATTCTTTACTAGGCCAAAGCGTATAACCATCATGATGTTTGGACGTTAATACAACATATTTTGCTCCTGATTTTTGAAAAATATCTGCCCATTGATCGGGATCATACATTTTACAATCAAATAGGGGTACAAAATCTGGATAGGTGAAGTTTTTTCCATATACATTATTGTGAAATTCGTTAGTTTCATGGTATCCATTTTTTACCCTATTAGGGTTTACAAGATTCATCCAATACCATTCTGAATATTCACCAACCTTTGAAAATGCCGGTACAGAATAAGGTCCCCAATGAATAAAAATTCCAAACTTAGCGTCTGTATACCAAGATGGAATTGGGCGGCTATCTATAGACTTCCAATTAGCGTCATATTTATTTTGCGAAACTATTTTTAATGACCCTATTAATGCTATGACTATAATTATATGCTTCATGCTATTTTATTCCTGATATATTTTAAATTAAGTTATTTTTTTGTTTTTGAAATTTTTATACTGGTGCTTAAAACCTTCAAATCATCAATAATTAGAGGTGCTGTTAATTTAATATCTTCAGACGAGCTACCAATCATTATTTTAAAAGCTCCTGACTCTACCACAAATTCCATATTTTCATTATAAAGGGCAAAATCGTGTGGTTTTAATGTAAAGCTTACTTTTTTAGTTTCATTTGGTTCTAAGCTAACTCTCTCGAAACCTCGTAATTGTTTTTCATAAACCGTTACACAAGATACCTCATCAGAAAAATAAAGCTGCACCACTTCATCGCCTTTTACGTCGCCTGTATTAGTAATATCAACAGACACCTTTACGTCGCCTTTATTTTTATTATTATTAATTGTAGAATGAACTAACAAATTGGAATATTCAAATGTTGTATAACTAAGTCCATATCCAAAAGGATATAGAAACCCACCCACACGTGTTTTCCCTGAGCCATTTGGTCCTTTTGAAGGCTGATTTGCTTGTGCTCCAGGTTTTGATGGAAAATTCATGGGGATTTGCCCCACTGTTTTTGGAAAAGACACAGGCAATTTACCTCCTGGATTATAATTTCCAACCAACACATCTGCTATAGCAGCACCCCCATATTTACCTTGAAACCATCCTTCTACAACTGCAGGCACGTATTTATTAATCCAATTTATTGTTAAAGGACGTCCATTAATTAAAACCACTACTACTGGTGTTCCGGTATTATATACAGCTTCAACCAATTTTTGTTGATTTCCCGGAAGGTCTAAAGACGTTCTTGACCTTGACTCTCCTACGGTTTCTTCATCATCACCAACTACCACAATGGCTAACCCAACTGTTTTTGCAATTTCTACAGCTTTATCAATTTCTTTTTGTTCTGAATCTACTGGTGACATCGGAATAATTTCTGAATCTGGCCAGTTTTCATCAAAAAAGTCACAACCTTTGGTATATTTTATCTCAACATCTTTTGGAAACTTTTCTTTAATGCCCTCATAAACTGAAACAACATCTATATTTGATGGCCCGTACCTACTTATAGAATGATTAATAGCTTTAGCATTTGGCCCTGTAATTAACACTGATTTGTATTTATTAAAGTCTAAAGGCAATGTTTTGTTATCATTTTTCAATAAAACAATAGACTCTAAAGAAGCTTGGTAAGATATTTTTTGAGAATTCTTATTCGATACTGTTTTATCTGCTTTTTTAAATTCCTTTCCGTAAGGCGTATCAAAAAGTCCTTGCCAAAATTTAACTCTTAAAATGTCACGGACACAATCATCTACAGTTTTTATACTTAATTGACCTTCTTTCACTAACTCCCTAACAGGAATAATGTAATCTTCGGGCATAGTAAAATCTGTTCTTATATTCAATCCCGCTTTTACAGATTTTAAAACCGCTTCTTTATGGTCTTGTGCTACGCGGTGTTTATCTGAAATGAATTCCACTGCACGACTATCGGATACCACGTATCCTTTAAATCCCCATGATTTACGAAGAATATCTCTTAAAAAATAGCTTGAAGCTGTTACTGGCATACCATTATAATCGTTATAAGAACTCATAACACCTAAAGCTCCGGCATCTTCAATAGCTCTTTTAAAAGGGTGTAGGTATAATGAAAATAATTCTCTTTTAGTAATGTGTGCATCTGTTCTGGCATCACCATCACGTCCTCCTTTTGGAGCACTGTAAATAGCAAAGTGTTTTGGAGTAGACACAACCTGCTCCTCTTGTATAGATTTAACCATATTATAACCAAGTTCTCCTGTTAAATATGGATCTTCACTATAACATTCAACTGTTCTACCCCACCTTGGATCCCTGGCTATATCAAGAATAGGAGCATATACATTAGTATATCCCAGTAACCTGGCCTCTCTTCCTGTGATACGTCCAATTTGACTCACCAGATTTTTATTCCAGGTAGATCCTACCCCAATTTGAGATGGAAAGCTAGTCGCTTTTTCATGACATAATCCTCGGATACCTTCATTTGTAAAATCGACAGGAATACCTAAGCGTGTTTTTTCTATAAAAAATCGTTGGATCTCGTTCAATGCTTTAACATGGTTTGAAGGTGGCCATGCTTTATCTGTTTCTGAATCTGGGTGATATGCTAAATTATTAAGCTGTTCATCTATATTACCTATACCATCTTTCCAAATTTCATTTACCCAATCCTTAGTAGGCAATTCATCTTTTAAAACACGACCAAAACCATAAAGCGTTGCCATTTGACAGCTTTTTTCTTCTAATGTCATTCTGGACAACAAATCTTCTATTCGTTTTTCTACAAGCTCCTTAGTATCTTCATAAGGTTCCTTACTTCCATTCTTGTTGAAATCTATCCAATCCTTATGATAAATTTTCTTATCTACTTGCCCTGATATTAGAATTGGTAATAAAAGAAAACTTAAATAGATTAATCGTTTTAGCATTTTTCTAGTGTTTATTTTTCGTTTTAATTCATGTTTATTCATCCTGCTTACAAAATAATCTCGAACTCATTTTATTTAGTTATATGTGGGATAACCAAATATTAAATGATGAATAACTTATACTTATGTGTTTAATTCGTTTAGGTTACATTATTTAGTTAAACTTGCTCTATATACCTCACCATAAAACTTTTCCATTTCATACTTGGGAGCATTTACATCTTCTCCCCACTTATCCATAGCGTTTTTAAGCGCTTCTAATTTTTGCGGGTTTTCTTTTGCAAGGTTTTTTGTTTCTGAAGGGTCTTCGTCTAAATTGAATAAAAGATACTGATGTCTATCAAGAGCATATGGCATATTAAAGTATTCTATTAACTTCCAATCATCTTTTATAATACTGCGTCCAGGCCAATTTCTTTCCTTTTTATTCGCATAATGAATTAACGACACATATTTTATCCAGTTAAATTGCCTGTTTTCAAACTTTACATTAGGATCTTTTAATAGTGGCGTTAAATCAACCCCATCTATATTTTTATTACGTTCCACATCTTCTTTTACCTTCGCCATAGTAAGTAATGTTGGATAGATATCCCATCCTGCAACACGTTCATTTGTAACAGTTCCTGGCTTTACAACACCTGGCCAATAAACAAACATAGGGACACGTGTTCCTCCTTCATAAAACATTCCTTTTCCTCCCCGAAGCGGATAATTTTTAGTAATACCCGATTTGAGTTCGCCTCCATTATCGCCCATAAATATTATAATGGTATTGTCTGCCATTCCATTATCTTCCAGTGCTTTAATAATTGTACCTACACCATCATCTAAATGTTCTACCAGCGCAGCATAAGTTGCATGTGTATGCTTGTTCTCAGGGGTAATTAACTTCTTATACTTCTCTACCTTATCTTTATTAGCTTCCATAGGTGTATGCACTGCATAATACCACAGGTTGAGAAAGAACGGTTTTTTGGCACCTTTTTGGTTTTCTATAAACCTGGCTGCTTCTGCCGATAAAGCTTCGGTTAAATGTGTTTCAGGTGAATAGGATTCTAAATCGGGAACTGCGGATTTTTTAGTTTTTTCAGCATTAAGAACTCTACTTATATAGGGGTAGTTATAGCTTCCCGGGCAGCAAAATTCATTGGATGCGATCTCAACATCAAAGCCTCTATCTTTAGGACCATTATCACCACTACCTATATGCCATTTACCTATATGAGCAGTCGTATATCCTGCTTTTTGCAATACGTTTCCGTAGGTGATTTCATCTGATTTCATTTCTATTCCAGCTCCAGTAACTCCACCTAAACTTCCATGACTTACAGCTCCTAATCTACTTGGGGTTTTTCCTGTAATTAAAGAGATACGACTGGGTTGGCATGTGGGATGTGAAGAATGAGCCTTAGTAAAATACATACTTTTACTAGCCAATTTATCTATATTAGGGGTTTGATATAAATCACTACCCGCATACCCTAAATCTGCAAACCCTAAATCATCCGCCAAAATAAAAACGATGTTTGGTGATGATTGTATGGTTTGTTCTTCTGCCTTTTCTGAAGGTTTCTTTTCCTTACAGTTTACAAATAGCAATAAAGACAACATGCATACTATTATATTTTTACTCATAATTAAATTGTTATAATGCTTTTATATGAATTGCTAATCCGTTTTTGTTTTTTATATTAAAAACTAAATCGTCTTCTAAACTCACCTTTCTTTTCTCAATACGAACTTTGGTGAACGAATCTACATTTTCATCGTCTGAATAGATGATGGCCTCATAGTTTTTACCCGCTTCTAAGAAGTCTAATGATAAGTTAATATCTCGTGGCGTATTACCATTTAAAGCGCCTACAAACCAATCTTCTCCACTTCTTCTTGCTATAATGGCATATTCACCTGGATACCCGTCAATGACTTTGGTATCGTCCCATACGGTAGGAAGCGCGTCATAGAATGCTAATTCTGGAACTTCTTTAATAAATTCTTTATTTCCTCCTGCACCTTCTTCGTTTGCCTCAGAACCTTCGGGTCTATCATACCAATACAAAAATTGCCAAGGACTATATACACATACGGCTTTGGCTAGCTGAGAAACATGGGATCCCATTGTTTCTGTTACTCTAGGCGCAAAATAGCAGTTCGTTTGGTCACCTGCTCCGGCAATCATTCTTGTAAAAATAGTGTTAAGAACCATGCTGTTTTCTGGAGATTCCTCATCGCCTCTTATACCTTCCTGAGTCATAAAATTTGGGTATGTTCTAGAATAACCTGTTGGGCGATATTCATCATGAGTATCTATCATTAATTTATAATCGGCCGCTTTACGAACAGCATCATGTAGCCAACTTGTCCATTTCTGTGGCCCCACATTAACAAATCCATATTTAACACCACTAACACCCCAAGAGCTAAGCAAAGGCAATATATCATCCAATTGTTTCTCCATGGCTCTTCTGTTAACATATAGAACAACTCCAATATTTTTACTCTTGGCATATTTTATGACTCCCAATAAATCTAAAGGTCCTTTTGACCTTCTTGGGTCTATTGTAATGGTAGTAGCGTCTGAGGCATCATCGTATTCATTACCATACCAACCTGCATCAAATTCTATAAATTGAAGATTATGCTTTACTGCAAAATCAACACAAGCCATCCCTCCCTTTGTTGTAAGGGTACTTTCTCTAATAATTTTCCCAGGTTTAATCCACGATGTATCCTCTAATTTATTCGGCTCGTTTAAGTTTAAAATAAGATAATTATGCTCTAGTAATTTTCCGGGTTTCTTAGCCGCCATAACAAAACGCCATGGGGTTTTTAAGGGGGAGTTCCCTATGACTTCACTACTTAATTCTGACACCAAAGTTCCAGGGCTTCCTTCTTTATTAACAAACTTCATACGAGCGTAGTCAACTAAAGCAGCTTCACCTATGGCTAGAAATATTGAATCTTGTAATTTAACCAATAACGGTCTTTCTACAGCTTCTTTTATACTAGAAACAGGCCTCTTTACAATTTTACCTTGCGCTTCTGTCGAAGTCCAAGCAATCGCATCAGGTGGTAAAGAAAATTCTGTGCTTTCACTTTGTATGTTTATCGCATCTCCTTCATTATTTAAGAATTCATAGCGAAAAGCTATGCCTTCATTATAAGCTCGTACCCTTAGATTAAAAATTTCTTGATTATCACTATCGCTAAATCTAAAAAGGGATTCATTATAAATCTCGGGGTATTCATTCTTTTCTCCATAAACAGGTTTCCAACTCGTATCAATTGAAGTATTTTCTACCTGTTTAACATTTGCAATTTGGTAGGATTTATATTTTAAATCCAATGTGTTTAAAACAAATCCTAGTTTAGAATCTCCTACAACACCTTTTTTCTTATAATTAACAGAATAAAATGGCTGAGATAAACTATCGTCTATTTTTAACATAAATTCAAAATCCAGATTTGGACTTTGAACAACTAGGGTTTTATCTTTTTTGCTCGAACAAGCACTTAATAAAACAGCAACAAAACATATTTTAATTATTAGTATTTTATTCATTTATAAGTTTTAAAATATTAGTATTAATAATATCTGCCTAAGAGTAATATCCCCTAGAGCGGAAAATGATAAACTTGCAATAGCGATATTATTTATAAGTCAAATTACTTGATTAATTATATGTTTAAGGTCGATTTAATGCTATAAATAGTGAAGAAATTGTTCACTTAAGAGTAAATAGCAGACAAAATGTTCAAAAATTCAACATTTCGAACAATATGTTGAAGAAAATTCTTCCATTTTAAATAGTGGAAAATTTCTTCAAAATGAGTATCTCAGAGGTAATCTACAGGGGTATTTTGACCGTTTTATTTTGGTTTCAGAGCCAAAAATCGAAATTTTGTATTTAAATCATCTGAACTACTTTTTTGTAGTTCTGACCTCTCAGAGAGGTCTAAAAGTTGGAGAATTTTTAAAGCCAAAATTTTAATATAGTTTCTACTAATTAGAAATTTTATAAACTTGAAGTATCATTAACAAATTTAATAGAGATTCCGTATTAAAACACTTTAATAAGTAAAGACACATTTTAGAAGCAAGAAATAGAAAAAATTGATCTAGGTATTAATTTTGGGGAAAGCATTTAATTATTTATATTTGAAATATTGTTTTAAATATAAAACAAATTAAAATCAATAATCATGAAGATTAAAAATACTTGGAAGTAAAATATAATTTTAATGGTATTTTGATGATATTACTTAAAATATTTATGTTTTTTAATTTTTTTTACCATTTTTGGTTAAATATATGAATTATGGTAAGTTAACACTAAAACGTACAAAATTTCACACATAAGCATATTTTAATATTCTGGCTACTTATAAAAGCAGACAATAATACTCCCTAAAAATAATTAATAACTGTAATGTTAAATAAATCTCTCATATTAACCTTTTTTATTCTTAGTTACTGTAATTTGGCAAACGCCCAATACATTGAAGATCAATCTGTTTCTGATTTTTTATCTATCACAACAGAAAATGGATTGTCTCAAAACACAGTAAATACTATTTTAAAAGACAAATCCGGATACCTATGGTTTGGCACAGATGAAGGACTAAACAGGTACAATAGTTACGACATTGAAGTTATTGATATAAACAAAAATAAATCTGAAACTTTAATCGGAAAAAAGGTTCTTGATTTGTACGAAGATGATGAAAACCTTTTATGGATTGCTACAGATAATGGGCTTAAACTTTATAACCCAATTACAGAAACTATAACCCTATGTAATCTATTCGAAAACTTCAACAAGCCCATTAAAGTAAATTGTATTGAAAAAGAAAATGACTCACTTGTTTGGTTAGGGACCTCCGAGGGTCTTGTTTTATATAATCTTAATCATGGTGTTATAGACAATTATAGGCATGCTGCTAACAGAACAAATTCATTATCCAATTCGGAAGTATTATCATTAGCTAATGATAATGCAAATCTTTGGATAGGGACACGACATGGTTTGAACCGACTTAATAAAAAAAGCAAACGAATTATCAATTATTTTTATAATGAAAATGATAAAAACTCTGTTGGGGGAAATATTATAACAGCACTTACCTTAAATAAAGAAGGTAATCTCTGGATTGGGACACTTCAAGGAGGCCTATCATATTATAATAAAAAACATTTTAAAACTTTTCACACAGACAATAGCTTGTTACCTCATAATGAAGTCAGTGACATTTTTCTAACTAAAGAGGGAGACCTTTGGGTTGCAACTAATGGGGGAGGCTTAGCTAAAATGAATAAAACCTCTCATACATTTTCAACTTTAAATCATGATCCAGACCATATTCAAAGTTTAGTAACTAATTCAATATATTCTGTATATGAAGATAGGGAAGGTATTTTATGGGTAGGTACTTATGCTGGTGGCGTTTGTTTCAATACATCAAAAAACAGTGTTTTTAAACTAATTAGACATCAAGCCCATGATAAAAATAGTATTATTGAAAGCCGAATTCGAAGTGTTTTTCTTGATAGCAAAAATAATTTGTGGTTTGGAACTTGGGGAGGAATAAGTAAATACAACTCAAAAAACAAGCAATATACTTCTTATTCTCACGAAAAAAACAACCCTTCATCTTTGAGTTTCAACACAGTAACATCTATTTTTGAAGATTCCAAATCCAATATGTGGTTTGGTACATACTCAGGTGGGGTAAATTTGTTAACTCCTGATAAAAGGGGTTTTTATCATTACAAACACAACCTCAACGATACGGGCAGTATTAGTGACAACAAAATATATTGTTTTGCTGAAGATGCTTCAAAAAACCTATGGATAGGCACTCAAACAGGATTAAATCTTTATGATCCAATTCAAAATAACTTCAAAAAGTATAGTAATATTAATGTTCGAGATATAAAAGTCACAAAAAATAATAATCTTGTATTAGCCACTATAGGAGGTATTGCGATTTTTAATCCATCTACAGAAACATTTGAAGATTTTTATAGTAATCAATTGGAATCTTTTCCTATAAGTCAAGTTTATTTTGAAAACGGCGAAGAACTCATTTGGTTTTGTTCTCAAGGAGGTGGAATGGGCTATTTAGATTTAAATAATCATGAATTTACTTTTTTCACTGAGGATGATGGATTACCCAGTAATTTTGTTTCAAGTATGGTTTCTATGGGAGACAACGCTTTTTGGGTAAGTACATTTAAAGGGCTTGTTAAGTTTGATAAAAAAACTCAAGCTTTCGAAAACTTTGGTGATAGCTATAAACTCCCTTCTAAACAATTTCAACCAAAAGCATCAGTAATCTTACCTGATCATTCTATTGGTTTTGGAGGTTCTAAAGGCTTAGTTATATTTCACCCCGATAGTATTTCAAAAAGCAAAAAAGGGCCTTCAATTGTATTTTCATCTTTAAAAATAGATAATAAAAGTGCCAATGTAAATGTTGAGAACTCACCATTAAATAAAAGCATTTCAAAAACCGAACAAATAAATCTTAAAGCCATACAAAATGATTTTTCAATTGATTTTGCTGCATTAGATTTTAATACCCAAGGCAAGAACAAGTATGCTTATATCCTAGAAAATTATATGAATGACTGGGTAAATATTGGCGCTAATAGATCTGTCGGGTTTACAAATCTTAATCATGGAGATTATGTACTTAAAGTGAAAGTCATTAATAGCGCTTCTAAGAGTAATGAAAAATCTTTAAAAATTTTCATTGCCCCTCCATTCTATGCCACATGGTGGTTTAAGACCATGATGTTTCTCACATTTATTTTGTTACTATACTATTATAATAAGTATACTATTATAAGTACAAAACAAAAAAATGAAAACGAACTACAGCGCATGAAGTTAAAGAATGAAGAGGATTTCAATCAAATGCGTTTTCGTTTCTTTACTTATATTTCTCATGAATTACGCACACCTTTAACGTTGATTTCAGATCCTATATCGCAACTCATTAAGTATAATAAAGATGAAAAAAACTCCCATTTATTACAGCTTGTTAATAAAAATGTATTTCGCCTACTGCGGTTGGTTGATCAAATTTTGGACATAAGTAAACTAGAAGGTGATACTTTAAGTTTACAAGTTTCTGAACAAAATATTATAGAGTGTATAGAGAATACGACACACGCATTTCATGAATTTGCCATTCAAAATGAAATAACATTCAAATTCCAACCGCAAGAAAAAAGTTTAATGGGCTGGATAGATGAAGATAAAATCGAAAAAATATTATATAATCTGCTATCTAATGCCTTCAAATTTACAATGAAGAGAGGGCATATTACTATTTTATTAGATTATACAGATGCCTCAAAAGAATACATTATTGTGAGTGTTGTAGATGATGGTATTGGTATTGCTGAAGACAAATTAGCCAAAATATTTGAAGGATTCTATCAAATTAAATCTGCCAAATCCCTAAATCCAAACGGTGCGGGTATTGGGCTGGATTACGTAAATAGATTAGTAATACTACATAATGGCAATATTAAAGTTGAAAGTGAGCTTGATAAAGGTTCTACATTTTCAGTGACCATCCCCATAAAAAAAGAATTTTATGAATCTAAAAACATAAGAAATTATGTTCCGGAAAGACTTCCTTTAAAACCTATAAATCTTTCAAAAGATACTCCTGAAAATGAAATCATAACTAAAAATCACAATAAAAACACACCAAAAATATTGGTAGTCGAGGATGATTTCGACATTAGATCTTACATCGTAAATGCCTTATCGGAAAACTTTAGAGTTATTGAAGCCCCTCACGGAGAAAAAGGTTTGGTTAAAGCTTTAAAACATATACCTGATCTAATATTAAGTGATACTTTAATGCCTGTAATGGATGGAATTGAATTTTGTAAGCAAATAAAGGAAAATGAAAAAACAAGCCATATCCCATTTTTATTTTTAAGTGCTTGGACATCGGATGAATTTAAAATAAAGGGCTTAAGTCTTGGTGCTAATGATTATATAAAGAAGCCTTTTAGTATTCAAATACTGGAATCCAGAATTAAAAACATTATTGAAACAAACAAAAAAATATCAGAGAAATCTAAAACCAAAATAAACTTTATTCCAGATAATAAAGACATCGATTCAACGGATGATTTATTTATTAAAAAGGCTTATGAGGTTTTAGACCAAAATTTTGACAATCCTGAATTTAATGCACATGAGTTCCGAAAGAAAATGAACATGAGCCATTCAGGTCTTTATAGAAAGCTAACGCAATTAACAGAAAAGTCTTCAAATGAATTTATTCGTGATTACAGGTTAAAACGTGCAACTCAAATTATAAAACAAAATTCTGGTTTATTAATCTCCGAGGTGTGTATTAAAACAGGGTTTAATGACCCCAAATATTTCAGTAAATGTTTTAAACAGGTTTATAATGTAACACCTACTGAATATTCTAAGAAATACTCAAATACTGAAAATACGGATTTAGAGAATCCATAAAACATCATTTTTTAAATAACGTCAGTTCGATATATTATAAATTGATAATCAGTTACTTAAAAGGTTTTAAAGAAGAAATCATGTCATTCATTACGAGGAACGAGGAGGAATCTCATCATGATGAGATTCCCGTTCCTGTCTGTCATGCCTTTGGCTTAGTAACTCGACAGTTACGGTATACCATACCTACCGTCTTTTAAAAAAAGATTTATATTTTATTATTTACTTTTCTCGTCCAAAGAAAAGTAACAAACCTGCCTGCCGGCAGGCAGGAGAAAAGACGCCCCTTCGATAGGAATTTCTTCTTTTGCTTAGGCTCAAGAAGAACCAAGTACAAAACTTCGACGTCGCGCCAATGCTACATCCCATACTATGCTCCTAGGTTTCGAAGCTTTTGTACTTTATTCTTACGAAGGGTCGGGGCTTGCCTTATGGTCATTTCTTAACGATCGCCTTAATCCCTTTTTTAAATCTTATAATCCTCTATTTAGGAGGGAACGACCTGTCCAAAAGAGAGGGCTAAGTGCCGCTCATTTGGAGGTTTTGTGGTTTCTACCTGATAGATATAACATATCATCACGATACCTCTTTTCTTTAATATTATTATAGTTACTGTTTAGGGCAATATGTGGGTACACCGTAACTGTAAGTAGGCAGGAGAAAAGTGTTCAAAAGGGGTTTCTAAGTGTCGCACCTCTGGAGAATTTGATTTAAAAAATAGCTCCCAAGTATAAAAAACTTACAAGAGAAAACAGATGTTCGATACTATAATAAGAAGAATAGCTTTTTGTTGCTTAAAAAAGTATCTACGAACTACTATATAACAACTATTTAAGCATAAAAAGAGGCTGCCTTTTATGGACAGCCTCTTTTAACTAAACGGAACTAACACTAACTCAAAAAATTATACGTTTTTTATTAAATAATATTATTAATTGCCTGGAAATCCTTCCCAACGCCATTCGTTAATACCATCTCGGATTCTATTACGGAATGTAAGGGTTTCTTCTACTTCAAAATCTTTCCCTCCATCACTATATTTATACTTTAAAGTAAACTTTCTCTTAACAGGATCCCATAAACTGAAACCGTTTTCCTCGACTTGATACGTAGATGAAGGATCTGCAATAATAGTTACTGAATTATCAATTGGATTTACTTTAAGTTTCATAGAAAAATCATCTCCCGAACGATTAGCTACACCATTAACACTTACCGTATCCATCATAATGGAGCTTAATTCTCGTATGGGTGTACTGGGGCCATCTAAATTATCTCCATATACATAAGCCGTATCCAACACCTTAGTAACAGTAAAGAATTCTTTTAAACTACCCACTTGGTAAAAATTACCCTCATACGTATTCATTAGTTTTATTGGTATTATAGTTTCTCCTTTTCCATCTAAAATAGAATCCGTAGTTGTTGAAACTATTTTTAAAGGAATAGCATAGTTAAAATCTTTTAAGAGCATATCATTTGCCATTTTTAAAGAATCAAACTTTACAGGCAATAACCCTAAATATTCTCCTTTGGGTATGGTTATTTTATCTGGGCTCCCTAATGTATAATAATCACTTGGCAATATGGTATAAGATGTGCCATCTAATAACGTTTCATCAATTTCAAACGTAACCTCTTCATCGATGGTATTTTCTCTAACACCTCCAATGTAAGCACCGATTTTAATTTCAAGTCCTTCACCAGAAACAGCCGATCTTTCTAATTCAGAGAATGGGAAATACACTGTTTTAAAACCTATTGAATCTACTTCATAATCATCATACCGTTCACATGATACGATTATTGAAAGCAACAATAAACAAACAATTAAACAATTTCTATATTTCATAATTTTCATATTTTTTTATACAATTATTAGTTAACTATTGCCATCCCGCATTTTGGATAAGAGCATTAGAAGATAACACTTGGTTTCTTGGTATAGGATTGTAATACATACGCTCTGAAAAATTTCTGGACTCTACTTGTTTTTCTTCGTATGTAAAAGAATCTTCTCCTAGCCTTGTAACCTCAACTCCTTTAACTGGTTCTGTAAGCAGTTCTAATGGTAATTTCCATCGTCTTACATCATAATAATATTCACCTTCAAAGGCAAACTCTACACGTCTTTCATTTCTAATTAAGTCTATATAGGTATCTAAAAGATCGTCAGCAATATCTATATACAAATCATTATTTATACCTGCTCTTGTTCGTATTTCTACAAGAGCATCTTTGGCTGTAAAAGCCATACTCCCATTACTACCATTAACGCCATAAGCTTCTACTGCCGCTTCTGCAAAATCCAAGTATAATCCTGCTCTTGTAAAAATAGGATACATTTTATTAGCCTTACTAGATCCTGTAGTCTGATCAGGATCAAAATTAACATTTTCACTCAAATATTTTTTTAGATAATATCCTGTTCGAGTGGCTTGTTTTTTTATTGAGCCGTTAGCATCTTTGCCTCCATCAAAAACTTCAATATAAACATTCCTATAGTCATTTTGCCCGTTATAGAAAACAAAACGCTCAAAACGTCCTTCTCTATCTTCATAAGGATAAATCGCATTATAAATAGAGTTAGGATGTGTAATTGGAAATCCATTTTTATCAGCAAAAGCATCCACTAAATTCTGACTTGGATTAGCATTACCATTACCAAACATAGATGGTGGATAATGAGCACGTTCTAAGTTTCCATTAGAACTAAACCCTTTTCTCCATAAATGATCTTTATTGTCAGTTTCATCAAAATTCCCATAAGGACTAAGTGGTTTTAAAACACCTCCATCAATAGCAATTATAGCATCGTAAGCGGTTTGAGCCGCTTGTTCCCAAGGAATCTGTTCATAAGCTGGACTTGCAGCAAAAAGATCTAATCTTGCACGTAAAGCCCAAATTGCCTCCCTGGTAATCCTACTGGTATTCACAGCACCAGCCACTACATCAGCATCACCTTCGTAACGAAATACTTCAATATACTTATAAGCGCTATCTAAATCTTTTTTTATACTGTTATAACTCTCCAGATATGTGCTTCTTGGTACACTATTAGCCTCATTTATGGTTAATAAATCATCTATTATTGGAAATCCAAGCATTGTACCATCTGTTGCTGAAGGGCCTGCAAAATTCTTAAGTAGTAGCCATTTATAATATGCTCTTAAGCCAAAAGCTTCTCCTCTTGTTCTTTTCTTTAGCCCTTCTGAACGCTCTTCGTCAAGGGCATCAAATTTTATATCTTTTACATATTTAAAAAATTCATTAATCCTGAAAATATTGTCGATAGCTAAATTCCATTCACCACTTACTGGCGAATTTTCTGCCGTAGCACCAGACACCGCAGCTCTTTTTGCTCCATTAAATTCTACAGCGTTATTTGTAAAGTACTCTAAAGAAATTCGAGGTGTACTTCTCACGCCTCCATACACTGGGTTTATAAGCCCCCCTGCACGTCTTATATCATTTAGAACCTCATCGGATGATAAATCAGGACTGGGAATAATCTGATCAAACTCGCTTTCTGAACACCCAGTATTCAAAATCGAAGCTATCATTAAAAAAAGTAATATATATTTCTTCATATTTTTTAAATTTTATAATTAAAATGATACTTGTATCCCCAGTTCAAAGGCTTTCAATACTGGATGTAAGGTATATCCATGTTCTTTACTTGGCATAAACCTATCCTTACTATAAGATATTACAAAAGGATTTTTGACAGATCCAGAAAAGGTAAACTCCTTAACACCTAGATTATTTAATAAAGCTTTTGGTAAGGTATAAGCTATCATAATGCTTCTTAAATTAAAATAGTCAGCATTTTCTAACCAGAACGACGAATTTCTATAGTTATTTTCGTTATTCAATGTTGTTAATCTTGGCAAACTATTACTAACCGGCCAGCTTTTTGCCAATGTTGTCGTGTAATCGTTTGTCCCTGTATTCCAGTGTAGTTCTTCAATATAGCTACCTCCAAGAACACCGTCTCCATGAATACTCAAGCTCCAACTTTTATATTGCATCATATAGTTTATACCATATGACATTCTTGGAGCATTACCTATTTCATGAATATCCTTCTCATCAACCACACCATCATTATTAAAATCTTTATATTTTATATCACCAGGTTTTACTTCACCAAAAAGCTGAGGAACGGCATTCGCTATTTCAGCTTCATTTTGAAAAATGCCTTCTGCTTTAAGACCTAGAATACGACTTTCACTATTCCCATTAATATTTCTATACTGCTCTGGGTAATTTACATTGTCTGATGCTGTGATATGATTATCTCCATACATGGCGTTAACACCTATTCTAAATGAAAGATTCTCACCAATTTTACCATTGTATGATATACTGGCATCTATACCTCTAAACTTGGAATCTCCATAATTATCTAAAGGAACATATTGACCTGGTATAAGCGCATATAAATTTTCCGGTGCTATTATCTGATCATAGTTACGAATATTAAAATAATTTATCTGCCCATTTATTTTAGATTTAAACATCTGGAAATCTAAACCGGCACTTAAATACTCTTGCTTTGGTGTTAATAATTCGTCTGGAGCCGTAAATGCTCTAACTTGACCACCAACACCACCAGAAGCTCCTACAATTCCAAAAGTTGCACCTGGACCATCAACGTATAAGTTTTCAGAAATAAAGAATTGAGTCACAGGTCTTGATTGTACTCCAAAATTAGCTCTTAGCTTTAAAAAATTTAACCAAGATGATCCGTTAAGAAAATTTTCTTTATGCAACAACCAAGCGATCCCTGCATCATAATTTATTGTTTTTCTTTCGTCTTTAGATAATTGACGAATAGGGGTGTTCATAAGCTTTCCTTCCAGTACATATTTCTGGTTAATCAAATAATTTACCCTGAGCCCTAGATTTCTAAAGATTAAATTCTGATCTAACCCACTTCCTGTTACTTTTTGGTTCGTAAAAATTAAATCTGCTATAACCTTATGATTTTTATTAAAATCCCTATTATAATGTAAATTAACGTTAATAAACTGACTCCTATCAACCTGGTCTCTATATCTTTCCCATATGTTATCTGGTTCTCTTGCTTTAAATTTTCTAAAAGTAGTTGTATAGGTTCCATCATTATTTAATGTAAATACAGGTTCTGCTCTATCTACAAGGTATAATAATTCTGTATTACCGTTTGCGGTACGGGTTTGTAATTGCTTAGACAATACATTTAACGTATACGTACCTATCAAGCCTTTAAATGTTAAGCCTTTAATTAATTCGTCTAAATTTAAATCTAGACCTATGCGGGCAAAAGCATCTCTTCTAGTATCTTCTATAATGGGACCATGTGCCAAATCTGTAAGTAAGTTGGTCCCATATTCTGGTGTGATGGCATAAATACTATCATTAATCTTATAAGGCAACGCATTGGCAGGATAACTGTACATAGTAGCAAATGCCTCATTAGCATTTAGTCTTGGTTCTTTTGTTGTATTAAAACTTCCACCTATACCAACATTAACTATTCCTGCATCACCTAATTTAATTCGTACATTGTTATTTAACCTAAATCTTGATAGTTTTCTACCATCACCAACTTTTTCAATACCGTCTGTACTATAAACCCCAAGATGAGAAAAGTACTGGACACCTTCATTACCCCCTGAAAAATCCCCTGTAATATGCTTATACGTAGAAAAACCACCTATCAAATCTTCATAATAATTATTATTAGGGTTTCTTACCGGATTAGCTCCAGTAGTATAATCACTAATATCATTTTGTGTATAAATTGGAGAAAAACCATCATTACTTAATGCTATATTATAGTTTCTTGCATACTCTTGTGCATTCATAGTATTAGGTAAAAAAGCCGAAGTTCTGACACCTGTTCTGGATCTAAACCTGAATGAGCGTCCACCTGGCAGTCCTTTTTTAGTGTTTACAAGCATGGCTCCTGATGCACCTAATGTACCATACATAAAAGAAGAACCATAATCTTTAGCTATAACAACATCATCAACCTCAGCAGGTGTCAAAACTAAAGATGATGGAATTCCATCAACATAAATTTGAATATCTTCTTGATTACGAATGCTATTTCTAAAACTTTCTGAAACCGGAGATGCATTATCATATGTACTCTTTAAACCAGATAACCTACCAGCTAAAGCTTCTTGGGTAAAAGCTGTTGGGAAATCATTTAATTCCTCTCCAGTTATACGCTCGACCGATCCTGTAATTCTCTCGAAAGGTAAACTTCCTAAAGATATATTAATGGCTTCTTCTGGTTTTATGACCCCCCATTGTTTTAAAACAATGGTTTCATTTTCCAGAGCGCCTTCTGTTATGTAAACAAGCTTATTTTCATAACCTAAGCGAGATATAATAAGAATATCTTCGTCTTGAACGCTTAAGCTAAAAAATCCGCTTTTATCGGTAATCGTTGTATTTCTGGATTTAGATGCCTTAATATACACATCACTCAATTGATCTCCAGATTTATTGGTTATTGTTGCAGATACCTTATTTAAATTATCTATTTCTTCTTCTTGAGCTTTAACCTTTAAAGATATCATAGAGAAAACACCTGCCAATACTATATATAATATTTTCGTTTTTATCATTGTAAAATCATTAATTGTTAACATATTACCAACCAGGGTTTTGGGTTAAATTTGGCATTTCATAAACTTGTCTATCTCTCTCTCTTATTGGATATCTGTACTGTCTTTCCTCAAATACCCGACCTTGTCTTATTGGATATTTTTCATAACGAAACTCAGTTGGTTGAGATAAATCTTCTATAACTCTTACACCATGAAAATCGACTCCATTTAATTCTATATGAGCTGTTCTCCAACGCATCATATCAAACCATGAATGGTA
Source organism: Flavivirga abyssicola (assembly GCF_030540775.2). Classification (GTDB taxonomy): domain Bacteria; phylum Bacteroidota; class Bacteroidia; order Flavobacteriales; family Flavobacteriaceae; genus Flavivirga; species Flavivirga abyssicola. Next base: position 2,509,874 of record NZ_CP141266.1, on the reverse strand, counting down.
TTCAAAAGCAAGTTCTACTCTAAATTCATTTCTAACAACATCTCGAAAAGTTGCAGCATCGGTTGTAAATTCCGGTCTCACATTTACCTGTCCTACTCTGTTACGAATAGCATTTAAAGCATCAACTGCTGATAAAGATGCTTCTGGAGCTGATGCATTAGGACCGTAAGCTTCATTAACAGCCTCTGCATAATTCAAATATATTTCGGCCATTCTTATATAAGGGGCATTACAAAATACTTCTCTTCTGTAAGCAATATTATTAAAGTTAGGAGGCATTAATTTTCTTACTAAATACCCTGTCTTTGAATTAAAATTATCGCCTCCATTTATTGATGCCCGATCGGCTCCTAAAGTTGGTTCAGTCCTCATGTCTATAAGATCATTTTCTGAAACTTTTGCCCATGGTGCTCCATGGTACAATATATCTTTATAAAAACGAGGGTCTCTGTTCGTATAAGGATCTTGCGGATTGTAATTTGAATTAGGGTGGTCTATAGGCCAACCATCTGCAGTTTCAAATCTATCTACCATTTCCTGCGTAGGAGCAAAACCACCAGCTCCCCTAATATTTTGCCATGCCCATGTATGACTCTGTGGGTAACGTAAAGTTGCAACATCTGGTATCCCTTTTACCATATATCTGGGCCAAACTCCTTCAATGGTACCTGGCTCTGTATGGAATATATGACTATAATCACCTTGGAACAGTCCAACCTTATCAGAATTTTGGGCTATTTCTATTAAATCCCATGCTGCTGCAGCAGCCATCTCCCATAATTCATTATCTTTTTGATTACCGGCTGTATAATTAGGACTCGCTGCAGTAGTAATTGCTTTGGATTTTAACCCCATAGCTGCTGCTTTTCCTACACGTCCCATATATTTAGGATGAAAAAGGTAACCAACTTCTGGTAAAACAGCAATAGCCGCATCACAATCTGCAATAATATCTGCTATTAATTCACGGTTTGTTGGTCTAGGTAAATTTAATTCCGTATCCGGAAAAATTCTGGTTTTAATATATGGCATAGGACCCCAACGTTTATGAAGTTCGTGGTAAGCCATCGCTCTAAATAAAAGGGCTTCCCCTTTTACCAGATCTATTTCCTCTTGAGGCATAATATCTGTTGTTACTTCATCTATTCTATCCAAAATACTGTTTGCAACCAGTATAGTTTCCCAGTTATCAAACCAACAAACATAAAAATCTGGATTAGCAAACTTTTCATTTAAACTTGCACTTATATAGTCTCCTTTAAGAACCCAATCATTTACTTTCAAAGGTCTGAGAAAAAGAACATCTCCACTAAAAACCTCTACACTACCATAGTTTTTTCCTGTACCTCCTTCTGTTCTGTTTTGACCATCATATCTGGTCTCAAACATCCATTCCATATTATCATACAACCTATAAGCAAAACTGTTAATTTTGTTCCTGTCTCTCCAAACTTCATCTTCCGTAGCAAATTCAGCCCCGTCTTCTGTTCTATCTAAATAGTCTTCACAACTCACGAAGAAAGCTATAGATAAAAAAAGTAATATTTTGTTTTTATAACTCATTTTATTTATATTTTAAAAATCAATATTTACACCAAAAATAAATCGCTTAACTAAAGGATATTGGCCAAATCCACCTGAAAGACCATTACCCCCTTCCGGATCACCAAAAGGTACCGATGACCATGTATATAAATTTTGCCCGGACAGACTAAATCTCATAGCTTGAATTTTTAGTGCTTTTTTTAAGAATTCAGATTCTAGATTGTAACCTAAACTAACATTCTGAAGTTTTAAATATGAAGACTCTACAGTTGTTACATTACTTCTTGAATTATACCCCCCTTGTGATGGTGCTGTATAGCCAAAAGCAGGAAATGCTGCATTTTGGTTTTCTGGACTCCATCTATCCAGATGTACCGTTTTTCCTTCTAATAAGGTTATGTTGAAATTAGGAAGTAAATTACTCGAAGCGTATGACACACCTTCTTTACCAAAAAATCGTACACTTAAGTTGAATCCTTTATAATTAAGCGAACCATTAAAAGCATAAACAACCTCTGGTTGGTTAGTACCTTTAAGGGGTATATTGTCTTCTCCATCGGATCCTCCTTCAATTACACCATCACCATCAAAATCGGCATAGGCATAATGCCCAGGAAATCTTTTTATACTATTAAATACAGGACTATTAATAGCTTCTTCAAAAGTATTGATATAACCATTACTTTGGAGCCCTTTCAACCAGCCTATAGGTTTGCCCTCTTGTTTCTGATAATAGGGCCTAGTCACCTCATCTCCAGCATATATGATACGGCTGTCTGCCAGTGTAAAATGACCTCCGACAGAATACGTTAAACCACCAGGGGTAAGATGTCTGTAATTAGCCTGAAACTCAATACCATGATTTTTAGCTTGCCCTAAATTCACCTTGGCTGCGCCTACTTTATAAGCATCTTTGCCACTACCAACAGATGGTTGATAATAAGAAGGAAGTGGGAGCCTAATTAAAATACCTTCACGTCTTTCTTTATATAAATCAATCCCCAAAGTGAGTTCGTAATCAAACAACTTTATATCAAACCCTAAATTTTGTTTGATAGCTGTTTCCCAGGTAGCGTTAGGACTCGGTATTTCACTTTCAATTGTTCTTGGTATTTCGTCTTGAAATGGAAACCCGAATCGTGCATATCCAAATTTCTGATCAATACTTTCATAACCTCCTAAATAAAGGAAGCGTTCACTATTACTTACTCCACCTTCGCCATAATTATATCTTACTTTCAAAGTATTTAACCAAGAGATATTATCTTTAATAAATTTTTCTTTAGCAATATCCCAGCCAACAGAACCTCCTGGAAAAAACCCATAGCGCTTACCAGGTGCATAGGCTTCCGTTCCATTATAAGCTGCTGTTAACTTTAATAAATATTTACCATTATAATTATACGATAGTATACCTGCCCAATCTTCGCCATAAGCAGCTAGGCTTGATACATTAATTTCGTTTTCTCTACGATTAAAAACACCAGTAGCAGCAATATTATGATCTCCAAAGCTACGTTGGTAATCCAGTTTAAACTCATAATATATATTCCTTTTAACCTCCCTAAAATCTTCACCACCTGTGCTATGAAATAACGGATTAGTTGAATTATATGATTGTGATGATTGTGTTCTCCATTCTCCCTGAATAACATCATATAACCATAAATGTGGTCTGTATCTCTCAACTTTTCTATATAAAAACGCTGTACTGTAATTAAATTTTCCTGACACACTTAAACCGGTTGTAATAAAATCAAGCTTCTGGTTTAAGTTTAATTGAAAATCTACAACATCTCTCCTAAATTTTCTCATCCCCTTGTAATTAAGGTCTGTATAAGGGTTATTCAGAGATGGCCCTTCTGCATTAGCAGACGCTAAACGTATACTGGGAGGGTAAGGAGACAAAGGGTCTGGAAATTCATTTAAAAACTCCGCAGGATAATATGTAGGAAAAACATATGGAGGTGCTTGATCAAGGAATTTAAATAAGTTACTAAATTCGTTTCTATCTGTTTCTACGTCTGGGGTTTTTCTAATATCAGAACGCCCGGAGATGTCTACAGATAATTTTGTTGATTCACTAATTTCGAAATCCAGATTCGTTCTGAAATTAATCTTATCATAAGTAAACTCGGGATCATAATAGCCATTAAAATCCTCTGTCTTTAAAATATCCCCTATGTGATTAATACTTAGCGCACTAAAATATTTCACAAATTTGGTTCCACCAGAAACATTCACTCTAGCATTAGACTCCCAACCAATGTCCTTTACCAGAGCATCATACCAATCAACATCAGGATAAGCATAAATGTTCCTGTTTGGATCTAAAAACGTGTCTATATAACGTTGTGGCCTCAAATTATTATAATCTCCAGCATTTTTTATAGCTTCTTGTCCTAAAGTTAAAACATCATATGATGATAATTTTTGTGGGATATCAGAGATAACCTTTGCGGTAACACCAGCTCCTACGGTTATTTTTGGTGCTCCTTCTCGACCTCTATTTGTTGTAATAATGATTACCCCGTTAGCTCCACGAACACCGTACACAGCTGTTGAAGCTGCATCTTTTAAAACAGATATCGATGCTATTTCACCAGGATCTAACTGAGAAAATCCGCCAGTAGCCTCAATACCATCAATTAATATAAGGGGTGAATTAGCCCCATCTCCATCATCAAACGTCGATACGCCTCGTATTGTAATTTGAGCATCGTCGGCTCCAGGTTGTCCCGAAGGAATTTCTGTATAAACACCGGGCAATCGGTCTTGAATGGCCTGACTCATATTAGTAAGTCCCGTGTCTAGTAAATCTCCACCCGAAACAGTAGCTACAGCACTAATAATATTCTTCTTTTTGGTTTTAGTATATCCTAATACTACAACTTCATCTAGAGATTCTAAATCTGGTAATAATGCCACATTAATTTCTGTTTGACCATTAACAGCTATTTCTTGGGATATATAGCCTAAATATGAAAAGGTTAATTTACCCTTAGGATTTATTTCTATGACATAACCTCCATCAAAATCTGCTACGGCTCCTTTTACACCATGCCCCATATCTGTACTAACAATAGTTGCCCCTATCAATGGTTCTCCTTTTTCGTCTGTTACTTTTCCAGAAACCTTAATATTCTGCGCTCCTAACGCTTGCCCTAGAAAGATAAAGCAACTTAAGAAAAATGCTAATCTATATTTCATATGTTTTTATATTAGTTACTTAGTTTTTAAATTATTTTTATTTAATACAATACATTAATCTCTAACTAATCGGATCCCAAACATTCTTCTATATTCGTTACCAAAATCAAAATATTTATATTCAGACAGCTTTATTTCCCAAGAATCTCTACCGCCAGTACCATTTGCCCACATAATTACCCGATCTTTCTCAAGTCCTATTCTAAACCCATTTACATAATTAGGTGATAAGTCGTTGTAACGAAAACCTGCTATAACAAAATTAACCCCGTAAAGATTAGTTCCACCTTCTTGCCAAGTCCCCATAATATCAGCTCTCCTGCCTCCAATATAACTCTGAATGGTAGAGACATCATCATCATTTGGAACACGCCAACCATCTTGTGCTATAAGGGCATTTCTAGGTACCAAACTAGAATATACACGACCATGTGCCCCATCTACCCAAGGTGATGGATAATCAGGCAGGTCTTCTGGATGATCATCGTAATATAATTCTGTTGAAGTAGCTGTAGCTGGCAACTCTACAGGACCTAAAAAAGTTAAATCCGTACCATCGATTAATTTTTTAGTTCTTAAGTTTTCAGTCATCCAAATCTGTGTTCCTACGCGAACCCATGGATATTCATTGACTTCTTGAGCTCTAGTATCTGTGTATGTTCCTGTCATTTGAGGCGTAAAAGCCACTGGAAATGAATTGGTTTCACCACCACTACCATCTTTAGCAACGACAAGTACATAATATGTTTTTATATCTGTTAAATCACTTGGGATATCGGCATTTGTAATCTGGAACTGGGTTTCTGTGATATCACTGGCCAGTTTTTTCACCGGTGGATTAACGGTATCTACATACACATCATAGGTAGTTGCACCATCTGCAGCATTCCAAATCAACAATTCATCGAGTGATAATACATCTTGTACCTCAAATTCTTGAATAATCGGGAATCCTGGACTAGCTCCAATAGCCGAAAATCCAAAAATATCTGATTCTGTAAAATTGCCTGAAGGATCTTTTGCCACTACATACCAATAATAGCCTGAATTAATATCTAATGATGATGTTGTAAATTCGCTCGTGGTTACTGTTGCTACTAAGGTAGTAGGCGTATTTGATTTATCTAAATATACATCGTAACTTACAGGATCACCTTCTGGGTCGGTAACATCATCCCAATCTAATACAATACCAGACATAACACCAGATTTATTAACTGGGGCTACTAACATTGGCTCATCAGGAGCACCAGTCCTTAGCTTTTTAAAAGAACGAATATCACTGGATGAGCTATTTATTAAGTCCGTTGCATCTACTTTCCAATAATAATCCTCTCCAATTTCTAATGTTGCTGCATCGAAATTAAATGACGTACTCCCATCCTCTATAGTTGCTATAATTTCTGTAGGTGGATTGGTCTTTCCTAAGAATACATTATAGCTTATTACCTCTCCCTCTCCCGCAGGAACAGGTTCCCACTCAAAATTTAGGACATCACGAACAAAAGAATCTACTTGTGGACTCGATAATACTGGACTATCAGGAGCTGGAATAGACATAAATCTCCAAAGTTCGCTTTCCTTTTCTTGAAGACCATTTTTTGCAACCACCTTCCAATAATACACCTCATCTTTAAGAAGCTTATAATCAGTTAAGCTATAATTTGTTTCTTTGAGGTTTTCAGCTTGTACAAATAATTTTGTGCTATCTAATCCTAAGTAAAAATCAAATTTCAAAGGTCTTTCATCTGGATCGGACGCTTCCCACTCAAACGAAGGTGCTATATCTATACCATTCGTTTTATCTGCAGGTGATACTAACGTCACATTTGGTTTTTTTTCAACAAATGCATCATCATCTTCACACGATATTAAGGGTATAAAAACTACGACCACAATTAATAAAAGGATCTTATTTATGTATTTCATAATATTATGTATTTAAAATTCTTTTTAACTTAATCTCTAACTAATCGGATTCCAAACATTCTATTATGTTCGTTACCAAAATCAAAAAATTTATATTCAGACAGTTTTATTTCCCAAGAGTCTTTACCACCAGAACCATCTGCCCACATAATTACCCTATCTTTCTCAAGTCCTGTTCTAAACCCATTTACATAACTAGCTGCTAAGTTGTTGTAGCGAAAACCTGCTATAACAAAGTTAACTCCGTAAAGATTAGTTCCGCCATCTTGCCAAGTCCCCATAATATCAGCTCTCCTACCTCCAACATAACTCTGAATGGTAGAGATATCACTATCTTTTGGAACATGCCACCCTTCTGGAGCTATAAGAGTATTTCTAGGTACCAAACTAGAATACACACGACCATGTGCCCCATCTACCCAAGGCGATGGATAACCAGACAGACCTTCTGGGTGGTCATCGTAATATAGTTCTGTTGACGTAGAGGTCGTTGGCAACACTACAGGGCCTACGAAAATTAAATCTGTCCCATCGGTTAATTTTTTAGTTCTTAAGTTTTCAGTCATCCAAATCTGTGTTCCTAAACGAACCCACGGATATTCAATGACCTCTTGACCTCTAGTATCTGTGTATGTTCCTGTCATCTGAGGAATAAAAGATATTATTTGAGATTCTGTTTCTCCATCTATATTTTTGGCTACAACACGTGCATAATAAGTTTTAACATCTGTTATATCGCTAGGAATATCACTATTTTTAACCATATATTGGGTTTCCGTCACATCACTAGCCACTTTTGTAACGGGAGGGTTTACTGTATCTATATAAACATCAACCGAAGCGGCTCCTAATACACTACCCCAAACTAAGGATTCATCTAATGACAAAGTCCCATCTACTACCTCTTCATTTAATAAAGGTGCTGCTGGACCTGTTGATCCTAAATAGTCAAAACTTAAAATCTCTGTACTATAGGAATTACCAGAACCATCTTTAGCTACAACATTCCAAAAATATCTCATATTTGGTACTAATGATGCCGTTGCATTATATTCAGAATCACCTGAGAAACTAGTTATTTTATTTACAGGAGGGTTGGCTGTATCTAGATATACATCATACACTACTGTTTCTCCTTCAGGATCTGATGAGTCTGTCCAATCCAATATAACATCTCCATCAGCCGCAAAAATTAATTCTTCATTTAAAGGAGAAATACTTGAAGGTAAATCTGGATAACCTTCCAATAATTTTTTGACTGTTTTTATTTCGCTAGATGCTGTAGTTTGTAAATCAGCCACTTCTACTTTCCAATAGTATGTTTCAAGATGTTCTAACTGTGATGCATCGTAATTAAAAGAAGCGGCATCTTCTACAGTCCCAATTACTTCAGTAGGAGGATTATCTTTTCCTAAATACACATTATATTTTAAAGTTTCACCTACAGCTGGTGACGAGGTTTCCCATTCAAAATTAATCGCATCTCTAACAAAAGGCCCAGGACTTAATGTTAAAGGTGCAAGAATCGTAGGAGCTGTAGTAAAACTCCAAACTTCACTCTCATTTTCGTGTATACCATCTTTAGCCACTACTTTCCAATAATAAGTTACATCGCCCTTCATTACTGTATTATTAGTAATCTTATATTCAAGAGTTTTTATATTTTCTGCTCTTAATCCTAATTTGGTTTCATCTGTTCCAATATAAAAATCATATTTTAAGTTCTCTGGATTTGTACCTGAAGCATCCCAAGTAAACGTTGGATTAAAGCCTATGCCTTCAACGCCGTCTGTTGGCGTTTGTATAGAAATTTCAATGGTTGGGAAAACAACACTTTTGTTATCATCATCTTCACAAGAGGCTATGAAAACAAACAATGACAACATACTTAATAGAAAAAGATTTCCTATGTGTTTCATAATTATTTGATTTAGTTTAAATTAAATTTAGTTTATGCAATCCTTTATTATTACAATTACCTTTAACGTTACATTAGTATATTTTTAACATTAAGGTGTATTTGTTTTAATATATTTGTCTATACAATTATTGCTATTGGTCATTTAGCAATCTGTAAATCAATATCAGACTCAAGTATTCTTGTTCAAATATTGCATTTAATTGCTTTTTATAGCGTGTACAAATATTCCTTTTTACTCTATTTTTTGTTCAATCCCTTATAAATAGTGATGAAATAGCCATAATTAGGTCATAATTTGTTCATTCAAAACAAGAACCATCTATAATCCTTTTATTGTCGTACTATTTTAACTTTGAGTTTACCTTAACCATATTTATTTTTGGTTATGTGAAAAGATACCCATAGCCATATTGCTGATGTAATATCTTGAAAATTTCAGTAATAATACTGTTTTAAAAGATTAAGAAACTTCTGCTCCAATCTATTTTGCTGTTACTAACTAAAGCCATTAATTAGCATCTCTAAAAGTACTTCTGAAATTTTTTGAAGATTATACTTTTCTGTTAACAACATACCTCTTAAAAAATTGAAAGGCATCTATTTAAATCTAAAAAACAGATCGAAACTCTCGCTAATATAAAAAAGAGGCTTAAAAGCCTCTTTATTATTATTACATAGCCTATATCAAATAAACGATTAGCTAAATGGGTTACATAAATATAGCATTACCCAATGAATATAAAATCTATTTAGCACCTGGAAATGTAACTCTTCGTAAAACAGTACAACCTTCAGGAACTAATTTTACTTTTTTGGACTCTCCATTAATATCTAGCAAGTTGCCTTCTAAGTATACAGGACTCTTAAACCAAGGTTTAGAGATGTCTGCATTTGGAATTTCCTTTAGAGAAAATTCAGTGTCTTTATCTATTGCGTAATCCCATCCTGTTTTATCTAAGGTATTAACTTCATACCTGTAATATCCTGTATTATTATACTCCAGTGTTTTTTCTAATTCGTAGGGAAAAGGCAATGCATATACTAAAGGTCCTCTCTGTAAAAAATATCCTGAGCGTGGAACGCTTTTTGAAATAGGTTGATCTATTTTTTTTACTTCAAATGGAAATTTAATTTTCACCACATCTCCATTTTTCCAGTTTTTGTGTAGGTTAATAAAATCTGAATCTTTTGTTTTTACAATCGTTTCATCTTCATTTACAATTATTATATCATCAGCACCTTCAGGGATTCTCAGTTTAAAATCGAAAGCTAATGGTTTATCAACATGCAACTTAAATGTAATCTCATCTGAAAATGGATAATTAGTTATTTCTTCTATTCTTACTTTAACTCCCTCTATCTCAATTTCTACAGTAGTAGGCCCATAATACATCGAAACCACACCTGGTTTATCAGCAGTTTTCATCCACATTCCATCAATAAAATAGGGTAAAATCCGTGAAGCACTAGTTACACAACAAACTGCTCCTTGATCAAAATGATTTGGATCAAATTTATCATCACACTTCGCTCTATTCGCATCGTAAGCGAGACGTCCACCATGTTCACAACTATTAATTTCTACACGATTATCATTAGATAAATACTGAAGTGCTGCTAAATCTGGTAAACGCGCACCTTGAGCTGAATTAAATACGACACGTTCTACCATATCTCCTACTGAAACGTTTCCAGAAATACTAGCGACTCTATTTAAAGAGAAAACAAGTTCTGGCAGGGCACAATACTCACGATAAGTATCTGCGGTTCCTTCTCTGCCTTTAACATCTTCATCACCAACAATACCGCCACCAGGAGTAAAATGATACCAAGCCTTTTTAATTGCCATATCTGATGCCTTTTTAACATCTTCGCCACCAGTTATTGCTGCCATTAAATGGGGCATGTACATGCCCTCTACAATATGAGGTGTATGTGCTTGAAATTTCAAATTCTCATCCAAAAGATTTTTAATAGTCATCTCATCATCCTTAGTTGGAGATTCATTAAAGTCTGCATAAAATCTTACAGCAAAATCGCCATAGATTTGCTTACCTGTAATGCGATACAACCATTCCAATATATCAAAGAAACCTACAGAATGACTAATTCCAGAACCTTTCTGAATATTTGGATGCGCAAAATGAGTGCTTTTGTCATATTTCTGAATAGATAAACTAACTGCGCGTTCTACAGCTTCCAAAAAACGAGGGTCATTGGTATATTCGTACCATGCTAACATGGGCGACATAATACGGCTTTGAACCCATAATTCGCCATTATCACCTGAATGGTTAAAACGAGTATCCAGTTCATCGCCATCTTTATACATACCTATATAACCATCTTCACCTTGATATTCTAACAAGCGCTCCATCCATCCTTCTGCTCGTTTTAAAACTTCTTTGTTATTACTTTGAATAGCCATTCGTAGCATACCATCTTTCAAATATCCTTCTTCCTCTGCTCCCCACCAAGTTCCCAATTTAGGGTAGCCTGGATATTTTTCGATAGAGTTTACCCGTTTTGCATTAAACACATCTTGATCAATATACGGGCATATTTCATGAAAACTAGATAAATATCCTTCACTAAGGTCTATATTCATTTGCTCTAGCATCCAACCAGTTGCTTTTACTTGTCCTACTTCTAACAATTCATACTTTGGTTGATACTTAGAAATTGTTTCCTTTTTTGAATTCGATTCTTGGCAACTCGATGCGAGAAGAACGAAAAGGCTTAAGAAAATGACTGATTTAAAGGTTTCTTTTAACATTTTAATTAACTTTTTGGTTTTATATTATGTTTTTATTATTCTGGCCTCAACATTCTTACTCGCTCAGGTTTTGGCATATAAAAATTGGAAGGAAATGCCTTTTTACCAATCCATCCCATTCCAGAAAAAGTCTTCACTATTTCTCCTGAAGCAAGGTTTACTTTTACTTTATGCTCCTTTGAAAGATTAAGATGTACTCCAGTAACGATATTCTCTGCCGGAATAACCTTAAGTGTACCACCTTTCTTAACAACTTTACAGTTCCAAGTAATTAAACTTCCGTCCGTACGTTCTAACACGTAGGCAGAAGTTAAACACACCTCTTCCATACTTTTAAAAATCTCGTGAACATCATTATTACAGCTCCAACCATTTATACGAGGATACCCCCATACAATCGTATCGCCAGACTCTGGTTTATTAAAATCGCTAACCATATCTACATATTGCTCACCTATAACAGTCTCATAATATTCACCTTTATTAGGTGTTTTAGGATTCGGACGTAATAATTCAACCTCACAATAAGGATCTGAAACAAAAGCCCAACGCAACTTCCCTGATTTAGAATCGATAACTTGAACACAGGCACCAATGGCATTCATAACATCTGTGAGGTATTTTTCATCACCTGTTAATTGATACAAATACCATATTCCATAAATTCTCCATGCACTCCATCCATGTGGAGAGTTAATCATATTTCGCTTTTTATTTTCCAGAACATCATATTGAGCCTCCCAAAATCGAATACTCCCGCCATTCATACGAGAATCAGGGATAATAGATTGTTCTAATGGGCGGTGTTTTTCTGCCATCATAGCCGCAGCTTCGGTATAGTGTTTTTTTAATGCCGGATCTTCTTGCATCATGGCAAACATTGAAATTTGAGTTGCACTACAGCTAATCATTCCATCTTCAAAAGTCTGCTGACCTTCAGTCATAATATTATCTTTCTTTTTCACCAAATAATCAATAGCACGTTTAACAGATAGCCAATGTTTTTCGTAATACATTTTCCAAGTAGGGTCATTAAGAAATTTTTTCTCTGCTATGATTAATTCCATCATCGATTTTACAGGATAGAAAATCGCTGAATAATCTGCATAATCCCCATTTTCATATTGAAAAGTCATAAGAATAGTAGCCAATCCACGAGCTCGTTCTAGATAATAGATATTTTTAGTAGCTTCATAAGCATCTACCAATACACTTATCATTTGAGCTGTATTTGCCACTTTACGCATTTCATACATGAACTTCGGTACATTTGTGTCCTCATCCCATTGTAAGGATAATATCGTATTCAAACGCTCTTCTATTGCTTTATCTACCTCTGGTTTTTTACTGTATTTTTGGGCAAGCAATCCAGAATGTAACCCTAGCCAGTTTTCAAGATGAGAAGCTGCATACTGCTCATAAACAACAGATGCATCGCGTGCTTTATCCAGATACCATGAATAGTTCTGGCGTGCTGTTAAAGAAGCTTCTGCTACTTTATTATTCGCATCTTTTACTCTTAACTTATAAACCCCTATGCCATCATTTAACTCATATTTAAGCTTGTATGTATTATTCACTTTTTTACCTAAACTTATTTTCTTCACTTTACCAGAAGGCGTCGTAATTGTTGCTGTTGCCTTTCCAGATGTAAATACTTTTAGTTTAACCGCTTGATTTGACATCACTGTATAACTTTCAGCATCAATCATAGGAGCGGCAATAGTGCTAGCTAAAACCGGTTTTACGTCTTGTACATTTGCTACAGGTTTCAAGAAAAATGTCCATGTTTTGGATTCATTAGGTTTTAATACGGTTAGGTTTTGCGGATGCCGTACAGGTAATGGTAACTTATGCATCAAATCTAAACGATAAGAATAAATTAGGTGACCTCCTTTTCCTCGCCAGTGGGTTGGATCATAATATTCCATTTGCCAAGAAGCAACAGGTTCATTGGTTCCCATAGCTAAAACATCACCTACACCATTCATTACATAACCCCAGAAATGAGATGCTTCACAACGAAGTAACGTAGGAAAAAAAATGTGATTCCACTTAGGAAAACTGTCTAATTCTGTATTTACACCAGGCTTTAAAGTTAAAATAGGATTCTTAATAGCTATATCCAATTTGTTTTTTACCGTTGCTTTTACAACAAACGCCCCATTTTTTATACGGTATTTAAGTGTGTATTTTAATGTATCTGTTTCTCCTTTAAAGGATAATTCTTCATTATTTATAGCCTTTTTATTTACAATAAGTCGTTTTTCATTAAAGAAAAGCGCAGGCCCCTTCATGAGTTCATCTTTACGAAAATCTACATCTGTTTCTCCTCGCTCTCCCTCGTAAGTAAATGATGTTACAATACCCGCATCATTTACTTTAATATTAATATTATCTTTATTTAAGAGATTCTGACTGTACAGGTTACAGGAAATAGAAGCTAAAACCAGCACGAATAAACTTATTTTTTTCATTATTTTTATTTGATTAGTAGATTTTTATTATTTAAGGAATATTTCACGTATCAAAACATTACGATATATAACTTCAGCACCTTCTGCTTGTAATGCAATATATCCTGAATCCAGAGGTGTTTTACTATCTTTTTTTGTACTTAATTTAAAACGATTAACCAATTGTCCGTTTACAAAATATTTCGCAGAATTACCACGAACTTCAATACGAACCTGATTCCATCCTTCTTTTTCACTCATCAGATATCGTTTTGAATTCTTTGAGTATTTATCAGACACCTCCATAGGAATATCTTTCCCATCTGGTCCGATAGGAATTGCATGACTACCCAAAATCCAAAGATCTCCAGTATCATTCTCTTGAATCTGACATTCTAAAGATCGTGGAAAGGTTTTTGGCTTATAATCATAAACATGGAATAGGATACCTGCATCACGCACCATTTCATGTCGAGGGTAAAATTTACGTTTACCCCACTTGTATTCAAGTTTTAAATCATAATTTGAATAGGATTTTTTAGTGGCTATGACAGCAAATGGAGCAACTTTATCAGTCCACTTATATAAAACAGAAATGCTATCGCCTTTAAATTCAAAAATATCGTTTAACTGAACATCATTTTTGTAACCATTCTTTTTAGCAATATGCATCTCATATTCATCATTAAACAATGGTTTCCAACATTGACTTCCTTCCTTAATTACTTCAGAGGTATTAGTTCTAGTAATAATGGGACCATTTTCAACAACTTTTCCTGTATTAATTTGTTTAGTGGTTCCCGGCATACTTTTAACACCCTTAAAAAACTCTTTTATTGCCATACGATAATGATTTTTATCTGGCATTGAGCTACGATAATCATCAAGATATAGTCCTATTTTATTAAAAGGAATTTCTGGAAGATCTCTTCTTTGTTTTTTGAATTGTAAATCGAGTTTGCTATAATCCATAAAATAATCTGGACTGATAACTTTCTCATTATTAATGATTGATTTGTTCTGTGATTCTGGCGAAAATCGCGACCATACTGCCTTGTCTCCACGACTATTTCCATAATACATATTGCCACTAACGATACATCTAATTGGCCACATGTACCCATTTTCACCTTTATCATTCATCACTAGTGCAAGACGTGGATATTTACTAATCCAAGGTTCATTATTCCACCCATTTTTTCCCGTAATTTTTTCTGCATTTCCTAGATAATCTTCTTTTAGACCTTTATTATTATGATTAGAGTTTGCATTGATATCCTCTTGAAGATCGAACTTTCTTTTAGAGCTATTTGCTACATTATAAACTCCTAAAGCGCCTTCAAGAAAAACATTGTCGCGAATTACATGACCACTACCTCCGTTCATAAATATCCCTTTCTCTGCCGACTTGTAAAAAATATTTCCTGTTAAAATTGAACCTGCCTGAAGATCATCTAGATGAATACCTGCCCTAGTTACCTTTCCAGGAACATTAATTAAATGATGAAAAAAATTATGGCGATATGCTGTTCCATATCCAACAAGGTCTGCCCCCGCGTACATAGCACCGCCATCACCTTCATCGTAACCAATATTAAAAAATTCGTTTCGTTCTATTATATGTTCATTCCCACGAATCATCATAGCTTGACCGATTGAATTATGCGCCAAATTGTTTGTGAAAATATTTCCAACTCCATTAAGTCCAATACCTACTTTTTCATGATTGTATTTTACTTGATAGATATGACAATTTTCAGCATAATTATAAGCAGGAGTGATTTCTTTTGAATTTCTAGTTCCTCCGGAAATATTTACATGCGAATTCAGATCGAATAAATCACATCCACTAACCCCATTATACATTCCTCCATTAATACGAATCCCTTGAGCTGTACAATTATTAATTTTACAACCAGCTATTGTATTGTTTTTTCCTCCATTTACATTAAATACAATTCCTGCGCCTACATTCTTAACATTCAAACCTATAATGGAAACATATTCCGTTTTGTTAAGCGCCATAAAACCTTCGGAATAAGGGAAACCCATCTGTTTAATAACTTCCATTGGTTTTGGAGGATAGATATAAAATCGATTAGTTTTTGTATCAAAATGCCATTCGCCTGGTTCATCCAATTCGCATAATAGTCCATAAACTTTAAAATCTTTCTGTTTATGTTTATCTCCATACCATCCGTATGCAACAACTTGCGATAAATGAATGGTCTCCTTTTTTCCATTTGCAGCAAAAATAGGATGCGATTCCAACAACCAATCGGCAGAAATGAAACCCGTCAACAGATTACGAGTGTTATTGGAATTTATCTCCTTTTCCCATTGATTCCATGAACCTGCCATCTCACTCTCCCGTTTACCAATACCAACTTGTGCGCCTCTAGGCTCTGTAATAGTTCCTTTCCATGCTCTCGGTTTTCCTGATTCCACATAAGGTGGCATACCTGCCCTACCTGAGGCATCACGAGGAATTGCCGGTGGTGAAACCTCCGCTTCTTTGGGTTCATATTTTAATTCTGCATATCCACCGTTTGGATAACAAGAGGGAAGATATATTTCATTATCTATATTGAGATTTAAAACAACTTTCGATGTTAGTTTTTTAATTAATTCTGAATCTGTAATTGTTTTAACCAGTACTTTCTTTTTTGCCGACTTAGCTAACTTTTCCTGCTCTTTTTTGGAAGCAACCTTTTTAAATCCTACTGGTTCAATTTTTTTGCCTCCATCAAAAAACACCTTTTCTCCTGGATAGTTACGAATAATTATCGGTGATTCTTTCGTGCCCACAAATTCAGAACCTAGGTTGATTTGATTATCAATACTATATTTGCCTCCTCTTAAATAAATAGTTAATCCTCCTTTAGGAACTCCATGTGCTTTGATTATTTTACTGGCTTTTAAAATCCCCGCTGGAAAACTTAATGGGGATTCCTTTGTTCCTAAATTATTTATTTTACCATTTGGTGCTATGTAAATAATATTTTCTTCAATGAAATCATTTATAAACCTATTATCAATGGATGAATAGCTACTAAAAAATAATGATATAAAACTAATTACTATTAACAGTTTAAAATTTCTTAAAAATCTCATTTTTATTATTTATTCTTTTTATTTAAGATTGATATATTGAGTGTCTCTTTTTTTCATCATCAATACAATAAATCCAAAACTACAAAATGCCCTTCACCACAGGTATAATAAACTCGTCTGTTTGGTGCATAGATTGTTCATATCTTAAAACAACATACTATTAGGAGTAGATTGAAAAAATTGACAACCTATGTTCCATAACACAAATCCAACTTTAATGATCTAAAGCTTTTTATTTGATTGGTTAACCTCATGCCTACTCTATAGAAATGTTCATTTTAAAATAGACTATTTTAATGGTACACTGGATTTTGGAAAAGCTTTTTGAGCAAGTTCATTTTATTTAGCATAACTACGAGCCTTATCGTCACAACTTCCGTTAATATAATATCTAATATAGGCCCAGACCCCCTATTAGCTTTCCAAGTTTACCTAACTATAAATTCAATATCTATTACTATCGTTGATTTTTTTAATTTAGAGCTTTCTCTTTGTAATAAGGGATCAAGATCAATTGTTGTGTTTAAGCAAAAATTCTGGTCAATCTAAAGAGGGAAGTATTCGAGATGTTTCATGCATCTGTTCAATTTCACATAAGATTAAATACAGAAAGATAATCGATAAGAACATGCCATAGGGTAAGTCCAGACCCTTCGTAAGAATAGATCACAAAAAATTGAAAACCAGGAGCAAGGCATTGGATGGAGCTGTGGAGCGACGCAAATTTTTTGGGGGTTGGTTCTTCTTGAGCGCAGCAAAAGAAGAAATTCCTATCGAAGGGGCGTCTTTTCTTTTGTTACTTTTCTTTGGACGGGCAAAGAAAAGTAAATCATTGAATGGAGTTATTAATAGGGGGCGTTAAATGACTCTTTTGATCTTAAATTGTATTCACAGTAAATATTACTTTATTTCGCACACAACTTTTGAGCATGATCCGTAATAAGCATAAGAGACATGTAGACGATTTGTTATGCTAACTTGCTAGATATTATCAACTTATTTTGGGACGAGACAATACACAAAAAAAGGTTTAAAGCCATAATGGCTTCAAACCTTTTTTA
Source organism: Flavivirga abyssicola (assembly GCF_030540775.2). Classification (GTDB taxonomy): domain Bacteria; phylum Bacteroidota; class Bacteroidia; order Flavobacteriales; family Flavobacteriaceae; genus Flavivirga; species Flavivirga abyssicola. The sequence continues at coordinate 2,491,862 of NZ_CP141266.1, read as the reverse complement.
TAAATAATTTTGCAAAAAATTATGATTTTATTTTTTAACAATTTTTTGTCTTGTACCATTATCAGCTTGTAATATATAAACGCCAACTGGAAGGTCTGAAATATCAATACTAGACTGAGCTCCAAATGTTTTTAAAAATTTCCCTGTTAGATCGTAAATATCAATTTTATTTACATCAGACAAATTTGAAATATTAATAATCCCATCGGTAGGGTTTGGATGAGTTCCTAATTTTATAATTTCATACTTTGATGTAGATAAAACAGTTGCAGATTGTCTAAAATTATCAATTAAATAGACACTTGCAGGGGCACCTGTACCCCAATAGACGCCACCAGTTCCCCACTGGGCATAATCTGTAATTAGACCTATAGTATTAATAACGCGATCATCAGGTTTGCTAGTCATATCTACTTCGAAAGTATACCAAGTACCCATGGCAGGTACATCATACTCTAAATGAGGACTTTCTATTACGTTGTTTGAACTTTCACTACTACCATTATCAGCATATAGTTTTAATGTAAGCGTTCCTTGTGTTCTATCGGCAATATAAAAATCAAAATAAAAATATTTGCCATTATTTGTTGTACTCTCAGACATAGTAGAAACCTGCAAATTATGCCACTGAGATCCAGCATCACTTGTATACTCTCCTACCTTTGTAGCAGCATTGTTATTTACACCATTAGCAACAGGATTAACAATAATATCACCCCTTACATCATTATGACCTTTTTGACTCTTAAAATCGTCACTATCTGATAAGCCCTCAAAATCCTGTAACATCAATACCTGTCCATAACTTATTATTGCTGTCATGGTTACTATAACTACTGTTAAAAATAGCTTTTTAGTCAATTGTAATTCTTGTTTCATAATTCTTTAGATTTAATTAAAAAATCAGTGAAAGTTAAGCTATATTTAAATTAGATTTAGTTGTTACAAATTTGGTGAATCTTACACTCTTTAATAGCGCTCAAAATGTTCTGAACAGTATAACAAACTGTTCTCTCATAAAAATTCTTAAAAAAATTAATATCGGTTCATTGCTACATATAATAAAACGATATATACTTTCGCTTTTTTATAATTGTCCACCAACATAAAAAAGGTAATAACTCGCCTTTAATTATTCAACCATCAAATCAGTTGATTTTAACGATTCTGAATTTCCACCTACCATTATTTTAAATGCTCCAGGCTCAACTTTCCAATCTCCGTCATTCCAGTATTCCAATTGTTGTTTTCCTATTTTGAGTGTCACTGTTTTTGTTTCTCCAGGTTTTAAGTAAACACGTTTAAAATTTCGCAATTCTTTTGCTGGTCTTACACGTTCTGAAGTCAAATCGCGAACATATAATTGTACAACCTCTTCCCCTGGATAATCACCTGTGTTTTTTACAGACACTGAAACTGTGGTTTTACCATCGGCAGAAATGGTCTGTTTTTCTAATTTAGGGGTTCCTATTTCAAAGTTAGTATAGCTCAACCCATATCCAAAAGCATACAATGGTGTAGGATCTGATTTATAAATATTACGTGGACGCCCCGTTTCTAATTTATTATAAAATAATGGTGTTTGTCCTGCATTTCTGGGAAAGGTTATTGGCAGTTTCCCTGATGGATTTACTTCACCAAAAAGCACATTAGCTACAGCATTACCTGTTTCTTGACCTAAATACCAACCTTCTAAAATGGCTGGGGCATTCTTTGCTGTAGACTCAATAGCTATTGGTCGTCCATTTAGTAAAACTGCTACATAAGGCTTACCGGTTTCTTGAATAGCTTTTTCTAATAGTTGTTGATTTTCCGGAAGGTGTAAATTGTCTACATCTTGGTTTTCACGACAGGTCTCTTCAGAACCCCCTATTGCCAAAATAACTATATCAGCTTCTTTTGCCAAGGCCACTGCTTCATCAATCTTATCTGTATTATCGTTAAAATCACAACCTTCTGCAAAACTTACTTTTCCAGATTTACCTATATAATTTTTTATGCCTTCATAAATACTAATATAATATTTTGGAATATCGGGAGAATATCCTCCTAATCGCATAGAATTAGCATTAGGGCCAATTACAGCAATATGTTTATATTTCTTTTTCTGAATTGGTAATATTCGATTTTCATTTTTTAAAAGCACTATAGATTTATGAGCGACTTCTAAAGCCAAATCATTATGCTCTTGATCAAATACTGTTTCGCGCCAATTTTCTTTTGGAATGCCTACATAGAGGGCTTTTTTAAACATTTCAGCATCATGTTGAGACACTTTATCCGGCTCGCCATTATCAGGATGTTTTATCACATCAAATCGATCATCTTCAGAAACGTCCCTGTCGAATAAACCCATTTGAAATTTTGCTCTTAACACATGGGCAACAGCATTATCTACCATACTCATAGACACAATACCTTCATTCACAGCATTAATTAAATGGTCTCCAAACATACGTTTTTCACTCCATCCTTGAAAAAGTGCTAATTCTTGATGAATTCCTGCTTGTAAACCTTTCTTTGCTGCTTCTTCCCAGCTCGTAGCATAATTAAATACACTGTGCAAGGAACGCATATCCCCATTATCGGAAACGACAAGTCCGTCCCAACCAAACTCTCCTCGAAGTATATCATTCATAATATATGTATTGGCATGACAAGGAATACCGTTAAGAAGATGATGTGCAGGCATAATAGCGCCAACATTTGCTTCTTCGATCGCTAATTTAAAAGGGTATAAGTGTACATTATGCAGATTATAATCTGAGATATCCATAGCTGCTCCATTATCTCCAGACATGGGTTCACCATCGGCTACATAGTGCTTGGCAGTGGCTATAATGTGATTTTTATCGAAACGCTGAGCACCCATTCCTTGTAATCCTTTTATATAAGCTGCTCCTATTTTACCAACTAAATAAGGGTCTTCTCCGTAGCTTTCTTCTGTACGTCCCCAACGTACATCTCTAACAACAGCAAGCATAGGCGTATAGCATTGATGAATCCCGTAAGCCCGAGATTCTTCTGCCACGATATGTCCCATACGTTCAATTAAATTTTCATCCCATGTTGAAGCCATGGCTATAGCTTGCGGAAAAACGGTTGCATGATTCATTTTTATACCATGCAAACATTCATTGGCACTCAAATTTGGAATTCCAAGCCTCATATTAGCATTCGGATATTGGGTAGCTAATTGATGCACCTTTTCTTCTAAAGTCATTTGAGAAATAAGCTTATTTATTTTCTCATTATACTTTGAAGTAAATATTTCATTTTTAGTTTGACTATTAACTTTTGTTATAAAAAGAGTTGTAATACTAATAATTAGTATAGCAAATTTTTTCAAGACAAAAATCTTTTTTAGTGATATAGGCTTATAAAATTCTTTATTTCTTCTCATTATATTCTTTCACTTTTTAAGTTATGGGACAAATATGGTAAAATTCCTAAAAAACAATGTAGACAGGTTGTTCCTTATAGCAGTATAATTCATTCTTAAATATAAAATTCTTGTTTATTATTCAATTTTTGATACAATAAAGAATACATCTCTTATAGAATTTTACTTTGGTCATAATACTAAAAAAGGTTTAGTTTCTCGTCATATAAAAAATGGGACTTACAATAATAATAAGCCCCATTTTTAACTAACTCAAACTAAACTAACTCATGACTAAATTTTTTTTAGTTTAAAACAATTTATTAATATTATATTTAATTATACCCAGGATTTTGTTCTAACACAGCATCTGAATTTGCCTCAATCTCACTGTTCGGGATTGGCATTAAATTCAATTTATCATCCAGCACATAACCATTGGCCAATACAGCCGAGTTATATTTTCTTAGGTATTCTGCCAATTTACCCATTCTTGTTAACGTACTCACTCTATATTCTTCCATATACAATTCACGAGCGCGCTCATCCAAAATTAAATCTAGATCAACTTCACCTCCAGTAACTGGAGTCGCATTGGCTCTAGATCTAACCTCATTAATATCATTAGCTGCGCTAGTATTGTCTCCATTAAGGTGATAAGCCTCCGCTCTAAGCAAATACGTTTCGGCTAAACGAATTAGATACCAATCTTTAAAAATACGTCCCCAGTCTGTATTCTGTCCACCAACATTACCTACACCTTTGTGTACTGTAGTTACTGCTTTTTTATATGAAGGAGTTGTTCTGTTACCACTTAATAATATAGCGGGATCCTCTACGGTTGCTGCCGAAAGTGGTTGACCAAAAAATTCTTGTGCTGGATTGTTCCAATAATACGTTCTTTGCACATTGTATTTTGAATTTCTTATATCCCTATCAAAATCTCCTTTAAAATTCCATACTTGATTATTCATATAGTCCGTAGCACCACCATTACCTGTAGGTCTACCCCCTAAAGTATCCTTAAGTCTAGTTTTATCGCCATTTATATCCCTTACATTTATATAGGCAGCGCCTCCCCACCATCTTTCTAGTCCGAACCTTCCTTGACTATCATTCGAACCTGCTGTTCCTGCTTCTACACCATATTCAAGTTGAATATTCCATATCATCTCCATATTACCTTCTTCCCTATTCATACTTCCATCTCTAAAGAGGTCAAAATACACATCGCCCCACGGTTCAAATGGACCTATACCATCATAACCATTCCACTGAAAATCCTTATAAGGTCCAAACCTTTCGGTCATCAATTTATAATTAGGATCATTTATTACTGAAGATGCTGCAGCAATAGCACCAGTATAATCTTTAAGCTGTATGTTTACTTCTGATAAAATATGATAAGCTGCAGCTCTAGGCGCTCTACCTGAAGGATGATCAGGTCCTACGGTTGGCATCCATTGTATAGCAAACGTAAGATCTTCTTTGCATTGCAAATATATGGCTTCACGAGTCTCCCTTGTATAATCAAACTTAGCACCTTGGGTTTCTTCCAATACCAAAGGTACACCGCCGTACATATTGGCTAACAAACGATAATAATAAGCTCTTAAAAATTTGGCCTCTCCAACAATTGCATTTTTTTCTTCATCTGATTCCCATTTGATTGAACTACTTTCCGCTCTGTCAATTATAGTATTTGCTCTAAAAATTTGGCCATAACAAGTTTTCCACCATCTAGACGCAAATTTTGAATCTGGCGTAAATGTGTTCCAATTAAAAACTTCTAGATAAACATTAGGAGCCTTATTTTCTACCCATGCTAAATCAACATCAAACCCCATCATCAAATGATTTTCTCTACTATCATTTGGTGTATAAATTTCAAGTCTATTTGCTCTATAAATATCACCAAGAGCAGCCAAAAAGTTTTCTTTAGAAACAAATGAGTTTGAGGGACTTAAAAAATCTTTAGGTACTTCATCAAGATCCTCATCACATGATACGCTACATATTGCCAAGGTGAATATTAGTATAATATATTTAATATTTTCCATAATAATAAATTTTAAAAGTTAAACAATACAGATAATGAATAATCACGTATAGAAGGCCTTGCTGTATCACTTAAGCCTTGATTTGTTTCTGGATCCAAACCTTCCCAATGAGGTGCATACGTAAATAAATTATTAGCACTAAAAGTTACGCTCATACCGTAAATCCCAAAAGGTTTAACAATTTCAGAAAAATCATAGCTTAGAGCCATTCTTTGTAACTTAATGAAACTTCGGTCAAAATACTCTTTACTTTCATTATATGCTGCTCGTTCTTTATAATCTGGACGTGGATAACGTGCACCAGTATTTGTTGGTGTCCAATAGTCATAAATGGGATGATTTATATCTGTTCTATTTGCTCCAAATTCATCTTGCGGTGTATTATTGCCACTTAAATAATATCCATTTCCTCCCCAAATGGAATATATATATGCCATAAGTGTAAATTTCTTATAGCTAAAAACGTTAGTAAGACTCCATCGAAAGTTTTCTTGAGTAGTTCCAAGAATCTGTCTATCATTATCTGAAGTAATAACACCATCAAACACTCCATTTTCATCAGCCACATCTTCAGTTCTATAATCACCTGGGCGCATTCCTGCTTGAATCGTACCATTATCTACGTCTTCTTGTTGCCAAAGGCCTAAAACCTTATAATCATAAATAGTACCAAGATCTCTGCCTATAAAAACCCCATCTCCGTTAAGCGCGTCTAAAAGATCGTCTTCAATACCATCTCCATCGCCATCTTTACCAAAAATAGTTTTTACTTTATTACGATTTCTTGAAAAGTTAAATGAAGAAGTCCATTCAAAATTCTCATTTTTTATATTAACACTTCTAAGACTTATCTCTATACCTTTATTTTCTAATTCGCCTAAATTAGACACTATATCGTCGGGACCTCCAGAAATCTTTGTAAGAGGCACATTAAAAAGTAAATCTGTAGTCGAGTTGGAATACCAATCAAATCTACCAGAAATTCGTTCGTTAAAAAGTCCAAAACCAAGCCCTCCATTAAAACCAGTAGTTTTCTCCCAACTTAGATTTGGATTTGCAAATCTATTTATCGCTTGTGTTACCACAAAGGACGTATTATCACCATAAATATATTTACCTGTACCTATACTAGCTAAAGTTTGGTAGGGACTAATAGATCTATTTCCCACAGAACCATAGGATAAAGACATATTTAAATGACTAATTGGTTCTACATTTTTCATAAATTCCTCTGCACCCAAATTCCAATTGGCACCTGCAGATGCAAAATTCGCCCATTTTTTATTTGCTGCAAAAGCAGAGTACCCATCTCTACGGAATGTTCCGGTAAAAGAATATTTATTACTAAACGTATAATTAAACCTTGCCATTGTTCCTAAGGCTTTACTTTCTCCTCCACGACCTTCAGTCTTTTGAATTGCAGCATCGCTTAAGCCATAAGATCCTAATCCTTGGTTTGAGTAATCTCTACCTGTTGCTGTTATGCCTTCGAATTCAGTATTTTCTTGAGAATACAATAGGGTTAAGCCGATTTTATGTTTCTCAGCAAAAACACGATTGTATGTAAGTATATTATCAAATAATCTATAATCGCTTCTATCAAAAATGCGCTCACCTACACCATTATCATCAATCCCTTCGTTAGAGAGGTTATCAAAAAATGTTCTTGCCTCATTCCAACGTTTATTATGGGACAATACAGATTTAAACTTCAATCCTTTTACCCAAGGAATATTAAAGATCAGGTTAGCAGATGCCCTTAAGTTATGCCCTAATCTTGAATGCTCCCTCGCAATACTCCAAAGCGGGCTGGGAAGCGAAGTCGTGGTTTGTGGATAACGTACAGGAATACCCGAGTCATCATAAACTGAAGCATATGGACTTAATCGTGCAGCACGTCTTATATCTGGTTCTGATCCAGAGGTGTCCCTAAACGTGTAAAAACTGGTGATTCCTAAATCAAGCCAATCGGTCAACTCACTGTTATGATTGATTCTTAATGATAATTGTTTGAAATTATCATTTAATATAATCCCCTTTTGATCCGTCATACCAACAGAGACAAAATAGTTGCTCTTATCCGTTCTATTCTGTACGCTAAAATCGAAACTTCTTAATGACGCTGACTGAGTTCCAATATCGTAAGGATTGGTAAGTGTTGGCGTATGATTTGGAGTAGCAGAATAATTTTCACGTTCTACTTCTTCTAAGTACTGAGCAATCTTAGCAGGATCTGCTTCTAAATCATTTGCAGCACGAATATCTAAAACATTTTGCAGATACCCTTCTGCATTATGCATTCTCAATGGTTCTAGTTCATTACTTGTAGTTGTATTAACATTAAGGCTAAAGCTTGGTTTACCATTTTCTTTTCCTTTTCCTTTTTTGGTTTCTATTAAAATAACACCGTTAGCAGATCTTGCCCCATAAATTGCTGCCGCACTGGCATCTTTTAAAGTAGTAAAAGTGGCTATATCTGAATTACGAATATCTCCAAGACTTCCTGGAAAAATAACGCCATCTACAACAAGTAGTGGAGCAGCGCTACCTGCTATTGTATTTGCCCCTCTAATAGTAAACTCTGGTACTTCTCCAGCACTATTAATTCCCGAAATATTTAAACCAGGAACAGTACCTTTAACCATATCCAGCACATTATTAACAGGAACCGCATTGTAAGTTTCTAAATCTGCAACAGCAACTGCACCTGTTACCTCTTGCTTATTCTGCGAGCCATAACCCACAACAACAATCTCACTCAACGCTGTTGCATCCTCTAACATAACTACGTTAACTGTAGTTTTATTTTCAATTAAGATTTCTTGAGTAGCGAATCCTAAATAAGAAAACACCAAAGTCTTTGAGTTTAAAGGCACATCCAATGAATAATTACCATCAAAATTAGTTTGACTCCCCACTGTAGTTCCTTTTACAATTATATTTACACCAGGTAATGGCACCCCGCTAGCATCTGTCACGACTCCTTTAATAGTACTCGTCTGATATGCCTTCAAATTAAGAAGGGGCGTTTCTAAATTTATCGTGGATCCATTTCCTGATACTCCTTGATTAATAATCCCTTCTACTTTTTTATATTCTCGTTTTGTAAAAACAATCTGTTTATCACGAATAACATAGTCTATTTGCTTCGTATTAACTAAAGCATTTAGTATGTTACTTATTTTCGTGTTTTTTACATGAATGCTTACAATTTTATCTTCATCTATTAACTCTTGATTTATAAGAAAATAAAATTTACTATTTTCCTCAATGGCATCCAGTACTTCTCCCAATTTGACATTCGTCATATTTAAGGTCATCTTTTTATTCTGGGAATACGAATCGTTTGCAAAAACACTTGTAACAGTAATAAAAAATAGGAATACCGATATTTTCATAATTCTCAAGATATTTCTAATACGTCGTGATTGAAAATCACCCCGTTCTGAGTTTTTTTTCATAATTTTGTTTGTTTAGTAGTTTTTTAATTTGTTAACTCTGCTAATAATTCAGACAGGGATGTGTTGCAACCACATTCCTGTTTTTAGTCTTAAGTATCTAGTTTGTTATCTCATAAGGTATATTTATTTAGTTGGTTTATAATATATTCTCTATTCAACCATAATTGTTATCTCACGTTTATTGAATAGATTGTCTTTGTCTTTTTCTCTAGATTCTATTTTGTAATCAATTGGGAAACTTATCTTTAACAAGCGCAATACTTCATCAACATCTTCATCCACAAACGTTGCTCTTAACCGTAAATCTTTATTGTGTTTATTCTCTATATTAACCGATACATTATACCACCTGCTTAATCTCTTTGCGACTTCATTTATAGGGTCATTTCTGAAAATAAGCTTACCTTCTTTCCATCCAGAATACTTATAAGCTTCTTCCAGCTTTGTTTTATCTACAGTATTATCTTTTGTATTTATAACCACCCGATCTTGTGGATCCATCTCTAATTCTTCGCTAGTACCCAATTGTTTTAACTTCACTTTACCTGTTTCTAAAACAACATCTACTTTTTCATTTTGATAAGCTGAAACATTGAACTGTGTTCCTAAAACAGATATATTAACATTTGAGGCATATACATTAAAAGGTTTGCTCGCATCTTTTTTCACATCAAACCAAGCTTCGCCAACTAGTTCGATGTCTCTTGTTTTTCCAAACTTTACCGGATATTTAATTTTAGAACCACTATTTAACCAACCTATACTACCATCTGGAAGCTTAAATTGAACTCTAGAACCTAAAGGGGCACTAACCTCTGCATAAGAATCTTCACTTGCATGCTCTTCTTTTGCTGCATTAAAATGCATCATGTACATTAATGCTATTGGAAGTATTAATATAGCTGCTAAACGCGCATAAGCTTTCCAAACTTTAACAAAGATCTTTTTTTGTGGATTGCTATTCTTTTTTTGCTTTATTTCTTCATAAAGTCTAAGTAAAATATGATCTAAGTCATGCTCAGGGACCTCATGTAGATTATGAAATTCATTCCAATTTTGCTCAAGAAATGCTTTCAACTCCTCCTCCATTTCTGCATCGCAAAACAGTTTTTCTATATATAAACTGTCTTTTTGGTCATAATTGCCCGAGAAATAATTTTTAATTCTTTTCTTATCAATGTTTTGTTTCATCAAAAATGGTATTTACAAGCACAAACAAAAATGCTTAGTATTAAGTTAATATCCTTAATCTAAGCAATCCCCCTATTGACCTAAATAAATTTTATACTATTTGTGCTTTTTCCTGGGATTCATTAAGATCCCAATTGGCTTTGATAAACCTTAGAGCTGAAGTAATTTGATTCTCTACAGTTTTAGGACTGACATTCATTTCTTTAGCTATCTCTTTAACAGATAAACCATCAAAACGGCTTTTTATAAACGTTTCCCGTCTACGATCTGGCATTTTAGAAACTAATTCCATAACCCGTTCCATCATAAAATGGTAATCAATTTGACTTAGAGTAGATTGATCAAAATCAATGACCTTTTCTTTTGAATTTAAATAGGTTCGAATTTTATTTCTTTTTATAAAGACTTTTTTTATCAGGTTAAATGCTATAGTAAAGATGTAAGATTTGAAATTGTGTTCTGGTTTTAAAGCTCCTCTTTTTTCCCAAACCTTTGAGAAGACATCTTGCACGACCCCTTCTGCCTCAACAGGAGATTTTAAATATCCTAATGCAAAACCATATAATCCCTTATTATATTGGTTAAACAACTTTTCAAAAGCCTTTATTTTTCCTTCTTTAAGACTTTCTACTAAAGCTTTATCACTATTTAGAACAAACAAGTCTTTTTCCATAAAAATTAGTCTTACTATAAATTAATGCTGTATAATTTATAGTTTCATGTATCCAAAATTAGCTAATAACCCAAGCAGGCGAAGTGGACAAATCATTCAAAATGGTTAACAAACTGTTCAAGTGGCTTAGTTTTCCAATACTCCTATGTGAGTACAGTCATACTCCAGTATATTCTTAAAACATTCTAATGATTCTTTTGTCATATCTTTCCCTTTATACCCTAATGCCATAAGGTAATGACAATGAATCTTATTTTTCTGATCTAAATCGTCCTCCCAAATCAACAGATCGGGAAGTGAGACAGCGAAATAATCTATTTTCACCTCATCTTCCATATGTTGCTTACCAAAATCGATTAATTTATTAAAACGCTTAATCGCTTCTTCTTTTTGTTGAAGTTTTAGTAATGCCATACCTTGATAAAATATCGTATCTGGTTGCTGATCGTTATAAAACCATGCTATTGCTGGCTCACTTAACCCTGCAGATGCTTGTTCCCAATTCATTTTAGCTTGGTTTAATTCTCTCATACCTTCATAAGCACAACCTAACCAAAAATCAATATCATTCTCTTGAGCGCCTTGTAATTTTCCTTCTCCTAAATTTAAGGGATACATTTTCGCTTTGTTTAACCAATCTATAGCTTTGGTAAAATCTTTATTTTCAATAGCCTGTTTGCCTAAACCAACAAGACAAGACGTGTATGCCTTTGTTATCTTTCCTTCGCCACCTTCCCAAGGATGGAATGTTCTTTCCATAATTAAGTTAAAGGCTTTTAAATAATCGCCGTTTAGAATGTTTAAATAAACCCATTCAATATATACATCATCACGCTGCTTTACCAATTCTAAATGCGCTTCGAGAGTACTTAATCTAAAATCTACAGACTTATTAAGCTTTTTATACAATTGATCTAACTCCATGAGGATTCTAGCATCTTGTTTATCCAAATGAAAGGCTGTTTCAAGAGCTTTTAAGGCTTTTTTAGGCTGATTAAATTTATTATAATAGGCTAAGGCCAAATTCCTATAAACCGTAGGAAAATAATCATTATTAGCAACTGATTTTTCCCAGCATTGTAAAGCATCTTGATACTGACGTGCATTGTACCAGAAATTACCTAAATAATAAGGCGCTTTGGCTCCACTAGGATTAACTTCTATGGCAAATTGTAAAGCCAATACAGACTCCAATCTGTTAGGAAAACAATAGTCTGGCAAACATAACTCTGCTTCTTTAACACCCTCTAAAGCTTCGTGATGTTTTCCCGATTTTTCCAAAAACCAAGCTTTATAATATAAAGCCATCGGGTATTTAGTTTCTTGTTGTCCTATGCCTATTTCTAATAATTCTATGGCTTCAGAATACATCCCAGCCCAGCTATAATCCAAAGCAACTTCAATATAATTTTGAATGTTTCCTCGCATTAATTCTACCATATCATCTTTGGCAGTAGGATCTCCCAATAAAAACTTCTCATAGTACAGCCCAAAATTAAAAGCATCTAATTCTAATGATTCATCGATTAGTTTTCTGGCTTCAACTGCACTACTATTTTTTCTTAGAATTGCTGTTTTTAAATGCCTGGCTTTATGATTATGCCAGTTTCTAATTAGTGATTTATTTATAGCATCTAAACTTAAATGCCATTCATTATTTACAGCTTCTATTTGGGCTATTTGAAAATACCCACTATCCATAAAGTTTGTATTCCAGATGGATTTATAAAACGCTTCATATGCTTGCTCATCTTTTCCTTGATAGCGCAATGATAGCCCCAAATTAAAAAGGGGTTCGCCATCATATGGATTCGGGTTTCGAAGAATTTGTCGTTGATACCCTTTTAGGAAGTGTTTTTCTGATTCAGCAAATTTTCCATTACGGAATAGCAATAAGCCCATAGCATTATTACAGCGAATATCCTCTGGGTCCCGACTTAAGGCTTCCTGATAATAATCCATTGGATTATAGGTAGCATGTCTATATTGTTCTAAATGTTGACCATTTAAAAATAATTCTTCAATAGTTGAAATCTCTTTTGGAGGTTTTGCTGCTTTCGCTGCTTCTGGAATATCGTCTGATTCATTTTTTTCTGGAATCCAATCAATAAGTAGCTCACCATCTTCTGAAACCACCGAAACATAATAGTTTTTTAAAGGAATGGTTTGGTCTATTTGCAAATCTTTAAAATAGGTCACTCCGGGTTTAAAGTTAAATTTTTCATTTAACAGCTCCTTAGTGTCTTTTAAAACTTTTATTGTTACATTAGAGTAAGTCCCCGTAGCATAAACACTTAATAGTGCTTTATCTTCTTCAAATTCCAGATTTAGCATGGCGTTTTTAGACGCATTCTTTACTACTCCCAAATCTTGATATGGCATAAAGTATTGCGTAAAAGTCTTTTCTTCATAAGGCATGATCCATGAAAAATCAGGCTGGTTATCTGTATAGACGCCACACATCAACTCAATATAAGGACCGTTCTTATCTGTTAAGTTTCTATCCCAGGCTTTACCAAAATCACCATTTCCCCAGGTCCATTGTTTTTTACCAGGTGATACATGATGATTTGCTACGTGAAGCAATCCTCCTTTACTATCATTTTCGTACCCCCCAACAAAATTGTACTTGGATTTTATTGCCATATAAGAGGTGGGTACAGGAATGTTTTTATATCGTGAAATATCTGTTCCCGGAGCATAATCAAATTTATAATATGTGCCCGTTGCAATGGGGAACTTTGACACATCTCGTTTGCCGTGATCGAATACAGCATTTACATCGGGCGGAAACACTGATTGATAATCGTCATTTACCGCTACCGCAGGGTTTGCCCACCATAAAAAGGTTTGAGGTAAAAGCGTTCTATTATATAACTTAGCATTTATTTCTAAATAAGCTTTATCTGGATATAATCTAAATCCTGCCATGCCTTTGGTTCCAAACATGCGCTCTATCTCACTACACCAAACTGTTTTACTACCGTCTGGATGTGATTCTGTTTTATAATCTACAGGATCGTAAGTACTCGGCCTGTGATGTTGTGGCCAGTTAAATTCTATACCTCCGGAAATCCAAGGTCCTGTTAAACCTACCAATGCAGGCTTTATAACCTCATTATAATACACAAAATGGCGTTTTTTGGTTTTATCATAAGCCATTTGCACACGGCCTCCTAATTCTGGCAGAATCATTATTTTTAAATAATCATTCTCTAGAAAACATGCCAACCATTCTTTATCAATCTTCTCGTCATGAATCTTTTCAATCGCAGGATGTGGATACATTTTACCACTGCTTCCTTGGTACACTCGTTTTTCTAGGAATATTGGATTTTTTTCAGGTTTACCAATTTCATAAGTTGGAATTACAACTTTTTCTGACCAAACTTTTACTTCCATGCTCTAAAATATATTTTTAATTTCTGCTTTTCAGCGAAGACTTTATTTCAATATTGCGCAATTACAATGCTATTATTTGTAAAATTACTATGTATCGTTCTTACTAGAAATAGACAATTTTATGATATTAATGGATTATTTTCTTATTTTTAAAAAAAATACCATGAGAAAAAAGGATACTTTTACTGGAGAAAAAATATTAGTTATCCCTAAAAAATCCACTAAAATTTTAAAAAAAAACCAATTTACTAAGGATTTATATGTAACTGATATCGGTTTTTTCCCTAATGCAAAATATCACTACAGAGAAAGGAATAAAGATTGTTCTGAATATATTCTTATTTTTTGCGTAAAAGGATCTGGTTGGATAGAAGTCAATGGAAAACGAGATTTTCTTTTAAAAAACCACTATCATATTATACCTCGCAATACATCTCATAAATATGCTTCTAACCATGACGACCCTTGGAGCATATATTGGGTACATTTCTCTGGAGAAAACACCAATCATTTTGTCTTACCGCAAGATTACCCACGCATTTTAAATGATAACACTAATTCTAAATTAGAAGACAGAATTCATTTATTTGAAGACATCTACTATACTTTAGAAGAGGGTTTTTCATTAAACAATTTAGAATATAGTAGTGTACTGCTAATTAATTTATTAGGATCGTTAAAATATCTGTCTTTATACAGAAAATCCAGAGATATCTACAAAAAAGACCCCATATCGAAGACCACCGTATACATGAAAGACAATTTAAATAAAAATATTACGGTACATGACCTGGCCTCCCACTGTGGTTTGTCGGTTTCGCATTTCTGTCTACTATTTAAGAAACGAACAGACCATTCGCCTATTGAACATTTAACAATTCTTAGAATACAGAAAGCATGTCATTTATTGGATTTTAGTTCTTTAAGAATTAACGAAATTGCAAGAGCAATTGGTTATGACGACCCTTATTATTTTACAAGGGTTTTTAAAAATATAATGGGGAAATCTCCATCATCCTACAGACATAAAAAAGAATAAATTCTAAACCAATAAGATCCCAACCACAAATACTTTTTTCGTTGTGCTTTGATTATTTCTACTGTTAGTATTTGAGACTATTTGATCTAAATATTAGGAGCGATATTGTTCTTTTATGTAAAATCATGTAACAAATTGGTTAGCTTTTCGTTCTAATAGTCAATCAATCAAAATAAATCATACCATGTTAAAGCAATTTTTTATTATCTGCTCGGGCTCTGATACCGATATTTTAGACAAATGTTCTACAGGCGAACAAAATAAATATGCAGGTATAGGCGCTACTGTTTTTTTTACTGCAATTATGGCCTTTATAGCAGCTAGTTATGCTCTTTATACTGTCTTCGACAACCTCTTTATCGCTATTGCCTTTGGTTTCATTTGGGGTTTACTTATCTTTAATTTAGACAGATATATCGTTTCTACTATTAAAAAAACCGGAAATATAACAGATGAACTTATACAAGCATCTCCTAGAATACTATTAGCCGTTATTATTGCTATTGTTATTTCTAAGCCACTTGAATTGAAAATTTTTGAAAAAGAAATCAATCAGGTGTTATTAGAACAAAAGAACGAACTAACCTTAGCAAATAAAAATCAAATTGCAGAACAATTCACACCTACCATTGAGGATTTAAATAACAACATTATAGCTTTACAGCAACAAATAAACACCAAAGAAGCTGAAGTAAATGCACTATACGACACTTACATAGCTGAAGCAGAGGGAACCGCAGGAACTAAATTATTAGGAAAAGGCCCAGTATATAAAGAAAAAAGAGAAAAGCATGATGCTTTGTTAGCAGAATTACAACAATTAAAAACTGAAAACAAAGCCAAAATCACTGCTGCAGAAACTCAAATTGCAACGCTTAAAGGTGATTATGAAACTCAAATTGTGTCTACACAACCCATTATCAATAATTTTGATGGCTTAATGGCCCGTGTAAACGCATTAGGAAAGTTACCTTGGCTGCCTTCCTTTTTTATATTCTTGTTGTTTTTAGCAATCGAAACGTCACCTATTTTAGCAAAGCTATTATCTCCTAAAAGCGCCTATGATTTTAGATTAGAAGATCAGGAAACTGCTATTAAAACTAATGTCCTTCAAAACAAAAACCAAAGAGAGGCTTTATTAAAAACCGATCATGCTATAAACGATCGTATTTATAATGACATAGAAAAAGAAGACGAATTATACACCTACAAGCGCAAAAAAGTGAGAGAACTAATGCAACTTCAAGCGGATGCTTTTTTCAAACATCAAAAAAACGCCTTCTGATTCTACGCAGCGTTTTCCGCTTTGAAGTGATTATATAAGTCTTTACAACCTAGACCAATAATCGATAAGTTTTTATTTTTTTGAATGGCTTCATTATGAAGTGCAGCAAAAGCTTTAACGCCATAACGATCCATGCTTTCAATATCTTGGATACTAATGGTAATATTATTTACCCTTTCAAAAATATTATTAAATTCATTTTCAAATACCTCTAAATTATTTCTATTTAGAATGCCTTTAATTTTGAAAAAATTGTTGCAGTTTGAAATTGTTAAATCCATAATTATAAATTGTTTAAATTGTTGAATGACAGACTTGAGGGGAAGACTAATCAACTGATAACGAATCAAAAGTATAAAAACAGAACATTAAAATATTATTTTTTCGATCAACCGGTTTCAACCTTAGATAAAAAAATATTCTGTGTCAATTTTATCGACAAGTAGCTATTAATTTCAAGATTTCGTTACTTTTACCCTTATAAAACACTTTAATTGATCAATAATGAAAAAATTAATATTATTATTTTGTTTCGTTTCTATTTTTAATGGCTATTCCCAAACTTCTGAAGAGAAAGACAAAAAGGCTATCCTTAAAGTATTGAAAAAACAACGCATAGCATGGTCTGATAATAATATTGAAGCGTTCATGGAAAGTTATTGGAAAAGTGATTCTCTTAAATTTTATGGAAGTAACGGTGTAACTCACGGTTGGGAAAACACTTTAGATAGATACAAAAGGGCTTATCCTACGGAAGATCATACAGGAAAATTAAATTTTAAAATAAACGCTATTACTAAAATAGCTGAAGGTGCTTATTATGTTATGGGTGAATATCATTTAAAACGTGAAGTTGGAAACGCCGATGGTATTTTCATGGTTATCTTTAAAAAAATTGACGGTAAGTGGAAAATTATTGCCGACACATCCAGCTAAACGATGTCTGTAATTATAAGAAAAGCAACATTAAATGATTTACCTGTTCTATTGGAGTTTGAGCAAGGGGTTATTGTTGCAGAACGTCCTTTTGACCCTACAATAAAAGACGGAAGTATTTATTATTATGATATAAGTGAATTAATAACAAATCCGAATTCTGAGGTTTTTGTTGCTGAATCTCATGGTGATATTGTTGCTTCTGGGTATGCCAAAATTAAAACGGATAGGCATTATTTAAAACATGCTTATCAGGGGTACTTGGGTTTTATGTTTGTTTCTGAAACACATAGAGGTAAAGGGTTAAACAAAATGATTGTTGATGCCTTATTAAAGTGGTGCAAAGCACGAAATATTTATGAAATTAGATTAGATGTTTATGAAGATAACACTCCAGCTATTAAAGCCTATGAAAAAGTAGGATTCAAAAAACATATGATTAACATGCGTCTGGATATCGAAAGTTTTGATCTAGAGTAGACATTCCTTCTGTAGAATTAATACGTCATAGTTTGTGTTATTGATTCGGTCTACAATATATTAGATACAAACTACAATCCGCTATTAAAGTTTCTTTACGTATTTGGTAATAATCACTATTTGTTGCGCGCCCACTTTACCTTCAATAAATTCTGCATTCTCACGATCTAAACGAATATTTCTAACGGGGGTACCTTGTTTTGCGACCATACTAGACCCTTTAACTTTTAAATCTTTTACTAACACCACGGAATCTCCAGATTCTAAAATAACACCATTTACATCTCTATGAATAATCTTGTTTGCTGCATCTTCATGCTCTCCAGTTGCTCTTGCCAAAGCTAGAGCCTCATCATCTAAGTACATCATATCTAACAAATCTTGTGGCCATCCTTCATGACGCAATCTTTGAAGCATTCTCCATGCTATTATTTGCACAGCGACATGCTCACTCCACATACTATCGTTTAAACACCTCCAATGGTTGACATCTATATCTGTCTGGCCTTCAATTTGATCTAAACAGGTTTTACAAACCAGGACATCGTTAGCTACATTTTCATTTAACGATGGTGGGATCGTATATTGCTTCAAGTCTTCCGCAGAAGTACATAACTCGCATGCATTGTTGCTTCTTTCCTGTAATGTTTGTAACACACTCATGCTTTCCTTTTAGTTTTTGCAATAATACGTTTTAATAAAAGGTTCTACAAATTAGGAGTGTCCATAAACAAAAAAGGGATCTAAAAAGTCTTATGCCGTCATTTTGAGACTTTGTAAAAGTCGTAGTAATCTGTTCAATCTCAGGTTCAATCCAAAGATTACCACGTCAATTTTCTCCTCGTAATGACGAGCCATTTTAACTTTTTAGATACCTTTTTTAATATTACTTATAAAAACTATTTAGAAAGACCGTGTACCCATGTGTATAAATAGTCTCCATGTACACCAGTAAAATAGTTCCTCCAAGCTTTTCCTTTGGTTTTTCTAGTTTCTTCATCTGGCCATGCTTCCTTCATAAGTTCTTCATTTCTATCATACATTTTATCTAAATCTGCCATGGAATCTAAGAAGAAGGCTTCCAGGTACTCTGTTCTGTCTGAGCCCCAAGCATGAACATGTGGATAATATGCTTTTATATGTTCATTTTTATTAATTATAGCATCAAACCCTTCCTTTTTTAATGCCATAAACTTTTTTTGCGTACCATCTTCTGGAAATGAAAAATGATTTTTCCTTACGTAAGTAACCATATCCTTGGTTGGTTTTTCAGCCATGAACTTAACACCAGGCATTGTTGCATAAATTTCGTCAGAATGCTCATCTGCATAATATGCCATCCGCTTTTTCATAAACGCTTTTCTAGCTGCTTCATCTGGCCATGCTTCTTTAATTAATTCAGCATTCCTGTCACCGAATTTCCCCATGTCTTCCCATGAGGCAAATGTTTGCACATAAACTAATTCCGTGTTATCTGCTGTAAATAAATGCAAGTAAGTAGATGATCCCATGATGAATTCATTTTTCATGGTTACTTTGTCTAAAAATTCTTTTTCAATGGCTTTCCATGTTTCCATATCAAAATCTTCCATATCCATATTCCAATGCATGGTTGTTACGGCTATAAATTCAGGACGTTTTGGAGCTTCTTCTTGAGCAAAAAGAATGACTGGGGTTAACAATAATAATACTGTTAAAACAGCTGCAAAAATTTGGTTGGTTGTTTTCATAATCTGTTAAAAATTTAAAGTTAATATATTTGAATTAGTCAATACAACTTTAAGATTATGGAGCTAAAATGAATTTAGGGCAACCTATAAATTTGTGTGTTATTAATAAATAAAATGGAGATCGAGAGTATCTAAATATACAACAAAAAAAGACACACTTCTAATAATTAGCTATTTTTCACATGCTTAGCAAGCTATCTCTCATCTTTTTTGTCATCCCTTTTACTACCATATCATAAGAATGGTCTATGAGATGACATACTAATTTAGGTTGTAACTCACCTTCATGAAGGTACAAGGTATTCCAATGTTTTTTACTCATATGAAAACCCGGGCGAATACTATTATTTTCGGCGCGAAGTTCTTCGGAATATTCCGGGTCTGCTTTTAAATTTATAGATGCTTCACCAGACTCCCAACGTTTTAATGACGTTAACGCGAACATTTTTCCTAGTACTTTAAAAACAAGTGTTTCTTCATCAAAGGGAAACTCTTCTGTTGCGCCTTTTTTACTTAAACAGTATTCGCGAAGTTGATCTATATGCATTTTTTATTTTTTTATCATTTCTATCTTCCATTGAAACTAGCCTTGATCACAATCGAAAAGCCCAGGATAAACCACAACAAGCATTTTCTTCATCGAAACTATGGATTGTTAGGGATTCCTGCTTTCTCAGGAATGACAAGCTACAACCTATTAAGACCTCGATCTTTACTGAAGTTTTTTAACAGGCTTCTCTTCAATTTTTAATGCTGAATAGTCTAATTTCCAACCTATTGTTTCAACTATTGTTTCCATAAGCAAAATGGTTTCTAATGCTTCTTTTTGAGCTATTTGAATAAGGCCGCTTTCTGGAATTTTATCTTGAATGTGCAATTTAGCTTCGTTATGCAGATCGGTTAAATCTGTCGCTTCAAATTTATTAAATAAACCATCCGATTTATCGTAATAATTTAAATTGGTTTCTATTGATAATACTTCTGGCTGAGGAAAATGTTGTAACAAAATTTCCTTTTTATTATTATCTGCTACCAATTCAATTTTTGACAAATCATAACCAACATAGGCTTTTGCATTTACAACTACCAGAGCTTTCTTTTTACTGGAAATCAATTTTAGAAAACGTTCTTTAACATCTTCATAATGATATATCTCTGCAAAATCGCCTTCAACTGTTATAAATTTACAAACTGTTTTTATTTTATTTAGGAGTAATACCGATTGAGATTTTACTAATTGTTTTTTCTTAAATGACTTAAAGTAAGTCACAATTCCTAAAGTAATTAAAACGCCTATTATAATTCCTAAAAATGCTTCCATAAATATTGTTTGCCTATAAATTCTATGTTTAGCTCATAATTTTATATAAAACGGGTTTACTGGGGGATGCGTCATTTTCAAACGGAGCTATTTGAAGGTTTAAAAAATACATCCCATCTTCAACAGTGTTTGGTACAAAAATAAATTCTGTTATTGTGGCATCCAGCCTTATTTTACCTTTGGTATTCCAAAAGGCACTGTGAGCCAATAGTGCACATTCGTCTTTCTCTTTATCTACACTAGGCATATCTACCAATACATGTTTAACATCTTTTTCACGTAAATAAGTAGCAGCATCTTCTAATAAATAAGGTGGGTTTGTATGCGAATATTGGGCTGTAAGCTTCTCTTTGGTGTTAGGAATCGTTCTTATTATAATAGCATCTCTTTTTTTATTTCCAATGGCAAACCGTAATTGTTTTTTAGAAATAACAAAATCATCGTTTAATTTTTCTGGAGCTACGGTTATGACCTCAGCTAAAAAGAAAAATTGCTTTAAATTCTTATTTACTGAGTGTACTTTTTTAGTAATATGTCCCACGCATTCGGTATGTGTTCCATGAGCATGTGGGTTAAAAGAAATATTATTAAAATTAACACACGCACCTTCTTCTACACTAACAACTCGCTCACCATCTTTAACTGGCTCAATAACAGGTGCATCTATATACCATGCATTTACATTACTTTCTGATGCCCTAAGTGGTATTGAAATATCAATGGGCAATGATAAATCTATTTGAAGTTTTTTTGAGTTATATTGTATTGTTGCAATCATTTATGCTGAATTTATCTCAGCATCTTTTAATTAAGACACTATCTCTTCAAATATAAGTTTTTAATTCTGGATTTTGTTATTTAATTAAGATTCTAAAATGAATAATTCTGAAGCAATTCCATCAACCAAAAATTTTCCTTTTTGTGTTGTTTTTAATAGATCTATACGATTTTGATGCGCATCAAAATCACTAGAAATAATAAGCAATCCATTTTTTATATATTTTTCTGATGATGCTTTTAAATGTTGAAAAAAAGCTTCTCCAAACTCCTTCTCTATTTTATTTAAAGATACGCCCCAAATGGTTCGTAAGCCAGTCATAACATACTCATTATACTTATCTTTTTTAGAAAGTGTTTCAACGGTATTTGGTAACACATTATTTTTAATGGATTGTATATACTTAGAATTATTTAACACATTCCAGCTACGTTGACTACTATTGAATGAATGCGCAGAAGGCCCTATACCTATATAAGGTTTCCCTTGCCAATAGCTGGTATTGTGTTTTGAAAAATAATCAGGTTTTCCAAAATTTGAAATTTCATAATGCACAAAGCCTTCGGCTTTAGTTTTTTCAATTAAATGATTAAAATGCTCTAAGGCCAATGTTTCATCAATGGGAAGGTACTTGCCTTTTTTTATAAAACTATCTAGTGCTGTTTTGGGCTCAACGGTCAGCGCATAACTAGAGATATGGTTAATGCCATAACTAAAAGCTATTTCAAGATTCTCATTCCATTTTTCCAAACTCATACTGGGAATACCGTAAATAAGATCAATCGTTATATTATCAAAATATTGCGTTGCAAGTTGTAAACACTTCTTAGCTTCTTCAGAATTATGAGCGCGATTCATACTTTTTAAATCATCTTCAAAAAAAGATTGGATACCAATGCTGAGTCGGTTTATTCCAATAGCTCTATAATTTTCAAAAATACGCTCTTCAATGGAGCCCATCGACTGCGTTCGAAGTGACACATCGTTATCAATTAAATCATCTGGGTTTGCTTCTAATGTGATTTCCGGATTATCGATTACCGAATAGTTTTTATAAACCGAATCTATTAATACCTGTAACTCATCGTTTGCTAACAAACTCGGTGTACCACCTCCAAAATAAATGGTTTCGATGGTTTGATTACCGAGCTCTTCTTTTCTGATTTCTAGCTCTTTTACTAAAGCCTGAATGAGTTCTTCTTTCTTTTTTAATGATGTAGAAAAATGAAAATCGCAATAAAAACAAGCTTGTTTACAGAATGGTATGTGAATGTAGATGCCTCCCATCTTTTAGTATTCAGTATTCAGTGGCAGTTCGTAGTTTTTGCAAAATTCAATTAATGTTATTAAGCTTTTATCAAATATCATAATAATTCAAAAATCTATAGTTTAACTAAGAGTTAGTTAGCTATCACTAAAAACTACTAACCTATTTTATTAGGGTTTTGTTTCACAAAAGCACCCCAACCTGTATAACTTTTGCCAACACTTACTTTTCCTGAGTTATAAAAATGGCAAACCGCTGCTGCCAGGCCATCTGTTGCATCTAAATTTTTAGGTAACGTTTTTAATCCCAACATACTCTGTAACATTCTTGCAACTTGCTCTTTACTAGCATTTCCGTTACCAGTTATTGACATTTTTATCTTTTTAGGAAGGTATTCTGTTATGGGTATTTCTCTACTTAAACCTGCTGCCATAGCAACACCTTGAGCTCTACCTAGTTTTAGCATACTTTGTACATTTTTCCCGAAAAAAGGAGCCTCAATAGCAATTTCGTCGGGGTTATGCGTGTCTATAAGTTCAATGGTACGTTCAAAAATGAGCTTTAATTTTAAGTAATGATCATCGTATTTTTTTAAATCAAGCTCATTAAGCTGTAAAAACTGCATAGTTTTCCCAACCACCTTAATAAGTCCAAATCCCATAATAGTAGTTCCGGGGTCAATACCTAAAATAATTCTTTCTTTAGTCATTTTGTTCACAATAATAACAACCGCTCAGCGATATTGAAGCGCCTACTGTTAGTGTTAGCAGGCTACCATTAAATGCTCCAAACCCATCTGATATTGGTTCAAAATCTTTTGCAAACCCATATATATACGATACATCTGTATAAACAGAAAGTTTATCTGAAATTCCAAAATGCAATTCCACCCCCGCCATAGCATTAACAAATGACATTTTGTTTTGGGTAAAATTCCCCAAAGGTTTTACTGTTGAGAATCCTGGTCCAGCATGAATAAATACACCTTTATTTTGAGATAAATTAAATATTCTATTAGCATTATAAACTGCTTGTAAATTGATACGAGAGTAGTTAAGTTTGAATTCCTGTGCCTCTTTTTTGTTAGAGATCCTATTAAAGCTATAATCCAACTTTGCCCCAAGAGCTGGCTTGAACATATATTGTATGCCTAAATTCACAGTTGGAAAGTTAGATGTCTTCCCTTCAAAACCACTAACAAATCCACTTTCTGACGGACTGTTTAAACCTAATCCAAATTGAGCCTTAAAGGTACTTGTATTACCTTGAGAAGAAGACATAAAATTGCTCATTACAAAAACTATTATGCAAAAGGCTTTCTTATATATTTTAAAATTACAGGTCATAACGTAATAATGATTTAATTTGCATACATAATCAGTATATGATTTTTAAACTAACATACAAAATTAAACAATTCTTTTTTGGGCTTATTAAATTAAGCATTGTTATTGGGGCTTTCTATTTTATATATCAAAAACTAGTAAATAACCCAGAATTAGATTTTCGCACTTTTATTGGTTTTTTATCAAAAAAAGACATTTTTTCACTTAAAAATACCCTTTTATTATTCTTTTTAACGTTTTTCAATTGGTTTTTTGAAATTAAAAAATGGCAAATATTGGTTTCTTCTATAAAAAAAATAAGTTTTAAAAATGCCTTCGAACAAAGCTTAGGGTCTTTAACGGCTTCATTATTTACACCTAATAGGATTGGCGAATATGGAGCTAAAGCAATCTATTATATTTCTAATTACAGAAAACGCATTCTTCTAATTAATTTATTGGGGAATGTATTGCAAATGTCTATCACCACTGTTTTTGGGGTTATTGGCCTTTATTTTTTTGTATTTAAATATCAAATTAATATAAGTTATAATAAGTTTGCCCTGTTTCTTTTATTAGGGATTCTTATTATTCCTCTAATCATTTTTGGAGTACAGAAAACAAAATTTACTATTAAAGGGTTTTCTTTAAAAAAAATTAAACATTTTATTTTACAGTTCCCTAAAAAGACACTGGTTTTTGCTTTGTTTTTATCCATGCTGCGTTACTTTGTTTTTTCGTTTCAATTTTACTTTATATTACAACTTTTTGGAACTGAAATATCATATTTTGATGCTATGATTGTTATTACCTCCATGTATTTATTGGCTTCAATAATTCCTTCTATTTTTATATTTGATGTTATTATCAAAGGTAGTGTTGCTATTTATTTATTTGGACTTATGGGTTTCAACGACATCACTATTTTAAGTACAATAACCCTTATGTGGTTGTTGAATTTTGTTTTACCAAGTCTTTTTGGAAGCTACTATGTCATTAATTTTAATTTACCTAAAGAAAACTAACTCATTATGATTTTAGTAAGCGTCATTATTACAATAAGCTATCTGTTTTTAATAGGGTGTTTTGTTTTTGGCTTTGATAAAATCAAGTTATTTGAATTAGAAGATATGTCTTCGAAAACCACATTTTCTGTTATTATCCCTTTTAGAAATGAAGCAGAAAATTTACCGGATTTATTAAAATCTATAGAATCGTTAGAATACCCTAGCCACTTATTTGAAATTATTTTTGTTGATGATGCGTCTGATGATAATTCCGTTGACTTAATTATGAGGTTTCTCACTAACGCTAGAAATGATATAAAGGTCATCAAGAATAAAAGAACTACTAATTCACCTAAAAAAGACGCTATAACAACGGCTGTTAAACAGTCCAAAAACAAATGGATTATTACAACTGATGCTGATTGTTTATTGCCAAAATATTGGCTTGATAGCTTTGATGCATTTATTCAAAAAACAAACACAACATGTATTGCAGCCCCAATTACTTATATGAATTCCAGTAGTTTTTTAGATCAATTTCAATTACTGGATATTTTAAGTTTACAAGGCGCTACTATTGGCGGTTTTGGTATTAATAAGCCTTTTTTATGCAATGGTGCTAATTTTGGATATGAAAAGCCATTATTTCTAGAATTAAATGGTTTTGAAGGCAATACGGATATTGCTAGTGGTGATGATATTTTTCTTCTTGAAAAAGTAGTTGAAACAGATCCCGAACAACTTCATTATTTAAAATGTGACAAAGCCATCGTAAAAACAAAATCGCAACCATCTTGGAAAGATTTAATATCACAACGCATTCGTTGGGCTGGAAAAACAAGTGCTTACAATAATTGGTTTGGGAAATTCACAGGGCTTATTGTTTTGCTTATGAATGCTTTGTTAATTTCTACTTTTTTACTTGCGATTCTTAATGTTTTTAATTTTAAAATCTGGGGTTATATTTTAATACTAAAATTTAGTGTCGACTTTTTATTAATATATAAATCAGCGTATTTTTTTAATCAGAAAACTGTTTTAAGATGCTATATTTTTGGATTTATTGTTTATCCTTTCTTTAGTTTTTATGTCGCTTTTGCATCGCTTTTTAAAACCTATAAATGGAAAGGTAGATCATTTAAAAAATAGCATTATCTAGCACTAATAATTATTGGCAATCTAAACTCTGTAGTAACTTGTTGTCCACGTTTAATTCCTGGGAAAATTTTGGGTAATGTATTTAAGCTATTAGCTAATAGCGTATCAATATTTGGTATTTCTTCTATGGTAAGACTATCTATTTTAGTTTCCAATAACGTTATTCCTCCTGTATCTGATATTTGAAGTTTCAAATCTATAGTATCATTAACATCTTGGGTTACTACAATAATTTCATCTTGAAGGTATTTAAATATATGGCCCGTCAAAATACTCGTAAAGCATTGTTTTTTTTCTTGTTTGCCTAATAAGGAATCACACAAAGAAAATGTTGGATATTTATCAACTTCATTCCAATTAAATGTTTGCAACTCTTCATTTAAAATAGCTTCAGAAGAAGTTTTTTTCACATTGAAATACTCACAGGAAGTAAGTAATGTAATTACTAGAAAAACACAAATCTGTTTCATGGATTAAAACTGAGACCGAAATGTACAATTTTATTCTAAAAGTTTGATATTTATGAAGTAGCAATTTGTAACAATCACATGAATACTGCGTCTTACAATTGTAAATCACAAATATTTTCATGGATATTATTTTAATTATTATTGCTGCTTTATTCATAATTTTGGGTATAATAGGCAGTTTTTTACCTGTACTACCTGGTCCGCTTACAAGTTGGATTGGGTTATTTATACTCTCTTTTGTTGACTCTATATTAATGAGCAACTCATTCATAATTATTACACTTATAATTGCTATTCTTATTTGGGTGCTGGATTACATTATTCCTGCAATAGGTACCAAACGATTTGGGGGCACCAAATATGGTATGATTGGTACAACTATAGGCCTTATTGTAGGGCTTTTAAGTCCTATTCCCGGCGGTATTATTATAGGTCCTTTTATTGGCGCTTTAATAGGCGAACTTTTAAACAAAAGCGATTCTAAGACGGCAACAAAAGCTGCTTTTGGGTCTTTTATTGGTTTTATAGCTTCTACATTTATCAAGTTTATTGTGGCTATTGTTTACCTAGGATTTTTTATAGGGTTTTTACTGGATATCGAGTGAAATACTACATAACCATTACCTGTTTTTTTTAATTATTTTGCCCCCTCATAGTATAGTTATGAGCATGCTACATAGTTCTTTATAATTATGAGATGTCTCCTGTCGTCGACATTGACATGACAAAGGGGATCTGAACAACGAATAAGTTTTAACAAGTAACTGGAATACTACTAATAGCGACAAGACCCTTTGGTCATGTCGAGTGAGGTACGAAAGAGATATCACATAGTACAGGTATACATAGGGTTCCTTTTTTATGTGATGTCTCCTATCGTCGACATGACAAAGGGAATCTAAAACAACAAATGGTACCTATCTAGAAATTGGAATACCCTCTTTATGATAACGAGTAAGGTATCTCATAATATGAGTATAGTGCCTAGTTTTATTATGAGATTCCTGCCTTACTGAAATACTGAAACAAATTCAGCACATGCAAGTTCAGCACAGGTCGTAGGAATTATAAAAAGAAGAAACCCTATGGGTCTCTCACCTCCATAGGGTCTGTAAATTGCTATTATCAACAAAAAAAATTGAGGGATTAATTAATTTTTTGAAGTGTTGATAGTGTAAAGATACTTATAAGCCTTGAAATTGAACTGCGGGAAACCCGTAACACCTTTACGGGTTAATGGTACTTTTGAGCTATATCAATGGTTTTCAGAACAAAAAAAAGTTGTTTTTTTAGAAAAAAACTCACAATTTGTAAGCACAAGTCTTAAACGAAGCCTTTTTTTCGTGCTTCATTCAATAACGTTTCGTCTTGTCCATCATTAACGTCAAAGACATCTCTAAGGTGTTTCTTTCTTTTTTCAACTGCACTTAAAGAAATATCTAAATGCGATGCTAAATTTTTAGTTTTTACCCCTTGAGATAATAGGTGAAGTATTTTTCTGTTTTTATCGTCTATAACAATATCACTTGTAATCGCTTTTCTAATATGACTATTTACAGTACCACTATAAAATGGCGGGTTGTTAAGTACCGCTTGAAAAGCACTAGCCAATTCGCTAGATGTTAAATCACTTTTAATTAAAAATCCTTCTGGATCTATCGTTTTAATAATATTATGAATTCTAAAAGACTCATTAAACATAGTTAATATGATAATTTTAGCTTTAGGTAAAATTCGACGTGCATATTCTGCTAAATCTTCTCCAGAACTCATTAGTCCATCTGATGAAGGTGGTAAGCTAATATCAACGAATAACACATTATAAGGCACTTCATTTTGAATTGATTTATCCATGTAAGCAATAGCTTCGTCACAATTATTCGCAATATCAATTTCGAGTTCCTGGCTTTCCTTTTTGGTAAAAAGTAATGTGTTTTGATACCCTTCAATAATCATAGGGTGGTCATCTATCATTAATATTTTTATTTTTTCACTCATAATAAATTTTGTTTTAGGTAATTGGGGCGTATATGGTTACTGTAGTTCCTATATCTTTTTTAGACACTATATTTATACTTCCATTTATATCACTTATCCTGGAATTCATGTTCTTTCTTCCTATACCAGACTTAGCTTTATTAACATCAAACCCAGAACCATCATCACTCATTATTAGGCAAATTACATTATTTTTTAATTTAAAACTAATATTTACTTCCGTTGCATTTGCATGTTTGTGTATATTATGGAGCGCTTCTTGAATAATTCTATATATGTGAATTTTATTTTTATTAGGTACTTCATCCCAATGAATCGTATCATCATGCTCTAAATTATAGCTAAGTTCATAGACTGCTGTTTGTGTTTCTAAGAATGTTTTTATGATATCTATAAATCCTGACCCTGAAACAAAATCGGTATTTAACTCATGTGATACTTTCCTTATATCCTGCTCTATAATTTTAAGCTCATCTATATATTGGCCTCTAGTTTTTATAGCCTCCTCACTGTTACTCATATTTAAACTATCCAAACTTAAACGTGTACCGAATAAACGTCCTAAAACCCCATCATGCAGCTCTTCAGAAATACGCCTTTTCTCTAAAGTTCTTGCTTCTTCTATGCTTTCATTTTGAGATAGCATTAGGTTATAAATCTCTTCATTTTTTTCTTGCTGTTTCTGAATAAATTTCAATTCCTTATTTTTATTTCTTTGGGTAATTACCATATATAATAAAAAAGTGGAAATTATTAGTACTACAGATATTATTAAAAGCCACATCCGTTCTTTGGCAATTCTAACATTTTCTTGTTCTATCTGTTGGGTTTCAAATCGAATTCTGGCAAATTTATTTCTTATAGCTCGTTCATTTTTTTGTAAACTGTCACTTAACTTTACATAATCTTTTAGATGTTTTGCTGCTATATCCCCCTCTTCTATTTCAGAAAGTAAAAAAAGTGATTTCAACAAATCATCATTATGGTATCTTTCAGAAATATTCTTAGCTCTATAAGCATAAAATTTAGCAGAGTCCTTATTATTAATACCATTATAATACTCAGCTAAATGTTGGTTAATTATTATTGAGTTATATCCTTTATAGTCTATACTATCAGTAATTTTTAAAGCATTTAAATACAAATTAGGAATTTGCTCTAGGTTTTTTGATAAATATAATGTGTGAGCATAATTATCTAAAACTAAAGCATAAATATCAGGACGATTCTTTATAAGGTTTTCGGTTTCAAGCAGCTTTTTGTAATAACCAATTGCCAAATTATATTCACCTGCCCTTTTGTGACTCTCAGCCAAATTATTCAAAGTATTGTCTATACTTTTCTTAAAATCCCCCTTCAATTCTCTTTTTAATTCAAGGGATTTGTTATAATACTTAACAGATTCTTCGTATCGTTCTAACTCATCAAAAACTATCCCTAAATTATTATAAACATATGATATATATTGATTTACACTGTTTGATTTTTCTAATGACTCTAATAATGAAATAGCTTCAATAGATGTTACTTCACTACCAGTAAAATCTTTTTCATTTTTTTGAATAACTGCTATACCGTATAAAACTTTAGCGGTATTAAATTTATCATTCAACTTTCTATACAGTTTTTCAGCATTATTGTAATAATAATATGCACTATCTGTTAAGGGAGTAGTTTTTCTATATATTTCTGCAATATTATAGTTTGCTTTAGCTATTGATATTGAATCTTGATTTTTTCTATTAATGTAGCTTTTTTTAATAGAATCAATTACTACTACATCTTTATTTTGCCCATATGACAAAATAAAGCTGAAAAACAATAGTATATTAAATAAAATAAATTTCAAAAAAAGGAGATTTCACTATTTTATCAAATTTATCTATAATTTTTTAATTTATATAAAAAAGGTTCTTTACATTATTATAAAGAACCTCTATTCTAGCTTTATATTAAAATATATTAATTAGTCATCTATTTTCCCACCTGTGTAAGGAGTAGGCATATCAGTATTAGTTGCTGCTTCAATATTTTCATCTGCTTTTAATACATCATCTTCATTTAAGTCTTGTTTTGTACAAGATGCTAAAGTTAACATAAGTAGTGTTACGAATAAAGTAATTTTTAGGGCTTTCATAATATTTGATTTTAAGGTTATTACTATTTATTTTTCTTTATTTTTTTAAAACAAAATTCTACATAAGACACTAAAAAACAATGTCTTACAAGAGGGAAAAATGGATAATTAACTTAAAATCGAACACATAAAAAGCGTAACGATTCTACAAAATATTTTTAGAGGGAATAATAAATGAATTAATTGGTCTTTGAATTACTTAGGGATGTTTTTGGGGCGCACTCTTAGACACGGTAAAAGTGGTCAAACTCCCTATACCGACGAAATATATTCGACAAAGTGTATGATTTTAACGATTAAGTGTTTATTTTCTTAGATAAAACTGTTGATAAACTGTTAAAAACTATTTAAGCGTTGACTTCGTTTTTACCAGACTCGTTTTAACAATTTTTGTCTTTACATCTTCATTTAAGTGCATTTTCTGTAATCTATCAATTAGCATTTGAGCCGCATTTGCTCCAATTACTTTCGCGTGTTGTCTTATTGTAGTTAATCTTGGTAAGGAATGATTTGAATCTGCTTTACTAGCAAAACCTATTACCGACATATCTTTTGGTACTTTAAAGCCTAAATTAACTGCTGTATTAATAGCTATAATACCAGAAGAGCTATCTGCAGCTATTACTCCATCTATATTCTTATTCTTTTTTAGAAAGGATTTTATTGTTTTCTGGTGATCATCTTTCTTTTTTATTTTCAAAATTAGGGGTTCTTGAGTATGATGTTCCAATATCGCCTTGCAATAACCTCTTTCTCTTAATTTACCAATGCTTAAATCACTAACATTACTAACAAAGGCTATGTTTTTGCGATTTTCAAGTAATAAGCCCTTAGTTGCATTATAAGTCGCATCAAAATCATCTACAATGACTTTATCACATAACACATCATGGGCCACTCTATCAAACATAACAATAGGCAAGCCTTGACTAATAGTCTTTTTAAAATGATCTACTTCATTCTTAATTTGAGTTTCTTCTGCTACTGATAATATAAACCCGTCTACACTTCCATTTGCAAGTAATAATAGACTTTCCTTTTCCTTTTCTAAAGATTCGTTAGAGATACAGGTAATTATATTATAACCCAAATTATTTGCTTCTCTTTCTATACCAAAAAGTACTTTAGCCAGAAAGTGGTTAAGTATATTAGGGATTATAACTCCAATGGTTTTCGTTTTATTTTGCTTTAAACTTAAAGCAACTTTATTAGGTGTATAGTTATACAGCTCAGCAAGTTCTTTAACTCGCTTAACAGTATCTTCCCCAATTTCTTCGCTATTGTTTAATGCTTTTGAAACTGTAGAAATAGAAACATTTAACTCTTTTGCTAACTGTTTTAAAGTAACCATACTATTTTACATCTAAATTATAAGTAGCGCAATTTACAAAATTACTTCTTGCAAATAGCCTTATTAATAAGATTGGTTATTTTAAGTACCTATATAGTAGAATTACACAAAAATGGTATTGTTACATTTCTTAGAAGAGAAATATAAGATAGGAATTATATTTAGAAAAAAACATATTAATACCTGACTAGCCCAATAGTAGTCAAATATTAGTTAAAAATTTTGTTCAATTTAGATAGATTAAAAAACAGAGCCTTTGTAGGTTTTTACAACTAAGACTTGCCTAATATTCTAAACATGCCTGTTCCACAAGTTGGGCAACTTCCTTTCATTGCTTTCCTTCCATTTTTCATAGTCACTTCATTGGCATCTTTGATTTCTTTTTTGCTTTTACACTTTACACAGTATCCTTCCATAATTTCAGTTTTATTTTGGTTAAATGTTAACTTTATAAATGTAAGTTTTATTCTTGGTGCTTGCAAATAAAAAGTAATACAAAGACTACTTTCAAGTAAGGTTTGAAAATATAATTTTAAGCTATCTGTAGTATGATTACAGAACTAGATATAATAAACACGAATATCGCAGATTACTTAGTTCGAATCTGCAATATTCGTGTCTAATTTTTATACACAAGCTTAAAATACAGCTTATTTTATAGAGGTATTCTTTTCTTAATTAAGAATTTATTAAATCTCTTCAATAATTTCTTTAACTTCAATACCAGCTATTTTATAGCTTCCTTTTAAAGCTTCAATATTGGCTTTTACTTCAGATTCATTTCCATTAAAAGTCTCATAACTAATAGATTCTTCATCATTCTCAATGGTCACTGTAGTCACTACTGCTTTAACAGTCCCATCTTCATTATTAGTCATATTCACTTTAATTTCTTTAGAAATTTCAACATTTTCAATCTCATGTCCTTCGGAAGTGTAAGCGGTAACAATATCAGAAGACAATGCAATACTAGGTGCTATAACCAATGCTACAACAGACATTAATTTTAATAAGATATTTAATGAAGGCCCTGAAGTATCTTTAAAAGGATCTCCAACAGTATCACCAACAACAGCCGCTTTATGAGCATCTGTTCCTTTTTTACCTTGTTCTTCGATAGTCTTTTTAGCATTATCCCAAGCTCCTCCAGCATTAGATTGGAAAATCGCCATAAGCACACCACAAGTAGTAACCCCGGCAAGCAAACCTCCTAACATTTCTGCACCGCCAATAAACCCAACAGCTACAGGTACTGCAATAGCTAAAAGCCCAGGGAATACCATTTCTTTAATAGATGCTTTTGTTGAAATAGCCACACATTTATCGTATTCTGCAACACCGTCTGCTGCATCAAATATTTTTCTATCTTCTTCTGAAGCTTTACTCATATCTGAATCATACTTACGCATCACTTCCAAAGCTGCCTTTAATTGTGGGATGTCTCTAAACTGGCGACGAACCTCTTCAATCATAGCCATAGCTGCACGCCCAACAGCATTCATAGATAATGCTGAAAACACAAACGGCAACATACCTCCAACTAATAACCCTGCCATAATTTGAGGTTGAGACACATCAATAGCGGTAACATTTGCTGTTTTCATAAAAGCTGCAAACAATGCTAATGCTGTTAAGGCAGCAGAAGCGATAGCAAACCCTTTACCAATAGCTGCTGTTGTATTACCTACAGCATCTAACTTATCGGTACGTTCACGAACTTCACTCGGTAGCTCTGCCATTTCAGCAATACCACCGGCATTATCAGAAATTGGTCCGTAGGCATCTACAGCTAATTGTATTCCTGTATTAGCCAGCATTCCTACCGCAGCAATAGCAATACCATATAGACCAGCAAAATGGTGTGATACTAAAATAGCCGCAGCAATTAATATAATAGGAATTGCAGTAGACATCATTCCAATACCTAAACCAGCAATGATGTTTGTTGCAGCACCAGTTTCAGATTGTCTAACAATAGAAGTTACAGGGCCTTTTCCAGTTCCTGTATAATATTCGGTTACTTTACCAACGGCTAAACCAGCTACTAAACCAGCTATAGTTGCCCAAAATACGCCCATTGCTCCGAAAGGCAAACCTTCAACAGTTTCTGGTATTAAAGCATTAATAATAAAATAAGACGCTATAACCATTAAACCTGCTGATCCAAATTCACCTATATTCAAAGCTGTTTGTGGATTTCCACCATCTTTTACTTTCACAAAAAATGTTCCTACAATAGACATCACAATACCAACTGCAGCTAATACTAGCGGTAAGTAAACAGCTCCTAACCCATTAAAATCCGGGGTTAAAATAAAAGCCCCTAAGACCATAGTACCAATAATAGATCCTACATAAGATTCGAATAAATCGGCTCCCATTCCTGCTACATCACCTACATTATCCCCTACATTATCTGCGATAGTTGCAGGGTTTAAAGGATGATCTTCTGGAATTCCTGCTTCTACTTTACCAACTAAATCGGCTCCAACATCTGCTGCTTTGGTATAAATACCACCCCCAACACGAGCAAATAACGCAATAGACGATGCTCCAAGAGAAAAACCTGATAATACGTTAAGGATTTCGTTAATTCCCCAGCCCATTTCACTATATATCATAAAAAGGCCACTCAAACCTAAAACACCAAGTCCAACAACACCAAGCCCCATAACTGCACCACCAGCAAAAGCAACTTCTAAAGCTTTTCCTAAAGAAGTCCTTGCTGCACTTGTAGTCCTTACATTTGCTTTGGTAGCAACTTTCATTCCTATAAATCCAGCTAAGGCAGAACAAATAGCTCCAACTATAAAAGATACAGCAACCATACCATTAGATCCTTCTTCTGCATTTCCTTTGAAATACAGCAGAACAGCAACAGCAATTACAAATATTGATAAAATTTTATATTCAGCTTTTAGAAAAGACATTGCCCCATCGGCAATATTTTTAGCAATTCGAATCATTTTATCATCTCCTTGATCTTGTTTGGAGACCCATGCACTTTTTATAAATACATAAGCCAAAGCTAAAACTCCAAACACTGGTAAAAATTTCACTATTAATTCCATATTAATAAGTTCTTTTATTAGTTATTAGTTAATTATTTTTAAACGAAGCTAAAAATAGGAAAATATAAGTGATAAAAAAAGCCCCTATTAATTAAAGATAATACATTCAAATCTCTGTTTAAATATATTATCTTTAATACAATGACATATGTTAGTTTTTCCTTGTTTATTTAAGTGAAATTACACTTTAATTATGTTCCAAATTTCTCTTGTGCCAAAATTGGAAAACAAAAAAACCATCCTAATAATTTGGGATGGTTTTATAAATTTTAAATAAAAAATTTCAACTAAATAGTAAAGGTTCGTTTTTTCTTGTGTTCGCTATTTTCATAACGCAGTACACATTCATGATAAATCTTTCTAGCTTCTTCAGCATTTCCCCATCCACCGGTATCAACCTTTTTCTTTTCTAAATCTTTATATACCTGGAAAAAATGCTCTATTTCCTTTAACCTATGAGGGTTTAAATCTGATATGTCTTTATTATTACTCCATATAGGGTCAGAAACCGGGACACAAATAATTTTTTCATCAGGCCCTTTTTCATCAGTCATATGGAATACACCAATTGGTCTAACCTCCATAACTACCATAGGATATGTTGGTTCTGTTCCCATAACCAATACGTCTAATGGATCTTGATCTAATGCCAAAGTTTCTGGAATAAATCCATAATCCCCCGGATACATCATAGATGAAAACAACATACGGTCGAAGCGAATTTTGTGTAATGCAAAATCGTATTCATATTTATTTCTACTTCCTTTTGGTATTTCAATTAACACATCAAATGTTAAATCTTTTTTCTTACTCATAGTTTATAAATATTTTAGGGACGCAAATGTACTGAACACTTAGACTTTAACCAACAAAAAACTTGGTTGTTTTAGATTAATAATTCCTATCTTGTCGCTGACTAATTCAAATAATATTCTGGCTGACTATGAGACTTTTATTTTATTTATTTTTTACTCTATTTTCTTTATTATCTATTAAAGCCCAAACAGAGCCCTGGCAAGGTAAATTTGAACCTATTGATAATATGATTAAACCTCCTAACACCTACAGAACTGCTAGTGGTGCTCCTGGAAGGGATTATTGGCAACAACAGGCTAATTATAAAATTAAGGTAACCCTTGACGAAACGAACAATACCATATCTGGTAAAGAAACTATTACTTATTATAATAATTCACCAGATGATTTAAGTTATTTATGGATACAACTTGAACAAAACGTTAACAAAAAAGGGAATGAAGATTTTGGAAGTATAAACAATAATATAAAAGACGGCATGACTTCGAGGCAAATGCAGTTCCTTACTAGAGCTATCGATTTTCCGGCTGGTTATTCTATTAAATATGTTAAAGATTCCAACGGAAAAAACATAAAAACCATGGTTAACAATACCATGATGAAGGTTAAATTGAATACGCTTCTTAAATCAGGGGAATCTACAAGTTTTTCAATAGCGTGGTCTTACCCAATTACCGACAGAAGTATGTATTTACTATCTCGGGAGGGTTATGAATATTTTCCATCGGATGATAATACTGTTTATCTTATTGCACATTGGTTTCCAAGAATGGCTGTTTATAATGACACAGAAGGTTGGCAAAATCAGCAATTTCAAAAACTTGGAGAGTTTGCACTGGAATTTGGTGATTATGACGTTGAAATCACTGTACCAGAAGATCATATTGTTGCGTCTACCGGCTTGCTTCAAAATAGTGAATCCGTGCTAACAAAAGCTCAGCGTAAGCGATTGGATGAAGCTCGAAAGTCTTTTGACAAACCCGTAATGGTTATTACTAAAAAAGAAGCAGAAGCCAATGAAAAACAGAAATCAAAAAAGCAAAAAACGTGGAAATTCAGTGCTAAAAATGTTCGTGATTTTGCCTTTGCTTCCTCTCGTAAATTTATGTGGGATGCACAAGCAGTAAAGTTGCCAACCAATACTGTAATGGCTATGTCTTTTTATCCTAAAGAAGGGCTACCTGTATGGCAGGAAGAGTCCACTAAAGCTGTGATGCATGCTTTAGAAGTATATTCTGAAGCGACTTTCGATTACCCATATCCTGTTGCTATTTCTGTAAACACATCTAATATTGGTATGGAATTCCCTATGATTAGCTTTAATGGAGGTCGTCCAAAAAATGGTAAAATAAGCAATAATGCTAAACAGGGGATGATAGGAACTATTATCCATGAAGTAGGTCACAATTGGTTCCCTATGATTGTAAGTTCAGATGAGCGTAAATGGATGTGGATGGATGAAGGTTTAAATACCTTTTTACACCAAAGAACAGTAGCAGAGCGTTACCCTGATTTTAATAGTGTAACACCAAAAAGCATTGTTCCGTTTATGAGCGGTGATAAAAATATTTTACGCCCTATTATGACGACTTCAGATAGTGAGCTTATGTCTCAATTTGGTGCTAATTTTTATTTGAAACCAACCGTTGGTTTACAAATGCTTCGCAATTCAATTATTGGAAAAGAACTATTTGATGAAGCTTTTAAAGAATATGCCAACCGTTGGAAATATAAACACCCTAATCCTTCCGATTTATTCAGAACACTTGAAGATGCCACAGCTACAGACTTAGATTGGTTTTACAGAGGTTGGTTTTTTACAACCGATCATGTAGATATGGAATTAAGTCATGTAAAATGGTTTAAAGTCTATGAAGAGCATTCGAACATAGAAGATCAAAACAACACATCTAAAGTAAAAATCGATGCTTCGGGGAAAAATGTTCAAGCACAAACCAAAGATTTCTCAAGTGGTCCGGAAATGATTACTATGAACACCACACCCGATGCTGCATACGGTCAATTTTTATCAAGAATTAACGAACCTGAATTGCGCAAACAACTTTCTGGTAAAAACATTTACGAAATCACTATTAAAAATGTAGGAGGATTAGTTATGCCTGTTACTATTGAGTGGGTATTTACTGATGGCTCAAAAGAAATTAATAGGATTCCAGCCGAAATCTGGCGTAGGAACGAATACGAAATCCAAAAAACATTTATAAAGGACAAAGAAGTAAAGAAAGTGAATTTAGATCCTAATTTCGAATATGCTGATACTGACACGAAAAACAATTCGTTTCCTAAAGTTAAAACACCTTCGGAATTTGATGCTTTTAAAGAGAATAAAAGAAAGAGTTGAAATTAAAAATTCAATCTATTGCAATCTTTCTAAAAAAACTAAAGGTCTAAAAAGTGTCATTCTGAATATTACCAAGAAACAAAATATATTTTGTTTCGAAGGTATCAGCGAAGCTGTGAAGAATCTCTTTAAAACAAATGACTCTGATTATGAGTAAAATAAGATTCTTCGCTTTGCTCTGAATGACAAGGTTAACCACTTTTTAGACCTTTAGTTTTAATCCACATCAAACCTAATACCTATTGAGATATTATTCTGGTCCACAATCTGATCTTTAAAAATAGGTGATAAATCGTATTTAACATATAATGCGACATCATCAAAAGCTATATAACCACTTAATCCGTAAACTAAATTACTGGTGTTAAAATCACGTTTTTGTTTATCTTTTATTTTTTCTCCATCCAACTCATACTTCAGTTTTTGACGCGTACCAATATTAAAACCTGCATATCCTCCTAAGCCTATTTTGAATTGATTTCTTGTGGAATACCTAAAGTAAGTGTCTTTATCAATCTTTTTTGAAGGTCCGAACTCAAAATGAACAGGAAATACTAAATTGGTAATAGACAGTTTCGATTTTTTAAGATCTTCTGGAAATTCTTCCAACACAGTTTGATTACCTTGTTGAACAAAATATTTGTTATCATCAGGTTTTAAACCATTTATTTGAAAAGAGTACCCATATTTAAAGCGTAAAAAATTGGTGTTTTTAAATACTCGCGTTTTCCATGCCCAACCTAATTCTAAAAATCGGGAGCCTCCAATCTTATATGGGGAATCATCAAGCTTTTGTCCCTTAATAATAGCATTGTTAAGACCAAAAGCCAATACAAAATCACTGGTGGTCCGTAAATCATATTCCTTTGGCTTGTTTTTGCTTTTAATTTTAATACCTGCAAAACTACCACCTTCTTCACCTCCTACACTGAAACCTATTTTTGACAACTCTTCATCTTCGTTGGTCTTATAGCCCTCTTCATTACGCTCTAAAAGAGCAATTTTATTATTTATAATTGAAATACGATTTTCAATATTTAAAGCCCTCTTTTTTGCTACTTCCTTTTTTAATATCTCCGCTTTTTCATTAGATATCTCTCCCTTTTCTAAACGCATATTAATAGCTTCTACTTCTACTTTTAAAAAATCACGTTCTTCGTTTTTAATGTGTTCTTTAATTTCTTTTAAAGCTTTGATTTTGTCTTTATTATTTACATTTTGAATGGTGTCTTGTGCATTGATTAATTGCACACTTACACATAGCACTACAAGTGCTAAATACTTAGTAATAGTTTGCATAACTGTTCGTTTTTTTCTTGCTGAATTTATTTCAGCATCTATTGATTATTGATTTGATGATATTTATAGTTATAATTCATGAGATTCCTTTCTGCACTTCGACTGCGCTCAGTGTGACACAGGAATATGTTAATCATTACGATGTGCTACAGTAGTTTTTACAGCACCGTAACCTGTTTTTATAGCTTCAAAAACTTTACTTCTAAAGGATTGATCTAAATCTGCTTCAACGTCTTGAAGTAATAAATTAGCATCCACCACTCCTGTAGCTTCATTATATAATTGATTTAACCTGATTTCTTTTTGAGCTTCTAGTAATAAAGCGTCAATAGCTTCGTCTGTAACTTTGTTATTATCTTTTAAAGCTTGTATTTGGCTTGCAACTGCTTGTATTTTTTCTTGTTCAAAAGTTAAAGGCGCTGATGTTACTTCAACAGGATTAACAGGATTGTTTTTACGCTTTTTTATGTTATTTTCTTGATTATCAGCTATTTGTTCTTTATTAAATTCCGATTTGTTAAGAATTGGCTTTTTTAATGATTTTTTAATAACTTCATCTTTATTTATCTGAATAGTTTCTGAGGCCTTT
Source organism: Flavivirga abyssicola (assembly GCF_030540775.2). GTDB lineage: Bacteria > Bacteroidota > Bacteroidia > Flavobacteriales > Flavobacteriaceae > Flavivirga > Flavivirga abyssicola. Next base: position 2,451,274 of record NZ_CP141266.1, on the reverse strand, counting down.
ACACTATTAACATTAGTTTCAACTATTACTGCATTATTTTTATTTTCCTCCTTAACTTCTGGAACTGCTATTGTTTTATGAATATCATCCACGATAATTCCGTCATTAAAAAACTGAGAAATTACTAGCATTACCCCAATAATACTCGCTGCCAAACCTATCCATAAGATCGGTCTTTTACCTTTCTTTTTTTCTTGGTCACTTAAACGCTCTGAAAGTTTATTCCATGCATTATTAGATGGTTGCAATGTTCTTTTATCAAGCTTATCCTTTATGCTTTCTTCAAATTTAATGGGTGCCATAGCTTGTTGTTTTATTTAATTCTTTAATTTTTTCTCGAAGCCACTTTCGTGCTTTAAACAATTGCGATTTTGATGTGCCTTCTGTAATATTCAGAATCTCTGCTATTTCGTAGTGTTTATACCCTTGTATAGCATACATAACAAATACCATTTTATAGCCTTCTGGAAGCGCATCAATAAGTTGCTGTATTTCGGCAACTTCTATCTCAGTACTCATATCATTTGTATAATCGTTGCTAAACTCAAAGTCCTCAACAGAAAACTCTATTCGTTTTTTTTGTCTTAAAAAGGAAATAGATTCCCTTACCATAATCCGTCTAATCCAACCTTCAAAACTCCCTTCATTTTTAAAACTTTTTAAATTAGAAAACACTTTAAAAAAACCGTTAAGCATCGCTTCTTCGGCTTGTTGTAAATCTTTTATATAATATCTACATACACTTAGCATTTTTGGAGCATGTATTTCAAACAAGACGTGCTGTGCTTCACGATTATTTTTAATCGCTTTTTTTATAAGTGACGATTCGTCTTTATGCAATTGTATTACTTTCAAAAATGATTTCATTTAGCCTTCTATTTTTATAGACGCAAATTTTGTGCTAATGGTTGCCCAAGCTTTTAAATATTTCTATAAATGTAATTGAAAAGAACTAAAACCCTAAAAATGAAACACTTGGATTTGTAAAAATTTTCAGCTATATTGGTTTAGCTCAACCTATAAATTATTAATATAATTAAAGATGGAAAAGTTTAACTTAGACATATTTACCCTAAAGTTAGCAATTGGAACTGTATGGCTTGTTTCTATTTTCATGTTTGCCTGTGGAATATATAATATTTATCCTTTTGTTGAAGAGTTAGCAAAATCATCAACTTGGGGAGTAATCGTAGCTATTCCAACATTAATTTTTTCTTATACTATTGGAGGCATTGCTACTTATTTATTTAACACAAAACTTTTTAAGTCTAAACAAAATTTTATTGAAATTGATAATTTTCTATTTGTAACCAAACAAAAAAATGAGTTCATAACAAAGCGCTATGAAAATATGCGGCATCAATATGAATTTTTCAAAACTTGCATTCCAACAATATTATTTTTAGGATTCTCAGTAATATGGACTTCTGTGAGAGTTTTGAAAAGTGATTTTTATAGAGGAGAAAAAATGATTTCTATTGGATTAGGAATACTTACAATTATGTCTTCCTTAATAGTGGTAAAAATGACTTCTAAATTAGAAAAAGAGATAACGTATTTCATAAAAAAAATGAAAGAAGAAACTCTGGCTAACAAAGTATAAAAATAGGCTATTCTCAAATTGAAAATCAGTTACTTCTTCCTATCAATCACATAATTCACCATAAGTTCCAGTGAATTTCTATAATCTGATTCTGGAAATGTTTGAAGCATTTGTAGTGCCTCATCTTGAAATGCTTTCATTTTCTTTATAGCATAATCCAAACCCCCATTATTTTTCACAAAAGCAATAACTTCCTTAACACGTTTGATATCTTTATTATGATTTTTTATAGAATTAATGAGCCAGTTTTTGTCTTTTTTTGAAGATTGATTGAGAACATAAATTAAAGGTAACGTCATTTTTTGCTCTTTGATATCTATCCCTGTAGGTTTTCCTATTTGGGTATCTCCATAGTCAAACAAATCATCCTTTATTTGAAACGCCATACCAATAAGTTCCCCAAACTTTCGCATGGACTCTACATGTTTCGACTCTGGTTTTACAGATGCTGCCCCTAAACTACAGCAAGCGGCAATTAGGGTTGCTGTTTTCTGACGAATAATTTCGTAGTAAACATCTTCTGTAATATCAAGTTTTCTGGCTTTTTCAATTTGAAGTAATTCACCCTCACTCATTTCACGAACCGCAATAGAAATAATCTTGAGTAAATCGAAATCACCATTATCGATACTTAAAAGCAATCCTTTAGACAGTAAGTAATCACCAACTAAAACTGCTATTTTATTTTTCCAAAGGGCATTTACAGAGAAAAATCCACGACGGCGATTGCTATCATCAACCACATCATCGTGTACCAAAGTTGCTGTATGTATGAGTTCAATAACTGAAGCACCTCTATAAGTACGTTCACTAACTTCGCCATTAGACACCATTTTAGAAACCAAAAACACGAACATAGGGCGCATTTGCTTCCCTTTGCGGTTTACAATATAGTGTGTAATTCTATTAAGTAATGCCACTTTACTAGACATAGAGAGTTGAAACTTTTGCTCGAAAAGATCCATCTCATAAGCTATTGGCTGCTTTATTTGCTCTACTATTTTCAATATTCAAACTTAATCTCAGCGAAATTACTAATAAAGTTAAGATATTACTACTAGGCTATCTAAAATTCTCATTCTATAGGTTTTCTATTAATCTCAAAAAGAAACGCTTAATCGATAAAATATTCGTTTAAGAAAAATATTACGTAATTTAATTATATAGCTATTCTTAAAAAATCAAAAAATGACACTATTCTAACAGATAAAATAAAAAAGAACTTCGGTTTGAAGTTCTTTTTTATTTTTTATTTGCCAATTGTCCGCAAGCTGCATCAATATCTTTCCCCCTACTACGGCGTACATTTACAACGATTCTATTTTTCTCCAGGGTATTGATATAGTTTTCTAAAGCATCATTCGTAGCTTGTTGAAACTCACCATCGTCAATGGGATTATATTCAATAATGTTAACTTTGCATGGTACATACTTGCAAAATTTCACAAAGGCATCAATATCTTTTTGGGTATCATTTATACCTCTCCAAACCACATATTCGTAACTAATTTTACGTTTAGTTTTTGTATACCAATACTCTAATGCTTCTTTTAAATCTACTAAAGGAAAGGTTTCATTGAAGGGCATAATGGATGTACGAACAGAATCAATCGCTGAATGTAGAGAGACAGCTAAATTGAATTTCACGGCATCATCTGCCATTTTTTTTATCATTTTTGGCACACCCGATGTAGATACGGTAATACGCTTCGCAGACATCCCTAAGCCTTCTGAAGATGTGATTTTATCGATAGCCTTTATGACATTATTATAATTCATAAGCGGCTCTCCCATACCCATAAATACAATATTACTTAACGGGCGATTATGATATAAACGACTTTCTTTATCAATAGCAACTACCTGATCGTAAATCTCATCCGGATTCAAGTTACGCATACGCTTTAAACGCGCCGTTGCACAAAATTTACAATCTAAACTACATCCTACTTGGCTGGATACACAGGCCGTTGTTCTTGTTGCGGTAGGTATTAAAACTGATTCTACTATTAGGCCATCATGCAATCGAACCGCATTTTTTACCGTACCATCTTTACTCCGTTGCATGGTATCAACCTCAATATGGTTAATAACAAAGTTATCTTCTAACATTTGACGTGTTTCTTTTGAAACATTGGTCATATCCTTAAAAGTATGCGCCGACTTTTGCCAAAGCCATTCATAAACCTGGTTACCTCGAAAAGCTTTATCTCCTTGTTTTACAAAGAATGCTCTTAAATCGTCTTTAGTTAATGAACGAATGTCTTTTTTACTTGCTGCCATAAGTGTTGCAAAAATAGTGAACGGTTTTTCAAATTTCGATATTTGAGGAATAGAAACTCTTTTTCAAGGGCTATTAGCAATCATAGAACGTTTCCTTTTTTTATAAATCCCTATAAATAATGAATTCAACACAAGAAAAAAGCCTCTTAAAAGAGGCTAATTACTATTTTTAATATTGAACTCATTTAGACTTTTTCAATTTGCTAAAAAATTGCTGTTTTCAGCTCTGTTTTTGTCTTTTTTTCCTCCCGTAGCTCTGCTATGCAACTCAAAAAAGTCTTCAACAGAGGCAAAAACTTCTAATTTTCGCTTAAATCCAAAAAGGCTAAATGAGTTCATTGAATTGATCCAGTTTATATAATTAACATAGCATCTCCATAACTGTAAAACTTATATTTCTCTTTTACAGCTTCTTCGTATGCTTTTTTGATAAAATCATGTCCAGCAAATGCAGATACCATCATTAATAATGTTGATTTTGGGGTATGAAAATTGGTAATCATACAATTAGCGATACTAAAATCGTATGGAGGGAAAATGAATTTATTAGTCCATCCATCAATTTCATTTAGTTTACCATTTGATGATACAGAACTTTCTATAGCACGCATAGCTGTAGTCCCTACAGCACAAACGCGCCTTTTATTTTCTATACCTTTGTTTACAATATGCACTGCTTTTTCATCAATTTTCAGCTCTTCACTATCCATTTTGTGTTTCGATAAATCTTCTACTTCAACTGGATTAAAAGTTCCTAAACCTACATGCAAAGTGACTTCAGCAAAATCTACACCTTTAATTTCCAACCTTTTTAGTAAGTGTTTAGAAAAGTGAAGGCCCGCAGTTGGTGCAGCTACAGCACCTTCGTTTTTTGCGTATATGGTTTGGTAACGGTCTTCATCATCTGGTTCTACATCTCTTTTTATATACTTTGGAAGTGGTGTTTCTCCAAGCTCGTTTAATTTTCTGCGAAATTCGGTATAAGATCCATCATATAAAAAACGTAATGTACGCCCTCTAGATGTCGTATTATCTATAACTTCTGCTACTAACGTATCATCATCACCAAAATACAACTTATTCCCAATTCTAATTTTACGTGCAGGGTCTACCAAAACATCCCAAAGACGTTGTTCTTCATTTAATTCTCTTAATAAGAACACTTCTATCCTTGCTCCTGTTTTTTCTTTATTACCATATAATCTTGCAGGAAATACTTTAGTATTATTAAGTATTAATACATCTTCTTCGTCAAAATAGTCTATTAAATCCTTGAACATTTTGTGCTCAATGGTTTGTTCTTTTCTATTCAAAACCATTAAACGCGACTCGTCTCTGTTTTCTGCTGGATATTCTGCTAATAATTCTTCTGGAAGATTGAAACCAAAGTTTGATAATTTCATTTGTTAGTTTTTATTGTTTAATATAAAAAATGCTGCTTTTCAATATTATAATCTTAGATCAAAAAATGACCAATAATAATGAAAGGTTTATTTAGCAAGTAATTTTATTTTTTTTTTGAAAGCTGCAAATATACAATCTGCGAATAGGGATTGTCAAGTAAATGAGTGATTATTATTTAGTTATTTTGAATCCGATAGATTCTAAGTCGTCCCAAAAAGTTGGATATGATTTGGAAACGACCATCGCATCTTCAATTTTTATGGCTGTTTTAAGCGCTAAAGGTGCAAATGCCATTGCCATTCTATGATCGTGATAGGTTTCAATGGAAACCAGTTCATTAATCTCATTAGAAGTTGGTAAATGCAAGGATTTATCTGTGATTTCAACACTTCCTCCTAATTTTTCTATTTCATTTTTTAGAGCAACCAATCTGTCAGTTTCTTTAATTTTAAGAGTATGAAGTCCTGTTAAATCGCAAGATATTCCCAAAGCAAAACATGTAACTGCTATCGTTTGTGCAATATCTGGAGCGTTTTTTAAATTTAAAGTCAATGGTTCTATATTTGAGAACGTTTTCTTTAAAGTAACACTACTATTATCATTAAAAGTGGTACTGACTCCAAAATGCTTATAAATATCTACTAAAACAGAATCACCTTGCAAAGAGTTCTCTTTATATGATGACAATGTAATTTCTGTCCCTACTTCACTAATTGCAGCAATACTAAAATAATAGGATGCTGAAGACCAATCTGACTCTACTGTTAAGGTTTTTGGTTGTGGATTATTGAGTGCTGGTTTTACTGTAATAACATTTCCATTAAATGAAGATTCTACTCCAATTTCATCTAACAAACTAAGCGTCATTTTTATGTATGGAACCGATGTTATGTCGCCTTCCAAGGTTAGCTCTAATCCGTTTTCAAGCTTAGAAGCAATAAGCAATAAAGCAGAAATGTACTGACTACTTACATTTGCTTTTAAAGACACTTTATGTTTAGTTAACTTCTTCCCTGTTATTTTTATTGGTGGATATCCTTCATTCTCAACATAACTAATATCTGCTCCAAGCTCTTGAAGTGCTTCTACTAAAACCTCAATAGGGCGTTCCTTCATTCGTTTAGATCCCGTTAACGTCACTTCTCTTCCTTCTTGAACAGAAAAATAAGCTGTTAAAAAACGCATGGCTGTTCCTGCATGGTTGATATCAACTAAATCTGAATTTGTAGTTAAAGCATTAGTCATTAAATTACTATCATCAGAATTAGACACGTTATCAAGACTAATTTCGGGATATAGTGCTTTTAAAAGTAATAATCTATTGGATTCACTTTTAGATCCTGTTATTTGAATTGAAGATTGCTTAGCAATTGTAGATTTTTGAAGTGTAATTTGCATGCCCTATGGATTCTCTTTTAAACAAGCTGCAAATTTACTTTAATTTTTCGTTATTATGGTGTCTATCATGATCTCGTTTTGCTTTCTTGTCCATTCTTTTGTCAAATGCTTTTTGTAAATCAACACCTGTTTGGTTTGCTAAACATAAGACCACAAATAAAACATCTGCCAATTCTTCTCCTAGGTCTTTATCTTTATCGCTTTCCTTTTCACTTTGTTCTCCATAACGTCTTGCAATAATGCGGGCTACTTCACCTACCTCCTCAGTAAGTTGAGCCATATTAGTAAGTTCATTAAAATAGCGAACACCATGTTCATGTATCCAATTGTCAACTATTTTTTGTGCGTTTTTAATATCCATTATATTCTAGTTAATACTATTTGTTCATTTTCTTTTTCAATAATTTGTTTAAAATACTCTTTTAAAGTAGCATAATATGTAGGTAAAATAATCGATTGATTAATAGTTTCATCTACTAACAATTGAATTGAGACTCCTTTATTTATTACATTAAATTTAAATAATCCTAAATTATCTGGCATACTAAAGGCTACTGATTCTGGAATCGACTCTACCTTATACCCTTCGGGCAAATTTATTGTAATTCTATATCTGGAAGTGGATGGATACCCAAAATCAACAGGGAATTCCCTATTTTCTAATTTAAAGGGGTTCTCTGCTGTTTTTAAAAAAAACATTGGTGAAAAATATATTTTATCTCCTATAATATCTGCTTGACTTTCTTTTATAAATTTAAAAGACTCCACTACTGGTTTCGACAAATTTAACTCGTTTGTTACTTTAAACTCTGAAATCTCTAAACCTCCGTGTTTGTTTTCTAATTTTTCTATAAAATCCTCCTTATTAACATTATCATAACGTTCTCTGTACCTCAAAGCATTATGGCTTGTTTTAATATTTCTACAGCCACCTTTTATAGTCCCATCTTCATCTAAACTGATGATCATAGAAATATTATTCTTTGATTTTTCCTTGGGATATAAATCTACTAATGTAGACCCTCCTTTATCGGAGATTACCCGTCCCTGCCAATTTAACGTTCTAAACGGTAAAACATTGGGAACACTATATTTATTAGTAGCATCTAGAAGAATATACCCATCTGAAAGTTTAACATAACTAACAACATAATTATAGCCTTCTCTTGTTGGAAATAACGGAACACCATTTCTCCTTGTACTTACTAAAACCGGATAGGCATTTAAACCCGCATATTTTAGCATAGACGTTAACATTAAATTTATTTCTGCAACATTTCCTACTTGATCTTTGAATGCTTTTTTAACGCCTTCACTAGTGTATTTACTATAATACCCATTCCACTTTACCCTGGATTTGACAAAATCAAAAATTAAAGCTATACGTTCCATTGGTCCAGATATAGACCCAATTATAGCATCTAACTCATCTTTATAGTAGCTTGTTTTATTTAATTCACCTCCAAAGTTAGAGCTCTTATAAATTGTTTTTACTACATCTTCCCATGTTGTCGAATAGTAATTAACAGTAGACTGGGGAAATTTTGTGTAAGACAACTCATATTTTATAGACGACCTATAATTATTTATACTATTTACATAAGGTTCTTCTTTTAATGCTGGTATATCTTTAAGATGATATGATGATATGCTCTTAACAAATTCTACATCTGATGAGTTAAATGTTGTTCTTGTAGCTCCATTCAGATTGCCACCAGACCTCGTTTTACTTGTAAAAGTAATTTTGTCTCTTTCTGTTTCTGTTTTAGGCATTATTGGCAAAAATCCTTTAACATTCGTTTTAAAAACAAAATACTCAGGCACCTCAAATTTAGCATCTAGTTTTTTTACTGGAATATCATACTGAAAATTAAAATCATCTACATTCCAATAAAAAGGTGACGAAATTCTATATCTAAACTCAACAACACTACCCTCTTTAATATTTGGCATAGTAAATTTTAATTCATCAAAATATTTAGATTTTTCAGTTTTGAAAATACCATCTTTCGTCAGCTTAGTTTCTTCTACTTTGCCTTTTAACAAATTATAAGTATAAGCTTTTATATTATTTACCTCTTCACGATCACTTCCACTTTTATATAAACTCAATTGTTCGGTAGCATAATCAAAACCTTCTTGATTATATATTTTTATTCGCTCGTGTATCTCGGTTATTAAACTATACCCCTCTCCTTGCTGATATTGAAAAAAGGTTCTTCTATTTTTATACAAATATGTGGCACTTGCCGAAGAATCTAACGGGTTAAATTTTTCTTGTAACTCTTCTTTAGAAATTTTTCCGAATTTGTAATCTTGAGCAAATGCTGTTATTGTAAAGCATAAGCTAAATAAAATCGTTGTGATTTTCATTTAATCATTTTTTAATTAATGCTACTTTTGCGTTGTCTTGTTTATTCACTTTTTTATAGAAATCCCTAAACGCCTCATAATCTTCTTTAGGAAACTCACCATCGTTTACTGTAAATTCTCTTTTATATATAAGTGTACTTTCATCTTTAACAATTATTTCTGATTTATAACTTCCAAATTTATTTTCAATGATTTTATTATTGGGCTTAGATTCTACTTTATAATCTTGTGGTAATTTAATTTCGACCTCGTCAATATCCTTAAATCCTCTTTTAATTTTAAGAGGGTGTTTTCTATTTCTGTAACGGTCTGGTATCTCTGTATTTCTATTTAAGGCATTCAGCGTAATCAACATCCTATCACCTATTTTTTTAGAATAGTTAGTTGCCTGAAAACTAATATCTTCAACAAACTCAATAGTTTCTTTATTATTAGTGATGTGCATACTATTCATTTTAATGGTATTAATATAGCCCCATCTTTTTTTATAATGCTTATCGAGGTCTCTTTCTGTTTCGGTTTCTAACCAATATTTATCATCATATTGTATGCCTTTAGAGTTAATATTGACATTAGCTTCAATAGCCCCGTTATTTGAAATCGAATAATTCCCTTTTATTTGCTGGACGCTCTCTTCTGTTTTGTATTTTTTTGTGTGTTGGATTTTACCTCCTTCGGGTGTTATAACTAATACATCTCTATCGTCTGTAAAATCGCCAATAAAACCAAAAGGTAATTTTTGACTTGTGCATTCCAACCAGATATCATCTTTGTCTTCTTGTGGAATATTTAGAATGACATGGTTCGTTTGACCAACAAAAGAAGTAAAATCTTTCTCAACTCCAATTTGACTATCGGGAGAAGCATATAACCTTGTGTAATTAGAAGGAACACCAACTACATCTAACAAAGCTTTTGTATAATTTGTTAACCCTTTACAATCTCCATACTTTACTTTATCTACATCTAAAGCTGAAATTGGTTGCATACCACCCACACCCACTTGAACACTTATATATCTGGTATTATCTTGTACAAATTGATATACAATTTTAGCTTTTTCAATAGGATCATCAATACCTGTAACTAATTCCTTAATTTGTGCCTCTGTAGCTTTAGTAAGACTTGATCTTCCAACAAGTAGATTATCATTAAACCATTTCCCTAAACTGGTCCAATCTTCAGCAGAACCATAAAATCCTCCATAATAAAAGTTCTTTGCTGACACTAATAATCTAGGCCCAATAATTTTAAATTCTGGACTCATTTGTTCTGGCTTTAAAGCTTCAATATTTTTAGCTTCATAATTCAAAATGCCTGCTTCGGAATTATCTATAATATTATATCCAGAAAAGTTTTTCTCTTTTTTATTCATTCCAACAGAAGCATCATAAATAATTTTAAACGAACTATTTTGTGTACTTATAAGATATCCTTCCAACGGCCTCCAAAAAGGAATCCAAGCAGTATTAGAAGTCTCCGTTGTATATTCGAATTCAACAGTATAAGGATATTCAATAGGAGTATATTCTAAATATTTTACTCTACTGTCTTCGTATAAAGAAAAACTGCTTACTGCAGCAACATCCTTAAAATCATTTTTCTTAAACTTTTTAATTTCTTGACCTAACTTATTATAAACAAAAGCATTTAATCTTTTTATATTAATTTCATTATCATAATGGACAAATGCTTTTAAATAATCATCACCTTTTTTATTTAATATGGTTACTACTCGTCTATATTTATGAATTAATTTTTTTACTGAAGAAATTTCTATTTGAGTATCATCTTTTCTAAGAACTGCATTTGCATTTTTTATTAGGTTTTCTGGAAGGATTAAACTCTGATATAAATTTTCTTGAGAAGTAACAGATAAAGTAATGAGTAAAATAAGAATACTCATAATTTTTTTTACAATCATATTTTATGTGTCTTTATAAAGTCAAAGGTATTTGTATCAGACTGATTATTATATGAGAAAGCTCAGTTTTTATCATCTAAAAAACTTTCGTTCGATAAATTAAAAATCTCACAAATAATATAAGAAAAGATGGGATAAAAATATATTTAAACTCGCTAAATAGCACTTTTATTCCCCATTCCGAAAAAAAATCTTTGATACCAAGGGTGATACTTGTATCTCTCGAAATGGAAAGAAAAAACGACTATTATCAAATGGAATTAAAAACCCAACACCCATCCCGCCTGATGTCATAGCATCTAAAAGACCATGTGAAAGAGTTGATAAAAAGATAACCAAAAACCAGACGCCTTTATTTTTTCTACCCAGAGAGATCATCAAAACAAAGGCCCATATAACCGAAAATAATATGGAATGTGAAAATCCCCGATGTCCCATGGGATGCTCGTAAGGTATACCAAATCTAAAACCTATAACATCAAAATCTGGAAGAATGGTTGAAAATACAGCAAAGACTATAAGCCATTTTGCATTGTGTTTATCAATGATTTTAGCTAATGTAAAGCCAACCACACCATGCCCAAATATAGATGCCATTATTCTTTGTTTTTAGAATCGATTATTATTGTTACGGGTCCGTCGTTAATCAACTCCACTTTCATATCGGCTCCAAATTGTCCCGTTTGTACATTTTTACCCAGGTTGTTTTCTAACTGTTTTACGAAACTTTTATACAGTGGAATAGCAATATCTGGTTTTGCCGCTTTAATATAACTTGGTCTATTGCCTTTTTTTGTAGAAGCATGTAAAGTAAATTGACTTACCACAATAGCATCACCATTAACATCTAACAAAGAGGTATTCATGATATTGTTTTCATCACCAAAAACACGAAGATTTGCTATTTTGTTAGTCAACCATTTAATATCCTCTGTTGTATCTTCATTAACAATACCTATAAGCACCAAAAGCCCTGTTGAAATAGACGCTACTTTTTTCCCTTCTATGGTTACGCTTGCTTTTGAAACTCTTTGAATTACCGCTTTCATTTTCTTATCCCTAACCCTTTCCAAAGGAAAGGGAGCTATTTGATTCATATTTATTTTTCCCTTTTGGGGAAATATCCGAAGGACAATGGGGATTATTCCCAATTATCAGTTCTGTAATGCTCATCTTCTCCTTCAATAATTTGCAAATAACTTCTGTAGCGCGAAAATGCTATCTCATCATTATCCAATGCCTTTTTAACAGCACATTTGGGTTCTTGTAAGTGCAAACAATTATTAAATTTACAGTCTTGTTTCAATTCAAATATTTCTGGAAAATAATCACCAACTTCTTCCTTATCCATATCTACCACCCCAAAACCTTTTATTCCTGGTGTATCAATAATTTTAGCTCCAAAATTTAAGTCGAACATTTCTGCAAAGGTTGTTGTATGCTGCCCTTGCATGTGCTGTGTCGAAATTTCTTTTGTTTTAATATTTAAAGCCGGTTCAATGGCATTTACAAGTGTAGATTTACCAACCCCTGAATGTCCGGAAAACATACTAACCTTCCCTCTCATTAGTCCTTTTACCTTATCTACGTTTTTGCCAGTTTTAGCTGAAACACCTATACATTCATATCCTACCTTCCTGTAAACATGCGCAAGGTATTTAACCTCTAGAAGTGTTTCTTCATCATAAGTATCTACTTTATTAAACAACAATACCGTTTTAATAGAGTAGGCATTAGCTGTTACTAAAAAGCGATCGATAAAACTCGTTAATGTAGGCGGATTGTTAATGGTAATCATTAAAAAAACCTGATCTAAATTGGCAGCAATAATGTGCGTCTGCTTTGATAAATTAACCGATTTCCTAACAATATAATTTGACCTATCGTGAATCTTATGTATAATACCAGACTCTTGATTATTATCGCTTTCAAGTTCAAAGTCCACCATATCACCAACCGCTATAGGGTTTGTACTTTTAATGCCTCTTATACGGAACTTCCCTTTTATACGACATTCATAAGTATGGCCCAAATCGGTTTTTACCGTGTACCAACTTCCTGTAGATTTGTAAACGAGTCCTGTCATATTTTTCCAAATGTAAAATTAAAAATCTTTTTTTTGGTATAGATATTGTTTAATCTTGTAATTATTAATTTAAAAAACATCTCTATTATGAAAAAATTACTTTTAGTTTTTATTATTGCGTTATTCTCTTTTATAGACACCAATGCTCAAGTAGAGTACAAGGTTGTTACTAGTGTCGAGTCTATTGTTCCTAATGGTATTGGACGTTCCAGAATTATTAGTGCTAACGAAAAAAAAGATTACAAAGAATACACTAGCACACAAACTGAAGATGACAACACTCGTAATAAATCTAAGCGTGGAGACATAAGAGTTAAAGATTTTGACGAAACAAAATTGTTAAACTTTTATAACATTGGAGGGATTCGTTTCCAGAACATTGCTGCTAACGATGCTTTGATTACTTCTAAAATCAACACAATGATAGAAGAGGGTTGGGAATTAGCTTTTGTAACCAGTGCTGTAGAAAGTGACGCTGGTAAAAGTGATGGTAAAGGTATTTTTATAACTCGTTATATTTTTAAAAGAAACAAGCAATAGTTTTGTTTTGTATTTGAAAAATGAAAAAAGCCTCGCAATTGCGAGGCTTTCTTTATATAATATATTTTACCCATTAATTATCTTCTCCTGATGATTAATGGATTCCTGATGAATAGCTTTAAACATTCTTAAGATAAATTCTTCACTAAGTCCATGATCTTGTCCTTCTAAAACCATTTTTCCTAAAATCTCATTCCATCGTTTAGATTGTAATACGGCAACATTTTTCTGTTTTTTAAGGGCTCCAATACCATCAGCAGCTACCATACGCTTTCCTAATAAACCAATAATCTGGTTGTCTACAATATCAATTTGGGCTCTTAAATTATCTAATGCGCTATTATACTCAGCTTCAGCATTTGTTTCTTTTCTAATTTTAAGATCTTTCATGATTTGCACCAAAGTACTAGGTGTTACTTGCTGTGCAGCATCGCTCCATGCATTTTCTGGATCGTAATGTGTTTCGATCATTAATCCATCAAAATTTAAATCTAAAGCCGTTTGAGATACATCAAAAATCATATCACGATTACCTGTAATATGCGACGGGTCATTAATTAAAGGAATATCCGGGAATTTATTTTGAAACTCGATAGCCAATTGCCATTCAGGAATGTTTCTATATTTGGTTTTTTGATATGTTGAAAACCCTCTATGAATAGCTCCAATGTTTTTAACTCCTGCCTTATATATTCTTTCAATACCCCCTAACCATAAAGACAAATCTGGATTTACTGGATTTTTAATCAATACAGGCTTATCGGTTCCTTGTAAAGCATCTGCAATTTCTTGCATAATGAATGGACTTACTGTAGAGCGTGCTCCTACCCATAATAAATCTACGTCATGCTCTAAAGCTAATTTTACATGAGCAGCATTAGCTACTTCTGTACAGGTTTTCATTCCTGTTTCTTCTTTTACTTTTTGTAGCCACTTTAAACCCAATGCACCAACACCTTCAAACATTCCTGGTCTTGTTCTTGGTTTCCAAATACCAGCTCTAAAATAGCTAACATCTGTATCTTTTAGCTCATGCGCTATTTTTAATACTTGCTCTTCTGTTTCAGCACTACAAGGTCCTGCAATAACCAAAGGATGATCTAAATTCAATGCATCCAACCAGTTTCTCATTTCTTTTTTATTCTCCATTTTACTTAATATTTAGCCGATTAAGCTATTCCGTTTAAAATTTGTTTTATATGATTCGTATTTTTCATTTCATTGTACACTTCTTCAAAATCATCTTTCTCCATAAGTTCTTTAAACTGATTTAGGTTATTGATGTATTCCTTTAAAGTTTCAATGACATTCTCTTTATTTTGTTTAAATATGGGCGTCCACATTTCTGGAGAGCTCTTTGCCAGACGAACTGTGGAAGCAAATCCACTACCTGCCATATCAAAAATATCGCGCTCGTTTTTTTCTTTTTCTATTACTGTTTTTCCCAACATAAATGAACTTATATGTGATAAGTGCGACATATATGCGATGTGTTTATCGTGTGCTTCCGGATTCATGTAGCGAATACGCATTCCTATGTCTCCAAAAAGTTTTAATGCTTTTTCTTGAAGTTTGAATGTTGTTTTTTCGACTTCACAAACAATATTTGTTTTACCTATAAACAAATTAGGAATTGCAGCAGAAGGTCCAGAGTGTTCAGTTCCTGCAATAGGATGCATTGCTAAAAAGTTTCTACGCTTAGGATGATTTTCAACAACTTTACATATATCAACTTTGGTAGATCCAGCATCTACAACCAGTCCCGAATCGGGGATCTTATCCAAAATATTTGGCAATAACTTTACTGTGGCATCTACAGGAATGGATACAATAACCAAATCGGCATTTTCAATATCATCTAAGGTTGCTTTTTTATCAATTAAATTAAGTGATAAGGCTTCATCAAGCGTCGTTTGTTTTCTACTAATACCGTGAATAATAGCTTCTGGATTATTCTTTTTAATATCTATAGCAAGGCTTCCGCCTATTAACCCTATTCCTATAATGTATATATTTTTCATCCCATCTGTCTCTTTGAGACATCTTCCCTGAGGGAAGACTTATTAATTACTATTTTATATTTTACGATCTATATTACTGTTTGCTGCAAACTGAATACTTATTCTACTCTTTTTATAGCTTCTTCTAAGACTTCGTTTGTTGCACATAAAGAAAACCGAATATATCCTTCTCCTTTATTACCAAAAATGGTTCCTGGCGTAATAAAAATATGGTTGTCTTTAAGTACCGAATCTATATATGCTTCTGCTTTTATATGAGCTGGTAATTTAGCCCAAACAAAAAGACCTGTTGCATTTTTATCGTAAGTACAGTTTAAAGCATCTGCCAATTTCCAAACTAAATCGCGACGCTGTTTATACACACTATTTAAAGTAACAAACCACATTTCTGAGCATTTTAAAGCTTCTATGGCTCCTTTTTGGATGCCATAAAACATCCCAGAATCCATGTTGCTCTTTACCTTTAAAATATTGTTGATATGCTTATTATCCCCAACTACCATTCCTACACGCCACCCCGCCATATTAAAGGTTTTACTTAACGAATTAAGTTCTAAACAAACATCTTTTGCTCCTTCAACACTTAATATACTTTTTGGCGCTTCATTTAATATAAAACTATACGGATTGTCGTTAACGATTAAAATATCGTGTCGTTTAGCAAATGCCACTAATTCTTCAAACAAATGAGTATTCGGCTGAGTTCCCGTAGGCATGTGCGGATAGTTTACCCACATCAATTTCACCTTACTTAAATCTAATTCTTCTAAAACTTCAAAATCTGGCAACCAATTATTTGCTGCATCTAATTCGTAAAAAACAGGTTTTGCTCCTACTAATTTTGTAACAGATTGATATGTTGGATATCCTGGGTTTGGAATTAATACTTCGTCTCCTTCATTTAAATATGCCATAGAAATATGCATAATACCCTCTTTACTACCCATAAGTGGTAAAACCTCTGTCGCAGCACTTAAAGCCACTGAGAAATGTTCTTTATAAAATTCAGCAATAGCTTCTCTTAGTTCAGGTAGCCCTTGGTAGCTTTGATACTTATGTGCATTTGGTGCTAGCAATCCTTCCTTTATAGCTTCTACAACTTTCTGTGGCGGCTGTAAATCAGGACTTCCAATACCCAAATTAATAATAGGCTTTCCGCTGGTTATAAGAAAGTTTACTTCTCTTAATTTCTTTGAAAAGTAATATTCTTCTACCGTTTGTAATCTATTTGCTGGTTCAATCATAATTTGGCCTTTTTATATTCACCCAACACTTTAAATCCTTCTCCCATAATATCAATTATAGATTTTGATTTTTTAAAATCTATATAGTCTTCAAAAGTAACATCAACAAAAAAAGCATATTTCCAAGGTGTTTCAATTATTGGTAAGGATTGAATTTTAGTTAAATTCAATTTGCAATCACTCATCACATTAAGAATTGCAGCCAAACTACCTCGTTTATGATCACTTTCAAATTTAACCGAAGCTTTGTTAATGTCATTTTCAGACACTTCAGAATTTGTTCGTTTTACAATAACGAAACGTGTTTCATTGTGCTTTATCGTTTGGATACTCTCTGCCAGAATATCTAACTCAAATATATCTGCTGCCAGTACGCTTGCAATAGCTCCTATACCTTTAAGCTTTTTTTCTTGAATACGTTGAGCAACCTCAGCAGTATCCTTATCCTCTACTAATTTAATATGTGGATATTGCTTAAAAAACTCTTTACATTGTAGCAATGCCATGGGATGCGAATACACTTCTTCAATATCTTCAATACGCTGCCCTGACAATGCCATTAAGTTATGCTGAATATCCAAATAATGCTCTCCAACAATGTGTAAACCATAGGTGTCTATTAAAGCATAATTAGGAATAATAGATCCTACTATAGAGTTTTCCAGAGCCATAATGGCTGCATCGCATTCTTTAGTTATTAAAGATTCAACAACCCTATCGAATGTTAAACATTCAATAGCATCGACAGGCTTTTCAAAAAATTGCTGTGACACAATATGATGAAAAGATCCTTTTACTCCTTGTATGGCTACCGTTTTGATCAAAATTCAATTTTATTTTATTAAGACCTCAATCTTCATTGAGGTTGTTCAACTAAAAGTTGAACAAAAAAAAGTCCCGATTTTCATCGAGACTCATATTAAAATTTATAGTTATAAATTATACATACAACGCCTCGTCCCTTTTGCTAAAAAAGAAATAAAACCAGTTGTTAAAATATGTATAATATACTGTTGTTGTCATAATTATGCGGCTAAAGTAATTAATATTTTAAGAAATCAAAATTGTGCTATCGGTTTTTTTTGATTTTTTTAAAAGTTTTAAAGATTATATAACAAAACTTCTATTGCATTATATAATTATTATTTTTGAATAAATAATTTTAATTATGTCTATTGAAGTAATAGGAGTTTCAAAGCGCTATGGCGAACAGAAAGCTCTAAACAATATATCGTTTAAAGTCAACAAACCAGAAATTGTTGGTTTTTTAGGTCCTAATGGTGCTGGAAAATCGACCATGATGAAAATATTAACCACTTACATTAACCCTAGTGAAGGCGGTGCCAAGGTAAATGGATATGACATAAAAGAAAACACTAAACATGTACAACAAAGTGTTGGCTATTTACCCGAGCATAACCCATTATATCTGGACATGTTTGTTAAAGAGTATCTAAACTTTAATGCTAACATATACAAGGTTTCTAAAGAACGTATTAATGATGTTATTGAGCTTACTGGCTTAACACCTGAAGTTCATAAAAAAATAGGACAGCTTTCTAAAGGATATCGCCAGCGTGTTGGTTTAGCCAATGCCTTATTACATGATCCTGATGTTTTAATATTAGATGAACCGACCACTGGTTTAGACCCCAACCAATTGGTTGATATTAGACATCTTATAAAAACGATTGGAGAAACCAAAACCGTGTTTCTATCTACACATATTATGCAAGAAGTGGAGGCGATGTGCGACCGTGTGATTATAATTAATAAAGGGGAGATTGTTGCAGATAAAAAACTAAGTGAACTACGTGATGCCAAAGAACAAATTGTTATTGTTGAATTTGATTATCGTGTTGAAGATGCTTTTTTACTAAAACTTCCTAAAGTAAAACATGTAGCAAATACACATGGCTTTGTTTATGAGGTTACTTTTAGTACCTCAGAAGATATGAGATCTTATGTTTTTGATTTTGCTCATGATAATCAATTAAAAATATTGCAGCTAAATCAAAAGAACGCTAGTTTGGAGTCACTTTTTAGAGATTTAACATCAAAATAGCCCCCTTTTTATATTGATAAGTTTTAAATGGAAAGTATGACAAATATCATCCTTAGCATAATATGAAGGTATTAATTTTGTCGTATAATATTTTTATAACACAATATATAATTACTTCACCTATACAGTAAGTAATAAGCTATCTTGTAACACTAAAAAACACTATGAGTAAAGGAATTTATGTAGCAACTATCGAGCCTAACAGTGGGAAATCTGTTGTTGTTCTTGGCTTAATGCGTATGCTTTTGGGAAAAACTGCCAGGGTCGGATATTTTAGACCAATTATTGAAGATCTTGAAACAGGAGAAATGGATAATCACATCAATACTGTGATGTCTCATTTTGAATTAGATGTTAACTACAAGAAAACATTTGCATATACAAGAAATCAAGTACTCGATTTATATAACCAAGGGAAATCTGGAGAAGTTTTAGATGAAATTATTAAAAAATATAAAAATCTTGAAGAGCATTTTGATTTTGTTTTGGTAGAAGGCACCGACTTCTCTCATGAAAATTCAAGTTTGGAGCTAGATATTAATATTTTAATATCTAAAAACCTCGGACTTCCTGTTATTATCGTTTCCCAAGGAGATAAAAAAGAGCTTAAAGAGATTGTAGATAGTGTGCAATTAGCACATAACACTTTTAAACAAGATGTTGATGTACTTTCAATAATAACTAATAAAGCTAACCCAGATTATATTTCTACGCTTAAGGAGCAATTGAAAACGCGTATAAGCAATGGTACAGATATTACAGTTATACCAAAAATCCCTAACCTGAGCAGTCCTACTGTAAAAGAAATCTCGAAAGCTTTAGGCGGCGAGGTTCTTTTTGGTCATGACATGCTGAATAACCTCACTGAGAGTTTTAGCGTAGGTGCCATGCAATTACGCAATTATTTGATGCATCTTAAGGAAAATGCATTGGTTATTGCTCCCGGTGATAGAGCCGATATTATTCTAGGGGCTTTACAAGCTAATATCTCTAAGAATTACCCTAAAATTGCAGGAATTATTTTAACAGGAGGGCTTATTCCAGAGGAGCCTATTTTAAAACTTATAGAAGGGCTCTCCAGCATTGTTCCTCTTATTAGTGTAAAGGGAGGTACTTATAATGTAACCAGCAGTATTGGCAATATTAAATCTAGAATATATGCTGAAAACACAGAAAAAATAACCACATCTATAGCTGTTTTTGAAAAACATGTAGATACTGATAAGCTGGCTGATAAACTTATTACTTTTGAATCTGATGTGTTCACACCTAGAATGTTTCAATACAATTTATTACAACGTGCTTTAAACGATAAAAAGCATATCGTTTTACCAGAAGGGTCTGATGAACGCGTATTACGTGCAGCTGCAAGATTAACCAATGCCCATGTTGTAGAATTAACACTTTTGGGGGAAGAAGATAAAATTAAAGATCTTATTGAAAAATTAGATATCCCTTTAAATACAGATGAAATAAATATTGTATCTCCTACAAAATCACCTCATTTTGAAGATTATGTTAGTACTTTTTATGAACTTAGAAAACATAAAAATGTTACTTTGGAAATGGCAAGGGATACCATGTCTGATGTTTCATATTTTGGTACTATGATGATTTACAAAGGGCATGCAGACGGCATGGTTTCCGGAGCTGTACATACTACACAGCATACCTTACGCCCTGCTTTACAATTTATAAAAACAAAACCAGGCGTAAACCTAGTATCGTCCATTTTCTTTATGTGCTTAGAAGACAGAATTTCTGTGTTTGGAGATTGTGCTATTAACCCAAACCCAAATGCCCAACAGTTGGCAGAAATAGCAATTTCGTCAGCTCAAACAGCAAAAGAGTTTGGTATAACCCCTAAAGTTGCTATGCTTTCTTACTCTTCTGGTGCTTCTGGAAAAGGAATTGATGTAGAAAAAGTTAGAGAGGCAACCGATATTGTAAAAGCACAAGCTTCAGATTTAAAAATAGAAGGGCCTATTCAGTATGACGCCGCGGTAGATGCGCGTATTGGAAAAACCAAATTACCGGATTCTGAGGTAGCTGGACATGCCAGTGTTTTAATTTTTCCAGATTTAAATACAGGTAATAACACCTACAAAGCTGTACAACGTGAAACAGGAGCATTGGCTATAGGTCCTGTTTTACAAGGATTAAATAAACCAGTAAACGATCTTAGTAGAGGTTGTACTGTAGACGACATTTATAGCACCGTTATAATCACTGCTATTCAAGCTCAAAACCAATAAAAAACATGCAAGTATTAGTTTTAAACTCGGGGAGTTCCTCCATAAAATTTCAATTGTTTTTAATGCCAGAAGAGCGTATTTTATGCTCAGGGCTTATTGAACGTATTGGTTTTGATGATGCTATTTTTAAATTCAAAACTAAAAATGACACTATTGAATTTGTAAGCCCAATTTTAAACCATAAAGATGGATTAAAATTATTATCAAAACAGCTTTTAGATAAAAACACGGGCATTATAAAATCCCCAGAAGATATTTCGATAGTCGGCCATAGAGTAGTGCATGGTGGCATTCATTTTAATAAAACAACTCAAATCACTAAGGCTGTAAAAGAAAAGATAAAAGAACTATCATCGCTTGCTCCTTTACATAATCCTGCTAATCTTGAGGGCATCGAAGTTGCTGAAGATATATTTCCAAATGCAAAACAGGTTGCTGTTTTTGATACGGCTTTTCATCAATCGATACCAGAACATGCATATAAATATGCGATTCCTAATGAATTTTTAACTGATCATCATATTCGTTTATATGGTTTTCATGGGACCAGTCATAAGTATGTTTCAGAAAAAGCTATCGATTATTTAGGTAAAAAAGATTCTAAAATTATTACCATTCATTTAGGAAACGGTTGTAGTATGACGGCTATAAAGGACGGTAAGAGTATTGATCATTCTTTAGGATTTTCTCCCGTTAGTGGTTTAATTATGGGAACACGTTCTGGAGATATCGATCCAGCTATTATCTTTCATTTAACAAATAAACTAGACTACAGTTTAGACGAAATAAACACGCTACTACAAAAAAAGAGTGGCATGCTTGGACTTACTGGTTTTAGTGATTTAAGAGATATTCAAGAACAAGCAGCCCAAGGAAATAAGGCATGTCAACTAGCTTTAGAGATGAATGTGTATCGTATAAAAAAATATATTGGTAGCTATGCCGCTATTTTAAATGGATTAGATGCGATCGTATTTACTGCGGGTATTGGAGAAAACTCACAATTAATGAGAGCACTAGTTTCTAAAGATTTGGAGTTTTTAGGTATTCATTTAGATGCTGAAAAAAACAAAATTAGATCTAAAACGACACATGCTATTAATACAGATGATTCTAAAGTAAAAATTTTAGTAATTCCCACTAATGAAGAATTGGAAATTGCTAAACAAGCCACTCAGTTATTCAAAAATCAAGCGTCCTTTATATAATTGATTAACCTCAACGATTGGTGGGCGATTTACAGAAATCACATGACCCACTCCAGAAATAGTACCTTTAATTTCTTGTTGGGGGTTTACAATCATATCGTTAGATGATCTATTCCATAATTTTACATTTTGGGCTATAAGATTTCGGCCTTCAAAACGTGAGGTCCCAGATGCAAAAGTAAGATTTAGGTTTTCTGTTTTACCCGAAATAAAACAATTAGATAAATTATTAAAAACTAATCTAAATGTATTATTATCGATCTGTAACCTAAAATTAGCATTTGTAATGCTATCTGGATCACCAAAATCTTCCGATAGAATAGTTAAACTTGGATAAGTTAAAACGCCATCTGAACTTATATCATACTGTGTAGAGCTCCTAATTTCTGTTATATTTGGAGATGTCACGTAAACTTTAGTAACACCATAATCTCGCACATAATTACAATTGTTACTATCGGTTAATGTTAGCTTACCATCTAAAACAACTGCTTTTACATCATTCATTAAATTTTCACCAGATTCAACAATAACTTGCTGTTCCATTCCTTCTTTAATAATGAGTTCTATATCGCGATTGACAAATATTTTATCAAAAGAATCTACTACTATTTCCTGTTGAACTATACGCCCTGTTTTCTGAAAACAATCTCCAGCGTTTTCACTATCGCAAGCTATTGTTAAAAACAAAACTAATATGTAAACTATTCTTTTCATATTTTCATTCCTGCAAAGGCAGGAACCCATTTTTATATTTAAGTTTCAATTCTTAAGATTCCTGCCTTACTGAAACAAGTTCAGTACAAGTCGCAGGAATGACAGATCGTTTATAGTCTAACACCAACTCCAAATTCTATTGCCTCAGCTTTGGCTCCATGTGATTTTAGTGTTAATGCTCCAAACCACTTATCACCAAAATAACGTTTTAAACCAACCCTTAAATAGGTACGTCCTTCAAAATCGTAAGGATAATAGACATAATATCCCAACTGTGTAATAAGCGACGTTTTATTAATAAATAATTCATGACCTGCAAAAACACCTACTCTTTTATAATCCTCATTTCCTGATAAATTATCTTCAGGAAAGGCAACCGATCTATAATAAATATGTTCTTTTAAAAATCTTGAAAAGAAAACATCGGCTCCTAACTGCCATGCACTTTTTACATTTACACGCTTATCCGCATAAGCAGAAAAAATATAAAAAGGGAATTGTCCACTATCAACTGTATCACTTTCATTAACACCACTTCTAAAAGCAATATTATATTTTATGGGTTGTGTGAATTTTTCTTTATTTTCATTATCAAGTGTTGACACATATTCGGGTTCTGCCTCGTCTAAATTATAAGTCACTCCAATATTTAGAACCATATTGTTAATACTCGTATTTGGTGCTTTTACATTACCATTGGAATAGTGAATAAATGATAACCCTGCTTGTAATCCAAACCTATCTATAATACGCTCTTTTTTGTAATTAAGCATTAAAAGAGTACTACTCATAATTTTAGTTCCAAAGGCTATATTTCTAAAATTTTCTTCTTTATCATAAGGGTTGGTCGTTAAAGCCAAACCTTGACCAATACGTAACATTAAATGACGTTTCAAAAAGTAGAAATTGTAATGCGCATACAATGAATAATTATTCCCTAAAACATCGTTTTTTAGATTTTGGTAGGCAAAAGACACACCGTAATCTGGGTAATTATAGTGTTGTTCCCAATCGTTATACCCGTAGGTTTTTTTATTCCAACCTAAAATAATTCCCTCTGGGCGCCCTTTAATTAAATGTAGTATATCGTTATTATGCAAGACTATGTTTCCTTTAGCATAATTGACATCTATATAAGACGTATGCTTCTTTTCTTGTGAGAAAGAAACGCTGAACACTGTACAAAAAATACAGATTAAAAATACCCTCATTAATAGATTAATAGGTTTGTTTGAAGGGCAAAAATAACAGAATTATCAAAATAACTGTGATGCAATGGCTTTTATATTATCACTTTTACCCATAGAGTAATAATGTAGTACTGGAACACCTGCTTTTTTAAGTTCTTCAGATTGCTTTATAGCCCATTCTACTCCCACTTGTCTTACCTGTTTATTATCTTTACACTTTTCTACTTCATCAACTAAATCTTCTGGTAAATCTATTTTAAAAACTTGAGGAAGTATTTGTAAATGACGTTTTACTGCTAACGGCTTTATCCCTGGAATAATAGGGATATTAATTCCTGCTTTTTTCGCTTTTTCTACAAATTCAAAGTATTTTTTATTATCAAAAAACATTTGTGTGACTACATAATCTGCCCCTGCATCAACCTTTTCTTTAAGACGTCTTAAGTCTGCTTGCATAGAAGGCGCTTCCATATGTTTTTCAGGATAACCTGCAACACCAATACAAAAATCAGATTTATGATTAGACTCTATAACATCGTGTAAATACTTGCCATAGTTTAAATTCTGAATTTGAGCCACTAAATCTGTTGCATAGTGATTCCCTCCTTTTGAAGGTTCAAAATATTTTTGATGACTCATAGCATCACCTCGTAAAGCCATCACGTTCTCTATACCTAAATAATGGCAATCTACTAATAAATATTCTGTCTCTTCTTTGGTAAAACCACCACATAACACATGTGGCACCGTATCTACATTATACTTATGTTTAATAGCCGCACAGATACCAACTGTACCTGGACGCATACGTGTTATTTTTCTATCTAATAACCCGTCGCCTTTATCGATATAGATATACTGTTCTCTGGAAGTTGTTACATCAATAAAAGGGGGTTTAAATTCCATTAAAGGATCTATATTATTATACAGTTCCTGAATGTTCCTTCCCTTTTGTGGTGGAATAATTTCGAACGAAAACAATGTTTTTCCGTTGGCTTTTTTAATATGGTCTATTACTTTCATCAGTTAACTTTTGTCATTCCCGCAAAGGCGGGAATCTCATCATTATTAGTTCTTATTTTCTTAGCCAAAAATTCACAAATGATTCCTTAAGGCTTTTCTTTTTATTGCTCCCTTTTGGAGAGGCTAGAGTTTTTTTACTCCTCTGCAAGATTAGGATGCAGCCACTTTCTGGCTTTATCTTTTTTGATACCTTTTCTGGTAGCATAATCTGTTACTTGGTCATCCGTGATTTTACCTAAACCAAAATATTTAGCTTCTGGGTTTCCAAAATAGTATCCAGATACTGCAGCTGCTGGCCACATGGCTAAACTTTCTGTTAACGATACTCCAATCAGCTTTTCAACATCCAATAATTCCCAAATGGTTTCTTTCTCTAAATGATCTGGACATGCAGGATAACCTGGTGCTGGACGAATCCCCTTATAAGTTTCTTTTATTAATTCTTCATTAGATAAATCTTCGTCTGATGCATAACCCCAATGTTTTGTTCGCACTTGTTTGTGTAAATATTCAGCAAATGCTTCTGCAAATCTATCAGCAATAGCTTGTGCCATTATCGAGTTATAATCGTCTTCTTTTTTCTTATAATAGGTTGCTAGTTCTTGTGCTCCAAAAATACCCACGCAGAATGCACCCATATAATCCGTTTTACCTGTTTCTTTTGGTGCAATAAAATCGGACAAGGCTATATTAGGAATGCCTTCCCTTTTCTTTAATTGCTGACGCAAGGTTCTAAATACAGCAATCTCACGACCTTTTTTCTGAATAGATATATCATCATCATTGATCGTATTTGCTTCAAACAAGCCAAAAACAGCTTTTGGTTTCAACAACTGTTTTGCTACAATCTGCTTAATCATAGCTTGTGCATCTTCATACAGTTGTGTAGCCTGTTCTCCAACAACCTCATCAGTTAATATCTCTGGGAATTTACCGTGTAAATCCCATGAGATAAAGAAAGGTTTCCAATCTATGAAAGGTAATAGTTCTTTTAAACTTAGTTGCTTTAATATTTGAACGCCTAATTCGTTAGGCTTAACTATATTGGACGTTTCCCAGTCTATGCTGTATTTTTTACGTCGTGCTTCTTCTATGGATATATAAGACTTCTCTTTGCCTCGTTTTAAAAATTTCTCACGAAATTCATCATAATCCTTTTTAAGTTTTGCAACATATGCATTGGACGTTTTCTTATTCAATAAATCTCCAACAACCGTTACTGCTCTGGATGCATCGTTTACATGTACTACAGCATTTTTATACTGTGGATCTATTTTCACCGCAGTATGTGCTTTAGATGTTGTTGCTCCCCCTATAAGTAACGGCACAGAGAAGTTTTGACGTTCCATTTCTTTAGCTAAATACACCATTTCGTCTAAAGATGGTGTGATTAAACCTGATAGGCCAATGGCGTCTACATTATGTTCTTTCGCTTCAGAAATTATCTTTTCTGGTGGCACCATAACGCCAAGATCAACTATTTCGTAATTATTACAGCCTAAAACAACACTCACAATATTTTTTCCAATATCGTGGACATCTCCTTTTACGGTTGCCATTAATACTTTTCCTAACGCTTCTTGTTTTTCGCCTTTTTCGGCTTCAATAAATGGGTTTAAATAGGATACTGCTTTTTTCATAACCCTTGCCGATTTTACTACTTGTGGCAAGAACATTTTTCCTGCTCCAAACAAATCACCCACCACATTCATTCCTATCATTAAATGACCTTCAATAACTTCTATTGGCTTTTCGGCTTCTTGCCTAGCTTGTTCTACATCTTCAATAATGTAAGCATCAATTCCTTTTACTAAAGCATGTGTAATACGTTCTTGAAGTGAAAGCTCTCTCCATGATAAATCTACAGTCTTTTCTTTTGTAGATCCTTTTACAGTTTCAGCAAAATCCAATAAACGCTCGGTAGCGTCATCTCTTCTGTCTAGAATAACATCTTCAACATGTTCTAATAAATCTTTAGGAATATCATCATATACCTCTAAAAGCGCTGGGTTTACAATTCCCATATTCATACCAGCTTGAATGGCATAGTATAGAAATACCGAGTGCATAGCTTCCCGAACGCGATCATTTCCTCTAAAAGAAAAGGACACATTACTCACACCACCACTAACACTTACATTTGGTAAATTTTCGCGTACCCAACGTGTTGCTTCAATGAAATCAATCGCATTTCTGCGGTGTTCTTCCATTCCTGTTGCTACAGGAAATATATTTAAATCGAAAATAATGTCTTCTGATGGAAAGCCAACTTTATTTACCAGAACATCATAAGAACGCTTAGATATTTCAATACGTCTCTCATAATTATCTGCTTGACCAACCTCATCAAACGCCATCACGATAACCGCAGCTCCATATCGCTTGATCTGTTTTGCTTCCCAGATAAACTTTTCTTCTCCTTCTTTTAAAGAAATAGAGTTTACAACACATTTCCCCTGTACTACTTGAAGTCCGGCTTCAATGATTTCCCATTTAGAGCTATCTATCATAATAGGCACACGGCAAATATCTGGTTCGGCAGCGATTAAATTTAAAAAGCGAACCATAGATTCTTTTCCATCAATAAGACCATCGTCCATATTAATGTCTATTATTTGTGCACCTCCGTCTACCTGATGCCGTGCAATATCCAGCGCCTCATCAAATTTCTCTTCTTTTATTAATCTTAAGAATTTACGCGACCCTGCAACATTAGTACGTTCTCCAACATTAATAAAATTACTGTTTTCGTTAAGGACTAGTGGTTCTAATCCTGATAAACGCATGTATTTCTTCCCCACTCCAACCTCTCCCCAAAGGGAAGAGACTTTTTTAATTGGGTCTTTATCGTTTTTATTTCTCATTATTTATAATGTTCTACAATTGGGAATGGTTCGTAAAAATGATGTAATAAAGCTTTCCATTTTTGATATTCATTCGATTTTCTGAACCCTACTTCATGGTCTTCAATCGTTTCCCAATTGACTAATAATATATATTTATCTTCTTGTTCGACACACTTTTTTAATTCGTGGGATATATATCCTTTCATTGAAGAAATTATATTCTTAGCCTCACTAAAAGCTTTTTCAAAATCTGTTGAAAGTCCTTTTTTAATATTTAATATGGCTACTTCGAGTATCATGTTTTATTTACTTAGCGAGACCTGTCAGGTTTTTATAAGGTTTCTGTTTTCTCAGGAATAACAGTCCTTGGCTTGTACTTAGCAGCTAAGTCTGCAATGACTTTAATATGTTCTGGACTTGTACCACAACAGCCTCCTATAATATTTATTAAATTCTTTTTTAAATATTCTTCTATCTGAGCCCCCATTTCTTCTGGTGTTTCGTCATACTCTCCAAAAGCATTTGGCAATCCTGCATTGGGATGTGCCGATATTGCAAAATCTGTTTTGGAAGCAATGGCTTCTAAATGTGGTTGCAATAAGTTAGCTCCCAAAGCACAATTAAAACCAACCGATAATAGTGGAATATGAGAAACAGAAATTAAAAATGCTTCTGCTGTTTGCCCAGAAAGTGTTCTTCCTGATGCATCTGTGATCGTACCACTCAACATAACAGGAATATCAATGCCTCTTTCGTCTTTAACTTCTTCTATAGCAAATAAAGCTGCTTTAGCATTTAAAGTGTCAAAAACAGTTTCCACCAATAACAAATCAGATCCTCCATCAATTAAAGCTTCTACCTGTTGTTTATACGCTTTACGTAACTCGTCAAAAGTAACAGCTCTGTAACCAGGATCATTAACATCTGGAGACATACTTGCCGTACGGTTTGTTGGACCTATTGATCCTGCTACAAAACGCGGTTTATGAGGTTCTTTTGCTGTAAATTCATCAGCGACTTCCCTGGCTATTTTTGCTGATTGATAATTAAGTTCGTACACCAAATCTTCCATTTGATAATCTGCCATAGCGATTGTTGTACCGGAAAAGGTATTCGTTTCTACAATATCTGCACCGACCTCAAAATACTTAGCATGTATTTCTTTAATCGCTTTTGGCTGTGTAATGGACAGCAAGTCATTATTACCTTGCAACGGCGTTGGGTAATCTTTAAAACGATCCCCTCTAAAATCTTCTTCGGTAAATTTATAAGCCTGTAACATCGTACCCATGGCACCATCCAGCACTAAAATACGCTCTTGTAAAGCTTGTTGTATATTCGACATTTTGATATTTTTTAAACGTCATTCTGATTCGATTTCAGCACCATATTATTTTGGTAACATAAATAATGAGGAACTAAAACAACCCTTCGACTACGCTCAGGGAGACATTTTCAGCTTGACCAATGTTTGTTTTTTCAAATATTCGTAATGTCATCAAGAAAGGTAAAAGAAACACTTTCCGTTATCTTTCTAATATTTTTAAACATTAGTAGAATTTAGCACCTTCTTTAACAGATAAAGGGTTGCCAAGGCTTCAGCGGGTCTATTCCCTCTGCCTTTCTTGATAACATTAATACGTTTATGAACAATATAATAAACTTAAGGTTTAACAATCTTAAGTTCATTAATATAGTGGACAAAAATAACAACTATATTTTTCTTATCCTTATAATTTATTAAAAAATGTATTATTCGAATAATGGTGACGATAAATACCGATCACCTCTATCACAAATAATAGCTACAATAACACCTTCTTCAATAGTTTTTGCAATTTCTAAAGCACAATAGACAGCACCTCCACTACTCATCCCTGCAAAAACACCTTCTTCTTTCGCTAAACGTTGGGTCATTGCTTTTGCATCTTCTTCATTAACATCCACAACAACATCTACCTTAGAGCGGTCAAAAAACTTAGGTACATAATCTGGTGACCATTTTCTTATCCCAGGTATTCTAGCACCATCTGCTGGTTGCGCTCCTACTATAGTTATATTTTTATTTTTTTCTTTTAGAAAAGTTGATGTTCCCATAATGGTTCCAGTAGTTCCCATAGCAGATACAAAATGCGTAATTTCACCTTCTGTATCTCTCCAAATTTCAGGGCCAGTTGTTTTGTAATGCGCCTTCCAGTTATCGTTATTTTCAAACTGATTTAATAAGGTGTATCCTTTTTCATCTCTAAGCTTGAATGCTAAATCTCTTGAACCTTCAATACCAACATCCGATGGGGTTAAAATCACTTCGGCTCCATAAGCTCTCATAGTCTTAACGCGTTCTTCAGTAGAGTTCTCTGGCATGATTAATACCATATTCAGCCCTAATAGCTGTGCGATAAAAGCCAATGCAATACCTGTATTCCCACTAGTTGCTTCTACTAAAGTTCCTCCTTTTTTAATATCACCTCGTTTTAATGCTTCATTAATCATATTAAAAGCGGCACGGTCTTTTACACTTCCTCCGGGATTATTCCCTTCGAGTTTAAAAAACAATCGAACGTTTTTATTTTCAATAATATGACTTGCCTCTACAATTGGTGTGTTTCCAATTTGATCTAGGATGCTTTTACCGTATGCCATTCTTTTTAGGTCTGATTTTAATTTCAGTCTGATAGGTCACTAATGAATCTTCTGGAACGGATTGTGTAATCCAAACGTTGGCTCCAATAGTTGAATTAGCTCCAATCACAATATCACCACCTAAAATAGTAGCATTTGCGTAAATGGTAACATTATCTTCTATGGTAGGGTGTCTTTTTGTAGATGCTAGGCTTTTAGCCACTTGAATACCACCTAAGGTTACCCCTTGGTATATTTTAACCTGTTTACCAATAATAGATGATTCTCCTATTACAATTCCTGTACCATGATCTATATAAAACGAGTCGCTTATAGTCGCTCCTGGATGAATATCAATTCCCGTAATACCATGTATATACTCACTCATCATTCTGGGTAAAATATACACACCAAGTTTATATAATGCATGACTTAATCTATAAATAGAAATAGCATGAAAACCAGGATAGGCTAAATATATTTCTTCCAAGCAATGAGATGCTGGATCGTTATTTTCAAATGCAATAGCATCCAGATCTAATGTTTTTCTAATTTCAGGAAGTTCAGCTTTAAAGCTTTCCCATAATTTTTCGCCATTTTCTATCTCTAATGACGACAATATTTCAAGGAATGTTTTCTCTAAATAATCACCATGAACCTCCTCCTGTTCGCAATCGAATAGCGAATAAAACAATCGTTTTGTGAATGTTTTAACCGTATCTTTTAGGCAAACGTTATAGCTTTTCATTGTGTTAAATATATTTCTAATTAATAGCTTGAACTACTGCTTTAGGTGCTTCTTTACGAGTCCCGTCAAAACCATCAATACCACTAACTGTTGTATATTTTAACACATATTTTTTACCTGGATTGATAATCCTATAAGCTGCCTGACACATTAATGTTGCTTCGTGGAAACCACAAAGAATTAATTTTAATTTCTCAGGGTATGTATTCACATCTCCAATAGCAAAAATACCAGGAATATTTGTTTGATAATTTAAAGAGTTATCAACTTTTATAGCATTTTTTTCTATCTCTAATCCCCAATTTCCGATAGGTCCTAATTTAGGAGATAATCCAAATAAAGGAATAAAGTGATCGGTTTCAATTTTAGTAGTTTCTCCATCTTTAACTACAGAAACTGCTTCTATTTTTCCATCACCGTGAAGCTCTTTAACTTCTGCTGGTGTGATCAGGTTTATTTTATTTAAGAGTGTTAATTCTCTAACTTTCTCAACTGAGTCTAAAGCACCTCTAAATTCGTTTCTTCTATGAATTAATGTTACTTCTGAAGCGACATCTGTTAAAAAGATACTCCAATCTAAAGCAGAATCTCCACCACCAGAAATCACTACTTTTTTATCTCTATAAAATTCAGGATCTTTAATAATGTACTCAACCCCCTTGTCTTCGTAATCTGCAATACCTTCAATAGCTGGTTTTCTAGGCTCAAAAGATCCTAACCCTCCTGCAATGGCTACTACAGGTGCATGGTGTTGTGTCCCCTTGTTAGTGGTAACAATAAAAGAACCATCTTCTTGCTTTTCTATAGTTTCTGCGCGTTCACCTAATGTAAATCCAGGCTCGAATTGCTTGCCTTGCTCTAAAAGATTTTTTGTTAAATCACCTGCTAAAATTTCAGGAAACCCAGGAATATCATAAATAGGTTTTTTAGGATAAATCTCAGAACATTGTCCTCCTGGTTGCGGTAATGCATCAATTAAATGACACTTAAGTTTTAATAAACCCGCTTCAAAAACTGTAAATAATCCAGTTGGTCCTGCACCTATTATTAGTATATCTGTTTTAATCATATTACGATTCTTTTTTTGAAATTAATCCTTTGGTAAATTCATTAAGCGTTTCTACTTTTTGCTCGAAATCACCTTTTATTGTTTTTCTATATTCATTTAAATTTTTAACCAGATCGTCAACATTTTCTGGAATCACATCCTCAAAAAACTGACGTAATCTTTTGGCTGTTGTTGGCGACTTCCCATTTGTAGAAATCGCTACTTTTACATGGCCTTTTGTTACAATGCCTCCCATATAAAAATCACAATATGGTGGGTTATCTGCAACGTTGACTAATTTGGCTTCTGCTCTACAATCTTTCCAAACTTCTACATTTACTTCGGGTACATCAGTCGTAGCTACAACAATATGCTTTCCGCTTAAGTAGCTTTTATTATATGTATCCTCAATTAACGTAACATCACCTTTCTTTGCAAGCGCTATGGTTCCTTCTCTAAACATAGGAGACACCATAGTAACTCGTGAATCTGGGCTAGACTTTAGTAAAAAAGTCAATTTTTCTTCAGCCACAAAACCACCACCTACAATAAGTACGTGTAAGTTTTTAGTCTTTAAAAAAATAGGATATAAATTATTCCTTTCCATATCCAACTTAGCTTATGGTATTAACCTCTTTGTAAATAGATGTTAATATTGCTCGTTTTTTAACAACATCTCCTATCACAATAATAGCAGGATTTGTTAATTCTTTTTCAGCTACAATACTACTAATTGTCTCAATAGTCCCAATACCAACATTTTCATTGTCTCTAGTGCCATTTTGAATAATTGCAATAGGTGTATCTTGTTTTTTTTCTTCTGAAAAAATACGAACGATTTCGGTCAACTTACTCATTCCCATCAAAATTACTACAGTAGCTGTTGATTTTGCTGCTAAAGCAACGTCTGATGATAATTGATGATTTTTAGTTGTACCTGTAATTACCCAAAAGCTTTCTGATGCATTCCTTTTAGTTAAAGGAATGCCTTGGTATGCTGGCACTGCAAGAGCTGATGATATTCCTGGTACTACAAAGGTTTCCACACCAAATTGTCTTACGTAGTCGATCTCTTCTGCACCTCTTCCAAATATAAATGGATCGCCACCTTTTAATCTCACAACATGTCCGCGACTTTTAGCTTTACTAACTATAAGTTCATTGATTTGCTCTTGCTGAAATGCATAACACCCTTTACGTTTACCCACAAAAATAAGTTCCGCTTCGCTTGACGCATATTTTAGTAACGCCTCATTTATAAGAGCATCATACAGAATAACATCTGCAGATTCTATAGATTTAATAGCTTTAAGCGTTATTAGATCCTCATCACCAGGTCCGGCTCCTACAACCGTTAAGCGCCCCCTAACCCCTGAAGGGGGAAAAGGATTCTTTATATCTTTATTTTCGTTTTTTTTACTCATCTTTATAAAAACCTCTGCAAAAAAGATTCTTTATTACATTTAGAATGACACTTTCTAAACAGCTTTTTTCTGAAGTTTCTCGGTTTCAGTTTCTCTGAATGTTCTTACTTTATCTAAAAATAAGTTTGCATTCTCGATATACTTTGCGGCAAACTCTTCTGTTGGTGCAAATTTATTAATTTGATATATCAATTCTGAAAAAGAAGTGCCTAAATCTATATTTCCACTTGTTACAAACAATTCGTCAAATTGACTTACAATACCTGCATGCGTATTTGTTTTCTTATTTTCTGCTAATAACAACGCTTTCGCGGAATTAACTAAAGAGCTATATGCATGATAGATAGCACTTGAATATACTTTATTATCAAAAGATTTTTTAGCATTTTCTATCTTTTCTTCACTTTCTAAAAATAGTGTTGCTATTAAATCGATAACCACACCAGCACATTCACCAATACCAATCTCCTTAACGTATTTCTCTTCTTCACCCCAATCGATAAAATCGTCTTGAATTAAATTAGTAACATCCTGAAGGTCGTTTAAGAAATCGTAAAAATACTTTTCTCCTTTTTCTTTATAATAGTCTACAAACTGCTTTCCGTTAGCATTTGCTTCAAAATCATTTAAAATACGTCTTAAAGCTTCTGGTCCTCTTTTACTTGGCACTTTAACCACTTTATCTGCAAATACGCCACTGCCATCTCCTAAATTACCACCACCTAATAACACTTGTAATGCTGGCGCTACTAATTTATCTGGTGTACGTACAGACATCCCTTGGAAACCAATATTTGCCATATTGTGTTGTCCGCAAGCGTTCATACATCCACTAATTTTAATAACTAAATCTTCATTACTTAGATATTGTGGGTATTCCGATTTAATAACACGCTCCAACTCATCTGCAATTCCCGTACTACTTGCAATTCCTAAATTACAAGTATCTGTTCCCGGACATGCCGTAATATCTACCGCTTTGTTATAACCCGCTTCTACAAATCCTAATTTTTCTAATTCATTATAGAAAAATGGTACTAATGCTTCTTTTACAAAAGGGATTACTATGTTTTGACGCAATGAAAGCCTTATTTCCCCTGCTGCATATTTTTCAACTAAATCGGCTAACAATCTTGCTTTATCTGTATAAAAATCTCCTAAAAGGACTTTGATACCAATCGCTACATAACCGTCTTGTTTTTGAGGAATCAGGTTTGTTGATTTCCAAGTTTCAAAAGCTTCTTGGTCTTTTATTTCAACTTGTGGAATCTCACTTATTTCTACTGGTGTTGAAGCTTCATATGCATCTGCATCAATAGCAACCGATTTAAACTCAATCGCATTTTGCTCCTCTTCTACTAATGCCTTGAAAGCTTCTAATCCGATATCTTTTATTAAAAACTTCATACGTGCTTTGGCGCGGCTTTTACGCTCACCATGACGGTCAAAAATTCTTAAAACACCTTCCATTACTGGAATGATCTTATCTGTTTCTATAAAATCGTATAACACATCTGCATGTCGTGGCTGAGAACCTAGTCCCCCTCCAAGCATCACCTTAAATCCGCGTACACCATTTTCAATCTTTGCTATAAAACCTAAATCATGCATGTATGACAATCCAGTATCTTCGTCTGAAGAAGAGAAAGACACTTTGAACTTACGTCCCATTTCCTGACAGATAGGATTTCTTAAGAACGCACGAAATAAAGCATCTGCATAAGGTGATACATCAAACGGTTCGTTAACATCAATTCCAGCCGTTTCAGAAGCCGTTACATTTCTAACCGTGTTACCGCAAGCTTCTCTCAGAGTAACATCATCACGTTCCAACTCAGCCCAAAGCTCTGGAGTTCTATTTAAATCAACATAGTGAATTTGAATATCCTGACGCGTCGTAATGTGTAAACGACCACGAGAGTATTCATCTGACACTTCTGAAATTCTACGCAATTGATTGCTCTTCACTTTTCCGTAAGGCAATTTAATACGAATCATTTGCACGCCTTCTTGACGCTGTCCGTATACACCTCTAGCTAAACGAAGACTTCTAAATTTTTCTTCGTCTATTTTACCGTTATGAAAAAGCTCAATTTTATTAGCTAATTCTATAATGTCATTTTCGACAATTGGATTTTCTATTTCTGTTCTAAAACTTTGCATGATTTTTTTTATTGAATGAAGCCAGCTCCTACCGTATTATTTGTTTGCGGATCTATTAAAATAAACGATCCGTTAGTTCTGTGATTCTTAAATTGGTCGTAAAAAATTGGCTTATTTAATTTGAACGTTATCGACGCAATATCGTTAACTCCTAATCCTGATACATCGGTATCTATTCCTGAGTAATCTGGATGTATTTTATGATGAATCG
Source organism: Flavivirga abyssicola (assembly GCF_030540775.2). GTDB lineage: Bacteria > Bacteroidota > Bacteroidia > Flavobacteriales > Flavobacteriaceae > Flavivirga > Flavivirga abyssicola. The sequence continues at coordinate 2,414,878 of NZ_CP141266.1, read as the reverse complement.
TATCTACTTTTGCTAATACTTTATTGATCCCATGCTGTACTATATATTTAGAACCAGCTGTTAATTGTGTTGAATCCATCCAACAAACATTAGCAGTAAATTGTTTATCTATAGTTGGTAAATCGCCATCTTTAACGATCATATCCCCTCTACTCACATTGATATCATTTTCTAAAGTGATGGTTACAGATGAACGTCTTGATGCCGTTTCATACTTTTCATCGTAGAAATAGATATCCTTTATTTTAGATTTTGTTTGCGATGGCAATACAACAATATCATCACCAACGCTTAAATTTCCACCATACACTTTTCCTGCATACCCTCTAAAATCATGAAAATCTTCAGTTTTTGGACGTATTACATATTGTACTGGAAATCTTGGCGTTCCTATATTGAATATATCTGCTTTATCTAACTCTTCTAAATGCTCCAATAAAGTCTGACCTTGGTACCAAGGCATCTTATCCGTTTTATTTACAACATTATCTCCTTTTAAAGCACTAACAGGAATGAATGTTATTTTTTGACCTTGATAATCTCTTTTGCTCATCAATGTTTCAAAATCTGCCTTAATCTTATTATAGATTTCTTCTGAATAGTCTACTAAATCCATTTTATTAATAGCTACAACAATGTCTTTAACCCTCAATAAATTATTTATGAAAAAATGACGATTTGTTTGCTCAATCACTCCTTTTCTTGCGTCTATTAAAATGATAGATGCTTGAGATGTTGAAGCGCCTGTTACCATATTACGTGTATATTCCACGTGGCCAGGTGTATCTGCTATAATATAACTTTTCTTAGCTGTTGAAAAGTAAATATGTGCGACATCTATAGTTATTCCTTGCTCCCTTTCTGCTACCAAACCATCGGTTGCTAAAGAAAAATCTAAATAATCGTAGCCTCTTTGCTTACTTGTTTTTTCAATAGCTTCTAACTTATCTGTAGTTAATGATTTTGTATCATATAAAATACGTCCTATCAAGGTACTTTTACCATCATCTACACTTCCTGCTGTTGCAATTTTTAATACTTCCATGGCCTCTCCCCAACCCTCTCCAAAGGAGAGGGAGCTTTTACGGGTATGTTTTAAATATTAGTTTTAATCTTTTATTTTTATATCTGCAAGGCTTTTGAAGCCTTACAGGATTATATTAGCAAACTTGATAATTCCCCCTTCGGGGGCTAGGGGGCTTAGAAATACCCTTGCTGTTTACGTTTTTCCATGGCTGCTTCAGAACGTTTATCGTCAATACGCGCACCACGTTCTGAAATCGTACTTTCTCTAATTTCTTGCACGACCTTAGAAATAGAAACTGCATCTGATAATACCGCTGCTGTACAACTCATATCTCCTACAGTTCTAAAACGTACTAATTCTTCAATCACTTCTTCATTGTCATCTCTATAAACAACACCATCTTCAGCAGACCAAATCATTCCGTCTCTTAAAAACACTTTACGTTTGTGAGCAAAATAAATAGAAGGAATTTCAATATTTTCCTTTTCTATATAAGACCACACATCTAATTCTGTCCAGTTTGAAATTGGGAATACACGAACATTTTGTCCGTGCTCAATATTTCCATTCAGCATATCGAACAATTCCGGGCGTTGGTTTTTCTCATCCCACTGTCCGAAGTCATCACGCACAGAAAAAATACGTTCTTTAGCTCTAGCCTTTTCTTCATCACGACGCGCACCACCTATTGCAGCATCAAACTTAAACTCCTCAAGAGCATCTAAAAGTGTTGTTGTCTGCAACATATTTCTACTTGCATAACGTCCAGATTCCTCTTTTACTTTTCCTTGATCGATAGAGTCCTGTACATTTCTCACAATAAGTTCTAGACCTAATTCTTTAACCAATCTGTCTCTAAACTCTATAGTTTCAGGGAAATTATGCCCTGTATCAATATGCATTAAAGGAAACGGAACTTTAGCTGGGTAAAAGGCTTTTACTGCCAGTCTCACCAAAGTGATAGAATCTTTTCCTCCTGAAAATAACAACACTGGTTTTTCAAACTGTGCCGCTACTTCCCTCATAATGTAGATCGCTTCATTTTCTAGCGAGTTGATATGTGATGTGTTTTTATTCATAATCTTATTTTGTTATTTGCTACTAATGCACAAATATTTTTCTTCTATTTTCTCTAACTGTATATTATTCTAAGCGTGCAAACCACACTCTCTATTTTCTAAGGCTTTAGTAGGGTCGAAATATTTAAATTCGTTTGGTAAATTATTTTCTTCTAAATAACTATCTAACTTTTCATCAGACCAATAGTAAAATGGGCTCACTTTTAAGACACCATCTTTACTCAAACTAAAAATTCCAATACTATTTCTAAATGCTGTTTGCCCTTGGCGCAGGTTTGTAAACCAAACATTTGGTTTGTGTTCTTCCATCGCTCTTTTAAATGGCTCAAGCTTTACCTGTTCTGTAAACAAAGCATGTTCTGGCGCGTCAATACTTGGAATGCCCATAACCACATCGCGATGCGATGATGTTTGTTTTGGTACGTATAAAAAGACATTTAAATCTAAATCTTTTATCATCTGCTCTGCATGTCTATATGTTTGGGGTGTATTATAACCCGTGTCACACCAAACTACCGGTACTTTTGCTTCAACCGAACTTACCGCATGTAAAATAGCAGCTTCGTAAGGTCTGAAGTTAGTTGTTACTACCGTTTTATTATTAAGCTCAAAAGCCTTTTTAATAATGTCTATTGGCGATGCATCTTTAAATGCCTCATTCAATTCTTGTATTTGATTTTCTGTAAACATCTTCTTTCTATTTATTTTCCCCATTTAATCTTATTCCAAACTCTTTCATGGAAAAAGTATAACACCATTTTAGTTAAAAAGTCTACAGATGCTATGAGTGAGGCCACGGTTATTTCTTGAGTTAGTACATAAGAAACAACTAATGTATCTAGAGTCCCTATAACCCTCCAACTTAAAGCTTTAGCAACGCTACGAATAGGTTTTTCACCAACACTATCGGCTTTATAAGTAGACTTTTCTTTGTTTTTTAATAACATCTGCGCTATCATTTGTCGTTGTATTACATTAATCCTATCGATTTAATAGGAATTACAAAAGTAAAACTTTTTATAACATGACAAAAATTATTAACAACTTATTTGGAATAATGGAATATTTTTAGGTTAGTTAACCCAAATTATAGAGAAAATCGATTTATTTTATGAAATTTTCAATACCTAACTTGCCGACAGATCTTCTAAAGTATTATTTCTTAATACTTTTAAAGTATTGTCACGCACTTGGATCATAAGTTTATGAACACTGCATTCATGCTCATCTGGACAGTCATCACATTTCTCATAGAAATTTAAGCTTACGCAAGGCACCATAGCGATAGGGCCTTCTAAAACACGCATAACGTCTGCCATTTTGATCTCAGAGGGTTCTTTTATGAGGTAATAACCACCGTGTTTTCCTTTTTTTGAGCCTAGAAAGCCAGATTTTCTAAGCGTAAGCATAATACTTTCCAAAAACTTCTGTGGAATATTTTCGCTCTTTGAAATCTCACTTATTTGTACAGGTAGATCTCCAACACTTTTAGCAATATAAGTTAGCGCTTTTAATCCGTATTTTGTCTTTTTGGATAGCATGCTGCTAATATACTTAATTTATAGCTTGTTGCAAATGTTACAAAAAAACAAAAAACTTGTTATAATATTTTAAAAATCAAATATTTATCAAGCACACTCAATTTCCTTTCAGATTATAGTTACCTGTAAAAACTACTTAAAACTCAAGGTAGAAATTTATTTTAATCAAGACTAAATCAATAAAAGCTTACCAAATTTTAACATTAAACCTTACTAAAAGTAAGGTTTTACCTTACTTTTATTCTTTGAGTGTTCAGTAATTTTATGGCTTATTATTTTAGAATTAATCAACCCATAACCTTATGAAAAGACTTTCTTCGTTAATTGTATTTGCTTTAATCATTTTATGTGGTATTGGAGCAAAGGCTCAAAATTCACCAGAAATACTGCCACCGAGCCCTGAAGCATCGTCACTATCTAAATTTGTAGAAATCCCTGTGTCTCATTATTCAGGTTTACCAACCATTAATATTCCCTTTTATACTATTGACTTAGACGGTCTTCAAATCCCAATAAGTCTTTCATACCATGCTAGAGGTATCCGAGTTGAAGAGATTGCTCCAAGAGTGGGTATAGGATGGGCATTAAATTATGGAGGTATGGTTTCCAGACAAATAAGAGGGAAAGCTGATGATACATGGAATAGTGACGAAAAAGGATATCTGACCCAAAACTACTATGAGTCTTTTGAAACTAATGAGTCTACTAGAATAGGCGTATGGAGTGATGCTACCAATGATATAGGAGACTTAGTTCCAGACCAATTTATGTTTAACTTTCTGGGGTATTCAGGAAAATTCATTTTCGATCAAAAAACTAAAGAGCCTCTATTACAAAATTATGCAGACTTCAAAATCGAACCTATTTATGGAAATGCAACTACGCATGCGGGAATAAAAGCTTGGGTTGTCACTAATGAAAATGGCTATAAATTTTATTTTGGTGAATATAACAATTCCAGTACTATCGCAAATAGAGATGAAATAGAACGATCATTTGCTTATACTACTGATGGGGTGTTAGATTTTGGACGCCCTATTCTTTCTAATGATTATAATAGTTGGCAACTAGTGGCTATAGAAAGCCCTAGAGGAAATAAAGTAGAGTTTATTTATGAACTGGAAAGCACTCAGTTTCACAAACGTTCTTATGACAAAAGGGAGCTTAACGGAACAACTATATCTTCATACTTTTCAAGAATACGATCCAAAGAATATAAAATAAAAGAGATTGTTTTCAATGAAGGCCATATTGTTTTCACAAAAGACAATGTAGAACGAGAAGATATAAACTTTGGGTATAGTCTAAAAGAAATCGAAATAAAAGACTTAAATGCGATTTCCGTAGCTAAATACAGTTTTAATTATAGCTATAATTATGATACTAGTACAGGAAATGTAAACCCTACTTTAATGAGCTATGATACCAAAGCTAGAAAACGGCTATTTTTAGATAACATAGAAAAAATAGCACCGAATGGAACAACCGAACCATTCTATAGTTTTGAATACATTAATAAACAAGAATTACCAAATAGATTTTCTAATGCACAGGATGTATGGGGTTATTATAACGGAAAAACTAACGGTCAGTTTCTAACATTTTTTGATTATGGAGGCAACACTATTAACCGCAAAGTAGATACTATAAAAGCTAAAACTGGACTTTTAAGGAAAATCAACCTTCCTACTGGAGGATCAAAAGAGTTTGAATTTGAAGCAAATAAAGCTAAAGTACCTGATTATTTTAAAGATTTGTATTATGACGGGATAAACCCAACTACTCCTAAAAGTGTTGGAATGGTAAAAGGACCTACACATTACGTTGGTAATAAAACATATGAAATTCCATTCACAATTGAAAATAAAATTTCTGGATCTATATTTACAATTGTTCAATTTATGGGTAATTTTGGCACGTGTAGCTCTACAGAGCAATTGGTAAATTGTAATTATAAGGTTAGAATACAAGGAGCAAATGGTGGTTATTCAATTTTTATGGGGTCTGGTAATTCCAGTGCTCTTCCCCCAGGTGATTACAAGCTTATAGTACGCCAATTAACGGGTGTTGATGATCCATATGATTTCTTTAATGGATTTGCAGTAAACATTTCATGGAATGAATCCCTAGACCCAAATATAGCAATATACAGTGGTGGAAATAGAGTAAAGAAAACTATTTTAAATAGTGAATGGAATGGAACTATAGAAAAATCATATGAATATTTAACAAATTTAAATGAGACTAGTGGATTACTTTTTTCATTACCTAGTTATTATTTTATACAAAAGACTATTTTGGGGGTTCCTGTTATAGATGCATATGGTGCTCGTCCAGGAAGCCCACTTACATATGAACAAGGAAATCATGTAGGTTACAGTCATGTTACCGAATATATTAATGGTAATACAATTGGAGATGGCGGTAAAAATGAATATAGTTTTACAGCAGTGCCTGATTCTGGTGATTTTTATAAATTCCCATATACTATTTCTATGGATAATGAATGGATGCGAGGAAAACTACTAACTTCTAAAACATACAAGAAAACTTTAGGTGGTTATGATCTTATTAATGAAATAGAAAATAAATACAAATATGCAAACTTTCCAATTTATTATCATATCACGAATCCTCCATTACCGCAAGAGATTGTTAGGTTATTTTATAAAAAAGATAAACTACAATTTCATATCCCATTAATTATATTTAAACCTGGTAATGATCCAAATCCAGCAAATTGGGACCATAATGATTATAAGGTATACAATCTTACTGGCGGTACGCAACATTTATACTCTAGTAAAATAACATCCTATTATAATACTTTACCAGTAAGTACTGAAACGAAATATTATTATGATTATGACAATCATTATCAATCAAATCAATCAGAAACTAATACCAGTGATTCAAAACCAATAATTACGAAAATATTTTACCCTGATGATATCATCTCTACAAGTTCTTTAGGGTTCGACAATTTAACCCCTAACGAAAAGGCTGCTATAGATAAATTAAAAGCTCCTTCTCCAACTAATTTAACTGGAGAACATCGTACTGCCGTCCCTATCCAAGTAGAAGTCTATAAAGATGAAGATGAAGATGGTTTTGCTGATAGTTCAGAATTGTTAAGTACGCAACGTACGAATTATAGAACGTGGCCTAATGGGATTACATTACCAGAATATACTCAATCATCAAAAGACGGTACGCCATTAGATAACAGAGTACAATTTCATAACTACGATAATAAAGGAAATCCTATTGAGGTTTCGAAAACAGACGGTACTTCCATAACTTACATCTGGGGATATAACCAAGAATACCCTGTTGTCAAAATAGAAAATGCCACCTATGCATCAGTTATAGCAACCTTAACAGCAGCAGAATTAACAGCAATTAAAGATGGTACTTATAATCAAAGTACTATGATGGCTACTCTAAATAAGATTAGGACAGGGTTACCTGATGCCATGGTCACCACCTACACCTATGACCCCTTAGTAGGAGCCACCAGCATCACCGATCCCAAGGGCTATACCATATACTATGAATACGACGATTTCAACCGCCTCGAATTTATAAAGGACGATACCGGTAAGCTATTAAGCGAGAACAAGTACAACTATAAAAACTAAGCCCCATGAAAAATTATATATACACTTTTTTGTTTTTATTGGTATCACAGATCGCTTTGTCCCAAATACAGCCCAACATAGTAAAAGAGAATACTTATACTATTACCGCAGCTAGCGGCGATGTAACGCTCCAGGCAACCCAATCGATCACTTTAAAACCTAATACATGGATTCAAAGTGGCAGTACCTTTACGGCACAGATAGTAGAGAACACGACTGCATTAGATGATTATACCCCTTTTACATTCAGTAATGAAAACTATGTGTTTACCCGTAGTTTCCAGGCTCCCATGGATTCATTTAATGCTGCCACGGCAAAAGAGGGCGATGTTATCGAGCAGATCACCTATTTTGACGGTCTGGGCAGGCCCATGCAGAGCATAGGCATTAAAGCTTCACCAAATGATAAAAAGGACATCATTACCCATATGGATTATGACGACTTTGGCAGGCAGGACAAGGACTGGCTCCCCTATCATGAAACATCGGGTACCCTTGGCACCTATCGAGGCGATAAAGCCACAGCTACCAAACAGTATTATCAAACCAATTATGCAGATGATTTTACAGGAGTGGCCTTGCCAGATATCAATGCCTATTCACAAAAGGGCTTTGAGGCCTCCCCACTAAACAGGGTCCTGCAACAGGGGGCTCCCGGTAAAGATTGGAAATTAGGCGGTAACCATGACATTGAATTCGTTTATGCAGCCAATGAAGCCAATGAAGTACTATTATATGAAGTGTCCTTGACCCCTTTAGGGAGTAACGGTCTTATTACCTACAAACCCAATTTAACCGGAGGTACAACCTATTACGCCGTGGGAGAACTTTACAAGACCGTTACCAAAGATGAGAACCATGATGGTACCACATCCAAAGCACATACCACAGAAGAGTTTAAGGACAAGCAGGGACGTATTGTCCTTAAGCGTACCTATGGAACGTCCATGGTCGATGGCGTATCCCAAACCAATGTATCCCATGATACCTATTATGTGTACGATGACCATGGCAACCTTTCCTTTGTCATCCCGCCTAAGGTGGATACATCTAATGGCGTGTCCCTTTTTGAATTTTTAGAGCTTTGCTACCAATATAGGTATGATCATAGAAATAGGCTGGTAGAAAAGAAAATCCCCGGTAAGGACATGGAATATATTGTATACGATAATTTGGATAGACCTGTCATGACCCAGGATGCCAACTTAAAAGCTCAAAACCAATGGCTGTTTACCAAATATGATGTGTTTGGCAGGGTAACCTATACAGGATTGCACACCAATACAACATACACTACACGGGCAGATGTACAAACCCATTTTAACACTGTAAACAATTTAGATACCAAGTTATATGAGAGCAAGGTAACATCCGGTACTGGTTATGACAACTCCTATTATACCAATGCTAATTTCCCTAATACAAGTATCGTTCTACACACCGTAAACTATTATGACGACTACAACTTTGATAAGGACGGATTGAGTCTACCTGCAACAGCCGACGGACAGACCGTTATCAATTATAACGATGCCAACAAACAGTTGACCAGGAGTCTGGCAACAGGCTCCAAGGTAAGGGTCTTGACCACTAACGATTGGATTACGACCCTTACGGGTTATGATGTAAAAGGGCGCCCCGTTTATGTAGCAAGCAAGAACGATTATCTGTCCACAACGGATGTTGTTTCCAGCAAGCTTGACTTTGCTGGTAAAGCCGACAAATCGACCACGACCCATACAAAAACCGGACAAACGGCCATTACGACCCAGGATGCATTTGTTTATGATCACGAAGGAAGACTGCTGAGACAGAAACAGACTATTAATGATCTTGATCAGGAAACCATCGTGGATAACAGTTATGACAAGCTTGGGCTTTTGGTAAGCAAGGGTGTCGGTGGCAGGGCATCGAACACGAACAGGTTGCAGGAGGTAGACTATACCTATAATGTAAGGGGCTGGCTAAAACAGATCAATAACCCCGTAACTTTAGGTAATGATCTGTTTGGCTTTAAAATTGGATATAATGAGGGAAGCAATGCACTGTACAATGGAAACATTAGTTCTACCCAATGGAAAACGGCCAATACCGACAATGGCCTAAAAACGTACGATTACCAATACGATGCGCTCAATAGGGTCACCTCTGCAATTGATAATACGGGCAATTACGACCTTTCGCTTGTCGATTATGATAAAAATGGGAACATTATACACCTAAAAAGAGACGGTCACAGAAATGCCAGTGCGACTGTTTTTGGTCTTATGGACGATTTGACGTACAGTTATGATAGTGGAAATAAGCTGATGAAAGTAGCAGATGCCGCTTCCATAGACCAGTACGGGTTTAAGGATGATGCTGTAGATACTGCTTTGGATAATGTAGATGATTATACTTACGATGCCAATGGCAACATGCTCACCGATGCCAACAAGGGCATTTCAACGAATATCACATACAACCACTTAAATTTACCTGCCCAGGTTGTTTTGGGCGGTGGGAATATTTCTTATATTTACGATGCCTCTGGTGCAAAACTTGAAAAAGTAGTCACCGAAGGAAGTTCTGTGACAAAAACGAAGTATGCAGGTAATTATGTCTATGAAAATTCAGGTGCAGGTGATCTTTTAAAATTCTTTAACCACCCTGAGGGGTACGTGAGCACTGAACTTGTTTCAGGTTCTGTACAATATGGCTATGTATACCAATACAAGGATCATTTAGGGAATGTTAGATTGAGTTATAGTGATACCGATGGTAACGGAAGTGTTATATCTTCTGAAATACTCTCCGAGAACAACTACTATCCCTTTGGTCTCAAACATAAAGGGTATAACAATAACCCTAGTTCTAGTAACATTGCACTAAAAAGAAGGTTTCAAGGGCAAGAGCATCAAGACGAATTAAATTTGAATTGGTATTCGTTTAAATGGAGAAATGCTGACCCAGCAATTGGGAGATTTTTTAATATAGACCCACTTTCTGAAAAGTTTATGTACAATTCTACTTATGCTTTTAGTGAAAATAGAGTTATAGATGGTGTTGAACTTGAGGGATTAGAATATGTTAATGCCAATAAAGCGAGAGTTTTTGTTAAACCTAATGGAGATGTTGGGCTTAGAATGAATAATATGACAGAGGCTACGGCAATCCCGTTTAGACTTTCTAACATGGATGTTTCTACTTGGGCACCAGGAACAATTGGAAATCAAAATATAAATACAACTATTGGTAGAATCTCAACAAACTTACCAACTAAACTTGATTTAATTAGGGGTCAGCTTAATCAAACCCATAATATTCTTCTCCCAATTGCACAATCCACAGGTCAAACTGATAAAAGATTTAGCCCAAAAGCAATTGGAAATGGACCTTTGGTTGGAGCAAAAGAAGGCAGAGCGGCTAAAGGAATCCTAGTGGTAGAAGGATTAAAGTTAACAGGTTATGCGATAGGGTTTTTTATGAAACTTTATGATAAAAACCAAATAAAAAAACATTTAGGTTTTCTAGAGTTGGCTATGGGAGACCTTTCAGATGCATATGATTCTGGTTTAGTCCCAAGAGAATTTCATAATTCTGAAAGCTTTAACGATTTATTAAATGTAATTTTGTCTGGCACAAGTGTCAGCGGAGATAAAAAAATAGAAAACCTAGGGATTACTATTTATAATAACTATAACAACAATGGTGATGATGAAAATAATTCTTTTTGGCAAAGCATTTGGCAAAGGGAGCAAGATAAGCTGGATAAGTTTTATAACTCGACTGACTAAAAAAAACTGTATGAAAATTTTAAGAATATTTTTTGTGATAATATTTGGTTCCTTATCTTCTTGCAACCCATCAACAGAAACATTATTGGATGGAAATTGGGCTATTGATACTTTTATATTTAATGAAGAAGATATTTTTGATAAAGTCGTGGTTGTAAATATGATGTCACTTAGCAGCGAAACAGGAAAAATAATTCTTCCAAAAATAGACAAAAAGTTAAAAACTAATAAAGAACGTATAGGTCGTTGGGAGTATTTTGAAGATACTTTTCAAATTTCAATTAATTCAAATTCAGATTATCTTAATGGTTATTTTGATATCTGCTTTAAAAAGGACGTAGAAAATAATTATATAAAACTAGTTCTTAAATCTGATAATTTATATTTAGAAGCTGCTAAGGTATTATCTGAAATCCCTCAAACTACAATTTTGCCAGTGACTTGTGGCGATGTCGAATATGCGGAAGCCCCAGCTGTTCCCTAGTATGGGCTACCACCGCTAGCTTTTCTAGCTAGTGGAGATAAGAGTAAGAAATAAAACAAGAGAAACCACATTTTAGAAATAAAGTGTGGTTTTTTTTATGAAACAAAGCGTAAAAAACGGCAAAAAGGCTGTTTTGTAACCATTTGATAATCAGCACAGAACAAAAACAAGGGTTCAAAAAACTTAAAATACTGTTTATCAATTATTTAGACCTAAAAAGGTTGCGCATGCGCAACCTAGGAGAACATGTTATAGGGGGAGTTCTCTATTTTAAGAATACTCCCGCTGGTACTAGTTTGCAACTAGTACCGCTATCGTAAATTAAAGAGAAGAAACCTGATAATTCGGATTTATAATCCGTGACCTACTAAATATAATTTTTATATTTTGTAAAAATAGTACGTCTACAAATTATAAAATCACAATAGATTGGATAAATATATTACTTGGCTCAAACAAAAATTTGTTATTACACATGGTTATTAAACATTTTCAAAAGCATATAGTCATTAAAAAAAGTCTGGTAAGATAGTTTTCATTCAGAAATAAGAAAACAACTTATGTTTTAGATACATTGTAAAAATATCATTTCAAAATAATCTAAAATTTCACGCAACTATTTTCAATGTTTTGCATCTATAATACTAAACGTTAAAGTTTATTAAATATGAAAAAAACGAATGTCCTAATGAGTAGTTTGATTGTAATTGCGCTTTTAATTGTTGGTTGTAGCGATGACGATTCAAATTGCACCCAAGACTTAACCGGAGAACTGAGTAATGATGAAACTGCATTTGCTCACAAGTGGGTTTTAGCTGAAATCGTTTCTGAAAAGGAAATAGATTTAACCGACGATAGCGAAGACAACCCAAACACCAATTTATTTGAACAATACGAAGCATGTGAAAAAGATGCCTTCTATAATTTCAATAATGATAGAAGCTACACATTTGAACAGGGAGTAACGGCATCAAATTGCAGTAACAAACAAACATCTACTGGCACCTGGAAATTAACAAATAATACCTTATTGACCTTGGTGAGTTTTTGTAACATGCGAGAAATTGATATTGAGATGAATACGGATGGTACTTCATTCTTAATAGAGGATAATTTCAATGTTACTGATGTAAACGGTAATCGTATTAATAGTAATATCACGTTTACTTATAATAAAGTAGCTATCTAACTAATTCTAACAAAGAAGTCCTGAGTTTATAACTTGGGCCTTATAAACTAGAGTAGAGAACCACAGTTTTAGCTGTGGTTTTTTATTCAATAAATTTAAACTAACGTGAAAACTCGGATAAGAAATTCATATCAGCCGGTGTTCTGAACTTATTTCTGGTGTATAAAAAACCTATATCAACAACTACTGAGTTCCTACATTAATATGATTCAATTTTACTTTTCTTTGCTTCGTCCAAAGAAAAGTAACAAAAGAAAAGACGCCCCTTCGATAGGAATTTCTTCTTTTGCTTAGGCTCAAGAAGAACCAAGCACAAAACTTCGACGTCGCGCCAATGCTACATCCCATACTATGCTCCTGGGTTTCGAAGCTTTTGTACTTTATTCTTACGAAGGGTCGGGGCTTACCCTATGGTCTGTTCTTAACGATTTATATAAGGGTAAACCGTGGCTACTGATGGGCAGGCAGAGCTCTTAAACAAGAATACGTTAAATCACCCTAAAGCCTGAGACAAATCCTGTATAATATCATCTACATGTTCTAAACCAACAGATACTCTTACCAGACCATCGGTAATACTCACCTCTAGCCTATCAGCCTCTGACAATTTACTGTGTGTTGTTGATGCTGGATGTGTTACAATAGTTCTGGTATCTCCTAGATTAGCAGATAGCGAACATAATTTAATAGCATTTAAAAAACTACGCCCTGCTTCAATACCTCCCTTAACTTCAAAAGCAACTATATTTCCACCTAGTTTCATTTGCTTTTTAGCGACTTCGTATTGTGGATGTGATTTTAAAAATGGATATTTCACCCAATTCACTTTTGGATGATTTTCTAAAAATTCAGCCACTTTTAAAGCATTTTCACAATGTTTATCAACTCTTACAGCAAGCGTTTCAAGGCTTTTAGACAAAGTCCACGCATTAAATGGGGACAAGGCAGGCCCAGTGTTTCTGGCAAACAAATAAATCTCTCTAACTAAATCTGCATCACCTACTGTAACGCCTCCTAAAACACGTCCTTGACCATCCATAAGCTTTGTCGCAGAATGCACTACCAAATGCGCACCATATTTTATTGGCTGCTGAATATAAGGAGTCGCAAAACAGTTATCTATAATTAAAATCAGATTGTGTTTTTTAGCGATGTTACCTAACCATTCTAAATCAATAATATCGATCGCTGGATTTGTAGGCGACTCGGCATATAGAATCTTTGTTTTTGGTGTAATACAGCTTTCAATAGTTTCTGGTTTATTAATATCGAAATAGGTCGTTTCAATATTCCACTTAGGTAAATATTTTGTAAACAATGTATGGGTAGACCCAAAAACAGATCGGGCAGACACAATATGATCGCCACTATCCAGTAATGCAGCAAAAGTTGAAAATATCGCTGCCATTCCTGTTGCAAAGGCATAACCATCTTCTGCACCTTCCATACGGCACACCTTCTCTACAAACTCAGTCGTATTAGGGTTTGTAAAACGACTATAGATATTTCGTTCTTTCTCTTCTGTAAAAGATGCACGCATATCTTCGGCATCTTCAAATACAAAACTTGATGTTAAATATAACGGACTTGTATGTTCTAAAAATTCGGTACGTTCTAATTGTGTACGAATGGCTTCTGTTTCAAACTGTTTTTTTTCTTTGCTCATTTTATTTTTTTGTTTGACTATTAAAGTCAGATTCCCTTGGATTTCTGCTCAATGTCATTAAAATATCTGGTCACATTGAGCGCAGTCGAAATGCTTAAAAAACGAAAGGCTCAATAATGTCTTCGACTGCGCTCAGACTGACATTTATTTTTAATTTATATGTTTAGACAACCTCAAAATATCCCCAAAAACACCTCTGGCTGTAACCTCTGCACCTGCTCCTGCACCTTGAATAACAATGGGTTGCTCGCCATAAGATTCTGTAAAAATCTCAAAAATGGCATCAGATCCTTTTACATGACCCAGTGTACTGTCCTCTGGAATAGATACTAATTTTACTTCCAAATTCCCTTTATCTTGAGATAAATCGCCAAATAAATCACCCACATATCTTAATACATGCCCTTCTTTCTGTTCATCTTTTATTTTTTGAAATGCTTCATCTAAAACATCTAACTGTTTTAAAAATTCCTGAACTGAAATGTTCTGATAGGCTTCCGGAATTAAATTCTGAACTGCCACATCTTCAAATTCATTTTGCAAATCTAACTCTCTAGCTAATATTAATAGTTTTCTGGCAACATCATTTCCAGAAAAGTCTTCTCTTGGATCTGGCTCTGTAAAACCTTTGTCGATAGTTTCTTGAACGATCACACTAAACGGTTTATCCTGAACTGAAAAGTTATTAAATAAATAACTTAATGTTCCTGAGAAAACACCTCGTATTCTAGTAATATTTTCTCCAGATTCATGCAATAATTTAATCGTATCGATTAATGGTAATCCTGCTCCAACTGTAGTTTCATACAAATACTGTTTATTATGCTCATCTAATTGCAAACGCAGTTTCGTATAAAACTCATGTGAAATGGTATTCGCTATTTTATTTGATGATACCAAATCGAAACCAGCTTCAACCAACGGGATATAGTTTGAGTGAAAATTTGAACTTGCTGTATTATCTACAGCTATTAAATTCTCTAAATGATGCGCTTTTGCAAAAGCAATAATATCCTGAATGGAACTTTCTTGTGATGTTGATTCTATAGCTTCCTGCCAATTATTTTCTACTCCGTTTTTACTTAAAAGGAGCTTTCTTGAATTAGCAATGGCGAATACATTCAAGTTAATACCTTTTCTTTTTTCTATATCATCTTTGGATTTTAAAATCTGATTAATTAAAGCACCTCCTACTAACCCATGTCCAAAAATGGCAATATTGATCTTTTTTGAAATTCCGAAAACCTCACCATGAATCACGTTCATGGCTTTATGCAATTGATTCTTTTTAACCACCAAACTTACATTTCTGCCTGTTACCGTATTATTAAACAGTAAAGGTGTAATCTGGTTTTTAATCAATGCATTAAATGGTTTATGAAACGAACTTAATTCAATCCCTATGATGGATATCACAGATACATCATCTACAATTTCAATTTTATTGACATCTTGTGAGTAAAAATCGTTTTCAAATTCACGCTCTAGGGCAATAACTGCCTGAGTTGCTTGTTCTGCATTTATAATTAATCCAATACCTCTTTCTGATGATCCCTGAGAAATAATACTCACGCTAATATCGTGAATACTCAAGGCTTTAAAAATTCTGGCATCTACCCCGATCTTACCTAATAAGCCACGTCCTTCTAGATTTAACAACGCTACATGGTCTAAAACGGACAGCGATGTTACTTCTTTAGAACTTGGTTTTGCGGTAATTAAAGTGCCTTCGTCATCCGAATTAAACGTATTTAAAATGCGTAGATTAATATTCTTTTCTACTAAAGGGATAATGGTTTTAGCGTGTAAGACATTTGTTCCGAAATTAGCCAACTCATTCGCTTCACTAAACGACAATTCCCTAATTTTTTGCGCATCGGCAACCAAATCTGGATTTGCCGTATAAATACCATTTACATGCGTGTAGTTTTGCAACTCTTCGGCATCCAAATAATTGGCTAATAAAGCGGCTGTATAATTGCTTCCGTTTCGACCTAAAGTAGTCGTTTCATTTTTCGAATTAGATGCTATAAATCCTGTGACTATATTAACGGTGTCTCCATTATTTTGCTTAAAATAGTTGCGAACATTATCTTTAGTTAATTGTGAAATAGGTTGTGCATTACCAAAGGCATCATCCGTTTTAATTAATTGTCGGGAATCAGTAGCTTTTGCTTTAATACCACGTTGATTAAGTAATTCTGAAAGCAATTTAATAGATAGTAATTCGCCTTGAGCCAAAATTTCATCTTTTGTTTTTTGACTGCAATCACGTAACAAACTAACACCTTCAAAAAGTTTATCAAGAATTGAAAACTGCTCAGAAAAATCTATGGTTTTTAACGGTTCTTTTTGGTACGTTTTAAAAGCTTCCAATTCGTCTTGAAAAGCTACTCCTTTTAGAGCTTTATTTAAAATATTCTCCAATTCGTCCGTAGCATTTCCTCTTGCTGAAACTACAACGGAAATCCGCTCACCGTTATTGACCTTATTTTCAATAATAGAAATAACTTTATTCAAGCCATCTCCATTTGCTAAAGATTTTCCTCCAAACTTTAATACTTTCATTTTTCTTTTTTTAGAATCTGGCACAAAAATGCCTTCTATAATTTTTTCTAGTTGTTCATATTCCATCAAAAAAGCATCATGCCCATGTACCGAATGTATTTCATTATAAGTAACATTAGGATGTGTTAATGCTAATTGTTTATGGGTTTGCCTGTTCTCTTCTGCTGTAAAAAACAAATCGGAATCTACCCCTACAATATGAATGTTGGCATCGATACGCTCTAAAACAACTTGTGCTGGACTTGATTCAGTATTAAAATCGTTTGCTCTATTTTTAGTAACATCAATCGTTTTTAATAATTGATTCATCAATTTATAAGCCGACAGTTGAAAACGTTCTTGCAATTTTTTACCATGATGTAGCAACCAACTTTCTACATTAAAAATCTCTAAATCTTCATTTTTAGAACGGTGAAAACGTTCTTTGAATGATTCTGGAGTACGGTAACATAACATGGCATGCATTCTAGCATCATGTACCGGGTTTCTGGAATTTAACAAAAACTGTTCTTGTATCTGGCAATTGGCAATTAACCAATCTGTCGATTTCCAATCGGTTGCTACAGGTATTAAATGCTCTGTAACATCTGGTTTAATCACAGCCATTTCCCAGGCAATACCGCCTCCCAAAGAGCCTCCTACAATAGCGAAGAGCCTTTCAATATTTAATTCTTTAAGTCCTATTAAAAATAATGTTGCAACATCTCTGGCAACAAAATCTTTATAGTTATCAATTATAAATCCATCAAAACCATTTCCAGGAATGTTAAATGCTAAAACGGTGTATAATTTTGTATCAATGACTTTGTCATTACCAACCAAATCTTTCCACCAACCGTCTTCTCCAGCAACATTACTATTACCGGTTAAGGCATGGTTTACCAAAACGATAGGTGCTGTACCTAAAGCTTTACCAAACACCTGATAACTCAACTTTATTTCAGTGTTTAGTATATTACTTTCTGTAGTAAAATCTTTAATTATGATATGTGATAATGTATCTTCCAAAAAATACTTCTTTATTTTAATTTAGACCTGACAGGTCTAAAAATATGTTCTTTTCTTGACTAATTTTAAAATCTACAAGGTTGCGAAAACAGCTTTTAAATCGGCTTTTAAATCTTCAATGTCTTCTAACCCTACAGATAACCTGATAAGATCTTGTGTTACACCTGCAGATTCTTGTGCTTCTTCATTTAACTGTTGATGTGTTGTACTTGCTGGATGAATGATAAGCGACTTTGTATCTCCAATATTAGCCAATAATGAAAATATTTTTGTTTTGTCTGCTATGGTTTTAGCGGCATCATACCCGCCTTTTGCTCCGAATGTAACAATACCACTTTGTCCTTTAGATAGATATTTATCGGCTAAAGCTTTGTATTTGCTGCTTTCTAAACCTGGATAGTTTACCCAAGCAACTTCTTCTTGTTGTTCTAACCATTTTGCAAGCTCTAAAGCATTTTTACTATGTTGCTTTATTCTTACGGTTAGTGTTTCTAAACCTTGAATAATATTGAATGCATTTGTTGGACTTAAAGCACCTCCAAAATCTCTTAATCCTTCTAAAATTAATTTAAAAGTATAAGACGCTGCTCCTAAAGCTTCATTATAAACTAAACCATGGTATCCAGCTGAAGGCTCAGTAAATTCAGGGAATTTTCCGTTTGCCCAATCAAAAGTACCACCATCAATAATAGCACCTCCCAATGACGTTCCTTGGCCTCCAATATATTTAGTAAGTGAGTGGATTACAATATTTGCTCCATGCTTTAATGGATTCAATAACGCCGGTGTTGCTACTGTATTATCGACAATAAAAGGTACTCCTGCTGCTTTAGAGTGTACAGCAATAGCTTCTAAATCTAAAACATCCAATTTCGGATTCCCTAACGATTCTACAAAAAAGGCTCTCGTATTATCTTGTACGGCGTCTTTAAAATTATCTGGGTTAGAAGCATCTACAAAGGTTGTAGTAATTCCTAATCTAGGCAATGTTACACTAAGTAAATTGTAAGTTCCTCCATATAAACTACTGGATGCTACAATGTGGTCTCCGGCTTTTAAAAGTGTTAGTAACCCTGTTGAAATAGCAGCAGTTCCCGAAGCGAATACTACGGCTCCAATACCTCCTTCTACAGCTGCTAAACGCTCCTGAAGAATTTGATTCGTTGGATTATTAAGTCTGGTATATATAAATCCTAATTCTTGTAATGAAAATAGATTTGCTGCATGATCTGAATTATTAAAAACATAGGATGTTGTTTGATAAATAGGCACGGCTCTTGCACCTCCGTTTGTTGTTACATCGTGCCCTGCGTGTAATGCGTTTGTTGCTAATTTTTGTGTACTCATTTTTCTAATTTTTGAATTAATTGATTCCCGCTTATGAAGGAATGACATGTTTAAAGGTTCTCTAAATGAAAACATTTAGAAATTCTTTACGATTAAACCAAAAGCCAAATATGCTACGAATAGCGTACTTATATAGAAAAATGTTAAAAAGAAAATTTAAAATTACCGAAAGCAATTTCGTTTGGTTATCTATCCGTATAATCCTGAAACGATACTGAAATAAATTCAGCATATGGTTCGGGACGGGGTAGAATTTAGCACCTTCTTTACGTATAAAGGGTTGCTAAGGCTTCATAGGGTCTAATCCCTCCGCCTTTCTTGATAACATCTCAATAAGTGATTGAACTTTGTGAATGCAAATATTCGTTCAGAAAAAGTTAATATCCTAATTTTTTTTGAAAAATTTTATAAAAACTTATTTTTCGGCTTGTTTTTTAAGAAATTTATCTCCTATAATCTGGTCTATTGGTCTGTTTTGAATTTTAGATTCTAACCACGAAATAATATCCAAATATAAGAAAGCACGGCTTTGGTAAGGGTCATCTTCATATTGTTTTAGTTTTTTATGAAGTTTGATAAATTCTCTTTTCACTTCATTAGGATAAATATCACCTAAACCTCTCAAAAATTTAATAAATTCTTTTTGTACTTCATATAAGTCTTCCATTTTAATTAAAAACTTATAAGTACTTCTTATTAAAACATCAAGGTTATAATCTAAACCTGCTTCATAGTGCGCTACAAGATTTAAAATTCTTGAAAAACACAATAAATCTTCACGCATTTGCAAAGATTTATTACTTATTATTTTTTCTAAAAAATATATGCACTTTTTATTCTCTCCTGCCCCAAAATACATACTCGCAATTTTATAATAGAATACCATAATGTGGTGTTCATCAATGCGATCTTTATAATTTCTTAAACGCTCTAGTATTTCATCTATTAATGGTAAACCTTCTTTAAAACTACCATCGATAAAATGTAGATTAAACTTATTGTTATAAATATATAAGAAAGCTAATCCGTCTACATTATCATCCGCAGGAAACCATTTTTCTTTTGTAACAGCTTCTAAATTGAGAAGTGTTTCCTTAAATTTCTCATACTGCCTTAAATAAAATAATGCTTCTAGTAAATAATGATTTCCCTTTAAAAAAAAGACAGGATTCAAAACAATCATATCTTTATTGTCATAAAATAAATCTACCCATTTGGAAGCATACTTGTAACTCGCTAAAAAATCTGAGGTTAAAAAACTATACCATAAATACGCTTTGTATAGCCAAAGTTTTTCTCTAAAACCTAATTTATTAATGTCATATTTTGGTAACCTATCATTAAAATAATTAGTGACTCTCTGATTTTCTTTATCGTTTTTTATGTAGCCTGTTTTTAAAAACAAACCGTATAATTGAAGTGATAAGTTAGACAATTTACTAGCGATAACATTTTGCTGACTCAGTTCTTTTGCTTGTACAGATAATTCGTCTGCTCTGTTATTAAGACTTCTGGTTATATATTGAGATTCTATTATTTTTTCTAACTCCACAATTTCATAAGCAATGTTTTTTTCTTCATTGGCTATCGCTAAACCTTTTGCCTTATCTAATATTTTTAAACTTTGTTTGTAAAGCCCTTTATGATATAAAATAGTCGCAAAATCTAACTGTTCCCGTATCTGAATTCTAACATTTTGATGAGATGGATTTAATCTTAAGCTAATTAAAATTTGTTTGTATAAATGTGCCTTTAAATTAGAAAGTTGCTGTTTTTTTACGATTCCTTTTTTAAGAATAGTAGCTTCATCGTAAACGGAAAGTTTATCAAGAATATTAAAAAGTGTCAAGAATTTTGAATCTTCATTTACCCCTAAACGTCCAACATAAAGTTTAAACTGTCTCTTTTCAGATTTAGACAGTGACTTTACTAAAACAAACAAATTATCTTTTTGCTCTCTTGTCATAGTTGCAAACACAACACTAAAATGCTGATTATTAGTTATTTAATTAAACAATCCATAGGTTAAACATCGTAAAAACGAAAGCTTCAATTCTGGTTTTAGGAAACCAAAATATAAATTCGTAATACAATAAGAAAATATATTTAAATAAAATGTCTAATAATAACGTCCAAATTTTTGATACTACGCTACGCGATGGCGAGCAAGTCCCTGGCTGCAAATTAAATACTGAACAGAAGTTAATCATTGCAGAACAGCTGGATAATTTAGGAGTTGATATTATTGAAGCTGGTTTTCCTGTATCGAGCCCTGGCGATTTTAAATCGGTTGAGGCTATTTCTAAAATTGTAAAAAACGCAACGGTTTGTGGTTTAACACGATCTGTTGAAAATGATATAAAAGTAGCTGCTGAGGCATTAAAATATGCTAAAACACCAAGAATTCATACTGGTATTGGAACTTCAGACTCTCATATAAAATTTAAATTTAAGTCTTCTCAAGAGGATATCATAGAACGTGCTGTTAAAGCGGTTAGCTATGCTAAATCTTTTGTTGAAGACGTAGAATTTTATGCTGAAGATGCTGGTAGAACCGATAATGAATATTTAGCACGTGTTTGCGAAGCGGTTATTAAAGCTGGCGCCACTGTTTTAAACATTCCAGATACTACTGGATATTGTTTACCACATGAATACGGTGCTAAAATTAAATACTTAAAAGAGCATGTAAAAGGTATTGATAAAGCTATTTTATCGTGCCATTGTCATAACGACTTAGGTTTAGCGACTGCTAACTCTATTGAGGGTGTTATTAACGGTGCAAGACAAATTGAATGTACTATTAATGGTATTGGAGAACGTGCTGGAAATACTGCTTTAGAGGAAGTGGTCATGATTTTAAAGCAACACCCCTATTTAAATCTAGATACTAGAATACAAACTGAGATGCTTTACGGTATTAGTCAATTGGTTTCAGACAGCATGGGTATTTACACACAACCAAACAAGGCTATTGTTGGTGCTAATGCATTTGCACACAGTTCTGGAATTCATCAAGATGGTGTTATTAAAAATCGTGAAACTTACGAAATTATAGACCCTAAAGATGTTGGTGTAACAGAATCTGCTATTGTATTAACAGCTAGAAGTGGTAGAGCCGCTTTAGCATATAGAGCAAAAAATATTGGATATGAATTAACAAAACTTCAGTTGGATGAAATTTATGTAAATTTCTTAAATTTTGCCGACAAAAAGAAAGAAGTTAATGATAGTGATATCCATCAAATAATAGAAAACAGCAAAGTATATAACGAAATTACTTCTGCTTAGAACGCGAGTTCCCGCTAAAGTTTATCTTGAGCGACAGTCGAAAGACAGGAATGAACAAAAGTAAATAATTGAAATGAAACTAAATATTGCCGTTTTACCAGGCGATGGTATAGGTCCAGAGGTCATAGAACAAGCCGTCAAGGTTTTGAAAGCTATTGCTATGGAGTTTAACCATATACTTACTTTCGAAACAGGATTAGTAGGCGCTTCGGCAATAGACAAAACAGGAGATCCATTACCAGAAGAAACCATAAGCATTTGCGAAAACGCAGATGCTATTTTATTTGGTGCCATTGGTGATACTAAATATGATATGGATCCTAATGCAGAAATACGACCAGAGCAAGGTCTTTTAGGGCTTCGTAAAGTTTTGGATTTATATACTAATATAAGACCTGTTATAGCTTATGAAGATTTATTAAACAAATCGTCATTAAAGAAAAAGCAAATTAAGGATACCAATATTCTTATATACCGCGAACTTACAAGTGGCATCTATTTTGGAGAGAAAAAACTAAGTGAAGATGGTAATACTGCATCGGATATTTGCGAGTATACACGTTTTGAAATAGAGCGTATTGCTCATTTAGCATTTAAAGCAGCGCAATCCAGAAAACACAAATTAACATTGGTAGATAAAGCCAATGTTTTGGCAAGTTCTCGTTTATGGCGAAAAGTGGTGCAAGAATTAGCTCCAAAGTATCCCGACGTAAAATTAGATTGTCTATATATAGATAATGCTGCCATGGAACTTATTATTAATCCAAGACAGTTTGATGTTATTTTAACCGAAAACATGTTTGGAGATATTTTATCTGAAGAAGCCAGTGTTATTGTAGGTTCTATAGGTTTGTTAGCTTCTGCATCTTTTGGCGACAAACATGTTATGTTCGAACCTATACATGGTGCATATACTAAAGCTGCTAATAAAGGCATAGCTAATCCTATTGCTTCTATTTTATCGGCTGCTATGTTATTGGATCATTTTGAATTACATGAAGAAGCAGATTTAATTCGAGAGGGTGTTGATAAATCGTTAAAGCTTCATATAACAACACCCGATTTAAATACAAAATACGATCATATAACCACCACTAAAGTTGGTGATTTTATAGAAGATTTTATAAATAACCCAGAAGAAACCAATTTAAATTTTACAAACATACATTTAGGACAGTCCACAATCATTTAATTATTTGAGTTAGTCACCAAAATTAAAATTATTGGGATTCATGAAAAGCACATCTGTTAGATGTGCTTTTTTAATGCTTTAAATGGTACATGTATTTCTTAAATTTCATCTTTCTTACTTCTTCTAAAATGTTTCGTCTATAATCTCTTTATTGATCATAGCACCTGCTATATTACCCATAGCGACTGCATTTGATACAGAACGCTTAAATGTTGTATTATCGCCACATGCGTATATGCCTTGAACATTGGTTCTTTGAAAAGGATCTACTGAGATATATCCTTCTTCTGTTAATTCACAACCTAATCCTTCTGGAATATCTGTATTTTGAACAAATGGTGCTCTAGCATAAATAGCTTTTATTGGTATTTTATGACTGTTTTTAAAAACCACATGCTCAACGTGTCCATCTGTATGCTCTAAACTATCAATGCCTTCTTCGATAATTTTTATATTATGTGCTTTTAATTTTGTTGTTTGCGCTTCTGTTAAAGTTGATTTCCCGTTAGTAAAAAGCGTAAGATCTTTTGTCCAATTACTAATCATTTTAGAAAATTCAAAACCATATTCTCCATTCCCTAATATACCTGTTTTTTCATGTTTTACTTCATACCCATGACAATAAGGACAATGAATAACAGAAATGCCCCAACTTTCTGAGAACCCATCTATATCTAGCAGGATATCTTTTACCCCTGTAGCAAAAATTAATTTCTTTGACATAAATATATCTCCTGATTCTGTTTTTATTTCAAAACCTCTTTGCGTCTTTACACCGCTAATTGCTAATCCATTATAAAATTTTACAGATTCATATTTTTTAACCTGTTCTTTCGCTTTTATTGAAATATCTTTTGGTGCTTCTCCATCTTGGGTTAAAAAATTATGTGAATGTGGCGTTTGGCGATTACAAGGTTTTCCACTATCTATAACCAAAACCTGTCTCAACGATCTACCTAACGCCATAGCAGCAGAAAGCCCTGAGTAACTACCTCCAACAATAATTACATCAAAATTATTATTTGCCATTTTTACTATCTTTAAGCTTTTAAATTTGTAGAGACTTATAAAAAGTTACTACAATAATTTTTTGGTAAAAATACTAAAAAATCATATTAATGCGACAAAATCGCATTAAATAATTTATGAAAAGAAGAAAAACGCAATCACAGGAAGAAATTTTGAAGGTCTTAAAAGACTCTAATTCAGCATTAAATCATGACATGTTGCAAGCTAATTTAAGTTCAAAAATGGATAGAGCAACTATTTACCGCATTTTAAACAGATTTAGTGATGATGGTATAGTGCATAAAATTATTGGTGATGATGGCAAGCAGTATTTTGCCCTTTGTTTAAATTGTGATAAAGAAAAAAAGAAACATACGCACAACCATTTTCATTTCAAGTGTCTTAAATGTGGAAAAGTGGAATGTCTTAAAAACGAAATTGATGTGTCTTTGCCTAATGGATATACTTCAGAATCTTTTAATGGATTAATATCTGGTTATTGTAGTGATTGCTCATAGTTTCCGAAACTATATTCTCATATTAAAAATTAAGTATGTAGTTAATTTATATCCTGAGTCATTTCGAACAAATGTGAGAAATCGCATAAAGTTTGTTACAGTTTGTAATAAAAAATAATGAGATGTCTCCTATCGTCGACATGACTAGTAAACTCATTTATTTCTGATGAAATGTATTGGATACAAATTCTAAAACCTCAGGAAGTGATTCTCTCCAATACGTCCATGTATGCCCTCCATTTCTAATCCTAAACTCGTGATGCACTTTCTTTTTTCGAAGTGCTATATGAACCAAACTGTTTCCTTCGTATAGGAAATCATCGTCTCCACAATCGATATACCATTTTACAGACTCAATCTCTTTTTTAGTCATAGTCTCTATGAGTGATAATGCACTATAGTTTGATAAATATTTCTGAGCCTCGACATCACTAGCTTCGAAATTATAATATCGCTTTGCCATGTTTTTTACCTCATCAACAGATTTGGGTCCAGCATAAGCACTTAACGGGCAAGCTGATGAAAATAATTCTGGATGGCGTAATGCATACATAAAGGAGCCGCCACCTCCCATAGAGAGTCCGGCAACGGCTCTATAACGCTTTTCACTTTTTATGCGATAATTCTTTTCTACATAAGGCATGAACTCTTCAAAAAAATAATCTTCGTAGTTCCAATCGCCCCGCATATCATTAAAATAGCCCATTCTGTTTGTATACGCATCTGGCATAACAATAATCATAGGCGTTGCCTTTCCTTCTTTTATTGCCTTATCTGTAATATGCAATACTTCTCCAAACTGAACCCAACCTGTCTGATCATCGCCGGCACCGTGCAATAAATATAAAACTGGATAATCTCTTTGTGACGTCTCATAATCTGGTGGTAAATAAACAGCAAAGTTTCGATCTCCTTTTAATATTTTACTTGTATGAGATAATTTATCGAATACTTTTCCTGTTTGAGTAAAACTTACCGAAGAAAACATCAAACAAAACCCAAGAGCAACTAGTAGATTTTTCATTTTTAAATCCGATTTATTTATTAAACCAATGTGAATCTTGTTTAAAAGTTCAAGATGTCACTTCGAGTGTCCCGAACTTGCTTCGGGATGTATCGAGAAGCTTTTTTTGTCGAAAATTTATTTGCCTGCCTGTCGGCAGACAGGTTTTCGATACGATTTTTTGCAAAAATCACTAACTGACATAAATTTTCTTATACAAGATTCTCGTTAAACCAGTTTCAAATCTAGTCAATATTTAATGCTTTTATATTTTATTTAAGGAATTTAACACCTTTTTATCTAAGACATAAAAATCACTTCTCTAGTCACTTGCCAGCGATTAGCTTCCCAAACAAGGTCTATACTTAAAATAATTGTGCTTTCTTCTCCTGTTAAATTAACCTTTCTGGTGACTATAACATGTCCAAAATTGTCATTTACCTCTAAGTGATTAAACTTGGCCCAAGTGTTTAATGGCGGATCACCATTTTTTCGTTTTGTATCAAATAAATTCTTAAAAGATTCTTTATCGGATATCGTCTTTTGCCCTTCGACGTTTATCATAATCACTTGTAAATTCTTATGATAAATTAACTCAAGCTTATCGGTATCAAAACTTGTTCCTGCTTCAATTAAACTTTCAATGGCTTGCTTTAAACCTATTTCAGATCGATTTTCTTGTTTCATTCTTTGTTTTTGTTACTATTACTAGATAGCGTATATACTTTACGATCGTAGATCCAAGATGTTATAATAAGGATTAAAGCTATAATAGCAGGCATATACTCGCCATCACGAACCATTACGTGCGCAACCAGAGCTAAAATAGCATCAAATAAGAACCCTGCATATGCGAGCTCTTTAAAAAATTTAGACCATTTTGTTAAAACCGTAATAACGCCTGCAATTTTTAAAAAAGCTAATGGATAAATGAGCCAAGTTGGAAACCCTAGGTTTAAATAGAAAGCTTCTGCTCTTGGATAATTAAAAATATACATCATAGCTCCTGCAAAAAACAATAAACAGAACAAACCTGTTGTAATCCAATAAATAATTTTATTTTTTTTCATAATACTAAAAATTTAGAATAGTTCGTTTATTTTAATTGTTACTGTAATAATCTATGAACTATTTTTATTCTGTACAAAAATATTGTTGAACAACGGGTTATGAATTATCCATATGAACAAAAAAATAGTCAATCTCTAACCGGCGCCAGGTAATTCTATTTTATTTTGAAACTGGTTTGGAGTCGAACCTGTATATTTTTTGAAAAACCGAATAAAGCTTAAAGGTTCTTTAAACCCCATTTTATAAGCTATTTCTAGAGATGTGTATTTATTTTTCGAGATATATCATTCAAATATTTATAAGAAATAGATAATTTGTCTGCATGCTCTTTTGCATTATAGTGTGTCGAATAATATTCAGAGATTAACTCTTTAAATTTTATAAATCCTCTAAATCTTTGGTTTTCAAATATTTTGCATTGCGATTTTGAGGTAACCGAGTTTTCAAGCGAATACAATATTAGAAAACGTATTGAAGAATCTGATTTAATTATTGGAGTTATAAACTCTGCAACCAATCATATAACCTGTCAGTCCATGTTTGCAAATGCCCTTTGTTAATAGCCAAGGAGTAACCATGACCTCCATACGGATAGATGTGCATTTCGGATTTTACCCCCTTATCTTTAAGTGCTTTGTAAAAATTTAAGCTGTTTTCAACAGGTACAGCGCCATCATCTGTAGCGTGCACCAAAAATGTTGGGGGAGTGTTTTCACTAACTTGTAATTCATTGGAATATCGAGTTATTAAAGTATCGCTTGGGTTTTTACCTAATAAAGCATTGCGAGATCCTTTATGGGCGTAATCATCTTTCATGGTAACTACAGGATATACTAAAGCCATAAAATTAGGTCGTGCAGAAATGATGTCGATGGGCTGTTCTTTAAATTTGTTTGGCGCATTATATTGTGTTCCTAAAGTGGATGCTAAATGTCCTCCTGCCGAAAAACCGATTACACCAATCTTTTCGGGGTTAATATTGTAATCTTTTGCATGAAACCTTACCCACCTCACCGCTCTTTGTGCATCTTGTAAGGGTGCTTCATGTGCTACGATTAACGACTTCGATTCTGGTAATCTATATTTTAATACAAATGCTGTAATACCTTTAGAATTAAACCATTTCGCAATATCTGACCCTTCCCAATCGTAAGCTAAAAAGCGATAGCCTCCTCCAGGACAGATAATCACTGCTTTATCAATAGCATTCCTTTTTGTAGGTAAATAAATTTCTAAAGTTGGTTTTTTTACTTGGAATACCTTGATAATATCATCTTTCTCTACGGTTTCTTGCTCGGTAGTTTCTTGACTGTTTGGAATCTCGCCATTCCATAAATTAACCATCTTATATTGAGCAAAACCGTGATACATAGTAAAAGATAAACAAAAGGTTAATACATATATTTTAAAGGTTGATTTTATAGGCATTGTTTTAAAAATTAAATCAAGTTAATCCATTATTTATTGGGGAAACTTAGCACTAATTTTATCTAAACTTAAATTATGAATGCTCCCAACATGTGTATGATGCTTAGAGGTATCTGGAACATAAGTGCCGTCTTGTACCTGTCCGCCTATTTTCTGATAAGCTTCTCTGAAACTTTGCCCTTCAACTACCAAAGTATTTATATTGTCTACTGTAAAGAGGTATTTATACAAATCGCTATTGATATCTACATCTTTTACAATGATTTGTTGGATCGAATAATTGAAAATATCCAGAATATCCTTTACTTCTTCAAAAGCGGCAATAATGTTTTCTTTTAATAACTGAAAATCTCTATGGTAGCCACTTGGTAAATTATTGGTTATTAAAATCATTTCACTTTGCAAGGCTTGTATTTTATTACACTTCCCTCGAATCAATTCGAATACATCTGGATTCTTTTTATGAGGCATGATACTACTCCCTGTGGTTAATTCATCTGGAAAGGAAATGAACCCGAAATTCTGACTCATATACAAACAAATATCCATAGCGAAACGAGACATCGTATTACATAAACTTCCTAAACTGGCTGCTATGGTACGCTCACTTTTTCCTCGGCTCATTTGAGCAGCTACAACATTGTATTTTAAGGTAGAAAAGTCCATTTCTTTGGTAGTTAATTCTCTATCGATAGGGAATGAACTTCCGTAACCTGCAGCTGAACCTAATGGGTTCTGATCTACTGTTTGTATAGCGGCATTTAGTAAATATACATCGTCTATCATTAACTCGGCATAGGCAGAAAACCATAATCCGAATGATGATGGCATGGCTACTTGTAAATGGGTATATCCTGGTAATACTTTCCCTTTATGAGTCTCAGCTAATTCAAGAAGTGTTGTAAAGAAGGTTTTTGTTTTTTCTTTTACGATACTCAAATTCTCTTTGTAATACAAGTGTAAAGCCACTAAAACCTGATCATTTCTAGAACGTGCTGTATGGATTTTTTTGCCTACTTCTCCTAAAGATTTTGTGAGTTCGAATTCTATTTTAGAGTGTACATCTTCAAACTGAGGATCAATTACAAATGTACCGTTTTCAATTTGAGTTTCTAAAACTTTTAACCCTCCTAGCAATTCAACCAATTCCTCAACGGTGATAATACCAATTTTTTGAAGCATTTTAGCATGTGCTTTGGATGCGATCACATCATACTTCGCAATATGAATATCGATTTCTCTATCGTTCCCAACTGTGAATTGTTCTATTTTTTTGTCTATTGATATGCCTTTGTCCCAGAGTTTCATCTTATATACTTTTTTTCATTTCCGCGAAGGCGGGAATCTTTTTTATCTTAACTAATATTTTCTATTATTCTTGAGACCCTTCGACTTGTTTCACAAGCTACTTTCAATAAAAATACATTTTCATTTCAGTAATGCTCAGGGTGACAATACGTTTCTATTTATTTAAGCAGCTATACTATTCAACATAGATTCAGAACATATGATAGACCGCTTCGCTTTTAGAATTAAGACTTGAATCGAACTATGATCAAGTCTATTTTCTAGATTCTATATTCTTAATTCCTTTTGTTATTACTGTAAATCAGAATCAAGATTAATATTTAACTATGATTAAATCTTTGTTCTTGATTCCTTATTCTATATTCTTTTTATAATATTTTCTTTTTCCTTAAGACCCTTCGGCTTGTTTCACAAGCTACTTTCAATAAAAATATATTTTCATTTCAGTAATGCTCAGGGTGACAATACGTTTCTATTTATTTAAGCAGCTATACCATTCAACATAAATTCATAACATATGATAGACCGCTTCGCTTTTAAAACTTAGACTTAACTATCATCAAGTCTATTTTCTAGATTCTATATTCTTAATTTCCTTTTATATTTAACTATGAGTAAATATTTATTTAACTATAATTAAATCTTTGTTCTTAATTCTTATTATAATACTTTCTCCAACAATTGCACATAAATTTGTATGCCTTCTTCAATTTCGTTTACATAAATAAATTCATCTGCTGAATGTGATCGTGTGCTATCTCCTGGTCCTAATTTTAACGATGGACATGATAGCACTGCTTGATCTGATAATGTTGGTGACCCATATGTTGTTCTACCAATAGCAAGACCTGCTTTAACCAAATCATGATCTACTGGTATACTTGATGAATTTAATCGTAAACTACGAGGTGTAATACTTGTACATGGCGACTGTTCTTGCAATATTTCTGCTATTTCTGAATTGCTATAGGCATCGTTTA
The DNA here is from genome assembly GCF_030540775.2 of Flavivirga abyssicola. Taxonomy (GTDB): domain Bacteria; phylum Bacteroidota; class Bacteroidia; order Flavobacteriales; family Flavobacteriaceae; genus Flavivirga; species Flavivirga abyssicola. Next base: position 2,383,753 of record NZ_CP141266.1, on the reverse strand, counting down.
CACGAACATCAATCACTAAATCTAAATGTGCTGGCACGGCATTGTGTTGCTTTCCTGCATGTATTTGTGTTACTGTTAATTTTACATCTCCTAATGCTTCTGATCCTTTTTCAAACTTAAAGTCTTTAAACCATTGCAACACGTCAATGGCGTTGTAAAGTACATTATCGTCATTAGGGTGTGCTGCGTGACTTGGTGTTCCTGATACTACGGCATCAAAAACAACTAAGCCTTTTTCTGCTACTGCTAAATTCATCAGTGTTGGTTCTCCAACTATGGCTACATCTACTTTTGGAATCACAGAGAGCATACTGTTTAGTCCGTTTGGACCACTGCTCTCTTCTTCCGCGGAAGCGACGATTACCAGATTATACTTTAAATCCTTTTGGTTATAGAAATGAGTAAATGTAGCAATTAATGATACTAAACATCCGCCAGCATCATTACTGCCTAATCCATATAATTTACCATCTTCTACAATGGCTTTAAAAGGGTCTTTGGTATATGCACTGTTTGGCTTTACAGTATCGTGGTGTGAGTTTAGTAACAGTGTTGGTTTGCTTTCATCAAAATACTTATTAATGGCCCAAACATTATTTTGTGTCCTTTTATAATCGATTTCATAACGCTTAAACCAATCTTCTATATGCCATGCCGTTTGGTCTTCTTCTGATGAAAAGGACTGTGTTTCTATCAGCTTTTTTAAAAGCGATATGGCATCATTTGTTAATTCCTGCTGCGTCATGTTATAAAGTTATAGTTGTAAAATTATCATTTTCTTGGGTTAACATCGATGTATTTCCCATATTAATTGTATTTACACCATTATTTAATGCATCAAAACAGTTTTCTAATTTTGGTAGCATACCATCGGCTATGATGCCTTTTTCCAGTAACTCCTTATATGTCTTTGAGTTGATATGTTTTACTACCGAATTTTTATCATTGATATCTTCTAAAACACCGTTTAATTCGAAGCAATAGTAAATGGATGTTTTGTATAAATGACTCATTCCTACTGCTACTTGAGAGGTGATAGTGTCTGCATTTGTATTTAATAATTGCCCATTGCCATCGTGCGTAATGGCACAAAAAACAGGCGTAAAATCGGCTTGAATGAGTTTATCTATAGATTCGTGAGCGACTTGTTTAACATCGCCAACAAAACCAAAATCGATCTCTTTTACTGGTCTTTTATCTGATGCTATACTATTAATATCGGCACCTGTTAACCCAATGGCATTAGTATTTAAAGCTTGAAGTTTAGCAACAATATTTTTGTTTACCAGACCGCCATAAACCATAGTGATCACTTCTAAAGTTTCGGCATCGGTAATACGTCTGCCGTTTATCATTTTAGATTCAATTCCTAATTTAGACGCCACTAATGTAGCTCGTTTGCCACCACCATGTACTAAGATTTTCTTTCCTTCTAAATTGGAAAACAGTTTTAAAAAGGCTTTTAAGGACGTTTCGTCTTCAATGATATTGCCTCCTATTTTTACTATGGATAGTTTTTCCATGCCTATGTTTAATTTGTCATTACGAGGAGTATTTAACGACGAAGTAATCTGTGTATGATTTAAAGATTGCTTCAATCGCACCTCTTTCGCAATGACGTTAACTTTTTACTTATTAGCTTCCAACAATTTTTTAAGTACTACTTGCGCTGCATAGGTTCTGTTATTAGCTTGTTGAATCACCAATGAACTATCACTGTCTAAAACAGCATCTTCTACTACAACATTTCGCCTTACTGGTAAACAATGCATAAATTTAGCGTTTCCTAATTTTTCTTTGGTTATCATCCAATTAGGGTCTTCGCTTAAAATTTTTCCATAATCTGAATACGAACTCCAGTTTTTAGTATATACAAAATCGGCATTTGCAAAGGCTTCTTCCTGATTATAAATTACGGGCGTATCTCCTGTAATTTCAGGATTTAAATCGTAACCTTCTGGATGGGTAATTACAAACTCAACATCCATTTTTTGCATGGCTTGTACAAAACTATTCGCGACTGCATGCGGTAAGGTTTTTACATGTGGTGCCCAACTTAACACGACTTTTGGCTTTGCTACTTTAGCATGTTCTGAAATCGTTAGTGCATCTGTTAATCCTTGTAATGGGTGTCCTGTGGCACTTTCCATATTTACAATAGGTACAGACGCATATTTAACAAAGGATTTTAAAACCTGCTCGCTTTCATCTTTTGCTTTGTCTGTTAATGTTGGAAATGCTCTTACTGCAATAATATCACAATACTGCGATACAACTGCTGCTGCTTCTTTGATGTGTTCTGCAGTGTTTCCATCCATAACGGTTCCATCTCCAAATTCGATACCCCAGGCATCGCCAGACACATTCATAACAATCGGATTCATCCCTAAATTCAATGCGGCTTTTTGCGTACTTAAACGGGTACGTAAACTAGAGTTGAAAAATAATAACCCTATGGTTTTATCTTTCCCTAACGCTGTATGTTTTAAAGGGTCTTGTTTTAAAGCTTTAGCCTCGGCAATCCATGAATTGATGTCATCTATGTCGTGTATGGAAGTGTAATGTTTCATTTTTAATCTGTTTTTTAGACCTGTCAGGTTTTAAAAACCTGACAGGTCTCTTTTATCTTATTTTGGTAAACGGGACTTTATTTTCAAAAGCATTAATTATAAAATTATCTTCTAATCCGTTTACTATCCATGTTTCTACGTTTGATTGTTTTGCTACTGAAATGGCATCTATCTTAGATTGCATGCCACCTGTACCATGAGTAGATTTAGAATTTACGACTTGATTCTTTAATTGATCAAAATCTTCAACAAGTTCTATGGTTTTTGGGGTTCCATTTTCTATGGATTCTTTGGTATAAATACCGTTGGTATTGGTTGCTATTATAAACAAGTCGGCATTTAAAAGCGACGCGGTAAGTGCTCCTAATTTATCGTTATCTCCAAATTTAATTTCATCGGTAGCTACCGTATCGTTTTCGTTAATAATAGGTATGTAATTATTGTTAACGAGTACATTTATGGTATTTACGATATTGGTTTTGCTTTCCTGTTTTTCAAAATCTGAATAGGATAATAAACATTGCGATGTTAGTAATCCGTATTCTCTAAAAATCTCCTGATAAATTCTTATTAGATGTGGCTGACCAATAGACGCCAGGGCTTGTTTTACAAAAACGTCTTTTTGCTTACTTTCCAGCTTTACAAATTGTTTTGCCACAGCGATAGCTCCAGAGCTTACAATAACAAACTCACAGGTATCTTGTAATTGTGCCATTTGATTGGCCATATCCTCTATCTTACCTCTTGAAATGTTATTGGTTTCTTTGGTAAGTGTGTTAGACCCGACTTTAAGTAATATTCTTTTCTTCTTCATGGTTATCTTGTTTGTCCATTGCCATGAACATACCATTTATTAGTTACCAAATGTTGTAAGCCTATAGGCCCTCTTTGGTGTAATTTATCAGTGCTAATAGCTAACTCGCCACCTAAACCTAATTGTCCGCCATCTGTAAAACGTGAGGATGCGTTGTGATACACGGCAGCGGTATCTACATTCTCCATAAATAATTTCGCTTCAGCTTCATTGGTTGTTACAATGACTGATGAATGTCCGCCAGAATATTTATTTATCATGGCTATAGCCTCTTCATTTGAGGTAACTTCTCCAATCGCTATTTTATAATCTAAAAATTCTTCAAACCATGTATCATCGGAAGGTATTGTATTCACCTCATCAAATTCACACACGGTTTTATCTCCTAAAATTTCAACATTAAATGTTTTTAATTTAGAAATAAGGTTTTCTATAAAGTCTTTTTTATTAGGCAAGTCTTTATCTATAATCACCTTATCAATAGCATTACAAGCTGATATTTTAGCTGTTTTTCCATTCACAATTAAGTCTAATGCTATTTGCTGATCTGCTTCCGGATGTACATACACAAAGTTATTACCACGGCCGCTAATTATCACTGGGCATGTGGCATGTTGCTTTACAAACGCAATTAAGCGTTCTCCACCACGAGGCACAATTAAATCTACTTTTTGGGTTGGTTTTTCTAAAAAGGCTTGTGTTTCTGTTCTATTGAATTGTAAATACTCAACCCAATCCGTTGAGGCTTCATTTTCTTTTAAGGCTTGATGCCATAACTCAACAATTTTCAAGTTTGATTTTAATGATTCTTTACCGCCTTTAAGTAATATTTTATTACCCGATTTAAAGGCGATACCCGCTGCTTCAACAGTCACATCTGGTCTAGATTCATAAATAATCAACACCGTTCCAAACGATGCTGTTTTGTTATAAACCTGCATCCCGTTATCATGTTTAAAACTAAAACGTTCTACGCCAACAGGGTCTTCCTGAGATGCTAAATGTGTTACCGAAGCAATCATTTCGTCGACCTTGGCATCATCCACTTTCAGTCTATCATACATTGAAATATCATCACCATTATAAGCTTCTAAATCAGCTTTATTAATAGTTATAATAGCGTTTCTTTCTTGCTCTAAAAGTACTGCCATTTTAAGTAGTACGGCGTTTCTTTTTTCTATGGATAATAAGGTATTCATATTTTTAGTATTCAGTTGTTTCAGTGTTCAGTTTACAGTCCCAGTAATCAGTCTCTCTATGTGTTAGCTACTTATGTGATTTCTCCTTTTAGTCGAAATGACTCACTATGATTAATATGGCTCTGTCATGTCGATATGAGGCACGATTGAGACATCTCATATCACTAATTCTTTTTATACCGATGCTTCGGTTTCTACCAACGCTTTAGTCAAGGCTTCAAAAAATTGATCTACGTGTTCTTTTTTAATGGTTAATGGGGGCAATATTCTTAGCAATTTCTTGTTAGATGCACCACCTGTAAATATCTTATGGTTATATATTAATGCTTTGCGTAGGTCCCCAACTTCAAAATCGAATTCCAAACCTAGCATCAACCCTCTTCCTTTTACGTTTTTTATTTGCGGAATGGCTTTCGCTTTTTCAATAAAATACTCAGAAATACTATTGGTGTTTTCAATAAGGTTTTCTGCTTCAATTGTATTTAAAACGGCTAAACCTGCGGCGCATGCCAAATGATTCCCGCCAAAGGTTGTTCCTAACATCCCGTGTTTAGATTCGATATCCGGGTGAATTAAAATCCCACCTATTGGAAAACCATTTCCCATACCTTTTGCCAGAGAAATAATATCTGGTGTGACGTTGTAATGTTGAAATGCGAAGAATTTCCCTGAACGTCCATAGCCACATTGAATTTCGTCTGCTATAAACATCGTATTATTGGCTTTACAAAGCACATCTACTTGTTCGAAAAATGCTTTAGTCCCTTGATCTAAACCTCCAACACCTTGAATAAACTCAACAATTACAGCACAAACATCGCCTTTTTCTAATTCTTTTTTAACGCCTTCAACATCATTTAAAGGCAAAATAGTTACGGCTTGTTGTGCATTTATTGGTGCAATAATATTTTGGTTGTCGGTTGCTGCTACTGCTGCCGATGTTCTTCCATGAAATCCATTGCTAAACGCGACAACACGCTTTTTACCCGTTTTAAAAGACGCTAATTTCAAAGCATTTTCATTCGCTTCTGCTCCAGAGTTACATAAAAACAACTCGTAATCTTGACACCCGGATAGGGCTTCAAGTTTATCTGCCAGTTGTTTTTGTAATGGATTTTGAATGGCATTGGAATAGAACCCCAAAGTATTAACCTGATTGGTAATTGCTTCTACATAATTTGGGTGTGCATGACCAATAGATATCACAGCATGACCTCCATAAAGATCTAAATATTCGGTTCCTTCGTTATCGTAAACGAGAATGTCTTTCCCGGAAACGGGAGTCACATTATATAATGGATAAACGTCAAATAGTGGCATTTTTAACTCTTTTTAATTTGGTTAATTTTTTCAAATGATGATACAATACCTTGTATTAAAGCAGAGCTTAAACCTTGATGCTCCATAGCATTCAAACCTTCAATAGTACATCCGCTAGGTGTTGTTACACGATCAATTTCCTGCTCTGGGTGCCTACCCGATTCAATTAACAGACTAGCTGATCCAAAACATGTTTGAACTGCTAAATCATGTGCTTCATGTGCTTCAAATCCCAATTGGATAGCACCTTGAGTCGTCGCACGTACCAAGCGCATCCAAAAGGCAATCCCACTAGCACAAATAACTGTTGCTGCCTGGATCTGTTCCTCTGGAATGACCATGGTCGTTCCTAACTGATTGAATATATCTTTTGCCAATTCAATTTGTTCCTGACCTTTATCGTTCGCTGAAAGACAGGTCATGGATTTTCCAATTGAAATCGCTGTATTCGGCATCACACGAATAATATTTTTATCACTTCCAATAATACTTTCTATTCTGGAAATCTCGAAACCAGCTGCTACTGAAAGTACAACATGATCAGCCCTTATAAGTGGTGCAACACCTGACAATACATTTTCTATATGTCTTGGCTGCAATGCAAAAAGGACAATATCTGATTTTTCAACTGCTTCTGAATTGTTACTTGTAATGGTAACATAGGGTTCGTCTTTAAAAGCTATTACTGCCGATGTATTTTTATCACTTAAATACAACGACGTAAATGACTTATTTTTTATAAGCCCTTTAGCGATTGAACTTCCTAAATTTCCTGTTCCTATGATTGCTATTTTCATTTGAATACTTTTTTATCATTCTCTCGAAGGAGAGAATCTTATTCGTGTTTCTTTTAGTTTCAAGTGGATTCCTGCCTTCGCAGGAATGACAATTAAAATATTTTTTAAAAGTAGGTAGCTTTTAACTGCAACCCAGTTGTTTCTTCCAATCCAAACATTAAATTCATGTTTTGAATGGCTTGACCGGAAGCACCTTTTAACAAGTTATCGATTATACTTGTAATCAACAATTTATTATTGTGTTTGTGTAAATGTATGATACATTTATTCGTATTTACCACTTGTTTCAAATGAATGGTTGCATCTGAAACAAAAGTAAATTTGGCATCTTTATAAAAGTCTTTATATAGAGACATGGCTTCTTCAACTGTACCTTCAAAATCCGTGTAAAGGGTTGCAAAAATACCCCTTGAAAAGTTCCCTCTATTTGGCATGAACAAGATCTCTGAAGAGAACTCATTTTGTAATTGTTTTACAGATTGATTAATTTCTCCTAAATGCTGATGTGTAAACGGCTTATAATACGAAAAGTTATTATCTCTCCATGTGTAATGGGTTGTTGCCGACAATGACGTTCCGGCTCCCGTTGCTCCGGTTACGGCATTAATATGCACATCGTCATTCAATAAATTCTTTTCAGCTAATGGTAATAACCCTAATTGAATGGCAGTTGCAAAACAACCTGGATTGGCAATATAATTAGCAGATTTTATAGCTTCTTTTTGTAATTCTGGTAAGCCATACACGAAGTCTTTATTATCAAAAACCTTGTCTTTTTCTAATCTAAAATCGTTTCCTAAATCAATGATCTTTGTCTTATCTGAAAATGTATTGTTTTCTAAAAACTTTACCGAGTTACCATGACCTAAGCATAAAAACAGCACATCGACATCTGGATTAACAGTATCTGTAAATTTTAAATCTAAAGACCCCACCAAATCCTGATGGATATGACTAATTTTATTACCAGCATTGGATGTGCTGAACACAAAATTAATATTCGTTTTTGGATGCGATACTAATAATCTTACCAACTCTCCTGCTGTATAACCAGCGCCTCCTATAATGCCAACTTCTATTTTTTCCATTTTATACTAATTTTTGTTCTAAAGTCATATCGAAATGAGGTACGATTGAGATATCTCATAAAGATGATTCCTAAATTATGTGATTTCTCCTAAAGTCGAAATGACTAACTTCTTTACATTTCATATTTCTATTTTAGAACTATTTGGTTTTTATTTGTGGATTCCGCATCAAGTGCGGAATGACAAAAACTGTTTGTTATCTACGGGTTTACTTGTTGATAAAGTCATGTAGAAATGACTCATTCCTTCATATAACCTGTACTGCTTAACCTATAATGAATTCTAATTCTATGTTTTCTTGCTTGTTTTCTAGACCTGTCAGGTTTTAAAAACCTGACAGGTCTCAATAACTTACGAATTTACTTGTTGGTATATCTTATTTTGATTTCCAATTATTTTAATGAACCCTTTGGCTTCGTCTGCGGTCCATCCTTTATTGATTTCTCCATAGCTTCCGAATTTGGCATTCATTAAATCATGTTCCGACACAATACCATCTAATGAAAAATGATATGGTTTTAAGGTCACTGTTACATCGCCACTTACTTGTTCTTGACTACTTTGTAAAAAGGCTTCAATGTTTCTCATTACTGGGTCTAAATACTGTCCTTCGTGTAAATGCATCCCATAAAAACTAGATAAATATTCTTTGTGCTGCAATTGCCATTTGGTAAGGGTATGTTTTTCTAATAAATGGTGTGCTTTTACAGTAATTAATGCTGCTGCTGCTTCAAAACCTACACGTCCTTTTATTCCAACAATCGTATCACCAACATGAATGTCTCTTCCTATGGCATATGCTGAAGCGATATCATTTAATAATTCAATATTAATTTCTGGTGCGTTTTCCTGACCATTCAATGCGACAAACTCCCCATTTTTAAATGTAAGGGTTACTTTTTCTTCGCCTTCTTTCTCTAATTGAGACGGATAGGCTTCACTTGGCAATGGTTTTTCAGAAGCTAAGGTTTCAGATCCTCCAACACTGGTTCCCCAAAGTCCTTTGTTAATGGAGTATTGCGCTTTCTCCCAAGACATGTCAATACCATTAGATTTTAAATAATCTATTTCTTCTTGTCTGGTTAATTTCTGATCTCTAATAGGTGTGATGATTTCAATTTCCGGAGCCAGGGTTTGAAAAATCATATCGAATCTTACTTGATCGTTTCCTGCTCCTGTACTACCGTGTGCAATATATCCTGCATCGATACTTTTTGCATATTCTACAATCTCGATAGCTTGAATAATTCGTTCTGCGCTTACAGATAATGGGTAGGTATTGTTCTTTAAAACATTACCATAAATTAAATACTTCACTACTTTTTGATAAAATGTAGCAACGGCATCAATATTCTTATAAGTTGCAACGCCCATTTTATAAGCGTTACTTTCTATATGGCTAATTTCTTCTTTTGTAAATCCACCTGTATTGACGCTTACAGCATGCACTTCATATTCTTTAGACAAACTAACTGCACAATACGATGTATCTAATCCGCCACTATATGCTATTACTAATTTTTTCATTTTTTATCTTTTTTTAAAAACATGGTTTCTTTAATATGTTTCAATCTTTTAAAAACCTTTTCTTTTATTTTTTTTGATTCTTTTTTTTCTTTTGTCTTTCCATCATATAACATGCCTGTACACAAACACATTTTTCGATTGGTTCGTGTTAAAACATCGTAATTCTGACAGGTTTGACAGCCATCCCAAAATGTTTGATCGTCTGTTAACTCTGAAAATGTCACAGGTTTGTATCCTAAATCACTATTCAATTTCATAACGGCTAAACCTGTTGTGATACTGAATACTTTGGCATCGGGGAACTTGGTTCTGGAATGCTCAAATACTTTATGTTTTATTTTTTTGGCAAGCCCTTTACCTCTATAATTAGGGTGTACTATTAAACCTGAATTAGCGACAAACTTTCCATGCCCCCAAAGTTCTATATAACAAAACCCTGCAAATACATCGCCATCTATAGCAATAACGGCATTACCGTTTTCCATTTTTGTCGAAATATATTCAGGCGTACGTTTGGCAATACCAGTACCTCTAACCTTTGCTGATTCTGCAATGGTTTCGCAAATAATTTCTGCGTATTTAGTATGTGATTTATTGGCAATTACAATCTCCATTTATCTTGGATCTATTTTTTGATTTGAATTTTAACCTTTTTTTGATTACTGAACTGGACTCACCTAAGTTCAAAAACTGAAGCACACCCTTACGGGCGACGAGGAAAAATACGGCGCATAATTTGTGTGTTAATTAAGAAATTAACTGGATTTTGAAATGCTATAAAAAATATTTTGGACACTATGAAAAAAATTAAAATTACGTTTTGGTTTTGCTAACTAGAAGATTAGATACAGCGGCGGCGATTGCGCGCGGGCAAACCGGGAACAGAACAACGTATTTTATTTTTTAAATTTCTCATAGCGCAAATCTAAAACTTTATTTCATACGATTTGTAAAAATGAATCATTTTTTCATTAAAATTATTAATATCTCTATATTTTAATGTTTTTATTTTAGATAATTCAATGATATTTAAATTATTTAAAAACTTGCCTATTCATAAATTCCATGTGTACGAACTCCTTTTTCTAAGTTGTTATAATGTACCTGCAAACTCACTTTTTAGAAGATGGAGTTGATTTAAGGTAAATTCAAGTTTTATTAGGTCACAGCTCTTTTAAAACAATGGAGATTTACACCCATGTTGCCATGACTACTTTTAAGAAAATGAAGAACTCTCTAAATATTTAAGAATATATATAACATTATATATTCTATTATTTGGGTGAGGTCGTCTAGAAATTACTTTCTAGATGACCTCATTTCTTTATCTAAAATTTAAAGTCGTTTACCAAATTTCTTTATCTACGGATTCTTCAATTATCCATTCTCCTTCTGATTTTTTCAAAACGTAGACGGCACTGCTTCCAGCTAAATGGCTTCGACTTATACCAAGTTCAAATACTGCCTTTTGTCTATCTTCACTAAATGAAAAATTTGAAAAACGAAATAACAGATCAAAGTTCTTATAATCTTTGGATTTTTTAAGTTGAACGGTATCTGCCAGAATAATTTGATGTCCTTTTTTACTTTGAACACCATTCAAATCTTGAAGGTGAAAATCATTTTTTCCTAGAGCAAAAAGTTCATCATCATCACTTAAATAGAACTTTTCATTCTGCGATTTTGAAATCTTAGAAAATATCGGATATATTGCAACTTTGAGTTTTACCTGTAATAGGGAATCTATTGCTCTTTTGGATACAACGGCCGTTGTGTCGTTTATCGATGGCGGTACAGGTAAAGGGAATGACTTTTTATCTACCATTGTAACAATAATTTCCTTAATATCCACATCAACACTTTCAGCCCTCTTTTTACATCCTAGGCTACATAAAAAAGCTAAAATTAGGACTATATAAGTTCTCATAATTTAATTACAAATTTGACTATTTCCGTCTGCGATAGCTCGCAAATTCAGATTGTTTAAATTCTCAGATGCCGTAAGTCTTTTTGCTGTATATCCATATTTTGTTAGTCCTTCCCAACCATAAGCTAGATAATGACTTAGCGGATATTTGTTGTTATCCAACTCACGAACCGCGCTGGCAATTTTATTCACGTAATTTTCAACCATATATTGATGGTGAGCATCATTTTTCCAATTGTAGTCAACGTCCTGTGTGCTATTAGCCCAACCCTTATAAAATGCATAAAGTTTAAATAATCTTGGTCTGTCAGTTGGATCAATGCCTGATTGAAATCTGCTCACATATCTATGTATTTCAGCATGTATACCCTCATGTAACATTAAAGCTGCAATTCCTAGACCACTTTGGTTGACATCTTCTATGGTAATTGTAATTTCTCCAGTACTATCAAGGTTACTGGTATCCGTACATGCATCATTCGTAGTGGAACAGTTTCCAACTTTGAATTTTAAATGATAATCGGGGTCATCTACAAAGGCTCCAATTGATTGTTTAAACAGGTCGCCATTTTTCGTTGCCAAATTATTATATACACATAAAGGCTTACCTGTAAGTTCAATGATTATCTTATCATCAAAATCCACAACAGTAGTCGGGTTGATCATCCACGAATTAATTACTTGGATAGCAAAAGACTTGGCATAGCTAAAACCTACAAAATCAAGTGCTAAGGAGTTGAGATATGTTTCAATCAACGATTTACGAGCAGTGTTATTCAATTGATCAAGCCAGTCTCTTTGCAGGTTCGTCAGATCTAGCGATGTAGTTATACTGTAGTCTTCACTATCTGGTTCCAAAGTTGGGAGTGGTTCATTGGGTTCGGCAGGATCATTATTTGGGTTGGCTGGTGCACATTCCGTATATCCTTGCGCGTTACGTATACAGCCTATTTCGCTGTATGTTACGCCTGCCCCAATATCTATCCCACCACCATTCGGGTCTGGCTCTTCAATATCTGGATCTGAAGGGTCTTCTCGGCATCTTGTAACAGAATGAGAATATTCCCATGTCGGTCTTATTGGACATCGACAAATAAGCGGGTCTGCATGCCCAACACACGGGCAAGGAATAATATTGTAATAGTGTTGCGTAAAACAAATAGGCGGACTAGCAGTTTTTGAGCTTACCTTACCATTTGTATAACCATCTATTATTTTGGAAACGGTAACGGCTTCCGAATTGTCTCTAGAATACCTATAGATATATTTGTTTATAATTCCATTGCGTTGCCTAATGACAAGGTTATAGTAGTATTTGGGAGATTCTCCATATTTGACCATACCAAAAACATAGGTTGTGAGGTCATCATCCACATACTTTAATCCATTAATATTGGTGATTTTGTAAACGGGCTGATTCCTTTGTTTTTTGGATGCCCTAATTTGTTTTTTGGATTTAATGCTCAAATCCTTTTTTGAGGAAGCGGTTTGGCTCAATAATTCATCCAGGGAAATCTGATCATACGATTTGTTTTTGTTTTCTAAATCCGAATTGGATTGGTTTGTGTGTTCCTCTTGACAATTCCATAATACTGTGGATAAGCCAAAAAGTAAAATCCCGATTTTTACAATCGGTCTGAATTTCAGTCTTTTCATTTTTTTGTTTAAAAAAAATTATACTTAATTACTTGTCCACATAACTTTGATAATAGCCGTAAACCTACACTAACGATTAGAGAGTATTACCACTGTAAATGGGTAATTTGTGCAGTTTGTCGAAAAGCTAAAAAATCTACTGTGGGAAACCCGTAAAAGGAGAGGGTTTTCTAAAAACTGAACCACGCTGAATTGACCAAATTTTTTTAGATATGATTCGAAAACTCCCAACACCAAGAGCAAGTGGGATACATTATGGTCGCATATGGTTTTTTACGAGGACTTGACCAAAGCTTTATTGATGATAGTTCACTCATTATTGTGTTAATTATTTCCTTTAAATTCCTAAGTATCTCTGTAAATAGTTCTTTCATTGTATGCTTAAATATTTATATGTTCCTTGCAGTATAGCCAATGCGATAGCGCGGCAGTTCTTTTGTTTTTTTAAGTAATTCGCCTCATCAATTTGGGTGATAAAACCAGTCTCGATCCGCTCCGCAAAGTTTCCCGACTTAGCGGAACATCAATCAACCAAGAGTATAAAATTTGAAAGAAGGTTACATTATACGAGATCAAAAAAAAATACATTTTATTACTGCAACAGTAGTAGATTGGATAGATGTCTTTACTCGAAAGTCTTATAAAGATATTGTTATTGATTGTTTAGTTTTCTGCATAGAAAATAAAGGCATGCTTTTGTATGGTTATGTTATATACATTTAATCATTCAATCTAAAGATGGTAAACTATCAGATTTAATAAAAGATTTAAAAAAATTTACAGCTAAAAGCATATTAGAAAAAATCAAAAACGAACCCGAAAGTAAAGAGAATGGATGCTAGAAAGATTTAAAAAAGCCACAAAAACCCATAGTAGAAATACCAACTATCAATTTTGGCAATATGGAAATCATGCAGAGGAAATATATTTGCACAAGTTTATGTGGTCTAAGTTAGACTATATCCATTTAAACCCTGTGCGAGCCGGAATTGTAGAAAAAGCATCTTATTATAGGTATTCTAGTGCGAGCAATTATTTGAATAACGAAGGTTTAATTGAAGTTGAAATTATAGATAATCCTGTAATAGACGTTTTAAAGAAGTCATCAATTACAAAATATAATCAGTTTTGAAAATGAAAGTTTTATATGAATATTTTCGAAATTAAAAACACTATGGATTTGAAATCTATAGTTTTAAACAAAGAATTCCATTCTTTGTTTAGAGTAGGTTTGTCATTCCGAATGAGGAACGAAGAGGAATCTCATTATTTTGGAATTTGTGATGAGATTTCTCTCTGTGTTCGAAATGACAATCAGCACTCAAAAAAGTTTATAGAAACTAAAGTAACTGCAATGAAATTGCAGGATTTTAACCTTTAACCAGATAATAAAATCAACCTTAAATATACCTTCTAACACTAAAGAATTAATCCAACAACTCCCTAACCCAAATATTTCGATAACTCACACCACTATTATCACCATGATCCTGAAGCCTTAATGCGCCTTTACCATGTGGGTTATTTTTAGGCCAACCTATATATGGTGTAGTCCCTTTTATTTCATAATGATCTTGAATTAAAATACCATTGTGTAACACAGTAATGGTTGCTGACTTTGTTTTTTCTCCTTCAGGATTGAATTCTGGAGCATGATAAATAATATCGTAGGTATTCCATTCGCCTGTTGGCACAGAAGCTTTTGCTAAAGGAATAGATTGCTTGTAAATAGCTCCTACCTGTCCGTTAACATAAGTGTCATTATCATTATTATCTAAAACCTGTACTTCGTAACGTTCTTGAAGAAAAACACCGCTGTTACTTCTGTTTTGACCGCTTGCTCTTTTTTCTGGTGAAGATTGCCATTCTATATGTAGTTGTATACTACCGAATTTTTGTTTTGTTTGAATATCTCCAGATTTATCTTTAACCGTCATAGAACCATCATCATTCAAAATCCATTGCGCAGGACTTCCATCTTTTGTATGTACCCAATTGTCCAAACTTTTACCATCGAATAATACAATAGCATCGCTTGGTACGCCATCTTGTCCTGTAGGGTTTACTGTAGGCGGTACAGGCTCATAAAACTCTGTATCTTTAGGATCTGTTGGCTCTTTTTGAACTTCTACGTTCTCTTTTGTTTCTACTGGCGTTTTATTTTCCTTATTATCAACACATGCAATAACACAGACTCCTGCCAGGGCAATTAAAACTGTTTTTTTTATATTCAAAATTTATAAGTTTTAAGTTTAAGACTTCGACTTTAGTTTATGCTGAGCGCAGGAAGTACTATTTTAACCTTGTAGTTTTTAAAGACCTTTCGACTGCGCTCAAGGTGACACGCTATACTATTATTAGATTTACACCTGAAATTAGCATCTTTTGAATCAAACTTCTTATTATTTTTATTAAATCATCATTCAGATCACAGTCCTAATATATTTTTCAACTGTTCTTCGTCAACCTCACCACCAGCAAAATCATCAAAACTACGCTCTGCTGCTTCAATAATATGTTCTTGAATAAAAGGCGCACCTTCTCTCGCACCTTGCTCAGAAGATTTTATACAACATTCCCACTCCATAACGGCCCAAACATCACATGCATACTTAGTCAGTTTTGAAAATATGCCTTTAAAATCTACTTGCCCGTCACCAAGCGATCTAAACCGTCCTGCACGATCTTTCCAATCGGCATAACCACCATAAACCCCTTGTTTCCCAGTAGGGTTAAATTCCGCATCTTTTACATGAAACGCCTTAATACGCTCATGATAATAATCGATAAAAGTTAAATAATCCAATTGTTGCAATACATAATGACTTGGATCGTATAAGATATTAGCGCGTTTGTGATTCCCTGTGGCTTCTAAAAACCGTTCATACGAAATACCATCATGTAAATCTTCACCCGGATGAATTTCGTAACACACATCAACACCATGCTCATCAAAATGATTTAAAATAGGCAACCATCTTTTAGCCAATTCTTTGAATCCCATATCGACCAATCCATTAGGACGTTGCGGCCATGGATACACGGTATGCCACATTAATGCTCCCGAAAAAGTCGCATGGGCTTTTAATCCTAGCCTTCCACTTGCTGTCCCCGATTTTTTCATAAAATCAATGGCCCACTCCGTTCTGGCTTTTGGGTTTTTTCTAACTTCTGCTGGTGCAAAATCATCAAACATCGTGTCATAAGCAGGATTTACTGCGACTAGTTGTCCTTGTAAATGCGTAGATAATTCTGTGATTTCTAACCCATAAGACGCCACTTTGCCTTTTAATTCATCGCAATACGTCTGACTTTCTGCTGCTTTTTCCACATCAATCAAACTCGATTCCCAAGTTGGAATTTGAATACCTTTATATCCTAAATCTGCTGCCCATTTACACATCCCATCCAGAGAATTAAACGGGGCTTCACTTCCTGCAAATTGTGCTAAAAAAACGGCAGGTCCTTTTATTGTTTTCATAATATTACTCTTAGTCCTTAAGACCTGTCAGGTTTTGAAAAACATAAGTGTTCGGAAGAGCTTTAAGAGGTATCAAATATATCAGATTTGCGTGGATCTCCCTCGCAAATCACTACTATTTCTCTTATTATTTCCATATTTAGTTCCTCGGTAAATTCGTATTTAGCTATTTTATAACTCTTTACATTGTTTAGTTTTTTGTAAAGCAATAAAAGTATCCCAACAATCATGGTCATATACATCATGACCTTGATTCCGTTTTCACTTTGGTTGACAAGATGCTTAAAATGCAAGTGCTGCTTTATGAACTTAAAGAACACTTCAATGTCCCAACGTCTTTTATAAATCTCGGTAACATCATCCGCATTTAAATCTTCTATATTAGTCAGGAACAGTAACTCTTCCCTTGTCTGCTTTGAATGTGACCTTATAAGCCTGAAGGGTTTCTTTAAAAGTGATTTGTTCTGATGGTACAAGTATACCCTCTCATCACTAAAGATATTTAGAGTATCGGTCTCAATACTGTTTCCCAACCTATTTTGCTCAATGACCTTTATACTCTTTGTCGGGTTTATTCTTGTGACAAAGAAGATGTCCAACTGGTTGAATTCTTGAAACGTTGTTCTTTTCTTTAAACCTCTATCAAAAACGACTACCTCTGTACCCTTGATATTGGCATTAAGAATCGCCTCACGTAAGGTCAGGTCTTCTGCTAAGTGCTTCTGTTCGTTATAAAAACGAATATTGCTCGGCAGGTTGTTGGTCAGGCCAACAGTGAATTTTATCTGTTTCTTGCCATGCTCACCTTTCTTGTTCTTCAGCCCGTTGACCATCCCTTTTTTTAATAGTTTGGCAGAAAGGGACAGGCTTGTTGAATCAAATTGGCGAATATTGTAGGGCTCCTGTTCTGTATCAAAGTATTGTTCGGAAAGCTCATAAACATGGGCATGTATCCTTTCGAAATACGCTGAGTTTATAACGGAAATACGCTCTGACAAGCTACTGTGCCTAATGGTCTGACCTTTTTCTATTCCAGAATAAAGCTTGAATAGGTTGTTGGAAAATGTTTTCTCCATGAGACGCAAACTGATCTTTTTATCGTCTAAAAGGGACATCAGCAATAATTTGAAAACAACTTCGCCTTGTAACTTTTTTGATTTATAGTTTGTACCCGTCTCCAAGGCCAAAGACGTTAAAAAATCATTGTCTATTAGTTTTAATAAGCTGTGAACACTAACTTTTTTTCTCATGTAACCTTGATTTAATAAACTAATGTATGAAAATATGTCAATGAACTTTGCTCTTCCGAACACTTATGTTTTGAAAAACCTGACAGGTCTCTTATTTTTATATTTCTTTTTTTGGATTCCCGATGCCTCGGGAATGACAATTTTAATGGAAACTTCAACAAAAAAGCCAAAGAATTACTTCTCGAATTTTGTCCAAGTTGAATTGTTTTTATCGCTCTCTACAGCTGCATAAATAAACTTCATGCCCCGAACACCATCTTTTGCAGTTGGGTAATCAGGTCTTTCGATAGTTTCCCCTTTTAATACAGCCATTAAATGTGTTGCAAAATTCTTATAAATAGTGGCAAAAGCTTCTAAATACCCTTCCGGATGTCCGGCAGGAATTCTAGATACATCTAATGCTTCTGGATACAGGTCGTTTCCATTTGGCGTATATATTTTAACAGGTTTATCAAGCCAATGTGTAATTAATTGATTCGGATTTTCCTGATGCCATTCTATACTTCCTTTTTCTCCATATACCCTGATGGCTAAATTATTTTCTTCGCCTAAAGCAATTTGAGAAATCGACATGGTTCCTTTGGCTCCGTTTTCCATACGAAGTAGTAAATTACCATCATCATCTAAAGTTCGACCTTCTCCAAATCGACCTAGATCAGCAGCGAGTTCATCAATTTTTAAACCTGTAATATATTCGACCAGATTTTCGGCATGTGTACCGATATCCCCTAAAGCACCACCAATTCCAGAACGCTTAGGATCTACTCGCCATGACGCTTGTTTTTGCCCAGTCTTCTCTACTGCTGTAGACAACCAACCTTGCAAATATTGGACTTGTACTTTTCTAATGTTTCCTAAGTCTCCTTTAGTCACCATAACTTTTGCTTGTTTTACTAATGGATGCCCGGTGTAATTATGGGTAAGCGCAAATAGCTTTCCACTTTTAGCAACTATCTTCTCTAATTCAACCGCTTCATCTAACGTTAAGGTCATTGGTTTATCACAAACCACATGAAACCCATTTTCTAAAGCAAGTTTTGCAGGTGGAAAGTGCATATGATTTGGCGTTACAATAGCCACAAAATCCATACGTTCTCCTTCAGGGAGTTCTTTTTCTTTTAAGATCATTTCCTCATAACTCCCATAACATCTGTTTTCGGGAAGGAACAACTCTTTTCCTGATGCGATTGATTTTTCTGCACTGCTACTAAAAGCACCACATACTAAATCTATCATACCATCAATAGACGCTGCTTTTCTATGTACATCTCCAATGAATGATCCTGTGCCACCACCAATCATTCCCATTCTTAATTTTCTTGTCATTTTTAATTATACTTCTGCTGTTTTATTTCTTTTTTTCATATAAATATTTAACCCTAAAAATGCTACAATTAGAATTGCTGGTAGAATAGACATGGTTCTTAAAGCTTCTGTAATACCACCTTCTCCATCCATAAGTCTTCCCATAATAGGTAATACTATCGACACAGAGAACATCCCGGCTCCTCCCATAATAGAAAGCCCTAAAGCACCTGTCTCTGGCAAATACTCTGCAACAAAACCTAGCATCGTTGGCCAGAAAAAAGTAATTCCTATGGCAAAAACAGCAGCTGCAACAAAAGTCATCCCACCACTTGTTACGGTGAGCATCCACAACCCTATAAAGGTGAATATCGCTGAATACAATAACATCCCTGATGGTTTTAATTTATGAACAACTTTCCCGGCAAATAATCGACCCAAAGCCATGATACCATTTATAAAAGCTAATACTAATAACGGTTGTGCTACAGATTCTTTTAACAATGATTCAATACGTTGCGTGGTTCCCAGCTCTGAAGCTGCTGTAAGAAACATACAAGCGACCATAAAAAGGAACAAAGGATTTAAAACACTGGCAAACATTTTTTTATTACTAACGCCTAATTGCACACGCTCGGTAACTGGAATTTTTTGACCTACAAACAAGAACCCGTAAATTACTAATGGAATAAATAAAGTTCCCACCATAACTTGCCAACCCAAGCCCATAACATCCATAGTTAGCCACCCTAAAAGTGCTCCAATAACGATACCTCCCGGGAACCAGACATGAAACCTGTTCAGCATTTTAGTTTTTTCATCCGGATACATGGATGCTACTAAAGGATTTAAAGCCGCTTCAACAAATCCATTACCAATACCAACAAACAATGTTGCAATAAATAAGGATGTCATGGAATCTGCCATAATAGTTAAAATGATGCCAATAGCATGTGTAATAAATGCCATCCAGGTGATTTTTTTAATACCAAGTAAATCAACTAAAGGCCCTCCAATGATCATCGCTATAGTAAACCCAAAAAAAGCAGGTGCAAAGGCATATCCTATTTGTTCAAGGGTAAGACCGACACCCTCTGGACCAAATACAGTCTCTAAACGTGCACGAATAGCAAAGGTCATGGCTGTTGTAATTAATGCGAGGCAACTGGCCAGAAAAAGTCTGTTTTTATTAACATTTTCCATTATATATTTAGTTTAATTAGTTTAATTAGTTTCTCAAGAAAGCTGTTTTCCAACATGAATCAGCAAGTCTCTGGTTAGTTCTATACCTTTTTCTTCTGGCTGGATGTCCCCTTCATATTCAATACCAACAAACCCAGTATAACCAGATGCCTTAACCATTTCCATCATTCTAAGATAATTTATAACGGAATCTTCGCCTTTTTCATTAAAGTTATAAGACTTGGCACTTACTGCTTTAGCAAAAGGCAGTAGTTCTTTCATGCCTTGATACTTATCATATTCGTTTATACAAATACCATCTTTATTCTTTTCTATGCAGAAGTTTCCAAAATCTGGCAA
This sequence comes from Flavivirga abyssicola, assembly GCF_030540775.2. Classification (GTDB taxonomy): domain Bacteria; phylum Bacteroidota; class Bacteroidia; order Flavobacteriales; family Flavobacteriaceae; genus Flavivirga; species Flavivirga abyssicola. Next base: position 2,363,277 of record NZ_CP141266.1, on the reverse strand, counting down.
CGTGCCACAATTTTTATTTTCTATTTGAGAAAACACATCAGTCATCCACTTTCCATCCGATGAAAACCCACCATGATTTTCAACCAAAACACTAATATTCGAACCTTTTGCAAACTCAGAAAGCCTATGTAAAGAGTCTATACTTGCCTTTACAGCTTCATTTTTATCTACACCTCCAGCTAAATTAACTCGAATGGCATGGCAACCTAGGAATTGAGCCGCTTCAACCCATTTATAATGATTCTCAATTGCTTTTAACCGTTCTTTTTCCTCTGGATTGGCAAGCGCTCCCTCTCCATCAATCATAATCAACACATTTTGTTGCCCTTCAGAATCAGCCCGCAAGTTCATGTCTTTTAAATAAGACATATCTTTGGCTTTATCTTTAAAAAAGCCATTTACATATTCTAATCCTTCTAAACCAAAACTTCTTGACTTGGCAGCAAAATCAAGATGATCCATTTTATTCCCAAACAAAGCACGATGCAAAGACCACTGTGCTAAAGACATTTTAAAAAACAAAGCCGGTTTATTAGGCGTAACATCATTCGATGATTCTTCTTTTTTATCAGAGTTCTTGCATCCATGTACACCCAATAAAGACAATGCAGCACCTACGTAAACTGTTTTCGCAACAAAATCTCTTCGTTTCATAATAGTATTTTAGTAAAGCATCCTTGCTTAAGATGATTACGTGAAAATATATATTTGAATTTAAAATACTGTGTATTTTTATTCAGTGAAAGAATTTAAACAACTTACCGTATTTTATTTTGATCTGGACTAAGCCAATTGAAGGTTAGTAGCTACGTATTTTAACCGATATTCATTAGGTGAACATTTTTCATGTTTTTTAAACACCGTGGCAAAATATTGGCTAGTGGTAAACCCACACATATAAGCAATTTCAGTGATCGCAATATTGGGATCATTTTGAAGCAGTTTCTTAGACATTTCCAAACGCTTCATAGTTAAATAGCGCATAGGGGTTAAGTTTGTTAATCGTTTACAATGATGTGTAAACCGAGTTAAGCCTACGCCTGCAGATTGCGCCATCAATTCAATAGTCCAGTTCTCGGCAAGGTTTTTCTCAAGTTCATTTAAAAAGAATTTTACACTTCTAGAACTATCTGTAAGTGATTCATTTAAAACAATATCATCTGTATTTAACAAATCGAGTAATAGAATTAGCAAGTAATTCACAAGCAATCGTATTCTGGAAGCATTACTACCATTTACATCGGTATTTACAGCTTTATTTATTCGTGCAAAACAATCTCTAAAACGCTTGTCAGTTTTCCAAATAGATTTTTCATTTTGTCTTAAAATGGTCGTAAGCCTTGTTAAATCTGAAGCTGTTAACGTTATCCAATCTGGCCAAACCCAATCTTGATGAGGCCTGCGAACCCCCAAATCTATAATTACCCAGTAAAATTTCCCCATACCAATATGTGGATTTCCTACTTTATGAACCTCCCAAGGGCGCGTAATCGTTAAGTGATTTGGAACTAATAAAACTTCCTTGTTTTCCTGAGAATATGGCATAGATCCAGATTCTAAAAAATGAAACTCAATCCCCTCATTCCTATGCCAGTCTAAACCCCAATCTTGGGGCTCATTAGCATCCCAGTATCCAATACTGTTCAACCCAAGTGTATTTTCATCCAACCTATCTCCAGGATATGTATGACGCGCCAGTGCTTTAAATTTTAGTTTCTTACGTTCAAAGGCATCAATTAATGGTAAACAAGTATCTGCATGATAAACAATTCCGTCAGCTTCATAGGGTTGTATTTCTTGTATACCTACTTTCATTGAAATAATTTGAACATTATTATCATGCAAATTAACTAATTTTCCAATAAATAAAAATTTAACTAAAGTTTTATGAATTTTTAATAGATATAATTATTAAATCATAAACTTTTAAGGTTATTACAAAAAACACTAACAAAAAATCATATCCAGGTGCTAATGATAGAAGATACCATTCAAGACTATCCCACACATTATGATGCTATAGTTATAGGCACTGGAATGAGTGGAGGTTGGGCAGCTAAAGAGCTTTGCGAAAACGGACTAAAAACCTTGGTTCTCGATAGAGGTCGTAATGTAAAACATATTGAAGATTATCCAACCATGCATATGGATCCTTGGGATTTTAAATACAGGGGAGAGGATACCGAGGAAGCTCAAAAAAACCAAAAAGTTCAAAGCAGATTATGGAGTGGGTCACTTACAAAACCAGCAACTAAACATTGGTTTGTGGATGATTTAAAACATCCGTATAACGAAGTGAAAGAATATTTATGGCTTCGTGGTTATCATGTTGGAGGTCGTTCTTTAATGTGGGGAAGACATAGTTACAGGTTGAGTGATATGGATTTTGAAGCCAACAAAAAGGATGGACACGGTGTTGATTGGCCAATTCGTTATAAGGATATAGCACCATGGTATGATAAAGTAGAAACGTTTATTGGTGTTTCTGGTCAAAACCTAGGACTTTCCCAATTACCAGATGGAAAGCTCTCCGATCCTATGGAATTAAACTGTGCTGAAAAAGATTTACAAAAAAGTATAGATGAGCAATTTGAAGATGGCAGAGTACTAACTCCTGGTAGAGTTGCCCACATAACAGGAAACGCTACACATGAAGGCAGATCTAACTGTCAATATAGAAACAGATGTATTCGTGGTTGTCCTTTTGGTGGTTATTTTAGCAGTAATTCTTCAACTTTACCAGCGGCAGAACGAACAGGAAACATGCATTTACGTCCCAATTCTATTGCTTATGAAATTGTCTATGATGAGGCTTCTGGTTTAGCCTCTGGTGTAAAAGTGATTGATGCTGAAACCAAAGAAAAACTATTTTTTAAGGCGTCTATTATATTTAATTGTGCATCAGCATTAGGATCAACATCTATTTTATTGCAATCGAAATCTAAAAGATTCCCTAACGGATTAGGTAATGATAGTGGTGAACTGGGCCATAATCTTATGGATCACCATTATGCAGTAGGGGCTTCGGCTGAAATTGAGGGGTTTGAAGACAAATATTATAAAGGCAGAAAACCCAGCGGCTTTTACATTCCCAGGTTTAGAAACTTAGATGACAAAACAAAACAGGAAGGATTTATTAGAGGTTATGGTTACCAAGGTGGTGCCAGCAGAACAGGTTGGGAATATGCGGTCTCAGAATTAAGTTTTGGAAAAAAACTAAAAGACGAACTCTTAAAACCCGGACCATGGCGCATAGGCATGTATGGCTTTGGTGAATGTTTGCCTTACCATGAAAATAAAGTCTCTTTAAATTACGATATTTTAGATGAATGGGGATTGCCAACATTAAACATGGATGCGGAATTTAAAGAAAATGAAATGAAGATGCGAGTAGACATGAGAGATCAAGCGGTTGCTATGTTAAAAGCAGCAGGCTACAAAAATGTACAAGGCTTTTTAGGAAAAGCTGTCCCTGGTTCTTGTATTCATGAAATGGGCACAGCCAGAATGGGTCACGACCCCAAAACATCCGTTTTAAACAAACATAATCAAGTTCATGCTGTGCCAAATGTTTATGTTACTGATGGCGCTTGTATGACATCGTCTGCTTGTCAAAATCCATCATTAACTTATATGGCATTAACAGCAAGAGCAGCTAATCACGCAGCAGCTGAATTTAAAAAAAACAAAACAAGTTAAAGTTATGAATAGAAGATCCGCTTTAAAAAACTTAACCATGAGTTTAGGCTATGCAGTAGCTACTCCAACCATTTTTAATATGCTTGCTTCATGCCATGCTGAAGTAGAATCGTGGACCCCTTTATTTTTATCTCCCGAAGAAAAACACATGGTAACACATTTAGCAGATATTATCTTACCAACCTCGGATACGCCTGGAGCACTGGATGTTAATATTCCTCAGTTTTTAGATTTAATGTATCACGACATTGAGAAAAAAGAAAATCAAGAACTGTTTAGAAAAGGTGCTGCTATTTTTGCCCAAAAATTTAACATGCCTGTTTTGGATCTTAATAAAGATGATTTCGAAAAATCGTTATCATCTTATTTTAATATTTCGGATGAAGACACAGAAAATATATTAAAAGACCAGAAATTGCCTTTGGCAAAAGTTAAAAACGATCACATAGAAAATTACAGTTTGTATAAGTTCCTATTATCTGTTAAATACTATACCTTGTTTGGATATTTTAGTTCTGAAAAAGTGGGTAAAGAGGTTTTAGTTTACGATCCAATTCCCGGAAGCTATCAAAGCTGTATTTCAATTGATGAAGCCACAGGAGGCCGCGCTTGGTCTTTGTGAAAACAGATTAAAAACATGAGAAATAATTATTCACGCTTAGTTTATGTTATAATTGTTTTACTTTTAATTAGTTGTAAAGAAAATACTAACAAAGTTGAAACTACTGAAACAACAGAAAAATGGATCTCTTTATTTAACGGTAAAGATTTAAACGATTGGACAGTCAAAATCAAAGGACATCCAGTTGGAGATAATTACAAAAACACATTTATAGCTGAGAATGGTTGTCTTAAGGTTAATTACAACGCCTATGACGATACATTTAATTCTTTATTTGGTCATATTTATTATAACAAGCCATTTTCCAACTACAAATTAAGACTACAGTACCGCTTTACAGGAAAACAATTAAGCGATGGCGCTCCATGGGCTGAAGCCAATAGTGGAGTCATGATACACTGTGAAGACCCTAAAAATATAGGACTAGACCAAAATTTTCCTGTATCAATTGAAGTACAACTTCTAGGAGGTTTAGGTAATGACGAACGCCCTACTGGTAATTTATGTACCCCAGGAACTCATGTTGTTATAAATAATGAAATTGCTACAGATCATTGTTTTGAGTCTTCTTCAAAAACATATCATGGCGATCAATGGGTTAAACTTGAAATTGAAGTTAGAAACGATTCTATCATCAAGCACTTAATTAATGACGAGGTGGTATTCACCTATACAAAACCACATATAGGAGGTTCGGTTGATTACAATAAAACCCTTTGGAAAAGTAAAGAAGGCACTCCTTTAAAAGAAGGGTATATTTCTTTACAAAGTGAAAGTCATCCTGTGGAATTTAAAGATATTGAACTTTTAGAATTATAATAGCCTGTTTATTACTAGCTGAAAAATCTAATGAAATGAAGAATGAAAAGAGTTCGTAATGCTCTATTAATTTAGCCATGTTTGTCATTCCTGCGAAAGCAGGAATCCACTAAGCAACTTACAGCTTCATATAAAATACTACCTCAGCAGGAATGACAATTTCAATAATTGGCAATCCATTTTTTTGTATCTAAACTCTAAACTTAGGATAAAAGACTATTTACTCTACTATAAATTTACCTTTCATCATACCATAATGCCCAGGGAAACTACATATATAATCATATACACCTGCCTCAGGCGCAATAAACTCTACAGAGGTTGTTTGTCCAGCTCCGATTAAAGAAGTATAAGCTATAACATCTTTAGTCTTTTTTGGAATGTATTGATTGTCTTTAGCCGTAGCTGCTTTAACAGCAAAACCAGCAAGATCGACTCCCTTTTTAAGAAGTACAAAATTATGCCCCATCACATTAATATCTAACTTTCCTTTATGTCTTAAAGTAAGTTTTATTTTTTCTCCTGCTTTTACTCTAATTTCGGTCTTATCAAACTGCATTAAATCATTACCAGAAATAACTATGTTATTAATACCTGTTGTTTCTGTCTCTTTTTCAGGTGTTTCTTCCTTTTTTTCATAACTAAACCCTTCTTTCTTTTTTTCTTCTTTTCCTCCACACGCCATTAACATGAAACAAGAAAAAATGGTTCCTAATACATACTTTGTTAATTTCATTTACGTCTTTTTAATTTTAAAACTGTTATTGCTTTTAATAATTTAAGTCATATGATCAAAGATATGCCCATTGACTTATCCAAGATGGATTAAAATACTCCAAATTAGGTTATAAAATACCCAAATATAGGAATGTAAACAAAAAAGCAGACATATTTTTAGTAAAAAATATGCACTGCTTTTATTCTTAAACACAATAAGATATGTTTAACGTTAGTCCTTTTTTATTATAAAATATAGTCTGTACTTATAAAATTAGACGTTTTCTTCTCCAATAATTCTTTTAAAATTGCATTATTATAATCATTGTCCTTTGATGCCACAAACGTTCTTATTGAAAATGAACGCAAGGCATCATGCACACTCAAAGTACTAAATGCAGAATCTTTCCGTCCTGTAAAAGGATAAACATCTGGCCCCCTTTGACAAGAGCTATTTAAATTAACTCGACACACTAAGTTTACCAAAGTATCTATTAATGGTGATAACGTATTTATATTTTTACCAAACAAACTCACTTGCTGCCCATAATTAGAAGCTGCCATATCATCCAATGGTTCTTCAATGTCTGTAAATGGAACAATAGGCACCAGTGGCCCAAACTGCTCCTCATTATATATCCGCATACTTTTATCTACTGGATATAAGACTGCTGGAAATATAAAATTCTCACTGATTTCCCCACCTTTATCATTCAATATTGTCGCCCCTTTCTCTAAAGCATCATTTATTAATTCTTTAATATATGGCGGTTTATTTACTTCTGGAAGTGGTGTTAATTTAACACCAGAATCCCATGGATTCCCAAATTTAAGCGCATCTACTTTTGCTGAATATCGTTTATTAAATTCTTCTACAATAGACTCATGTACGTATAATACCTTTAAAGCTGTACAGCGTTGACCATTAAAAGATAAAGTTCCTGCTATACACTCGCTTACAGCTAAATCCAAATCAGCATCTGGTAAAACGATTGCGGGGTTTTTAGCTTCTAAACCTAATACTAAACGCAACCTATTCTTTTTGGGATGATTGTTTTGAATGGCATTTGCAGATTTACTATTACCAATTAAGGCTAAAACATCAATTTTACCCGATTGCATTATAGGCGTTGCCAGTACTCGACCACGGCCATAAATAACATTTACAACACCTTTTGGAAAACTGTTTTGAAAAGCTTCTAGTAATGGCGAAATTAATAATACACCTAATTTAGCTGGTTTAAAAATGACAGGATTCCCCATAATTAACGCAGGAATAAGTAATGTAAACGTTTCATTTAACGGATAATTATAAGGCCCTAAACACAGAACAACTCCTAGTGGCCCTCTACGTATATGCGCATACACGCCTTCATTTTTTTCAAATTTAGCCGAGTCCCTGTCAATTTGTTTATACGCTTCAATCGTATCGTATATATAATCGATTGTTCTATCGAATTCTTTTTCTGAGTCAGGCAGGTTTTTACCTATTTCCCACATTAATAGCTTTACAACGGCTTCTCGCTTGGTTTTCATTTGCTCTACAAACTTTTCCATGCAAGTAATTCTATCCACTACTTTCATAGTTGGCCATAACCCCTGACCCTTATCATAAGCTTTTGATGCTGAATTTAAAGCTTCTAAAGCTTCTTTTTCGGTAAGCTGAGGAATGGTTCCCAACAACGTAGGTTTATAATCTTTTGTAGAAGAAATAGTTGAATACACTTCTGCAGTATCACCTTTCCATTGTTTTAGCTCTCCTGAAACTAAATAGGTTTTTTGATGTAATAATGATTGTATTTTATAAGCTTCTGGAATTTCTAAAAAAGTAGTACTCATATGCTTGGATTTATTAATTGTGACTAAAGCTAATATATTCTTAATATCAATAAAAAAATTTAAATGAAAGAGGTTTCTTTGAATAAATACTGTATTCTTAGCAAAATAATAACATGGGAATAAAATGATTACGACGAAATCGTTTTCGGCTAACAATTATTTTAATGATTCTAATATAGCTTAACATTTGGATTTTCGTTATAAATATTTGTACTTTTGTGTACGTACACGAATGATAAAAACATCCATGAAATCAATACAATCAACGTTACTTTTTTTTTCTAGTTTTCTTTTAATGAGCCTTATAGGCATGAGTGCTTATTCTCAAGCATCTCAAGACGGATGGATATCTCTTTTTAATGGAAAGAATTTAAAAGGTTGGACGCAGTTAAATGGAACTGCTCCTTACAAAGTAGTTAACAATGAAATTATTGGTACTACTAAAGCCAAAACACCAAATAGCTTTTTGTGCACTGAAAAGAAATACGGTGATTTTATTTTAGAATTTGAAGTTCTATTAGACCCCACAACTAATTCTGGTGTTCAATTTAGAACCAATAGTTCCAAGTCATATAACAATGGAAGAGTTCATGGGTATCAATTTGAATTAGACCCAACAGCGCGTGCGTTTAGTGGTGGCATATACGATGAGGGAAGAAGAGGCTGGTTGTACCCCTTATCTTTAAATCCAAAAGGGCGTAAAGCTTTTAAAAATGGTGTGTGGAATACTTGCAGAGTTGAAGCCATTGGCTCTACTATTAGAACATGGATAAATGGAATACAATGCTCAAATTTGGTTGATAATGTAACGTCATCCGGGTTCATAGCATTACAAGTTCATGCCATTTACAATGAAAAAAATGCTGGCAAACATATTAAATGGAAGAATATTAGAATTAAAACAAACAACTTAGAATCTGAACGTTGGGCATTGGATCCTGAAGTAAAAGAAATGAGCTTTTTAATTAATAAGCTTACAAAAAATGAAGTAGATAATGGGTGGCGTTTGCTTTGGGACGGAAAAACATCTGAAGGATGGAGAGGTGCTAAGCTGGATCACTTTCCGCAATCTGGATGGGACATTCAAAATGGTGAGCTAACTGTTTTAGCCACTGACGGTGCAGAATCAACCGGACCAGGAGACATTATTACAGAAAAAGTTTTTAGTAGTTTTGAATTAGAACTGGATTTCAAAATCACAAAAGGAGCCAATAGTGGTATTAAATATTTTGTAGATGCTGAACTGAATAAAGGCCCTGGTTCTGCTATTGGATGCGAATTTCAAATCTTAGATGATAAAAACCATCCTGATGCTAAAGCTGGTGTTAATGGAAATAGAACCATTGGTTCTCTTTACGATTTAATTACAGCCGAAAACCTTTCTACTAAAGGGAGAAGTAAGCAATTTAAAGGCATTGGTGCCTGGAATAAAGCAAGAATTGTTGTAAAGGGTGCACATGTTGAACATTGGCTAAACAATGAAAAGGTAGTAGAATACGACAGATCTTCACAAATGTTCAGGGCACTTATTGCATATAGTAAATACAAAAACTGGTCAAAATTTGGACAGTGGCCAAGTGGCCATATCTTACTCCAAGATCATGGTGATACAGTACATTACAGAAGTATAAAAGTTAGAGAGTTTAATTAAAATACATAAGCATGAGCTCAAACAGAAGAGATTTTATAAAAAAAGCATCTGTAGGTGCTCTTGGTGTAACACTAACAGGAGGGAGTATAACAAGCGCCTCAGCAAAAAGTTACTCGCGAATTATAGGTTCTAATGATAGAATCCATGTTGCTGTTCAAGGGTTAGGAAGACGATTAGGAGGTTTTGTTGAAGCAATTTCTGACAAAAAGAATAATATTGAACTCATGTATTTATGTGATGTTATGAAAAGTCAACGAGAAAAAGCGGCCAACTCTTTTTCAAAATTGATTGATCATACTCCAAAATTAGAAAATGATGTTAGGGTTATTTTAGATGACAAAAAAGTAGATGCGATTTTTATGGCAACACCAGATCACTGGCATGCACCTGGTGCGTGTATGGCTATGCAGGCTAATAAGCATGTCTATCTGGAAAAACCCTGTAGCCATAATCCAAGGGAAGGAGAGCTACTTGTTGCATATCAAAAAAAATATAATAAATTGATACAAATGGGGAATCAGCAACGGTCCTCCTTAGAATCAACTGAAATTATTAAAGACATTCATAATGGCATTATTGGAGATGTCTATAAAGCCATTGCATTTTATACGAATTCCAGAGGCAAAGTCCCTGTTCCTGTAAAAGCAGCTCCTCCTGAAGGGTTAGATTGGGACCTTTTTCAAGGTCCTGCTCCTAGAAAAGCATATATGCACGATACCTGGAACTATAACTGGCATTGGTATGGATGGGATTATGGAACAGCAGAAACCGGTAATAATGCCACTCACGAATTAGATATTGCCCGTTGGGCTTTAGATGTTGAATATCCTGAACACGTAGATGTGCACTCAGGTAAATTTCAACATAAAAATGATGGATGGGAGATGTACGATACGATGCTTGCTACATTTAGGTTTACTAATAATAAAACCATTCAGTGGGACGGGCAAAGTAGAAATGGATATGACAAATATGGCGCAAATAGAGGCACTTTAATTTACGGTTCTAAAGGCATGGTATTTATAAATAGAATGGGTTATAAATTATATGACCTTAAAGGTAAAGTTATTCGACACCGCACTTTAAAAGGGAATGAAGATGGTGTAGCGCTTGGCGGTGGCGGAAGCCTTTCTACAAGACATGCTGTTAATTTTTTCCAAACTATAAGAGGAAAAGATTCATTAACTTCACCAATAGAACAAGGCGTTATTAGTCAAATGTTGACACATTATGCCAACATTAGTTCCAGAATTAATAAACCTTTTGAGGTAGATGAAACTACGGGTAGAATTTACGACCGCGACGCCATGAAATTATGGTCAAGAACATATGAACCCGGTTGGGAAATAAAGCCTGTATAAATTCACCCTACCATAGCCATAGCAATATTAAACGTTGTCATTAATGAAAAGACGAGAGTTCATCACAAAAAGCGGTATCGCTTCAGCAGGAATTATTGCTGGAACTGCTACCTTAGGAGCTATTACAAAAAAATTCGGAGCTAATAATACTATTAATATAGGGGTTATTGGTACAGGAGACAGAGGTAGTGGACTTACCTCTGTAATAAATAAAATTGAAGGCATCCATGTTTCTGCTGTCTGCGATATAATACCTTTTCGATTAGAACAAGGTATTTCCAGAGCCTCAAACAAAGTTGAGGCTTATAAAAGTTATAAAAACCTATTAGCCAATAAAGATATCGATGCTGTATTAATAGCAACGCCATTTAGTACACATTCAGCAATCGCTCTTGATGCTTTAGATGCTGGTAAACATATCTATTGCGAAAAAACTATGGCAAAAGGATTAACTGGTATCGACAACCTTGTAAATAAAGTTTCAAATTCAAAAACAATTTTTCAAACAGGTCATCAATATCATAGCTCTAGACTCTACAAGCATATAGTAGATCTACTAAAAAATGGCGAGATAGGACAAATAGTTTCTTTTGAATGCCAATGGAATAGAAATGGTAACTGGAGAAGACCTGTACCAAATCCTTCTTTAGAGCGTGCCATAAATTGGCGGATGTATAGAGAATATTCTGGGGGGTTAGTTGCAGAACTTTGCTCTCATCAAATTGATTTCATAAACTGGGTTCTAGGCGAAAACCCTAAAAAGATCATGGGTGCTGGTGGTATTGATTATTGGAAAGATGGTAGAGAAACTTTTGATAATATTCACTTATTATTTGAGTATCCTAGTGGTGTAAAAGCAAAATTCACTTGTTTAACTAGTAATGCTTTGGGTAATTATCAGATAAAAATACATGGCGATAAGGGCACTATTCTATTAGGTGATACCGAAGCCTGGATCTATTACGAAAAAGGATATAAAAAAGAAATAGCAGACGTTGACGGGGTTTCTGGCGCTACTAGGAATAGTCATCAGCAAGGGAAAGGATATCCAATTGAAGTATCCCACTTAAATCCAAGTAAACAAGCTCTAATAGATTTTAGAGATGCTATTTTGGAAAACAAACAACCCATCTCGAATGTGTTTACAGGTGCAAACACCGCTAAAGCTGTTCAGCTATCTTTAGATGCTATGCATAATGAGGATATTAGGTATTGGAAGTAATATTTTGTCATTCCTGCGAAGGCACACTACTGTCCGGAATAAATTTATTCAAAAATAGCATATTGATATTTAACTTTATTTTGTTGTTGTTTTCTAATTCTATTTTGATAGTCCATTGTGTTTTTGACAGGCACAAACATTAAAGAACAGAGCTTTTCAACAAATAAATAAAGAGGTTCTTTAGCTGATTTCATTTTCTTCAAGATCAATGCCAAAGTATAGGTAATGATGGCTGTATAGATCTGTATTTTCACTGCATTTTCAGATGTGCCTATAAACCGTTTTATCTTTAAATTTTGCTTTATCCATTTGAAAAACAATTCAATATCCCATCTTTTCTTGTATAGATCGGCTATCTGCTCTGCAGGTTTTTCTAAATCATTAGTTGCTATTATCAATGGGGTATCTTTATCTTCTCTTTTAACGGTAATTCTTCTTAACGGTTCCCTATACTCATTCTTTTTTCCTTTGCGTGGCGTTTTATTTTTAAACAAAACGATCTCATCTGCCATTATTCTACTTTCCTGTTTTGAATCTACAGGAAAGGTATCTACCACTTTGAGTGACGCATTTTTTTTAAATCGGGTTATAAAAATGCTATTGTGCCGATGTATTTTATACCACCAGTTGTAATCGGTGTAGCCTTTATCAAAAACGTAAACAGCATTGGGTTCTATTTTTAGCTCTTGACCTTTATTGATATCATTAATATCACTGTTGGTAATACTTAATTGGGATAATGTTTTGGTCAATGGGCTATATAACAAATGAATTTTAAGCCCTTTGGTCCGGTGATTCATTTCATCAACCCATTTATGGCGGTGGTTGCTCAATGGTATTGGTGAGGAATCCAATAGATATAAAAGCGCTTTTAAATCTTTAGTACTATCATGATGGACCTGTGATATAAGATAATTGGCCAATTCTTCAAAAACTCTTGAGTCCCTTTTTTGATTGGCCTCTCCCAAGGTAGACCTCTTTATCCTTTTTACCCCTAAATGATAATGTTTGTTAGAAAATGAGTTAAAAGTGGTCTCTAGTTCCCGTAAACTATTGGCCTTGCTTAATTGGGCATAGATCATAGCCACCAGATGATCCCATGTCTTAAATCCTTTTGAATATTTATCCGTTTTATTACGCTCTACTATGCTCCTGAATTTTTGCTTTGGCAATAATGATAACAGCTCTCCGAAATATGTTTGAGAATACATGAAAATTAAGTCTTTTGGTTTAACTAATCTTAATAAGATCAGTGAAAATAATACAAATAAAACAATATAATATATTATTCCGGACAGTAGTGCGTTGCCACGGGAATGACAAATTCAACGGAAACCCCGAGGCAAAGCCTCAGGGAATTCTTTTCGATTAAACATTTAAAATAAGAAGGTTTTATTAGTACACAAAAAATCAGATTAGCTTTTCCCTTTTCTAAAAGATATGAATTTCGAATATTTCGACTTCATTTATAACAAATTCAATCACAAATAGTTACAACCCATAACATTTAAAATCATTTAAGCATAATCTTAAATTTAAATCTTTTTTTGACTAGAACCTTCAATAAAGTAATTGGTAAACGAATTAAATAGCTATTCATCTAAGAAATTTTCAAAAAATAAGGTTCAGGATTACATTTATCACCCAACTAATTTTAATCTCTCTAATCCCTCTAAAGATGAAAACTAAATTATGTTTTTTCATTTTCCTTGTTTCAAATATTTTACTTAGTCAAGGACCTTCCAATTTAATAGCATCAAATGATTTTTCTTTTAACAATTCACGTTTATCATCAAACTCCATTGATGCTAACGGATTTGAGTTTGAACTTTTAGATGCCGGTGTTAACACTAAATATTCCGAAATTGGTTCTGGTTTTTTTAGAAACAAACTTATCATGGTATCTTCTAAAAAACTTGGTGGTATAGCAAAAATAGACCCTAATACCAATGAAGCATATAAAGATTTATTTTGCTTAAATATTGATAAAAATGGGGCATTAAGCCTACCGCTTTTGTTTTCTAGAATACTAAACACAAGAGATAGCGAAGATCAATTAACATTCTCTCCAGATCAAAAAACAGTATACTATACTAGAAGTTCTAAAGAAAATTCTATGGAGTATAAACTATATAAAGCTGTTTTAGAGGAAGACTCACATGGCAATTGGATTAATGAAGAACTGTTGAGCATTAACAAAGCAAATGTTTCAATAGAAAACCCTTTTATGAGCCCTAAAGGAGATAAATTATACTTCTCATCAAATATGCCGGAATCTATTGGTGGTTACGATCTATATGTTTCAAATATAAATGCGGATGGCACTTTAAGTACTCCTGAAAATTTAGGAGGCTCTATTAATACACCTTCAGATGAAAAATATCCATCTCTTTCTATAGATTCTAAATATTTATACTTCTCTTCAAAAGGACATAACAATATGGGCGGTTATGATCTTTTTACGAGTAAAATTTTAAGTAACGGCTATAAAGCTCCTAGAAATATGGGTAATACCATTAATTCGAAGTATGATGAGGTTGCTTATTTCCTAGCTGCAAAAAACAAGGGGTATGTGTCTTCAAATAGACCAAATGGAAAAGGTGGTTTTGACATATATACGGCAACTAATGATGAAATAATTCAAACCATAAAGGGCAAAGTATTAGACTTAGAAACCAAGATAAAACTTCCTAATGCCTTAGTTATTTTAAAAGATGAAGAAGGTCATGAAATTTCAAGGCAACTAACTAAAGCTAATGCCACTTATAACTTTAATGTGACTCCTTTTGAATCATATAGCATTACAACACAAAAGGACGGGTTTAAAGATGGTGATTTTAAATTTGAAGCTACGAGAGGTTACAATACGTCTTACACTAGAGATTTAGAGTTACTCACTACTGAACCTGTAATAGCAAAAGTTGAAAACGAGATGAGAATTGTTTTGGAAAACATCTATTTCGATTTTAATAAATGGGGCGTTAAAGAAGAATCTTTTATTTCTTTAAACAAAGTTGTTAAAGTGCTAAAGGAACATCCTAAAATGAAATTAGTTATTAATGCGCACACCGATAACAAAGGTAGGGATTCTTATAACTTAAGCCTATCTAAAAAGCGTGCCGCATCTGCAGTAACTTATTTAATAAATAATGGTATTAGTAAAAACAGATTACAATCTAAAGGTTATGGTGAAACCAAACCAAAAATTGATTGTAAAAATAGTTGTACCAAAGAAAACCTACAGGCTAATAGACGTGTGGAGTTTGTAATTTTAGAATAACGAAGGCGAAGGCTTTCTCAATGCGCTTTTAATCCCGATTAAATACAACAGCTAAAGTTTTTAAACGAGTATTTCGTCTAATCATCTAAAAGGCAAAAAAAACCTTTGTGCATGATCTAATTAAGTATACTTTTAAAAAGTTTTTAGAAACACTGTGAAAATTTATCCATAATGTCTTTTATTAATTAACATCCATAAAAATAAAAAACCACGCTATATAGCGTGGTTTTTTTATAGTGCTGTTTTTACTTTATTTTTATGAAACCGCCTTTAGTTTCTTTAAAGTTGTTTTCGTTAATTTATCTTCGGCATATACCTTAGTTACGTTTAATTTCTTCTCATTACTACTAGGTAATTCAAACATCGCATCTGTTAATATCTCTTCACAAAGAGAACGTAATCCTCTTGCTCCTAATTTGTACTCAATAGCTTTATTCACAATAAAATCTAAAGCGCCGTCTGTTATAGCGAAGTCAATTTCGTCCATAGCAAACAATTTCTTGTATTGTTTGATTATGGCATTCTTAGGCTCTGTTAAAATCGCTCTTAAAGTTTTAGCATCTAGCGGATCCATATAGGTAAGTACTGGCAAACGACCAATAATCTCTGGAATTAATCCAAAATCTTTTAAGTCTTTTGGAATAATATATTGCAGTAAATGATCTTGATCCACAACCTCATCAGACATAGATGCACTGTAACCTACAGCTTGCATATTCAAGCGTTTAGATATAACACGTTCAATACCATCAAAAGCACCGCCTGCAATGAATAAAATATTTTCAGTGTTTACTTCTATAAATTTTTGATCTGGATGCTTACGTCCACCTTTTGGTGGTACATTAACAACAGTACCTTCTAGAAGTTTTAACAAGGCTTGTTGTACACCTTCTCCAGAAACATCGCGTGTAATAGAAGGATTATCACTTTTACGAGCAATTTTATCAATCTCGTCAATAAAAACAATACCTTTTTCTGCTTTTTCTAAATTATAATCTGCAGCTTGTAATAAGCGTGTTAAAATACTCTCGACATCTTCTCCAACATAACCTGCCTCTGTTAAAACAGTCGCATCAACAATAGCTAACGGTACGTTTAACATTCTGGCAATTGTTTTTGCCATTAGGGTTTTTCCTGTACCCGTTTGCCCTACCATGATAATATTACTCTTCTGAATTTCTATATCATCCTTAGTAGGTGGTTGTAATAAACGCTTATAATGGTTATACACAGCCACAGACATTACTTTTTTAGTCATGCCTTGCCCAATGATATACTCATCAAGAAATTCCTTAATTTGTTGGGGTTTACGGAGTTTTAACTCAGCAGATAAATCACTACTATCACTTTGCTTAGATTCTTCGATCACAATACCATGCGCTTGCTCTATACATCTATCACATATATGAGCATCTAAGCCTGCTATTAACAAATTCGTTTCTGGTTTTTTTCTACCGCAAAACGAACATTCTAATTCTTCTTTTGCCATTAATCTATATCTGTTTTTTTGTGTAAATCACTATAAATCCCTCAATAACAATTAACTAAAATTACAAATTTTTTATTTAATTACGAGATAAAATCTCATCAATCATACCATATTCCTTGGCTTTATCGGCTTTCATCCAATAATCTCGATCACTATCTTCATATACTTTGTCGTAATCTTGTCCTGAATGCTTACTGATAATTTTATAAAGTTCTTCTTTTAATATCAGGATCTCTCTAGCGGTTATTTCAATGTCACTAGCCTGACCTTGCGCACCTCCCAATGGCTGGTGTATCATAACTCTTGAGTGTGTTAACCCACTACGTTTTCCTTTCTCACCAGCACATAACAATACAGCCCCCATAGATGCCGCCATACCTGTACAAATAGTAGCTACATCTGGTTTTATAAACTGCATGGTATCATAAATTCCTAAACCTGCATAAACACTTCCTCCTGGGGAATTAATATAAATTTGAATATCTTTTGAAGCATCAACACTTTCTAAAAACAGCAATTGTGCTTGTATAATATTTGCTACCTGATCGTTAATGGCCGTCCCCATAAAAATAATGCGGTCCATCATTAAACGAGAAAACACATCAAAAATAGCGATGTTCATTTGTCGTTCCTCAATAATATTAGGTGTTAAGTTAGTTGGATACATACTACTCATAATTTTATTGTAATATGTACTACTAATTCCTTGATCCTTTATCGCGAATTTTTCAAATTCTTTTGCGTAATCCATAATTTTTTTAATATTTAATTCGATTAATTGCCTGATTTACATTTAAATGGCAAAAAATCTTTTCTAAAAAATTCTTTTTTTTGAATAAAAAACGCTTAAATCTATAGATTTAAGCGCTTAAATATAAGGAATTATTCTTTACTTATTTGTCGCCGTAAACTTCTTTAACAAACTTTTCGTAACTTAATTCTTTAACCTTAATATTAGCTTTTTCTTTGTAAACTGCTAATAATTTTTGGCTAATTAATTGCTCTGAAATTCTGCGTGCTTCATCTTGATTTGATAATACTCGCGCAGCGATATCATCTAATTCTTTATCTGAAGGATTCATTTGACCAAATTGAGCCATTTGCCCCTTAATCATTTCTCTTGCATGATTCTTGATGTCATCCATAGTTACTTGAACATCATGATCAGCAATAAGTTTTCCTTCAATTAATTGGTAGCGTAAACTCTTTTCTGATTTTTCGTACTCTTCCCTTGCCTGTACTTCATCCATTTCCTTTTCTCCAGCGGTTTGCATCCACTTTGTTAAAAACTCGGCAGGTAAATCGAACTTAGTATTTTCAACTAAATATTCTGTAACATCATTTAAAAG
Source organism: Flavivirga abyssicola (assembly GCF_030540775.2). Classification (GTDB taxonomy): domain Bacteria; phylum Bacteroidota; class Bacteroidia; order Flavobacteriales; family Flavobacteriaceae; genus Flavivirga; species Flavivirga abyssicola. The sequence continues at coordinate 2,345,229 of NZ_CP141266.1, read as the reverse complement.
CTTCTGATCTGCTTGCTGCACAAATTGCTTTTCAGCATCTTCCTTTATCTTCGCTTTTAATTCGGTAACAGTGGTCACAGTATCTTTTCCAAAAAGTTTGTCAAACAACTCTTGATCTAAATCTGCTAACTCACGTTCATTAATCTCTGTAATTGTGAAATTCACTTCAATATCTAAACCATGTACTTCATCATGTTCTAATTTTAAAGCATGCATTAATTCATGCTCATCGTCATAAAGACCTTTAGTTTTTAGTGTAATAACATCATTTACTTTAGCACCTATAAATTGTTTTTCAGTTGCTTTTCCTTTAAATTTATCTAAAGTTAAAGTAACCGTATTTTCAATTTCTTTTTCTTCATTTTTATAAACTCCAGTAATTTCACTGTCTTTCACAACAACATCTTGAGAAACTAATTTTCCGTATTGTTTTTGAATACGTTCAATTTGCTCATCTATCATTTTATCATCAGCAACAATATTATATTGTGTAATTGCTTTTTTCCCTTTTAATTTAACTTCAAAATCTGGCGCTAAACCTAATTCAAATTCAAAAGAAAATTCATCAGCATCCCAGTTAATATCGTCTTGTGGTTTTGGTAATGGCTGACCTAATACATCTAACTTTTCTTCAGTAAGGTATTTGTTTAAAGCATCTTGCAATAGCTTATTAACCTCATCTACCAAAACAGCTTTTCCGTATTGTTTTTTAACCATCCCCATTGGCACATGCCCTTTTCTAAAACCAGGAATATTTGCTGTTTTACGATAGTCTGTTAATATTTTTTCAACTTTATCGCTATAGTCTTCTTTAGCGATATCTACTTTCACAACAGCATTTAATGCATCAACGTTTTCTCTTGTAATATTCATTTTAAATTATATAAAGCCTCATATCAGGCATTTAACAATAAAGTCTTCTTTTGAAAAACTAAAATTTATGTAACCAAAATTGGGATGCAAAAATATAACATTTTTACATCCCAGCAAAGTTTTTAACCGCTTGATTCAAAGCTATTTTTTATCGTCTTTTAAAAGTGAATGAAGTATGGATTGCAAAACAGAAAGTAGTATACTAAACAATACAGCAATCCAAATACTATTTACAGAAAAACCACCTATTAATTTATCCGCTAATAAAATAATTAACGCATTAATTATTAATAAAAATAGACCTAATGTGACTATGGTTATTGGTAAGGTTAGAATCACCAAAACAGGTTTGACAAACAGGTTTAACACCGACAACACAACAGCTACGATAATGGCTGTTATATAACCATCGACATGTACCCCATTTAAAAAATGTGCTATTACAAATACAGCTATAGCGTTTAAGAGAAGTTTTGTTATGAGTTTCATCTGCTTAAATTTATTTATTATACTTATCAGACGTCATTCCCATAGTAAATGTTTCAATATCAGTTGAGATTTTTTTAATGATGCTTCTCATTGCTTTTTATAATCCAACTAAATGTACAAAAAAATCACCCAATAAACTGCACAACGGCTTCAAAAAAGTCTTTAGGGTTTTCGGCATGCAACCAGTGCCCCGAATTAGAAATAGTAGCAATTTTAACTTTGGTAAAATGATTCGAAATAATCCTTTCATCCTCTACACCAATATATTCCGATCTGTCTCCACGTAAAAACAAAGTCTCTTTTTCAAATTTAGCATGACTTGGTAATGCTTCGCCTACCTCCCCAACTTCTTCTTTTAAAACGTCCAGATTTACTCGTAGTCCTAATTTGCCTTTTTCAACCCAATATAGATTTTTTAGTAAAAATTGACGTGCTCCAAAATCAGACACATAATCACTTAACAATTTATCTGCCTCTCCTCGACTCTTAATAGTATCAAAGTCTAATGCAGCCAACCCTTCTAAAATGGCATCGTGATGAACTGGATAAAAACGTGGAGAAATATCTGCCACAATTAGCTTCGAAACTATTTCTGGATACTGTGTCGCAAATAGCATAGCTGTTTTACCTCCCATAGAATGTCCCAATAATATAATATCTGTAAGATTATGAGAATCACAATATTGTTTTAAATCTTCAGCAAGTACTTCATAATTAAAATTATTATCCCAAAAACTACGTCCGTGATTACGTTGGTCTACTAAATGAACTTGAAAACCCTGTTCGCTAAATTGACGACCAAGTGTTTTCCAATTATCACTCATTCCCAAAAAACCATGAAGGATAACAAATGGCTGTCCTTCTCCTATTATATTTGAATGTAATACCATAAACCCTTAACCCCTACAAAAGAGGGAAATTATTGCGTGATTACTCACTTGTTTTTAAATATTTTATTTAACTCCGTATGTTACAACAAAGTTTTTTCCTTTTTTTGAGAAAGATTAAGCCTTTAATTTGTGTAAATACATTTGAATAACATTGTCTACACCTAAATATAAGCTCTCGGCTATTAAAGCATGTCCAATAGAGACTTCTAACAATCCTGGAATATTCTTTTTAAAGAATTCAATATTCTCTAAAGATAAATCGTGCCCTGCATTTATGCCTAGTTCCAAATTATTAGCCAATTCTGCACTTTTAACATAGGGCGTTACAGCATCTTTATTACTCAAGCTATATTGATGCGCAAAAGCTTCAGTATATAATTCAATTCTATCTGTTCCTGTAGCTTTTGCACCTTCAATTTGCTCTAAAACAGGATCTACAAAAATAGAGGTTCTTATTCCGTTTTGTTGAAACTCTTTAATAATATCAACTAAAAAATCTTTATGCTTTATGGTATCCCAACCAGCATTACTGGTAATAGCATCAACAGCATCCGGTACTAATGTAACCTGTGTTGGTTTTACATTTAATACTAATTCTACAAAAGAACTCACAGGATTTCCTTCAATATTATACTCGGTATATACTTCAGGTTTTAAATCGCGAGCATCCTGATAACGGATATGACGCTCATCTGGCCTTGGGTGTATTGTTACCCCTTCTGCTCCAAAACGCTGCACATCTTTTGCAAATTGAACTACATTTGGTACATCACCTCCTCTGGAATTCCTTAATGTAGCAATCTTGTTAATATTTACACTTAACTTGGTCATCTATAAATTTTAAAAAGCAAAAATACAAAGTAGAACAGGCTTATATGCTATTTTTTTAATTAATTTGCATACTCATAAAGCTGAACAATGAAACTTTCAGAATATATTATAAATGATATAAAACCATTAAATAGCAATAGTAAAATAAGTGAGTTACAATTGCTATTTAATCAGTTAACTTATTCTCATATCCCCATCAAAGATGAAAATGGTGCTTTTCTGGGCACTTTTTTTGAAACTGATGCACATTGTTTTGAAAGTGACAAACCTATTAGTGAGTACCTTTATTCCATTGAAGATTTTTTTGTAAGAAACCATACGCTTTGGTTAGATGTATTGGAAGCTTTTGCACAAAATTCGGCTAACATTATGCCTGTCTTAGACGAAAAAAACAACTATTTAGGGTATTATGAACTTAATGACATTATTAGTCTCTTTAACGAATCTCCTTTCTTTTTTGAAGCTGGTGGTGTTTTAGTCGTTGAAAAAGGAATTAATGATTATTCATTTAGCGAAATAAGTCAAATCGTAGAATCTAATGGTGGTAAACTTTTAGGTGCATTTGTTTCTAAAATAAAAAATGACGTTGTTCAGGTTACCTTAAAGATAGGTAGCACCGGACTTAACGAAATCATTCAAACCTTTCGTAGATATAGTTATAATATAGTATCTGGTCATGAAGAAGACAGTTATATAGAAAGCCTTAAAGACCGATCGGACTATTTGAATAAATACTTAAATATGTAAATAATGAACCATCCATAACTATTTAATTAGTTTATAACGAAACTCATTATATGGATGCACCATGTGACCACCAAAAAACAATAAATATAAACGCATGAAAGTTGCTATTTTTGGACGATTCTACAATAAAACGACTACAGCTTCAGTAGAAACGTTATTTAATTACTTATTAAAAAAAGACATTGATGCTTATATTGAAACAGAGTTTTTTAATATTATTCTTAATGAATCTCCCAATATAAAAGACTTTGCTTCATTTAAAACATTTGACACTTTAGATACTTCTTTTGATTTCCTGGTAAGTGTTGGTGGTGATGGTACCATATTAAGAGCTATTACTTTTATAAAAGATATTGATATCCCTGTGATTGGCATTAATACAGGGCGTTTAGGTTTTTTAGCAACTATACAAGTAGATGCTATTGAGCAGGCTATTCAAAATATTATTGACGGGCATTATAAAATATCAGAACGTAGTTTACTCTCTATAGAAACTACCCCTGAAAACAAAAATATAACATCGTTAAATTTTGCACTAAACGAAATAGCAGTAAGTAGAAAAAATACAACATCTATGATTACTGTCGAAACGCATTTAGATGGCGAGTATCTTACATCTTACTGGAGTGATGGTTTAATAATCTCAACTCCAACAGGTTCTACAGGCTATTCATTAAGCTGTGGCGGGCCAGTAATTACGCCAAGTACCAATAGTTTTGTGATAACTCCCATAGCACCACACAACCTGAGTGCACGCCCTTTAATAATTCCAGATTCAACAGAAATACAGCTTAAAGTTGACGGACGAGAAGAAAATCATTTAGTGTCTTTAGACTCTAGGATTGCAACCCTAGATAATGGTACTATAATCAAAATAAAAAAAGCAGACTTCAAAATTAAAATGATTGATCTTTTAGACGAAAGTTTTTTAGATACGCTTAGAAAAAAGCTTCTTTGGGGAGAAGACAAGCGTAATTAAACAATAATTCTTAAGAAATGCAGTTTTACACTAATACAATTTAGCTCAAATTATTTTAGGCTAATCTTATTTATTATATTTGCAAACTTTTGAATATTTATGAGGCATTTAACAGTATTGATTTTAAGTATTTTAAGCATTCATTTTAGTTACTCTCAAATTAACGAAATAGGTGTTTTTGCAGGAGGAAGTAATTTTATTGGAGATGTAGGTTCTACCTATTACATTTCGCCAAATCAATTAGCTATTGGTGGTATCTATAAATGGAATAGAAGTAAGCGACACTCTTATAGAGCTTCTGTGATTTTTAGTAAATTAGAAGGTATTGACACAAAATCGGATGACCCAAGGCGTATTCAAAGAGGTTATGAATTTTCGAGCAAGATTATAGAAATTTCATTAGGAATAGAATTTACATTTTTAGATTTCGATTTACATTCTGGAGATAAAGTAGCTACACCATACTTATATACAGGCATAAGCACAGCCAAGCATGACAATCATTATTTTTTAAACGGTGTACAAACTCAAGAAAACACCTCAAGTTGGGCATTTGGTATTCCTATGGTAGTTGGCTTTAAAGCCTCTTTTATAGATAATATTATTTTAGGCATAGAAGTTGGTGCTCGTTATACATTTTCTGATGGCCTTGACGGAAGTGTTCCTGACGCCCCATCTAGACAACAACAATACAAATTTGGCAATATAAATAACAACGATTGGTATATGTTTTCAGGATTAACTTTAACATATACATTTGGCGAAAATCCTTGTTATTGCCCAGGCAATTAAAATGAATTTAAAAGAAAGCATACAAAACAACAAACTACCAAAACACATTGCCATTATCATGGATGGTAATGGTCGTTGGGCAAAACAAAAAGGAATGATACGTGCTTTTGGTCATGAAAATGGCACAAAATCTGTACGACGCACTGTTGAAGCTTGTGCAGAACTTGGCGTAAAAAACCTGACGCTTTATGCTTTTTCTACTGAAAACTGGAACAGACCAAAATTAGAAGTACAAACATTAATGAAGCTTTTGGTGTCTTCTTTAAAAAAAGAAATAACAACACTTCAAGATAATAATATTAGACTTTCTGCTGTAGGAAATTTAAACACACTTCCTAAAAAAGTTCATAAAGAACTTCATGATGTAATTGACAGCACAAAACAAAACGAAAGAATGACTTTAACCCTGGCATTAAGCTATGGTTCTAGGGAAGAAATACAAAACACTGTTAAAGAAATTAGTATTAAAGTTAAAAATAATATAATTTCGCCCGAAAATATAGATGAATCAATTATAAATGAGCATCTTTACACGCATGATTTGCCAGATGTAGATTTACTAATTAGGACAAGTGGGGAGCAACGTATAAGTAACTTTTTACTTTGGCAAATAGCATATGCAGAGTTATATTTTACAAATGTACTGTGGCCAGATTTCACAAAGCAGCATTTGTATGAAGCTATTATTGAATATCAAAAAAGAGAACGAAGATTTGGGAAAACAAGTGAACAGCTTAGCTAACATTTCATTTTTAGAAGCACATATAAAGCACGTTATAGCCATACTATTTTTTACAAGTAGCTTTAATATTCAAGGGCAAGAAGTAACATATAGCGACGGCAACAAATATACTTTAGGAGGCATTACTGTTTCTGGAAACAGTTCGTTTAGCGAACAAACCATAGTTACTTATTCCGGTTTAAGGAAAGGAAAAGAAATAACAATTCCTGGTCAAGACATTAGTACCGCTATCAAAAAACTTTGGAACTCAAAATTATTCAGTGATATTGAAGTTTATGTTACCAAAATAGAAGGGAACGCCGCTTTTTTAGAGATAAGACTATCTGATTTACCTCAACTTAATGAGATAAAAATAAATGGTGTAAAAAGATCTAAAAAAGAAAAAATAATTGAAGAAAATAAATTAAGAAAAGGTACTAAAGTAACTGAAAACTTAATAACTACTACTAAAAACTTTTTAGCTACCAAGTACAAAAAAGAAGGTTATTTAAACTCTAAAATACATATTAACACTATAGATGTAAAAGACTCTATTAAAGTAGCTCGTGTTAATATGGTGCTTAATATTGATAAAGGCGAGAAAGTTAAAATAAAAGACATCGTCTTTAATGGCAATGAAGTTTTAAGCGATAAAAAGCTTAGAAAAAGCATGAAAAGCACTAAAAAAATAAATCGTTTAAGAATTTTTAAACGTTCTAAATTTATCGATTCTGCATATCAAGCAGATTTATCAAGTGTTATAGAAAAGTACAAGGAAAATGGTTATAGAGATGCTCGAATCCTATCTGATAGTTTAATAATTAATAACGATAAAACCATTTCGCTTAAAATAGATATCAACGAAGGGGAATTATACACTTTTGGAGACATCACCTTTATTGGTAACACAGTATACAGTAATGAATATTTATCTAGACTACTCCGTATAAAGAAAGGAGACACATATAATGGTGTTTTATTACAAGAGCGAATTGCTGATAACTCCAGTCCAGATGCTCGCGATATAACCAATGAATATCAAAACCATGGTTATTTATTTTCTACTATTAATCCTGTTGAGGTAAGTGCTGATAATAATGTTATTGACATGGAAATAAGAATAGTCGAAGGGAAACCAGCTTATTTCAATAGTGTCTCTGTTGTAGGTAATGATAAAACAAATGACCATGTTATTTATCGAGAAATTCGAACTCGTCCAGGACAATTATATAGTAAAGCCAATGTTGTTCGTACGGTTAGAGAACTTGGTCAACTAGGCTTTTTTGATGCTCAGGAAATCACACCTAACTTTAATAATCCCAACCCAAACGAAGGAACTATAGACATGGAATATTCTGTTAAAGAAACCGGTTCCAGTCAAATCGAATTACAAGGTGGTTATGGAGGCGGTGGCTTTATAGGAACACTTGGATTATCTTTTAATAACTTTTCAATAAAAGATCTCTTTAAAAAAGATGCCTACAAACCAATCCCTATGGGTGATGGCCAAAAATTAGCATTACGTTTACAAGCGAGTCGTTTTTATCAAACCTATAGTTTTTCGTTTTCCGAGCCATGGTTAGGAGGTAAAAGGCCTGTTCAATTTTCAGCATCGTTATCGCATACTAAGCAGTTTTTATTTAATCCGCAAACTAGAAACGCAGATAAAAGTAGAAGTTTTAATATTACAGGAATTACGTTTGGTTTAGCGAAACGTTTATCTGTTCCAGATGATTATTTCACCTTATCCCAAGCTATTAGTTATCAACGTTACGATTTAAATAATTATAACACTGGTTTATTTACTTTTGGAGATGGTTATTCAAACAATTTATCATACACTATTGGCATAAGTAGAAATAATACTAGTGTAGACCCTATATTCCCAACGGCGGGTTCAAAATTTAGTGCTACCGCTAAATTCTCAATACCTTACTCTTTATTTAACGGGGTCGATTATGAAGCTCTTGAGCAAGAACGTGAAACTAATGATGCAATAAGAAGAGACATAAATAGTAGCACAATAGATATAACGAATGCCCAAAATAGAATTGCGGAAATTGATCAAGAACGTTATAAATGGTTAGAATTTTATAAAGTAAGCTTTAAAGGCGATTGGTATACTCAAATCGTAAAAAATTTAGTATTAAAACCAAGCGTTGAATTTGGCTTTCTAGGCGCTTACAATAACGCTAGAGGTGTTATTCCTTTTGAGCGTTTCTTTCTTGGAGGTAACGGATTAGGAAACTACAGTTTAGATGGTAGAGAAACTATACAACTACGTGGTTATCCAGATCAATCATTGGCTCCTTTAGACCCAGATACTGGAAGAACTTCAAATGATGGAGCAACTATCTACAATAAATTTTCTTTAGAGCTTCGTTATCCTGTAACATTAAAAGCTTCTGCAAAAATCTATGCTTTAGGTTTTTTAGAAGGCGGGGCGTCTCATAATAGTTTTAGAGATTTTAACCCTTTTAACATTAATAGATCTGCGGGTGTAGGGGTTCGTATTTTCATGCCTGCGTTTGGATTATTAGGAATTGATTTTGGACATGGATTTGACGCTCTTCCAGGACAAACTACTAAACATGGATGGGAAACTCACTTCATAATTGGACAGCAATTTTAAGTATAAAATTTATTTTGGCACGATATTTTCTAATAACACTATAATGATTTGCATGAGAATTAAAATTTTTAAGATTAAAATTCGTTAATTTTGAAGATACGATTCGAAAAGGGCAGAAACAAAAATTCATTTGTCGTTTTTAGAATTTATAAGACAATAAATTAAAATATATACAGATGAAAAATAAAGTTCTTTTTTTACTGACATTAGTTTTTATGATAAGCATATCAATACACGCGCAACGTGGTGTAAGGATTGCTTATATAGATACTGAATATATTTTAGAGAATGTTCCGGAATACCAAGAAGCTACTGCTCAATTAAATCAAAAAGCAGACAAATGGAAAAACGAAATTGGTGCTAAATTAGGAGCTATTGAACAAAAGCGAAAAAACTTAAGTAACGAAAAAGCGCTTCTAACAAAAGAACTTATTGACGAGAGAGAAGAAGATATTGCTTTTGAAGAGAAAGAGATCCTTGATTACCAACAAAAGCGTTTTGGTCCCAATGGTGATTTGTTCATTCAAAAAAAGCAATTGATGCAGCCTATTCAGGATCAAATTTTTGCAGCAGTTCAAGATATGGCTCAAAGCAGAAAATATGATTTTATTTTTGACAAATCATCTGATGCTGTTATGTTATTCTCTGCAAACCGATTCGATTTAAGTGATCAAATATTAAGAAGTATCACTAGAACATCAAAACGTAAACAAGCAAAATCTAAAGCAGAACGTAGAGCTGCTAAAGAAGAGGAATTAGTCCCGGAGATTAATTACGAATTAGAAGAACGTCAAAAAGCATTAGAAGAGAAAAAAGCACAACGAGAAAGTGCTGTTGAAAAAAGAAGACAAGAAATTTTGGCCGCTCGAGAAGCAAAGAAAAAAGAAGCAGAAGCTAGACGTCAAAAAATATTAGAAGATCGTGAAAAAGCAAAACAAGCAAAGTTAGATGCTAGAAAAAAAATAACTGAAGGAAAAGATACCACAGAAGATGAAGCATCGAAACCTGAGACTACTTCTAAAGTAGTTGAAGGAGAAACAAAAACTAAAGCACAGCTTATTGAAGAAAATAGACAAAAAAAATTAAAGGAAAGAGCCGATAGAAAAAAAGCCTTAGAAGAAAGAAAGAAAAAAATATTAGAAGATCGTCAAAAAGCAAAAGACAGTATATAAACAATAATTAATAATCTATAACACATAATACTATTTACAAATGAAACAATTAAAAACTCTTTTATTAGCAACTGCATTATGCATTGGAACTATAAGTTTCACACAGGCCCAAAGCAAAGTTGCCCATATAAATACTCAAGAATTAATAGCAGCAATGCCCGAAGCTAAAGCAGCTCAAACTGAGCTTGAAACTTTAGGCAAAACATATCAAACAGATATGCAGGCTATGGCTACTGAGTACCAAAATACAGTTAAGCAATACGAAGCAGAAGCTAGTACAAAAACTGATGAAGAAAATCAAAAGAGAGGCTTAGAATTACAAGAAAAACAACAACGTATTCAACAATTTAGAGCTGATGCACAGCAAGATATAGCTAAAAAAGAAGCTGAGTTATTTAAGCCTATTCAAGAAAAAGCATTTGCAGCAATAAACAAAGTTTCTAAAGCTCAAGGATATGAGTATGTTTTAGAAAGAACAACGTTAATTGTAGCCGAAGGAAAGGACATTTTAAATGATGTTAAAAAAGAATTGGGTATATAAAAATATACTCTAACAAAATTTATTAAAGCTGCCCTCCATAAGGCAGCTTTTTTTATTAGCAGAACTTACATTAAAATTCACTAAAACATTTTGCATACTATTTGGAGTTAACCTCGCTAAAAAAAGGGATCTGATAAATTATTTCAATTGAATTATTTACTTTTATGACAATTATAATTATATGAGCAAACAACCTATTGGTATTTTTGATTCGGGTGTTGGTGGCACCTCTATATGGAAGGAGATTCACACACTTTTACCCAACGAAAACACCATCTATTTAGCAGATAGTCTTAATGCCCCTTACGGGCAGAAAGGAAAGGAAACTATTATTGATTTAAGTATTAAAAACACTGAATACTTAATTAACAAAGGTTGTAAGCTAATTGTTGTAGCCTGTAATACAGCAACCACTAATGCTATAGATCTCCTTAGAAATACTTATAACATTCCATTTATTGGCATAGAACCCGCTATAAAACCTGCTGCATTGCAAACTAAAAACAATGCTATTGGTATTTTGGCAACAAAAGGAACCCTAAGCAGCGCATTATTTTCTAAAACGTCTGATATGTTTGCCAGTAATATAAATGTTATTGAGCAAGTTGGTGAAGGCATTGTAGAGCTTATAGAAAATGGTAAGTTACTCTCTAATGAAATGAAAACGCTTTTAAAGACTTATCTCAAACCTATGATCGATGCCAATATAGATCATCTGGTTTTGGGTTGCACACACTACCCCTATTTAATCCCTTTATTAGTTGACCTACTACCAGATCATGTTAAAATTATAGATTCTGGAGAGGCCGTTGCAAGACAAACTAAAGCTATCCTAAAGAAAAATAATTTATTACATATAGAAGTAGAGACTACAGATAGCAAAAACTGTTTTTACACAAATGCAAACCCTAGTACCATGCAATCACTTTTAGGTTCTCATTTTACTGCAGAATACTTAGATTTTTAGTCCATAAAAGTATATATCCTATCCTACTAAGGCAGGAATGGCAAATACCCTTAACATGGCTATTTAAACCAGCTTGAATATTCAATATAGTTATTAGCAATTCTATCTATTTCACCAGAAATAAGTTCCTCGCTAATATCTTTTACTTTTTTTGCAGGAACACCAGCATAAATACTACCAGTTTCAACTCGAGTGTTTTTTGTAACCACGGCTCCAGCTGCAATAATACTATTACTTTCTACGACACAACCATCCATAATAATGGCTCCCATACCAACCAAAACGTTATCCTGAATTGTGCAGCCATGTACTAGTGCATTATGACCAATAGAGACATTATTCCCTATAGTAGTTGCAGCAGTTTTATAAGTACCGTGTATTACAGCTCCGTCTTGTACATTTACTTTATTGCCCATTTCAATATAGTTAACATCTCCCCTAACAACGGCACTAAACCAAACACTACATTGGTTACCCATAATGACTTCTCCAACTATGGTTGCATTTTCTGCAATAAAACAATCATTTGGGATTTTTGGCGATTTTCCTTTTACTGATTTGATAACTGGCATGAATACATTGTTTTTATTTGTTTGTCATTGCGAATCACGCCCAAAGCGTGATGTGGCAATCTTTTGATTCTTTAACTATTATTTTGTGGATTCCTGCCTTCGCAGGAATGAATAATGATCATTTGAAATACGATAACAGATTTGATTTTTTTGAGGCCGATACCATAACTTCTTTTCCATTACTAAGTATCACACTTCCTCCTTTTCCTTTTACATATTTAACGACTTCATTTACATTGACCAAATACGATTTATGTATCCGAGCAAAACTAGCACTGCTAAGTGCTTCTTCAAAATATTTAAGGGTTTTACTTACCAATTTTTTTTTGTTTGTATTGAGATAAATTTCGGTATAATTATCATCTGCTTTACAGTACAAAATATCAGACATATTTATAACCTCAAAACCATCTAATTGCGGAATGGTAATTTTCCCATCTACTCCATTTGTTTTAGGAATGAGCACCTGATCTTGAAGTGCTTCTTCTTTCATTTTAATTTCAGTAACATAATCAACTGCTTTTATAAGCTCATCAATAGAAATAGGTTTCATTAAGTAATAAGACGCATGCGCATTTAAAGCATCTATAGCATAGTGGTTATATGCAGTTACAAAAACAGTTTCGAAATTAATATCACCAACCTTGTCTAATAGGTCGAACGCATTGCCATAAGGCATTTCTACATCTAAAAACACCAAATCTAAATCGTTATTACGAATAAGAACCAAAGCCTCTTCAACATTAGCGGCTTCACCCAAAACAGATATACTAGGGCAATACTTTTTTAGATAATTCTTTAAAATATCCCTGCTTGTTTCTTCGTCTTCAACTATGATGGAATTTAGTTTCATGTTATATGGTTTGAAATTAGGAATTTGAAACTGGAAGCGATCTTCGTACTTCCAGCTTCAAACTTCTAACTTATTTTTTTAATGTTACAACAACTTTAGTTCCGGTATCTTCTTCATCTTTAAAATCATCAACAGATACATCGACTTTATCTTTATACATCTCATTTAGAATAATAACACGTTTTTTAATATTGCCCATCCCTTTTGAGTTTTGCTTTTGTTGATGCTCTGTTTTTAACGCTTTTGATTTTTGTCTTCCAATACCGTCATCTGTGATACTAATTTTTATTTCATCCGATTTCGTTTGAGTAATTTCAATCTCTAAATATCCTTTTGATTTTTTATAACGTAGCCCATGCCAGACAGCATTTTCAATATAGGGCTGTAATAACATGGGAGGAATTATAAAATCTTGAACATTAATATTTTCATCAATATGGATATTATAGTCAAATTTATCTTGAAATCTGAAATGTTCCAATTTGGTGTATAATTTTAATAGCTTTATTTCCTTTTCAAGTGGAATAAAATCCTCTTCACTATTCTCTAAAACAGCACGCATTAAGGAGGAGAAATCGGTAAGATATTTATTGGCTGTACGCTCATCATTTGAAGCAATAAAACTATTTACAGAATTTAATGCGTTGAATATAAAATGTGGATTCATTTGACTTCGCAAACTTTTCAGCGCTAATAAATTATTAGCTAACCGTTGTTGCTTGATATATTTAAACATTAAAAGAGCAACGACTAATAGCAATAAAACGCCTCCTATAAGTGAATAAATGATTAACTTTTGACGTTTTGCTTCTTCTACAGTCAATTGAAACTGACTCTCTGTTAATGCTCTATCACTTTCCAAGCTTAAGATTCTATTTTGTTTGCTAACAATATCTTTACTAAACCTGGCTGCTTGAGATATTTCTTGTTCTTTTTTAGAGTAAAGTTTATCTACCAAATCAACATAGCTTTGATATGCAATTAGTGCTTTATCAAATTGACCCGCATCTCTATAAATTTCAGATAATTTTCGGGTAGCATCTTTCTGTACAACAAGGTCCTCTTTACTATCTGCTTCTTCAATACTTTTTTCAAGATATGGAATAGCATTCTGGTAATCTTTTTGAAGGGCAAACGCATTACCAATTTTATAGTTTTGTTTTTGAGGCGTTAAAGGACTTTCGTTATCTATAATAGAATCACTCTCAAAATCGCTTATTTCTTCTAAAGCTTCTTTTCTCAATGCAATCTCACTAGAATAATTATTATTGGCACTTTGAAAATCAGCAACCTTAATTTTCTCTTCAATAGCTCTTTTCTTATTTTGTCTATTGGCAAGTTTCATGGATGTATTAAAATATCCCTCTGCCTTTTGGGATTCTCCTTTTACGTTATAAACCTGAGCTATTTTTGAGTTTAAATCTGTAATTTTAGGTGTTATTAAATGCTGTTGAGCAACAGCTAATCCTTTTTGGTAATTATCTATTGAAAGCTGATAATTTTTGGTTAGAAGGTACACATCACCAATACCCTCATATAACTGAACCAATTGCCAATTAGATAATCTCCTCGTATTAATTTCTTGGTATGTTTCTATACTTTCTTGATAATTATTATTTTGTTTATAAGCAGCGGCAAGTTTTAATTTAACAATGTTTGTTTCCATGTTTTGAATACTCACCCTATAATTAGAAACAGCTAAATCATATTGTTTCCAAAACATATGAATATCACCTAAAACCTCATAAGTTTCGGCATTTTCTTTTACAGAATTACTTTCAACAAGAGCCAATTCAACAAATTGAATGCTTCGTTTTGCGTCTTTTTTTAAATACGTTTCAGCAGAGTCTATTAAATTTTTAAACTGATTGGGATTTGACCTCGAAAATTTCTTCTGTTTATATTCAGCTTCTTCGTTATTAGATTCTACCTCAACAGTAATACGTTCATCACTTTGAATAATATAGTAGACTGTTTCAAAATCTTTATGCCTTATAATAAGCTCATCTCCTTTTTTTGCTTGAATCCTAAAATCGCCTGCATAATCGGTAGTCGTATAAGCGCCCCCATTAACTTCTACATTCACATTTGGAATAGGGTCTCGTGTATCACTTTCAATCACAGAACCTCTTACAGTAAATCTTCGTTCTTGACCTATAGCTTCACTATTTGCTTGAGCATGCATAAATGTTGTACTTAGCATAATGCCTAAAAACCATATATATTTAATAATTAATCGCATGTCCTGTTTTAGAGTAGATAAACTTACGTACTTTACCTGGTATAATAAAATGATGATTTTACAAATCTTTATTTTTTAACCTTAAAAAAGATGTTGTTACATATTCAAAATAACACTTTACGCATTCAAACCTCCACTTCACTCATTCTGCTTTTTTTAAGAAATAAGATGCCCATAGATTTACAGTGTTAATTATAAAACTTTTTAAACCTTAAAAAGATAACAGTTTCAGAAACTGTATTAGTAAAATTCATCTTAAATTAAAAAACGTAAATATTATGAAAACACAATTTAAAACACTCTTGTTCTGTATTGCCTTAATTGGATTTACAGCATGCAACGCAAACAATAAAAAACAAGACTTAGTATATACTTCAACAGAAAAAGTGCACCACGATCCTAGTAAACAGTTTATTAAAGTAGCTCTTTTGTTAGATACCAGCAATAGTATGGATGGTCTTATAGACCAAGCTAAAGCACAACTTTGGGATATTGTAAACGAATTATCTTATGCTAAATGTGGCATTCATAAACCTAATTTAGAAATTGCTTTATATGAATATGGTAACGATAGATTAAATGGAAATGAAGGTTATATAAGACAAGTATTAGCTTTTAGTGATGATTTAGATGAAATTTCTAAAGAGTTATTCTCCTTAACCACTAATGGTGGTGAAGAGTATTGTGGACAAGTTATACAAACCTCATTAAATCAATTAAGCTGGGGCAAAAACCCAGACGATTTAAAACTTATTTTCATTGCTGGTAATGAGCCATTTACTCAAGGAAAAGTAAATTATAAAGATGCATCGACCAATGCTAAAGAAAAAGATATTACCATAAACACAATCTTTTGTGGTGATTATAATCAAGGTATTTCTTCTTACTGGAAAGATGGCGCTCAATTAACTAACGGTGATTATATGGCTATAAACCAAAATAAAACAACCGTACATATTGCATCGCCTTATGATGATGCCATTTTAATATTAAACCAGAAGTTAAATAAAACGTATGTGGTTTATGGACAAAGAGGAAGGCAAAAAAAGGAAATTCAAATGCAACAAGATTCTAATGCAGGGAATTATAGTAAAGCGAATGCAGTAAGTAGAACCGTAAGTAAAAGTTCTCATTTATATAAAAACAAAACTTGGGATTTAGTTGATGCTGTCGAATTAGAAGAAGTCTCAGTTGAAGAATTAAAAGAAGATGCTCTACCTAAGGAACTAAAAGGAAAAACTAAAGACGAAATTAAAACTTATGTCGCAGAGAAAAGCAAAGAACGAGATGCTATTCAAAAAAAGATTCAAGAGCTTAACGCAAAACGTAAAGCATACATTGCGAAGCAGAAAAAAGGAACTGATAATGGGTTAGAAAACGCCATGACTAAAGCCATAAAAGAACAGGCAAAAAGGAAAAAATATAGCTGGAATTAAAAAGAAGCAGCTGTTTAAAAAGTGTCATTCAGAGCGTAGCGAAGAATCTTATTTAATAAATTAAAAATATTATAATTTCAAGAAATTCTTCATTTCATTCAGAATGACACTTTTTAGATCTTTTTTCATTAATTAACCGCAGGGCAATTACACTCATATCGTTTCCGTTTACAATTAAAGTTATATCCTAATGTAAACTGATGATAACCACCATTAGTAAATACTAATGAGTTTGTTTGATATGTATAATTATATGCAAACATAAACTGGTTATAATTAACACCAATAATGGGTGTGATTTGTTGTAGTTTTTGACTTCTAACAGAATTTGAAGTAGTTAAATATTCGGCCCCATCAAAACTATTTCTATAAGATAAGCCCCCCCAAATTTTACCAAAATCCATTTGTTTATACACTTTAGCATTCACATCAATTGAAGCTTCCTCAGTAGCATCTCTGTATTGAAGCATCACTGAAGGTTCGTAACTCCATTCACTTCCATACTTATTAAAAACATACCCAACAGATAATAAATAACGCCTTAAATTATCTGTTTGATTTACAGGGTCAATATCTGTGTTAATCCCCTTATTTTTTAATACGTTTTTAACTGTTGCATGTGCATAAAAATCAAGGTAATGATAAGAAAATCCGAAATCTATATTAAAATTACCTCTACTTTGTACAATCCCATCGATCGCAGGATCGTCTATGGGACTATCAAGTAAAAAGGTAGTTTCATCTAATTTATATTGAATGAGCCCAGCACTTAGTCCAAAAGAAAGCATATTTAAATCAACTTCACTTCTAGAAAACATTAAATGATGTGCATATGTCACATAAGCACCCGTTTGAGAATGGTATCCATTCTTATCAGTATAGAGAATACCACCAAATGCAGATTGGGAGTCTCCTATTCTTCCATTTAAACTTAAAGTTAAAAGTCTTGGTGCATCATCTTGTCCAAACCATTGTTGCCTTCCTGTTAGTCTAATTTTAGAACAATTAGCCACACCTGCCATAGACGGATGAATCAAATAATAATTATCTGTGAGGTAATCGGTATATATTGGTAGCCCTTCTTGGGAAATCGCAATATGAGTAAAAAATACTCCTATGACTATTGCTAAAACATTTTTCATTTTCATAAATTTCACCACAAGTAGGTTTTTGGTTTAAATTAATATTTTTATTCTTTAAAAATTTAAAGTTAAAATTTCTCCTTTTACGTTAAACTATTAAGTCACATAACTCAAATATATAGATATCTACGTTTTCTTTTAGTATTTTTGTAAAAAATTAGCTAAAATGAATACTTTCAAGGTTTCTGTGCAAGAAACATCCAATAATACCATCATTAAATTTGAATTAAATCAATTCATAACCAAGCATCAAAGCTTTGAATTTAATAATATAGATGAAGCAAAAGCGTCTCCTTTAGCTCAACAATTATTTTATTTACCATTTGTAAAAAAGGTCTACATTTCCGGAAATTTTGTTGCTGTAGAACGTTATAACATAGTTGAATGGCACGATGTCCAAGATGAAGTTGCCAAACAAATTGAAGAGTATTTAAACGATGGAGGTGTCGTTATAGAAGATTCTGCAGTTACAAAAAAAGTACCTGTAACTGTGTATGCCGAAAGCACACCAAATCCAGCCGTTATGAAGTTTGTCACTAACAAAAAAATAGTAACTGCTCTTTTTGAATTCACATCTATTGATGAAGCAAAGTTATCACCGTTGGCAACCGAGTTATTTCATTTTCCTTTTGTAAAAAGTGTCTTTATAGATGAGAATTATGTGTCGATTACTAAATATGACATTGCTGAATGGCAAGATATTACGATACAAGTTCGCGAGTTTATAAAAAATTATATAGAAAATGGTAAAGAAGTCGTATTACCAAATGCTGCAGAAACCCTAAAAAAAACGACAACACAAATAGATGATCATTTTGAAACATTAGATGATACATCAAAAGAAATAATAAATATTCTTGAAGAGTACGTAAAGCCAGCTGTGGCAAGTGATGGTGGTAATATCCAATTTATATCTTACGATCAAAACACTAAAAACGTAAGCGTCATGCTACAAGGTGCTTGCAGCGGTTGCCCGTCATCTACATACACCTTAAAAAGTGGAATCGAAAATATGCTAAAAGAAATGCTACCGGGTAAAATTGAAATGGTAGAAGCTATAAATGGATAAATTAGGTGACTTTTTTAATTGACATGTGTCAAAATGAACAGAAGCTCTTAAAGAGTGTTATTTTAACTTAAAAATTAAAACATGTCAGTATTAAAAGTCATTGAAGTTTTATCAAACTCAGATAAAAGCTGGGAAGATGCCACAAAAAAAGCCGTAAAACATGCCTCTAAAAGTGTGAAAAATATTCGTTCTGTATATATTCAAGATCAAAGCGCTAGTGTAAAAGATGGAGAGGTTACAGAGTTTAGAGTAAATCTTAAAATTACATTTGAAGTAAATTAAGCTTGTACTCTTTTTAAAAATATAAGCGTTCCTTTGGAACGCTTTTTTTATGCTTAAATTTCGCTAACTTTGATGAATGAAGCATTTACAATCATTTTTATTCATTATTTTAATAATAAGCTGCAAAGGTCAGAACACAAAATCCATGGAACACAAATACACCAACGACCTGATACATGAAACAAGCCCATACCTTTTACAACATGCTCACAACCCTGTAAATTGGAATGCTTGGAATGAAAATACACTAGCCAAGGCCAAAGCTGAAAACAAATTATTATTAATTAGTGTTGGTTATGCTGCTTGCCATTGGTGCCATGTTATGGAGCACGAAAGTTTTGAAGATAGTTTAGTCGCTCAGGTAATGAATAAAAACTTTATTAATGTAAAAGTTGATAGAGAAGAACGCCCAGATGTCGATCAAGTATATATGAATGCTGTTCAGCTTATGACAGGAAGAGGTGGTTGGCCTTTAAACGCTATAGCATTGCCAGATGGCAGACCTATTTGGGGAGAAACTTATGTTCCTAAAAATCAATGGATGAGTGCCTTGGAACAAATTTCGAAATTATATGCAGAGAAACCTGAAAAGCTTTACGAATATGCAGATAAACTTGAGCAGGGGTTAAAAACTTTGGATATCGTCACTTTAAATACAGATGAACCCGTTTTTGAGAACGATTATATAACTAATACTATTAAAACATGGTCCGAACAATTTGACAATAGTCAGGGTGGTATGAATAGAGCTCCAAAATTCATGATGCCTAATAACTACCATTTTTTATTAAGATATGCTTATCAAACTGAAGATAAAAAGCTACAGGACTATGTTAATTTAACACTCAAAAAGATGGCTTATGGCGGTGTTTTTGATCAGCTTGGTGGTGGTTTTTCAAGATACTCAGTAGATACAAAATGGCATGTCCCTCATTTCGAAAAAATGCTTTATGACAATGGGCAATTAGTCAGTCTATATTCAGATGCATATCTTATTACTAAAAATGAATTATATAAAGATATTGTCACAGAGACTTTAGAATATATAAAACAAGAGATGACAACCGACAACGGGGCATTTTACTCATCACTTGATGCAGATAGTAATACTCCAGAAGGTGAATTAGAGGAAGGCGCTTTTTACGTTTGGCAAAAGGACAGTTTAAAAACTATTTTAAAAAATGATTATGAGCTGTTTTCTGATTATTACAATGTTAATGGTTATGGCCTTTGGGAACATGATAATTATGTTTTAATTAGAAAGGATGATGATGATGAAATTATTAAAAAACATAATTTAACAAAAGCCCTTTTATCCGAAAAGAAAAAACATTGGAAACAAACTTTAACAGCTATTCGTGATAAACGTTCTAAACCACGTTTAGATGATAAAACACTCACCTCATGGAATGCTTTGATGCTTAAAGGCTATATTGATGCTTACAGAGTTTTTGGTGAAGCGTCTTATTTAGCTTCCGCTGAAAAAAACGCTGATTTTATAATTAACAATCAATTGCGAGAAGACGGTGGCTTAGACCATAATTATAAAAATGGAAAAAGTAATATTAATGGTTATTTAGAAGATTATGCCACAACCATTGATGCTTTTTTAGCACTTTATGAAAACACACTAAATGAAACATGGCTTACTACTGCCAGAGATTTAGCTAATTATACTTTCGATCATTTTTTTAATGATGAAAGTAAAATGTTTTATTTCACGTCTGATGAAGATGCATCCTTAGTTTCTAGAAGCATTGAATATCGAGATAATGTTATTCCTGCGAGTAATTCTATTATGGCCAAAAACCTTTTTAAGCTATCTCATTATTTTGACAACACACATTATAGTAAAACAGCTATAAGTATGTTAAACAATGTAAAGCCTGAAATGCAAGAATATCCATCGGGTTATTCAAACTGGTTGGATTTAATGTTAAACTATACAAATCCGTACTATGAGGTTGCCATCGTTGGAAAAGATGCAAAAAAGAAAATTGCTGAATTAAACAAAACGTACATTCCTAATAAACTTATTGCTGGGAGCACTTCTGACAATAATTTACCGTTATTAGAAAACAGATATAACCCTGACAATACCTTAATTTATGTTTGTGTAAACAAGGCTTGTAAACTCCCTGTCTCTGAAGTTGATAAAGCCGTAACACTATTAAAAGAATGACATTTTTAACCATCTTATTAATTGCGATAGTTGCTTTTGAGCATGTTTATTTTCTTGTTTTAGAAATGTTTTTGTGGACCAAACCTAAAGGTATAAAAACCTTTGGTTTGAAATCTAAAGAATTTGCTGAAGAAACCAAGGTCTTAGCTGCCAATCAAGGTTTATATAATGGTTTTTTGGCTGCGGGACTCATTTTTTCTATCATTCAGAAAAACGTATCACTTGCTGTTTTTTTTCTTATTTGTGTGACTATAGCAGGCATCTACGGGTCTTATTCAACAAAGAAAATAAAACTCTTTTATATTCAGGCTATTCCAGCTTTACTTGCCTTAGTAAGCTTATTTTTTCAATAGGAGTTTATAAAAGAATTGTATAATTTTAATTTTAAATAATGACTAACTTTTTAAAAATTATGAATTTAGAAAATATTGACGTAGAAAAATGGCTTGATCTGGCTTTAGAATATGGACTTAATATTTTAGGTGCTATTGTTATATGGGTTGTTGGCTCATGGGTCATCAAAAAACTTATAAAAGGCACTAAAAAAGTCATGTTAAAACAAAATTATGATGAAAGCCTTCAAAAGTTTTTATTAAATCTATTAGGTTGGATTTTAAAAATCGTTTTAATTATTGTTGTTCTCGGGACTGTTGGCGTAGAAACCACATCGTTTGCAGCTATTTTAGCTGCTGCTGGTTTGGCAATAGGTATGGCACTACAAGGTTCTTTAGGTAATTTTGCTGGTGGTGTTTTAATTATGATTTTTAAACCTTTTAAAATTGGCGACTTAATCGAAGCTCAGGGCGAATTAGGAGTCGTTAAAGAAATTGAAATTTTTACAACTAAATTAACGGGATTGTCTAATAGAGAAATTATAATTCCTAATGGCTCCCTATCTAATGGAAATATTATAAACTACACCACTGAAGGAACCCGTCGTGTTGACTTGGTTTTTGGTGTGGGTTATGATTCTGATATCAAGAAAACCAAAGATGTTTTAATGGGAGTTTTGACTGCTCATTCAAAAGTCTTAAAAGATCCAGCACCTGCTGTAACAGTACTTGAATTAGCGGATAGTTCGGTGAATTTTGCTGTAAGACCTTGGTGTAAAACCGAGTATTATTGGGATGTTTATTTCGATATTACAGAACAAGTTAAAGAAGCTCTTGATGCAGCTGGTATAGAAATACCATATCCTCATCAAGTTGAAATACATAAAAACGCTTAAACAGATTTAGATTTGGGCTTTAAAGCCACAAAATCTTTTAAATAATAAGGTTCAAAATAAGCGACATCTTCTATGTCGCTTATTTTGTATTTATTATAAGCTAAATGACTCATTTCATTTGCCGATGGTAATTTACCATCAATAAAAATAGCGTTTGGGTGCTTGATTAATGTTTTTGCTTTTTCAACACCATTTCCAATAAAGTAAACATGTCCTGCTTCTAAATACGCTTCAAAAGAACTTTCATCCAAAATTTGCGCTTCGGTTTCTCTTATTTGATTATAATTAGCATCAAAAACAGCAGAATACACTTCCATTCTTCTAGCATCTAGCATAGCAACAACAACACCATCATCGCATTTAACCTGATGTGCTAAAGCCTCTAAAGTTGAAACAGAAATTAAAGGCTTATCTAAAGCAAAACAAAGCCCTTTTGCTGCCGAAACTCCAATTCGTAACCCCGTATAAGACCCTGGACCTTTGCTTACCGCAATAGCTTCTAAATCTTCTGATACAACTTTGGCTTCCTTTAACACCTCATCAATATAAATATGAAGTCTTTCGGCATGCGAATAGTTTTTATCATAATCTTCTTTTAAAACTACTGTTTTGCCTTCTTTTGAAAGTGACACCGAACAGTTGGTTGTTGCCGTTTCTATATTTAGAATGTATGTTCCCATTTTAATATTTATCTGGGCTTTCTGAAAAAGCCTGATTTTCCTGTCATTCTGAGGAGCACCAAAGTGCGACGTGAGAATCTGTTTGTACTTTATTTCAATTAAGTTTAGATTTATAAGAAACAGATTGCCACAGTCGTTCCTCCTTCGCAATGACATTCAAATGAACTTCTTAGAAAGCCTCAACTACTTTTATAAGTTAATTAGTTAAAGATTTTCCCATGTAAAAGTCTAAAACTTTTGTCTTAAAAACAAAATCATACTTAGCATTTATTAAAGATGATTGAGAATTAATTAATTGTACTCTTGCCTGTTCTAAATCAAACGAGGTCATACTTCCAATATCATAACGTTCTTTAGAGTTACCAAAAGCTAATTCTTGCGACTCTAAAGATCTTTTTGCAGCTATATAAGCTTTTAAAGCAGCTTGCGCATCTGTATAGGCCCTTTGTATATTAGACTCTAAATCTAATTTTGCCTGATCTAAACCAAGCTTATTATTTGCTTCTCTAATTTTTGCCTTGGCAACAGCTGTTTTATTTTGAAATCTGGAAAAAATAGGAATGTTTATATTCAAATTAAAGTTATGCCCTTTATTCAAATCTAATTCCCTAAAATATGCCTGTTTGATAAAATCGTTTTTAGATTCACTCCATACAGAACCAAAACCATAGCCGAAATTTACAGATGGTAAATAACCAGATTTTGAAATCTCGGTATCCAATTCGGCATTCTCAATATTCTTTTTTGCTATTTTAATTTCATTCCTGTTTTCCAATGCATAGTTTAAAATAGGTGAGATATCATTATATAGCAAAGCTTCTGATGGTGTATTCACATTTATAATTTCAACATTGAACCCATTGAATGGCACTTGCAATAGCTGCGATAGTGTAAGTAGGGATAAATTAAAATTGTTTTCGGCAATTGTTACTTGCTGAGAATCCCTGCTTAAAGTAGCTTCGGCATCAAATATATTAGCTCTTGGCTGTACGCCAGCATCAACTAATTCCTTAACTTGCTGTAATTGTTTTTTAGAAAATTCATTTTGCGCTTGAGCTGTTTGTAAATTCTCTTTGTTAAACAAAACATTTAAATAAGCATTGACCACATTTAGAGAAATATCATCTTTAATTCTGGCCAATTCCAAATTAGTTATTTCTTGATTTAAACGTGATTGTTTGTACAGATTTAATGTTCTAAAACCATTAAACACATTCTGGCTCACACTTAAATTATAATTAAAGGAATGCGTTGTTTGGTTATTAATCCTTTCGTTAGAAACTGGATCGAAACCAGATCCAATACTCATACGCTGCCCCATACTACCACTTACCGATGGTAAAAAATCACCTTTGGCAGCAAGAATATCCTGTTCATTAATCAACAAAGAGTTCTCTGTTTGCTGTACTTGGATATTATGTTCTAATGCATGGTTTACACACTCCTGAAGTGTCCATTTTTTATCTTGTGCAAAAGATGAAAACACAAAAAACAACATGCATCCTGTTAAACAAAGTTTCATATGCCGTTTAAAATTAATCATTGTCCTTTTCTTCATCTTCGTTATCTTTTGATGCTTTGTTCCATACTTTAACTTGGTCTCCTTCTTTGACGCCTTCGGTAATTTCAACATTAATCCCATCAGAAAGCCCTATTTTAACATTCTCTTTTTTAAACTTATTATCGCCGTTTAAGATTTCGACAAAAGGCTTTTCTGTAATTCTGTTATATTGAAGTAATGCTTCTCTAATAGCTAAAACACTATCCTTGCTTTCAATATCTATTTCTGCATTTGCACTATAACCAGCCCTTACATTTGTAATTGAATCTATAGTTACATTTGCTTTAATTGTAAATTGAACGGCACCATTTTCTTCTTGTCCTTTTGGTGCTACAAACGTTAGTTTTGCCGGAAATTCTTTATCGTTAATGGCTCCAAGAACCACCTTTATTTCTTTACCTTCTTCTAGTTTACCCACTTCTGCTTCATCAACTTTGCCTTCAAAAATCATAAGACTCATATCTGCAATGGTTGCAATGGTTGTTCCTGCATTAAAATTATTACTCTGGATAACCTGATCGCCTTCTCGAACAGGAATTTCTAAAATAGTTCCTGCTATTTGTGCTATAATATTTGTATTGGCAGAATTGCCTCCAGAAATAGACCCTCTTTTAATAATTTGATAATCGTTTTGTGATTGCGCAAGCGATTCCTTTGCTTGATTGTATGACAGTTCACTGTTTTCAAAATCCTGGGTAGAAATAACACCTTTATCAAATAATGCTTTATTTCTGTTGTATAATACTTTGGCATTATCAAAAGATAATCTTGCAGATGCTATTCTACTTTTTGCACTTGCTAAACTTTGTTCATTAGGAACGACTCTAATCTTAGCGATTAAATCTCCTTTTTTTACAACATCGCCCTCTTCAACTAGTATTTTATCTACAATTCCAGAAATTTGTGGTTTTAATTCAATCTCTTCTTCAGGATTTAATTTACCAGTTGCTACGGCCTTTGTATTAATAGATATGTAAAATGGTTCTTCAACTTTATAGTCTACAACATCTTTAGAGTTCGCATCTTTAAAGTATTTTAATACCCATGCTAATAGTATAATAGCTACTATTATTAAAATAATTCTTACTGTCTTGTTCATTTTTTTGATTGTTTATTCTTCTCTTAATGCTTCTATTGGTTTTATACTAGTTGCTTTAAATGCAGGAATTAACCCGATTAAAGTTCCTAAAATCACTAATATTATTAATGCTACAAATACAACGGCTATTGATACGGATGCATTTACAAGAGAGGCTTCTGCCCCCTGGCCATAAAGTGTATCTATTAAAATTAAAATCCACCCTCCTGATATAATTCCTATAACCCCCGCCATTAATGTTAAGAAAACCGCTTCTATAACTATTTGTCTCTTAATTTCAAAAGGTGTTGCTCCTAAGGCTCTTCTTACCCCAATTTCTTTAGTTCGTTCTTTAATCGTTATAAGCAAAATATTACCTATAGCAAATACCCCTGCTATTAATGTTGTGATACCTACAAACCAGGTTAAAAATTGCATGCCTATTAAAAAACCCGTTACTTTCGCAAACTCCTTACCTAAATTAAAACTACCAAAAGCACGATTATCTTTAGGATGAATTTTATTCAAATTCTTAAGCAATAATTTGGCATCGGCTTCTATTTGTTTAATATTATATTCTGGTTTTCCTGTTATCATCATCCAACCTATCTCATCACCTCGATTATATATTTGTTGAAACGTAGTAAATGGAATATGCATATCTGTTGATGGCCCCATATTTACATTACCATTTTTAAATATGCCAATGACCTTAAAACTCATACCATTAATTTGCACATACTCTCCAATAGCATTTTCGTCTTTTTCAAATAGTTGTTTGTATGTGTCTTCAGATAATAGCACTACTTTTTTATCAAAATCAATATCATTTTGATTTATAAACCTTCCGTGAATCAGTTTTTTCTTTTGTACTTGATCTAGCAAAGGATAATCGCCTGTCATTTGAAAACTGCCTGAAAGAAATTTTCGAACTACTGTTGCTTGATCCTGGTTTCTTGGCACCACAAACTCGATTCCTTCAACGTTTTCCTCTACTTTTTTTGCGTCTGTTAATGAGAGTCTGACTTTTCGACCTTCTTGAAATCCCTTAAATGGTTTACTTGTATTTTGCCCCCAGACAAAAACACTATTGGTCGCAAAATCACCAAATAAACGATTAAAACTATTTTCTAAACCTCTAGCAGAACCCAATAAAACGATTAATAGTAATATTCCCCACCAAACGCCTACCATTGTTAAAACAGACCTTAGTTTGTTTTTATTAAAGCTATCGAAAACTTCTTGCCAGGTATCTCTATCAAATAAAAACTTAAACATATTAATCGTTTCTTAATGCTACAATGGGTTTTATTTTTGATGCTCGTTTTGCAGGAAAGTAGCCCGCAAAGGTTCCTGCAATTATTAAGGTAATAGTTGCCCCAACTACTAAACTAGTACTCACTGAAGGATCTTTTATAAAATATGTTTTTAGACTAGGCCCAATCCATTCCAGCACCCCCATTCCAATTAATAGCCCCATGTACCCTGCAATTGTAGTTATGATAATACACTCTATTAAAATAATTGAAACAATAGACCTGGGAGATGCTCCTAATGCCTTCCGAATCCCAATTTCCTTAGTACGTTCTTTTACGATAAAGATCATAATATTGCTAATTCCCACAACACCTGCTATAAGTGTTCCAGAACCAATAATGAAAATAATAATACCAAGAATAAAACTGAATTGTTGAACATTCTTAGATGCTTCAGCCATATTTCGAACTCTTATTGCCCGCTGATCATTTTTCGCTACCGAAAAACGCTCCTTCATTTTTTTCTTAATCTGGTTTCCGAAAGCCAATGCCTGATCATAATTCATTTCCGGATTATAGGTTAGATTTATTTGGTTTATATAATCATTATTACCATAAATATGCTGTGCTGTAGAAATTGGCATATAAATTAAACGTTCTTCATTATCACCACCGTCATCTGTAAAAACACCAACAACTCTATATTGAATTCCACTAAGGTTTATATACTTACCCAAAGCTGTTGTTTTTGTAAACAAATCTTCTTCTACTAGTCTACCTATAACAACTACTTTAGTCTTGTTTTTTACATCATTTTGATTAATGTATCGCCCCTCTTTTATCATGGTTTTTTCTAAAAACTGATGATCTGGATGGACTGCCCTTAAACTATAGCTACTTTGTTCATTTCGATATGATGCTTGAACATTTCTATAAAGACGAGCAGTAATAAACTCTACTTTATTTCCAAATTCCTCTTTTACATAATCAAAATCTTTATTTCTAAACTTAATAGCCCTACCTGCTTGCAAACCTTTATGGGCTTTAGTTGTTCTACCTGAGTTTATAAAAATTGAATTTGTAGCGTCATCTTTAAAGGCCTCGGCAAATGTATTTTGTAGACCATTTGAAATACCAAAAAGAATGGCGAATAATAATATCGCAAATGTTACCGTAAAACCAGACAGCAAACTTCTGGTTCTATTCATATTAATACTTTGAAATATTTCCCGCCAGAGGTCTAAATCAAACATACTGTTCTGCTCTTACTTGTTCTACCTTTTTGTCTTCCATTATAACACCATCTCGCAAACGAACTATACGTTTACACATATTAGCGATATCTTCTTCGTGTGTTACCATTAAAATGGTTTTACCTTCGTCGTTTAACTTTTGGATAAACGCCATGATTTCATAAGACGTTTTTGTATCTAATGCTCCTGTTGGTTCATCTGCTAATAGCAGCTTAGGGTTTGCTGCCAAGGCCCTAGCTATGGCAACACGCTGATTTTGACCTCCAGAAAGTTCTTTAGGTAAATGATTCGCCCAGTCTGCTAAGCCCACCTTTTCTAAATGAAACAAGGCTTTTTCCTGACGTTCTTTTCGTTTCATTCCCTGATAGTATAGAGGTAGTGCTACATTTTCAAGAGCATTCTTATAATTGATAAGATTGAAAGACTGGAAAATGAATCCTAAAAATTTGTTTCTATATACAGCTGCTTTTTTTTCGGTAAGATCTTTTATAGGTAACCCATCTAGTATATAATCGCCAGAATCGGCTTCGTCTAACATACCTATTATATTAAGTAATGTAGATTTACCTGAACCCGAAGATCCCATGATTGCTACCATTTCCCCTTCTTCAACTTGAAGGTCTATACCTTTTAAAACATGTAAACTAGAATCACCTATTGGATAGGATTTGTGCAGCTGATTAATTTTTAACATTTCTTGATTGATTAGAGTAAGCTATTAAGCTTTACAGTTAGACTTCAAAGACAAAGAAATGTTACAAAAATTGTTCCGAAAAGTTTTTATTATTTTTTTAACGTACTGTATTTCTTATAAATAAAATATCCTAATCCCCCCATAAGAATATATGGAATGGCCATTAAATATACGATACCATCATTGATACCTTCTGCTGCTGTTTGTCCTTCTTCACTTTCTAAAACAGCACGACACATAGCACATTGGGCATTTGCCTCGAGAAACAAGAGAAAAGAAAAAAGGAAAAAGAGGATTTTTTGTTTCATATTTTACATTTATAACTTATTACATCGCTTAAGCACAAGTCGCTTAGAATAACACTAAGGTAAAGTTTACAGATCCCGCCCTTAAGCGGGATTAATTCAACCAGCTACTTCAAGAAGCAGGTACTGCGAACTTGAAGTAGGGTTTCATTAATAATACGGTGAAATCATTATATAAACTATTACTCCAGTTATAGCGACATATAACCATAACGGAAATGTTATTCTTGCTATTCTTTTATGTTTTTCAATATTATTCGTAATCGCTCTAACATAAGTAATTAGTACAAATGGAATAACAATGATCGACAATAAAATGTGTGTTAACAATATAAAATAGTAGATATATTTAATAGCGCCTTCGCCTCCAAACTTAGTAGAATCGCTAGTCATATGGTAAGCGACATACATCGCTAAGAATGATACTGAAAGTATAATGGCAAACTTCATTAATTTTTCATGTGTAGCTCTATTTCCTTTTTTAATTTGATATACAGCAAACATTAAAACCAATGCCGTTACTCCATTTATTGATGCATAAATTGGTGGTAAAAATGTTAATGGTTCAACATTTGGAATTTTCACCCCAAACAAAATAGCTACAACAATTGGTATTAATACGGATAATACTACTATTAATTTATTGTATTTTTTATCGTCTATAATTTCTTTTTCTATACTCATTATATTATAATTATGTGATTCTAACACTTCGACTTGTTTCAACTACACTCATTACAAACCATTTAAATAACATTGCTCCCTAAACAAAAGAAACTGCTATGTCATTCAGAAAAAGACACGACTGAAGAGCCTAAGTAACATGGAACAGAAAGATTCTTCGCTGCGCTCTGAATGGCATCAATTATTCACTAAGCAACTTTTTAATATCTTCTTTTAATGCACTAATTTCTTCTTTTACGCCCTCATCATCAACCTGTTCTGCCTCAGAAACAATACCTCTATAATAAATAATAGGATTGCCAAAATTATCTTTCCTCGACCGAATAAATCCGTTTTTATCAATTAAAGCGAAATTACCTGAATGCTCAAAACCACCTAATACATCTTCTTCTTCGGCAGTGTATAAATTAAACCCTTTATTTGATAGTTCATAAATGGTTTCTTTATCTCCTGTCATTAAATGCCAATTAGGATTTGTAACGCCATATTTATCTGCATAGGCTTTAAGAATTTCTGGGGTATCATAGTCTGGGTTTATAGTGAATGATGCGACACCAAAATCATTAAAATCTTTAAAGGTATTTTGAATTTGAATTAAGTTCTCATTCATTCTAGGACAAATAGTCGGACATGTTGTAAAAAAGAATTCTACAACATAAACCTTGCCTTCATAGTCTTTATTAGTTATCGTTTTTCCATATTGGTTTGTAAAAGAAAAGGCTGGTACTTTTTTGGGTTCACCGTTTATTTTGATAAAAGCTAAATCTGACATGCTTGGCTTTTTATCATTTGCAAAATCACTTCTGCTTTCGTTTCTAATAATATCTTTATTAGAAATTCTATCTACAATTTTGGGAATGAAAATAATGCCAAAAACCAGAATGATAAATGCAATTCCTATATATGAATAGTTCGTTTTTTTACTCATCTTTTATATTTTACAGAATAGGTTTCACATTTCGACTGCGCTCAGTGTGACACGCTCAACCTGACAGTTTTTTAATTAGTAGCTGTTTCTTTTAAATCGCTTGCCCTTCTTGTATCAGAATTGAACTCTCCTTTTCTTTTTTGTCTATATTCAGTAAATAAAATACGCATGTCTTCGCTCATTTTATTTTTTATTTCTGCTACTTCAATACAATCATAAGAATTTAAACCGTAGACAGACCGCTTCTTTTCTAGCTCATTATCTGTCCTATCGTCAATGCGTCCACGTTGATTTAAATCTTTATCAACAATAAATACATGATCTGTATCCAAACTTTCAGAAAGTTCTATTTTACTTTTTAAGCTAAAAAACAGCTTCTGAATGTTACTAGATTCTCCAAAGATAAAATGCCAAAACCTTAAATCTTCATACCCACTAATCTCTGCTTTAAGTTTTTGAACAGCAGCCTCAGTTCCTTCTGGCATGACTATAACTATTTGAAATCGTTTAAAACCTTTAAACTTATCGTAGACCAGCTCTTTTAAATTAGATGCAGTCGTGGCTTTATTTAAAGGAGTATTGCCAAAAAAGCCTAAGACTGTAATATGATCTTTTAAAAGTATTTGTTCTTCTGAATCTGAAGAAAATTGTTGTAAATCTAAAACCGATTCGTTTACTATATCTAGTGGTGTATAGTTATGAGTCGCAGGATATAAGAACAATAAAAATGTTACGGGTAGAAAAAACAAAACTCCCAAAACTACATACCGACTAACTTTTTTATAATCCATTAAATAACAATATTTATATAAAAATATAATGTTTGCAAAAATAAAAAAAGACGGTTTAAAACCGTCTTTATATCTCTATTTTAACACTTGATGATCTACACTGTAAGCTCAAAACAAATAGTTAAAAATCTCTTTTTATAAATCCATCTTTATATACGTCGAACACGTAACCGCCTTCTTGTAACAAAATAAATATTAGATATAGAATTAAGAATATAGCAGTCCAGACAACCATACGTCTTAAAGATTTTAACTCGTCACGCATATGCATGAAATCCCAAGTAATATAATATGCTTTTACAATAGTTAAAATAATGAATATCCAGTTTAAGGCTTTCATTCCTAAAACTTGTCCCATTAAACTTTCTGGTTTCAAAATACCTAATACAACCTCTACGGCTGTTACAATACTTAGAAAGATTAAAACGCCCCATATTTTTTGAGTATTCGATTTAAACTTAATTAAACCTCTAAATATTGCTAATTTATGTTCGTGTGCCATTTTTTATGCTTTTTTAGATTTCCTTTTCAAGGAAATGAAAAATATAATTTTCTATAATTAAACCAGGTAAAAGAATGTAAATACAAATACCCAAACTAAATCTACAAAGTGCCAGTATAACCCCACTTTTTCTACCATTTCGTAGTTTTTACGTCTCTCGTAAGTTCCTAAAATCACATTAAAGAAAATAATGATGTTTATAATAACTCCAGAAAATACGTGGAAACCGTGAAAACCAGTTATAAAGAAAAAGAAGTCTGCAAATAAAGGTGAACCGTATTCATTAACATGTAAATTAGCGCCTTCAACAACAACTTTTCCATTGTCCTTTATCTGTTTTAACGACTCGGCTCTAGATAAAATAGTTTTTTCACCTGCTTCATTAATGATCTGCGTTCTTACTAAAACATTGTCGTGAGCTTCTAAGCCATGCATAACTTCTTCAACAGTATATGTTGGCAATGTTCCTTCAGAAACAAACCATAAACCACTTTTACGCTCATGTTGTGTTCTGTCTGCATGTGAATCGGCTACAACAAAATCTCTTAATGCAACCCTATGTCCTTCTGTATCTACAAACTGTAAAATATTACCTCCTTTAGTTTGTACAGCTCCATAATCACCTTTAATAAATGTTCCCCATTCCCAAGCTTGAGAGCCTACGAATATTAAACCACCAATAATGGTTAAAAACATATAAATAGTAACTTTAGCTTTATTTAAATGATGTCCAGCATCTACCGCTAATACCATCGTTACAGATGACATAATAAGAATAAACGTCATAAAAGCCACATAATACATAGGTGCATTTACACCATGTAAAAAAGGAAAGTGCGTAAACACTTCATCGGCTATTGGCCATGAATCAATAAACTTAAATCTTGAAAATCCATAGGCTGCTAAAAACCCAGAGAATGTTAAAGCATCCGAAACGATGAAAAACCACATCATCATTTTACCATAACTTGCGTTTAGAGGCTTTGTTGCTCCCCCCCAAGTTTTACCTTCTGTTCCAGTATTTACAACTGTAGTACTCATATATAATGGTTGTTTTTTAAAAGTTGCACAAAAATAATCAATTTATTCATCTAATAAAACATCCAACACTAAATTATACATACTTCAAAAAAAAGCTACTTTGGATGTTACATGAGACTTTTAGAAATCAATAAAAATCATCGAATGAAATATAAAAACAAAAAGAGATAAACCCATAGTATATCTATAAAATGCCAAAAGGTTGCTGCAAGTTCTAAGCCAAGCATTTTCGTCGCATCATACTTTTGTTTAAAATGATTATAAATTACTACCAACAAACAAATTAACCCAACAACCACGTGCAAAATATGCACTATGGCTATTAAATAAATATAAGACATGGTTACGTTACTGGTTGGTCCAGTAAAATTATAACCTAAATCTATTATTTGCTGAAAGCCTGAAAATTGATTAAAAATAAAAATAGCGCCTAAAATAAGTGTTACAAATAACCAAAGTGTCGTCATGTTTCTATTTCCACTTTTTAAAGCTTTTTTAGCTAAAATGAAAGATATACTACTAATAACTATCACCACGGTACTTATTAAAAAAGCATTAGGCAATACAAAATCTTTTAACCAATCTGGTCTGGAGCTACTTACAATAAAAGCACTTGTCCATCCCATAAAAGACATAATTAGTGAAATGATACCAAACCAAAGCATCATTTTTTTCGCTCTATTATTTTTTTCTTCTTGTGTTCCTTGAGTTAAATCCATGGTTATCTTATAAATTTATCTATTACATACACTATTTGAACAAGTGTTATATAGGAAACACTAGCTAACATGAGTTGTTTTGCTGCTTTTTCAGTCATTTCTTTAAACAATCGAATGGCATAATACAACATACCTAATCCTAAAATAAAAACTAATATGGCAGCAACAATTGATAATTGTAATGTCCCTGTAAATCCAAATACGGGGATAATAGACACTAGTAATGTCCAAATGGTATACATAATAGTTTGTACCGCCGTTCCTTTATCTTGCTTTCCTGTTGGCAGCATAAAGAATCCTCCTTTTTTATAATCATCAAACAAAAACCAACCAATTGCCCAAAAGTGAGGGAATTGCCAAAAAAACTGTAAAGCGAATAAGGTGCCTGGTTCTATCCCAAAATCATCTGTAGCGGCCACCCATCCTAACATAAAAGGGATGGCTCCTGGAATAGCACCTACGAAAACAGCCAGCGGTGTTTTAGTTTTTAAAGGCGTGTATACACAGGTGTATAAAAATATTGAAATAGCACCAAACATGGCCGTTTGCTTGTTGATGGTGTATAGAATAATAACACCTAATAAAGTAAAAAGAGATGCTATGATGAATGCCGTGGTTACAGACATCCGCCCAGCTGGAATAGGCCTATTCTGAGTACGCTTCATTAAGGCGTCCAGGTCTTTTTCAATAATTTGATTAAAAGCATTCGATGCCCCTACCATAAAATAGCCTCCAAATGCTAATAGTGTTAACGTTTTAAAATCGACAGTATCAACCCCCAATAAATAACCTGCCAACGATGAAAAAACCACACTTAATGCTAACCGCATTTTAGTGATCTCTTTAAAATCTGAA
Organism: Flavivirga abyssicola; assembly: GCF_030540775.2. Taxonomy (GTDB): domain Bacteria; phylum Bacteroidota; class Bacteroidia; order Flavobacteriales; family Flavobacteriaceae; genus Flavivirga; species Flavivirga abyssicola. Next base: position 2,310,242 of record NZ_CP141266.1, on the reverse strand, counting down.
ATAACAGAAGGTGTTGCTAATGAAGATTTTGAATTGCTCAATGTTATATTTGCTCTACGGCTTTTAATTGCGAGTGCAAATATACTCTATAAAAGCATTTTGAGCAATGGTATGCGTATTTTTAATATCGTTTATCTAACGACCTCATTTTTAATTCAATTTTGAAGCTATTAAAATTTATTACAGAAGGACAAAAACTTTCCTAAGAAGGATTAGCAGCTCAGAGAGAAGGAAGGGAATAAACGTTCAATGAAGCAATGTTTAAAATAAAGAAGCATCAAACTTAAAGTAATACCAAACTTTTAGGTTTAATTTATAAGATTCCTGCCTTCGCAGGAATTAGAAATCGAAATACCAATTAAACAGATCGGTTCTAAGACCAAAATTAAACCAAACGGTATTGCTTTTAAAGGTTGCTGTAGTTTCTGCTTCAGGATTAAAGTCTCTAAAACTAATATCTGCAAACACCTTTAGATTGGATGCTGGATTAATAAGGTAACCTGCTTGTAAATTACCGTTAAACGTTTTGGTTTTTATACCTTGCCCTACTTCAACACCAGTATCAAAAGGTCTTTCATTATAATCTCTATAGATATCACCTCCGTAACTAAAATTATCTGTTCCATCGTTAAAATCTAATCCGCGGATACCATAAATAAGTTTTGCATCGGCAAACCAACGTTTGTAACGGTAACGTCCAATTAAAATAGCTTCACTAAAATTTGCGCCCCATAAGTGGGCCATCGATTGATTATTATGCGCATAATTTAGCACTATAGTGTTATGTGAATATGTATAAGGCCTCACTCTATTATACTCAAATTGTAATAATAAATTATCAACCTTAAAAGCATTAAAATATTTAACCCCCAATTGGTAGCCAAACTTATTTTTCCAACTTTTTTCACCGGCCTTAACATCACTAAGTGAAAATTCATCTAAAATAAATTGACCGTATATATTTATGTTATCGTTCCATTTATATTTGGCCGACGCACCAAGAAGTGCATTCCCTGCTCCTTGTCCTGTTTCAAACTCTATGGCTCTATAAAAGATAATAGGATTTATATAATTTATATCGAAACCTCTATCGTTAGAGTTTGTCCAAAGTACCGATTCAAATAATCCGACATTTAATCGTTTGGATACATTCCAACTTAAATAATGGTTTGCGATATACTTAGTTAAAAATGCTTTATCGGCTACAACTTCTGGTCTTACATCTTTTAACCACATCCAAGTGCTGGTATATTTTATTTTCCAAAACTTGGTGTTTAACTTTAAAAATGGATGGGGACTTGTTACATCGCTAAGTAATAATGACCGATACCCATCGCCTATAAAATTTTTACCATGTCCAAATTGAACATTTATAAATTTTGCCGGTGAGTAGGATAAATAAGCTTCTGCTACCGGATAATCGTAAGAATCCGTTTTAAAACGCTTGGCAATACCACGACCCGGAATAATGGCAGGATCTGGACCAAAAGCTTTTAAGCTTTCGGCGTATTGATTTACATATTGAGCAAATCTACCTTGACTTTCAAATACTGATGTATAAAAATTAAAATTTTTCCCTAAGCCTCCTTGAACTAGTATACCTCTTGTATTATTGTATGTGGAACTAAAATCAGCATCGGTATCTTTACCCACTTGTAAATCGAATATTGGGTCGACTGTAAACCAATAGTCTTTACCTTGTAATTGTACTAAATGTTCATTCCAAAGTTTTCTTCCTACCCAGGTATCTGTTTCTTTTTTTAATTTTTCTTTTTCGGCCTTAAAATCGTAGTATTTGGAAACCTCATCGTACATAAATGGTTTTGAAGCTGTATGGCTATTAGTTCCCACAAGATTCATACTTCTATCAAATCTTGAATAGTCGCTATGTGTAAACTGGATGTTTAATTGGCTCTCGTAAGCTTTATCTTCAAAAGTTCTTAAATCGGCATTAACATTATCAAATTCGGCTTTTGATTGCTGTTCTAGTTTAGATATGGTATTCTCTTTTGCTAAGTCTTGTGTTTTCACGGATTGATTAACTAAAGGAATCTTTATAGGTAACGCATATTGCTTATACGTTTTTCTACTATTATAAGTAGCTGGTTTTATTTTTGGTAAAGTTGAAAATACACGTTTGGTTTCTTCCTTTAATTCCTTGTAAATAGCGTCAATGTAAATAACTCTAAATTGCCCTATGGTATCTACTTCAAAAAGAACAACAACTTCTCCTTTATATTTTTCATCATGGACCCTTTGAGGCTCCTTAAAATTCTTATAAATATGTTCGAATACATTTCTATCAAAACATTGTTGTAAAGAATCAATGACTACATTTTCACAGTTTGGAAAAACAGGTGGTTTTTCGGCTAAAAAGGTATCTTGTGAATAACTGTTGTATTGAACTAAAAGTAGAAACAGTAGAATGAATCTCTTCATGAAAATAGGTTAATATTTATTTGTGCAGAAAGATACTATATTTTTTTAGATTGCTAATTCACAAAAAAGTTCTAATCTATTTCTAAATACTTACATCATTAATGTTCGAATAAGACATTAAGACCGCTTCAGTATTAGAAACGAGAACAAAGACTTGATAAATAATTAACTGATAAACAGAAAAACAAACGAATTTTCTTTTCTGCAAACCAGAATGACCCTGAAACAATTTCAGGTCAAGAAAAAACCGCTATCTATAAAATGATAACGGTTCTAAGACTATTAAATTATGTATTATTAGTTATGTACATCAAATACTATTGGTAATGTATAAGTTACCCCTACATTTTTGTTTTGTTGTTTCGCTGGTGTCATTTCTGGGATAATGTTAATAATCCGTTCAGCTTCTTTTTCTAAACCAGGATGTGGGGCTCTAATTCTAATATCGGTAATCTTACCGTTTTTATCTATTTTAAATAAAGTACGTATAACTTGCCTTCCAGAAAGTCCAAATTCACTTCCCAAATCTGTATCAAATTTTCTTTGGATGAGTTTGTCTATTTTTTTCGACATACACTTTCGTCTTTCATCGTTCGATTTTTTCTTTTCACAACCAGGATAGATTGGTACTACTTGAACTAGGTTAACAGGTATAAACACCTCTACTGGCGGCTTATCTACTAAATTTATGTCATCTGGGTCTATTGGTGGATTTGTGTTTACAATTGGATCTAATGGTTTATCTATCACAGGGTCTACAGGAGTATCGTCTGGTACTTCTACATAAGTATTCGATTGCTTCTTCTGTTTTTGCTCAATAGGTTCTTTAATAGTTGGAAGCTCAGGTTTTACTATTGGAATATCGATACTATAAGGCTCATCTAACGGAGGATCTCCACCATAAGTTGGAACATTAGTTTCAAACTTCATCTCTAACAAGCCAAAGACTGCCAGTAGACATACAATTAACCCTATTTGAAAGTAAAGGGTCGTGTTTTTTTGTAAATTTGCATCATGCTTTTGTGATTTTTTCACGAGTTTCTCATTTTGCCGAATGAGTTCGTGAGTTTTCTTTTGATTACTCATAATAATTATAGTATAAATGTTAATATTATGATAAAAACACAATAAGCGTACCAAAAAAAGAAATCCCGTTACAAGTTTTGTAACGGGATTTTATATTTGGTTTCCCACCTTACTGAAACAAATTCAGCACAAGTCGTGGGAATGACAATTTCAATGGAAACCTTGAGAAAATACCATCAAGGAATTATTTTCAATTAATCTTGTACTTGGAAAATTATTGGTAACGAATATGGAACGTTTACAGGTTTTCCACGTTGTTTTCCTGGCTTCATTTTTGGCAATAGACCAATAACACGCGTTGCTTCTTTTTCTAAACCTGGATGCGGTGCTCTTGCACGAATACCAGTAATATTACCAGTTTTATCTATTTTAAAAATCACATTGATACGCTGTCTTCCTGATAGCCCTAAGTCACTAGCTAATTCTGTATTGAATTTTCTATTAACAAATTGTGCTATTTTTTTAGACATACAATCTCTTTTCTTAGTATTGTTTTTCTCTTTCTCACACCCTGGAAAAACAGGTACATTTTCAATTACTGAAAACGGTACATCTATATCTTCATCTACTTCCTCTACTTCTACTTCCTCTACCTCAACAATCTCAGTCTCTTGATCAACTTCTGTAGATTCTATAACTGTTTCTTCTATTTCAACTTCATCTTCAACAATCTCAATTACTTCTGGTGCTGCTGGTGGAGGTGGTGGAGGTGGAGGTGTTTGTATTTGTTCAGTAATTGGGATTTCTTCTTCCAATTCTTCATCCATATCGACCATTCCTATATCTGTATCGGACTTATCATACGTTTTATAATTAATAGCATAGTTTGTTAAAAATAACATTAATGCTAAACCAATAGCGAAGTAAAGTGAACTGTTACGTCCAACATTAGCTTTGGGATTTTTTTTAGATTCCATAATTTATATCATTTATCAAGATTGCTAAAATAACTATTTATTTATAAAAAAAGCAAGTGTTTATGCGTTTTTAACGCTCAAATTACTTTTAAACCACATTACAACTGACGCCAATAAAGCACCAAGGGTATTTGCTACAGCATCGTAAACATCCAAGCTTCTTGAAACTGTAATACTTTCCTGTAATACCTCAATAATTATACCGAAAAAAACAGAAAGGACAACAGCAAAAACTATGGCCTTTTTACTTTTAAGTTTAAATGAATACAAAAACGTATAAAACCATAAAATGGTTAAAACAAAATAGGCAAAAAAGTGAAACACTTTGTCTCCAAAAGAAATACCTATATCTGGAACGTTATTAAGCTTAATTAAACTAACTGTAATTAAAGCCAACGAATATATTATGGTTATTATAGGTGTTAGCTTTTTAAGCACCTATCAATGCTTTGTAATCATCATCAGACATAAGTCCTTCTACTTGGGAAAGATCTGAACATTTTAATTTTATCATCCAACCATTACCGTAAGGGTCACTATTTACTTTTTCTGGTTCATCTTCTAAAGACTCATTAAATTCTATAATTTCACCAGATAAAGGTAAAAACAAGTCTGATACCGTTTTAACTGCTTCAACTGTTCCAAAAATTTCTTCTGCATCCAATGTTTCATCAACAGTCTCTACTTCTACATATACAATATCTCCTAATTCACTTTGTGCAAAGTCTGTAATACCTATAGTTGCAACATCACCTTCGATTTTGATCCATTCGTGATCTTTGGTGTATTTTAATTCTGATGGAATATTCATAGTATTAATTTAAATTCATTTATTTAACAAATGTATTTATTCAAATCTTAAATTCAAATAGATTATCTAATAAAAAACATGATGATTTCACTTATTTAAATGAAAAATGATGTATAAATGATTATTGTTAGAAATTACTTATTTAACAGATCTGATTTTAAGTAAAGAAATTAATGTTTTTTAGACTCATTTTTCTAATTTAATTCCCAAAATTATACCTGAGAGTAAAACCAGAACGGATAGTGGTTTGTGGAAATGCTGTAGAGATAGCATATTCTGAAAACGAGTAATCAAAATAAAAGAGCGCTGTTAAGTTTTTACTAAACGCATAATCTGCAGAATATTTTACACCCCAAATTGTTTGTCCGGATGTTACTTGATTATTCTCCAGATCCAAATATCTAATAATCGTTTTATTATCTCTAACAGAGATATCCGCCTTCATATTTAAATCACTTACCACACGCTTTCTTGGTCCTGCTAATTTAGAGCGTATTTTTAAATCTTTAATTCTATACCCTAAACCTATAATATACTCATTCCCTTGCACCTCGGTCATTAAATTATTATCAAAACTTAGTGATAACAATCTGTCTTTTCTAACTTCTGCTAAGATTTTAACGGAGTTCTTCATTTCAAAATCAAGCCTAACCAAAGGACTAAACATCTCTGCTAAGTTAATGTTACTTAACAAACGTTCATTTTTATAATTACCTGATTGATCTTTAGTATTAAGTGCCTGATTATCGTAATCTAAAGTTGGATCTATAGCCTCAAAATCTAAATTAGATTGAAATTGGTTTATTGTATATGTTGAACGGTACCCATGTGTCAATGAAAAACGTTTAAAATTCTTTTTAAACCATTTAAATTTCATAAAACCAGAATACTTTAAATCCCAATTAGGGATAGGCATATCCCTAAATGCTCCTAGTTTTACACTACTGGCATCTTGACCAGAATAGGCTGCTAAAAAAGCGGGCAACAATACTGCTTGACTGGTTTTTCCATAGCCTTTTGGATAACCATTTAAATCATCATCTTCAAAATTAGATGGGAGATTCATATTAACTCCATTTCTCGCAGCTAATCTCCTAGCTATTATAAGTCTGTTTGCCTTAAAATCATTAAAAGCTTCAGAAGTAGTTTCGTCGCTTTTACTAAACGCTGTTTTTAATAAAACAGTTGATATATTAAAATTACCAAAGGTATTCGGGGTTAGCGACTCATATTCATAAGTATCTCCATTTTCAGTAACTTTAAAGTTTTCGGTATAATTTTCAAGGTAGCTACGACTTCCTACAATGTCAATTTTTAAACTTTTTACAGGCTCTAAACTGGCAGATATATCAAGTTGTTTTGTATTTGTCGCTGTATACTGTTGATTAAATTCAGGAAAAACGGTTAACCAACCTCTTCTTGCTGCAAGATGCCTCACGTCACTTTGACTACCAAATGTAAATGCTGTTGTTGGTTTTAAAGTTCCTACGAAGCCTGGTGTTTGTAAATATCCTGGTAAAAATGTTCCGTTATTTTCTGAATAATTAACTTGAATTCTTTTTATACTTGTTAAAATATCTATACCAGCATTTAATAGTTTTGTAACTGATTGATTTTTCACTTTTGGCGGTGCTTTTTTCTTTCCATCTGGTCCTGGTGGCGCGCCACCATTTGAAGCAGATCTGGATCGCACTCTTTTTATAGGTCTTTTTACCAATCCAATATATTTATACAACTTTTTCATATCTAAAGTTGAATTAATATTATGAACACTTGAATTTGAAATAGTATTTCCTAAATCATATGTGGTATTAGGGTCATCTGGCAATGTGATATCACCATATAAATCTGATCCTTTTTGCCATTGAAAATCGCCTGTGTATTGATAAGTTGCATTAAGAAAACTAAATGTTGGTATTTTATTAATTGGCAACTGGTAGGTGACTCCTAAATTTTGACTTTGTCTGTTTGGATCCCCAAAATCCAAGAGGCCATCCCAAACATCTAATGTTGGATCCTGTTCTCCATTAATAATATTATCTTTAAAATAATTACGTACTATATTATTATTGGCTGCCGTAAAGTTTAATTGTAGCGATTTTGTTAGATTATAATTAATGGTGTATTGAAAATCGAATGTATAGTTTCTTCTAAATAATTCCTCTATACCAATGTTACCTCCTGTGAGATCAACTTCTCTAAACTTTTGTCTATTAAACTGCCTATTAACATCTGTGTTAACCGTGAAGCTTGTTGGCAATAAGTTGACATTAAAGTCTTTTAAAATTTTCCAGTATTTACCTCTAAACAACGAATCACTTTTCTTAAAGGGCTCTATTTCAATTGGATTAAAATTAAATGCATAGTTAGCACCTATTCTCACTGTTTTGTTTACAGAGTTTTCAATCTCAAAATCTCTATGCTCTACTTTATTATATGAATAATTTAAAGTTAAATTCTCTACATCGTAAAAGCGCGGTGTCGCATCTGATGTTCTAACTTTCCTCACTCCAATAAAATTAATGCTTTGTCTTCTGGTATAGTCTTCAGATTGCTCTTTAATCCTATCTCTGTCTTCTTTAGTATCTGCAGCATCTAACCTAGAATCCAGAGTTAAATCTTTGTAAAACTGATCGTACTTAGGTGTTATAAGCTCTTCACTTTGAGCATAGTTAAAAGGCACCTGAACACCCCACTTTTTTGGCAACAATTGTCCAACATTAATATTTGTAACCACATCGTATTGCTGTACATCTTCTAAGCTACGCTGACTTGGTCCTTGTTCAAGCCCTCCAAAACCAGCAGTACTTTTTCTTCCTGTTGCACTTATATTTGCAAAATCTGCAATATTAGTATCTACACTTAATACGGCCGCCCATCCGCCTTCGTTATCTAAATCTGATAAACGGAGTTCGTTAAACCAAACCTGGGTACAAATGTTAGAAGCATCTGTATTTTTAACTCCCACCATAAGTGTTCTAATATCCCCGAAATTCGGATTCCCTTTTATTGCTACACGATGCTGATCTGTTACATAGCCTGCAAATTGGTTATTTACTTCAACTATTTCATCATTAACAACATCATAAAATCTTGGGTCATTATTTGGTAATGGTCCATCTGATATTGCCTGGGCTTTTATTTTTCCTAAAATATCTAATGGCAAATTAATTTCATTTTCATTGGGCCAAACCTCATTGGGGTCTGTTGAATTTCTTTGAGATTTCAATAAAGGAATTTCAATTTGATAATAATTCTCTGTAAGATCATTACCCATTCTAATGAAACCAACTAACCGTCCTCTTCCTCCTTCTCCTTCCGGGAAACCATCACTACCATCATCCTGAGCATGTATAAACATCCTTAAACGTTTATATTGACGCATATCCATACTGATATTTTTAAATGCACCACGAGAATCTTCTGATTCCAAATCGCAAACATTTACAACTAGCGATTGTTCGTTTTGACGTACTACGGTATTATTATTAAATAATTCTTCTGGTTCAACTCCGGGAGGACTCACATATGTTCCATCATCTCCATTTTCAATAGTACCTATAATACCCAATGAAAATTCCGTATCATCATCATTATTATTAGTATCTTCATCTAACGTCTGCTTGTAACGTCTCCAATCACTTCTAACTAAATCTAAAGTACCAAAACGAAATACTGTAGGTTCACTAAATTCTTTTAAATACATTCTAGTAAAACGAATGGATCTAAAATCAGTAATACCTCCAACACGTTTATAAGGGATGTTCTCAGGTGTCGTATTATCATCAAACCTTTCCAAGGGTACATCAACTGGAATTCTAAAAAGATACCATTTAGGGTTAGGGTTTGAGCCGCTATCACCAGAAGTAGTTTCTCCATTAGGGAATCTCCTTGGTTCTGAATTTTTAAAATCAACGATAAATGGGTTTGTATCTAAATTTAAGGTGGCTGGCGTTATTTCCAATTCATATTCAAAATAACTATCAATCGTGTTCATCGTATTATCACGATTAATATCTTCTACATCAGGCTGTGTATTGGCTGCCCTATCTGTATCTGTAAATGTCTCCGGAGTATTCCCTTCAACACCATTGTATTTTTTATAACGCTCGAAGATATTCCCTTCTGTATTTAAAAAATAAGTATAATTATCATTTGATGGATCATCCAACCCTCTAAATGGATCGAATATCGAAGTTAATAAAGGATCTCCATCAATAACCGGAGCTTCATCACTATCGCTATAACCATCATATCCCACATCTTGATTTGTTCGTTCTTCACCAGTAGTATCAAAGGCATAGATTAATGATTGATTTTGTGGCACCACGGTTCCCCATGTTGTGGGCTGTAACAAACTGATGTTACCATCTTGAGGTAATCCATTTTCATATAGTTTTCTACCATCCTTAACAATATCTTCTGAAATATTTCCAAGGTTGAACACTAATTTCCCACCTTGGTTTGTTGGGTTTTCCTGAAAAGGATCCTGTAGCCAGAATTCAATATACTCAACATTTTGTTGCTCAAAATCTGTAGATGTTAATTGCCGGGTAATTCCACCCCAACTATTTTGAGGATTATTTAAAATACCCGTTTCTGCTGAAGACTCAAAATTATATGGTCCTCTTTCTTCTGGATAATACGCCAAATCTAGAGTGAAAAGGACTGTGTTTTGCCCCTGTACCAAATCTCTATCTGGAAATAGCTCGTTTATAAATACGCGACTGGTATATAGGCTAGAGAGGTCATCATCCGATATATCAGAAGGACGCTGACTACTATAAAATATGGGATCTATGCTATACCAGTTTAATAAAGCTCTACCATAACCATTTTGAATACCTGGTCCATCTTCTGGGTCTTCTTGATTATTTCCGTTTATATCAAATGGTCTACTGGATAAAAACCATGATTGCTGAGACTTTAAGTCGATAGCATTTTGCGAACCTTCAAAATCATCAACATAAGACGTGGCTTCTCCATTAAAATCAGTGCCTTTTGGAGCTCCCGGTGCTAAATATGCAAACTCACCTCTTACTGATAAGTTTGATTCTGCATCTGTATCAATATTGGGTAACTTATTAGCTAACCTTGTTAAAAAAGGTACTTTTGTTGAATAATTCCCATTGAATCCAAAGATGGTATTATTTATTGGTTCTGACCCAAAATTTGCCTTTTGGGTAATAGGCCTTTCATTGAGGTTTAAGAGTGTTGCTCCTAATACAAAATTCTCATTAAATTTATGTTCGACGTTTATCCCTGTAAAACGTCTCGTTTGCTGACCAAAAACGGCATTGTTTTCGGTTGAAACTTCAATAGGTGTATTGGATGCTTTTAAAGCCTCATCCAAAATCTGAACGCGCCCTAACTGATAATTTACAGTATAATCGACTCCTTCCACTAAAACACGTCCTCCAGCCGTTACTCTAACAGATCCTCTTGGAACATTAAAAGCACCTAAAGGAATACCATCTCCTCCTGTAGATTTATAACGTCCTTTTAGTCTGAATTTATTTTTCTCAATCTCCTCTAAAGCAGCTGTTTTTGTTTGTTTGTACAGAATATCATAAACGTACTTTTCCTGATTAGGGTTAGTATAGGTTTCCTGATCATAATCAAAATCATTATTATTGGGATTTCCATCATCATCTAATACATCAAATAAATACCTTCCGAATGGCTCTACTTTAGTGAAAATTATTTTTCCATTTTGCGGTAATACGGTAATTCCTGGTATAAAATCAAAAAAGCCATCCCCATTGCTCTGAGGGTCATTATTAAAGTTTAATTTATCTAAGTTAAATAATCTCAATAATGGTGTTTCTATAATGTCTTTATCGTCATTCGGATCGATTGGTGTGTGATTATCAAATGGGGGAAACGTCGTCCCTTCAACAGGCTTGATAAAGTTTAATGGAGAGGCTTCGTTATAAAATATATTAAGTTTAAAATCATCCTGGCTTAAATTAAAAGCACCTGTATCATAGATGTTCTTCATCATTAAATCCCAAACAGGCTGTTCTACACTGGTAACACTACTCTTTAATAGTTTTAATATTAAATTAGAATTCACAACCTGTGTTACCTGACCGGAAGAGTTTTCAGTGACATCGGTGGCATCTACACCATCATTGGCAAATTCTCCTACCTGATATACTTCTCCTCCTAAGGTATATTGAAATGCAACGGCTAAAACCTCATCATTATTTAAACGCTGATTTAATGATATATATCCTAATTCTGAATTTAAAGTATATTCCTGAATATTTATTAATTTTCTGGCGTTTTCTAGTTTTGCATAATCAAATCCTTCTGTTGTTCCCGGTACTGTTATTCCTGCCTGTGCCGTAGCAATATCTCTAATAGCCTCTGTTATCTGAGACCCTGTTGTTGTTCCTCCAATATTAGTTGGATCTAACCCATTATTAGGGTTATTTGGTACAGCTTCTGGTCTAAGAATATTAAGAGCAGGTGCCCCTATTTGAGTGGCAACCGACTCTCCTAAATCCTGAAGTGCTACAATATTTCTAACATTCTCTGTTCTGTTACTTCTATTAGTCACCCAAACCTCAAGTCTTGTAATTTGTAGTCCTCCATTATTTATAAAAGGATAATTAATTAAAGCTTGATCGTATTTACCTCTAAAATATTGTGCTAAAAAGAAGTGCCTATTTTCATCGTAATCTCTAATGAATAAATCAAACTCCTCAACAGTTCCGCCCCCTTGGGCAACTACAGTATTAGCTTGTGATTTTTGTTCGGAAAACACACCTGTAACGGTGGTTTTACCAAATTGCAATTGTGCTTTTACACCAAATAAACTCTGTGCTCCTGTAATTAATGAGCTGTTTAAAGGCATGCTCACATTACCGACTTCAATTTTCTGAATAATATCGTCTTCTGTTGGTGCATATTCCAACTTAATAAGATTTTGAAAATCGAAAGTTGATTGCGTATCATAATTTGCTGTTACTTGCAATCGCGTACCAACTTTTCCTAATAAGCTTAGACTAATTCGTTGGTCAAAATCGAATGTGAAATTGCTCCTGTTTCTAGGTGAAAAGGATGGGTTGTCTTGCTTTGAAAACAAAATCCCTAAATCCATTTCTACAGACCCCTGTGGAATAACCTCTATAGTATTCCCTCCAAAAATAGTTTCAAAAAGACCTGATTTTACATAAAATTCTGGTAAAAGATTTTTTCGTTCATCTTTAGCACCTCCTTTTTTTCCATCAAAAGCATCAATTTTTTCTTTATAGTAGGCTTTTAAATTTTCTTTAGCGACAAAAGCATAGTATTCTTCTGGTGTTAATATAATTGGAAAGTTAATATCAAATTCTCCTATTTTTTCGGTATAGATATATCTGTTGGTAAAAGAATCGTAAGTGTATTTAGATTCTACACTGTTTGGATTTGGTGTTTTTAAGCGCCCTAAACTAAAACCAGTTTTTACTGAATCTTGTTGAACAGGCTGCTGAGACCACGCTATTACTGAGCATAATAGAGCTAAAATTAAAAAAGTACTTCGACTGCACTTAATATGATGACTTTTAACTGATTTATAAAATTTGAGATTAGTTCTATTCAAAGTCTACTATAAATTTTTTAAAGCTAGTTTGATAATGGTTTCTACATTAGCATCTGGCTCTGCAATTATAATCTTATCCACAACCCGTTCCGCCTGTTTCTTTACAAAGCCAAGTACTTCTAAAGCAGATAACGCTTCTTCTTTATTGGTATTGCCTTGAGAAACGGAAACTTCATCAATATCATAAATCTTTAAGATTTTATCTTTTAAATCTATAATGACACGTTGCGCTGTTTTTGCTCCAATTCCTTTTATGGATTGAATTAAAGCAACATCATTTGAGGCAATCCCCTCTCTTACTTGTTTTGGTGTTAAAGATGACAACATGGTACGTGCTGTACTTGCTCCAATACCACTTACAGATATTAGCAATCTAAAAATCTCTCTTTCTGCCAAAGATGAAAAACCATAAAGTGTATGCGAATCTTCTTTAACTTGAAGGTGTGTAAATAGTTTTAAATTCTCATGGTCTGGAATTTGAGAGAACGTATGTAATGAAATATTTAGCATATAGCCTACTCCATTACATTCTATAACAACATGTGTTGGATTTTTTTCAGTAAGTTTCCCTTGAATATGAGTTATCATGTATTTTGTTCGTTAACCGACCAAATGTAATAAATTTATTCACATTAAGTTACTTCCTACCAGCATTTTCTAACTCCCATTTTTCTTTATGTTGAGCATCTATGACCGCAATAGCAGTCATGTTTACAATTTCATCAACACTAGCACCTAATTGCAGAATGTGCACGGGCTTTTTCATACCCATCATAATAGGGCCAATAGAATCAGCTTCGTGCAATTCTTTTAATAATTTATAAGTAATATTTGCAGAATCAAGGTTTGGAAAAACTAATGCATTTACTTTTTTCCCAACCAATTTTGAAAATGGGAATTTTTCCCGAAGCATCTCATCATTCAAAGCAAAATCTGTTTGCAATTCACCATCTACATTCATATCTGGAAAATGACGATGCAAATACGACACAGCTTCTCTAATCTTGGATGCCATTTCATTTTCTGATGATCCGAAATTTGAATACGATACCATTGCTAGTACTGGATCTAAACCAAACATCTTAATAACCTTAGCTGTCATTTGAGTAATCTTAGCTAAGTCTTTGGCATTAGGATTAATATTTATAGAGGTGTCACTTAAAAATAAGGGACCTCTTTTTGTCATCATTAAATTGGTGGTTGCAATACGTGTCACGCCATGCACCATACCAATAAGTTCTAACATGGGTTTTACTACTGTAGGATAATTACGGGAATATCCCGAAATAAGAGCATCAGCATCACCTTCATTAACCATCATGGCAGCAAAATAATTACGCTCTCTCATTAAACGCTGTGCTGAATAATAGGTTACACCTCTACGTTTACGCTGCTCCCAATATACTTTAGCATACTTATTTTTACGGGGGTTCTCTTCTTCCGTTTTTGGATCTATAATAGGAATATCTGCATCAAACTCAATTTCTGCTTTAAGCGTTTCTATGGTTTCTTTTCTACCTAATAGAATAGGATGTGCTATGCCTTCTTCGTGTACTATTTGAGCTGCTTTTAAAACGTCCAATTGATCTGCTTCAGCAAATACCACACGTTTTGGGTTCAGTTTAGCTCTATTCAAGAGTAACCTAACCAACTTATTATCAGAACCTAATCGCTCTAACAATGAATCTTTATATTTTTCCCAATCAGCAATAGGGTGTTTAGCTACACCACTTTCCATAGCTGCTTTAGCTACTGCTGGTGGTACTTCGGCAACCAGTCTAGGATCAAAAGGTTTTGGTATAATATAATTTTTTCCAAATGTAAGTCTGGTTTCTCCGTAAGCTATATTAACTTGCTCGGGAACGGGTTCTTTTGCCAATTTTGCTAATGCTTTAACGGCAGCCATCTTCATAGCTTCGTTTATTTTTGTAGCACGAACATCTAATGCTCCCCTGAATATAAATGGAAACCCTAACACATTATTTACCTGGTTAGGATGGTCGCTACGGCCTGTAGCCATAATGATATCTTTACGAGTAGCAACAGCGATGTCGTATTTTATTTCTGGGTCTGGATTGGCCATAGCAAAAACAATTGGGTTTTTTGCCATAGCTAACAACATGTCTGGAGATACAATATTTGCCATTGAAAGCCCGATAAACACATCGGCATCTTTCATGGCTTCATCCAAGGTGTCTATTTTTCTATGTGTAGCAAATTCTGCTTTTTCTTCGGTAAGGTTTTCTCTATCGTCTCTTATAACACCTTTACTGTCCAACATGACCATATTTTCTCGTTTTGCACCACAGGCTTGGTACAAACGAGAACAAGAAATAGCTGCAGCACCAGCGCCACTTATTACTATTTTAACCTCTTCTATCTTTTTTTCTGCTAATTCCACAGCATTTATCAACGCAGCAGCAGAAATAATAGCTGTACCGTGTTGATCATCATGCATCACAGGAATATCTAGCTCTTCTTTAAGTCGCCTTTCTATTTCAAAAGCTTGCGGTGCTTTAATATCTTCTAAATTGATCCCACCAAAAGTAGGTGCTATCATTTTTACAGTTTGAATAAATTCATCAACATTTTCGGTTCCTACTTCAATATCGAACACATCAATATCTGCAAAAATCTTAAACAGAAGACCTTTTCCTTCCATCACTGGCTTTGATGCTTCTGGACCAATATTCCCTAAGCCTAAAACAGCCGTTCCATTAGAAATTACGGCTACTAGATTTCCTTTTGCTGTATATCTATAAACGTTGTCTTTGTTTTTTTCAATCTCTAAACAAGGTTCTGCTACACCTGGTGAATAGGCTAAAGACAAATCTCTTTGGCTTGCGTATTTTTTAGTTGGAACTACTGCTATCTTACCTGGTTTTGGTTTTGCGTGATATATAAGGGCCTCTCTTCGTTTGCTTTCTTCACTCATAATGGATTAATTTTTTTGAAACCCCAAATATAACAATCCTATCTTACCTTTTAAGCGTTTAATACAATAAAAGAATTTTTTGAAATGAACTCCCTCAAGGCAAAACTATAGCGGTATACTTCGACAAGCTCAGCACAGATTTTGTCCTTTGAAGCAAAAATCAAATTTTTTTATTTACCTAGTGAAGAACGTCAAAGAATCCTTTTTGATTAAAAAGCTGATATTGCAGATAGGTTTATTTAGTCATTTTGGTAAGTTCTCGCTTCCAACGTCATTTATCTTTTTAAAAACTCGATATTTCTTTTTAAACCCGAATATTTAGTGCGCTTAACTGCAGATTTTTGAAATACTTTTTTGAAGGTATCCTCGGTAATCTCTTCCCAGTCTTTTTTAGTCATGGACAAGAGTTCCGGATGTGGATTAAAGAGGGGTTCACTATGTGGTTTTGAAAACCGGTTCCAGGGACATACATCCTGACACACATCACAACCAAACATCCAATCATCAAATTGGCCTTTAAACTCCGTTGGAATATTTTCTTTTAATTCTATGGTGAAATAAGAAATACATTTGCTTCCATCTACGACATAAGGTTCTGTTATTGCTTGTGTTGGACAGGCATCAATGCATGCTGTACATGTGCCACAATGATCTGTTGTTGGTAAATCGTATTCTAAATCTAAATCGATAATAAGCTCTGCAATAAAATAAAAAGAGCCAACTTGCTGGGTTATTAAATTACTATGCTTTCCAATCCAGCCCAATCCGCTTTTCGCAGCCCAGGCTTTATCTAAAACGGGAGCAGAATCTACAAAGGCTCGTCCTTCTACCTCTCCTATTTCTTCTTCTATAAAATTTAAGAGCGATTTGAGTTTGTCTTTTATTATGAAATGGTAGTCTCTTCCATATGCATATTTGCTGATTTTTGGGGCGGTCTTGTCTTGTTGGAATTCTGACGGATAATAATTCAATAACAGAGAAACAACACTTTTGGAACCTTCTACCAGTTTTGTTGGATCTAAACGCTTATCAAAATGGTTTTCCATATAATGCATTTGTCCATGCATATTTTTATTTAACCATTTTTCTAGTCTAGGTGCTTCTTCTTCTAAAAACTGTGCTTTACTTATACCGCATGATAAAAACCCGAGGCGCTTGGCTTCGGTTTTGATGAGAGTTGTATGTTTTGATTTTGAATTCATTCTTCTATTGGGCTTCGGCTACGATCGGCCCTACGTTACGATGTAACTTATCTATGCAAATTAAGCTTTCTATTTTAAAATAGAATTAATGTTGTAAATATAAATGAATTCTATGATGTCTCACTGAGCGCAGTCAAAGTGCTCGTTTAACAAACTCCTTTTAGGCTTCGACTGCGCTCAGCCTGACACTATAGAACTATTTAAGTTTTTAAAGTAAACTTCAATTTAACATCAACAGGTTTTAGAGTAATTAAAGGATTTGTTTTTATCGTACTATTATCGGTAGATATATGAAACTTTTTCAATATGGTATTAACAGCTAATATCATTTCGTACATAGCAAAGTTATTACCTATGCATAACCTTGGTCCTGCGCCAAATGGCATATAATAAGGCATGATGCCTTTTCTGTTTTCTTCAAAAAAACGAGATGGTTTGAATACTTCCGGTTGGTTCCAATAGTTTTTATTTCTATGTAATTCATAAATAGACGCCCCTATAATGGTTCCCTTTTTTAATACATAGTCATCTATTTTATCATCTTCAATATTTACTCTATCTGTTATCCAAGCGGGGGGATATAATCGAAGGCTTTCTTCAACACAACACGTTGTGTAATTTAACTGAGAAATTTCTTGAAGAGGTGTTAAATTTTTAGTACTCGTTTTTTCAATCTCGGTTTCTACCTTTGTCAAGGCTTCTTTATTTTGAGCCAATAGTTTTAACGTAAATGTTAGTGCATTTGCCGTTGTTTCATGGCCCGCTACAAACAAAATTAATATTTCATCAATTAATTGTTCGTTAGTCATAGATGAGCCATCTTCATACTTTGCAGAGAGTAACATATCCAGAAGGTCGTCGTGTGCTTCTTTTGATTCTCGTCTTTGGTCTATAATTGAATTAATAATGTTTCGACTTTCTTTTACCAATGTCATATGGTACTTAATCTCTCCAGTTACTGTGTACCATAATTTTTTATATGGCATTCTTAATTCTTTAACAATAAATAGTTGTAATTTTTCAATGATAAACTGCAATCGTTTTAAGGTTTCTTTTTCTGCTGAAAAATTAAATAATGATTTAGCGACGGCTTCGAATGCCAGCTCATTCATTATTGGATATAAATCAACAAAGTCCTCTGTACCAATTTTGTTTACTTGTTCATTAATAGCCTTATCTATAATCTCAACAAGATTTTGAATTTTCTCTTTATGAAATGCGGGTTGTATTAATCGGCGTTGCTTTAACCAATAATCACCACTTGAAGTTAATAAACCGTAACCAACATATTTTGATAAATAGGTGGTTTGAATTTTAGATTTATGATACACTTTATGGTTTTTCTGAAGCATATGTTTCGTTACAACAGCATCTCGTGTTAAAACGATATGTCCATAAAAAGGTGATTTGATTGCAAATGTGTCGCCTACCTCATTAAACCATTTATTATGAAATGGAATAGGATTTTTTGCTATCGCAGATGATTTTATTAAGAATTTATAAAAGGGAACTTTATTGGGGTACTTGTATTTTGGCATGCTTAAATTATTAAAATAGCATCAGTTTCTGTATCACTTTTTCATAAAAATAGTGTTAAAAATATAATTATCAACCACTTTCCATGTTGAATATAATGAGAAATATTACAATTGCCGTACCGAGTAGATTCCTGCCTCGCAGGAATAACAAAATACTAAAACAGGCCTCCTTGAATATCTCCTTTTATTCTGCCTAAATGTTTATACGCTTGCTCGGTAACTTCTCTCCCACGAGGTGTACGCATTATGAAGCCTTGCTGGATTAAAAAAGGCTCATACACTTCTTCTATGGTTTCTGGACTTTCACTAACCGCTGTGGCAATAGTTGTAATCCCTACAGGACCACCTTTGAATTTATCTATGATGGTTGATAGAATTTTGTTATCCATTTCATCCAATCCATGTGCATCTACATTTAAGGCCTCTAATGCAAACTTTGCAATTTTTATATCGATGGTTCCATTACCTTTTATTTGGGCAAAATCCCGAACACGTCGTAATAAGGCATTTGCTATTCTTGGAGTTCCTCTACTTCGTCCTGCAATTTCTATAGCGGCTTCCATAGATATTGGCATATTTAAAATGCTGGCACTTCGTTGTATAATGGTTGTTAGTAAATCTGTTTTATAATATTGTAATCTACTTTGAATACCAAAACGGGCACGCATTGGTGACGTTAATAATCCTGAACGCGTTGTAGCTCCTACTAAGGTAAACGGGTTTAAATTAATTTGCACGGATCGTGCATTAGGTCCCGACTCAATCATAATATCAATCTTATAGTCTTCCATTGCAGAATATAAATATTCTTCTACTATAGGACTTAATCGATGAATTTCATCTATAAACAATACATCGCGTTCATCTAAATTGGTTAGTAAACCAGCTAAATCTCCTGGTTTATCTAAAACAGGTCCCGATGTTACTTTTATACCTACACTTAATTCGTTAGCTAAAATATGTGCTAAAGTTGTTTTTCCTAGACCTGGTGGCCCATGAAATAGTGTATGATCTAAAGCTTCGGTTCTTAAATTCGCAGCTTGAACAAATATTTGAAGGTTCTCTAAAACTTGATCCTGACCAGTAAAATCATCAAAGGATAACGGTCTTAATTTTTTTTCTACATCTAATTCCTCTGGAGAGAAATTTTCGTTGGATGGATCTAGATTCTCGTTCATATTACAGACCCTTAGATTGCGCTAAGGGTGACATTTTGTTTCAGATTAAACAGATTCCTGCCTCCGCAGGAATGACAAAAAAGTTCGATATAAGCAAATATAAACAAAAAGCCTTTCCATATTGGAAAGGCTTTAGCAAATAATTTAGTTGATCTAGAATATTGACACTCTATATTTTTTATAATCTATTTCTTAATAATTCTGTTTACGACAGTTCCTCGATCTGTTTGTATCTTTAATAAATATATCCCAACATTGATCGTAGAAAAATCTATAATTTCGTTTTCTAACTTAATATTTTTTATAGCTTTTCCTAAAATATCGAATAGTGCTACTTCTTTTACATTTACATGATTTGTTTTTATATATAATTTATTAGTAACTGGATTTGGATATAAGTTTATTAATTCTTTTAATGATATATCTTCTACACCTAAAGCAGCATCATCATTATCGATTGTAACGGTTGCTCCATCAGTGATTGTTACTGACAAAGTTGTAGCTGATAAGTTAGATTGCGAAACAGTGATGGTTTCATTAGCTTCCAATTTTGTATCTCCTGTAGGAGTCACTGTAAAGGTCTGGGTTTCGCTGGCATTTCCTGTAAAGATTAAGGTCTGGCTTGTTACAGCGGAATAATCATTATCTGCTGTAGTTGCTGTCCCATCTGCTGTACTTACATCTACTGTAAATCCGCCTTGCACGGCATTATCTAGTGTTGCAGTTACTGTAATAGCTCCGTCATTTTCATTCCCACTAACATTAGCTATGGTTACTGCTGCAGCATCGTCATTGTCTACAGTTATTGTTGCTCCATCGGTGATGCTTACCGCCAATGTTGTTGATGCTAAGTTAGATTGCGAAACAGTGATGGTTTCATTGGCTTCCAGTTTTGTATCTCCTGTAGGAGTCACAGTAAAGATCTGGGTTTCGCTGGCATTTCCTGTAAAGGTCAATCTCTGACTTGTTATAGCGGAATAATCACTATCTGCAGTAGTAGCGGTTCCATCAGCTGTACTTACATCTACTGTGAATCCGTCCTGTACGGCATTGTCCAGTGTTGCGGTTACAGTAATAGCTCCGTCATTTTCATTGCCACTAACATTAGCTATGGTTACTGCTGCTGCATCGTCGTTGTCTACTGTTACCGTTGCGCCATCGGTGATGTTTACCGACAATGTTGTAGCTGCTAAGTTAGATTGTGAAATGGTGATCGTTTCATTGGCTTCCAGTTTTGTATCTCCTGTAGGAGTTACAGTAAACGTTTGGGTTTCGCTGGCATTTCCTGTAAAGGTTAATGTCTGACTTGTTATAGCGGAATAATCACTATCTGCTGTAGTAGCGGTTCCATCTGCTGTACTCACATCTACTGTGAATCCGTCCTGTACGGCATTATCTAGTGTTGCTGTTACCGTGATGGCTCCGTCATTTTCATTACCACTAACATTAGCTATGGTCACTGCTGCAGCATCATCATTGTTTACTGTTACCGTTGCTCCATCGGTGATGCTTACCGACAATGTCGTAGATGCTAAGTTAGATTGTGAAATGGTGATCGTTTCATTGGCTTCCAGTTTTGTATCTCCTGTAGGAGTTACAGTAAACGTTTGGGTTTCGCTGGCATTTCCTGTAAAGGTTAATGTCTGACTTGTTACCGCGGAATAATCACTATCTGCTGTAGTTGCTGTTCCATCTGCTGTACTCACATCTACTGTGAATCCGTCTTGTACGGCATTATCTAGCGTTGCTGTTACCGTGATAGCTCCGTCATTTTCATTACCTGAGACATTTGCAATCGTTACCGAGGCACTATCGTCGTTATTAATAGTATACGTATGTACTAGATTCGTTCCTAAAGTTGCATTCGTTGGACTAGAAATAGTTACTATGACTGTTTCGTTAGCTTCCAAAATGGCATCGGATACAATACTGGCTATAGTAATATTATCATTGCTATCACCTGCCGTAATAGTTAATGTACCATTTGCTAAAGTATAATCTGTACCACTTCCTGTCGCAGTTCCTGTTACAACATAATTTACAGATACATTACTTCCACTTATCGTGCTTAATGAGACTTCTAAATCTGCACTGCTCACACTTTCCGCTCCTGAAGAGCTAGTTGATGTAAAAGCCACTACTGGTATTGAATTTGTTGTAACGTCTATTTTAGTCGGGTTTGTTTGTAGGTTGGCTGATGTATCTTCCGCAACAACATACACATCGTACGCAGTTCCTGCTGTTAAACCTGTTACACTAAAATCATTGGTAAATCCTCCTGTGTTAACTGCAGCACTTCCATTATTAACTGGTGCTGCATTACCTGCATCTGTACCTGCTTTAACCTGTGCTGCATTAGGTGCACTTGCTCCATTGGCAACTACTACATAATAAATCGTTCCTGCTTCATCAATGTCTGTTTCTAAAGTAAATGTAGTTTGATCCACAGATGATTGACTTGGGGTACTATTCTCAAATACTGGTGCCGTGGTATCTGAAACAGTACTAGCTGTAGTGATAGCAATAGTTGTTGTAGCAGTTGAAGTTAATGCATTGTTATCAGTAACTGTTGTCACTATACTTCTAGTTGTTGTGTTTGAAGCACTTATATTTTCGTAACGAATTGCCGCTAATGCATTTTGAAAATTAGACTTGGTAGCAGAACCAGCATTGGTTAATGTTAACGTTTTAGTCCCAGATCCCGACACTGTAACTCCTGTGGCACTTGCCAAAGTTAAAAACTCATTGACTCCATCTAATTGATTTGAAATATCAATTGTAATAGAAAAAATATCCTCTCCATCCGCATCTGTTAGCAATACATCTGAATCTGCAATAGCAACTCCACCAGATTGGCCGTTTAGTGTTGCAGCAGTATAAGCTTTACCTATTCCTCCAGAAGAATTATCAAAATCTAAATCAATTACAGGATACATGTTTTTTACGATGGCACGCTCCAATTTAGAATGTCCTCCAGTAGAACTATCATCATTTCCAAAAGAAACCACAAAACTACCATCTGAAAAAGTTGCCAAATCAGGAGTAATTACAGATCTTTCAAAATTACTTCTTGAGGTAATATCTATTTGACCTGAAGTTGCAGGGTTACCATTATTATCAAAGATTCTATACGCTAAATTCTGAAAATTAACATTATCACTTGCTACATAAGCTGCAACAAAACCACCATTTTTAAAAGCTTTAACACCAACGTTTTCTTCTTTAGGAAAATCACCTGGAAGAATACTTATTTCTCCACCTACTTGTACAGGAGTACTCCCCCCTGAAAAATCATAAATTTTCGCTTTCCCACTTTCCTGAATTAATACATAACCATTACTAAGTATTGTCTCTGTTGTATTAGAAACAGTTGCTGTACCATTAAAAATGGTTACTTCACTACCTACCAAAGTTCCACTAGCATCATAGCGTTTTCCTTTGGTATTAAATGGAACTGTTGTTCCTTGAGCATATGCTATAAAAAAACCACCATCCGGCAAAGTTGTTACTGTCGGATTTGAGGCTTGAGTAGTCACAGCTGCTGCACTTATAATGGTGCTGCCCGTATTTGGATTAATGATATCAAAACTAATTTCCCCAGCTGTAGGACTATACGCATTAGCGTAAACAAATATAAGATTCCCATTATTAAGAATTCCTACCGTGGCTGAACCATTTAGACCCGAAAGACCCGATGCTGCTCTTTCATCCAGCACCTCCGTAATAGCTCCTGTGGAAGTATTGACAGTATAAAAACCAGTGGCATCTTTAGATACTTGTTCAAAAGAGGCTGCCATTCCGAGGTTATTATCTGTGACTAATTGCCAATCGTTAGCATTATCGTACTCACTACTGTTTCCTCCTCCAAGAGGCTCTACCGAGCTACCTATTTGGGTATTAGAGAGATTATAATAATTAGCAAGTAAATAGACGTGGTTACCATCACCTACAGGCCTTCTGTCTGCATGAAAAATAATATACCCAACATCTACACCTGCATTTTTAACTATGGCAACTTGTGTTTCTCCTTCTGCTCTCACATTGGATATTGGTAGTATGGTAATACTTTGCGAAAAGGATGACGTATTAAAAAAAATGGATAATACAAAACTTAAGAGAAAAGTAGTTTTCTTCATAATAAAAAATTTAGGGTTATTAGCTGGTTAATAAATATTATTATTCTTACAATTTACGAGCTAAAATACTTTAAAAAAAGTCAACAAACTACATTTTATCGAACTTTATTGTTTTTTATCGATTATATTTAATAAAAAAAGCCTTTCCGAAACGAAAAGGCTTAAGCAAATAATTTGGTTAAAATTATGGCTAGTTATAAAAGGTTGGTTGGCTAATTTATAATGGTAAATTCACAGCGTCTGTTAATATCGTATTCTTCGTCACTGCAAATACCTTCTTTAACACATTTGTTAAGTGGTTGCATTTCTCCATAACCAATACTTTTTAATCGGTTTCTGTCAATGCCTTTACTTACTAAATATTCCAAAGTAGATGCTGCTCGATTTTTAGATAAATTTAAATTGTATTGATCTGGTCCTCTTGCATCTGTATGTGCAGATACTTCTACTTCCATATCTGGATATTTGTTTAGCAAATCGACAAGTATGTTTAAAGTTGTTGCGGCATCGTTACGAATATTAGATTGATCGAAATCAAAATAGATTTTATCCAATTGTATTTGAACATCACCGCTTTCGTTTTCCTTAACGCGATCTTCTGCGTCTGCATACGATTCTAAAGTTAAATAAATATTATGGCTAATTTTTCCTTTACTATCTGTTGAAAATTCAACGTCTTGTGGAATGTATGCTTTTCGTGTTCCGCGAACTTTATACTTTTTATTAGGTTCTATTTTAAACAAATAATCTGCTTTATCTCCTACAATAGTATCCTGAATTACGGTATTGGTTTCGTCAAATAACGTTACTAAAGCCCCTACTAATAATTCTTTACTCGTTTTATCTTGTACAATACCTTCAACTAAATACTTGGTTAAAACATTCTCTTCTCTGGCAAAACCATATAACCTGTCATAACCACTTCTGTTAGAAGACACATAACCTTTGTTATTCTTTTCTCTTATGGTATATGCAAAATCGTCTAAACTACTATTTATAGTACCTCCTAAGTTTATTGGTTTTTCAAAGCTACCATTTACCATATTACTTCTAAATACATCTAAACCACCATATCCTAGATGTCCGTCTGAAGAAAAATACAGCACTCCAAGATCACTTATATAAGGAAATTGTTCGCGGTGTTTTGTATTTACTTTATCACCTAAGTTTTCTGGTTCTCCATAAGTCCCATCATCGTTAATAGCTACTTTGTAAATATCGAATCCGCCAATAGTCCCTGGCATATCGCTGGCAAAATATAATGTTTTCCCATCTTTGCTTAAGGCTGGATGTTCTGCACTATATGCATTTGAATTGAACGGTAACTCAGTTACGTTTGTCCACACACTATCTACCAACTCTGCTTTAAAAATTTTGATGTGGGCAATTCTTTCCTCGTCAGTTTTGGTACGTGTTTTATTTGTTCTATTGAAATACATAGTCTTAGCATCGCTACTAAATGTAGCACTACTTTCATGAGACTCTGTATTTATTTCATCTGAAAAAGGTGTAATATCTTTCATTGTACCATCATCGCCCATAGTTGCTTTATACAAATCCAAATACGGTAAATTATTCCATGAGTACGCTGGATTTTCACTATTTCTTGATGAAGCAAAAGCTACTTTATTATCTCCATAAAATGATAAACCAAAATCGCTAGTTGAATTAGAACTCTCAATTTGTTTTAGTTTAAATGTGTGTGGCGTCGTTTTCTCTAAGCCTTCTATAAAAGCAGGTGTATTTATTTTTTTATTGAAATATCTGCTTAAATGAAAATCGGCATCTTTATAATTTTTAGTGCCTTTTAAAGCTTGTGCATATCTAAAATGCAATTCGATATCTATAGAATCTCCATAAGTTACAAATAGCTCGCGATAGGTTTTTATCGCTTTTTGCAAATTGGCATTGTAATAATAACTGTCTGCCAAATTCTGAAGTACTTCCTGAGTACGCTCTTTCTTTTCATAAATTTCAGCCGCTTCAATATAGGCTCTCATTTCGAAAAGCTTATTAGCCCTTTTTAAGTTTCCTTTTTGCGCTAATGCCATTCCACTAACTAATAAAAGGCTTGCAAGTATGTATATTTGTTTTTTCATGTGTAAATTTTATTGTTTTTCAACTGTCACATGTAACACCCATGACATATCTATTCTTTGGTATTGAATTTTTAGTAATGGATGTTTCATAATTGTAATCATTTTTGGTTAGAAGAATCTAGGTGAACGATCATACCCACCTTTGAGGCCGAATAAATCAATATCAAACAAAATAAATATTTCATGAGATCCTGAATTGAAATCACCTAAGTTTGTGGTTGTAAAATCGTAAGCATATCCAATTTTTAATTCCGGTGTTGCTCTAAAACTTACCAATCCACTTATGGCATCATCTAAACGATAGCCTAACCCTGCTTCAAATCTGTTATTGAATAATACGTTTGCCGTAACATCTACAGACAACGGTGCGCCTCTAACTGATTTTGCCATAAATGCAGGTTTAAATTTTACATCTCTGTTGATATTAAAAACATATCCCCCTGTTAAAAAATAGTGAATGTCTTGAACTCCTGTAGATTTCACACCATTTTCTGTTTCTATATGTTTTGTTGTTAGTAGATTTGGGGCAGATAAACCTATATAGTAGTTGTCGGTGAAATAAAATGCTCCGATACCTAAATTAGGAAATGTTTTACTAATGTTTTCATTAAATGCTACATCGGTAGATACGTTACCCGATTGTAAATTGAAGCCATCAAAATTAACATCAAATAATGTAACCCCGGCTTTAATACCAAGTGATAACTTGGCTTCAAATCCTACGGGCAGTATATAAGCGAAATCTGCATAAATATTATTTTCGTTTACAATATCTCCTATATTATCGTTTGTAAAGGAAATACCCATTTCTATTTTTTCATTAATAGGTGTATGCGCGAAAAAAGTTCCTGTTTTTGGTGCTCCTTCTACGCCAACCCACTGTGTTCTATATAAGCCTCCTAAATTTAGAATCGCTTCATCTGCTGTTGCATAAGCAGGATTAATAACACTCATATTATACATATACTGAGTAAATTGAGGGTCTTGTTGTGCAAAACTTTGTAATGACAAGAAAGTCAAACTTAACAAAGCAGCTATTTTATGATATATATTTAAATTTTTCATTGTTCTTAAATTTTGCTTTATCTATAAATTATCTGCTTAAGTATAAGCGTCCTTGTTCTGGTTTATTTTCTCCATCATTGAAATAGAAAATATAATAATAGACTCCTACTGGTAAATCTCCATTTCCAATGGTACCGGATTGATTAGAGGTGCCATCAAATCTTGGTGTATTATTATTTCCTTTATACACAATGTTTCCATAGCGGTTAAATATCTCTATCATAAAGTTTGGATATAGAATACCTAAATGATCAATATTAAATGTATCATTGGTTCTATCACCATTTGGTGAAAATCCATCTGGAATTATCAGTTTTCCACAAGAGGTTAAATCTGTAGTAACAGCCAAACGAACACTACTTTCACATCCCGTAATAGCATCTACTAAAACAGCATAATAAGTAACGTTGTGATTTAAAATAGTACTTTCTGAAATAGTTGTACCATTTGTTGCTGCATCATACCAAATCACGTTGTTTGCTGATGCATCATGTTCCGTAATATTTAATGACAAGTCATTAATGGTTGGATCGTCATTGATACAATATTCTGCAGCAGGATTGTCTAATGTTGGTGTTGGTGTATCATTAACAATAACATCAACCTGTACACTTATTGAAGACTCACAACCGGCAGCATTTCTTTGAGTTGCATAATAGTCTTCTCCATCTGCCAATGTATCTGTTGCATTAAGTTGTGTTGTTAATGCAGCATCTTCATACCAAGTAATAGTTCCTGTTACTGTTAAAGCCACATCTAAATTTGCCACTGTTGGATTGTCTACTAAACAAAATTCCATGGTTGCATTATTTACAACTGGTGGTGTAATATCACTAACAGTTACGGTTATTTCTGCAGTAGCATTAGTTAGACATGCTCCAGTTGCAGCAACTGTATATGTATAAACGCCAGCAGTATCTACTAAAGGATCAAAAACTCCTGTACCACTAGCTAATGCTGGGGACCATATTCCTCCTGTATCTGCACTTCCTAAATAGGTAAATAAATCTGTTGGGCCATCAATCACACATATTAAAGCTGGGCTATTAGTTCCTGCATTTGGTGCTTGTGTAACTGTTACAACAACTTCACTGCTTGAAACTCCACAGGCGTTAGTATGTGTGTAGGTATAAGTACCTCCTGCATCAACCATTGGATCGAAAACACCTGTAGTACTAGTTAATGCTGGGGACCATGTACCTCCTGGGTCGGCAGCTCCTAAAAGTGTAAATAAATCTGTCGTTCCATCGGTACTACAAGCATCTAAAGTGTTGTCTGTTCCTGCATTTAAAGGCTCATCTACAGTAACTGTTATTGTTGTACTGTCGTCTACACATGGCGAAGAGGCTGTTACATGATATGTAAATTGATAAGTATTAGCACTAAAACCTGTTACATCATAGGCTGTCGGAGTTGCTACTGCTGTTCCTGTATTATCAGAGCCTTCATACCAAATCCCTCCACTATCTTGCGAACCATCTAAACCATCAAAAAGGTTTATTGTCGTGTTATTACATTCCGCAATTCCTGGGTTGGTGACAACTCCAGGGTTTGGGGATTGATGTATTGTAACTGTTACTTCTGTTCTCACTGAAGATTCACACCCAGTTGTTCCATCTGTCTGTGTGGCAAAATAATTTTCTCCGTTTATTAGAGCTGTTGTTCCAGTTAATGGTGTTCCTCCTGTTGCATCATCGTACCATTGTATTGTAGTTCCTGTTAAAACTGTTAAATCTCCAACTGTTGCTGTATCACAAAATTCCTGAGTTGCGTTTGCTGTAGGTACTGGTGTATCATTTATAGTAATTGATACGGTTACATCCACATCGTCGCAAGTTCCAATATTAGCTACATCAAATGTAAAATTATAGGTTCCAGGTGCAAGGCCATCAATAGTTACTGTACTTACAGATAATGCTCCTGAAGCATCATCGTCACTCCATGTTCCCGATGGATCTTCTCCTGTTAGTAAATCAAATAACTCTACCGTTTGTGCTGCCGTAATATCTACAACACAAAACTCTGGCACAGGTGTTATTGGTGTTCCCGACTCTGGAGCATCATTAATAGTAACTACTACTGTTGAACTATTTGTACATCCATTGGCATCTGTTATAGTATATGTGTAGTTAAAAGACCCGACTGCCAGAGCAGTTAAATCTACGGTACTTACATTCAATGCTCCTGAGGCATTGTCATCCGTCCAAGTTCCTCCACCAGATTCGCCTGTAAGCTGATCAAATAAATCTAAAGAAGGGGGTGTTCCTAAATCATTTTCACAATATATTGCTGGTGCTGGTGTCCCTGTATTTGGTAATGGATTTATTATAATGGATACAGTTACATTGGTATCATCACAACTTAGAATAGCATCTACATCAAATGTAAAATCATAGGTTCCAGGTGTAAGACTACCAATTGTGACTTCGTTTACTGATAATGCACCAGAGGTATCATCATCATTCCATGTTCCTGTTGGGTCTTCTCCTGTTAGTAAATCAAATAAATTAACTGTTTGTACTGTTCCTTCACAGAATTCTGGAAAAGTTGCTATTGGTGTTCCGGATTCCGGAGCATCATTAATTGTGACTGTTACTATTGAACTATTTGTACATCCATTACCATCTGTTATAGTATATGTATAATTAAAAGACCCAACAGCTAAAGCAGTTAAATCTACAGTACTTACATTCAACGCTCCTGAGGCATTGTCATCCGTCCAAGTTCCTCCTCCAGATTCGCCTGTAAGCTGATCAAATAAATTTAACGAAGTAGGCGTTGGTCCTAAATCATTTTCACAGTATATTGCTGGTGCTGGTGTACCTGTATTTGGTAATGGATTTATTGTAATAGATACAGTTACGTCTGCATCATCACAACCTCCAATCGCATCCACATCAAACGTGAAATTATAAGTTCCACTTCCAAGACCTCCAATTGTGACCTCGTTTATAGATAATGCACCTGAAGCATCATCATCATTCCATGTACCTGTTTGATTCTCTCCTGTTAGTAAATCAAATAAATTTACCGTTTGTATATCTCCTTGACAAAACTCAGGCATAGATGCTATAGGTGTCCCGGATTCTGGAGCAGGTAAAATGGTTATCGTTATTGGTTCTGTATCGGTACAAGTTCCATTATCTATCGTATAATTGAAGGTATAAGGCCCTACAGTTAGCCCTGTAATATTTATAGGGTTTGTTACTGGGTTATTTGTTGCATCTGTCCAAGTCCCTAAATTATTATCTTGAGAACCGTCTAAAGCATTAAATAAATCATAAGGTGAATTTATTGCTAATTCATTCTCACAAAATGAGGCATTCGTTGCTGTTCCAGCATTCGGGTCTGCCAATACCACAACTTGAACTGTTGTAGATTCTTCTGGACATGGTGTTAGAACATTCTGGAAATATGTAAAGCTATACGTATTTGGTGTAAAAGCCCCTGTTGTTAAATCTATTGGAGATGTCACTACAGGATCTGAACTTAAAGTGCCTTGTACCCAAAAACCATTAGGATCTTCGTCATTATTTAATAACGTTGTTAAATCAAAATTTGAAGGCAAATTTGCTACACAAAAACTTGCTGGGCTTCCAACTGCTGTCCCAGAAGAAAGCGTTTCTGAAATTACAATCGATATCGTTGAAATAGCAGCTGGACAAGCACCACTACCTGTAATTGAATATGTAAATACATAGGTTCCTGGAAGTGTTAAACTAGAAATGTTTACGGTTCCTTGATGACCATTAGTTGTTGCTAAAGGTCCTGTCCATATACCTGTTGTCTGTGGAAAACCTCCTAATTCATCAAATAAATCGAAAGGTGCGGCAGGAATGTTATCGTTACAGTATTGTAATATATCTGATGATCCTGCATCAGCTGGTGCATCAACATTTACTAATACCCCAACAGCATTACTATCACAAATTATACCTTGTATTTGAACATAATATGTTGTATTGTCTACTAATAGATCTAAATCTGACAGTGGTGCTCCTGTTGGTATTCCTGAACCATTAACTCCAGCATACCATAAATAATTAGTAGCTGGGGTACCTGGATCTATATCTCCTATTGTTGGAGCTGTTGGATTTGTACAGAAATCTTGTACAAGATCGGGCATTGGTTCTTGAGGTGCAGGGATTAAAGCTATTGTAGTCGCTTCTGCCTGACTTTTACATATTCCATCTACAAATACTACGAGTATCTGTATTCCTGGGTTAGGAATTACATCTGTAGTATTTGCTTGATTAACTAAGCCTGCATCATAGTATATTTCCACATCTCCCCCTACTGGTATAGCAGATTGTAAAATATCATCTATATAAGTCTGAATAGTTGCACCCTCATTGCTACAATAATTACCTTCTAAATTCTGTCCTGACGGATCAACTGCAAAATCTATATTTATAGCTGTTCGATTTCCAGCCCCGTTACAGGTTCCTGAATCGTCATCAACATAATAAGTACCTTCTACAACGCGTTCGGTTGGAAAAAAGGCAGTCCCTCCTGTTGGGACATCATACCACTGTATACCATTACCTCCAGTTACCGCATAAGCATTTAAGTCACTAAAGGTAAACTGAGATGCATCACAAATAGCAGCTGGATTCTGATTTGGTATTGTAGGACATTGTGCAGAAACTGACAATGAAGTACATAATAACATTAAAACGTAGAACGCATACTTCAATACATTTCTATATGTTAAAGTCGTTTTCATAATTGAAAATTTATATTCATATCTAGTTGGTTCAGAATAAAGCATGTAAAATTTCACAAATATTTTAATTGAAAGTTTTTCACAAAATTATTCAATTCGCAATTTAACGGATATTTTTGTATTTCGTCGACATTTTTTATATTTTTTTGTATTTCATCGATAAAATCTGCAAATAAGCGATGTTCAAGAGTTGTCTTATTTGTTTTTAAGAGTCAAAAATGTGTTTGTGAGAATTTTTTGTAGTATAAGTCTTACTTGAAAAAGAGCAAAAAGAGGTAAAATACTAAAAGCCAAAGCCTTTCTGGTTTAGAAAGGCTTTGGCTTTTATAATTAAAAGGTTATGTTTACTAGTCTCCTAGTGTTGTAATTCTTCTTCTCCTTCTTTTAGAGGAATATTTTGAGGAACGAAATCTACATCATGTCCTGGTTTGCTATAATCATAAGCCCAACGATACACATGTGGAATGTCTCCAGGCCAGTTTCCATGCATATGCTCAACTGGTGCAGTCCACTCTAATGTTGTAGATTTCCATGGGTTCTGCGTAGCTTTCTTTCCAAAGAATATACTGCTAAAGAAGTTATATAAGTAAACGATTTGAACTGCCCCACCTATTAAAGCGAATATGGTAATAATAACGTTTACATTAGCTAAATCATCAAATAATGGGAAGTTACTATTTGTATAATAACGACGTGGTAATCCTGCCATACCAATAAAATGCATTGGGAAAAATACGCCATAAGCACAAACTGCCGTTATCCAAAAGTGGATATACCCTAAGTTTTTATTTAACATCTTACCAAACATCTTAGGATACCAGTGATAAATTCCTGCAAACATACCATACAATGCAGATATACCCATTACCAAGTGGAAGTGTGCTACTACAAAATAAGTATCATGTACATTAATATCTAAAGCACTATCTCCTAAAATAATTCCTGTTAAACCTCCTGTAATAAATGTAGATACAAAACCGATTGAAAATAGCATCGCCGGGTTCATCTGTAAGTTACCCTTCCAAAGCGTGGTTATCCAGTTAAATGCTTTTACAGCAGATGGTATAGCAATTAATAATGTTGTAAATGTAAATACAGATCCTAAGAATGGATTCATTCCTGAAACGAACATATGGTGTCCCCATACTATTGTAGAAAGGAATGCAATTGCTAAAATAGAAGCAATCATTGCACGATATCCAAAGATAGGCTTACGTGAATTGGATGCCATAATTTCGGAAACTAATCCCATTGCTGGTAATATTACAATATATACTTCAGGGTGTCCTAAGAACCAGAATAAGTGTTCAAACAATACTGGTGAACCTCCTTGATAGTGTAATACTTCTCCTTGAATAAATATATCTGATAAGAAGAATGATGTTCCAAAACTTCTATCCATTATTAATAGTAAAGCAGCAGATAATAATACAGGGAAAGATATAACCCCTATAACTGCTGTAATAAAAAAGGCCCAAATTGTTAAAGGTAGTCTTGTCATAGACATGCCTTTAGTACGTAAATTAATAACAGTAACAATATAGTTAAGTGACCCTAATAATGATGAGGCTATGAATATTGCCATAGATACCAACCATAAGGTCATACCCATTCCAGAACCTCCTTGTGCCATTGGTAAAGCACTTAATGGCGGATAAATTGTCCATCCTGCCGCTGCCGGTCCTGCTTCAACAAATAAAGAAATTACCATGATTACACTTGACAAGAAGAATAACCAATACGATACCATATTTAAGAAACCTGATGCCATATCACGTGCACCAATTTGCAACGGAATTAATAGGTTACTAAACGTACCACTTAAACCAGCTGTTAATACAAAGAATACCATAATGGTACCGTGTATAGTTACTAATGCTAAATAGATATCTGCATCCATAACACCACCTGGTGCCCATTTTCCTAATAATGCTTCAAACAATACATTAGGTTCTTCTGGCCATGCAATTTGCATACGAAACATCATAGACATTAATACACCTATAACTCCCATAATAGTACCTGTAACAAGGTACTGTTTAGCAATCATTTTATGGTCTTGACTAAATATATATTTAGTTACAAACGTTTCTTTATGATGATGTCCGTGGTCGTCTTCGTGTGCGTGAGTATCTGCGTGTGCTGACATAATCTTATATCGTTTTATCTTTTAAATTAGTTAATTAGAGAGTTTTTGAATGCTTTCTGCTCTTTTATCCAAGCATTATATTCTTCTTGAGTTTCTACAACTATCTTCATTTGCATGTTGTAATGAGACTTTCCACAAATTTTATTACATAATAGTATATAATCAAATTCGTAAGATTCTAAAGGCTCTTCTCCTTTTGCTAATAGAGGTTTACTATTCTCTACTCTAATATTATTAATTCTTTTAACTTTTTCTTGCATTTGAGGTGTTTCACGCATTTCTGCAGTAGTCACTGTTGGCGTGAAACCAAATTGTGTGATCATTCCTGGAACACAGTTCATTTGTGCTCTAAAATGTGGCATGTATGCCGAATGCAATACATCTTGTGAACGCATTTTGAATAATACAGGTTTTCCAACCGGCAAATGTAATTCAGTAGTAATTACATCATCTTGTGCATTAGGATCTGCTTCATCTATACCTAAGATGTTAGCACGATCAATATCAATTAAACGTACATTAGCTTTTCCTAAAGTATTATCTGCTCCAGCATATCTGGCTTTCCAGTTAAACTGTTGTGCATATAACTCAACTACTAAGGGATCATCACTTTCATCAACACCCATAATATTAATCCAAGTGTTTAATCCATAGATAATCAATCCAGCTAAAACGATTACTGGAATAATTGTCCAAATGGCTTCTAGTTTATTATTATCTGCAAAGAATAATGCTTTCTTCCCTTTTTCACCTTTATATTTAAACGCAAAATAGTGTAGTAAAAACTGTGTAACAGTTTGTACAAAAAAGATAATTACCATAGAAATAACCATCAAATTATCAATGGTTGGTCCATGTGCAGACGCAGAATTAGACATTAATGGTAAGTCTCCCCATTTTACTAAACAAACAATGGTTATGATATAAATGAAAGCTAAAAAGCCCATCATTAAATATGCATTCATTGTGTTATCCTTATCTGTAGCAACTTGAGTGTTTTCGTTTTTGGCTTGTGCCAAATCGAAAATCTTTACCATTTGCCAGATGGCAATTAAAATAAATACTAAAACTATAATTGTTAATAAAGCAGTCATTTGTATCGTTCGTCTTTATTTATTTCTTAATTAATAATGAAATTCTTCACTTTCTTTTCTAAAAGGATACCCTTTTACTAGTAATGGCGCTTTTGTTAAAGCTGTAAATACTATAAATATGAATAATCCTGCAAATAGTAATACTGAACTTATTTCTGGAATTCCAATAAACCATCTATCACCCACAGTCGCTGGCATAATCATATTGAAGATATCAATATAGTGACCTGCTAATATTACCAATCCTGCCATAACAACAAACCAAGGAATACGTTTGTAATCAGCATTCATTAGCATTAATATTGGAAATACGAAATTCATAACCACCATACCTAAGAAAGGTAATTTGTAATCATTGAAACGTGTTACAAAATAAGTTACCTCTTCTGGGATATTTGAGTACCAAATAAGCATGAATTGTGAAAACCATAAATAGGTCCAAAAAATACTGAATGCAAACATAAATTTAGCAACGTCATGCAAATGATTTTCATTAACAAACTCTAATTGTCCTTTAGATTTTAAATATAAAGTGATTAAAGCTAATACTGTTATACCACTTACAAACATACTTGCAAATACATACCATCCAAATAATGTTGAGAACCAGTGAGGATCTACACTCATAATCCAATCCCATGACATCATTGATTCTGTATAAATAAAGAATACTAAGAATCCTGCTGTTATACGGAATAACTTTTTGAAGTTACTTTTATCTTCTGCTGTATCTTGAGCAATTGAGAATTTACGTGAAAAGTGACGGTATAAACTCCATCCTGCGATAAATATTAAAGCACGGATAATAAATCCTGTTTTATTTAACCAACCAGACTTACCAGCTACTAGCTTATCAAAATGCTCACTTTCTGGGTTTATCATGTCTGGGTTCATCCATACAAATAAATGATCACCAGCAAAAACTGCAATAGCAACTACAATTAGAGCCCCTGGTAATAAGTAAGCTGTCATACCTTCCATAACTCTAAAGAGTACTGGAGACCAACCTGCTTGTGATGCAATTTGGATGGCATAGAATGCTAATATTCCTAAAGCAATCATCATAAAGAAAAATGCTGCTACGTATAATGCAGACCATGGTCTGTTATGAATTTGATGTTGTACATGTTTTGCATGTTCATCACCATGATGAGCATTGTCATGTGCTTCTTCTCCATGAGAAGACTCTTTAGCATGTGTATCATGACTAGCTGGAGTTGTATCATGCGTTGCTTCAGCCTCATGATGACCACTTCCATGATGAGAAGCCTCTTCAGCAAGTATAGTTTTTACTTCTTCTAAAGATTTATGAGATGTCAAAAAACCATATCCTACACCTAATGCACCTAGTATCATTAGTATGAAAGAAAATGTCTTTAATTTATTTGAAAATGTATACATATCTATAATAATCTTATCAATCTTACTTTTCTAAATCTGATTTTAACTTCAACACGTATGATACTACTTGCCAACGTTCTTCTTCGTTTAATTGGTTAGCATAAGAACCCATTGTGTTTTTACCATAATAAATAGTATGGTAAATACTTCCTGCCGTTATAGCTCTTCCTGCATCATCATAACTTGGGATACCAAGAATTTTTTCACGCTTTACAAGCTTTCCTTGTCCGTTACCTTTATTACCATGACAGATACCACAGTAGATATCGTATAAAGCTTTTCCTCTTTCTAAATCTACCTGAGTAGAATCCAAAGTACTTACTAATGTTGTTTTAGCTAACTCATAACCTTCTGTTGTATTTTCTATATCAAAAGGCACATATCCTCTTGGTATCGATCCTTCAGCTGGTAATTGTGCTTCTACACCATTCGGAAATGCTGCTTCTCCATAAGTTTCATATCCTGCAGATTCATACATGTTAGGCATGAATTGATAGTTAGGAGCTGAATCTTTTTTACATGATACAGCAACAAAAACTACTGCTACTACTAATATTTTAATTAAGCTTTTCATATTACTAAATTAATGCGCTTCTTTATCAACTAAATTAACTTCAACTGCTCCAGTTTCTTTAAGCAAGCTTTCTAATTCATTTTCATTTCCATGAACTGCTATTTCCATTAAGAAATGATCATCTGTTGTTCTAGGGTCTGGATTTTCAGCATTTTTAAAAGGCCACATTCTACTACGTAAGTAAAATGTTATTACCATTAGGTGAGCCGCAAAGAATACCGTTAATTCAAACATAATTGGCACAAATGCCGGCATGTTTTCTATATAACTAAAACTTGGTTTACCACCAATGTTCTGTGGCCAATCTTCAATCATAATGAAATTCATCATTGTGATGGCAACTGTTAAACCAACTAAACCATACATAAAAGCTGTAATAGCGATACGTGTAGGTGCTAACCCCATGGCTTTGTCTAGTCCGTGAACTGGAAATGGTGTATATATCTCTTCAATGTGATGTTTTTCTGCCTTAACTTTTTTAACAGCAGACATTAATACATCATCATCCGTATAAATAGCGTGAATAACTTTTGAAGCTTCCATTGACTATATTTAGTTTATTAAATTTTTAGCTTGTCCAGACCAATCATCACGTTCTGCTCTTCCTGGGAAAGAACCTGTAATAGAATCTAACAAGTCATATTCTTTTTTCGTCATCTTACTAACCTGAAGGAAGGTATAAATACCAATACTGTTAAGTGTTTCTTCCATTTTAGGTCCGATACCATTTACTTTCTTCAAGTCATCAGCTTCTTGTGTAGCAGCATCAAAGGCTCCTATACTTCCAAGTAAGTCATTTACTTTAGCCGAATTATCTTCTGTTGAATTATCTTTTTCTTCAGTAGGTGTCTCAGCTGCTGGTGCTGGCTTAGGAGCTTGTCCTCCAGAAGTTCTTGGATCTACCCCAGTACCTACTAAACTGTCTCCTCTTTCTCTAATTTTCTTATAACGTTCTCCAGAAGATTTCAAAATTGTTTTAACCTCTGCTTGTGCTATTACCGGGAATGTTCTTGAATATAATAAGAATAGTACAAAGAAGAATCCAATAGTACCCACAAAGATACCTATATCTACAAATGTTGGAGAGAACATGGTCCATGATGATGGTAAGTAATCTCTGTGTAACGATGTTACGATAATTACAAAACGCTCAAACCACATCCCTATATTTACCACAATAGAGATAAAGAAAGAGAACATAATACTTGTTCTTAATTTCTTAAACCACATGAATTGTGGAGAGAATACGTTACAAGTCATCATTGCCCAATATGCCCACCAGTAAGGTCCTGTTGCTCTGTTTAAGAATGCATATTGTTCGTATTCTACACCAGAATACCATGCAATAAATAACTCTGTTATATATGCTACACCTACTATAGAACCAGTAATCATAATTACTATGTTCATTAATTCGATGTGTTGTACTGTAATATAATCTTCAAGGTTACACACTTTTCTCATGATAATAAGAAGCGTGTTTACCATAGCAAATCCTGAGAATACCGCACCTGCAACGAAGTAAGGCGGGAATATAGTGGTATGCCAACCTGGAATTACCGATGTTGCGAAATCAAAGGATACAATAGTATGTACAGAAAGTACTAATGGTGTTGCTAAACCTGCAAGTACCAGAGATACTTCTTCAAAACGTTGCCAGTCTTTAGCACGACCTGACCATCCGAAACTTAATAAAGCATATATTTTCTTTTGGAAAGGCTTAATAGCTCTATCACGTAACATAGCAAAATCTGGTAATAAACCTGTCCACCAGAATACTAACGATACAGATAAATATGTAGATATTGCAAATACATCCCAAAGTAATGGTGAGTTAAAGTTTACCCATAAAGAACCAAATTGGTTTGGAATAGGTAATACCCAATATCCTAACCACGGACGACCCATGTGAATGATTGGAAACAATCCTGCCTGAACAACAGAGAAAATCGTCATTGCTTCTGCAGAACGGTTAATTGCCATTCTCCATTTTTGACGGAATAATAATAGTACTGCAGAAATAAGTGTTCCTGCGTGACCAATACCAACCCACCAAACGAAGTTAGTAATATCCCAGGCCCAACCTACGGTCTTGTTTAAACCCCAAGTTCCAATACCTGTTGAGATGGTATAAATAATACATCCAATTCCCCAAAGAAAAGCGGCAAGTGAAATACCAAAAACTATCCACCATTGTTTATTTGCTTTTCCTTCTACAGGTTTAGCCACATCTACTGTAACGTCGTGATATGATTTTTCGCCTGTAACTAAAGGTCTTCTAATAGGTGCTTCGTAATGAGACGCCATAATTATATAATTGATTCTTTAATTAGATTTATGCTTCAGTTGTATTTCTCACTTTTGTTTGATACTGTACATTAGGTTTTGTGCCTACATGCTCTAACAAGTGATACATACGGTTATCTTCTAAAAGTTTTGCAACTTTACTTTCTTTGTCATTGATATCTCCAAATGCCATAGCGCCACTGCTACAAGCTGCAGAACAAGCTGTTTG
Organism: Flavivirga abyssicola; assembly: GCF_030540775.2. Lineage (GTDB taxonomy): Bacteria > Bacteroidota > Bacteroidia > Flavobacteriales > Flavobacteriaceae > Flavivirga > Flavivirga abyssicola. Next base: position 2,270,786 of record NZ_CP141266.1, on the reverse strand, counting down.
GAATTCATCTTTTCCAACTTTTCTTCCGTCGCGTTTTGCATCAAGAATAGTTTTTTGTGTCATTTGAATACACATAGAACATTTTTCCATCACACCACGAGAACGTACAACGACATCTGGGTTTAATACCATACGTCCTAAATCATCATTCATATGATAATCGAACTCATCATTTCCATTATATAAGAACCAGTTGAAACGACGTACTTTATAAGGACAGTTGTTTGCACAGTATCTAGTACCTACACAACGGTTATATGCCATATGGTTTTGACCTTGACGACCATGTGATGTTGCCGCTACTGGACATACTGTTTCACAAGGTGCGTGGTTACAATGTTGGCACATGACTGGTTGGAATGCTACTTGAGGATTCTCAGAAGCGTTTTCCATTTCACCAAATTCACTTAATGAACTTCCTAATCCAGATATGTCGTCTTTCTTAGTATTATCACCTTCAAATGATTCTTCAGATGAATAGTATCTATCAATACGTAACCAGTGCATATCTCGGCTACGACGTACTTCTGTCTTACCAACTACAGGCACATTATTCTCAGCGTGACATGCTATAACACAAGCTCCACATCCTGTACATGCATTTAAGTCAATTGATAAGTTGAAGTGATGTCCTATTGAACGATCAAATTCATCCCATAAATCAACCTCTGGTGATGTTACTGGAACAGGTTCGTGATTTAAAGATACCGTAGGAACTGCATTCCAATGTTTTTTATCTTTCGTATTGAATATCTCTAAAGTTGTTTCTTTAATGATATCACCACGTCCCATTAAGGTATTATGCAACTGTACTGAAGCAAATTCATGCTCTCCAGCTGCTGGCTCAATAGTAACTGTTTGTACATTATTGAAACCTTGGTATAATGCATAGGCGTTAACACCTGTTTGCATTTCTGTTTTTAAACCTAATGTTTTCCCATAACCTAGTGCTAATCCAACTGAACCTTTTGCTTGTCCTGGTTGAATCATTACTGGAGCAGTAATTGTTACGCCATTAACTGTAACGTTAGCATAACTACCATTGAGTGCACCGTTAGCAACGTGCTTATTCATTAGTCCTTTTTCATCAGCATCTGCTTTTGAAATCGTTAAGTAGTTATCCCAAGATGCTCTTGTAATTGGATCTGGAAACTCTTGTAACCATGGATTATTGGCTTGTTGCCCGTCTCCCATACCTACTTTGGTATATAATGTTAATTCTAATCCTTTACTTTTTGCAGAAGCGACTAAAGCTCTTGCTGCATTTCCTAAAGGTGTTGTTTCAGCAGTTTCTTCAGCATTATCATCTGATGACGTTTCCTCCTCAGTCGTATCTACTGTTTCAGTAGCAATAGTTCCAACGAACACCCCATCGTGTAGTGCTTTATTGAAAGAACTTCCTCCTAAAATATCGGTTCCCCAAGCGTCTTTAATATAATCATGGTAAGAAACATCATTTCCTGTCCATTTTAATAAAGCATCTTGAAATTGTTTGGTATCAAATAAAGGACGGATTGTTGGTTGCGTTAATGCGTAATGTCCTTTTTTAAGTTCTACATCTCCCCACGATTCTAAGTAATGAGGTGCAGCTGCAATATATTGAACTTTAGAAGACGTTTCGTCAACCTTCATTGAGAAGGCAATTGATAACTGTGTTTTCTTTAAACCTTCTTCAAATTCTGAAGCATTAGAAAGGGTGTACATTGGATTTACACCACTCATGATGATGGCTCCAACTTTACCTGCTTTCATATCTGCTATTAAACCCGCAACGGCTTTATCACTACCTTGTCTAGTTTTAATAGGTGTTTTAGGGTCGAATGCTTTACTTGCTAAAGCTTCATTTATTTCTAGAGCAACTGTTTGTGCGTTTACGTCTTGAATTCCTGTAACGACAACACCATTGCTTCCTGCCTTTTTAAGTTGCGAAGCAGCACTTTTTACAGCAGCTTCTACTTTTTCTGAAAGTCCTTTTACCGAAACATTGTTACCAGTAATTAAACTATACAATTTGGCTAAAACTAGCTTTTGTTGCGTTGGCGTTAATGGTACACGTTTATCTGCGTTAGCTCCAGTTAAAGACATATTAGACTCAAACTGCACGTGACGCGACATTTTACCGTGATCTGGCACTCTGTTTTTAGAGTAATCAGAATCAAAACCACCACCTTGCCAATCTCCTAAGAAATCTGCACCAACAGACACGATTGTCATGGCTTTAGAGAAATCGTAATTTGCTAATCCGCGTTCTCCATATTTAGCTTGGTAAGCATCTAATGCAGCAGATTCTGAAACAGCATCATAAGCTACATGACGAACATTACCATATTTTTCTTTAAATTCTGAAATCAACTTGCTAGTAGACGGGCTTGCAAATGTTTGTGTTAACAACACAATATCTTTATTTGCAGCAGCAATATTTGTTAACTTTTGAGTTGTTTCAGAGTTAAAAGTATCCCAAGAAATAGATGCTTCTCCTTTTCTAGGGCCTTGAATTCTTAAACTGTCATACAAACCTAAAACTGAAGCATTCACTCTAGCATTAGCGCTACCATTCGTAGCTGCCATAGTATTGTTTTCAATTTTAATTGGACGACCTTCTCTGGTTTTTACTAAAACACTTGCAAAATCAAATCCATCAGCAATAGTAGTTGCATAGTAGTTAGCAACCCCTGGAATAATTTCTGTTGGTTGCACTACATAAGGAATAGATTTTTTAACAGGACCTTCACAAGCCGCTAACGAGGCAGCCGCTGTACTAAAACCTACATATTTTAAGAAATCGCGACGCGTTGTAGATGTTTCTTCTAATGTTTCTTTATCACCTAAAAATTCATCAGTAGGAATCTCTTCTACAAACTCGTTTTGTTTTAGCGCCTCAACAATAGAGCTATTCTCGTTTAGCTCTTCAACACTTTTCCAGTATTTCTTGTTTGATGACATATTATATAATTGAATTACTTCTTATTATTTATTGTTTCACTTTTATAAGCACTTCGACTGCGCTCAGTGTGACATTTAATTATTTAGTAATGACATTTACCACATTCCAGTCCACCCATTTGAGCAGCTGTTAACTTATCTACACCATATTTCTTAGATAACTCTTCGTGTATTTTAGTGTAGTAGGCATTGTCTTTAACATTCACATTTGTTGTTCTATGACACTCGATACACCAACCCATTGTTAATGGTGCATGTTGATACATGACTTCCATTTCTTCAACAGGACCATGACATGTTTGACATTCAACGCCAGCAACAGAAACGTGTTGTGAGTGGTTAAAATATACAAAATCTGGCAAATTATGAATACGCACCCATTTTACTGGCTGAGAGTTTCCTGTATACTTTTGCTCGGCATCATCCCATCCTGCAGCTGCGTATAATTTTTGAATTTCAGCATTATAGTCAACACCTATTGCTTTTCCTTCTGCTAAAGTTTCCGGAGCCACTTCATAAATAGATTTATGACAATTCATACATACATTTAATGAAGGAATCCCTGATGTTTTACTTACTCTTGCAGAAGAGTGACAGTATTTACAATCGATACCATTGTCACCTGCGTGAATTCTGTGTGAGTAATGTATTGGTTGTACCGGCTCGTAACCTTGATCTATACCTATTTGCATAAAATATCCAAAAGCAAAATATGCACTAGCTAATAAAAAGAATATAGCTGTCACTAACATCAAGAATTGATTCTTAACAAAAGCTTTCCATAATGGTGTTCTTTGTGTCGCTTCGGTCAACTCAATATTCTGAGCTAAAGCAAAACGACGTAGTGTTTTATTTACTATATATAAACCAACGGCTAACAATATAAATAGAATTGCTAAAGCGCCTAAAATAAGTTCGTTTGAAATACCTCCTTCGCCAGATTCAGCATTGGCAGATTCAGTACTAACCACAGCAGCAACTGGAGCTGCTTTCTCTTCGGCTGTATATGCAAGAATATTATTTAAATCATCATCAGACAACTGTGGGAATGCTGTCATAGCTGCACCTCCATACTCATTATAAACCTTGTTTGCATAGGCATCTCCAGACTTTATAACACCTGCACTATTACGTATCCAAGCATAGATCCAATCTCTGTCTAAACCTTGATCGTCAGACAAACGTTGTTCTACATAACGTAATGCAGGACCGGTCATTTTCTTATCTAATTGATGACAGGCTGCACAATTGGCATTGAATAAAGATTTTCCTTTTGCTGGATCTCCTTCTTGGGCCGAAAGAGAGGTTGTAAACGCTAATAAAATAATTAAGCCTAAATGAAGGATGTTTTTCCCTAATTTACGGTGAATCACCTTTTCCATATTGTTAGTTAAATTAACTTCTAAACTTTAATATGATTTTTTTCATGTTTTAATAAAAAAACCACACAGTTGTAAAATCTCAGGCAAAAGTAATACTTAAAGTCGATTTTAGAAATGTTACAGAACTGTTAGTTGATAATTTAGAGACATTCTAAATAATAAAAAGGACCACAATTAAGTTTATAACGTATACATTTGTATAAATATATTTTTAACATGAAACTATTGAATATTAAAATAAGCTTTTTGAGCATTATTTGTTTTATAATTTCTTCTGCTCATTCATTTGCACAAGAAGGTAAAGTTATTATAAACCAGGATAAAAATATCGCTGCACTATTGGATTCTAAAAAAAGAACCAATAAAAATATAGATAATCCTACTAGGTATAAAATACAGATCTACTCTGGGAATCGTTCTGGATCTCAAAATGCTCAAAAAGAATTTCGTAATTCATTTACAGTTTGGAATCCTACAATTAAATATGAGTCTCCGAATTTTAAAACTTGGGTAGGTAATTTTAGAACACGTTTAGAAGCCGATAGAGCTTTAAAAAAAGTAAAGACTAAATTTCCAAATGCTTTTATATTTAAACCCAAAAAGAAGAGAAGCTAATAGCTCCTTGATGGAAAAATACCTTGTAGTGCAATTATGAAACGAACTCCTAAATAGGGGTCTCGAGTATATAATTTGGAATCACTGCTTTTAACGGTATAGGTTTCGTACGATTTTCCTTTGCCACTTTCAAAAATGGTCATTTTACGCAGTTCTTTTGATTCTGAACCTCCTTTATCACCTACCCTTATAGTATTTAAGTTATCGCCTTCTCCTGCATGAATTGGAGCTCTCCCTCTAAGATCTGGCAAATTAAATGTGGTTCTACCATCCCCTCCATAGTTTGTTCCCAACAAAGAAAATAATGCACTATACTGACTTATTTGTAATGCTTGACCATCGCAAAATGCCCATCCTCTTGGCGCAAAATCACCAGCAAACATTCTAATTTCTCCTAAAATAGGTTCTTGAGCATGTAATGTACTATTAATAGAAAGTACAAATAATAACACTAAAATTGAGAGCTTGGTTTTCATAATTGGTTTTGAGTTAAAGTTTAGACAACAATGTATTAAAATTAATTCCAATAAAAAAGCGACTCATTTCTGAGTCGCTTTAATTACTTATCTATTTATATTTTTTATTTCAATTTCTTCTTAACTTCAACTTCATGAAAGGCTTCGATAATATCTCCTTCTTTAATGTCGTTGTAGTTTTTAACTTGCATACCACAATCGTAACCTTTTGTTACTTCTTTGGCATCATCTTTAAATCGTTTTAACGACGCTAATTCACCTGTATAAACGACAACACCATCTCTAATTAAGCGGATACTTGATGACCTAAGTATTTTACCATTTGTTACCATACAACCGGCGATAGTTCCAACTTTAGATACTTTAAATATTTCTCTAATTTCTGCTGTTCCAGTAATCTCTTCTTTAAGTTCTGGAGACAACATCCCTTCCATGGCATCTTTAAGATCATTAATAGCATCGTAGATAATAGAATATGTTCTAATATCTATTTCTTCTTTATCGGCTATTGTTCTTGCGTTTCCAACTGGACGCACATTAAATCCAACAATAATAGCATCGGACGCAGATGCTAATAGCACATCACTTTCAGTAATCGCTCCAACACCTTTATGTAAAATATTAACTTGAATCTCTTCAGTAGATAATTTCTGGAACGAGTCTGTTAATGCTTCAACAGAACCATCCACATCACCTTTAAGGATAATATTTAATTCTTGGAAATCCCCTAATGCTATACGACGACCAATTTCATCCAGTGTAATATGACGTTGTGTTCTAACGGATTGTTCACGTTGTAATTGTGCTCTTTTTGACGCAATTTGTTTTGCTTCACGTTCGTCTGCAAATACATTAAATTTATCACCTGCTTGTGGTGCACCATCTAGACCAAGAATAGAAACTGGTGTAGAAGGTCCTGCTGCCTCAACATCATTCCCACGTTCGTCATGCATTGCTTTTACTTTACCACTATGTTGACCAGCCAGTACATAATCTCCAACTCTTAAAGTTCCTGCTTGTACTAAAATAGTAGATACATAACCTCTACCTTTATCTAAGAAGGCCTCCACAACTGTACCTACAGCCGGCTTAGCTGGATTTGCTTTTAACTCTAATAATTCAGCTTCAAGTAATACTTTTTCCAATAATTCTTTGATACCTGTACCTACTTTAGCTGAAATATCGTGCGATTGAATTTTACCACCCCAATCTTCAACTAAAAGGTTCATTTGTGCTAATCCTTCTTTAATTTTATCTGGATTCGCATCTGGCTTATCGATTTTATTAATTGCAAAAACAATAGGTACTCCTGCTGCTTGAGCATGAGATATAGCTTCTTTTGTTTGTGGCATAATATCATCATCTGCAGCAGCTACAATAATAGCGATATCGGTTACTTGAGCACCACGAGCACGCATTGCTGTAAAGGCCTCGTGACCTGGTGTATCTAGAAATGCAATTTCTTGTCCATTTTCTAATTCAACGCCATAAGCTCCAATATGCTGTGTGATTCCTCCAGATTCTCCTGCTATTACATTTTCTTCACGGATATAATCCAGAAGTGATGTTTTACCATGATCTACGTGTCCCATAACTGTTACAATTGGTGCACGTGGCTCTAAATCTTCTGGTTTATCTTCAACTTCTTCTATAGATTCTTCTATATCTGCCGTGATAAATTCTACTTTATAACCAAATTCTTCTGCTACGATAGAAAGTGTTTCAGCATCTAAACGCTGATTCATAGTTACCATCATACCAAGAGACATACACGCAGAAATAATTTCAGTAACACCAACATTCATCATGGTAGCGACTTCACTTGCAGTAACAAATTCTGTAACCTTAAGAATTTTACTTTCTGCTGCTTCTATTTGTTGATCAATCTCAGTTTGTTCTCTGTGTTGATCTCTTTTATCTCTTCTGTATTTTGCTCCTTTACCTTTTGAAGATTTTCCTTGAAGTTTTTCAAGTGTTTCACGTACTTGCTTTTTTACATCTTCTTCACTAGGCTCTTCCTTAACAATATTGCGACGTCCTTGACCTGGTTTACCTTTAAATCTGTCGTTACCTCCAGATCGTCCGCCTCCTTGTCTATTATTACTTTGGCCATTTCCAGATTGTGGACCACCAACTTTGCTAATACGTCTACGTTTCTTCTTATTAGCAGCTCCTGCATCTCCTGTTTTGGCTTCTGGCTTCTTCTCTTCTTTCTTTTTCTTTGGTTTATTAAATTGAGATAAATCAATTTTATCTCCTGCTATTTTTGGACCTGTAAGTTTCTTATACTGTGTTGTAACCTTTTCATCTGGAAGCACTTCCCCATCTTCGTTTATAATATGTTTCTTTGATTTCTCTTCCTGTTTTTCTTCAACTTTCTTCTTCTTCTCTACAACAGGTTTTTCAGCTAGTTTAGATTTTATTTCTTCCTTAACAGGCTCCTCTGAAACTTCTTTTTTTACGGCTTCCTTTTTAACAGGCTCTACTTTTTCTACTTTTTCAGCAGGTTTAGCAACCTCTTCTACTTTTTCGGCTTTCTTAGAAACAGCTTCGGCTTTCTTTTTCTTCGGTTCTAAATCGATTTTTCCAACTTGCTTTGGTCCAGAAAGTTCCGCAGCTGCTTTAACTATTTCTTCTTTTCTGGCTGTCGCTTTTTGTTTCTCTTCAAGTTCACGCTCGCGTTGCTCTCGCAGCACTTCTTTTTCTTTTATTTTAGCTTCACCGACTTCTTTAGATGCTACTTTTTTATTTGCATCTGTTTGAAATTCATTAGAAAGAACCGTATATGTTTCTTCTGAAATTTTTGTAGTAGGTCGTTTCTCTATTTCAATACCTTTAGAATCTAAAAATTCTACGGCACGATCTAGAGAGATATTAAGCTCACGTAATACTTTATTTAATCTAATTGTTTCAGCCATAAATCGCCTTTAAAATACTCAAATATATATTTATATCAATTATTAATTGATATTATTCTTCGAATTCTTCTTTCAAAATTCTAATAACTTCATTAATTGTTTCTTCTTCTAAGTCTGTTCTTTTTACTAAATCGTTTACTTCTTGCTCTAAAATACTTTTAGCAGTATCTAATCCAGCTTTACTAAACTCTTCAATAATCCACCCTTCTATTTCGTCAGAGAATTCTCTTAATTCTACATCTTCTTCTGCACCTTCTCTAAACACATCAATCTCATAACCAGTTAATTGACCTGCTAAACGGATATTATGTCCGCCTCTACCAATCGCTTTACTTACTTCTTCTGGTTTTAAAATAACTTCTGCTCTTTTTGTTTCTTCATTCAATTTTATTGAAGTCACTCTTGCAGGACTTAATGCTCTTGTTATGTATAATTGTAAATTATTTGTATAATTTATTACATCTATATTTTCATTACCTAATTCGCGAACAATTCCATGAATTCTTGAACCTTTCATACCAACACAAGCTCCAACAGGATCTATTCTATCATCATAAGAATCTACCGCTACTTTTGCTTTTTCTCCTGGAATTCTTACTACATTTTTAATCGTAATTAAACCATCAAAAACCTCTGGTATTTCTTGTTCAAATAATTTCTCTAAAAACACAGGAGAGCTTCTAGACATTAAAATAGTTGGTTTTGCTCCTTTAAGCTCAACAGCATCAATAACACCTCTTACATTATCTCCTTTTCTAAAAAAGTCTGAAGGTATTTGTCTATCTTTTGGTAATACAATTTCGTTACCTTCATCATCCAACAAAATAACTGCTCTGTGACGAATATGGTGTACTTCAGCTGTATAAATTTCTCCTATTAAATCTTTAAATTGTTTATAAATTATGGTGTTATCGTGCTCATGAATTTTAGAAATCAAATTTTGACGTAATGCTAAAATAGCTCTTCTTCCTAAATCAATCAGCTTTACTTCTTCAGATACATCTTCTCCTACTTCAAAATCGGGCTCAATTTTTCGAGCTTCAGTCAAAGAAATTTCCTGGTTTGGTTCTTCAACTTCTCCATCTCCTACTACGACTCTATTTCTCCAAATTTCTAAATCTCCTTTATCTGGGTTTACAATAATATCAAAATTATCATCATCGCCATACTTCTTTTTTAAGGCGCTCCTAAATACATCTTCTAAAATTGCCATTAACGTTACTCTGTCAATTAGCTTATCGTCTTTGAATTCTGAAAAAGATTCAATTAACGCGATATTTTCCATAACTCTTTTGAATTAAAATTTAATCATAACTTTTGCTTCTACAATATTTTCGTAAGCGATATTCGCTTGTTTTTTTACAGTTACTTTACCTTTTCCTATAGGTTTTGGCTCTCTAACTTTCCATTCTAATTTAATATCATTATCTGTTACTTCTGTAAGTGTGCCTTCCATTGTATCGGAAGCCGTTTTCACATCAAGTATCCTATTTAAATTCTTCTTATACTGTCTTTTGTGAACTAAAGGCGATGTTGCTCCTGCAGACATCACTTCTAAAGAGAAATCCTGTTCTTCTCTATCAAGATTATGCTCAATGGCTCTACTAATAAACATACAGTCTTCAACTAAAACACCGTTATCTCCATCTATCGTTACCTTAATTTGATTATCTCCTTGAATAGAAAAATCTATAAGAAATAAATCTGGTCTTTCAATTAACGCCGCTTCTAATAATTCTGTAACAGTACTTTTAAACATTTTTTAGTATAAAAAGAGGGGACTTTCCGTCCCCTCATTTCTTAAATTTCGCCTTTCAACGGTGCAAATATATAATATTTTATTGATTTCTAAAGGAATATTTCATAAATTTAGGTACATCATACTTGTTATTTTATGAAAAAAATACTAGTTCCCACAGACTTTTCAACTCAAGCAGAAAATGCTTTAAAAGTAGCAGCCCAATTAGCTAGAAAATATAATTGCGAAATTTATTTATTACACATGCTTGAAATACCATTACATGAGGTTGATGCCTTAAGCTCTTATAACAGTTTACCTGAGGCTATTTATTTTATGAAATTAGCACATAAACAGTTTGAAGAATTAAAAGCTAAAGATTATCTAAAAGACTTAACCATACATGAAATGGTTGAGCTTAAAGAGATTTTTAAAGGCATTTTCCACAGTTCCAAAAAACATGATATAGATTTAGTTATAATGGGGTCTAATGGTGTAAGTGGTTTAAAAGAAATGCTGATTGGGAGCAATACAGAAAAAGTAGTTCGCACTTCTGAAACCCCTGTTTTAGTTATAAAAAATGAGCACAAAGCTTTTAAAATTAAAGATTTTGTTTTTGCTTCAGATTTCAAAGACGAAAGCAAAGCAACTTACGAGAAGGCTGTTTATTTTGCTAATATTTTAAAGGCCAAAATACATTTACTCATGGTAAATACACCTAATAAATTTATGACCTCTGCTAAATCGAAACGTAGAATGAAAACATTTATTGAAGCTTTCGATTTTAAAAATTATACAACTAATATTTATAACGATATTAGTATTGAAAAAGGCATCATGAATTTTTCTCAATCTATAAAAGCAGATTTAATTGGCATGAGCACTCATGGAAGACAGGGCATTTCTCATTTCTTTAATGGTAGTATTAGTGAGGATTTGGTTAACCACGCCAAACGTCCCGTAATTACTTTTAAGATTTAACACTAATTAATTTACTGAAATAAAATAAAGCTCTGAAAAAGTTTATTTTTTTGTCCGTTCGAGCGCAGTCGAGAACTAAAATACTTCTTTTAGATTAAGAAGGTTTCGACTGCGCTCAACCAGACATTCAATTTTTATTTACCTCTGCAGGAGTTTTGTTTATGCGTTTTGATGTAAATTTATAATTTAACAAAACGCTTAACACCGTGTGCTTCTGTTTTTATAATATAAATACCCGAAGTTAGTTGAGACACATTTAAAGACGTTTCTTTTTCAAACCTTTTTATCTCTTGCCCACTTACATTATAAATAATTCCGGATAATGTTTTATTGAACTTCAAATCGCTCAAAACAACAGGGTTTGGATACATTTTAAAGTCATTTTTTGCTACTTCATTACTAATACTTAAAGCAGAATCATCTATTTGGATAATCCCTAAAGTTCCACTGACTTCATAACCTACTAAAAGTAGATTTTTAGAATTCGGGCTGTCTGCTGCAGAAACAAATTTTATAATTTCTGGAGCCACATCACCAGATGTTCTATTTCCCTTATAGTAGGTAATGAACTCTACATCATTAGGGTCTGTAATATCATACATTAATATGGCGCTTTGTCTTTCTAAACCAATAAAGGCATATGTTTTACCATCAATTGCCCCAATAGCAACGGCTTCTGGTTCTCCACCTTTATCGTCAGATCTGTCGTCAACGTCTCCTTCATCTTCATTAAATAAAGCCGATTCTTCTGAAGCTATTTTTTGTCCAAATTGATCTGCACTATCAAACACCAAGTTTCCATATTCATCAAAAATTGAAAATGATCTTGCTCCATAAGAATAGATTTGCTCAATAGTTCCATCGTTATTATAATCGCCTGTTGCTGTTGTTGTTTTCAACCTTCCTAAATCTGTATCTGTTTGAAGCGTTGCGGCATTTGGATAGTATGATGCATTCAATGTTAAATCCTTTACACGCTCTTCTTCCGAATACCCATCATAATCTCTAGCATCTCCTTCATTAGCGGTTACAATATAATTGACTCCACCTGCTTTGTATGATGCAATTCCATCTGGCATAAACATGCCTAAAGTAGGATGTTGTGTTATATTAATAGCACTATCTTTATTAGAAGCGTCAAAACCATAATCGTTTGCAAAAGAAATGATTCCTAGCACACTATTATCTGTAATACCTGCTCCTGCCAATCCAAAATCATTATCATTTATAATGGCTATTTCATTGTTTGGCAACAAGGCTATTCCTTCAGCTTTATCAGATCCTTGATAACCAATAGACGGCAAATTGAACATTTTTGTTTTATGAACTGCCTGAATATTTTGAGCTGCAATTTCATCTGCTGTTAACTCTTCTAATTCTTTAGCTCCTGTGATAACAGTATTCAAAATGTTAGTAGCGAAATTGATATCTATTCCAAACACATATTTTTTTCCTGTGGATACGGTTGGCCCTTCCGAATCTCTTTCTATAACTAAAAATTTACCGTTTCCTGTATAAACAGCATCACCAATTTTATCTACTCTAGAAGAGGCATAACCAGCATCTTTATTTCTTTCCAATAGATACACATATTCTTCAACCGGAGCGCCTGTAGCACAACTGATTCCTAAAATCCTGATAACATCCGAATTATTTTTAGTAGCACTAGAAGGGTTATATAATGGTGATTGAATAAATGCATATATAATATGATTCACCTCATCATAGGCAATGGCCTCAAAACCTCTGTTTGCTCTTCTTTTAGAGTAAACTTCTGGTAAAGTTTCAGCACCATAGGTTCCTACTGGTTGTGGTGTTGTTCCTAATAATGATGTTCCAGATGGCACATAGCGTTCTATTAGTTTCCCCATCGCATTAAACTGATATATCGCTGGCCTGTACTCATCACACATCCAAAAGTTACCATTTTTATCTATTAAAACACCTTCAAAATCTCCACCATATTCATCGTAAGACAACTCATGGTATTCTTCTGAAGCACCATCAACATAATCAGCATTTGTGTAAGCCGTAGATGCATCTGTATACGTCACAGGAACCTCATCAAATCCCGGTATATTTCCTCTTCCGGTAATAGGTGTTGTGCCATCTTTTCTTGTTAGTAAGATTTGATCATCTAAAGTAATCGCTCCTGTTGTTTTATTTAAAGTGAATTTCGCAATTCTACCTTGATAATCCGGTAATTTAAACGGCCTTAAATTTTGAGAAGCAGCAGGGGTTACATCTGCTTTTTTAACGGCACCATCATTTGGACCTCTATCTGGGACTGCATAAAAAACATAATCTGTAGCAGTAGAATTTGCTTCATCATAAAACAATCCTGAAAAACCTCCTAAAGAAACAGGTGCTTGACCTCCATCATAAACAGGCGTTCCTAATACTGGCCAATTAGTAACTAAATCATTAACAATATAACTTGTAACCGTTGGAGTTCCTAATAGATGATTTTTATAACCAAGGGGTAATATATCTAGAACAGTATTATTGGTTAAATCTAAAACAACTAGGGCATTGTTTTCCTGACAATTTACATAAGCTTTTGTGCCATCTTCTATAACCGTTATGAATTCTGGTTCTAAATCTTGAGACACTGTTGCAGCGCCGTTGTTTCCAAAAATACGAATGCCTTTATTTTGAAGTGATACTTTTTTATCATTATAACTATTAAAATTAATTGAAGTTGTTGTAGCAGACATTATACCACCGCTTAAATCTATAACATCAATAGTTCCTTCTGGGTCATTAGTATAATCATCTGATGGTTCGCCTTCATTAGCCACTAACAGCTTAGTACCGTCTGGTGTAAAGGTTATCATATCTGGTAATGCTCCAACAGTAATCTCATCTATATAAATACCGTCTAAATCAAAAAAAACTATTTTCCCAGGGTCTTGTTTAGGACTAGCCTCGACAGCTATAGCTACCACATTTCCGCTTATTGCAATGGAATTGGGTCCTGCTCCATAAGTTGATAAATCTACATTTTTAACCAATGTGGGAGTGGTAGGATCACTAATATCTACTATTGTAAAACTATTATTTGACGAATTAGTAAGAAAGGCTTGTTGGTTAGTTGCATCATGAGCAACAGTCTCTGCAGAATCTGACATGGTTGTATCATAACCAGACAAATACTGTAGGTCTTGACCTTGTACTGTTGTAAAAGATAGCGCTAGAAAACTAGCGATGAGAGTAATTTTTTTCATTTTATTTATAAGGATTAATTAATCCTGTAAATAAAAGAATTACAAGCTTTTTCAATATTACCTCATAATTATTTTGATGTAAACTATAAGCTTGTAATTTTAACTTAATGCAATCTTAACTTTATCAAGGTTAAGTAAATATTAAAGGGGGTTAAATTATTGAAGGTATAATTATGTGTAAACTCGAAATGGTGTCTTTTCGAAAAGCTAAGTATCCCAGCCCTAGTATTTACTAGTGTTGTACCGAATTAAAAACACAAAAGTGATTCTATTTCTAAAACAATTCCTTTTATTATTTTTTCTTACTCTTATCGCCACTAGTAAATACTAGCGGTAGCCATACTAGGGAACAGCGAAGCTTCTTAATGCTAGCCATACTGGGGACATTAGGCTTCTTTCTTCAAACAAAAAACCCCAATCAAATTTAATGATCGAGGTTTTACAATTTATGTTGGCCCACTAGGGCTCGAACCTAGACTCTTTGGTACCAAAAACCAACGTGTTGCCAGTTACACCATGGGCCAATGTGCTATTGAGGGTGCAAATTTAGTACAAAGTTTTATTTCTACAAGTATTTTTTAAAAAATAATTTAGAATACTTTACGTTTCTTAAAAAAACGCTTGAAATATCATCGGTTTATCATCATTATTTTTTATGTCTGATGCTGTTTTTCGTCGTTTATATATGTTAAGAGTAACTAAATAGTTATGCCTCATTTCATATTTATTACTAAATTCGCCAAAGCAAAAAAATATAGATATTTATGGAACATTTCAACTTTAAAAAATGGAATACAGTTTTAGGTTGGTTCTCTTTTTTAATAGCTCTCGTTACTTATACACTAACCGTTGAGCCTACCGTGAGTTTCTGGGATGCTGGCGAATATATTTTAACATCATCTAAATTACAAGTTGGGCACCCTCCTGGAGCACCATTATTTCAAATGTTTGGTGCCTTTTTCTCCATTTTTGCTTTAGAACCTTCACAAATTGGATGGGTAATGAATATGATGAGTGCTGTATCTAGTGCATTCACTATCCTTTTTATGTTTTGGACCATTACTTTATTACTAAAAAAGCTTGTTGGTAACAATAAAGATCTTAATAAAAGCCAATCCATGGCCATTCTTGGAAGTGGTTTAGTCGGCAGTTTAGCGTTTACATTTACAGACTCTTTTTGGTTTAATGCAGTTGAAACCGAGGTATACGCTATGGCGACCTTAATTATGGCTATTTTATTTTGGCTAGGGTTACGCTGGGAACAGGACATGAATAAGCCTCGTGGTAATCGTTGGCTTATTTTAATTGCTTTTGTTATTGGTTTATCTTTTGGGGTGCACTTTATGGGGCTCTTAACCATTCCTGCTATTGGTCTTGTTTATTATTTTAAAAACTACAAAACCATTACCGTTCAAAACTTTATTATAGCCAATGTTGTTTCAGTTGCAGTTTTACTATTTATTTTTAAACTTTTGGCTCCAAATATTCTTAAGATTTTTAGTGTTTTCGAAATCTTTTTTGTGAATACCATCGGATTACCTTTTAATTCCGGATCTATAATTGCAGGTATATTCTTAGTAGCTATTATATATTTTGCATTGCGTTACACCAGACAAAAAAACTTTGTTCATCTAAACACAGGAATCCTTTGTTTAACCTTTGTCATTATTGGGTTTTCCACATGGCTAATGCTTCCTATTCGCGCAAACGCCAATGTGGTTATTAATGAAAACAATCCATCGAGTGCTAGAGAATTACTGGCTTATTATAATTTAGAGCAATATCCTGAAACACATTTGTTTTATGGGCCTCAGTTTACAGATCAGTATGCTTACCTTGATGAGAATAACCCATATGTAGATGACAAACCTAAATATGAAAAAGACGAAACAAAAGGAGAATATGTTGTAGTAAACGATTATAAAGACGCAAAACAAAATTACAACTCAAAACATGCTTCTATTTTACCTCGTATGTGGAGTGCAGAACATGCTGAAAACTATATGATGTTTTCCGGGTTTTTAAACTTTAAGCTAAAGCCCGATTATCAAATGGAAAACCAATTGCGGACAACTGTTTCAGACTTTAAGAATAATGTCGCAAAAGGCAATGTAGATTATGAGGATTACAACAATTTCCTAAAACGATTTAAAGATTATATAGACATTGAAAAACCCTCGCTTGGAAGCAACATCGCTTACATGCTTGAATACCAACTAGGATATATGTATTGGCGTTATTTTATGTGGAATTTTTCCGGACGGCAAGACGATATTCAAGGACGTTATGATAATCACGGAAACTGGATTACTGGTATAAAGCCCATAGATGAAGTGCTATTAGGTTTTTCGCAAGATAATTTACCTGGTGATGTTAAAAATAATAAAGCACGAAACACCTATTACATGTTACCTTTTATCTTAGGTATTCTAGGGTTCTTCTTTTTATTCAACAGAGATAAAAAACTATTCTGGACCATGCTTGTTTTTTTCCTTTTTACGGGATTAGCTATTCAGGTATATACCAATGTACGTCCATTTGAACCTCGTGAACGTGACTATTCGGTTGTAGGTTCTTTTTATGTATTTGCGCTTTGGATTGGCTTTGGAGTATATGCTATTTTTGATGTGTTAAAAAAATACATACCAAAAAAGTTAGCTGCACCTATAATTACAGTAGCTTGTTTAATATTAGTTCCTGGTATTTTAGCTGCCAACAATTGGGATGACCATGATCGATCTGGTAAATATACAGCCCAAGCTATGGCAAGAAAGTATTTAGATTCTTGTGCGGAAAATGCTATTTTATTTACTATTGGTGATAATGATACGTTTGCGCTTTGGTATGCTCAGGAAATTGAAGGCTATAGAACCGATGTACGCGTAGTTAATACTAGTTTATTCCAAACAGATTGGTATATAGACCAAATGAAACGTAAGGCATACGAAAGTGACCCTATACCATCTCAATTGACACATGATTTATATAAATACGGTACAAATGATTATATAGTAATACAGCCCGTTATAAAAGACACATTAGAAGTAAAACAATTTTTGGATTTTGTGGGTAGCGACAATCCTAAAACAAAATACAGATATGTTTTACAGCAAAAAGGCGTTGATCTTTCTCAAGTTAGAAGCCAAGATTTAAACGCCACATACCTCCCTACTGAATTTTTAAGAATTCCTGTAAATAAACAGAATGCTTTAAAGTCTGGTATTGTAAAGTCTGAGGATGCAGATAAAATAGTGCCTTACATTGACATAAAAATTAAAGGGGGTGCGCTTTACAAAAACAGATTACTTATGCTTGATATTGTCGCCAACAACGAATGGAAACGCCCTATATATTTTACTGGGGGTAGTTTTGGTGATGATGATTATATCTGGATGAAAGATTATCTACAGCTTGATGGTATGTGCTATAAACTAGTCCCTATCAAAACACCTGTAGACAGAGCGAATCCTTTTGATATGGGACGCGTAGATTCTGATCTTATGTATGAAAAGGTAAAAAAATGGAATTGGGGTAATAGTGGTAGTCCAGATATTTACCATGATGTTGAAACTCGTAAGAACTCTATAACTTATAGAGGAAACTTAGCGAGGTTAATTGAAACATTAATTAATGAAGAAAAACTAGATAAGGCTGAAGAAATAGCAGATCTTGCTATGAACAATATGCCTGTTGAATATTTTGGATATTATACACTTTTAGAGCCCTACATTAGTGCATACTACGAAGTTGGAAATAAAGAAAAAGCACAGCGTTTATTTAAAGACGTTGCTAAAAAATACCAAGAAAACTTAAGTTACTATAGTAGTCTAAAAACAGATAATCAAGAACGTTTATTTGAGGATATTTACACAGACATTCAACGTTATAAAGGATTGATAGATGTTTTAGTAGAATATGACATAGAATTTGCTAAAAAAGAAGGTGATATATTTAATAACCATTTAAAAGCTTTTAGGCATTTTTATGGTGATGAGCCAGAAGAAGAATTAACACCAAAAGTTGAAAAAGATATTCCGTCAATGGATAGTATCATACCAATTGACAGTACTAATTAATTTGGTATGAGGTATGCCTTAGCACCTGTAAAAATACCAGTAATTGTAAAAAAAATATTCCCAAATTATATTTGGGACATACCATCAATAGATAATGTTATTTATCTAACATTTGATGACGGCCCTACTCCTGAAATCACAAATTGGGTACTGGAAACTTTAAAGACATACAACGCCAAAGCAACTTTTTTTTGTATTGGTAACAATATTGAAAAACACCCTAATATTTTTCAAAATATTATAGCAGAGGGGCATACTATTGGAAATCATACGTACAACCATATTAAAGGATGGAAAACTAAAACGAAAGATTATCTTGAAAACACGATTGAAGCCGAGGAAATAATAAATTCTCAAATTCAAAATTCAAAAACCGTTAATCAAAAATCATTAATCTCAACTCTTTTCAGGCCTCCTCATGGACAAATAACACTCGAACAAGGAAAAAGACTCATGGCCTTGGGGTATAAAATAATTATGTGGGATGTATTATCTTTCGACTGGGATAAAAGTATTAGTAAAGAAACTTGCTTAAACAACGTTACCAATAAGGCAACTCCTGGTAGTATTATTGTTTTCCACGATAGTGTAAAGGCTTCAAAAAACATGCAATACGCTTTACCAAAGGTATTAGAGTTTTTTAGCAAAAAAGGCTATACATTTAAAGCTATTTAATACTAAGCGAACTGCTGAATAATACTTATAAGCGTATTAGCATCCTGTTCTCCACTTTGGCGCCATTTCATCTCACCATCTTTATAAATAATAAGTGTTGGCAAGGTTTTCACTCTTAAAGCTTCAGCAAGTTCTTCATTCTTTTCAACATCAATTTTTATAACTTTAGCTTTGTCACCTAGTGCAGCAGCAACATCTCTTAAAACAAGATGCATTGCAGTTGATTGCTCATTCCATTCCGTGTAAAAGTCTAACAGAACAGGAATTTCCACATCTATAAGTTCCCCAAATTTTGACATATTTTATTGTTTTTTAGCCAAATTGTGCATATACAAATATAGCATTTCTTAGCAATTATGCACTATTTGAGCCTGTTTTAAGTTCTATAACTGTAATTTCTGGCCATATTCCAACGCGTCCTGGAAATGCTAAATATCCAAAGCCTCTATTTACATTAATATATTGTCCTAATTCCTCATAGATTCCTGCCCAATATTTATAACGCCATTTCACAGGGCTCCATTTAAACCAACCAGGTATTTCAATTCCAAACTGCATACCATGAGTGTGTCCACTTAATGTTAGATGATAATGATAATCATCCTTAATCACCTTTTTTTCCCAATGGGACGGATCGTGACTCATTAATATTTTAAAATCATCTTTGTTAATACTACTTGAAGCCTGTTTTAAATCACCTGCTGTTTTAAATCCCCCTGCTCCCCAATTTTCTACACCAACCAAAGCAATGCGCTCACCGTTTTTTTCCAAGTATCTACTTTCATTCAATAGCATATCAAACCCAATTTCTTTCTGGAGATTTTTTAAATCTTCTAAATTTTGCTTTTTTGCGTCTTCAGATTCCCATTGAACATAATCACCATAATCATGATTTCCCAGAACAGAAAACAACCCATCTTTAGCCTTTAGTTTACCAAAAACATTTTTATAAGGCACTAGCTCTTCTGCTTTGTTGTTCACCATATCTCCTGTAAACAATATAATATCGCTTTGTTGGTCGTTTATTAAGTCAACTGCATAATTAACCTTATCCATATTATCGAAACTCCCAGAATGAATATCACTAATTTGAGTTAATTTATAACCATCAAAAGCTTTCGGTAAATCTTCAAAGTGAAGTGTGTATTTTAATACTTTATAATTGTATTTTCCTTTATAAATACCATAAATAATCGAAGCCAATGGTATAGCCGCAATACCTAGTGCTATCTTGCTTACAAACTGACGTCTGGATGCAAAATAATTTCCTTTAGCTGTATCGCCTTCCGTAAAATACCTAAAAACGGCCTGCGGTACTCTAATAATATCTTCTCCAACCATAAAGACTAATAAAACCATTTTGGGTATTAGCAAGGCTATAAAGAATCCAAAAGCATAAGCATGCCCATGAGAGAACCCATCACTTCTGTTAAAACTGTAATAATGAAACACAAAATTACCTATTACTAAAACTGTAATAAACCAATATAATATTTGAAGCCAATTATTTTTTGAAATTGTTTTAAAGGCTTGAAAAGCATAAATATCTGCAATTCCAAAAATAACAAGGAAAATAATCCAGCGAAGCATATCTCTTTTTTACCAAATATAATAGTATTTCAAGTTAATGATTGCAAAGTGAATTTTATTTAACTAATTGTTAAGATTATATTTTGAATCTTAATTTTCCGCCTAAATCAAAACCAAATCAAAATAAAAACCTCAGAAGCTTTATCTAATCTCCTGAGGTTTACAACTAAACTAGATACTTAATTCACTGTATAAACTAATTAACTATTCTTTATTTCCCTCAATTTTTAAATATCTTAATTGTTTTAACTTGTTTTTCTTCATTTTTAAGTGTTACAAAATACAATCCGCTAGAGAGCAATTGCGTATCTAATTTATGAATGCCTTGATTATTCTCAACCTTTAATACGACTTCTCCCAGAATATTAGTAATTAATAACTCTTTAATATTCGTTTTAGATTTAATAAATAATTCATCACTAACAGGGTTAGGGTATACAGATGTTGTTTCCATATCAGGTTCTTCTATACTTAAACTACCTCCAACATTAAAAGAATGTGTTATTGTAACCCCTTCAAAAGTAGCTTCACCTCTCCAGACACCTTCATCAACTACTGGTGCAGACCATCTCCACCAATAAGTCGTACCGTTGTTAGGGATAGTATGATTCCAATCATAAACCAAGGCATTACTGGGGTTATATACTTTAATGTTTAAAGAAGAACCGATATACTGGTCTTTTAAAAAAGCTATAAAATAAACTGTATCTCCAGAATCAAATTGATTACTTTCATTGGTGACCTCTGTACTTGGACACGATCCAAAATCAGGATCACCAGTATTAGTAGTAAAGGCATTAATTGTAGGGTTTGTGTAGGATTTTTGAGATGCCCACCATGTAGTCGCATTCCAATTATTGCTAGGTCCAGCATAAGGATCTATTAATTTATCATAGCTATAGCTATCATCTTCATAAACCTCAAAATGCAAATGAGGCCCAGTTGAATTTCCCGAACTACCTACAACACCTAGATATTCGCCTTGAGCAACCATGTCTCCAACATTTTTTGTTGTTAATGATCCACTTTTCAGGTGTCCATACCAAGCCACACTACCATCATTGTGTTTTACATAAACAGCATTCCAAGGATTATTATTAAATGAGCAACTTCTATCAAACTGTCCATCTCTTTTAAAAATAATTTGACCACTGGATGCGGCAATAACTTCAGCTGCATTGTCATCTAGCATTTTCCATGTATAAGGCCAGGTAAAAATATCTGTCCCCTGATGATTATATCCGCTATTTGTATCATAAGAGTTATTACCCCCATTATAATCTGTAATTTGATCAGGGAAAGCCGTATTATGATCTACATAATTTGAAATAGCCCAAACCTCGTTATAGGTAACACCGCTTGCTTTTTTTACTGGCCAAATAAATAACGGATTAGGAATACTCTTATTCGCTTTAACTAGTTTGTTTTGTGATTTTAATACTGCTTGACTATCTTTTAAGTTGTTAATAATAGCTGTTCTTTGTGTTTGTGTTAAACAAGGCACTTTATCTGTGTTAAATTTATATTCCCCTCCATCAAAACCATACTCTTTTTCTTGTGAAAAAGAAATGGTAGAAAAAATTAACAGTAAAAAAAATGGGGCTCTGATTATGATTTTCATGAAATGAGTATTTTGAGTTTAATATAGATAGTCAAGCAATATAGTATAATTTATTATGGTGTTGAACGCATATAACTGAAACCACCTGCACCTCTATTAGACCATGACAACCATACCAAATCAATAAAGATATCCTCTCCGTAGATTTCTAAAACTGACTCTTGGTTAAAAGGAAGGTTTACTCCAGGTCCACATACATAACCATTAAAAAATGGTGTAAATGTTAACGATTCAAGATCGCTTGTATTTCCTCTTGCCCATCTTGTTAATAGGGGTCTACTTCCATCTACTGAATTGTCATTACAACGAATTCTGGAGGTAAGATCGCCTTGGGCAATGTTAAAAATACTCCAACGGTTTTGTCTTGTTATCCATACATCATCAGTGATTCTGTCTTGATTCTCTGGTAAGTTCCAATTTGAACCATCTAGCTTGGTAAAAGTTACCATGGGTCCAGACCAAATAATAGTAATATCATTTAAGGTGACTTCTATATTTTTAGTAATAGACGTGTTCCCCACATTAATATTAACGCTTGCTGTTAGCACTGGATTAGCTTCTCTATCGAAAGCGAAACGATCAAGAACACTAAGTTCTCCTGTGGTTTCATCAACAGCCATAGAGCCTGGTACACTCTCTGATTCTATTGAAAACGTCGTTCCGGTAATAAAGTTTGAAGCTAAACTTGCCAGCACTTGATTTTCATCCGGGTTTTCATCTATAGTAATTTGAATGGTATCTTTTAAACCTACAAAAACAGTAGTATTGGTCACTTTTGAGTCACCATCAAGACCAATAGAAAAATCTGTATCATCTACCTGAGTAAGCGACACTTTAAACGAATACTCTTGGTCACTATCTGGTATAGCAAGTTCAATAAAACCTATATCTTTTCCTTGCTCAATTATTACATGACCATTTGAAATATCATTAAAACCAGTTGGCAATGTTCCATTTACAGCTTCAATCGTATAAGAAACAGCTACTCCATTAGGGTTTGTTGACGTATTTAAATTTACAGGAAGTGTTAGTGAACCAACTTCTTCACTGATAGCCAATAAATTCTCAGCATCAATTTCAACATATCCAGATTTTGGATTGTTCCCATTAAACTGATCTGCATTGTTTGAACAGCCAAAAAGTATAAAGAGAGAAACAACTGTTATACACAAGAATAATTCTTTATATGTCTTCATCATTATAATTTTGTTAGAGTGAAACTTTGGTTTGTAAAGGGCGCTCCGCAACAAGCTGTACAGGATCCATTAATATCATCAATAACATTGATGGTTATCTGCGAATCATCATTAGTCGTGTAATTAGTAACCCTATCAGGATCGTCTACAATAGTAATATTGGCCACTGGTGAACAACGTACTGTTGTATTAACGGGTAGCGCTAAAGTGGCACGCCCACAGGCTAGAGAAATTACAAAGTCATAAGGTCCATTAAACCCTTCGCATGACCCTGGTGAATATTTAGCTTGAAATACGCGTTGTGTTGGCGAATCTCCAATAGATACTTCTACCTCTACACCATTACCTATAAAAGAAGGCCTTCCACCACTGCACCAAATATTTGCACCCGGACTTGTAAGTACATAAGTTCCAACAAGGTAATCTTCTGGTATTGGGCATATTTGAATAAGGTTTGCTGTATGTATATCTTCAACAATACTTACATTATCAAAATTAGCTCCAGTAATTCGCAATTGTAGCCTTAGCCTATCGCCAGATTCTATACCTTCATCTATACCCGTTAATACCAAACTTGTATGCAATGTATTGGCTGGTATGATGACTGTTTCATTAAAACTATATTGTTCTGGTTGAGCGGCATCTTCAGTACCATCTGGCAATGCGACAACACCAATATTAATAGAGCGTTCTGTTTCTGAATATGTGCTTACCGATATTGGTATTTCTATACTTACCTCGCTATCAATAACAACTTCTACATTAGAACTTACCGACTCAAACTTTATTAAAGTTGTTCCATTTTCCGCATCATATCTTGCAACATCTTGTTCTCCACAATTTGTTGTGAAAATGGCTATTATGATTATATAAATGTATTTTTTCATTGTTCTTAAAATTAATTTTAGTTGTACCCAGGGTTTTGTTGACTCCTTATCTCTGGATTACCTGCCAGCTCCCGTTGTGGGATTGGAAATGTGAATTTGAAAAACTCATCAACTCCTAATTCACAGGCATTAAAACTTTCACAATCTATAGCATCTCTATCTATACTTGTTCCTGTGATGTTCGAAAGGCGTTTTAAATCTATATATCTATGCCCTTCAAAGGCTAATTCTATACGTCTTTCATCTAAAACAGCTATTAATGCTTCTGTTTGCGATGCATAGCTATCTAAACTTGTAGGAGCGCTAAACCTGGCATCTCTTAATTCTTTTAGCGTTGTAGCCGCTCCATCCAAATCGTTTAGCATTGCTTGAGCTTCTGCCTTTATTAGATACATTTCTGCTACTCTAAAATACTTGTAGTCATTGAGTAGGGGTTGACCATCATGCCCTTGGTATTTTCCTATTAATAGAATATCATTTTTTCCCTTGTTTGATTCATAACCAGGATCTATCTGTGAACTACTTTGTACAATAACATCATACCTAATATCATCTGGATTCAGGTTATTGAATAACGACCTGCTAATCTCCATAAATGGCCCTCCAGTAATTCCCGCAAATCTAAAATAGTATAAAGATGGTATCCCATCTGTATTGTTACTTTGGTTACGCTCTCCTTTAAATATTAAACCATCAGTACTTATATCTCTAAAAAGACTTTGATACTGTGTTCTGGTTGCCAGAGGAATATCATCTATCAATTCTTGAGCTAGTGTAAGAGCTGCATCATTATCACCTCTATACAATGCTATTCTAGCTTCTAAAGCCTTAATAAAATTGGATGTGATAAATTCAACGTTGCTTCTATTATTGTCCAGTAAACTTTTTGCAAGGGATAAATCACTTTCTATAAATTGGAAGAGTTCCCCATTGCTAACTCTTGGAAGGTACGTGTCAAATGCAGGTACTATGTCTAACTTAATGACTCCTAAGGCACTATCATCCTTCAGATCTGTTGAAAAGTAAGTGAGTAGCTCAAAATGTTCTGCAGCACGAATGGCATATAGCTGCCCTAAAATATCATTGTAGGTATCTTGCTCATCAGTATTAACCGATATAGTATTTGCTGCTCTTAAAATTCTATTAACAGAATTTATTGTAGCATAATTACCTAACCACATATTTTCTGGAATGCCACTTACGGTATTTAACTGAAATCTTAATAAATCTAGATTTTGCCCACTATTTTCTACACCTAAAGCTGTTTCATCAGTAAAAAAACTACTTATTTCTATGGCGTTATCAGTATTTAAACCAAAATAAACGGCATTTAGCCCTATTTGTAAATCGTTTACGTTGGCGAAAGCAACCTCTTCACTTAATTCTCCTGGTTGTACGATATCTATAGCGTCTTCACAAGATAGGTTCACTATGAAAATCACTACTAATAAGATATTATATATTTTTTTCATGTGTATTTTTTTAAAATTTAACATCTATTCCTGCGGTAAATATTCTTGGATTAGGATAATCACTAAAGTCAAAATTCCTTCCAACATTAGCTTCTACATCTAGCCCTTGCCATTTGGTCCATGTAAGTAAGTTTTCTCCCTGTACATAGACTCTACAACTTTTAATGGGTAAGTGTGATAGTATAGCTTCAGAGAAATTATACCCTACAGAAAGATAGCGCAACCTTAAATATGATGCGTCATGTAAAAACTTATCCGAACTTGTGTCTGCTTGATTACTAAACAATCCCTCTTGGTCTGTTATTGGATTCTCTGGTGTCCAAGCACGATTATAACTAGATGAGACATTAAAATTAATAGACTCTCTTGGGTTAGTAGAGAAAAAAGCCTGTTGTTGATTAAATCGTTTTACATCTGCTATAAATGAGAAATTAGACTCTAAGAAAAACCCTTTATAATCTATTGAAGTGCCAAAACCACCTTGATATGTTGGAAATGGAGACCCTGAAATAACTCTATCTTCTGTATTAAATACTTCAGTAACACCGCCTTCTTTTGTTCTGTAAAGCGCATTACCATTAGCAGGATTAACCCCTAAATAAGGAACCAGGTAGTAAGAACCTATAGCATGCCCAACTGCATTTATTGTTCTTTCATTATCCTCATCTCCAGCTGGCAGGTCTAATAATTCGTTTTTGTTATAAGATACATTTCCAAAGATATTTACTTTTAAGTCTTCATTAGAAATTACATCATATTGTATAGACAACTCAACCCCTCTATTTTGTACACTACCCCCATTGGCAACTACATTATATTGCCCATTGATGGCTGATATAAGACGTGGCGAAAATAGATCAACAGCTTTTTTGTTATAAAAATCTACAGTCCCTCTTACACGATTATCGAAAAGCCCATAATCTAATCCAATATTGGTTTGTGTCGTGGTTTCCCAAATTAAATCTTCAAACCCTAATCCATCAACAAAATATCCCGTAGTATTGTTGTAGCCTGTATCAGACCTGTATATGGTTCTAGATGCACTGGCTGCATTAAAAAAATCGCCCCCAGATATTCTTTCACTACCTATTTCTCCATAAGATGCCCTTAATTTTAAATTATTTATAAAAGATATATTCTCTATGAAGTCCTCTTGGTCTAAATTCCATCTACCAGCTAAGGAATAAAATGTACCCCACCTATTTGTAGAAGCAAATCTAAAGGAAGCATCTCTTCTTAATGTTCCTGTAAAACCAAACTTGTTATTGTAATCGTAATCTACAATTGTGAAGTATGAGAACAGCCCTCCTTCGTTTAAATCAGACTCTACTCTTGGTATATATATAAATTCTCCGTTTTCCTCTGTACCTCCGTCTATAAAACTGTCACCATCTCCTGGAGAAAAGGTTTTAGAATCTAAACCTAGTTGAATAAGCCCAAAAGACTTCCTGTAAAGTTTATATTTTTCTGCAAAAATAGATGCATCAATAGTATGTTGGCCAAATGTCTTCACGTACTTAATAGACCCATTAATATTTAACGCAAAATCTCTTCTATAGCGTTCTATTTGACGTCCTTGATTTTCGCCATTACGAGGAAAAAACAATCTATTGGTTGACTCTGGGTGAATTACTCTTAATTCTTCCTCTTGCTGATAATCTATTCCTATTTGTCCATTTATACTTAAACCATCTACAATCTCATAACTTGCATTGGCACTTATAACACTTTTTATTTGTTTGACAGTATTAGGATTGTATCTAAAATTATTTAAGATAATATAAGGCGACGCCCATAATGGCTGAAATCGGTCGAAAGAATCGTCGTTTACAGTGCCATCTAAACGATACGGGTTTAAAAACGGCTGCCCCCACAAAGCCCCTACAATAGGATTAAAGAATACGAATCCGCTTCCTAAATTTGTTGTAATCTTACTATTTGAGTATCCTATCGTACTATTTAGTCCGTATTTAAATTTATTACTTTTCCCTCTAATATTACTTCTTAAAGTATAGCGTTCTAAACCTGTTTCTCTTACAATCCCTTCTTGATCCGTATAGCTAAATGATGTATATGTAGATAGGTTTTCTGATCCATAACTAAGACCAATTTGATGGTTTTGCGATATCCCTTTCTGAAAAATAAAATCTGTCCAATCTGTATTATTTTGATTTGCCAATACATTGATTTCTGCATCCGTTAAGCTTCCACCTCTACCAACTCCTAACTCTTTTTGCAAGTTTAAAAGGTCTCTAGAATTCATTAAATCGAACGTATTATCCTGTTGGTAAGTTCTACCATAAGACTGTGAATAGCTAATCTCCAACTTAGATTTGTACGACCCTGTTTTGGTTGTAATTATTACTACACCATGTGCACCCCTATTTCCATAAGTAGCAGTGGCGGCAGCATCTTTTAACACAGATACATTTGCAATATCGTTTGGATTGATTCCTCTAAAATCATCTCCATCTACTGGAGTTCCATCTATAACAAATAAAGGTTCTGTTTCTCCGTTTAAAGAGCCAATTCCTCTAATATTTACAGAACTATTAGCCCCTGGTTGCCCGCTTCCCGATCCAATCACTAGCCCAGGCACTCTAGCTTGCAAGGTATTCACCAAAGACGTATTGGGCTTATTTTCTACAGCTTCTGCAGATATTTTAGAAATTGCTGCTGAATTTTTTTGATTTGTTGTTGTTCTGTAGGCCTGAACGACAACCTCTTGTAATGACTCTGAGTTCTGTATAAGAACTACGTCTATAGTCTTCTGTTTTTCAACAGTAATTTCTTGTGTTAGATACCCTACATAAGAAAAGACTAACACACTATTTTCATCTTGCACATTCAATTGATAATTACCATCAAAATCTGTAGAAGTACCATTAAAAGTCCCTTTAATTATAACATTTACGCCTGCTATAGGGATTTCATTTTCATCTTTAACGACTCCACCAACTTTTAACTGTTGTTTATTGGAAGTATCATTTTTTTGATTTGCTTTATTGAGTAAATTATTTGGAGGAATTAATCTTCTTAAAATAATTTGCCTGTCTAGTACTTTATACTCGATCTTTGCATCAGAAAATAAAATGCGTAGAATTTTTTCGATGTGCTCTTTAGTAACATGAACCGACACTTTTCGCTGGGTATCTACCTCTCTTATCTTATATATAAATCTAAACTCTGATTTAGATTCTATTTCATTTATTACATCAGTAATAGATACGTTATCCATATCTAAACTAATCTTTGCTTTTTGTGAATAACTCTTCGCCTGAACATTAAATAAAGCTACTAATAAAAAGAGAGTTGTTAATTTCATTTTTAGGTCAAATTTGAAAAATAAGGTTTGCTTACTTACTTTTTCAAGAAGTTTTTTCATAATTTTGAATGTTTTTAAACTATTTAACAATAGGTAGTTAAATCACAATTAATGGATTGGGAGGTGTTCGTAGCACCTTCCAATTTTTTTTAATAATTGTAATGATTTTAATTTTGTAATTTTTTTATTATTTCACAGGCAGTTAGTTTTTTAAATGGTTATTTAATTATTATTTGGTTGTTCTGTATTATGTAAGCTATTTTATGAATTTCGCTAAAATAGTTTAGCACATTTTCTATGGATTCATCTTTAAAACTGGCATAAAACAATTCATTAGCTAAATCATCATTAGTATTAATAATGGTAACATTATAATGTCTTTCTAGTTTAGGGATAATTTTCTCAAATGGCAGGTTTCTATAAAGTAGCTCACCTTTCATCCATGCAGTATATATACCGGTATTTACTTTTTGAGTAGCTATTTGTTTACTATTTTTATTATAAGCACCTTTATAACCAGATAATATACTTATGTCATTAATTGGATTATATGTAGCATTTTTACCTGAATACAACCCGACTTCTCCTTCTACCAATGCTACATCTATAGTATCGTCTTCTGGGTATGCTGTGACGTTAAATTCGGTACCTACAACATGTACATTAAGATTATTTGCATTTACGATAAAAGGATGTTTTTTATCCTCGGCAACATCAAAATAAGCCTCTCCATTTAAAAAGACATGCCTATTGCCTTCTTTTAAAAACTTTATAGGGTATTTTAATGAAGTACCCGCATTTAAATTCACTTTAGTACCATCGGATAAAACTAATTCAAACGTCTTACCATTTGGGACTATAAGCGTATTATAAACCAAAGATTCTTCAATATTAGAATCGCCATAAACAAGTTTATTTCCTTGTTGAACTCCTAAAAGATTACCTTGCTTATCTATAATCTCTGATGAAGCATCTTGGTTAAGAATTTCTATGCTACCATCATCTAATTGAAGAGTGATTTTTTCATCATTAATTTGCAATGTATTTTCATCTCCATTTAGCCATGTTTGTTGATAAAAATATGTTAATGACATCATCCCAATAAATACCGCAGCATATTTAAGGAATTTTATGTAACGTGGTTTAGAGGCTTCAATAATTTGTGATTCAATTTTTCTATAAACCCTATCGCCATCTATTTTGTTATAACTGGAAATTTTATTTTGAATATAATCGCTATCGATTATTTTTTCATAAAGTTTTCTGTTTTTTGCATGAGATAGCCAATCATCCAAAACAACTTCTTCTTCCTTGATTATTGTTTTAGAAATTGATTTATATATTAATTTCGAAATTCTATATTCCATAAAATTGCTTTTGTATTATTTTCAACATATAAAGCTTTTTTAAAAGAATTATGATGTTGTTTTATTAGTATGACTGATAAAAACTTAAAATGGGTGGAAAAAAATTGAAGAAATTATAATAACTCTAAAAATACTTGGAGAAATAGATGGCCTTTTAATTGAATTTTTAAAAGCTCGATAGCTCTGGCTCTTTGCGATTTAACTGTATTTACACTAATTTGAAGTTCTTCCGCTATTTCTTTATACTTTAACTTCTCTATGCAGGACAAACTAAAGACTTTTCTACATTTTGGCGGTAATGATTCTAATGCCTTAATTAAAATAGCATGTACTTCTTCTTCAATAATATAATCGTTAGTAAGTGTAAACGAATCATGGCTCTTTACATCTAAGCGTACGTTATGGTCTGTTTTTTTTAGGTAATCATAAGATGTATTTCGTACCATTTTATATAAATACGATTTAATATTTTCTATTTTATGAACCTTATGACGTTTTTGCCACAACTTTAAAAAAGTATCTCCTACGACTTCTTCGGCAATAAAATGGTCTTTCACATACTTTAATGAGAACATATAAAGCCTAGGATAAAAAGTGTCAAACAAAAACCTGTATGCCTCTTTATCACCCTGTTTTAATCGTAAAAGTACATTATTTAATTCTTGCAAAAAACATATAGTTAATAAACAAATATATGAATTTAGGATTATCTGCTAGTCATTTATATTATGCTTAGAAATTTACTTACATTATTTAATAGACCGTATAAATCAACAATAAATTTTATACATATAATCAATCTTCGTAGCTTTGGTATTTAAATAAAACAAACAACATGTCTGATCAAAAACGTCTTTTCTTAGTAGATGCCTATGCTTTAATTTTTCGTGGTTATTATGCCTTTATTAAAAACCCTAGAATTAACTCAAAAGGTACAGATACTTCAGCTATTTTAGGTTTTATGAATTCGCTTTTAGATGTTATTAAGCGAGAACGACCCGACCATCTTGCTGTTTGTTTTGATAAAGGAGGAAGTGTAGATAGAGTTGAGATGTATCAAGAATATAAGGCGAATAGAGATGAAACACCTGAGGCCATTAAAGTGGCTATTCCTTATATTTATAACATCCTTAAGGCTATGCACATTCCTATTATGGTTAAGGAAGGTTATGAAGCCGATGATGTTATTGGAACACTTTCCAAGCAAGCCGAAAAAGAAGGTTATAAAACGTTTATGGTAACTCCGGACAAAGATTTTGCACAATTGGTATCTGAAAATATTTTCATGTACCGCCCTGTTTTTGGTGGAGGTTATGAAACCTGGGGTATTCCGGAAGTACAGAAAAAATTCGAGGTTACCGATCCTTTACAAGTCATTGACTTTTTGGGAATGATGGGGGATTCCAGTGACAACATTCCTGGGCTTCCTGGTGTTGGTGAAAAAACAGCCAAAAAGTTTTTAGCACAATATGGCAGTATGGAAAACCTTTTAGCCAACACCCATGAGTTGAAAGGTAAGATGAAAGAAAAAATTGAAGCCAATGGAGAGTTAGGGCGTTTATCCAAAAAATTAGCAACAATCATGTTAGATGTACCTGTAACTTTTGATGCTAAAGATTTTGAATTAGACCACCCTAACATCCCAAAAGTCACCGAGATTTTCCAAGAATTAGAGTTTAGACGCTTAATTGACAATTTCAACAAAACATTTGCTACAGGCAGCGACACTTCACAAACTAATACTACGGCAAAACAAACAGAAACAAAAGCGACACCCAAAGAACAAGCCTCTGCAGGTTCTGGACAATTTTCTTTGTTTGGAGGAGAGGACTCTACTAATGAGACGGATACTGAAACAAGTTCAGCATTTCAAAGAAAAACAGCAGAAACAACATCTCATTTTTATCAAAGTGTAGACTCAGGAATTGCTACGAAACTCTTCATTAAAAATTTAATGAATCAAACGTCCGTATGTTTCGATACAGAAACTACAGGTTTAAATCCTATTACAGCAGAATTGGTCGGTATTGCCTTTTCTTGGGAAGTAGGTAAAGGGTTTTATTTACCATTCCCTGAAGATAAAACAGAAGCACAAGACCTTATAGAACAGTTACGTCCGTTTTTTGAAAATGAAGGTATTCAGAAAATTGGTCAGAATTTAAAATATGATATTAAAGTTCTGGCTAAATATAATGTTGAAGTTAAAGGTAAATTGTTTGACACCATGTTAGCACATTACCTCATTAATCCAGATATGCGACATAATATGGATGTGTTAGCAGAAACGTATTTAAATTACACGCCTATTTCTATAGAAACTCTTATCGGGAAAAAAGGAAAAAATCAATTATTAATGCGAGATGTTCCTCTAGAAAAACAAACTGAATATGCGGTTGAAGATTCAGATATAACACTTCAATTAAAAGAACATTTTGAAAAAGAATTAGGTGAGGCGAATACTCAAAAACTTTTCGATGACATTGAAGTACCATTACTTCGCGTATTGGCAGCAATGGAATTAGAAGGTATCAATCTGGATAAAAAATTCCTTGAGACACTCTCGGAAGAATTAAACAACGATATTGCTTCATTAGAAACAAAAATTTACGAGGCTGCAGGTGAGGAATTTAACATCGCATCGCCAAAGCAACTAGGGATCATACTTTTTGAAAAATTGAAACTTGTAGATAAACCTAAGAAAACTAAAACAGGCCAATATGCAACTTCTGAAGATATTTTATCTTATTTAGCAAAAGAGCATGATATCATTCAAAATATTTTAGACTATAGAGGCTTAGCGAAATTAAAAAGTACTTATGTCGATGCTTTGCCAAGTCAAGTTGAAGAATCAACCGGCCGTGTGCACACCGACTATATGCAGACAGTTGCGGCAACCGGAAGGTTAAGTAGTAATAATCCGAATCTTCAAAATATCCCTATTCGTACAGAACGTGGTAGACAGGTAAGAAAGGCTTTTATTCCAAGAAACGAAGAATATACACTTTTGGCTGCGGATTATTCTCAAATAGAACTCCGCATTATTGCTGCTTTAAGTGAAGAAGAAACTATGATTTCTGCATTTAAAAATGGAGAAGATATTCACGCATCTACAGCTTCAAAAGTATTTAATGTTCCTTTAGACAAAGTAACTCGCGAACAACGTAGTAATGCTAAGACGGTTAATTTTGGAATTATTTATGGCGTTTCTGCCTTTGGATTAAGCAATCAAACAGATTTATCTAGAAGTGAATCCAAAGAACTTATAGATACATATTACGCAACGTATCCAAAACTTAGAAACTTTATTAGCGAACAAGTCGATTTTGCCAGGGACAATGGTTATGTACAAACCGTATTAGGACGTCGTCGTTACTTAAAAGATATTAATTCAAGAAATGCTGTTGTTAGAGGTGCTGCTGAAAGAAATGCTGTAAACGCTCCTATACAAGGAAGTGCTGCCGATATTATTAAAATTGCCATGATTAATATTTATGACAAACTCTCTAAAGGAAACTATAAATCTAAAATGCTTTTACAGGTGCATGATGAATTGGTTTTTGATGTATATAAACCCGAATTAGAAACCATCAAGTCTCTTGTTAAAACAGAAATGGAAAACGCTTATACTTTAGCTGTTCCTTTAGATGTTGATTTAGATACTGGCGATAACTGGCTGGAGGCGCATTAAATTATTTATTTTCAATTATCATTACATTGAAATAAATATTTTTTCTTCCATTATTTCCAAAACCAACTGTAGAATTATATTGTTTTAAATCTAATGAAAAACACTCTATAATACCAGTTCCTAAGTTTAATTTAAGGATTGTCCCCTTGAGGGGACTTTAGGGGTGTCAGAGCACAAAATGTAACCCATGAGAAACAAAATAATTCCATACAACCCTGAATTAAAACAACTCGCAAGACAGCTTCGAAAAAACAGTACTTTACCCGAAGTTTTGTTATGGCAGAATATTAAGCAACGTGCTTACGGTGTTCAATTTCACAGACAAGTTCCTATGCTTAATTATATTGTTGACTTTTATTGTCATGAAATTGGTTTAGCTATTGAAATTGATGGTAGTAGTCATTACCATAGCTTTTTATACAATTCTAAAAGGCAGGGAGAATTAGAAGTTTATGGTGTTAGGTTTTTGAGATTTTCAAATGAAGAAGTCAAGAAAAATATGTTCAGTGTTTTATTGGTTATTGAAGAGACTGTAAAAGAATTGATGGAATAATTATGAAAACACCCCTAAAGTCCCCTCAAGGGGACAATTATAACGGCATATCTGTTGCTTGTAGCCCAAATATTATCTACTTAATAGATCTAATAACTTTAGTTTGTATTATAGGTTTCATGATTTAGATTGTCCCCTTGAGAGGACTACAGGGGTGTTACTACCTCCGCTTCTTCTTACTCTTAAACTTCGCCTTATTCTTTCGCTGATTAAAAGGAACAGCATCATTAAAAGTATGCTTAGGTTTACCTGGCTTATTTTTTCGCCATTTATCATTTTCTGGTAGTAGTACTTTTAATAAATCTTGGCGCCCCAATTTATTTAAAGTCTTTTTAATCCAGTCTTTATTTTCTCTTTTATACCAGAAGAAAAATCGATGTTGTTCGTCTTTTTCTTTTCTTGTTTTTGGTGTATTTACTTTTTTAAGCGTGTAAGGATGATATCCGCTATAGTATATTACTGTAGCTACCGTCATAGGTGTTGGCGTAAAGCCTTGTACTTGCTCAAGTTGAAACCCCATATCCTTAGTTTCAGCAGCAAGATTTGCCATATCTTCGGCTTCACAGGCTGGATGATTCGATATAAAATAAGGAATTAACTGGAGCTTTAAATTCTTCTTAATATTAATCTTATCAAAACGCTCTTTAAACTTATGAAAATAAGTGAACGATGGTTTCCTCATTAATTTTAGAACAGGGTCACTAGTATGTTCTGGTGCTACTTTGAGCCTACCTGACACATGTTTTGTCATCACCTCTTCAGTATAATCATCTAATTCTTTTGCATCCGCATTTTTATTAAACTCTGGCACAAGCATATCATGACGAATACCGCTACCTATAAAAGATTTTTTTACTTTTGGATGCTTATCAACTGCTTGATATAATTTGGTTAATGGTTTATGAGAAGTATCTAAATTACTGCAAATAACTGGCGAAATACAGGAAGGTGCTACACACTTATCACAAATAGACTGTACTTTACCTTTCATTTTATACATATTCGCACTTGGTCCTCCAATATCTGATAAGTAGCCTTTAAAGTCTGGCATATTTGCCACAGTATCGACTTCGCGCAATACAGACTCTTGGCTACGAGACGCAATAAATTTTCCTTGGTGCGCAGAGATCGTACAAAAACTACATCCGCCAAAACAACCGCGATGTATGTTTATAGAAAACTTAATCATTTCAAACGCGGGGATAGGGCCTCGTTTGTTATATTTAGGATGTGGCAGACGCGTATATGGTAAATCGAAAGAAGCATCGATCTCCTTTTCCGTCATGGTAGGGTACGGTGGATTAATCATTAATGTCTTCTCTCCAACTCTCTGAAAAATACGCCGCGCAAATAGCTTATTAGATTCCTGTTCAATAACCTTAAAATTAGATGCAAAAGCCTTTTTATCCTTTAAACAGGTTTCATGTGATACAATTTCAACATCTTCCCAATTACTATTCTTAGGTATTTTAGCATCTTTATTTAAAAGTACTGCGGTTTGTTTTATTGTGGTAATACTGCTAAAAGGCACCCCTTTTTGTAATAAACGTACAACTTCTCGTAAAGGTTGTTCTCCCATTCCATAAACCAGCATATCCGCTTTTGAGCTTTCTAAAATAGTAGGCACTAATTTATCACTCCAATAGTCATAATGTGTTACCCGACGCAACGACGCTTCAATACCTCCTATTAAAACTGGAACATCCGGCCATTTTTCTTTTAAAATTTTAGAGTATACTGTTGTGGCATAATCTGGTCGAAAACCAATATCCCCATTGGGTGTATAAGCATCTTTGTCGCGACGTTTTTTATTAGCATTATAGTTGCTAATCATAGGATCCATACAACCACCTGTAACCCCAAAAAACAATTTTGGAGCACCCAATTTTACAAAATCTTGGAGATTATCATTAACATTAGGTTGAGGCACCACGGCGACACGCAAACCATAACTTTCTAAAATACGACCAATGACCGCAGGACCAAACGATGGGTGATCTACATGAGCATCACCACTAAATAAAATGACGTCTAACTCATCCCAACCACGTATTTTAACCTCTTTATTTGTGGTAGGCAACCAATCTGAAAGTTTTAACTCTTGCATAACGCCGCAAAAATAGGCAAAAATTGACTCTTAAATAGAATCGTTAAAAGAATCCTGAATATAAACAACTATTAATGTTAAAGTTAGTAAGGCAACGCTTCTTTTAACGACACCTTATGTACCGTTAAGAGATTTGCCATGAAATTCAGAGGATTTTTTTTCATTATGTGTGTTTTAACATACACGCAAATGAATGCTCAAACATGTTGTTCTGGAGGTATCCCCTTATCAAATAATATTGGTTTGCCTATATCTGAAAAAGGCACGCTTCAACTAGGTCTCAATTATGATTATAATAACCTGAACACTTTAAACTCAGGAACTGAAACATTAAATGATAATACAAGATTACGCATAACACATTCTATTTTATTTAATACCAGTTATGCTATTACCAATAGGTTTTCTGTAGAAGGGCTATTTACTTGGGTAAATCAACGTCGTATAATTACAAGTACATTTGATGGCAGTAAAAATTTAGAAGCTTCGTCTGGTGTTGGCGATGCCATCATTTTATTAAAGTATAATTTCCCTGATTTAATATCAAAAAACAGCGATTTAATTTTTGGATTAGGTTCAAAAATCCCCATAGGGTCATCCTCAGAAGTTGATAGCCGCGGCATATTATTAATTAATGATTTACAACCGGGTAGCAATGCCTGGGATATTATCTACTGGCTCTCTGCTTCAAAACGTTTTGATTTCAGACCATCTTTAAGCGTATCGACAAGATTTGTTTACAGAAGTACAGGAATAGACAATGATTATCTGGGAAATTCAACATACAAATACGGTAATGAATTTCAAGGGTTTTTAAGTTTTTCAGATCAATTTACTTTTCTTAAAACCCTTGCAAGTCCTAGCATATCTTTTAAGTATAGAAACACTGTGAAAGATGAAACTGGCGGGGGAAAACTGGATAATACTGGAGGTAATTGGGTGTTTATAATCCCTAACTTTTCCATAAACATAACACCATCCATAAGCTTTTCAACAAAAGCAGAGCTCCCTATTTATAGTAATGTTGATGGTACTCAATTAACACCAACCTATAGAATTACCACTGGGGTTTTAATAAAAATAAACCCGAAAAAAATGTTTTACAATTAAACTAAATGCTATGAAAAAAAATGTTTTTTATCTATTTGCATGTTGCTCGTTACTTATTTCTTGTAGCAGTAGTGACATTAACAACGATACAACACCTGGTGGAGCCAATAACAATTCTGGTCAATGGTTGATACCAATTTCGGATGTGAAAGATGGAGGACCTGGTAAAGATGGAATTCCTTCAATTGATAATCCTAATTTTACTACTGCCGATAACGCTAATTTTCTAAATGATAATGATCTCGTTGTTGGCGTTGTAAAAGGTAATCAGGCCAAAGCCTATCCTCACATTATTTTAGATTGGCATGAAGTTGTAAATGATGAGATAGACAATGCGTTTATCACTTTAAATTATTGTCCACTAACCGGAACAGCTTTTGCTTGGGAAAGTATGAGTAACGGAACAAAGAGTACCTTTGGAGTATCTGGTTTACTATACAATGCTAATCTAATATTATATGATAGAAATACAGATAGCAACTGGTCTCAATTAAGACTTGAATGTGTAAATGGCCCACTAATTAACAACAAACCTGAATTAATTGATGTAGTAGAAACAAATTGGAAAACATGGAAAACACTTTATCCGAATACAGAAGTTCTAACACCACAAACAGGTTTTTCAAGAACTTATGGCATCTCGCCTTATGGAGATTACGCGACTAACCATAATCGATTTATTTTTACTCCAGAAATTACAAATTCAGCTTTACCGAATAAAAGACGCGTTTACGCAATCATTGCCCAGGACAAATCTAAAGTTTATCAATTTTCAGACTTCAATAATGGAAATATAATTCGAGATACCTTCAAAGCTGAAGACTATTTAATTGTTGGCAACGAAGATGTAATCTATGGATATAAGCTAACCGATGAGCATAAAGATCTAGTGTTTGAATACGACTTTAACGGTTCTGAAGCCTTTTTTAAAGATAATGAAGGAAACAAATGGTCTATTTTCGGAAAAGCTATTGAGGGTCCCAGAGAAGGGGAAACACTTTTAAGCGTGAAATCTGTAGTGAGCTATTGGTTTGCTATAGCAGCATTTTATCCAGATCCAGAAATTTATTCTGAGATATAAAATAGTTAATCTTGAAAGAAAGAACTATCTAAAAAGTTGTAGTTATACGTCATTGCGAGGCACGAAGCAATCTGTTTAATTTTAGAGCCTTGGTTTTCATTTAATCTGGTGAACTACAGTCCTACTTCCCTCATAAGAACTAAGCATTTCACTTTCTATGCTTATTTTTTCAATTCTATTTCTAATTAAAATTAAGAATCAAATTAATTTTAAAAATCATAACTATTTTTACAGAAAACAATTAAATATTAGATATAATTAATTACTTTTATGTAAATTTAATCGTACGAAACAGTTTAACATGTAAAATTTTAAAGATGAAACAATATTTCAAATACACACTTATTTTTTTTGCAAGTTTTTTATTGAATTCACAAGAAGCAACTTCTTATAAATATGGA
This sequence comes from Flavivirga abyssicola, assembly GCF_030540775.2. Classification (GTDB taxonomy): domain Bacteria; phylum Bacteroidota; class Bacteroidia; order Flavobacteriales; family Flavobacteriaceae; genus Flavivirga; species Flavivirga abyssicola. The sequence continues at coordinate 2,231,357 of NZ_CP141266.1, read as the reverse complement.
ACAGGTGAAACAAGTCGATGGATTATGCAAGGAGGGAGTATTTTTGACGATCAAGAACCAGCTATTATTTTTTTAAATGGTATGACAAATGATTCTTTTGCTGGTGATGTTAATATCTCTTCAGGTGATAAAGGACCAGGAATTGCAAGAAGAGGAGGTAATGTGAATATTACTAGTTCAGGTATTTTTGACGTTAGTGTTTTAGGTTTAAATGGACCCGATAAAATTTTTTCGTTTCATGGTCATAGATCGGATGGAGCAGGAACAGTAAAGTTTGGTATCGGGACTAATTCTCCTTCAATGACATTAGAGTTATCAAGCTTAGCTGATTATGATGGTATTAAAATAGAAGATCTATTTAAAATTAGAAGATCGCAACTCACAGATAACAACTTTGTATTGGAGCATACTGCTCCTAATGGAAACTTATTTATAAGATCTAGAAACTCATCTAGTAATACAATCACAGGTGATTTGATATTAAATGATTATGGTGGCAATGTAGGTATTGGAACAACTGACACTAAAGGATTTAGATTAGGCGTTAAAGGGGATATAGCAGCAGAAGAAGTGAAAGTAGCTTTACATTCTAATTGGTCAGATTTTGTTTTTGATGATGATTACAAATTACCAACACTTACAGAGGTTGAAAACCATATCTCAAAAAAAGGACATTTAAAAGATATTCCTAGTGCTGAAGAAGTAAATAAATATGGGATTTTCTTAGGAGAAATGGATGCGAAGTTATTACAGAAAATAGAAGAATTAACATTATACACTATTCAACAAGAGAAAGAGATTGAAAAACTTAAATCTGAAGTGCTATCTTTTAAGAAGTTGGAAAAAGAAATAGAAATCATTAAAAATAGACTGGAAACATTGAAAAAATAAGTGTACCGAAAAAATATTTTAAAGAGACTGTCTAAAAAGTGGTTAATCTTGTCATTCAGAGCAACGCGAAGAATCTTATTTCACTCATAATCAGAGTCATTTATTTTAAAGAGATTCTTCATTCCATTCAGAATGACACTTTTTAGACAGTCTCTTTTGTTAAACAACAATTTCAAAGCTTTTTTTAAAGATAATGAAGGAAACAAATGGTCTATTTTCGGAAAAACTATTGAGGGTCCTAGAGAAGGGGAAACACTTTTAAGCGTAAAATCCGTTGTAAGTTATTGGTTTGCTATAGCAGCATTTTATCCGTATCCAGAAATTTACACACCTTAATAAATATCGATTAAAATCAAGTATTAAACCCACATTTAAACTATAAATTTTAATGTGTGAAATTATCTGTCTTCACTATTTGGTAATCAAATATATAATCGTAAATTTGCAAACTCTTTTCGAGAGAGGAATGTTTAATAAATAAAAATTAATTAGTGTGGATACATTAAGCTACAAAACGATTTCAGCCAACAAAGCTACTGTAAATAAGCAGTGGGTTTTAGTTGATGCTGAAGGTCAAGCACTTGGTCGTCTCGCTTCTAAAGTTGCTAAACTTTTAAGAGGTAAGCACAAGCCAAACTTCACACCACATGTTGATTGCGGCGATAACGTTATTGTTATCAATGCAGAAAAAATCAGCTTATCTGGAAACAAATGGACCGATAAAACGTACATTCGTCACACAGGTTACCCAGGTGGTCAAAGAAGTTTAACTGCTACAGAATTGTTTGGAAAAGACCCAGCAAGAGTGGTAGAGAAATCAGTAAAAGGAATGTTACCTAAAAACAAATTAGGTGCAAGTTTATTCCGTAATTTAAATGTTGTTGTTGGCCCGACTCATACTCATGAAGCTCAAAAGCCAAAAACAATTAACTTAAACGAATTCAAATAATGGAAGTAATTCACAAAATTGGCCGTAGAAAGACGGCTGTTGCTCGTGTGTATGTTGCCCCAGGAAAAGGGAACATCACGATTAATAAAAAAGACATAACGTCTTACTTTACTACTGCAACATTACAGTACAAAGTAAAACAACCTTTAGTTATGACTAACAATGATAGCAACTTTGATATTACAGTAAATGTATTTGGAGGCGGTATTACAGGTCAAGCAGAAGCTGTTCGTTTAGCAATATCTCGCGCAATGTGCGAAGTTGATGCTGAAAACAGATTAACTTTAAAACCAGAAGGTTTATTAACAAGAGATCCAAGAATGGTAGAGCGTAAAAAATTCGGACAGAAGAAAGCGCGTAAGAAATTCCAATTCTCTAAACGTTAATACCGAACTTGTTTCGGTGTCTGTTTATCGGTTACCAGAAACATTTTCAAAAGAAGCTGAAAAAATTTCAGCTTAAAAAAAATTAAAAAGATCTTGAAACAAGTTCAGGACTTAAAAAACTAGTTATTGTTGTCCTAGTCCAAAAGACAGGATTTAGTTTAGCATCTAAATGGTTAAGGCGATTAAAAAATGACCACTTAATCATTGCTAATTCAACAGAACGTAAACTATTACAAAATGGCAGTAGAAGTAAAAGAATTACTTGAAGCAGGTGTACACTTCGGTCACCTTACACGTAAGTGGGATCCAAACATGGCTCCTTACGTATATATGGAGCGCAACGGCATCCATATTATCAACCTTTATAAAACAGCGGCAAAAATTGATGAAGCAGGTGCTGCATTAAGCAAAATTGCTAATTCAGGTCGTAAAATTTTATTCGTTGCAACAAAAAAACAAGCAAAAGATATCGTAGCAGAAAAAGCCGGTTCTATTAACATGCCTTACATCACAGAAAGATGGCCAGGTGGTATGCTAACAAACTTTGTTACTATTAGAAAAGCTGTTAAAAAAATGGCTTCTATTGATAGAATGAAGAAGGACGGTACGTTCATGACGCTTTCTAAAAAAGAGCGTTTACAAGTAGATCGTTTAAGAGCTAAGTTAGAGAAAAACTTAGGTTCTATTAGCGATATGACTCGTTTACCAGGAGCTTTATTTGTTGTAGATATTAAACGTGAGCATATCGCGATTAAAGAAGCACAAAAATTAAACATTCCTATTTTTGCAATGGTAGATACCAACTCAGACCCACGTCAAGTTGATTATGTAATCCCTGCAAATGATGATGCTTCTAAATCAATTGATAAAATTTTAACTCACGTTACAACTTCTATCGCTAATGGTTTAGCTGAACGTAAAGCAGAAAAAGATGCTGCGGCATCTGCTACTGAAGCTCCAAAAGCTAAAGCTAAAACTGAAGCTGCTCCAGCTAAAGCGACTGCAGTCGAAGAAGAAGAATAAATTAACAATTACACAATACAAATAAGTCGTTTAATTCTTTTCTTAGCCGAAATTATTTGAACGACTTTTTTAAATTAATTAAGATATGGAATCTACAGTAAAAATTACAGCAGCAGAAGTAAACAAGCTAAGAAAAGCAACTGGTGCTGGTATGATGGATTGCAAAAAAGCTTTAGTTGAAGCTCAAGGCGATTTTGACAAAGCCATTGAAGTACTACGTAAAAAAGGTCAAAAAGTAGCAGAAAAAAGAGCTGACAGAGATTCTTCTGAAGGTGCAGCTGTTGCTAAAATTAATGCAGATCAAACTCAAGGCGTTGCTATTGTATTAGGTTGTGAAACTGACTTTGTTGGTAAGAACGAAAACTTTTTAGCATTAGCAAATGAATTAGCTGAAATTGCTTTAAACTACAATTCAAAAGAAGCCTTTTTAGCTGCTGATTTTGGAGGCATGACTGTTGCTGATAAATTAACAGAACAAACAGGTGTTATTGGTGAAAAATTAGACATCACTTCTTTTGAAAAATTAGAAGCACCTTTTGTTGGGTCTTATGTACATATCAATAAAATTGCTGCATTAGTAGGGTTATCTGCTAAAGTAGATAATGCAGAGACACTAGTTAAAGACGTAGCCATGCAAGTAGCTTCTATGGGAGCAACTACGTTATCTTATAAAGATTTCGATCCTGCGTTTGTTGCTTCAGAAACCGAAGCTAGAATTGCTGTTATTGAAAAAGATAATATCGAATTAGGTCGTTTAGGCAAAACACTTAAAAATGTACCTCAATTTATTTCTATGGCACAGTTAACTCCAGAAGTTTTAGCTAACGCTGAAGAAGCTGCTAAAGCTGAATTAAAAGCCGAAGGTAAGCCAGAACAAATCTGGGACAGAATTTTACCAGGAAAAATGGATCGTTTTATTTCTGATAACACAACACTTGACCAAGAACAATGTTTATTAGATCAAAACTTCATTAAAGATGAAAAAATAAATGTTGCTAAATATGTAGCATCTTACGGTGATGTTGAAATTACAGGTTTCAAACGTGCTTCTGTAGGATAATAAATTCCTGTGCAGACAGGAATCTCTTTAATACAAAAAACCACCACTCTACTAGAGTTGGTGGTTTTTTTGTTTGTAACGTTCTGGTTTATTTTACAAATAATTAAGTCAAAATAAGTTCAGATATTCTAAAAATATTCAGCTTTCAGATGTTAATACATTCCTCTATTTTCAGTGATTCTTATTTTTGATATATAGGTCTTCGTTAAACAGCAAAAAATTGTTTAATTTTGCACAACTTCAGTAAACAACGAATGAAATACAAAAGAATACTCCTAAAACTATCAGGAGAAGCATTAATGGGAGATCGCCAATATGGTATCGACCCAGAACGATTAGCAGAATACGCGCAGGACATAAAAACTATTACAGATAAAGGTGTACAAGTTGCCATAGTTATTGGAGGCGGAAATATTTTTAGAGGCGTAGCTGGAGCTAGTAAAGGAATGGATCGCGTACAAGGCGATCATATGGGTATGCTAGCTACTGTTATAAATGGTTTAGCCTTACAAGGCGCTTTAGAAGATGCCGATATACCAACTCGTTTACAAACAGCAATAAAAATTAACGAAGTAGCTGAGCCTTTTATTAGAAGAAAAGCTATGCGTCATCTGGAAAAAGGTCGCGTTGTAATTTTTGGTGGTGGTACAGGTAATCCATATTTCACTACAGATTCTGCTGCTGTTTTAAGAGCTATAGAAGTTGAAGCTGACGTTATTTTAAAAGGTACACGTGTTGATGGTATTTATAATACAGATCCTGAAAAGGATAATAATGCCATTAAATTTAATTTCATATCTTTTGATGATGTTTTACGCAAAGGGTTAAAAGTAATGGATACTACAGCCTTTACACTTAGTCAAGAAAACGAATTACCTATAATTGTTTTCGATATGAATAAAAAAGGTAATTTACTTAAAGTAGTTTCAGGCGAAAAAATTGGTACTGAAGTTAACTTATAAAATAAATAAAACTCCAACCTTAAGGTATTTAATACCTATATATAAAACAAAAAGGTTGTTAGTTTGGCGTAATTTTTGAAATAAGTATATTCGTATTTGTACAAATTTTTTTAACAAATATGTGCAGATAACTATTTATATTGACCTAAAAGTTTTGACACAATGAACGAAGACATACAATTTATATTAGATTCAACCAAAGAAGCTATGGATAATGCTATAAAGCATTTAGAAAAGCAGTTTGTTAATATTAGAGCAGGAAAAGCAAGTCCTTCTATGCTTGGCAGCGTTATGGTAGATTATTATGGGTCACAAACACCATTAAGTCAAGTTGCTAATGTAAATACCCCAGATGGAAGAACCATTACGGTCCAACCTTGGGAAAAAAGTATGCTGCAAGAAATAGAGCGTGGGATTGCTTATGCCAATCTTGGTTTTAACCCTATGAATAATGGTGAAACCATCATAATTAATGTACCACCATTGACAGAAGAACGCAGACGTAATTTAGCAAAACAAGCTAAAGCTGAAGCAGAAGATGCTAAAGTTAGTATTAGAACAGCTCGTAAAGATGCTAATAACGATATTAAAAAATTAGAAGACGTATCTGAAGACTTAATGAAGAATGCTGAAATTGACGTACAACAAATGACTGATAATTACGTTAAAAAAGCTGATTCTCTTTTCGATATGAAAGAAAAGGAAATTATGACCGTATAATTAAAAAGCGACTAAAATGTCGCTTTTTTAGTAATTTTTTAGCCTCTCATTATCATAAATGATAAAACACTCTTCCCTCTTACTTTGTTTTATTTTTGCCACAGTTTCCTATGCCCAAAAATCATCGGAAAATGTCTTTGAAACGACTCGAGATTCTATCAAAAAAAGACAATTTATTAAACATCTTGGCAATGGATACTTACCAACCAAATACTTCAACTTTGATTTAAGATACTTAATTAAATATAATCAATATGAAGGCATCAGATCGGGTTTAGGAGGTATAACTAACGATCAGTTTTCAGAAAAATACCGCATAACTGGTTATAGTGTATATGGCTTTAGAGATCATACTTTTAAATATAGCATTGGAGGTGGTTTTAGAGTGGCCGAAAAAACGAATACATGGGTAAACTTTTCTTATACTGATGATTTACAAGAAACTGGAAGCACTAAATTTTTAACAGATGGCCGGTTCTTTCAATTTTTTGAACCTCGTTTATTAAACATCGATTTATTTCATAAACTGGTTACAAAAGCTATAAATATAGAGCACGAATTTAACCCCAAATTATTAACCGAGGCTCAATTTGCTGTGAGCAATATAAATCCTACTTACGACTATGGATACGTTTTAGATAACAATATTGTAAATTCATTTCATTTAAGTACGGCCAACGTTTCTTTACAATGGAATCCTTTCAGCAAATTTGAAGTTTCAGAAAATAAATTAAAAGAAACTAAAAAAGGCTATCCACAATTCACACTTCAATATACTAAGAGTTTTAAAGACGTTTTTAAAAGTGATTTCAACTTTTCTAAGTTAGATTTTAGAACTGTTTATAAAATTGGCAGTAAAAATAATGGGCTTTCTGAGATAACTCTAGTTTCGGGAATCACAAATGGAAATACGCCATTAACACATTTGTACCATGCCTACCCAAACAATATTAACAAAGAAACGGTTATGCAACGTTTTTCGGTAGCTGGATTAAACAGCTTTGAAACCATGTATTTTAATGAGTTCTTTTCGGATAAGTTTACTACAGTGCAGCTCAAACACTACATCAAACCTTTTAACATTTCAGAACATTATAAACCACAAGTAGTTTTAATAACAAGATATGCTTTGGGTGATATAAAACAGCCGGAATTACATCAAAATATTACTTTTGGATCTTTAAAAAAAGGATACACAGAGTCCGGATTTGAAATTAATAAACTGCTTTTTGGTTTTGGTTTAAGCTTTACATATCGCTATGGCGGGTATCACTTACCAGAATTAAGTGATAATATTGCTTTTAAGTTTACATTTAACGTCTCTTTATAACGTATTACACTCCTTTTTTCTACCTTTGCGCTTCGTTTATATAAAGCATGTTTAAATTATTTAGCACAGATTTTTGGGACATTATTGCGAGGTTGATTCTGCGCAATAAAATTGTTATTCTTATAGGCATCATATTAGTCACTTTATTCTTTAGCACAAAGTGGGAAAATATGCGTTTCACTTATACGGAAGCTAATCTATTACCAGATGAACATGACGTAAATATAACCTACAACAATTTTTTAAAAACCTTTGGAGAAGAAGGTAATCTTATTGTTCTTGGTATAAAAGACAGTAGTCTTTTTACAGTTGAAAAGTTAAATGCCTGGAATAAACTTTCTGAAAATTTCAAAAAATATGATGAAGTTGAAACTGTTGTTTCTATTAAAGACCTTCAAAAGCTAGTAAAGGATACTGAGAATGAAAAGTTTAATTTAGAACCTTTTATAAAAGACTCAATCTCTTCTTTGGCTCAAGTTGAAACACTTCAAGAAGAACTCTTTAAAAAATATCCTTTTTACGATAACTTCTTATTTAATAATAAAACAAGAACAATCCGAACGGCTCTTTATTTAAAAAAGGATATTGTTAATACTTCTGCCAGAAAAGATTTCGTAGTCAATATTTTAATACCACACATAGATCGTTTCGAAGAATCAAATAAATTAGATGTTAGAATATCGGGAATGCCCTATATTAGAACTTTAAATTCACAGAACATTGTTGATGAAATTAGTTTATTTATAGGCGCTGCTCTATTAGTAACATCCCTTATTTTCTTTCTCTTTTTCAGATCGTTTAGAGCTACTATAATTTCACTTATTGTGGTATGTATTGGAGTGATGTGGACCTTAGGAATTCTTGGTTTATTAAACTATGAAATAACTGTTTTAACCGCACTTATACCACCACTAATTATTGTTATTGGAATTCCTAACTGTATATTTTTAATTAATAAATACCAACACGAAGTAAAATTACATGGTAATAAAGTGAAATCATTACAACGCGTTATCACAAAAATTGGTAATGCTACTTTAATGACTAATGTGACTACGGCTTCTGGGTTTGCAACTTTTATTTTAACAGAGAGCAAACTGTTAAAAGAATTTGGTATTGTAGCATCATTAAGTATTCTAGCTATTTTTATTCTGTGTTTACTTATCATTCCTATTATTTACACCTTTTTACCTTATCCAAAAGAGAGGCATTTAGAACATTTAAATAAACGATGGATAGGTGGTTTTGTAAATTGGATGGAGCATATGGTAAGGCAAAAGCGTATTGCCATTTACACAACATCATTGGTACTATTAATAGTAAGTATTATAGGTATTTATCAAATAAAAATTTCTGGCAGTTTAATAGAAGACATGCCGAAAAACACAGAGTTTTTTAATGATATTCGTTTTTTTGAGGAAGAGTTTAATGGTATTATGCCATTAGAAATTATGATTGATACCAAACGTAAAAAAGGCGTTATGAAACTTTCTACTTTGAAACGTATGGATCAATTAGAAGATTTAATTATTGAAACTCCGGAATTGTCTAAACCAATTTCTGTAGTTGGATTGGTTAAATACTCTAAACAAGCTTATTATAATGGTAATACTAAATTTTATCAATTACCAACATCGCAAGAAAATAGTTTCATTCTATCGTATGCTAAAAACTCATCATCAAACGTAGACTTGCTTAATAATTTTGTTGATAGCACAGGTCAATATGCTCGTATTACTACATTTATGAAAGATGTTGGAACCGACAAAATGGAACGCATCGAAGAAAATCTTCAAACTAAAATAGATAAAGTCTTCCCAAAGGAAAAGTATGATGTTACCATGACAGGTAAAGCTTTAGTCTTTCAAAAGGGTACCAAATACTTGGTGAAAAATTTAGCCATATCATTATCGCTTGCCATCTTCTTAATCTCATTATTCATGGCCTATATGTTCAGATCAGGAAGAATGATTATCGTATCGTTAATACCAAACCTATTACCATTATTAGTAACAGCAGGTTTAATGGGCTATTTAGGAGTCCCAATAAAACCTTCAACAATATTAGTATTTAGTATCGCCTTTGGTATATCTGTAGATGATACCATTCACTTTTTGGCTAAATACCGCCAAGAACTTCAAGCTAACCATTGGAAAATTAAAACCTCAGTTTATGGTGCTTTAAGAGAAACAGGTGTTAGTATGTTCTATACTTCCATTGTGTTGTTTTTTGGATTTTCAGTATTTACTATTTCAAGTTTTGGTGGTACCGTAGCATTAGGGGCCTTGGTTTCTGCTACTTTACTATTTGCTATGTTATCAAACTTACTTTTACTACCTTCTTTATTACTATCGTTAGAACGTAGTATTGCGAACAAAGAAGTGCTTAGAGAACCTGCTATAAATATTATTCCCAAAGAAGACGAAGAGGAGTAAATTCTAAGACAAAACAGGGCTGTTTTTTAAATATTTGATGCACAAAAGCCAATTGCTTTTTTATCTTTACATTCTAAATTTTAACATCTATGAAATTACGAACTGTTTCAGAATTATTATCTCAGGATGTCACTTTTCCTGAAGTAGAGATTAAAGGTTGGGTTAGAACCTTTAGAGCAAATCGTTTTATTGCTTTAAATGATGGTTCTACATTAAATAATATTCAATGCGTTGTCGATTTTGAAAATTTCGATGAAGCACTTCTAAAACGCATTACAACTGGAGCAGCTATACATATAAAAGGTGAATTAGTTGAAAGTCAAGGCAAAGGGCAAAAAGTTGAAATACAAGTCAACAATATAACTGTTTTAGGAGATTCAGATCCGGACAGCTATCCAATTCAACCCAAAAAACATTCGTTTGAGTTTTTACGAGAAAATGCACATTTACGTACTCGCACCAGTACATTTAGTGCGATTATGCGGTTACGTTCATCATTATCGTTCGCTATTCATAAATACTTTAACGAAAATGGTTTTTACTATATGCATACGCCTATCATAACAGGAAGTGATGCTGAAGGTGCTGGAGAAATGTTTAAAGTTTCTAATTTAGACGCTAAAAATCCACCTTTAAATGACGAAGGACAAGTAGATTACTCAAAAGATTTTTTTGGAAAAGAAACTAACTTAACTGTTTCTGGTCAGCTAGAAGCTGAAACTTATGCCATGTCTTTAGGTAAAGTATATACCTTCGGCCCTACTTTTAGAGCAGAAAACTCAAATACATCACGCCATTTAGCTGAATTTTGGATGATTGAACCAGAAGTTGCTTTTATGGATTTGGCTGGGAATATGGATTTAGCCGAAGATTTTATGAAATCGGTTATAAAATACATTTTAGATAATAATCGTGAAGATTTAGAGTTTTTAGATAAGCGCTTGCAAGATGAGGATAAAACAAAACCTCAAGCCGAAAGAAACGAAATGACTTTAATAGAGAAACTCAATTTTGTAACAGATAATCATTTTAAACGTGTTAGCTATACAGAAGCTATTGATATTTTACGCAATTGCAAGCCTAATAAGAAAAAGAAATTTAAATATTTAATTAACGAATGGGGTACAGATTTACAAAGTGAACACGAGCGTTTCCTTGTAGAAAAACACTTTAAATGTCCTGTTATTTTATTCGATTACCCAGCAAACATTAAAGCATTTTATATGCGTTTAAATGACGATGGGGAAACGGTTCGCGCTATGGATATTTTATTTCCTGGTATTGGTGAAATTGTTGGTGGTGCACAACGTGAAGAACGACTAGATATATTAAAACAAAGAATGGCTGCTATAGATATTCCTGAAGAGGATCTTTGGTGGTACTTAGATTTACGAAAATTTGGCACAGCAGTTCATTCTGGTTTTGGTTTAGGTTTTGAACGTTTAGTTATGTTTGCAACTGGAATGAGCAACATTAGAGATGTAATTCCTTTCCCAAGAACGCCTCAAAATGCAGAATTTTAAAAACAATCGTTCTTTAGCTATTTACAGGTAAAAGTTTTTTTTTACTTTTATCTTAAACCAAATCAAAATATGCTTAAGCAGTATTTACAATTTAAATTATCACAAAAGTTATCACCGCAGCAGATTCAGTTAATGAAGTTGATACAATTGCCTACACAAGCTTTTGAACAACGTTTAAAACAAGAATTGGAAGAAAACCCAGCTCTTGAAGGCGGTAAAGAAACTAATGAAAATGAATTCGACTCTGAGTACGATAATGCCGAGGATTTTAATGATAGTGAAACTATAAATGCTGACGATATTAATGTTGATGAATATTTAAGTGACGATGAAATTCCAGATTATCGCACTCAAGTCAATAATTATAGCAGCGATGATGATGAAAAAACCATGCCTTATGCTGCGGGCACTTCGTTTACGCAACATTTAATAAATCAATTAAATACCTACCGTCTTAATGATGAAGAACGTGAAATTGCAGAATTTTTAGTCGGAAGTGTTGACGAAAGTGGTTATATCCGTAGAGAATTAAGTGATATTATGGACGATTTGGCTTTTACTCAAAACGTTTATACTACCGAAGAAAAAATTGAACACGTTCTAAAAATTGTACATCAATTAGACCCTGCTGGTGTTGGTGCCAGAAGTTTACAAGAGTGTTTGAGTATTCAACTACATAGAAGAGAAAAAACACAGCAAAGCGAACTAGCTATTGACATTATTGACAATGCTTTCGATCAATTTACAAAAAAACATTATAAGAAGTTAATTCAGAAATTTGATATATCCGAAGCACAACTAAAAGAAGCTATTTCAGAAATTGAACATTTAAATCCAAAACCTGGAGGTTCTTATGCTGGAAATAATAGAATTGTTGAACACGTTGTTCCAGATTTTGCTATTAAAATTGCAGATGGTGAATTAGAGTTAACTCTTAATGGAAGAAATGCACCAGAACTTCATGTATCTAGAGAGTACAACAATATGCTTAAAGGATATAAAGACACGAAAGACAAATCGAAGTCTCAAAAAGATGCTGTTATTTTTATCAAGCAAAAATTAGATGCCGCAAAATGGTTTATTGAGGCTATAAAACAGCGCCAACAAACCTTATTTGTTACGATGAGTGCTATTATGCATTACCAAAAAGACTATTTTTTAACAGGTGACGAGCGTAATTTAAAACCCATGATTTTAAAAGACATTGCTGATGAAATCTCTATGGATGTCTCTACTGTATCAAGAGTTGCCAACAGTAAATATGTTGATACGCCTTACGGCACAAAATTGATTAAAGAATTCTTTTCTGAATCCATGAAAAATGATCAAGGGGAAGATGTTTCTACAAGGGAAATAAAGAAAATTTTAGAAACTGTAATAGAAGAAGAAAACAAGAAGAAGCCTTTAACCGATGAAACTCTAGCAAGCATTTTAAAAGAAAAAGGGTATCCTATTGCTCGTCGTACCGTTGCAAAATACAGAGAACAGCTAGACATTCCTGTTGCTCGTTTACGTAAAAAAATATAATGGATAAAATATTAAGGAGTATCTCATACATTTTTCATCCATTAATAATGCCTATATTAGGGGTTCTTTTCTATTTTTTTAAGTCGCCACGATTCATCCCAGAAGAAATAATAAAAGCAAAGTTGGTATCTCTTTTTATACTTACCATTGTTTTACCTATTCTTCTCTATTTCTTATTAAAAACATTAGGCAAGGTAAAATCGATTTATCTGGAAAGTACGAAAGAACGCATTATTCCATTAATACTTAACTGTTTAGTAGTTATTATAGTGTTACAGCGTATTATTACGCCTTCTCAAATTATAGAGCTTTATTTTTTCTTTGTTGGTATATTAATTTCTACTATGGCATGCCTAATGCTTGCCTTTTTTAAATTTAAAGCAAGTATACATATGATTGCTATTTCTGGATTATTTATGTTCTTAGTTATTTTAAGTATCCATTTTAGTATAAACATTAATGGTATATTAGCTTTAATGTCTATAATAATGGGAGCCGTTGCTACATCCAGATTACATCTAAATGCTCACGACTATAAAGAACTTATTATGGGCGTTTTTATTGGAATGGTTCCGCAGTTAATTTTGGTACCTTATTGGTTATAAAATATAAAACATTAAGCCAATTTTTATAGCATTCATATCTATTTGATTTCCATCTAAATTAGCATCGCTAGAAAAAATAGGATTCAAAGCATAGTATAAAAATATATTCCAAGTATTATAACCTGCACTTAGTGTTAAACCATATTGAAAATTATTAAAATCCTCAATATTAGTATATCTAATCCTGCCTAAATCACCACGATACTTGGTTGTATGCGCAAATATATAACCTAGCTTAAATCCTGTATAAATGCGCCAGAAATTATATTCAGTTGCTGTAGATGTGCGCCATCTAAACTCAATAGGGAGTTCAATTAAATGGCTGGAGAATTTATTTTTAATAAATGTATTATTGTCTTTTAGAACACTATAAATAGTCCTCCCCATATCGTCTTTATCTACGAGTAAGTTTTGATTAAATGAATTAGATGAGTACCCAAGACCAACACCTATAGCTAAATTTCTATTCTTATTAATAGGCATATCTTTAATAAACCCCAGATGGAATCCTAAAGAAAAGCCACTTTGTGCAACATCTTTAGGCATGTTGCCTAGCAAATTATAAGTTACTCCCGCATAAAATTGGTCTTCCTTATAAAGTGAATCAACCTCTTTATCATTAATTTCTTGAGCAAAACAATACACAAAAGGCATTAAAAAGAATACGGGAATAAATAGGCGTTTCATCAATTAGTGTGTTATTATACTAACATACAATTATAAGTAAAATTGTTCAGGTTTTTAAAAAATAAAAAGGCGTTTTGATAATTCAAAACGCCTTTTTATTTAAAATTAAGAATAAAATTAATCTCTTCCTAATACAGAACCCTTTTTAGTAGTGTAGTTAATTTTAAGCGCATTTACTTTTCTTAACTCTTGTTTAATATCACCTATTAGGCCCATATTAGCATCACTATCTACTTTTAAAGCTGTAGTTAAAAACGGTATTAATTCTTCACGTTTAGAAGCTCTCTCTGCAGCTACAAAAGCAGCCACATCTCTTACACTAGCAAAATCATCATTTAACTGTATTCTTGCTTCTTTACCGTATTGTACATAATTAGCACTTGGTTTACCTGCATAGATATACATAACCAAATCCTTTTTATCTAGTTTTTCTACTTGATCTGCAAACGGTAAATTATTTTCAATCTTCAAAGTGTTTTGCCTCATTACAGTGGCCACCATAAAAAAGAATAATAACATAAATACAATATCGGGTAAAGATGCTGTATTAACCGCAGGCATATCGCCACTTTTTTTCTTTTTAAATTTAGACATATTTATAAATGTTAAATTTTAAATTATTGTACTTCAGAAAGCTTTTGAGGATAATCAGTTTTTATTTGATCTATCTTCGCTTTTAATCTTTCCTTATTTCCAGGCCAATTTACATCTTTATAGTCTGCCTGCATTTCTGCGAAAGACTTTCCATGTTGTGCCAGAGCTCTCGCATTTCTTAATTCGTTATAAGCTGCTACTAGTTCATTTTGAACCGCTATATAAGTCTTATAAGTTGTTTCTCGCTCATTCTTTAAAGATATAATTGCTTTATCTGGATTATCAGAAGATGATTTATCTTTCTTTCCTTTACAATAGTCGCAAGATCCGTCGCCATTGTTATCTAAAAATTCAATAGCTGCAGCTCTTAAATCTTTAAGCTCCATTAATTCATCTTCTACAAGCAATTGATCTTTACCATTTAATAATACAGTAAAAATATTTCTTTGCTTGATAACAACATCTTCTTCAGACTCTTCCATTGGAGGAAGCTTTCTATTGATTCCTGAATCTGTTTCAATAGTTGTTGTTACTAAGAAAAATATTAATAGTAAGAACGCAATGTCGGCCATGGAGCCTGCATTTACTTCTGGTGCTGCTCTTTTTGCCATAATTTATTTGTTAAATATTTTTTTCACTCCTGAGAATGCCATTGATGCTATAGCTAAAAAAGCTAATACATAAAATGTATATAATCCTGCACCAACTTGCTTAGATGTTGCTTCTGTTACATCTAATCCTTTATCAGTAAAAGGTGTTAAATCTAAATCTGTACCCGAAGATATAGAATACGAAATAAATACGATTACTAGAAAAGCACCTACAGTCATTAATGTTTTCTTAATATTTCCAGCAAATAGTCCTTTTATTACGAATAAAAAAACCATTACTAATATCAATCCAAGTACAACATATGCAACGTATAGCATATTTCCACTCATACTTAGAGCATCTTTTTCGTCACCTGCTATTATCATTAGCGCAAAAATCGCGCCAATAATAGCCAGTGCGAAAGCTACTATTTTTAAAACTTTATGTAGTTTCATAATTTTTATATTTAATTATTACTTTTTATTTCTAATTAATAGGTCCATTAACGTGATAGAAGCATCTTCCATGTCGTTAACAATGCTATCAATTTTAGCAATAATATAATTATAAAAAATTTGAAGTATAATAGCCACGATCAAACCAAATACAGTTGTCAAAAGTGCTACTTTAATACCACCTGCAACAAGAGATGGTTGCATATCTCCGGCAGCTTCAATTTTATCGAATGCTTGAATCATACCAATTACCGTACCCATGAAACCAAGCATTGGTGCTAAGGCGATAAATAATGAAATCCAAGATACATTTTTTTCTAATTGTCCCATTTGTACACCTCCGTAAGCTACTACAGCTTTTTCAGCAGCTTCGATACCTTCGTCAGTTCTATCTAATCCTTGGTAGTAAATAGATGCGATTGGTCCTTTTGTATTTCTACATACTTCTTTTGCAGCTTCTACACCACCTGAAGATAAAGCGTCTTCAACACTTTGTGTTAATTTTTTTGTGTTAGTAGTTGAAAGGTTTAAAAAGATAATTCTTTCTATAGCAATTGCTAATCCAAGAATTAAACATAATAATACAATCCCCATAAAGCCAGCTCCACCTTCAATAAAACGTTTTTTCAATTCTTGATGAAATCCAAGGGTCTCTTCAGCAGCAGCGCCTTCTTCAGTAGTCTCTTGAATAGTGTTAACAGTAGTTACAGCTGTATTTGTGTTTGCAATTGTTGTTGCGTTAGTCGTTCCGAATGCCACCATTCCTGTAATGGCAAGGATAGAAAATAATCTTTTCATGTTCTAGATCTTAAATATATTAGTTAAAGTGTTAAAGATATTAAAAAAAAAGCAATTAAAAACAAAAATAACAGCAGAGAGGAAGGGATTCGAACCCTCGATACGCTTTTGACGTATACACACTTTCCAGGCGTGCGCCTTCGACCACTCGGCCACCTCTCTGTAATTTTAATTACTCTTTAATTACAGGGGCTCAAATAACAAAAAAAACTTTGAACGCTAAAATTTTAAGAGTTAATTTTAAGACATTTCCCCTCTTAAGGGTGATTCGTAGATAGTTTTGAAGGTATTAGCAGCTATATTCTGACCTAATAAATACATTAATTTACTTATTGCTGCTTCTGTTGTGATATCTTTTCCGGAAATAACTCCTATATTTTTTAACGCATTACTCGTTTCATAATGCCCCATCATAACACTTCCGCCAGAACATTGTGTAATATTTATAACATGCATGCCTTTAAGAATATTTTCTTTTAACATATTAATGAACCATGTTTCGGTAGTACAATTTCCTGCACCATATGTTTCAAGCACTATAGCTTTTAAATTTGAAGTACTGAAAATACTTTGCAAAATATTTTCTGTAATGCCCGGAAAAAGTTTAACTAATGCGATATTATTATCTAATTTTTTATGAATCTTTAGAGCCTTATTTAAATCAGGTTTGAATAAATAGTCTTCATTAACTTTTAAATGCACACCAGACTCGGCCAAATCGGGGTAGTTTAAAGAAGCAAAAGCTTCAAAGTGCTCTGCATTTATCTTTGTTGTTCTATTAGCTCTATATAATTTGTATTCAAAATATAGGCATACTTCTTTAATTTGTGGCTTGCCTTGACTTTGTAATGACGCTATTTGTATAGATGTAATTAAATTTTCTTTTGCATCGGTTCTTAAGTCGCCTATTGGCAATTGAGATCCTGTAAATATGACTGGTTTTGCTAAATTCTCTAACATAAAACTTAATGCAGACGCTGTATAACTCATGGTATCACTTCCGTGTAAAACAACAAAACCATCAAACGCTTCATAATTAGTTTCTATCATCTCGGCAATTTGAACCCAATATTTTGGATTCATATTACTTGAATCTATAGGCTCTTTAAATGACACTGTATCTATCTTACAATCTAAAAGTTGTAATTCCGGAATTTTTTCTAAAAGTGTTTTAAAATCAAATGCACGAAGTGATCCGGTTTTAAAATCTTTAACCATACCAATGGTTCCTCCTGTATATATTAGTAATATCTTTGGTTTTATAACGCTCATATTTTAAACTTTAAAAACATCTTTAGAATTTTGAGTTGTAATTGCTGCTATCTCTTCTGAAGATATACCATATATCTCTACCAACTTTTCTAACACTTTTATAACATATACGCTTTCATTTCGTTTTCCTCTATATGGTACCGGAGCTAAATAAGGGGAATCTGTTTCTAATACAATATGTTTAATATCAATTTGATTTAAAAAGGTATCAATTTTTCCGTTCTTAAAAGTAGCAACACCGCCTATACCTAGTTTCATATTATATGAAATAGCTTGATGTGCTTGTTCTAATGTTCCTGTAAAACAATGAAAAACACCGAATAAATCATCACTCTTTTCTGTTTCTAAAATTTCAAATATTTCATCAAATGCATCTCTACAATGTATAACTATTGGCAACTTATATTGCTTTGCAAGTCTAATTTGATGTTTAAACGCTTCTTGTTGAATTCCTAATGTTGATTTATCCCAATATAAATCAATTCCTATTTCTCCCACCGCATAAAAATGTCGCTTGGCAAGCATATCTTCTACATGCTTTAATTCTTTTTTATAATTGTCTTTAACATGTGTAGGATGCAAACCCATCATTAAAAACATATTATTAGGGTAATCCTTTTCGAGTTGAAACATAGCTTTGGTGTACTCAGAATCTATTGCGGGAATAAAAAACCGAGAGACTCCTTGAGCTATAGCACGATCAATCATCTCATTCCTGTCGTCATCAAAAGCTTCACTATATAAATGGGTATGTGTGTCTGTAATAATCATTTGGTAAAAATAATGAAGTATTTAAAGTTTGACACGAATTTCATAAATTTTCACTAATGAAAAACCCGTCAGGTTTTTAAAAACCTGACGGGCTTAAAATATCTTTACTTACCTCACCCAGAACTGCCTAAAAAGACAATTCTGACCTCTCCTTTCAAGAGGTGAGCAGGATAAGGACCCAGAGCGTCGAGGAATTCTTTAGATTAATCTAACTTTTTAATAAGCTTTTGAACTTGTTTATATTCATCTGCATCTTCCGGAATTGTTTTTAAAACGTCTAAACAAGCATCGTAGTTTTTCTGTTTTAATTTACTTAAGGCTAAATACCATATGGCTTTATTTTTATAAACGGATGGTGTTTTAGAAAGCTTACCAAACATACTATCGGCTTCATCAAACTTATCTAATTCTAATAATGAAATTCCTCTATATAATTGCAACTCATTGTTTGAATCATTCTTAACCAGTAACTGTTCAAAAACGGCTTCAGCTTTAGCGAAATCTTTATTATTAAAAGCATTTTCAGCTTCTTTTAAAAGAACTTCCTCCGCTCCCCTAACTGTTAAACTAATCGTTTTATAATTATTATAATCGTTAAAAGTTGGGTTAGAGAAATTATTAAATGTAACGATTCCTATTAGTAAAGCAATACTTGCTGCCATTGCATATTGCCAAGGTTTAAAGCGCATTACTTTTTTAGAAGTTTCTTGTTTTTCAAAATAAGTATTAGAAATAGTTTTTAAATTATTCTGAAATGCTGTTGAGGCTGACTCATCTTCAAATTTATGTTCTAAAAAAGAAGACAGTTCTTTGTACGTATTAAATGCTTGATTAAAATCTGATTCGTTTTTTAATCTCAATTCAAAAGCGGTTACTTCATCTGGTGATAATTCTTTAGATAAGTAGGATTCGAATACTATGTAATTTTGATCATCCATGGCTATTAATTATTAAGTTGGTTAAACTTTGGTGACTTTTGAACCAGCTCTGTTAATTTACCAATACATAAAGATTTCTTTTTTCTAGCATAAGCATATGTGACACCTAAGCTTTTTGCTACTTCCTCCATCGATTTTATTTTAAAAGTAGCGGTTAATAAATCTTTACAAGCGGTTCCAAGTTTTTGAAACATTTCTGTAAATAGCGCTTGTTTTTCACCAAATACAGAGGTTTCAAAAGCCAGTTCTTGAGCTTCGTCACCTTTAGATAACACATCTTCATTAATTGTTACCTCTTTATTAGAAGATTTTTTTAATTCGTTTAACCATTTCCGCTTACATAGCAAAAAGAAATAGGCATCAAATGGACAGGTAAGCTGTAATTTTTTTTCACTTGCCTGATTGTAAATGGTTATTAAAATATCCTGTATGACATCTTGGGCTTTATCACTATCCCCACTATTCTGCTTTATATAATTAATCACTTTAGGAGCAAACTTATCATATATAGCTTGAATAATAAACGAGTTGTTTTTAAGTAATCCGTCTATATACTTCTGGTCTTCGTGTATTTTTTTTTCACTCATTAACCCTTGTATTTGCTACTAAAATAAAGAATTTCTTGAAACCAGCTATTCTCAAGACAAAGCATAGAAATATTTTACCTGTTTCATTTTAATCTTTTGGGTCAAAAATAGAAATTCTGTATTTAGATTCCCGTTTTCACGAGAATGACAATTTCAATGGAAACCCCGAGACAAAACCTCGGGGAATTCTTTTCAAAATAAAAAAACTTTGAAATAAAAGGGTAACAATTTTTAAATGGTTCTGATATAAGGGTGTGACAGTTAAAAATACTGAAACACTTAATTAATCCATAAAAATTAGAAATCATGAAAATTACAAAGAAATTTCACGAACACTTAAAAAATATTAATGACGTGAGTAAAAAATCATTTTTAATTATCGGTACTGTAGTATTATCAATATTAAGCTCTCATGCTACAACCTTAACATCGAACCTTAATACAACAACTGTAAGTGTAGATATTACCAATGAAAACTTAGTTAAAGTTTATGACTGGAAAGTAGAAACCAATAAAAGTATTTACTCAGGAACCTCTCTTTCTGTAGAAGATGCAAAACGTATGATTGCTTTAACAAGTTCTGGAGAAATTGTAAGAGCGTCAAAAATTGAAAGTTATTTTGTTTTAAAGACTGAAGCAAAAAACAATTCTAAAAGAAATTATTTCTGGGAAGTCGAAACTGCGACAGGTCGTGCAAAAGGGTACTCTTCTACTGAGGCTTATGCTTATAGAATGATACAATTAGTCGCCTCTGGAGATGCTATTGTATCTAAAAAAATAATCAGTCAACCTCAACAATAAAAAAATAATGACTAAAACAGGGTAACAAAATAATTACCCTGTTTATATAAACCTGAATAATAAATTTAAAACCCAATTAATCATGAAAAATTTTAAAAACATTTTAGGAACCATTTTAATGTCTGCTTTATTATTAACAAGCTGTTCAAATAATGATGATAACGATGGCGATAACGACATTTTAATTCGTCCAACAGCCGAAGATTTTAATAATTTAAAAGAAGCTGCCCTCGAAAACTTAACACAAACATTTGAGTTTAATGCTGATGACGGAAGTGTAACATTAACATCTGAAAAAGGTGTACAGATTTTCATTAGCAGCTCTTGTTTGACCTTAAACGGAGAGACTGTAACAGGAACTGTAGATGTAGAATTTGTTGAACTTTTTGATAAAGGTAGCATGCTTACAACTAATAAACCTACCATGGGAACTTTACCAAATGGAGACAAAGGATTACTTATTTCTGGAGGTGAGTTCTTTGTAAATGCAACTCAAAACGGTATTGCTTTAGAAACCAATTGTGGGTTCCAAATGCAAATTCCAGCAGATTTAACAGGCGGTACGGATAATGATATGACCCTTTGGGAAGGTAGAATAGATCAAGACGGCAACCTAGCATGGGATGAAGTAGAACGCGACGGTCCTCAAGGTGAAGGTGGTGTATTCGCTGAAGGTAATCAGTATTATGGTTTTTTCCAATCATTTGGATGGTCTAATGTAGATCGTTTTTATAATGACCCTCGTCCAAAAACGACAATTTTAGTAGCTGTGCCCGAAGGTTATGACAATACGAACAGTTCTGTTTTTATCTCTTATGACGGTGAGGATGCTGGTTTAGCCAACTTAGATACTTACGATTCTGAAACTGGTTTATTTAGCGAGCATTATGGACTAATTCCTATCGGATTAGAATGCCACATCATTTTTGCTACTGAAGATGGAGATAACTGGAAATATGCTATTAAATCTGTAACTATTGAAGAAAACGGTATTATAATATTTACCGATGATGAAACATCTGTAGCTACAGAAGCTCAATTAACAACCATAATTAATGGTTTACCATAAACATCTGCTCATTTTGATTTCCTACTTATATTGTTAACATAAAATGTTAACTCAGGTATTAAACCAGAAACTCAAAGTTTCTGGTTTTTTATTTATGTGCTTGTTATCCGTTTCATAACATTTACTATTGTGTATAATTTGTACGTTTGTTTTAATATTGTATTTGGCAACATATTGAGTATTTATGAAGGAGAAAGAAAATGGAATTAAAAAAGCAAAGAAACCTTGGCCAACTAAAGATGCCATGGAACAGGTTTATGAAATGAAACTTTGGGGAGAGGATAACAAATCTGATTTTTATTCTGGTGTAGGGTCGCACCATCCTGTGATAGTAAATCCATATATAGATGTTTTAATATCATTTTTAATATCTTTTGAAAGTCCTCTTGTGGTATGCGATTTAGGCTGTGGGGATTTTAATGTAGGGCAAAAACTGGTAAAGCATACTAAAAAATATGTTGCGGTAGATATAGTAACAACCCTTATAGAGTATAATAAAGAAAAATTTAAAGAAGAAAATTTAGAATTCCATTGTTTGGATATCGCAGTAGATAAGTTGCCTTCTGGGGATTGTGCTATACTAAGACAAGTGCTACAACATTTATCGAACGCCGAAGTACAAAGTATAATAAACAAGTTAACTAATTTTAAATATGTGATTTTAACCGAACATTTACCCAAAGGAGATTTTACACCCAATAAAGATATTATTTCAGGACAAGGAATTAGACTAAAAAAACAAAGTGGTTTAAACTTATTAGCTCCGCCATTTAATTTTAAGGTAAAAGAAGAAAAACAATTATTGTCTGTTGTTTTAAATGATCACAAAGAAGTTATAGTAACTACGCTTTATAAAGTTTTTTAAGTTGCAATTAATTACACGTTGTTAATTATTGCTTTTATAGTCCAATACGACTTCCAGCGAATTCAATCATTTAAATTTCCTGTTAAAAAAGGGGTAACAAAATATAGACATTATGTATTTAAATATAAATACTAATGCGTCATGAAAAAAACTACTCTAACATTAGTGATAATAATTGTTGTGTTATTAACAATAACAGCTAACATACTAGTAATCAATTCTAATTTTAGTTTTTCATATTAAGTTAGAATCATATGAAACTATTTTAGAGGTAACACTTTTTGTATATTTAAACCGATTTAAGCTTAATTCTATGAACAAATTATTCTTTTTTATTTGCTTCTCATTTATATGTGTACATAATCATTCCCAACAATTACTTGCAAACGATACGCTTACAAGAACGGCAACCATCAAAAGTATAAACAATGGGAATGAAATTTTATTTACACCAGAAACACCTGTTTTAAATCAAATTGCTGGTGCGCCTAAAGCTTTTTACACACATTACTGGGAATTTGGTGATGGTCATTATAGCACCGAAAAAGAACCAAAACACATCTATAAAAACAAAGGTGACTATGAAGTGAGATTATGGGCGACCAATAATTACGATACAGGTAAACCACCAACAACTAGACCCAAAAAAATTGCTGTTAATTCTATTACGACTGATTATGAAGATATAGCCACAATGGACGAAGACTTTACAATAAAGCGTAATCGCGAACCTATTCCCGAAGAAGAAATAGTAGCTATAATGAGTTATAAGAATAATAAGGACTACATAACAAACGGAAAAATATACCTCTTCTATAACGAACTTAAATATAAAGCTAATAATTTTGAATTGTTGGAAACCAGAACCCATCATAACGAAAAAAACGTTTCGGTAAACGGTTTTGCATATACAAAGCATATTGATAATGAAGGGACTTACCTCGCTTCTTCAAATAATAATCTTATTAAATCAAGTACTGTATTACAAGATTCAACAGAAAAAACAAATCTACCTTTAACCATTGCAGAATCTAAAGCATATTACAAAGACTGGAGTCTCTTGGAGTTCGATAACATGGAGCCCAATGAAGAGCGTCATGTTTTTTTTAGTTTAAAGACAACGCCAGAAATGGTTAAAGATACCAGTGCCATTATATCGGTTCGCGGGATTTACATTCCAGACGGCAATTACGATAACCATAAAGTTAAAGATATGGAAATGGAAATCGTGACTTCACATGATCCTAACAAAATGTCATCAAATGGGACATTTATGAATTATAGATTGGTACGCTTTAAAACCTTAAAATATAAAATTAAGTTTCAAAATAATGGTGAAGGTCCAGCAAGAACCATACGACTGGAAACTGATATTCCGGAAATGCTGGACAAATCAACTTTAAAAGTCATGGATATGTATCCTAAATGTGATATATGCCCCAAACGAGACGTTTTGTATAGTTGTTTGGACACCACATTCACAAACACACAGGCTATTTTTACTTTTAAGAATATTTACCTTCCGGGAAGCGAACAAAAGAATGTAAAAGAATACGACTCCACAAAAGGTTTTGTAAAATACAAGATTAAGTTTGCTAAAGATTTTCATAAGAAAAAAACAAAAAGCAGAACAGCTATTATTTTTGACAAAAACGACCCTATTCTTACTAACTATTCAACCACTCGGTTTTTACCAGGTATATCCATTGGTATTAAAACAGGCTATAATTCGTTTAACGACTTAAAAAATTCTGAAAGCTACTTTTTTGGCGCTACATTATCTCCTTATAAATCTTATAGATGGTATTGGCAAATAGAGCTTATGAATAATTTTCATAATTACGATTCGAACACTGATATTAAAGAAGAGTTTATCCAAGGAGCTCAAGGCTTTCGGTTTTTTCAACGGACTACAACGAATGCCTCTTATGAGAATATAGATTGGGATATTCCTGTTTTAATAAGATATAATGTTAATAACTATATTGGCCTAGGCGGTGGTTTACAAAACACCTTATCCTTAAGTGAAAAACGCGAACAACATATTTTAACAGAAATGTTTGAAGGAGATACTCCGGATGCCTTCGTTTTTAATACAGAAGAAGACACCATTAACGAAACCGATTCTTTTACCAATTTAAGAACTGGATTATTGTTTGAAGTTACAGCTGGTTTTGCCAGAATTGGCCCAAGTTTGGGTGCGCGTTATGTTATGAATTTTGAAAACGATTTTAACTATTGGCAATTCTATGCCATATGGAAGTTCTGAAGCTAAGTCTCTTTTAGCAGGCTCACTCTTATGAAAAAACTAAGTTTTATTTTCTTTTTAATTTACGGAATTACTTTTTCTCAAAATTTAGAAGAAGACATTTATGTTGCTGCTGAAACATTTATTAGCAACACAAATAATACTTCATTAAACCTCTTAAGCGAGCAAGAATCTACATTCAAAAAACAAGTTAAAAGCAAAGAGGAACAATTAGCACTTGTTTTTTTACAGTGCCATAAAGGCTATTATTTAGATCAAAATGCCCAATTAAAAGATGCCATCATTACCTTAGAAGATGCCTTAAATCGTTTTAATACAAACGAACTTTCGAAAATTTCTGATTTTAATATTATTGAAAGCTGTCTAATACCTTTAGGAAACTTATATACCAAAACAGACGATTACACGAATGCTGAAAACATAATAAAACAGTATATTTTCTTAGCTGAAAAAAGCAATCAGATTAAGCATCAAGTAAGTGGCATCATTAATCTAGCCATCTTATATAAAACTACTGGGAGATATAAAAAAGTACTAGAACTAACATCGGGTTACCTCAATAAGCAAAATCTGAATAACCGTCAAAAGCAAAAAATTATCCAATTAAGTATTGATAGTCAAATTACATTAAATATGATAAACGATGTTTCAGATATTCCTAAAACAATTCATATTAGTGCATATGATCAGTTTAGAAATAATTACGCAATCCAATTACAAAATGGTAATTATATAGAAGCATTAAAAGCTTTCAATAAGGCAAAAACACATCTATCTAAAGACAGCTTAACTAGAAGAAAGCTAGCCAAACTTTATTTCGAAGAAGCTCAGCTTAACAAATTATTAAATAATTTAAACGATTCTAAAAACAACCTAGATTTGGCGCTCCAAATTTTATTACCAAACACCAAGTCTATTGAATTTCTTGACAAAAATGACTTATATGCAGAAAACACATTTATAGATCTTTTTGATTTGTACGCTACACTTCAAGAAGACCATAAAGCAGTACTTAATTATTACGACCTAAGCTTTTATGTATCAAAATTATTAGAAAACAACTGGACCTCGCAAGAAAACAAAATATCAAATCAGGCAGCAAATAGAATTCGTAGTGAAAAATGTATAGAAATCATCTTTAACACCTACCAAAACACAAAAAACGACACGCTTTTATTCTCCGCTTTTCAATATGCAGAATTAAATAAATCGGGAATATTAAAAGAAAAATCTATTAAAAAAGCGCTTTTACAGAAACACTCTAATGATAGTTTATTACTTCAAGAAGCTGCTTTACTTAAAGAACAAGAAGAAACAACGCATCGTCTTATAAATGAACAATTAGGCAAATCACAAGCATCCGTAATCACTTCTTTAAGTTCTAATTTAAATACGATAAGTATTAAATTAAAAATGCTTAAAAAAGCTATAAATAAAAAATACTCCGAGTTAGGTGACACTGATTTTTTAATCGGTGATCTCCAAAATAAACTATTAAAAGATGAAGCCGTTTTAGTTGAATATTTTTATGGTAAAAAAGCCATCTATCAATTTATAATTTCTATGGATGGTATCAATCTTAGTAAAATTAATTTGGATGAAGGCACCCAAAAACACATCAGCGATTTTATTCATTTATTTGATTCGGCTTCTATAATAAATAATAATATAAGCAAATTTACAACCTCTGCCTTCACCCTTTATAATATCTTGAATCTTACAAAAACGAGCCCCTTCAAAAACGTTATTATGATCCCTGATGGATTATTGAATTTTGTACCATTTGAAGCTTTGCTTACCTCCAAAACAAATACAACAAACTTTTCAAAAATGCCTTTTATTGTACAACATCAAAATATTGTTTACAATACAAGTGCTGCATTTTATCTAAAAAAAGCTGAAGAAAATAGTAAAAATGACCTTCTTGGTATTTTCCCAGTGTTTGAGAAAACAAAAAATAGTTTAACCTACTCTATAGATGAGGCCAACGCTATAAAAGAAGAAATGCATGCCACTCTTTTTTTAAGGGATCAAGCAACAAAAAAAGCTTTCATTAAAAACAGTTCAGACTACAGTATCATACATTTATCTACGCATGCCAGTAGTGGTGATTCTTCAACCTCGGCAAATATTGAGTTTTATAAAAATACAATGTTTCTAAACGAGTTATACAGCCTCGATTTAAACACCAATCTTGTTGTTTTAAGTGCATGCGAAACAGGTGTGGGTAGACGATACAAAGGAGAAGGTGCCATGAGTATAGCACGCGGATTTCAATATGCGGGTGCTAAAAACGTATTATTTTCTTTATGGCAAATAAATGATTTATCCACATCTAAGATCATGCAGTCCTTTTATAAAAACTATAGTGATAATAAATCTGCAAATACATCAAACCATCTGTCAAAATTAGATTATTTAAAAGATGAAACGATTGATAATATAAAAAAATCACCTTATTACTGGAGTGCCTTTGTTTATTATGGTGAATTAACAAAGCCAACTCATAACAATAAATTAATTTATGTATTCGTTAGCCTGTTTATCTTACTTATTATATTATTTTTACTGTTGAGAGTTAAAAAACCTTATGGAAAAGACATTACAGGAGTTTCTTAATGAAAAAGGGTATGTTTTAGTAAAATTACATCTTACTAAAACAAATCATTTTGAAATAAAAGCAACCATAAATGGACGTAAAGGGTTATTTATTTTAGATACTGGTGCTTCAAATTCTTGTGTGGGGTTTGAGGCTACAGAAACTTTTAATCTAAAAACCGAAGATTCTATTATTAAGGCTGCTGGAGCTGGAGCCATAGATATGGATACTAAAATGTCTAAGAAAAATAAACTGAAGATTGGTAAATGGAAACACAATAAAGTTGTTTTAGTTTTATTTAATCTAACTCATGTAAATACGGCTCTAATAAATCATAATTCTAAACCTGTCGATGGCATAATTGGAGCCGATATTTTAAAAAAAGCTAAAGCTATTATAGATTATGAAAAGAAATATCTATATTTAAAAATATAAAAACATATTTAAACATATATAAACGTAACTTATATTTAGTTAATAGCATTTTAATTCTCCTCAAGTAATGAACACCTCAATAGTGATTGCTGATGATCATCCATTGATGTTAAGAGGTCTAACTGATTTTTTAACTTCAAAAGGCTTTAATATTATAGGAAGTGCCCAAGATGGGAATACGGCTTATAATCTTATAGTAAAATTAAAACCAGAATTAGCTATTCTGGATATAAGAATGCCTCATAAAACTGGACTGGAAATAGCTGAAGCTTGTCTGAAAAACGATTTAAACACCAAAGTTATCCTTATTACTTTTGATAAAGAAGAAGAATTATATGATAAGGCTAAAGAGTTTAATGTTTTTGGATATATTTTAAAAGAATTCGCTATTGAAGAAATTGAAACCTGTATTAAACATGTTATTAACGGGACACCGTATTTTAGTGAAGAAATTGCATCTTACTTAAATGCAAGTAGTTTAGAACAAAAGCCCGACGTATTAAATTTGTTAACCAAATCTGAACTAAAAATAGTAAAGCTTATTTCCGAGAATAAAACGAGCCACGATATTGCAGAAGACTTATCCATTTCTGTTCGTACAGTCGATAAGCATAGAAGCAATATAGTTGGCAAATTAGGCTTAGATAATAAACCTACATCACTTTCTCTTTGGGCTAATCTAAATAAAGCTCATTTTTAAAAAATACGTAGAAGTGCGTATTTTTTGTTTCATATCCAAAACATATCTTTACAGTGCTATTAATTAGTTCTTAGGGAGAATTATAGAAAGCTCTAAATTGTAATGATTTAGAGCTTTCGCTTTTTTAAAAAACTCAGTTTCAAATAAAGAACTTCTTGAAACGAACTATCATTGAGAGAAAGTCAATAGAAATATGCTTCAACTTTAGTTCATAAGGAACGAAGCCGAAGTACTCAGCACAGGTCTCGCTCGTTTCATACTCAACCAAGTTAATTACAGGCTTTGACCTTTCGGTTCTAAAATCGAAATTCTGTTGTTTTAATTAGGTTTCGACTTTAGTTTATACTGAGCGTAGCCGAAGTACTCAACCTGACATTTGAATATAATTAACTGATTTTCATTTAAATAAAACTAAAATTGTATCGAACTCACATTATTTAGATTCCCATTTTATTCATTGTTTAATCTTTTATGCAAATGAATTCATGAATCTTACGATTTCATGGGACGGAAACCCTAAGGCAGAGCCTCGGGAAATTCTTTTCGGTTAAAAAATACGTAGAACTGCGTATTTTTTTTTTCATCTATGCAGCATACCTTTACGGGGCTATTAATTAATTCTTTGAGAGAGAATTTTTCTAAAACTCTGCACTAGCTTAGCTAATGTGCAGAGTTTTTAAACAAAATAATCTAAGATAATAACAAGTTTAAAAGTAACAACAATGGAAAAAGGAAATGATGTTATTGATAAATACTGTATGATAGGATTAGGTGTTTTAGTTGTTATTGTTATTTCTATAAATCTTATAATGTGTTTTAGTTAGTTATTTATATTAAGTTAAAGAAAAAGGAGCTATCAATTTGATGATAGCTCCTTTTTTTATTTAAAATCAAGGCTTTTATTAAAGTTCTAAAGCCTTCTTAATATCATTATTCATTAATAATTCTACTGGGTTTTCTAAAGCTTCTTTTACGGCAACTAAAAAACCAACACTCTCTTTACCATCAATAATTCTGTGGTCATATGAAAGGGCTACATACATAATTGGACGTATTTCTACTTTTCCATCAATGGCCACTGGACGTTCTACAATATTATGCATTCCTAAAATACCGCTTTGCGGTGGATTAATAATTGGCGTAGATAACATACTACCAAATACACCTCCATTAGATATTGTAAAAGTTCCTCCTGTCATTTCATCAACCGTAATTTGCCCATCACGTGCACGAATAGCTAAACGTTTCACTTCTGCTTCAACACCTCTAAAACTTAAATTCTCTACGTTTCTCATTACAGGCACCATCAATCCTTTAGGCCCAGAAACAGCAATGCTAATATCGCAAAAATCATAGCTTATCATTTCTTTACCATCAATCATTGAGTTAACTGCTGGATACATTTTTAATGCTCTAACAACTGCCAAAGTAAAGAAACTCATAAACCCTAAACCAACACCGTGCTTTGCTTTAAATGTTTCTTTATATTCTGAACGTAGTGCAAAAATTGGAGACATGTCAACCTCATTAAAGGTTGTTAACATGGCTGTTGTATTTTTAGCTTCAACTAAACGTTCAGCAACCTTACGGCGTAACATAGACATTTTACTTCGTGATGTTCCTCTACTACCTCCTGTTGGTGTTCCCATAGACGGTACTGCTTTTACAGCATCTTCTTTAGTCACTCTACCATCTTTTCCTGTTCCAGAAATAGAAGCTGCATCCATACCTTTTTCTGCTAAAATCTTTTTAGCTGCAGGACTTGCAGAACCTGTTGCATATGTTTTTGCCTCCCCTAGCCCCTCCTTCGGAGGGGAACTCGGATTCGGTTTATCTTCAACCTTTTTTTCTACTTTAGGAGCATCCCCTTCTGGTTTTGCTGCACTTGTATCAATTAAGCATACAACAGCTCCAACTTCAACAGCATCACCTTCTTCCGCTTTAAGCGTAATAGTTCCACTAACTTCTGCTGGTAATTCCAATGTTGCTTTATCACTATCTACCTCTGCTATAGCCTGGTCTTTCTCTACATAATCTCCATCTTCCACTAACCATGTTGCTATTTCCACTTCTGTAATGGATTCCCCTGGCGAAGGCACTTTCATTTCTAAAATCATTCTTTATAATTTTAATTGTATATGAATTATTTCTTTTTAATATAAACTAGTCGATATTGAAAACAGCATCAATAACAGATCGTTGTCTTCTCTTATCTCTTGTACTGGATCCTGGTGCTGGTACCGAACTATATGGTCTTGAAGCTACTTCTAACTTCACCAAATCCATACGTTGTGCCATAAAACTCCAAGCGCCCATGTTTTTAGGTTCTTCTTGTGCCCAAACATAGTTTTCTACATTTGGATACTTATTTATAATGTCTTGTACACGTTCTAAATGTAGCGGAAATAATTGCTCGATTCTTACTAAAGCAATATCTTCTCTTCCTAATGATTCTCTTTCTGCCAATAATTCATAATAGAATTTACCTGTACAGAAAACTAATTTTTTCACATTTTTAGGAGCAATCGTATCGTCTATAACTTCTTCAAATTGACCACTTGCTAATTCATTTATTGATGATACAGCTTTTGGATGACGCAATAAACTTTTAGGCGTAAACACAACTAAAGGTTTTCTGAAATCACGTTTCATTTGACGACGCAATAAGTGGAAAAAGTTTGCTGGTGTAGAGCAATCTGCAACAATCATATTATCCTCGCCACACAATTGTAAGTAACGCTCCATTCTCGCCGATGAATGTTCAGACCCTTGTCCTTCGTATCCATGAGGCAATAGGACAACAATACCATTTTGAGACTTCCATTTATCTTCTGCTGCCGATAAATATTGGTCAAAAATAATCTGTGCCCCATTACTAAAATCACCAAACTGTGCTTCCCAGATAGTTAATGTATTTGGATTAGCCATGGCATAACCATAATCAAAACCAAGCACCCCATATTCAGATAAGAAAGAATTGTAAATATCCATTTTACCTTTATTATCCGGGTTTGTATTTAATAAATTAATCCGTTCTTCAGAGATTTCATCACGCAAAATAGCATGGCGGTGGCTAAATGTTCCTCGCTCTACATCCTGACCCGAAATACGTACGTTGTAACCTTCTTCCATCAAACTACCATAGGCTAAAGTTTCAGCCATTCCCCAATCTAATGTATCGGTTTCAAAAACCATTTTTTTACGCCCATCAAGAATTCTTTCAGCTTTACGTAAAAACTTAACGCCTTCTGGAACTGTTGATACTATTTTTGAAATACCTTCTAATTTATTCTTTGGATACTTTGTTTCCACGGTTTCAAGCATACCGCCTATGTCTTTACGTTCAAACGCAGACCAACGCTCTTGCATAAACTCTCTAACTTTCGAAGATTCTGCTTCTTTAGATTTAGCATATTCTTTTTCCAAGGTCTCTTTAAAATCTGCTACAATTTTATCTACGTAGGCTTTATCTATGGTATTTTCTGCAATTAACTTTTCAGAATATATTTTAAACGGATTAGAGTGCTTTGCTATATTTTTATACAATTTAGGTTGTGTAAAGCGAGGCTCATCTCCTTCATTGTGCCCATATTTACGGTAACCCAATAAATCTATATATACGTCTTTTTTATAACGCATTCTATATTCCAAAGCCATCTCAACAGCATGTACTACTGCTTCGGCATCATCCGCATTAACATGCAATACAGGCGATAAAGTTACTTTGGCAACATCTGTACAATAGGTACTAGATCGTGCATCTAAATAATTGGTAGTAAAACCAATTTGGTTATTAACTACAATATGAACAGTCCCTCCTGTTTTATAACCATTTAACTGACTCATTTGCCCCACTTCATATACAACGCCTTGTCCGGCAATGGCTGCATCTCCGTGTACTATAATTGGCAATATTTTTGAATTATCACCCTCATAATCGCTATCAATCTTTGCACGGGTAATACCTTCTGCAACGGGAGCAACCGTTTCTAAATGCGATGGATTTGGCACCAAATTCATCTTAATATTCTTCCCGTTTTGATAGGTTTTATCTAAAGTTAAACCTAAATGGTACTTTACATCACCATCAATATTTTCATCTTCAAAATCTTTACCGTCAAACTCGCTAAAAAGCTCATTTAATGGTTTTCTAAATATATTAACCAATGTGCTTAAACGTCCACGATGCGCCATACCTAATACACATTCTTTTACTCCATACTTTTCTACCGAATAAAAAAGGACATTACTAATTGCTGGAATTAAAGACTCGCCTCCTTCTAAGGAAAAACGTTTTTGTCCTACATATTTTGTTTGCAAAAAGTTTTCAAACGTAACCGCTTGATTCAATTTAGAAAGTATATATTTTTTGGTTTCTACCGAATAATTAGGCTGATTATCATTTTCATTAAGTTGAGTTTGCCACCAGCTAATAACCTCTGGGTTTCGCAAATACATATACTCAACACCAATAGAACTACAATAAATATTTTCTAAATGAGTGATTATTCTACGCAATGTTTTAGCTCCAATGCCTAGAATTTCTCCTGCATTAAAAACAGTATCTAAATCGTTTTCGGAAAGATCGAAATTTTGTAATTCTAAAGTAGGCGTATAACTTCTACGCTCTCTTACTGGATTTGTTTTAGTAAACAAATGACCACGCATCCTGTAACCATCAATAAGCCTAACAACATTAAATTCCTTTTGAACGTGTTCTGGAATTTGAGTAGAAACACCTTCTACAATCTCCCCATCTAATCCATAGTTATCACTACCAAAATCGTACCCTTGGAAGAAAGCTCTCCAACTAGGTTCTACCGAATCCGGATTCTGTAAATATTGATCGTATAAATCAGCAAAATATGCTGTATGTGCTGCGTTTAAAAATGAAAATTTATCCATTGTTATTTTTAATCCCGTGTAGGTTAGTCAAAATATTCTCCAAAAATACAACTTTTACTAAAATTAGATGTTTCTTTCACTATATTTATAGACAGACAATATCCTTTTAACGAATATGCTATTATTACTTGTTAATTTTTTAACGATTTCTAATTTTGTCGAAGACATTGCTTATGATTAACAAAAAAACACTCTTAATTATTTTTGTTGTTTTATTTAGTCTAAACCATTTAATTGCGCAACAAGAAACCAATCATTTCTGGAGTCATGTTCGCTTTGGTGGCGGTATTGGATTAAATTTTGGCAATGATTTTTTTAGCGGAACCCTAGCTCCCAGTGCTATTTACGAATTTAATAAGTCTTTTGCTTTAGGGCTGGGACTTAATGGGACATTCGACAATCAAAAAGATGTTTATAAATCGACCATTTTAGGAGGCAGTTTAATTGGGTTATATAATGTTATTAATGAGATACAACTTTCGGCTGAATTTGAACAACTTCATGTAAACCGACGCTATAACACGAATTTAAATATTCTTAACGATAACTATTGGTCTCCTGCTTTATTTCTTGGTGCTGGTTATAGAAGTGGCAATGTGACTTTTGGAGTGAGGTATGATATTTTATATGATGACAACAAAAGTATTTATATTGACCCTTGGGTACCTTTTGTAAGGTTTTATTTTTAAACCGAAATTAAAGAGGCAGAAAAGCATTTCCTGCTTCAACTTCTTTGATTAAATCTTTAATCGTTCTAGATTTTAAATTATTCAATATCTGAGCTCTTGAAGCACTTAACTCATTATGCAATGGACAAGGCTTTTCTTCATTACATTTTTTTAAACTCATTAAGCAAGATTTTAATCTTTTCTCACCATCTATAACATTTACAATGCTCATTATAGAATGGTTCATATTATTTTCATCTAAATAAAATCCTCCTCTTGGTCCTCTGGAAGAAGACACTATGTCTTCTTTAACTAATGGCTGTAATAATTTGGCAATATAAGCTTGTGGAACGTTTATTGGTTTAGAAATATCCTTAACCATTACTTTTTTCTTTTCACTAGCATTTAAGGCTAAAAATAATACCGCCTTAATAGCATATTTTGATGAATTTGATAACATATTTTAAATTATAGTAAACATAAGACAAAGATAAAGAGGATGTTTTTGTCTTGAATATGATTTTTATCATATTTTATTGAAACATATGGTTTTAAATTTGTGCCACTAAATTAAACTAAACATGAAAAAAGCACTAAATATTGTAATGCTATTATTTATATCATTTTTTATAGGCTGTGGTGGTAAAGAAGAAAAAAAGAAAGAAGGGTTTTCCTATGAGAAAAAAGCGCCTACAGAACAAAAAACAAAAAAAGTAGAGTCCGTACCTGCATCTAAACAAATAGATTTAGATAACAAAGGTATTGGCCCTATTTCATTTATTAGTCTTGCTTCAGAAATAGATCAAACTATGGCAAATCATGGTGCTGATGTATTTAAGAAAATGTGTGCTGCCTGTCACAGACCAGACAAAAAATTTATTGGGCCTGCTCCAAAAAATATTTTAAGCAGACGTTCTCCTGAATGGGTTATGAATATGATATTGAATCCAGATGAAATGGTTCAAAAAGATCCTTTAGCAAAAGCATTACTTATTGAATTTAATGGTTCCCCTATGGCAAATCAGAATTTATCAGAAGAAGATGCCAGAGCTATATTAGAATATTTTAGAACATTAGAATAACCCTCTAATGAAATGGACATAATTAAAAATTTCGATATGACCTGAAATATTTACTATGTGAGTGACACCTACCAATAGGCAGGCAGGTCTGGCTACTAACTAACACTAAATACAAACAGATGAAAACATTAAAGCAGACTATTCTCACGCTGCTGTGTATTATAACATTCACAGCTTGTAAAAACGAAAACAAAGAGACCTCAACAAATTCAAAATCTGAAGAAGTAACCGCTCCAAAAGAAAAATCTGGACAGGCTTTTATAAAAGATGATGAAGGTAAACCTACAGTTTTGCACATAGCCATTGGCTCTAAAGATCATACAACTTTAGTCGCAGCTGTTCAAGCAGCAGAGTTAGAAAATGCTTTAGTAAACGCAGGCCCATTAATGGTATTTGCACCAACAAATGAGGCATTTGCAGCTTTACCAGAAGGCACTGTAGAAAATTTATTGAAGCCAGAAAACAAAGATGCTTTAGCCAATATCTTAAAATACCACGTAACACCTGGAAATTACTCGAAAGATTTTCTCAAAAAATTTAAAAAACTAGGGCAAGCAAACAACGGTTATGTTAAAGTAGAAATTATAGACGGCGAACCACTAATTGGTGGTGCTAAAATTATTGCAAGTGTACCAGCAGGTAATGGTATTGTACATGTTATTGATAAAGTATTATTACCTCCTACGGAATAATTAAAACACTAACTAAATTTAAAAGACAATGAAGACTATTTTAAAATCAACGCTTGCATTATTAAGTGTTCTTGTAGCTTTTACAAGCTGTGATAATGCATCTAAATCTAATAATTCTGGAGCCCTTTCTAGCAGTGCTGCAGAAAAAGTTTATGTAGCTCCTGGAGAACATGACGAATTCTACGCTTTTATATCTGGTGGGTTTAGTGGACAGCTTTCTGTTTACGGTTTGCCATCTGGACGTTTATTTAAAGTCATTCCCGTATTTTCTCAAGATGCTGAAAAAGCTTATGGATACAACGAAGAAACAAAACCTATGCTAAACACATCGCATGGTTTTGTACCTTGGGATGATGCACATCATCCGGACATTTCTCAAACAAACGGTGTTGTAGATGGACGTTGGGTATTTATTAATGGTAATAACACCCCTCGTATAGCAAAAATAGACTTATCAACTTTTGAGACTACAGAAATTATTGAAGTTCCAAATAGTGCAGGCAATCACAGTTCTTCTTTTGTAACTGAAAATTCAGAATATGTGGTTGCAGGAACGCGTTTCTCTGTGCCAATCCCTCAAAAAGACATGCCTATAAAAGACTATAAAGGCAACTTTAAAGGATCTTTATCTTTCATTTCTATAGATCCGGAACATGGGCATATGGATATTAAATTCCAATTAATAATGCCTGGTTTTGATTATGATTTATCACACCCCGGTCGTGGAAAATCTCATGGATGGTTCTTCTTTACTACTTATAATACCGAAGAGGCAAGTACGCTTATGGAGGTAAATGCATCTCAAAATGATAAAGATTTTATTGCAGCAGTTAACTGGAAAAAAATTGAGGAATATGTAAACAATGGTGGTGGTACCATGATGCCAACAAACTATGCACATAACGTTTATGATGAAGCAACACATTCGGCTACTTCTACAATGAAAAAAGAAGTACGTGTTGTAAATCCATTAGATGTTCCTGGTGCTGTTTATTTCTTACCAACACCAAAATCTCCTCATGGTTGTGACGTAGATCCAACTGGAGAATACATAGTTGGTAACGGAAAATTATCTGCTAATTTAACAGTACATTCTTTCACTAAAATGCTAGCTGCTATTGAGAATAATAAAGTAGCTGGTGATGCTTACGGAATTCCTATCTTAAATTTTGAAGATGTATTAGCCGGTGTAGTTGAACAACCTGGTTTAGGACCTTTACATACAGAATTTGATGGTAAAGGAAACGCCTATACAACCTTCTTTATTTCTTCTGAAGTTGTAAAATGGAAATTAGGAACCTGGGAAGTTGTAGACAGACAACCTTGTTACTATTCCGTTGGTCACTTAATGATTCCTGGAGGAAACTCACAAAAACCTTGGGGAAAATATGTCGTAGCCATGAATAAAATTACCAAAGATCGTTATTTACCAACAGGTCCCGAAGTAACACAGTCGGCTCAACTTTATGATATTTCTGGAGAAAAAATGGAACTTTTATTAGATTTTCCAACCATTGGAGAACCTCACTATGCAGCTGGATGCCCTGCAGATTTAATAAAACCACGTTCTAAAAAACTTTTCAAATTAGAAGACAACAAACACCCCTATGCAACTTTAATTGAAGCTGATGCAAAAGTTGTTAGAGATGGTAAAACGGTTCATGTTTACATGACCACGATACGTAGTCACTTTGCACCGGATAATATAGAAGGTGTTAAAGTAGGTGACAAAGTATATTTCCATGTAACAAATTTAGAGCAGGATTACGATGTGCCTCATGGTGTAAGTATGATTGGGGCTAATACTTCAGAACTACTAATTATGCCAGGACAAACAGAAACCT
This sequence comes from Flavivirga abyssicola, assembly GCF_030540775.2. GTDB lineage: Bacteria > Bacteroidota > Bacteroidia > Flavobacteriales > Flavobacteriaceae > Flavivirga > Flavivirga abyssicola. The sequence goes on along the minus strand of NZ_CP141266.1, from coordinate 2,193,324 downwards.
TTTTATGGGAACCCAAACAAGTAGGTGTATGGCCTTTTTATTGTACAGATTTCTGTTCTGCATTACATCAAGAAATGCAAGGTTACGTTCGCGTATCTCCAGCAAATGCCAATACACCTTTAAAATGGTCGCTTGGTGAAGATATTGAATAGAAGGGAAATTTTGTTTTAGTGTTTATTTCCCTATTTAAGGCGAGAGTTATTCATTTCGCTCTCGCCTTTCTTTTTTACGACACTAAAATTCCTGCAACTTGTACTGAACTTGTTTCAGTAAAGCAGGACTCTCAAAAGTATTCTACTAATTAATATTTGAATGCTTAATGCTCTTGATTAAGGATAACACCTTAAAAAATAATAGTATAACTAAAAACGAGATTCTCGTTTTCGCGGGAATTATAAAGATGAAAAGATCAAATATCATCATGCTAATTGCGGCTTTATTACCTCTAGGGCTATTCTTTTTTCCCCTGTGGAAAATAACACTGGAAGCACCGCAATACCCAACTCCGCTAGGTATGTATATTCATATTAATGATTTTTCTGATGTACACCCACATGATATTAAAAACATTAATTTGATGAACCATTACGTAGGAATGAAATACATTCCTGAAGCAATTCCTGAATTTAAAATTTTTCCCATAGGAATTATTATTACAACTGTTATAGGCCTATTAATTGCTTATAAAGGCAACTATAAATGGTTCTTATTCTGGTTTATTTTAATGATCGTTTTAAGTAGTGCAGGACTTTATGATTTCTATCTATGGGAGCACGATTATGGGCATGACTTAGATCCTAAAGCCATTATGAAGTTTACTAATCCAGATGGAAGTGTTATGGGCTTTCAACCTCCATTATTTGGAAGCAAAGATATTTTAAATTTTAGAGCGCATTCTTATCCAAGATTAGGAGCATTTTTCCTTGGATTGGGAATTGCAACCTCATTCGTAGCTTATTTATTTGGAAAGAAACAGAATAAAATCCCATCCTAAACCCTTCCCAAAGGGAAAGACTTGATACAATGAAGTTCCTTTCCTTCAGAAAGGGTTAGGAATAAGGCTAAAACACTAAAACATGAAAACACTAAAACTATATTCAACAATATTATTATTACTGCTATGCTTTGGCTGTAATGTTAAGCCACAAGCCATTGATTATGGAAATGACGGTTGTTATTTTTGTAAAATGACTATTGTAGACAAAATTCACGCTGCCGAAATTGTTACAAAAAAAGGCAAAGTATACAAGTTTGATGCTACAGAATGTATGATCAATTTTACAAAAGAATTTGACGTATCCGAAATTCAACTCTATTTATCGAACAATTATAATGAACCAGAAACTTTAATAGATGCTACGGAAGCAAGCTTCCTAATAAGTAAAAGTATCCCAAGCCCTATGGGCGCATTCTTATCTGCCTTTAAATCTGAAGAAGATGCTAAAAAAGTTCAAAAAGAAAAAGGTGGCACACTATATAATTGGGACGCATTATTAGCACATTTAAAAGGCTAATATTATGAAAAACTTATTGCTTTTTTTCGCTGCCATTTTAATAGCCTACTCTACATATGCTCAAAATATTGAGGTCTGTAATACATGTCCTGTTTCAACTTTAAAAAATGCCGTGGCAATAGCTAAAGATTTTGATACTATTCTGGTAAAAAAAGGCACTTACAAAGAACATGATATTATAATTGATACACCTCTAACTATTATTGGTGAGGATTACCCAGTAATTGATGGCGAATTAAAAGGTGAAATTATAACGATTGTTTCTGATAATGTAACCGTTGATGGCTTATTTATTATAAATGTAGGCACAAGTTATACTGAGGACTATGCAGCTATTCGAGTAAGAAAAAGCAAGAATTTCGTGATTCAAAATTTAGTTTTAGAAAAACTGTTTTTTGGAATTTATTTAGAAAAGTCGCGAGATGGAAAAGTGTTTCATAACAAGATCATTGGTGATGCTGTTGAAGAGTATAATTCCGGAAATGGTATTCAATTATGGTACAGTAAAAATATTGAAATTGAACACAATTTTGTACAACATGTACGAGATGGTATTTATTTAGAATTTTCTGATGATTGTCTAATTAAAAATAATGTTAGTGCAGAAAACCTTCGTTATGGTTTACATTTTATGTTTTCTAATAATGACATTTACCAAGACAATACATTTGAAAAAAACGGTGCTGGTGTTGCCGTTATGTTTTCGAAAAAGATAAAGATGCTAAATAACATTTTTAAGAAAAACTGGGGAACAGCATCTTATGGCATGCTTTTAAAAGAAATAAATGATGCCGAAATTATAGGAAACACTTTTGAAGAAAACACCATTGGTATTAACATTGAAGGCTCAAACCGTATTATTTATAAAAACAATAATTTTATTAATAACGGGTGGGCTATAAAAGTTCGAGGGGCTTGCTACACAAATAGCTTTGTAGAAAATAATTTTTTATACAACTCCTTCGATATTTCCTATAACAGCAAGATAAACGATAATATTTTTGATAAAAATTACTGGACGAGTTATACTGGTTATGACCTTAATAAGGATGGTATTGGAGATGTGCCTTACAGACCCGTAAAACTCTTTTCATACATTGTAAACAGAACTCCGGAAACTATTATTCTATTGCGTAGTTTATTTATTGATATTATCGATTTTTCTGAAAAAGTATCTCCAGTTTTCACACCCGATAATTTACTAGACAACAACCCGTTAACAAAGAGAATAACATGGTAAACATTGAAAATCTACATAAAAAATTCAATAAAAATATAGTGTTGAGTGGTGTTGATTTAACCATCTCAGAAGGTGGTATTTTCGCTATTCTTGGGCCAAATGGATCGGGGAAAACCACACTTATTAAATCTATATTGGGTATGGTTATCCCTAACAAAGGCACCATTAATGTCTTGGGCGAAAACATTAAAAATAATTCCAATTACAGACATAAAATTGATTATTTACCGCAAATTGCAAATTTCCCTAATAATCTAAAAGTAAAGGAACTTATTAAAATGATAAAAGATTTACGGGGAGACACGAATGAGGATGAACGCTTAATTAAACTCTTTACTCTACAGCCCTTTTTAGATAAAAAATTGGGCAATCTTTCTGGCGGTACTAAACAAAAAGTGAATCTGGTTTTAACGTTTATGTTCGATAGTCCTCTAATCATTTTAGATGAACCAACTACGGGTTTAGATCCTATTTCACTTATAAGGTTAAAAGGTTTAATTCAAGCAGAAAAAGCGAAAGGAAAAACCATATTAATCACTTCGCATATTATGAGTTTTGTTGAAGAGGTTTCAGATGAAATTGTATTTCTTTTAGAAGGTCAAATTTACTTCAAAGGATCTATTTCAGAATTAAAAAACAAGACCAATCAACCAGATTTTGAACACGCTATTGCATCCATTTTAACAGAAAATCATGCTTAAAATATTAAAATATAGTTTTTTCGATTTAATGCGTAGCCGTTGGAGTTATGTCTATTTCGCATTTTACTTATTACTAGGAATCGTTTTACTATTTCTAAATAATGATTTATCAAAAGCAGTCATTACATTAATGAATGTCATTCTAGTACTAGTTCCATTAATAGGAACCATTTTTGGGGTCATGTATTATTATAATTCTAAAGAATTTACAGAATTGTTATTAGCACAACCCCTAAAACGCTCGTCTATATTCCTAGGACAATATCTAGGGGTTGCTATCTCCTTATCTATGAGTTTAATTTTAGGGTTAGGCATCCCCTTTATCGCTTATGGATTATTCAAATCAAATGCTATTTGGGATTTCTCTTTACTGCTAATTACAGGAATATTTCTAACACTAATTTTTACAGCGTTAGCTTTTAATATCGCACTAACTAACGAAAATAAGATTAAAGGTTTTGGATATGCCATTTTGCTTTGGCTCTTTCTAGCCATTATTTACGACGGTTTGTTTTTAATGTCTCTAGTGTTATTTGAAGATTATCCGTTAGACAAACTATCTCTTATTGGAACCATGTTAAACCCCATAGATTTATCAAGAACACTTATTTTATTAAAGCTGGATATTTCAGCATTATTAGGATATACAGGAGCTGTCTTTAAAAAATTCTTTGGAACTAATTTTGGACTCATTATATCTTTCTTAATGTTAGTTATTTGGGTTGTTTTACCTGTATTACGAATCGTATTAAAATCTAAAAAGAAGGACTTTTAATTTCAAGACTATGAAATATTTAATAGTTATTTTTCTAATTATTGCTGCATATAGTTGTAAAAACAATACTGCAGAAACTGAAGCAAAAGTTACTCTTGAAGGATTAATATTGAATCAGGGGAAACCATGGTTTGTCTACAAAGGTTATATAAAAAAATAGATTTTAACTTATTATTATTGATGTTTTTAAACATAAAAGCTTTAAAAAGATAAACTTTTGAATGACATGCAGATTTAAGGTACAAACTAGTTTCCCTTTTTATTTAACGCTACGAAGTCACAGACTTCGCAGAGCGGGTTTATTACACTATACAGACGAATTAATAATTAAATATAACCCGACAAAAGTATTTATCTATGAGGGAGATAATGATATTGCATATGATAAAACCCCAAAAGAGATTTTAAATAATTTTAAAACTATAATTAAAAAAATAAAACTAAATAATAAAGAAACCTATATTGTTTTAATCTCTGCTAAACCAAGTCCTAAAAGGTGGTATCTAAAAAAGAAATATAAATAATTTAACAGAAGATTGAAGTGTATGACCAAGAAAGACTCCAAATTATATTTTGTAGACACCTAGAAACCAATGTTAAAGGTTAAAAAAATAAACACTAATTTATTTTCTTCGGATAAGTTACATATGAATTTAGAAGGTTATAAAATATGGCATAACGCAATAAAACAACACGTAAAGTAACGTGTAAATTAATTATAATTAATACCTTAAAACATATAATCTTGTAAATTAGAATCTAAGAATTTGATTTCCATTTTTTTTTGAATTTTGTATATAAATGAAAACCATTTGTTCTACTCTAAGGCTAATTTTCAGAGTTTATATGTTATAGAATTCAAATCATTTGTAATATTTATTTGCATTAATTTCAAGTAGTATTGTATATGCAAAAACCATATTTACATAATTTAACATCGTTACGAGGAATAACCGCAATTTTGGTTGCCGTATTACACTTTCACTTTTTTGTAATTGCTATTGCTACATCTCATATCGCTCATTTAATTGATAAATTCTACCTAATGGTAGATCTTTTCTTTATTCTTAGTGGATTTATAATGTGCTATGTTTATGAACCTAATTTTAATAAAGGAGTTAAAAAAGCGAGCTATAAGAATTTTTTAGTAGCTCGTTTAGCAAGAATATACCCATTACATATACTAACTATATGTGCTGAAGTTTTAATCTTTCTATGTTTAGTTTCTAAAATAGGGTACGACAATTTAGGATCATTTAAACAACACATATATAGGTTAGACGGTATACCAGTTCAATTAGCTTTTTTACAAACTGTGGGCATTTATAATTTTGATACTTGGAATGCTCCAGCATGGAGTTTAAGTGCAGAATGGTGGGCGTATGTTTTATTTCCATTTCTATTTGCAATTTTTATTAAGCTAAAGGGAATCAAGAAATTTTTACCGATTGTATTAGCTCTTTTAGGCTGGATTTTGATTGAATTTGTACTATCTGCAAAGGAGCCTTTTATGGATTTTCCTTTAAATCCAAATAAAAGAACATTAGACGTAAACTGGCATTATGGAACGCTAAGGGGAATAATAGGTTTTATTTGTGGTATGGGAATTTGGCTAGTCTTTGAAAAGTTGAATTTTAAATCCATTCTTGGAAACGGATGGACTTTAATAACACTAACGGCTTTTTCAATAATATCTATGGCTACTGGTTGGTTTGATGTTATATCAGTGTTTTTAATTGCAATAATAATTTTAGCATCGGCATATGGAAGTAAAAATATAGATAAATTTTATTCCTTTTCAATATTAAAAAAATTAGGAGATTGGTCTTTTTCTATTTATATCTGGCATATGATTTTAATTCATACATTGCTAATACCTTTTACAGAAGTAGGTAAAAATCCTAAAAAAGTATTTCAAATATTGGTCGAAAATATACCCTCAGTATTATTATTAATGGGGTTCCTAGCAGTAACTACTTTTATCGGATGGTTATCTTTTAGATATATTGAAACGCCAACACGACGTTGGATTAAAAGAAAATTCAGTAGCTAAAACATATAAAAAAATTACTTCAGAACAGATATTACAAGTATGAAGATAAACTATTTTAGTGCCTTAAATATAAAATTCCAAAAAGCATAAAAAGTATCTTTCTGGAATTTTAAGCATCAAAAAAATTAATCACTAACTAAATTGTTGTTCTAATTTAATAGCCTTAGGAAACAAAATGTTATTTTCTAAATGAATATGCAAATGCAAATCTTTTTCAAATTCTTCTAGCATAGCATAAGTGACTCTAAACGTATTACAAGCATCTGCAGGCGGATTATAGTTGTTTGTTAATTTTGCAATGTCTCTAAAACGCACGCCTTCATTATCATGCTCATCCTTCATCATGGCTATGGGGTTTTCAACGGTTCCAAAATGGGGTGCTTCTATAGCGGATTTACTAATTGTAGCATTCATCATCTTCTTAATAAATGGAAATAGAATCAGCTCTTCCTTTTTCATATGAGTAGCCAACTCTCCAGCTGATGCTGTAAAGTGCTCATTAATTTTCAATAATTCGGGATGTCTTTCACCATGAACCCTACAAAGTTTATTTAAAAATTGAAGTAATACTGGCACTTTCTCTTCTACATAGCGGTGATGTTTTTTTTCAATATAATCAACCAGCAAATCCAGCGGCCATGATTTATAATCTATATTCTGATCACTAGTACTGCTTAAAACAATCTGAAGTTTATCTAATAACTCAGAGGTTTCTATACCGTTTTTATCACATACCTCCTCCACGGTTCTATGGCCTCGACAACAAAAGTCTATCCCATAGTTACTAAACACTGCGGCTGTTCTAAAATCTTCGGCAACAAATTGTCCGATTTGTTTTTGTGAATCTTTAAGTATTGTTTCCATAATAATTATTTTAATTCGGATAATTTTATCCTATTTTAATTTAAATTTTTTTACACTTTTAAAAATGATACTCCCGATTTAATATTGAGAGCTAGTTCTTCAAGATTAGTATTCTCTAACATTGATTTTAATTCTTCTCTAACGACTTTAAACTTATCGTGGACAGGACAGGGATGGCTTTCATCGCAAGTATGGAGACCCAGACCACAACCGCTATAAATAGCATCTCCATCAATTGCATTTACTATATGTGATAATTTTACTGAAGAAATTAATTCTTTTTCGATTTCGAAACCACCATAGGCTCCTTTCGTGGAGTTAATAACATGATGCCTTACCAAATCCTGAAGGATTTTAGCTGTAAATGCTTCTGGTGAATTAATTTCTTTAGCAATGGCTTTAAGGCTAACACGAACATTTTTATAAGAATTAAGCGCAATAAATATTGACGCTTTAATACCATATTCGCAAGCTTTAGAAAACATATAGATTATAATTTAGTACAAAAATAAGTCAATTTTTTAATTAGGACAAATTTATCCGAATTAAAAATTATTAAGAAACTAAACTACTAAGGATTAAAAGTTGATAAGTTCGCTTCGGCAGACTGAAAGCTTGCTTCGTGAAATAACAAAATATAAAATAATAAACATTGTAAAAACTGAATTCGTGTGCATTCGTGAAATTCGTGTCTAACGTTTTTTAAAAGCTAAAAGCAAAAGACCAATAGAAAGCTCCCCCACCTACAATTCGCTTCTATTAGTAATTATTTCGAAACCATACTTTTTGCCATTCCCGTTTAAGAATTAAAAAAGAAACGTCTTCTGAAAGTTTTAAAAGATCGTCTCCATTTAAAGCTTTAACCTGTTTTTCTGGAACATCAATGATATAAAGTAGATTTAAATACTCAGTAAATTTTTCCTGAATTAATTTATAAACTATTTCATGAAGCAAAAGTTTTAAGCTAGAAGGTAGGATTTCTTCATGGAAGTCTAAATCGATGTTTGCTAAGAGAAAATCTTTATTAAGTTGAAGAATTAGCTTGTTGTACAAATCGGATTGATTGGCCTCTTCAATTAACTTTTCGAAAGTAGTAGGTAATTGCATTATACGTTTCTATTCATTAAGGCATGACCAAAATCACGTAAAAGTATTTTTTTATCTTCAGAAATATCTAACGATTCTAAAACTAAGAAAGCTTTATTAGTATAATTTTTAATTTCTTTCTGGGTAGCCTCAGAAGCTCCAGAGCCATTAAAAATTTGTTTTACGGTATTGATTTTTGCATCGTTATCCTCAAGTACCGAATTAAATAAATTTTTTAGTTTAAGCTGACTTTCTTCATCGGAAAACTCTAAAGCTTTTAAATATAAATAGGTTTTCTTGTTTTCTATAATATCGCCACCAACTTGCTTTCCAAATGTTTTTGGGTCTCCAAAAGCATCCAAATAATCATCTTGTAATTGGAAAGCAATCCCTAAGTGTCGTCCAAACTCGTAAATATTATTTTGATCAGCATGAGATGCGTTAGCAACAATAGCTCCCATTTTCATTGCAGCACCTACCAAAACAGCTGTTTTGTATTCAATCATCTTCAGGTACTCCGGAATAGTCACATCATTTCTCGTTTCAAAATCAACATCGTATTGCTGACCCTCACAAACCTCAATAGCCGTTTTGCTAAATAGCTTCGCTAAAGATTGAAACGTATTAGCCTCATAGTTTTCGAATAACTGATATGCCATAATCAACATCGCATCACCAGAAAGAATCCCTGTATTAATATCCCATTTCTGGTGCACGGTTTCTTGTCCACGACGCAAGGGTGCAGCATCCATAATATCATCATGAACCAAAGAGAAATTATGAAAAACCTCAATACTCAGCGCCGCATCTAAGGCTTTTTTATAATCGCCATTAAAAACTTCTGCGGCCATTAAAGTTAAAACTGGCCTTAATCGTTTTCCACCCAAACCTAAAATGTATTGGATGGGTGCATAAAGGTTTTTAGGTTCTTTTAATGTTGAATATTTTTTTAAATAAGCAACAAATTCTTCTTGATATTTTTCTATTGAAAGCATGGCGCAAAAATAAAGTAAATAGTATTATTAAAAGATTTTCATCTCATTTTCATATGTTAAAAAACTGTAAAACTTTGGAAACTTTTTTTGTTTTCAGAGTTTCCGTTCTATATTTGCACCCGATTATGAGAGAAAAAATTATACATAAAGCAGCCGAATTATTTCTTACCTTAGGATTTAAAAGTGTTACAATGGATGATATAGCACAGGAAATGGGCATATCTAAAAAAACCATTTATGTGCATTTTGCTAACAAAACTAAATTAGTTGAGGCTGTAACATTTGAGTTATTTGAAACTATTTGCGATGGTATTGATACTATTTGCGAAGCTTCAAATAACCCCATTGAAGAATTATACGATATTAAAATGTTTGTGATGAATCACTTAAAAAGTGAAAAATCATCACCTCAATTTCAATTAAAAAAATATTACCCGCAAATATTTGATGCACTAAAACTTAAACAATTTGAAAAAATGCATGATTCGGTTAAAGAAAGCCTTCAAAAGGGTGTCGATACCGAATTATTCAGATCAAATATTAATGTAGATTTTATATCTAGAATGTATTTTAATGGCATGACTGGTATAAAAGACGGTTCCATTTTCCCTACAGAAATCTATACCATGGAATACTTAATGGAAAGTTATTTAGAATATCACTTAAGAGCCATTGTTACTGATAAAGGCTTTCAAATATTAAACAAATTTATAACATCAAATCAATCATAAAAATGAAGAACAAACTAATTTTAATATTTAGTTTATTATGCTCTTTTGCGATTTATTCTCAGGAAGACACTAAAAGCTTCTCTTTACAGGAAGCCATAGACTTTGCATTAGAAAATAATAGAACTGCTAAAAATGCTGCGCTTGATATTAAAGCAGCAGAAAAACAAAAATGGGAAACTACTTCAACCGGTTTACCTCAAATAAGTGGTAGTATCGATTATCAAAACTTTTTAAAACAACAAGTTTCTGTGATCCCTGCCGAGTTTTTTGGGGGCAACCCAGGAGAATTTTCAGAAGTGATATTTGGCACAAAACAAAGTGTCAATGCTTTTGCTAAACTAGAGCAGAAAATTTTTGATGGCTCCTATTTGGTTGGTTTGCAATCGGCTAAAGTGTTTTTAGAAATTTCTAAGAATGCTAAAGAAAAAACCGATTTAGAAGTTAGAAAAGCAGTTATTAACGCCTACGGAAATGTTTTATTAGCAGAAGAGAGTGTAAAAATTTTAGAACGCAACATAGACGTTTTAAAGAAAAACCTCAACGAAACCACTAAAATATATGAAAACGGTTTGGAAGAGGAAGAAAGTGTAGAGCAGTTGCAAATTACATTATCGGGTGTAGAAAGTAATTTAAGCAATACGTCCCGCTTAAAAACTTTAGCATACCAGATGCTTAATATAACTATGGGTACTGAAATAAACTCTAAAACCATATTAACTGATAACTTAGAAAGTTTAACAGCAAATAATATTGTTTTAGAATTAATTGGTGCTGAAGAAAACATAGAAAACACGATTGACTTTAAAATTGCAGAAAATGATAAAACGTCTAAAGAGTTACTTTTAAAATTAGAAAAAAGTAAAGCCTTACCAACACTAAATGCTTTTGTTAATGCTGGCTATTCTACTTTTAGTAATGATTTTGTTTTTACAGATAGTAAGCAAAAGTGGTTTGGTTCTTCTTTATTAGGTGTTACTATGAATATCCCTATTTTTAGTTCTGGTGGCAGAAGTGCATCTACACAACGTGCCAGAATTAATCTTGAAAAGGCAAAAGAAGACTTAACAGAAACTCAGCAAAAATTGAAACTCCAAATAGCATCAGCTAAAAGTGATTATCAGTTTGCTATTGAAGATTACGGCAACAAAAAACAAAACTTAAACTTAGCAGAACGTATCGAACAGAAAAATCAAACAAAGTTTTTTGAAGGGATTGCTTCAAGCTTTGAGCTAAGACAAGCACAAACACAATTATACAGTTCTCAACAAGAATTTTTACAGGCTATGCTTGATGTTATAAATAAAAAGGCTGAATTAGAAACGGTATTAAATAAAGTTGATTAGTTTATTGTTTAAAGTTTAAAAAAATTAAAGATGAAAATATTCTCTTTCGAAAAACTATCCGTTTGGCAAAAATCAAGAAAATTGGCTGTTAAAATATATAAACTAACAAAGAACTTTCCTGAAGATGAGCGTTATGGCTTAATTAGTCAAATGAGAAGGTGTGCCGTATCAATTTCATCAAACATTGCAGAAGGCACTGGAAGACATTCAGCAAAAGACAAAGCTAGGTTTACAGAAATTGCCTTTAGTTCGGCATTGGAACTTTTAAACCAAATAATAATCTCTAATGATTTAGAATTTCTTTCAAATGAGGAGTATGAAAACATTAGACAAGATATTTCAGAAATAACCGCCATGCTTGATGGCTTATATAAATCACAATCAAAAATAAACTTATAAACAAAATCAACCTTTTAAACTCAATTGATAATGAAAAATATATATTCACTAGTAATCGTAACGCTCCTTTTAAACTCTTGTGGAAGCGATAAAAAAATGTCTGTAGAAGATATTATAGCTTCAGGAAATTTAGAACATATAAGGCAAAAGAAAACAGAGTTAGATGCGTCTGCTCAAGAAATTTCTTCGCAATTAAAACAATTAGAATCTGAAATTAAAAAGTTAGACCCTCAGGAAAGAATTCCTCTAATTACAACTTTTGCGGCCAAAGAAGCCGTTTTCAATCACTATGTAGAATTACAAGGAAATGTAAGCACAAAACAAAATCTTGTAATATACCCTGAGTATTCAGGAACCATAACACGGGTTTATGTTAAAGAAGGGCAAAAAGTAGCTAAAGGACAGATATTAGCAAAAATTGATGATGGCGGTTTAGGTCAACAAGTGGCACAGTTACAAATTCAAGCAGACTTAGCAAAAACAACTTTTGAGCGTCAAGAGCGTTTATGGAATCAGAAAATAGGTAGTGAAATTCAGTATTTACAAGCAAAATCTACCTATGAAGCACAGCAAAGAGCCGTTAATCAATTACAACAACAAGTGGCAAAAACTGTGGTTCGCGCACCTTTTTCTGGAACTATAGACGATGTCATTTCAGAACAAGGAAGTGTTGTTGCTCAAGGACAATCTCAGCTTTTCAGAATTGTTAACCTTAAAGATATGTACATTGAAACGGATGTGCCAGAACGTTATATTTCTAATATAACATCTGGGAAAGATGTACAGGTAGAATTCCCTGTACTTGGAAAAAAGATGGACGCTAAAGTTCGTCAGGCAGGAAACTTTATAAACCCTGCAAACCGAACGTTTAAAATTGAAGTTGCTGTTTCGAATAAAGATAAATCTATAAAACCTAATTTAACAGCAAAGCTTAAAATTAACGATTACAAAAACGAAAAAGCCATATTAATCCCTCAAAGTATTATTTCTGAAAATGCCGAAGGGCAACAATATGTATACACAGTAACCGATAAAGTTAAAAACAAAGGAAAAGCAAAACGTGTTATTATAGAAACAGGGAAAACACAAGGCGATTATATTGAAGTGCTTTCTGGTTTAGCAAATGGGAATGAAATTATTGATGAAGGCGCTAGAAGTGTCAAAGATGGACAAGAAGTAAAAATACTTGTTGTAGAATAATCAACCTAATTCTGAAGACTAATGAGTAAAAATAAAAAACAAAAGAAGAAAGTAGATAAGGAGTTTGGTTTATCATCATGGGCCATTAACAATAAAACAACCATGTATGTTTTAATTGCTTTAATCTTGTTTCTTGGTGCTGGGGCTTATTTTAGTATGCCCCGAGAAAGTTTCCCGGAAATTAAAGAAACCAAAATCTATATTAGTTCTGTATACCCAGGGAATACTGCCGAGGATATTGAAAAACTAATAACTGATCCCATTGAAGACAAACTAAAAACAGTTAGTAATGTTGTAGAAATCACCTCAACATCCCAGGAAGATTATTCTATTATTATTGTAGAGTTTGATGAAAATATTTCTGTTGATGCAGCCAAGCAAAAAGTAAAAGATGAAGTAGATACAGAGACTTCGGGTGAAGATTGGCCAACATTTAATGGTGCCAAAGTAGAGCCTAATATTTTCGATTTAAGTATGTCTGAGGAAATTCCAATCCTTAATATTAATATCTCCGGAGATTATCCGATTGATAAATTAAAGGAATATGGAGAATATTTAGAAGACGAAATTGAAAGTTTACAGGAAATCAAACAAGTTGATATTCGTGGTGCTCAGGAAAAAGAAGTAGAAGTCGCTGTAGACATTTATAAAATGATGGCAGCTCAGGTTAGTTTTCAAGACATTATTAATACCATAAGCAATGAAAACATGACCATGTCTGCCGGTAATTTAATTACTAGCGGACAAAGGCGTACGATTAGAATTATTGGAGAAATTGACACACCAGATGAACTCGAAAATTTTGTAGTTAAGTCTGAAAAAAATAATCCTATTTATTTAAAAGATATTGCTCAAGTTACCTTTAAAGATGAGGATAAAACAACTTATGCGAGAGAATTTGGAGATCCTGTTGTGATGCTAGATGTTAAAAAACGTGCAGGAAAAAATATGGTAGCTGCAGCAGAGCAAATAGACGTTATCATTAAAGATGCTGTTGCTGATGTATTTCCTCCAGACTTAAAAGTTACTGTAGCAAACGACCAATCTTCAAAAACCATTGGTCAGGTCGATGATTTGGTAAACAACATCATATTTGGTATCATTCTCGTAGTTACCGTTTTAATGTTCTTCTTAGGGTTTAAAAATGCCTTATTTGTTGGGTTTGCCATCCCCATGTCTATGTTCATGTCACTTATGATCTTAAACATGTTAGGATACACCATGAATACCATGATTCTTTTCGGTCTTATTATGGGACTTGGAATGCTGGTTGATAATGGTATTGTGGTGGTTGAAAACGTGTATCGTTTAATGAGTGAAGAAGGTATGAGCCGTATAGAAGCAGCAAAAAAAGGGATTGGTGAAATTGCTTTCCCAATTATTATATCTACGGCAACAACTGTTGCTGCCTTTATTCCTTTAGGGCTATGGCCAGGTGTTATGGGACAATTTATGATTTATTTCCCAATTACTCTGTCTGTTGTATTAGGCTCCTCGTTGTTTGTGGCTATCTTCTTTAACTCCGTTATGGTATCCCAGTTTATGACGACCGAAGACAAAGAAATGCCTTTAAAAAACATTATCAAGATCTCTGCAATCGTTGGTGGTTTTGGCTTACTCATCATGCTTGTTGGTGGTGCCTATAGAGGTTTGGGATCCTTAATGATAGTCACCGTTATTTTACTTTGGATCTATCGTTTATTCCTAAGAAGTTGGGCTAACGGATTTCAAAATAGTATACTACCCATATGGGAACGCCTTTACGAAAAAACACTTCGCAGTGCATTAAGTGGAAAAAAACCAGCCATTATTGCTATCGGAACATTTGTTTTACTTATTGTAGCTTTTATGGGTTTTGGAGCTTCTGTTGGAAGTCAACGAACAAAAGTTGAGTTTTTCCCAGATAATACACCAAATCAGATTATTGTATATATAGAATACCCAGAAGGTACTGACATTAAAAAAACCAATGCTATTACAAAAGATATTGAAGAGCGTGTTTATAAAATTATAAACGAAGAAGCTTATATGCATGGCGATTTTAATTTCCTAACAGAAAGTGCCGTATCTCAGGTTGGTGAAGGTGCAGGAAACCCACAAACTGATGGGGGTTCGCAAGCAGAAATGCCTCACCGTGGTAAAATAACGGCTACCATGCGTGAGTATAAATTTAGAGATGGTGCCGATAGTAATGTCCTTCTTAAAAAGGTACAGGAAGATTTAAAAGATATTTACCCTGGTGTAGCCATTTCAGTTGAAAAAGATGCCGTAGGACCTCCAGCAGGTTATCCTATAAATCTTGAATTAGAAGGAAACGATTATTCTGAGCTTATCGCCACAGCTGAAAAAATGCGCGATTTTATCAATTCGAAAAATATCCAAGGTATTGACGAATTAAAAATTGATGTTAACAAATCAAAACCATCCATGCAGGTTCAGGTAGACAGGAAAAAAGCCGGAGAATTAGGTGTAACTTCTGGTCAGGTAGGACAACAATTGCGTAATGCTATCTTTGGAGCTAAAGCTGGTATTTACAAAGAAGATGGCGAAGATTATGATATCTATGTGCGTTTTAATGAAGAAAACAGGTATAATACAAGTGCTATTTTCAACCAGAAAATCACTTTCAGAGACCCTGCTAATGGGCAAATAAAAGAGATTCCTGTCTCTACTGTTGCCAAACAAAATAACACCTCTGGATTCAGTGCTATAAAACATAGAGATGTTAGACGTGTGGTAACCTTATATTCTGCTTTAGCACCTGGATTTACAGATGCCGGAGCTATCGTATCTAAAATTCAGAATGAAATGCAAGGTTTCACAGAACAACCTGCATCGGTCAAAGTGGATTATACAGGACAGATTGAAGAACAAAATAAGCAAATGGCATTCTTAATGGGTGCTTTCTTTACAGGTTTAGGTTTAATCTTCTTTATTCTAATTTTCCAATTTAACTCAGTATCAAAACCAGGCATTATTATGCTGGCTATTTTCTTGAGTTTAATAGGTGTATTTGGTGGTATTGTTGCTACTGGTAGTGCCTTTGTAATTATGATGACCATGATGGGTATTATTTCCTTGGCTGGTATTGTAGTAAATAATGGTGTGGTTCTCTTAGATTACACCCAACTTTTAATTGACAGAAAGAAAGTAGAACACGATTTAGAAGATGATCAATATCTTGAAACGTCGGATTTATTAGAAGCTATTGTTAAAGGTGGAAAAGCGCGTTTGCGACCTGTATTATTAACAGCGATTACAACTATTTTAGGATTAATTCCTTTAGCAACTGGGTTTAACATCAACTTCTTTACATTATTTAGTGAGTTCAACCCACATATTTACATGGGGGGTGACAATGTTATTTTCTGGGGTCCATTAGCCTGGACTGTTATTTACGGATTATTTGTTGCTACATTCCTAACATTAATAGTCGTACCAATTTTGTTCTATTTAATAACCAAGTTTAAAATGTGGTTATACAGCAACAGAGCTGCTAAATATAACAAAGTGGTAACACAGGAAGTTTTTGATGAATTGGATAAGATAAACGATTAGAATAATTTCTAATCTAACCCAAACAGCTTGAAACATAGCTGTAATAGAAGTCCTTTACCTTTATAAAGGATTGATTAATAGCAGAAGCACCTCAACGTTAAGTTGAGGTGTTTCATTTTTATTTAATTATAAGTAAATATATGACCTTCGTTTTGTGGAATCGGGAATTGACTAGACACTGGAGATAAATTACCAGCACTGTCATATTCTTGACTTATATCTTCAAGTCTTCCAAAATGTCTCACATCAATCCAACGATATGATATGAAAAAGCCCCATGAATATTCATAGGGCTCATAAATAATATCTTACTTTCTTATTTCAACTTAAAGCTAAGTCTGGCAAAAAGAAATCGTCCGCCTATTCCAAATTGCTGTGCACGCCTAGACCAATCAAAACGACCACTGCTTCTGTTAGTGCCTCCATCAGATAAAACTTCGGCAGCTCTATCTGGATAGATATCTAATAAGTTATTCGCTCCTACCGTTAATGTTAAACTTTCTGAAGCTTTATAACCAAAAGATAAGTCAGTAACTACTTTTGTTCCAAAAACTTGCTGCCTATCAACATTGGTTGTGGCTTCAGTTACCTCTCCGAAATACACATTTCTTAAAAACACATTGAACTTTCCTGTAGTAAAGTTATTAGTTAAGTTTATTTTAGTACGTGGTACTGCTTCTTCTAGATAAACTCTACTATCTTCTGGAAAGTAAGTACTAACCAAACCTGCATCTTCTAAAACCTGAGAGGCTTTTATAGGGCCTACTTTTTTAGTTTTTGAAAACGTTCCAGATAAATCAGATTTTAAATTTGCATTCGTTCCTATATTGGCTTTGTGTGTAATAACAATATCTAAACCTTTAGACTCAGTATCAATGGCATTGGCAAAGAACGATGCTGCTGAGGCATTCGCCTGTGCCAATTCTGCAGCAATGGCAGCACCACTAAACTGTCCTGTATAAACCACACGATCGTCTATGCCTACAAAATAACCATCAACCGTTACAGTTAAATTCGCATTAGGTATTTTGGCAGTAAATCCTAAACTTATACTTTGAGACGTTTCTTCTTTTAATTCTGGTATTCCTAATATTTTTGCAACTCTACTATCATTAGCAAATGTTCCAACTTCTACTGGGTTTCCATTTTGATCAAATATGGTTGACGTAGAATTAAAGTTTAACTGATGTAAAGAAGGCGCTCTAAAACCAGTATTTAATGCGGCTCTAACATTAACATTGTCACTGGCTTTTACTCTAGTTGCTAACTTAAAGTTAATAGTTGATCCGAAATCTGAATAATCTTCAAAGCGGGTAGCAAAACTGGCTAAAAAAGTTTCAGAAAAATCAGCTTCTAAATCAAAATATCCTGCAATGCTACTACGTCCTCTAGATAATTCATTATTAGGACTAAACCCTGGAAATACTTGAGAACCACCAGGTCTGGAATTACCAAAAAAGTCCTGTGATGCTTGTTGAGATGCTAAGGTAATCACTTGGCCTTCTGCTGTATATCTTGAGTATGAGGCTTCTTCTCCTGCTTCTATTTCATAATTTTCCAATCTATATTCTGCTCCAAAAGCGACATTAAGTCCACTAAAAATATCGTCATAAAACTGGTTGATATCTAAGTTAACGGTATTCTGCATAAAGTTAAACCCGCCTGCATCAAATGTTACTGGAGATGCATTCTGAAAAGAGGCATTAAAGGTATTTCCAATAGTATATAAAAAAGCATTCTTTCCCCAGGTATTACTTAAATCTACATTCCAGTCATTTATTTTACCTTTAATTCCAACAGCAAAAGATTTATCTGTAATGGTTGAATTTATTTCCGGTAAAAAACCGTTGATGTATGCTGGAGTGTATGTTCTACTTTGATTCGGCAATCTATAAAAGCCTGCAGAGTTTCCTTTTCTGGAACTTGTTCCTGCAAATGAATATAGTTCAGTTCCATTATCATCTAATGGCAACGATAAGTTAGCAAAAAAGCGTCCCCCTCTTACTTCAGATTGCCCAACACGCATATTAAAATCACTTCTAACCAGTCCTCTGGCAGCCAATTCTGCATCCGTATTATCAGCTTCTAAAATAGGTTGCAAATCTGCTTTAGTACTAGCTCCCCCCAAATTAATTCCAGCAGCATTAGCATATTGTATAACATCGGCCACATCATCATCTAATAAATCTGATAAGTTATAACCATCATTATTAGCAAATCTTTCAACAGTATTATAAAGATTAAAAACATTGCCTTCCCATTCCTTCATTCTACCGTAATCTTCTCTAAAATCAAAATCACCCGTAAAGTTTATAAATCCACCTTTTTCTCCTAAAGGTATACCATAATTAGCACTAATATTAACGGTTTCTCCATCTACACCCCCTGTTTGATCATTGGCATTCTTTGTAAAATTGGCTCCTGTAGTCATATTTAAAGTAAGCTCATTTACATTACTGTTTAGTACAATATTAATAACTCCGGCAATGGCATCTGATCCATATTGAGCTGCAGCACCATCACGTAAAACTTCTAATCGCTGAATGGCTCCAGATGGAATAGCATTTAAATCGGTTCCTACACTACCACGTCCAAAAGTTCCATTAACATTAACCAAAGATGAATTATGTCTTCGTTTTCCGTTAATTAAAACAAGAACTTGATCCGGCCCTAATCCTCTTAATGATGCTGGATCAATATGATCAGTCCCATCAGAAATTGTTTGTGTATTAGACGTGAATGAAGGTGCCACAAAATTTAAAATCTGATTTAAATTCACTTGCGGACCTTGAGATGTTAATTCGGAAATATCAATAACATCTACCGGAACAGGTGTATCAACAGCAGTTCTACTTGGATTTCTCGATCCAATTAAAAGCACCTCATCTAAAGCAACACCCTCCTTTAAAGCGATCGTGACCTTTTGAGAAGAAGACACATTAACTTCTTGGGTATCGTACCCTACGGAAGAGACAACCAGAGTTACCGGGAAGCCTTCTACCGTTAAAGTAAAGTTTCCATCAAAATCAGAAATGGCCCCTGTACTAGTTCCTTTAATAATAATGTTTGCCCCTGCTAAAGGCAAATTTGTTTCGCCATCTGTTACCGTACCTGAAACCTGTTGCGAAAAAGCCATTACAGGTATAAAAAATAACAGTGTTAAAAACAATTTGAATTGTAAAAATTTGCTCATAATTTTTTTTATTTGAGTTAGTTCTTCTAAATATGCAAAAAATATATGAATATTCATACAAAAAAACCTACTAATTCATTGTTTAATAAAAAACATTAATGGATTCTAATAATGAAATAAATCTGTTTTTATTTAAATCTTTGTAAAAAACGTTATACTGCAAAGTAATATCTTCATAAATTTGCAACCTGTTTAATGCATTCACTTCTGTTAATTAACTTGAAAGCAGATAGGAATGCACTTCAATTTTCAACTATGTATAGAAGTCATAATTGTGGTGAATTAAAAGCTGCAAATATAAATGAAGAAGTCACCCTGGCGGGCTGGGTTCAGAAGTCTCGTGATAAAGGGTTTATTGTTTGGATAGATTTACGAGATCGTTATGGAATTACACAATTGGTTTTTGATGAAGAGCGTACTTCGAAAGAGATGCTGCAACAAGCTCAAAACCTGGGCCGTGAATTTGTAATTCAAGTTAAAGGCACTGTTATTGAACGTGCTTCAAAAAACCCTAATATACCAACTGGAGATATTGAAATATTAGTTTCTGAATTAAATATATTAAACGAAGCTATACTTCCCCCTTTTACCATAGAAGATAAAACAGATGGTGGTGAGGATTTACGTATGAAATATCGCTATTTAGATATTCGTAGAAACCCTGTAAAAGAGAGTTTAATTTTTAGGCACAAAGTCACTCAGGAAGTTAGAAACTATTTATCTGAAGAAGGTTTTATTGAAGTTGAAACGCCTTATTTAATTAAGTCGACACCTGAAGGCGCTCGCGATTTTGTAGTACCATCGCGTATGAATGAAGGTGAGTTTTACGCCTTACCTCAATCACCACAAACTTTTAAGCAATTGCTTATGGTTGGTGGTATGGATAAATATTTTCAAATTGTAAAATGTTTTAGAGATGAAGATTTGCGTGCTGATAGACAACCAGAATTCACACAAATAGATTGTGAAATGGCGTTTATTGAGCAAGAAGATATTTTAAATGCTTTTGAAGGGTTAACACGTCATCTGCTTAAAAAAGTGAATGGTGTTGACATAGAAAAATTTCCAAGAATGCTTTATGATGATGCGATGCGTTTATATGGCAACGATAAACCAGACATTCGTTTTGGTATGGAATTTGGCGAGCTTAATGCCGTTGCACAACATAAAGATTTTGGTGTTTTTAATAATGCAGAACTGGTTGTTGGAATTGCAGTTCCTGGAGGAAATAGTTATACCAGAAAAGAGATAGATAAATTAATTGATTGGGTAAAACGCCCACAAGTTGGCGCTTTAGGCATGGTATATTGCCGTTGTAATGATGATGGCTCTTTTAAATCTTCGGTCGATAAGTTTTACGATCAAGAAGACTTGGCAAAATGGGCAGAAGTTACCCATGCAAAAGCAGGCGATTTAATTTGTGTATTATCTGGTAATACAAATAAAGTACGTACACAATTAAGTGCCTTACGTATGGAATTAGCCGAACGTTTAGGTTTACGTAAACCAGATGAGTTTGCACCACTATGGGTTATGGACTTTCCTTTATTAGAATGGGATGAAGATACAGAACGCTACCATGCCATGCATCACCCATTTACCTCACCAAAACCTGGACAATTAGAATTATTAAAAACGAATCCCGGTGATGTAAAAGCCAATGCTTACGATTTAGTTTTAAATGGAAACGAAATTGGAGGGGGTTCTATAAGGATTCATGATAAGGAAACACAATCTTTAATGTTTGATTATTTAGGGTTTACCCCAGAGGAAGCCAAAGCGCAATTTGGGTTTTTAATGGATGCCTTTCAATATGGTGCACCGCCGCATGGTGGTTTAGCTTTTGGATTGGATAGATTGGTTGCTATTTTAGGCGGACAAGAAACCATTAGAGATTTTATTGCGTTCCCTAAAAACAATTCTGGAAGAGACGTTATGATAGATGCGCCTGCTCCAATTGACGATGAACAGTTAACAGAGTTAAGTTTAAAACTTAATTTGAAATCATAAAATTTAAATCCTGCTTTTTTGCAGGATTTTTTTTAGTAATTTTATAAAATGCCTCTAAGTAGTAAAAGCCTTTTACGCAAGTTTTTAATCTGGAAATACAAGCATATTTCTGAGCTCCAATTTATTTATATTCTTAGTGTTCTGGTTGGTTTTTTAGCAGGAATGGGCACCGTAGTCTTAAAAAACTTAACGCATTATATTCGATTACTTTTTGAATTAGATTTCTTTAATAACTACCAGAACTCACTTTACTTTATATTTCCAATAATTGGTCTTTTGCTTGTTTATACGATCAAACAAATTTGGTTAAAAAAGCATATTGGGCATGGTATTTCTTCCACCTTATATGCGATTTCAAAACTAAACGGTATCATCCCGAGGTATAATATTTATGCTGCACTAATCACAGCACCTTTAACAGTTGGTTTTGGTGGATCTGTAGGTTTACAAGGACCTGCTGTTAGTGTAGGATCTGCTCTGGGGTCTAATGCTGCGCGTTTGTTCCACATGAATACTAAAACGAGGATGCTTTTAATTGGCTGCGCTGCTGCCGGTGCTATGGCTTCTATGTTTAAAGCGCCCATTGCTGCTATTATTTTTGCTGTTGAAATATTTAGTTTGGATATTGCTTTCACCTCATTAGTTCCACTTTTATTAGCATCTGTTTCGGCTGTAGTGACTTCCTATATGTTTTTGGGAACGGATGTTTTATTACGATTTGAACTCACCGATAAATTTGAAATTAACGACATTGTATTCTATATCGTTTTGGGCCTAGTAACTGGTATGGCTTCTGTATATTTTTCAAAAGTATTTTTTGGCATAACTAACTTCTTTAAGAAATTTGAAAGTCGTGCCAAACGATTGTTAATTGGTGGTATTGCTATCGGTTCTATATTATACTTTATTCCCCCTCTTTACGGTGAAGGTTACGGTATTATGAATAACCTCTTAAAAGGCGATCACCTATCTGCTATAGGCACCACACCTTTTAATTTAGACTTATCTAATATATGGATTGTTATCGCACTATTACTTGGTATTAGTGTGTTTAAAGCTATTGCTATGACGACCACTTTTGGTGCTGGTGGTGTTGGCGGTGTTTTTATCCCAACACTTGTTATGGGTAGTGCTCTTGGTAATGCTTTTGCGAAAATCATTAATAATATTGGCTTAGATTTTCACGTATCAGAATCGAATTTCACCTTAATTGGCATGACAGGGTTAATGGCAGGGGTATTACACGCACCGCTTACAGCGATCTTCCTTATTGCTGAAATCACAGGCGGATATGAGCTGTTTGTACCTTTAATGATTGTATCGACCATTTCATTTGCCATGACCAAATATTATGTTTCTCATTCTATTTATACACTTAAACTGGCAGAACGCGGTGAATTGATGACCCATGATAAAGACCAAAATGTATTAATGGTTTTGGATATTGATAAAGTCATAGAAACCAATTTTATCATATTAAAACCAGAAATGAAACTTGGTGATATATTAAAAAAGGCTGTTGCAAAATCGTCACGAAATCATTTCCCTGTGGTTAATGATGCCCATGAGTTTTTAGGTGTTATTCGTTTAGATGATGTGAGGCATATTATGTTCAACTCCAACCTTTATGACAAGGTTGAGGCTTCAAGCTTAATGCATGCAGATGCCGATATTATTATTTATGAAGAACATTCTATGAATGATATTATGGACAAATTTAAAAGCAGTGGTGCATGGAATTTACCTGTTGTTAAACATGGGAAATATTACGGGTATATCTCAAAATCTAAATTACTTACGGCTTACAGGCAGCAATTGATTAATTTTACAAAATAGTTCCTCGATAGGTCTTTTAATTATCTCACTCTTATCTAATGAAATATATTATTCTTTTTTTCTTTTTAGCTGCTTTAGGAAGTATTGCAGCTGGTTACTTTTTAGAAAATGAATGGTCGCAAAAATTAATTGGTTTTGGTGTTGCAGGGTTGTTCTTTATTGTATTTCCTTTATTTTCTTATTACCGTTGGAAAGACAAAGATGTTAAAGATTACATGCTTACAAAAGAGAATTTGGATAAGATGCGTGAGCGTGAAAAGAAAAGTTGACAGTATTGTATGCACTATCTAAAATATACATGGACTAATTTATACAGAAAGTATTTTGTCATGTCTCGACAGTAAAAAACATCACTAAGCATTGTAAAAAAACACCTTTATGTGATTTCTCACATTCGTTCGAAATGACTCAGAGTATTAAATAGGGCTTGATAGTCATGTCGAAAGAGGTACGATTGAGACATCACATCATTTACACGCATGGTAATATTTTAACTAGACATAAAATTTATAAAAAAAATAGACAAAAGTTCAATAAAATAAAGCTTGTCTCCTTGAGCGTAGTCGAAAGGTTTTAAAATTCAATTGTTTTAATTAACGTGAGTCATAAGTAATCACAATTATTACTTACAACCGACTAATATTCAGGAAAATGTCTCCTCGAGCGCAGTCGAGAGGTTCTTAAATGGCTTCAAATTTCAATAGGTCTCGACTGCGCTCGACCTGACAACATATTAAATAGCTAAAAATCAAAATGTTACAAGAAATATTACAACTCACGTTAATTAGGTTTCGACTTTAGTTTATACTGAGTATTTCAACTATAGTTTATACTGAGCGCAGTCGAAGTACTCAGTATAAACTATAGCCGAAGTACTCAACCTGACATTTGAATATAATTAACTGATTTTCATTTAAATAAAACTAAAGTTGTATCGAACTCACGTTATTTTATGCGATTTCTCTCTTTGTTCGAAATGACTCAGAACGTTAATTCCCCAGTTATAAATTAGTTCAAATTCCGTTTTTCAATAAAGAACCGCTTCATGAGTTCAGAAGCTTCTTCTGCCATAACACCCCCTTTAATATTGGTTTTAGGATGTAATTTTGTGTTTAGAGCAATGCAACCACGTTCTTCATCTCTGGCTCCATAAACGATGTTAGAAATCTGGCTCCAATACAAAGCACCTGCACACATTTGGCAAGGTTCTAGGGTAACGTACAATGTACATTTTTTTAGATACTTACCTCCTAAAAAATGGGCTGCTGCCGTAATCGCTTGCATTTCTGCATGTGCTGTTACATCAATTAATGTTTCCGTTAAATTGTGTCCTCTGGCGATTATTTTATTGTCAATAACAATAACTGCTCCAACTGGAACTTCTCCTTTTTCAAAAGCCGCTTCAGCTTCCTGAAGTGCTTTTTTCATAAAATAAGTATCATCAAAAGGTTCTATCATAAAAGCAAAAATACAATTTCAAATAGTACATTTGCAATCGCATGCAAGAATTATTAAATACTATTCACTCACCAAAAGAACTTCGTCTTTTAAGCCAAAAAGACTTACCTCAACTTGCAAAAGAGTTACGTGAGTTCATCATTAATATCGTAGCTACTAAAGAAGGCCATTTAGGAGCTAGTTTAGGCGTTGTGGAATTAACCATTGCGTTGCATTATATTTTTAATACGCCCGAAGACCAGCTCATTTGGGATGTAGGCCATCAGGCTTACGGACATAAAATACTAACTGGAAGAAAAGACATTTTTCATACGAATAGACAAATTGGTGGACTAAGTGGTTTCCCTAAACGAGAAGAAAGCAATTATGATGCTTTTGGGGTTGGACACTCTTCTACATCGATTTCTGCCGCTCTGGGCATGGCCATTGCCTCACTATTAAAGGGTGATACTAAAAAACAACACATCGCCATTATTGGAGATGCTTCAATAGCAAGCGGTATGGCTTTTGAAGGCCTAAATCATGCTGGTGTAACGGATGCCAATTTACTGGTTATTTTAAATGATAATGCCATTGGTATAGACCCTAGCGTTGGGGCATTAAAACAGTATTTAACCAATGTCAAAAAAGGGACTCAAAAGCAAGACAATATTTTTGAGGCTTTAAATTTTGATTACTCTGGCCCAATCGATGGACATGATATAGACCTTATCATTTCAGAATTAAAACGTTTAAAAACTATCCAAGGGCCTAAGTTTTTACATATTATTACCACAAAAGGCAAAGGTTTAAAACAAGCTGAAGAGGATCAGGTTAAATACCATGCTCCTGGAAAATTTAATGCTCAAACTGGTGATCTGATTGTAAAATCTGAAACCATTCAACCTCCCAAATACCAAGATGTATTTGGACATACTATTGTAGAATTAGCAAAACAAAATAAAAAAATTGTAGGTATTACACCTGCCATGCCAACCGGTAGCTCATTAAAATATATGATGGATGAAATTCCTGAACGTGCTTTTGATGTTGGTATTGCCGAACAGCATGCCGTGACATTAGCTGCCGGAATGGTAACTCAAGGCTTGATTCCTTTTTGTAATATTTATTCAACTTTTTTGCAACGTGCTTACGATCAGGTAATACATGATGTAGCACTACAAAAACTACCTGTTATTTTTTGTTTGGATCGTGCTGGATTGGTTGGAGAAGATGGCGCTACACATCATGGTGTTTATGATTTATCGTATTTGAGGTGCATTCCTAATCTTATTATCTTTTCTCCTAGAAATGAAATCGAGTTACGTAACATCATGTACACGGTTCAATTAGATTTAGAACACCCTATAGCAATTCGTTATCCTCGTGGACGTGGAGTTACAATAGATTGGAAACAGCCGTTTTCTAAAATAGAAATAGGCAAGGGTATACAGCTTAAAAAAGGAAATAACCTAGCTATTTTAAGTATTGGAGCTATGGCTAAAAATATAAGCAAGGCTATTCAAAAATGCAAAACACCGAAAGATGTTGCACATTACGACATGTGTTTTGTAAAACCTTTAGATGAGATACTCTTACATGATATCTTTACAACGTATAATACTATTATCACTATTGAAGATCATGTTGTAAAAGGCGGATTTGGAAGTGCTATCTTAGAATTTGCAGCAGCAAATAATTATAAAAACACGATAAATACATTGGGTATTCCCGATAATTTTGTTGAACATGGAAGTGTTAACAAGTTACAACAGTCTATTGGATTGGATGCTGAAAGTTTGACAAGGTATATTAATGATTTTTTGTGATTTGATTTATAATAATCAATAAAACATTAAGATGTCTGTTCGAGCGTAGTCGAGAACTAAAACATCTTATTGAAAGAGGTTTCGACTGCACTCGAACGGACAAAAATTAGACTTTTTTGTTATATGATTAATTATTTAATAATAATTTTCTTAGTTTCTGAAAAATTATCTTTACTAAACTTAACCAAGTAAATCCCAGAAGATAACCCGTTTAAAGTTAAAGGCTTTTTTCTTCCATTCATTTCAAGCTCAGATTTATAAAGGCTTTTTCCACTCAAATCATATACTTGCAAATCAACTTTTCCTGTAATCGCTTTTGCTGAAATAATCATTTCTCCATTTGAAACTGTGGGGTATAATGTTATTTGAGACTCTAATTCGTTATCTACAATACTTAACGATGTTGAGGTAAACTCACCAGAAAAGATTCCTCTTCCATAAGTAGAGGCATAAATTACGTTATCATTTCTTAAATCTAAATCTGTGACTTTAACATTACTCATACCATTAAATGCAGGATTCCATGAAGGCTTTACAGATGAAAAATTATTAGTATACCAAACACCTAACTCTGTACCTACAATAACTTCCTCTACATTTAAAGGGTTTTGGAGTATAGCTTTAACCGGTAAGTCTGGTAAATTCCCTTCTTTTTCAAACCATGTAGTTCCCCCATTTGAGCTATACCAAATGTTTTTAACACCATAATTATGCATGGTTACAAAAATATCGGTCTCAGATTGACCAAATTCAATATCTGAAATACTTCCAATAAAATTAGCGTCTCCTATTTCTGTCCAAACTGGTGTTCCAGCTCCATCTGCATTGGTAACCTTAATCAGCTTACCATTTTCAACCCCAATGAATAACGTAGTAGATACTGTAGTAAAAGGTGATACTTTAAAAGCCGTAGGGCTTCCATCAAGTAACCCATTTGATAAAATAGATTTATTTACTGCTCCTAAGCCACTAAAATCATATCTTCTAACCTGATAAGTTGACTCTTCGGAATAATTTGTATATAAAATATTTAAGTTAGAATCCAGGGTTTCTTGATTGATAAAATCACCTCTATTTGAACTTTCTCTATTAATTATAGTTTCTGTCCCAGAAGGATAGTTTCTCCTGGTAATTCTATTATTATAAACAAAATTATAAATAAAATACATATCCGTTCCATCTTGATCGACCATGGTTGCTGCACCATCTCCACCTGTTGGATTGGTTACAGAACTATCAATCCCTGAATTGGAGTTTTCAAAGAATTGAGTACCATTATCTTGAGTACCTCCATAAAAATAATCTCCGGTAATAGTAGCTGTAAGAGGTGCTACTCCTACAGTATAGAACTGAGTCACATTATACCCTAAATTTCTCTTATTAATATTTACCCCACCGTTGCTTGAATAATATACACCTCCATCGTTACCAAAAAGCATAATGCTTGCATTATTATTACCAAAAGTAATAGCATGATGATCTGCGTGTACAAAAGGAACACTTAAGGTTGATAAATTATTATTATTAGACCATTTGGATATTTGTGACCAAGAGGTTCCGCTATTTGCTGATTTAAACAAATCAATACCTCCAACAAACACATTAGCATCATTTGTAGGATCTACTTTAATTAATAAGTTATAAAAAGCTTGGTTTCTTGTAAAATCTGTAGATGGAATGTCTGTATCTGCATCATCAGGCAAAGCCAAACTGGTCGTAGATGCAAATGCATCATCTGTTCTAATCAATTCAACGGCATTGGTTCCGGAAGTCAACTCAGCTAATACATAAACTTTGTTAGGGTTTGAAGCTGAAACTGCAATTTCTGTTCTTCTTCCATTTGAAATGGTATGCTCTAAAGTAAATGCTGTTCCATTTGAAGAGGATAAAACTTGACCACCGGGATCTGAAGGGGAAACTAAACTTCGTGTTGTTGAAACCCAAATTCTGTTATCCGGTCCAATTTCAATATTATTTGGGGCTACATCACTATTACTTCCATTTTTTGGTAATACAATTCTAGTCCAGGTAACTCCATTATCGGTAGATTTATATAAACCGTAAGCACTTGTTCCAATAAATCCCGTAGGATTTGCGTCTGTATATGCACTGGCAGCAGCGGCCACATAGATTTCACTAGTACTCCCTAAATCCCTAACCACGACATCGTTAATATGCTGAATTCCTCGTGAGCTAAAATTTCCAGTTGAAGGTGTGGCATCTGGTTCTATAGTTACATTTACTGTACTACCAAGTGCTGCTATTATAGCTTGCCCATCTGTTTGAGAAACCATAAGTGACGGTATGTATATGGTATAATCATCACCACCCATAGCAAATATTGCATCTGGGCTGTTATTAACAATTATAACTGCTATAGCTCCGGCATTTTCTGCATTTTTAACTTTGGTATCAAAACTACAGTTTCCTCTTTGAATGACAGCTATTTTTCCGTTTATTGCTGCACTATTTACCAAAGCACTACAACCATCGATTGTTGTTGCTAGACCATCATCAACCAATACTAAATCTCCAGTAATTTCAGTTAAAGGACTACCAAAAGCTGCTTGAAGCGCATTGTATTCTCCTGCTATAGAACCTGGAACATTTACAGTAAGTTTAGCGCCTTCTCCATTAGCTGTAGCTCCTCCAAAAATTCTTTCCCAGGTAACGCCTCTGTTAATTGATTTCCAAAGACCATTTCCGTTTACATCGCCTTGCACATAAGATTCTCCTGTGCCTGCATAAAAAACATCTGTATTGTTAGGATCAAAAGCCAGACTTGTAATACTAAGATTTTCCGGAATGTTTACTTTTGTCCATGAAGAGGAAGAGGATGTTATATCTGTATTCTTCCATAAACCACCACTAACTCCTCCTGCAAATACAATTTTATTCGTTGCATCATTAGGATCGAACATAATAGCTCTGGTTCTTCCTCCAACATTATTGGGGCCACGCTCTACCCAGCTATTATCAATTTTATCACCAGAAACCCTTGCCAATGTACTAACTCTAGAATTTTTAATGTCTTTTTGAATTTTACTTAAGTTTTCTGAAGTTGGCCTTCCTAATTTCGGATTCATTGTAAGCTCCCATTCTCTTTCAAAATAACTGTTGGGGGGTATCCCTCTCGATTTTCTTTCTTGCTTAGATAATTTTTTAGTTTCTTTAAAGGGGCTGTTTTCTAAAAATGTTTTGTGTTGTGATTTTAATTTTTCGATAGATAAATCATCGTTTGGGGTATTTGAATTAAAGTAATAAACAACACACAAAGCAAGTAAAAAACAGATTACTAATGCAGTAGGGGCATTTTTTTTCATAATTAAGTAGATTGTATTTGATTTAGAAATTAATTAACAGGCTTATTCGGTCTTAACTAAACTGAAAACCTTTCAATTTTTTATAATTTAATATCGCTTTACTATCTGAAAGTAAGGATACAAAATGACATATACTAGACAAACGCTTATATAAACTGGCATCATCAATTTTAATGGTTTTTGGTAAGCTCTTTAAAACGAGTTTATCGTAATTTGAAGCGGTATTATTATAACTATTATTTACAGCATTCGTATACGTTTTTAACAATGTATTTATAACACCATAACCCGCAATTTCTTTATCTACAACTTCATTTGATTGATAGATATTTTCAATACTAATTTTAATAATATCATTTATTTGTGCTTCATATTTACTTTTATCCAACAAAGCACAATCAAAACTACCATTTAAAATAGCATCTTCATGTTCCATAAAAATAGTCACTGCCTCGTCTATTAATGTTCCTATTGCTAAGGCTCTTAAATAACTTACTCTATCCTCTTTATTAGTAAGCTCGTAGTAATTTTTAGTTTTAATTTTGTCTCTTACAATGTTTATTAAATATTCCAATGCAAACTCTTCTTGTATTAAACCAAGGTTGATGCCATCTTCAAAATCAATTATCGTATAGCAAATATCATCTGCCGCTTCTACTAAAAAAGCAAGAGGGTGTCTTGAAAAACTTATATCTGTTTCACTTCTTTTTAATAAACCTAACTCACTAGCAACATCAATAAATGCTTCTTTTTCACTTTGAAAAAATCCATACTTCTTATCGGCAATATGCTTGCTTGGTTTTTTAGGAAGCGATTCTTTAGGGTATTTCATAAAAGCGCCTAATGTGGCATAACTTAATCGTAATCCCCCTTCTCGTCCTGCTCTACTTTCGGTTAGAATTTTAAAGCCATTGGCATTCCCTTCAAAATCACATAAGTCCTGATATTCCTTATCTGTTAACGAGTCTTTAAACTGTTTTCCGTGTCCTGTTTTAAAAAATTCCCCAATGGCTTTCTCTCCTGAATGTCCGAAAGGCGGATTACCAATATCATGTGCTAAAGCAGCCGCAGCAACGATAGCCCCAAAATCGTTAGCCTGATACCCATGAACACTATGCAAATGCGGATGTTTTTCTAATAGTTTCTTACCAACCAATCTTCCTAAAGAGCGCCCAACCACGCTAACTTCTAAACTATGTGTTAATCTGGTATGCACAAAATCGGTTTGCGATAAGGGAATTACTTGTGTTTTATCTTGAAGGCTCCTAAATTCTGAAGAAAAAATAACCCGATCATAGTCTACTTCAAATCCTAAACGGGTTTCGTCTTGTTCTTTTCGTATGCGTTTATTAGTATCGCCAAAGCGTTTTAAGGATAATAATTGTTCCCAGTTCATTTTATATTTTTAAGAACAAGCAAGATAACTAAATTCGATAATAATTAGCCTTCAAAAATTTGATAACATTAAGATAACATTTTAATCATTGTTCTTTAATAATTAGGTAACATACGAATGATTATAAAATCAGTTCTTTGCTGCATTATTTTTTATACTAATGAAACACCTAATAACTTTTTTTATTCTAATTTTTACTTCTTTTTGTTTTTCACAAAACACGGGGTTAATAGCTGGTAAATTAATGGATAAAGAATTTGACAACAATCCTTTAGTTTTTGCTGATGTCTCTATTAAAGGAACTTCTATTAAATCGACTACAGATGAGACTGGATTATTTGTTATCGAGAATTTAAAAGATGGTGATTATACCTTAGTATGTAGCTTCACTGGTTATGAAACTAAAGAATTGAAAATAAAGGTTGTTTCTGGAGCATCTGATTATATTAAAACTTCTTTAGGAGCAAGTACTATTTCTTTACTTGAACTTGCATCAATTGCCAACATTAGCGAGAAAAATAATAAAACAGCTTCTCGATTAAATTAAAACTGAAACGTAAAACAAACCCACACACTCAAAGTGTAGTTATTTGTTAGGCTAAATTACTACTCCCGTTTTCCTTTTCTTTCTTTTAGCATAAACATTTTGTTACTCTATTTTAATCTAGAGAGACAAGAACATCTAGTACTTCATTAATTTTCCACAGAACACTAATAGCTTTTTTATGTTTATAAAAATCTATTCTTTATTGAGGTGTTTTCAATGTTAATTTATTGTTTACAAATCGAAATACTGTGTCATTTTAGATAACATTTAGATAACTCTTTGGTTACCGTTGTTTAATCTAAAGGTAACATAACCTTTACATAGTCTACCGTTCTTTGCAGCTTAGAAATTAATAGAAATAATGAAAAAAATTTTAATATTATTAGCAGTCTTTACTGCTACATTTTCTTACGCTCAAAGTACAGGTTCTGTTGTTGGAAAACTAACAGATAAAGAGTATAACAATGAGCCTTTAGCCTTTGCTAACGTAATCATAAAAGGTACTACCAAAGGTACTACTTCAGATTTTGATGGCTATTATAAATTGGAAAACTTAAATCCTGGAGCATACACATTAATAATCAGTTTTGTTGGGTATGAAACTCAAGAAATACCCGTACAAGTGGTTGCTGGCAAAGTAACTGAAGTAAATGTACCAATGGGAGCTAGTGCAGCTTCTTTGGATGAAATTGTAATTAAAACAACAACTAAAAGAGAGAGTGAGACTGCTCTTTTATTGGAACAGAAGAAGGCTGCTATAATAAAAGAAAGTATTGGAGCTGAAAGATTAGGTAAAATTGGTGTTTCCAATGCAGCTACAGCAACAACTAAAATATCTGGAGTTTCCAGAAGTGAAGGAACCGGAGAAATATATATAAGAGGACTAGGAGACAGATATTTGTCTACTACAATGAATGGATTACCTATACCGTCTGATGACGTTGATAATAAAAATATTAATTTAAATTTATTCTCAACGAACATGATTGAGAACGTAGGGATTAGTAAAACCTATGCTACTTCAAGTTATGCTGATCAATCTTCCGGAAATGTAGATATTTCTTCTAAAGAATATTCCAAAAAGCAATTTTCTGTTAGTATTGGCTCTGGGTACAATACTAATGTTCTGGGTGTAGATGGTGATTTTAAAAGAAGTGTAGCTTCTGAAGACGTTACAATTGGTTTTCATAAAAAACAGTTTGCTACAGTCGATTTAATTACAAAACAAGGTTGGGATCCATTAAAACAAAATAATACAGGAAACTACAATATATCTTTAACCGGAGGGTATAAGTTTGAAGTTTTCGGAAAAGAGCTATCAATCTTTGCTTCTGGTTCTCATTCAAAATCTTTTGGATATCAGGAAGGTATTTTTAGAAGCTATAGGTCAAACATTTTAGACAATGAATTTACCGATGTTGAGTCTTTTACAACTAATACTAACTCTACTGGATATATAAACCTGGGATTAAAAATTAATAGTGATAACAGAATAAAAATAAGTAGTTTATCTGTTAACAGGAGTACCGATAATGTTTACGAACAAGGTAGAAATGGCTTGGGCTATGTCTTTGACCAAGATCCTCAAGAAGATGGTGCTTTTGTAAGAGATCAAAATTTCAAGCAAACCAGATTACTTGTTAACCAAATAATTGGTAATCATAATATAGGTGAGAATAACACACTTAAATGGGCAGGTGGTTATAATTTTGTATTAGCGGAAGAACCTAACAGGATAAGAAATGAGGCTAATATTTTAGATATAAACACATCTGATTTAACTCAATATGCACACGTTGGTGATTTTCAACAAAGAAAATCTAACCAGAAAATTGAAGACATAGAATACAATGCTTATTTAAAAGATGAAATAAGTTTTGGACAATTAAATGAAGATGACAAGAAGCCCTTCAAACTTCATGTAGGAGCCAATATCCGTAAAAAAGAAAGGGTATTTAGTTCATTATTCATTGGTGTTAGAGCAAGAGATTTTCAAGTTCCTTCTGTGGATGAATTTTCACTTACTTTCACAGAAGCTAACTTTAATAACGGGTTAATTTTAAGAGAAAGAGACGCAGATAGGTATGATGCAGATTTAACTATCATATCCGGTTTTGCAAATTTAGATTTTGAGTTCAAAAAGTTATCTGGAAATGTAGGTGTAAGATATGAGAAAGATGAAATAAATGTTTTATGGGATGTAGCAAACTTTGTTGGACGTATTGGATCAATTGCAAAGGAATATAATGACATATACCCAAGTGTTAATTTAAAATATGAGTTAAATGAAAAACACTTTTTACGTTTTGCTTCAAGTTTAACTCAAACTTTACCAGAGTTTAAAGAGTTATCTCCTTTTGAATATGTTTCACCAACAGGTCGTGTTACGAGAGGTGACCCTGATTTGGAAAAATCTGATGTTTTTAATGCTGATTTAAAATGGGAGTTTTTCCCAAAACAAGGAGAGCTAATTTCTGCTACGGCATTTTATAAACAAATTAAAAATCCTATTAACCTTGCTTTAACTAGAGGTTCAGCCGGGATTTTTGAATTCTCAAATACAGGCGAAAAAGCAAATGTATTTGGTATCGAGTTAGAGTCACGATTAAACTTAATCGAAAATGAAGAAGCAGAACCTATTCTTAATTTTAACACCAACATAACAAAAATGTGGTTTAATCAGGATTTATTAGAAGAGTTTCAATATAATAATGTCACTGAATCAGATTTACAAGGAGCTTCAGATTTAATTTTGAATGGAGCATTTAGTTACAACAGTCAAAAAGAAAAAGAATTTATTGCAACTATAACTGGTAACTATTCTTCAGATAAAATATTTGCATTAGGGTCTCCCGAAGATTTTGCTAATAGTGCTACACTTTATAATGATGAAATTATAGAAAAAGGATTTTTTACATTAGACTTAGTCGTTAGTAAAAAAATAACTGATAAATTATTAGTAAAATTTATTGGAAGAAACCTTATTAATCCTGATATAGAACAAACACAATTAGTTAGAGATATTAATACAAATATTGAAACCGATGAAATTGTTAGTTCATATAAAAAGGGAAGTTTGTTAAGTTTAAGTTTAAAATATTCTTTTTAAGAATAAGCAAAACACAATAAAAGAAAATCCCGAGGAGATCCTCGGGATTTTCTTTTATTAGCCCCAGTGTAACTTATATAAATAAGCACATTTGTGCAACCTCAAATTCCGATATATATTCACTTAACATTTTAATAACAAAAGGGTGTGTTTTAACAAAAAACGTAACCTACGTTTAATATTCTATTAAACAACAAGAGACACTAATCAATTTTCTTTGCATAACAATAAAACTAATAAAAAAATGAAAAAATTATCTTTAAAATTATTAACCATAATATTAGCTTATGCTACTATTAATTTAACCAGCTGTAGCTCTGATGATCCAGCTCCTATAGTACCTTCAGAAGAAGAAGTTATTAAAAACTTAGATGCTGGTATAATGCAAGGAACTTTAGAAGAAAACTATACACTTAATGCTGCAACTATTTATAACTTAACAGGTCAGTTCATTATAGCAGATGGTGCTTCATTAAATATTCCTGCTGGTACTAAAATTCTAGCTGACAATGGTGGTACAGATGTATATATCGCCGTTTTAAAAGGAGCAGAAATTAACATAAACGGTAATGCTAGTAATCCAGTAGTAATGTCTTCTGCTGATGGAAATCGTGGTGATTGGGGAGGTTTAACCTTGTGTGGTAAAGCTACTACTACTGCAGGAGTAGATGCTCAAGCTGAAGTAGGTGGTTTTATCTACGGTGGTAATGAAGATAATGACAGTTCTGGAATCATAAGATACTTACAAATCGTTGGTACTGGTGCTCAAATCAATACAGAATCTCAATATAATGGTGTTTCTTTTTATGCTGTTGGTTCTGGTACATTGGTAGATCACGTAGCAGTAATAAATGGATCTGATGATGGTGTTGAGTTTTTTGGAGGAACAGTTTCTGCATCAAACTTATACTTAGAGAATAACGATGATGATTCTATCGACTGGACAGAAGGTTGGAACGGATCTATAACAAATGCTTATATTTCTAATACTATTGCTAATTTCTCAACTGTTTTTGAAGGAGATAAAGACAATGGGAACCCTACTTTTACAAACATAACGGCAATTTCTACTGTTGGAGGTACTGCTTTACAATTCAAAAAACAATCTGGAGGAACTATTTCTGGTTTATCTTTAAGTGGGTATGATATAGACTTAGACATGAAAGATGGTGGAGATACAGCCAATGTTATTTTTTCTGATGGATATTCTCCAGTAGCTTTAGCTGAAGAAGCAGATCAAATAGCTTCAGGTGAATATTTTTATTCTTTAAATACTTCTGTGGTTCCTACTGTAGATGTTACGGACTTTGATTGGGTAGACACAAATTTATCATTTGAAAGCAGTGTTTTACAAGGTGCTGTTACTGGTAATGTTACTTTAGATGCTTCAGTAAACTATACATTAAACTCTTCTTATATTGTTCAAAGTGGTGGTAAATTAACCATTCCAGCTGGAACAAAAATTACTGCTAGAGATGGTGGTACAGGGGTATACATCGCTGTTTTACAAGGTGGTGAAATAGATATTCAAGGAGAAGCAGGAAACCCTGTTGTAATTGCTTCTGCCAATGGTAACGGAGGAGACTGGGGAGGTTTAACAATCTGTGGTAATGCTACAACTACTGCTGGTGTTGATGCTGTTGCTGAAGTAGGTGGTTTTGTTTATGGAGGAACTACTGATAATGACAATTCTGGTTCTGTAAGATATTTAGTTCTTAAAGGAACTGGAGCTCAGATTAACTCTGAATCTCAATACAATGGCCTTTCTCTATATGCTGTTGGTTCTGAAACTGTTATAGAATACATATCGGTTATTAATGGTTCTGATGATGGTGTTGAATTTTTTGGAGGAACGGTTTCTGCATCAAACTTATATTTAGAAAATAACGATGATGACTCTATCGACTGGACTGAAGGATGGAGTGGATCTGTTACAAATGCTTATATTTCTAACACTGTTAGTGGTTTCTCAACTGTTTTTGAAGGAGATAAAGACAATGGAAATCCTACTTTTACAAATATAACGGCAATTTCTACTGTTGGAGGAACTGCTTTACAGTTCAAAAAACAATCTGGAGGTACGATTACTGGGTTACATCTTACTGGATATGATGTTGATTTAGATATGAAAGATGGAGGTCCTACTGCTAATGTAATAATTGAAGGTGCTGGTGCAGATGTAACAGTACTATCTGGTGAAACTAGTAAATACACACTTAATTCTGGAAAAGATGCTACTGCATTAGATATTTCAGGATGGACTTGGAGAAATGCTGGTCTATAAAAAATGACATACTTTAGTCTCCCTAAAATAGGTTGACAGTTTTAAATAATTAAATTAAGCCAGCGTAGTTATCTTCGCTGGTTTTTTGCTATCATAAACAATACTTATATCAAACATTCACATTACAAAATAAATATTTGTAAGAAATAACAAACGCGTAACACGAAAAAAAACTTATATTAATATATGTATTTTATCTTCATTTTAAATTTAAAACCCAATAATATTATGAAAAAAAATGCAGCATTATTCTTATTTACATTTTTTACAATTTCGTTTGTATCTGCCCAACAATCTAGATATCATAGACTTCGAAGTTTAGGAACAGATTTGGATTCATCAGAAAAAAATACTTTTTGTGCTGGTGGGAATTTTAACAATAAGCCTCTGGCAAAATGGAATGTTATTTCTTTAAACCCTTTGAACGTAGGGGAAATATACCTAATATTTATTGATGACGAATTAAAATACTATTGGGTAGAACAAACTTTTTCTTATCCAACAGATGACGATGGGGAAACTGTTAGTGAAGCCAATATTACATTGATGAATATCTCATGCCCAGCACCAGATTTAGAAGCCGTTCAAGTTTCTGTGAGTACCAGCACTATAAATCATGGAGAAAATAAAACTGTAAATTATAACGTAAAAAATATAGGAAACTTAACCGCTACTTCAACACGATTTGAGTTTTACCTTTCTTCTACTACTACTAATTTTATGGAATTGCTAGAAAGCAAATCTGTTGGAAATGTTAATGTAAATCAGACTATAACTGGTTCAACCACAGTAAAAATACCTTCTGGAACTAATACTGACACTTATAAGATAGCCTTAAAAGTTTCTACAAATGGAGAATCAAATTTAAGTAATAACACGACTTATTCTTCATCAAGTTTTATGGTTAATGGTGTTCAAGATTACCCTGATTTAATAATTGACACAAATGGATCTACTGCAAGATCTTCTGGAGGAGGTTCAACACAATCTTTTTCAACCAATACATTTCATTCACTTTATTTAGGAGAATCACTTCAATTACAAATAAAAGTAAAAAATGATGGTGAAATCAATTCAAATACTATGAAGGTAGGTATTTATATAACTTCAGGGTCCGAATTTAGTAATGCTACTCTCCTAAAGGAATTGAATTATTCAGGTATTATAAACCCTAATGATAGTAAATCTCAATCAACAGAGGTTTCTAAAAGTAACATCGATTCATATGCAGATTCAAATGGCAGAGCATATATACATATTGTTGTTGATAATAAAAATAATGTTAACGAAGGTTCTTCTGGCGGGGAAGACAATAATAGGTTTTCATCTATTCCAGTAATATCTCATAATAGTAATAGAACTAGTAAAATTGCAATAAAGAAATCAAACATAACAGTTGAAGAAAATAATAGCGATCGCTATTATATAGATATATACAATTTCACTGGAATACTAGTTAAATCACTTAAAGTAAATTCAATCGAACAAGAAAATAACATTATCAATTCGCTATCTTCTGGTTTATACATAATAAAAACACCTACACAGATTAGAAAAATATCAAAGTAAGAAGAGCACAAAAACAAAAAAAGCATCCTAAAAAATTAGGATGCTTTTTTTTATTAGTTATTTTTTTAGTTTAAATACCTTGATTCCCTTTGGTATCAGATTCCTTTAAACCGGCTATAACATTAGCACTATAATCTACTTCTTTTACAGTTCCATTATTCCAATAAAACCATTTGCCGACTTTTTTACCATTATCATAATTTGCAGAAACTACTTTTTTGCCTTCTGTGTTAAAACTCAACCACTCACCTTGTAATTTACCATCTGCTGTGTAAGTCCCTGTTTGGCTTACAGCACCATTGTCATGATAATAAACAACTTCAATTAAGTTGGTCTCTTTATTATGTTTTAAATCTCTCTTTTGTTGACCAAAAGATACCACAGTAATTAAAAAGGCAAAATAAAATAAAACTAATTTCTTCATAATTATGGGGTTTTAATATTATATCTATCAAATATACAAATAAGATAACACTAAATCAACCTTTACATAACATTAAATTAACATTAAAACCATAATCAATTAATTTACAGTATTTTACATATTAATATTTAACATTGGAATCCTTAATAATTACTTAATACTCCCATTACATTTAAGTTACTTTAAACTAAGAGATTTGTATTTGTCTTAAGACTAAAATTAGTATTTCATTATAATCTATTAGTTTTTGTCGACTACATTATTATGATTTCTAATGAGGCTGCCTTAGGCCAAGGCAGCCTTTTATTAGTTTTTATTTAACCCTTGGTTAACATTAAGTTAACATTCGTATTGGTTCTTTGCAGCGACAAAAACTAATACTGACAATGAAACTTAAAACTACGCTTGTAGCATTTTTTTTATTTGCTCTAACTGTTGTAAACGCACAAGAATCAAACGCACCAAAATTTGGAAAAGGATTATTTAATCTGGTAGGAAAGGATAGCTCCTGGACGATGAAAATTGGATTGAGAGCTCAATTCTTAACTACTTCTATTTGGGAAGATGGTGAAAGCAATGAATCTAGTATGTTAATTAGACGTTCGCGTTTAAAATTTGATGGTTATGCTTTTAGCCCAAAATTGAAGTATAAATTCGAATTAGGCTTATCAAATAGAGATCAATCTGGTGCTTCACAATTTACTAGTAATGCGCCAAGATATATCTTAGATGCCGTTGTTATGTGGAACTTTTACGAAAATTTCGTATTATGGTTCGGACAAACAAAACTTCCAGGAAACAGAGAACGTGTTATTTCCTCAGCAAACCTTCAACAAGTAGATCGTTCTTTATTAAATAGTAGATTTACAATAGATAGAGATATGGGTATGCAACTAAGACACCATTTTAAGCTGTCTGATAAGTTTGTTGTTAAAGAAATTTTTTCTATTTCCCAAGGTGAAGGTAGAAATATTACCACTGGTAATTTAGGTGGACACCAATTTACAGGGCGTGTAGAGTTATTCCCTTTTGGAAGTTTTATAAGTAAAGGAGACTATAAAGGAGGCGATTTAACTCGTGAACAAACACCAAAGTTATCATTGGCTGTAGCTTATGATCATAATAATAATGCCGTTAAGAACAGGAGCAATCAAGGGTCTTATATGATTACAGATAATGGCGATGGTTTTTATGAAACGAATATTAATACCCTATTTATTGATGCTATGTTTAAGTATAAAGGGATTTCATTTATGGCAGAATATGCAGATAGAGATGCCAAAGATCCTTTTGCAAAAAACTCTGATGGCACCTTAACTGGTGATGAAGTTCAAGTAGGCAAAGGTCTAAACTTACAAGCTGGATATTTGTTTAAAAATAATTGGGAAATTTCTGGGCGTTATACTAATATAGAGTTAGACAAAGCTATTACAGGTAAAAACCCTGAAAGCCAATATACCTTAGGGGCATCTAAATATATTGTAGGACACAGTTTAAAAGTACAAACCGATATTAGTCACTTAGAAGTTGATGGTGGAAACAATGAGTTAATGTGGAGATTACAATTTGACATTCATTTTTAAAACATAACATTTACGTAACATAGTACTTAGAAACACTTAAGATATTTGCAAACTTATTTTAATTAAATTATGGATAATATATATTTATTAATGCTGATTGCCATTACAGTTTTAGCGATTGCTGATATTGTAGTTGGAGTAAGTAATGATGCTATAAATTTCCTAAACTCCGCTATTGGCTCTAAAGCTATTTCAATGCGAACTATTATGATAGTTGCAAGTTTAGGTATTTTTATTGGAGCCGTTTTTTCAAGTGGAATGATGGAAGTTGCCCGTAAAGGAATTTTCGTGCCAGCCATGTTTAATTTTGAAGAAATCATGTATATTTTTATGGCTGTAATGATTACAGACATATTACTGTTAGATTTCTTTAACACATTAGGGTTGCCAACATCTACAACAGTTTCTATTGTATTTAACTTATTAGGTGCTGCTGTAGTTATGTCATTAATAAAAATTAGTGCTTCAGATTCTCAAACTTTTGCTAATCTGGGAGATTATATAAATACAAAGAAAGCTTTAGAAATTATTCGGGGCATAATAATGTCGGTATTCATCGCTTTTACGGTTGGAGCCATAGTACAATGGATTTCTCGTTTAGTTTTTACGTTCCATTATGAGAAGAAAATAAAAAATTTCGGAGCTATATTTGGCGGTATTTCTTTAGCTGCTATCACTTATTTTATCTTTTTAAAAGGATTAAAAGGGACGCCTTATTATAAAGATCTTAAAGGTCTTCTTGAAGGCAATGAATTACTTATTATACTAGGAAGCTTAGTTTTTTGGACTTTATTTTCATTCGGATTCCAAAAAGTATTCAAAAAAACGATCTTACTTGTTGTAATTGCTGTTGGAACTTTTGGTTTAGCACTCGCTTTTTCTGGTAATGATTTAGTAAACTTTATTGGTGTACCAATGGCCGCCTATCATTCTTATGAAGCATGGATTGGTTCTGGTGTTGATGCATCCATGTTTTCAATGGAAGTACTTGACAAGAAAGTACCTGCTGAGCCATTATTACTATTTATAGCTGGTGGTATTATGGTACTAACCTTATGGTTTTCCAAGAAAGCCAAAACAGTAGCAGAAACCGAAATAAGTTTATCTCGTCAGGGAGATACGCACGAAAAATTCGAGCCAAATATATTATCAAGAAGCGTTGTAAAAGGGTCCACTTGGTTATCTGATGTATTTAGTAAAATTGTACCTGTATCTACTCAAGAAAAAATAGGTAAGAGTTTTGAAAAACCAGATGTTGTATTAACAAAAGACCAAAGTATCAATGCGCCTGCTTTTGATATGATTAGAGCTTCTGTAAACCTAATGGTAGCAGGTGTATTAATCGCTATTGCAACATCAATGAAATTGCCTCTATCTACAACTTATGTAACCTTTATGGTTGCCATGGGTACATCGTTTGCAGATCGTGCTTGGGGAAGAGAAAGTGCCGTTTATAGAGTTGCAGGTGTACTAAATGTTATTGGGGGCTGGTTTGGTACCGCCATTGGTGCCTTTATTGCTGCTGGATCTGTTGTCTTTTTAATTAAGTGGAATCCTAGTGTAATGACACCAATATTGTTATTATTAACGATCATCTTATTAGCTAGAAACTACTTATCTCACAAAAAAGATTCGAGAAAAGATATTGATGAAGATAGCCTTACACAAGCTGAAAGTAGTTCTATTCAAGGTGTTATTCATGAAAGCGCAAACAATATAGCTAATGTTGTAAAACGTGGTAACAAGATTTATTCTAGCGCTATAGTTGGTTTAGCAAAACAAGATTTAGTTTTACTAAAAAAGAATAAGAAAAACATCGTAAAGCTATCTGAAGAAATCGATGAATTACGTGACAATATATTTTATTTTATTAAAAATTTAGACGAATCTAGCTTAGGTGCAAGTAACTTCTATATTAATATATTAGGATATTTACAAGATATGACACAATCATTAGAATATATTTCTAAAGTAAGTCATAAACATGTAAACAATAATCATAAGAAATTAAAGTTCAATCAAATTAAGGAGCTTAAACAAATTGACCAGGATCTTGAGTCATTATTTAATACAACTAAAAAAGCTTTTGATTCACGATCATTCGAACAAATTGGTGCTATTTTAAATAACAAAAAAGAAATTTTTGATTTAGTTACTGAAAAAATACAAATACAGGTAGAACGTACCAGAACCGAAGAATCCAGTCCAAAAAACACAACTTTATATTTTAGTCTTCTTCTAGAAACAAAAGATTTATTAACGGCAACTATGAATCTCCTGCAAGAATATCATAATGCTCATGATAGTTCTGTTGAACCTGCAACCCTTGCAAGTAATTCTGAAGAAGAATAAGGACATATTCAATACTTAAAAGCTTAAATTAAAAGCACCTCTGGTCTCGAGGTGCTTTTTTATTATAAACCTTGTTCCATTTTAAAATAACTCGAGTTCGATTTATATTCTCCTCTAGTAGTTGATCCATTTAACCGTGTTAGTCTTTGGATGAAAAAATCATAAAGGTATGCTTCGACTTTAGTTTACTGAGCGCAGCAGAAGTAATCACCACAGGTCTCGCTCGTTTCATACCCAATCAAGTGAGACAGGCATGAGAATGACAATTTCAACAGAGGTAGCGCCTCGAAGAATTCTTTAAATTAAAACTCTTTTTTACCGAATTCACTATCTATAAACTTCGATTTGTTTTTAACCTTATTAAAAGTATAGGATAGGTTTAAGGTAATCATATCTACTTCATACACATAATTGGTATAGGTATAAAATTCATTTGCTCGAGAAGTAGCAATACTTTGTTCGT
This sequence comes from Flavivirga abyssicola, assembly GCF_030540775.2. Classification (GTDB taxonomy): domain Bacteria; phylum Bacteroidota; class Bacteroidia; order Flavobacteriales; family Flavobacteriaceae; genus Flavivirga; species Flavivirga abyssicola. The sequence continues at coordinate 2,149,510 of NZ_CP141266.1, read as the reverse complement.
TAGTTTTTAATAATCCCATATCGATGTTTTGCCATTGTAATGTGGCTACTAATCGACTGTCTAAAAACGATTTTTTCAAGGTTAAATTTGGGGAATAGAACTGAGAGTCTTCACCCTGTGCGGTATTAGTTTCAGACAGGTAGTTAAAAGTAAATTGCAGAGTCGCGTTTTTCCAGAACGAATAGGTAGAATTCACATTAAACGAATAGATCGTGTTGCTACTATTTACATTGTAATTTCTGGTAATACCATCACGATGTCTAAATACAAAATCACCATCTATATCGTAGTTATATATATTGGCTCCTATAAAATTGCTCCAATTTTTGGTGGCTTTAAATTGTGTACCAAGTTCTATACCTATAGCATTGCTTTTTCCAACATTAGAATACACACGGTTTAAAATAGTATCAATTACAGCGCCATTACTCTCATAAGCCAGGGTATTAACTCGATTTATAGCGTTGTCTACATGTCTATAATAAGCCGTTACATATCCAGAAGTGTTATTATTGAATTTTTTGTTAACACTAAGCTCTACCAAATCAATAAACTCAGGAAGTAAACGATTGTCTCCTTGTTCAAAGACTTCTGAATGCTCACGTTCTGCGAAACTATTCATTTTTAAGGTCGTGGTACGCTCTACTCTTTTACTATAAGCCGCTTTAATTTTGGTGTCGTCATTTATAGAATATTGTAATGATGCCGAAGGAAACAATTTTACAAAATCGTATTTATATTCATTTGGAACTGCTTCACTAACCAAAGCTTCAGTGTACTTTCTATTCATTGATTCTAAACGTACACCAGCAGCATAATCCCATTTGTCTTTAGCTCCTGTTAACTGTCCATAAGCCGAATGAAGTGTTCTTTTTAACTCAATATTACTTGAAAACTCTGGTACGACAACGCCGTCACGCTCATAAACAAATTCACCTTCATGATTTAAATTTCTAAATTGATATCCTGTTTCAATAATTCCAAATGAAAACGGTTTCCATTTATAATCTAAATTATAACGCACCCCATGTAAAGGGTTATCGTTAGTATTAAATTCTTGTTGATAAATAACATTATAGGCAGGAGTATCTACATTGTCATTATAGGTTGGTCCCCCTAAAAAGGTATATTCATATAAAAACGATGTTGATACTTTTGATTTATCACCAAAAGTATGTCCATAATCAAAACTGCCCAATACAAAATCTCCTTTACGGGTTCTTAAATTGTGATTGTAATATGAAAAGGTGTATAGTCTGTTATTACTTCCAATGGGGGAAATAGCGTGGTTATCAAAATAGGTAATATCTGCTAACCTATCAACAGTCTGTTTCCCTGCAAAAAAACCTAATGAGAATTCATCGTTTTTATTTGGTGTAAAATCTACAGTAAAACGACCATTATAACTAATATTGTCAAAACTACGTTCTCCGTCCGATGGTAAAAAGGTTTGTTTATCTTCTGCTTGGTTTATAATAAATAACTCGCCTTCTCTTCTACCAGTTTTATCATTGCGTTGGTAACTGGTTCCAAATGATAAATTCCATTTATCGGTTCTTCTATTAATGGTAGCATCTATCCCGTAACGTTGTGCTGGTACTTGAGTATCATAAGGTTCAATTGACGGAAACCCACCACGCAGGTTTATTTGTGCAAATGTTCCGTTAATAGCACCTTCTTTTGTAATAACATTTAAAATACCTCCTTTTCCTTCGGGATCGTATTTTGCAGATGGTGCTGTAATGATTTCTATTTTTTCTAAAGCATTGGCAGGTAATTGTGCTAAAATAGCACTAGCATCTCCCTGAGTAGGTTTTCCGTTAATCAAAACAGCAAACCCTTTACTTCCTCTAACGCTTATATCTCCTAAACCATCAACAGATACCGAAGGCAGGTTTTTAATAATATCGGTTGCACTACCGCCCTGACTATTTTGAAAATTTTTAGAATCGAATACTTGACGGTCAATTTTGTTAATTACTGTTGCACGTTCTCCTCTAATTTCCACTTCGTTAAGTTGATTGCCTAAAACCAGTTTTATAACTCCTACATCTATACGTTTATTCCCTTTTGAGATGTTTATATTTTGAATGGTTTTCGTGGTGTAACCCACAAAAGAAGCTTCTAAATAATAACGCCCATTTTTAACATTTTCAATAACAAAAACACCATCAATATTTGTAATAACACCCGTTACAAGTAATTTGTCTTCTTGGTTATAAAGTGCTACTGTGGCATATTCTAAAGGATAATTATCGGTAGTATCTTGTATTTTTCCAGTAATCTGTGCTGTTGCAAAATTCGATATTAATAAAAAGGCAAGAACTAGTAATTTAATAGACTTCATGTGAAGAGTAAGGAGGTTATTATTAATAAATTTTGGGCAAATATAGGTTTTAAAAAAGATTTTGTTAAGGTCTTTTTGAAAAGTATAAGACATGGGCAATGATTGCTTTTAAATAGTTAACTCAAGTTTCCTATTTCTAAATTAGGTGTTTCATTTGAAACGCCATTACAAAGAGAATGAGTTTTATGATAAAACCTTTGGTTGTTACCGCACAGATTCTTCTTGGCATAAGACTACATATCTGACTTATTGAGGTTTCAATGATTTTTCTCATAGTTTCCTTTATATAAGCCATATAAGGTTTATCTTTTCTTTTTGAATTGGATTTTCTAGTGATTTGTAAATGCACTTGCTCCACTTCTTCAAAAAGGTCTTCAATCTCATAATCTGTATAACCACTATCACCATACAGAGAACTCTCTGGTGGTAAATCGTGATGCATACGTTGTAAGATTTGAGAGTCGTGTTCTTTACCAGCAACAAAGTACATTTCTACAGGAATACCGTCTTTAGTCGTTACGAGTTGTACTTTAAGACCATAGAAATACTCTCTTTTTGAGGCATTATAGCCTCTGAACTGTTCATCTTGAAGTAACTTACAACGTTTTATCCTAATATTGTGACATACCTTGACAGGAAAAGAATCTATAATATATTCCATCTCACAATAGATATATTTGAAAACTCTTCCTATTTCAAAAAACAGTAATAACATTAAATCTTTGATTTTATGTAAGCGCTTAGTGAAGCCACTTTTACGAAGCGTATGAGAAAAGACATGACTTTTCATATAAGAAAGTGCCGAACTCTGATTGCCATTAAAGTACATTGCAGCAACAAGAGCTGTAGTCAATACTTGGCTATCACTAAATGTTCTACTGTTGTGTTCTTTATGGTTCATTTCTTTTAGAATATCGTCTATTATACAATAGATTCCTATAACTTTGTCTTGGAGCATTTTGAGTGATTTTTTTGTGTCGCAACTCAAAAATATCAAATCTTAATTTGCTCCTTATTTTAGGAAACTTGAGTTAGTTAGGTATTTTTATAAATTTATGAACTAAACCTTCTTTGACCTTAAAAACTATTAAAGGTTTAATACATGTAGTAATAAATTTATTTTCTTTATTGAATAAGAGGCTTTTGAATATTTTATATAACTATTCGACTAATAATAATGTTTATTAGCATGCTGCTATACCAATTGAGTTTGCTATTTTCGTCAAAATTTTAAAATAAATATATGATTTCAACAAACGACTATTTTGATGGTAACGTTAAATCTTTAGGATATACTACTAAAACAGGAAAATCTACTTTAGGAGTTATGAATGCTGGCGATTATGAATTTGGTACTTCTACTCATGAAACAATGCTTGTTATTGAAGGAGAAATGACCGTTAAATTACCTGGCGAATCAGAATGGACAACGTATAAAGCTGGCGAATCATACCAGATTGAAGCTAATAAAACGTTTCAAGTAAAAGTATCTGAACAGACCTCATATTTGTGTCAATATAAATAAGGCTCTTAATTAACATGTTATTTGTATCATGTTAAACCTTTCGACTGCGCTAAAGGTGACAAGCGACAATATTAGTAGATCGGTCCTTAAAATGAGCTTGTTTTTAAATCACGTTTATATTTACGTATTGAGTTGAGCCTTTCGACTGTGCTCAAGACAAGTTAAAGTTGAAACCTATTTCAAATTGATATTATTCCAGAATTTGATTTAGATGATGCTCTAAATGATTAACGTAGTCCTGAATTAAAAATCTCAAATCCGAGGTATTGCTATCGTCTATTTCAATTTTGTAATTAAGTGTTTCTTCTGTTTGTTGACTTATTAAACACATTATTCTAGTATTAATAGCAAACCAAAAATTAGCAATTTCTTTAGATTCAGCATTTTGATAGTCATTAGCTTTCACTAATTTATCTTGTTTGTAATTTCTTATTTTATAAGGTTTATTCTCATACTGAATTTCGGTAAATCGTTGAAGGTTATTTATTCCAGAATCAATAAGGTGTCCTAAAACTTCTTTTTTTGACCACTTTTCTGGTGATGATTTTTGAGTCAATTCAAGTTCTGAAGATTGTAATATATATTTTAATCCTTTTTGTATTAGAGCTTCAAGCTTATTTACTGTTTTATTCATTTTTTCAATTAATTTAAGTATTAATGATAAAAAAAGCATCCCAATAGAGATGCTTTGTACAACACTTAATTTGAAATCCCTCTCAAATTCTTTTAAATAAGAATTGGGAGACATATTAAATAAGTGAAAATGAATTTAAGACCCACACATTAAGCAATCATCACCTTCTCCAGCTTTCGCCTGAGCAATGAGCGCTTTCATTTCCTCTGCAGTCATGGGCTCAACTTCTGGTGTGTTTTGTTTCGCAAATTTCGCTGCATTTTTTGCCGCTACTTGTTTCTTTTTTGCTTGTTCTTGCTCTACATTAACGTCCTTAACTTCTACAACGTCTGCAGTTGGTTCTTCTTTCTTAGTTGTTTGTAACGTAAACTTAATAGCATCTACTGCACTCTTAGTACGCAGGTAATACATTCCTGTTTTTAAACCGCTTTTCCATGCGTAAAAATGCATTGATGTTAGTTTAGCCATAGTAGCACCTTCTAAAAATAAGTTAAGTGATTGTGACTGATCTATAAAGTATCCTCTTTGACGAGACATATCTATAATATCTTTCATACTTAACTCCCAAACTGTTTTATATAACTCTTTTATATCTTGAGGAATGATATCTATATTTTGAATAGAACCATTTGCTCTCATAATATCTTGTTTTAAACTTTCATTCCAAAGTCCTAGATCAACTAAATCTTCTAATAAATGCTTATTCACAACAATAAACTCACCAGATAATACACGACGGGTATAAATATTAGAAGTGTACGGCTCAAAACATTCATTATTACCAAGAATTTGAGATGTTGATGCAGTTGGCATTGGGGCCACTAATAATGAGTTACGTACACCATTTTTTAGCACTTGCTTACGCAGCTTTTCCCAATCCCAGTTACCGCTTAATTCTTCATCTTTTAAGTTCCATAAGTTATGTTGGAATTCTCCTTTACTTATTGGAGACCCTTCATAGGTCTCGTAAGGACCATCAACTTTTGCTTCTTCCATACTTGCTGTAACTGCTGCATAGTAGAGTGTTTCAAAAATATCCTGATTTAATTTTTTAGCGGCATCACTTGTAAAAGGCATACGTAATTGTATAAAGGTATCTGCTAACCCCTGTACCCCTAAACCTATTGGTCTATGACGCATATTAGAGTTTTCGGCTTCTTTTACTGGATAGTAATTTCTATCAATAACGCGATTTAAGTTTTTAGTAACGCGCTTTGTAATACGGAACAATTCTTTATGATCGAATTGACCATTTTTAACAAACATTGGTAATGCAATAGATGCTAAATTACATACAGCAACCTCATCTGGAGATGTGTACTCTAAAATCTCTGTACATAAATTTGAAGAACGGATCGTTCCTAAATTTTGTTGATTAGATTTACGATTTGCTGCGTCTTTATACAGCATATACGGTGTCCCTGTTTCAATTTGAGATTCTAATATTTTCTCCCAAAGCTCACGTGCTTTTATTGTTTTACGTCCTTTTCCTTCTGCTTCATATTTTAAATATAGAGCTTCAAATTCCTCACTATGTGTTTCTGGCAATCCAGGACATTCGTTAGGACACATTAAAGTCCAATGGCCATCTTCTTGAACACGTTTCATAAATAAATCTGAAATCCACATCGCATAAAACAAATCACGTGCGCGCATTTCTTCTTTACCATGGTTTTTCTTTAAGTCTAAGAAATCAAAAATATCGGCATGCCACGTTTCTAAATAAATAGCGAAACTTCCTTTACGTTTTCCGCCTCCTTGATCTACATAACGTGCTGTATCATTAAATACACGAAGCATTGGCACAATACCATTACTGGTACCATTGGTTCCTGCAATATAGCTTCCTGTAGCTCGTACATTATGCATCGCTAAACCTATACCTCCTGCTGATTGTGAAATCTTAGCTGTTTGTTTTAAAGTGTCGTAAATACCATCAATACTATCTTCTTTCATTGTTAAAAGAAAACAAGATGACATTTGAGGTTTTGGTGTACCGGAATTAAATAATGTTGGTGTAGCGTGTGTAAAATATTTTTTAGACATTAACTCATAGGTCTCAATAGCTGCATCTAAATCATTTAAATGAATTCCTATTGAAACACGCATAAGCATATGTTGAGGGCGTTCTGCAATGACTCCATTTAATTTTAAAAGATAGGAACGCTCTAAAGTTTTAAAACCAAAATAATCATACCCAAAATCTCGGTTATATATGATAGTAGAATCAAGGCGTTCTTTATTAGCCATAATCACTTCATATACATCGTCTGCTAAAAGTGGTGCGTCTTTACCTGTTCTTGGATTTACATATTTGTGTAAATCTTCCATAACATCACTAAATGTCTTTTTAGTGTTTTTATGTAAGTTAGAAACCGAAATACGAGCAGCTAAACGCGCGTAATCTGGATGCGCCGTTGTCATAGTTGCTGCAATCTCTGCTGCAAGATTATCAAGTTCGCTTGTAGTAACACCATCATATAATCCTTCAATGACACGCATGGTTACTTTTAATGGATCGACCAATTCGTTTAATCCATAACATAATTTTCTCACTCTTGCAGTGATTTTATCGAACATGATTTGCTCTTTTCTGCCGTCTCTTTTTACTACATACATATTTATTACACTTTTTAGGTTTTCTGATACACCTTCAGAAAATTGGTTAGATTATTATTCTAATGTTTAGTTCTAATGGTTAATTAGACAAAAAATCAGTTACTTTGGTCACTTTAACAAAAGGTTATTAATTTCCCTCCTATTATGGGAATGTCATTCTAATCGAATTTTCAAAAAGAGAGATTTTTGAAAATTAGGGGCTCAATTAAAAATCGGCGTCAAAACTGAATTTATCCTTTTCTTCTTCTTTATTAAGGACACCCGCTTTTTGATATTCAGACACGCGTTTCTCAAAGAAATTTGTTTTTCCTTGTAGTGAAATCATATCCATAAAATCAAATGGGTTTGCTGTATTGTATTCTTTTTCGCAGCCTAATTCGCTTAGCAATCTATCTGTCACAAATTCTAAATATTGTGCCATTAAAACTGCATTCATACCAATTAAACTTGCTGGTAAAGATTCTGTTATAAATTCGCGTTCAATATCTAAAGCATCTACTAGTATTTCCCTAATACGGGACTTAGGCACTTTATTTACTAAATGTTCATTATGTAAATGTACTGCAAAATCGCAGTGTACACCTTCATCACGAGATATTAACTCATTAGAAAATGTTAAACCAGGCATTAATCCTCTTTTCTTTAACCAGAAAATAGAACAAAATGCCCCAGAAAAGAAAATACCTTCAACTGCTGCAAACGCGATTAAACGTTCTGCAAAGCTTGGAGATTCAATCCATTTTAATGCCCAGTCTGCTTTCTTCTTAATAGCAGGAAAGTTCTCAAGAGCATTAAACAAAAGGTCTTTTTCTTTTTCGTCTTTTACATAAGTATCAATTAAAAGTGAATAGGTTTCACTATGAATATTTTCCATCATGATTTGAAATCCGTAAAAGAATTTCGCTTCACTATACTGTACTTCGTTTACAAAGTTCTCAGCTAAATTTTCGTTTACAATACCATCACTTGCAGCAAAAAATGCTAGAATGTGCTTTATAAAATAACGCTCATCATCATTAAGCTTTGTAGACCAATCTGTAAGATCTTGATGTAAATCAATTTCTTCTGCTGTCCAGAAACTTGCCTCCGATTTTTTATACCACTCCCAAATATCATGGTGTTGTATTGGAAAAATAACAAAACGGTCTTTGTTTTCTTGCAGAATCGGTTCTATAGTCTGAGACATTGTTTTTTTAGATTTTTATAAAATATTGGACGAAAATTTCTTTCGATTTGGGAGTAACAAAGATTGAAAAATGTAGTGATAAAAGAAAGGTATAGTTATAAACATTGTCAACAAGTTTTTAACAAAACTTAACAAATTAGTCTTTTAAAAGGCTTTCTTACAACATTACAAATTACTGATTATCAATCGTTTAATTTTTAACATCTTTGCTTAAGCCCCATAAAATAAGGGGCTTTGTTTACAAAAAAAGCAAAGAAATGAGACGCTAATTTTAAAACTTAAAAATAAATTTTAACCCCTTTTTTTTGAATTTGCAACCTTCTCTAATTCCATATACCAATCTTCTCCAAACTTCCTAATTAAAGCTTCTTTCACAAATTTATAGATAGGTATTTGTAATTCTTTACCCAATGCACAGGCATCATCACAAATTTGCCATTTGTGATAATTAACTGCTGAAAACTCACTATAATCTTGAACTCTTACGGGGTATAAATGGCAAGACACTGGTTTTTTCCAAGAGATTTGACCTTGATTGTAAGCTTCTTCTATACCACAAAGGGCTACTTTTTTTTCATCAAAAGTAACGTAAGCGCAATCTGCTCCTTTAATTAAAGGTGTTTCTAATTCACCTTCTTCACTAGTTACATATACACCTTGAGATTCGATGGCTTCTATTCCTTCTTTACGCAAAAAAGGTTTTACTTTAGGGTAAATATCCTTTAATATTTTAGCCTCATTTTCTTCTAATGGCGCACCTGCATCACCATCAATACAGCATGCTCCTTTACAAGCCGAAAGATTACACATAAAATCTTTCTCGATAACGTCTTCGGATACAATGGTTTTTCCTAATTGAAACATCAGGCAAAAATAGACAATCTTTAGAATTATTTAATGCAATAGTTTGGTATTTAATACCGAACTTTGCACACAAACTTAATAACCAAAGAAATGCAATTAAACTTTAAAGAAATCTTTACGGCTTTTATGGTATTATTTGCCGTTATAGATATCATAGGAAGTATTCCTATAATTATAGATTTACGAAAAAAAGCGGGTCATATTCAAAGCGAAAAAGCTTCTGTTATCGCGGGTATTATATTAGTTGTATTCCTGTTTTTAGGAAAGAGTATTTTAAACCTTATTGGTATTGATGTAAACTCGTTTGCTGTTGCTGGTGCTTTTATTTTGTTTTTTATTGCTTTAGAAATGATTTTAGGAATCACTTTATATAAACAGGAAGAAAGCACTGCTATGTCAACTGCTGTATTTCCTTTAGCGTTTCCTTTAATTGCTGGTCCTGGAAGTTTAACGACCTTATTATCGTTAAGAGCTGAGTTTAGAACTGAAAATATTATTATTGCTCTTATTTTGAATGTTATTTTTATTTTTATAGTACTAAAAACATCGGCTAAAATTGAACGACTTATAGGGCAAAACGGCATAAACATTATACGTAAAGTGTTTGGTGTGGTATTATTAGCTATTGCAGTTAAATTGTTTGCTCATAACATTAAAGCTCTATTTGAAATTGCTTAAACATTATTTAGAATGAAATATTTAACTATTATTATAAGTATTATTGCCTTTGGGCTCATGATTTTCAACTTTACAAAAGTAAATTTTGATGCGCCTTTTAAAGACGATAGTTTAATTGCTTTAATTACTATTGTAGCATCTCTTTGTGTGATCCTAATGATGCTTATTTTAAGAATATCTAAACGTATTGAACAAAAAGTAAAAGAACGCAACTAATACCAATTAAACTTCAAAAAGAAACCATTTACTTATGTTTAATTTTAAAATTCAATTGGTATAATGTATGATGCTTTAATTATTGGCGGTGGTGCATCAGGCCTGTCTTGTGCTTTGGTTTTAGGTTCTGCTAAAAATAAGGTTTTTGCTAAAGACAAACGTATTGGCATCATTACTCACCAAAAAACATCACATCTTCAAACGGCCTTATTTAATAATGTACTGGGTTTAGCGCCTAAAACGACTGGTGCTTCTATTTTAGAAAATGGAAAACAACAACTAACAGACTTATACCCACATGTCAATCAGATTGAAAAGGAAAAAGTCTTAGAGTTATCAAAATCTGAAGATATTTTTAAAATAAGAACCAATAAAAATACTTATTCTTCCAAAGTCGTTGTTGTTGCAGTCGGTTATACTAATTTAATGACTATTAGAGGGCTTGAACATTATATTGAACGGCATCCAAGATCTCCTATTGAAAAAAATAGGATTTGGTTAAAAAATACAGATCATTTAATTGAAGCTAATTTATATGTAGCTGGCACACTGGCTGGCTGGCGAAGTCAATTTTCCATAGCTTCCGGTAGCGGCGCGCATGTGGCTACTGATATTTTAACACTTTGGAATGACGGGAAAGATACTAAGGTGCATGATAAAATAGAATCTTAATTTAATCTTTATCAGTCAGTCAAATTAAGACCTTCATCACTCAACCTAATAACCTCTTCGATCATAATATCTCTTTGATTGAAGACTTCTTCAAAAGCACCACCACCGTAAAGTTGATCTGCTAATGTTGCTTTTATATATTGTTTTACTTCGGTATGATAGGCTACAAAAGTGACTTTAGAGTCGGTACGGACATTTAAGTAATCTTGAAAAGCAAACACCAAATCGTCACTCACTTCAAACGAATCAATAAAATCTTGTCTTGGGATACCGTCGTAAAGGTGTCTGTCTTTTTCTAGTTCTTCAAACACAAAATATCCAATAAACCCTCGTCTTTGTAAAAAGGTGAGTGTTTCATTCTGCATGCTATTATCTATGGGTACAAATACATCTGGAATAATACCGCCACCACCGTACACAGTTTTTCCTCCTGGTGTTGTAAATTTTAACGAATCTGCTACTTTAATCTTTTCCGGATCTAAAAGCTCACCGCTTTCCAATCTATTAAAATACTCATCATAATAATCTTTATTACCATTTTTGTATGAACGCTGAATGGAGCGACCTGTTGGTGTATAATAACGTGATACGGTTAAACGCACCGCACTACCATCTCCTAAATCCATTTCGCGTTGCACCAATCCTTTGCCATAGGAACGACGTCCTACAATGGTTCCTTTATCATTATCTTGCAAGGCTCCCGCAACGATCTCGCTCGCGGATGCCGAATTCTCGTCTATAAGGACGTACACTTGGCCTTCTTCAAAATCACCTTTACTGGTTGCAAAGCTTTTTTCAATATTTCCTCGTTTATTTTTAGTGAATAAAATGAGTTTATCGTCTTCTAAAAATTCATCTACTATTTGCTCTGATATGCTTAAAATACCTCCAGGATTATTTCTTAAATCCAGAGCAATTTCAGTAGCACCTAATTCCAAAAGTTTATCCAAACCTTTTTTAAATTCCTTATAAGTAGATTCTGCAAAACGATTTACTTTTATATATCCTAACTTCTCGGTTAACATATAAGCCGCATCGACACTTTTAATAGGGATATTTCCTCGCTTTACTGTAAAGTTTAAAAGTTTTGGCTCGCCTCTTCTATATACTTTTAAATTGACTTTAGTATTAATAGGCCCCTTTAGTTTTTTAACCATTTCACCATCATTCAACCGCGCTCCAAAAAGTGTATCATTATCTGCCATGATAATCCTATCGCCCCCCTTAATGCCAGCTTTTTCACTAGGCCCTCCTTCTATAGCCCTAATAACTGCAATAGTATCTTTATAAGGATAAAAGCTAACACCAATCCCTACGAAATCACCTTTCATTTCTTCTGCAACTCGTTCCATGGCTTCTTTAGGAATGTACACAGAATGCGGGTCTAAATTATCTAAAATACCATTAACAGTAACATCAACAATACTATCGGTATTTATTTCATCAACATAATCGTAATCAATATAATCAATAAGCCTGTTAAGCTTATCTTTTTTACTATTTGTTGAAAACAGTCTGTCTGGCGAATCTCGAAAATCTAGTTTTCCGCCAATAAAAATGCCCGCCGCAATTGCAACGCCCAAAATCAATGGCAAATATTTTTTTTGAAATGACATTATGCTTTTAAATCTTCTATTAATTTAAGGTCTATTCCTGCTTTTTTTAGGAATTTCAAACCTGAATCATCTTTATAGGCTTCATGATATACCACTTTAACAATCCCCGATTGGTGTATTAGTTTACTACATTCTTTACAAGGTGACATGGTAATATATAATGTGGCGCCTTTACATGATTGTGTAGAAGCTGCCACTTTTAAAATAGCATTGGCTTCTGCATGCAATACATACCATTTTGTGTAGCCTTCATCGTCTTCACAAAAGTTTTCAAATCCAGATGGTGTTCCGTTATAACCATCAGAGATTATCATCCTGTCTTTTACAATAATCGCGCCAACCTGTCTCCGTTTACAATAAGATAGTTTTCCCCATTCTTGGGCTATTCTTAAATAAGCCTTGTCGTACTTAAGCTGTTTATTTTCTGGCATTAATTTATTTATAATTTAGACGTGCTGTTAAATGATAAATGACTTCTGAAAGCCATTTCTTGGTATAATAAAGAGCTTCCTCAATAAAGACCTTAACTCTCCGCACGAAACGATATAACGAAGATACTTGGTTCGTATTTTAATTACAACGTAAGTTCGTTAAAATTTTGAGAAAGTTATATTATCAATATCATCTGAAAGTTAAGAAAAATCCTTTATTTAGAAGTGATCCAATTCAAGCTTATTTTATTATCTGAATGTTAATATTGAAAAACTAATTATTGCTAAGACAAGAAATCACTATTTAATATCATGGGAATAACTAAACCGACTACGATAGCAGATATTACCATAATCCAATCACGCTTAGAGAACCTAAAAATAGTCTGTACAATATAGCCTAAAAATAATACTATAAATACAATAATTACTTGAGCAAGTTCAATTCCCAAAGCAAATTCTAATAATAAGACTAATTTATTATCTGAATCCCCTAAAAACATTTGAAATTCGCGTGCAAACCCTAAACCATGTATCAAACCAAAGAATAAGGTTGATAAGAACAATACGCCAACTTTTTCTTTTTGCGCACCTTTTCCAGCAGTAAAGACATTAAAAAGTGCCACTACTAAAATTGTAATAGGAATTAAAAATTCTATAATTTGTGCGTTTACACGAACTACATTATACGCAGCTAAAACGAGAGATAGCGTATGCCCTAAGGTAAATATAGAAACTAATAGGAGTACCCGCTTCCAATCTTTGAACACATATGGAACGGTTAAAACAATAAGAAATAAAACGTGATCGTAAGCGTTAATATCTAATACATGATTGATACCATACTCAACGTTAAACCAAAAATTTCCTAGCATAATAATTTTAAGATTAGGGGAATTTTTCAAATATACAATTAATTAGATTCTTTTAAAATGGTATTATATTTTTTATCTAATTGAAAGAGTATATCTTTGTATAGCACCATTTAAATAAAGCACAATGCGTATTAAAACTTTAAGTATTTTAAGTCTATTAATTATGTTTTTTTCTTGTAAAAAAGATCAAGAAAACAGCACTAATAATACTGAAAGTAATGATAGTAAAGAAATAACAGAAAAAGATATTTCAAAAATTAACTATATCGATTTTGCATTGGATTTAAAAACAGAAGATGTTGTTAAAGACTGGCAAGAATACTATCAACTACAAGACGCAATAACTAATATTAAAAAAGGTGATTTAAGTTTTTTTAATGATAATGAAGAAAACAAAGCAACTATCAATACATTATTAAAAGAATTAAAAGTAAAAATCCCTAAGGAAATAAATTCACCTTCTATTGTTGCTAGAATTACCGCCCTGGAAACTAAGCTTTATAAATTAGAGGGTTTATCAAATTTACCTACCACAAGTAAAAAAGAACTTACTGCAACTATTAAAGACTTTTTGGTTGCTTTTTCTAATTTAAATTTACAAATAAATAAGAAAATAGAATTTGATTCCCGAAAGATTGAAAAACCTGAATAGTTTATTAAAAGAGGGTATCTGAAAAGTAAAAATTCAGTGTGATAAGACTGTCGCAATCTGTTTAATTTAAAAGATTCTCACGTCGCACTTATGTGCTCCTCAGAATGACAAGGTTGATTTTACTTTTTAGATACCCTTTTATATTTCCTTATTTCTTTAATTTTTTGGTTGGGCTGCTTGCGCCTGCATCGCTTGCTTTTGTCTTAATAACTCGTTTTTTGTTATTTGAATTAAATTAAAGTTAGGTGCTATTTTTAAAGTTTCATCCAAAACATCAACAGCTGCATCAATATTTGTTTTTGTGTCTTTATTATAAATAGTTAATGCGTTTAAATACATGAATGCTGCCTTTAGAGATACTTCGTATGGCGTCTGTGTCTCATAATAAGCTTTCTTCATATCGTCTTTAGAATTTGCCAAACCATAAGTAATATGCTTTTCTGCTTCTGCTAGTTTTTGAGTTTGCAAATTAAGTTCTGCTAATTCGTAAGCAATTAACGCGTTTGGTTTTCTCGTAAACATTTCCTCAAAAAAACCAATAGCTAATTCTGGTTGTTTAACCGATTTTAAAGACAGTGCTTTTACCTCAACTGCTATATCAGAATCTGTAGTACTTTTTTCTATGCCAATAGTATTAAGGGCTTGCATATATTTGCCTTCAGTCATATACAAGTAAGCTAACGTATCTTTTCTTGCTTGAGATGGTGCTAATAAATTTAAATGAGTCATCCCGTTTATAATACCTTGAACATCGCCTTGGGCCTTCATTTGCTTGTAATAAGCTTCATAATGTTTTATTAACTCTGAGTTGCTTTGTGCATTTAACATAAAACTGCTTGCTAATAAAATCAATCCTAATAATCTTTTCATTCCTCTAATATTTATTTTAACGTGCTAAAACTATAAAAAATTAACATTTAAACTCTTAAAAGTATGCTAATTATTTTTGCCTAAGCTAAATAGTTGTGTTTTTCAGAAATTATTTAAGCATAATGTGTTATTGCTAATTAAAACCTTGCTACTGGGAAAAATATTTTTTTAGGGAAATTTAAAAAATTTAACTATATTTAAGATTACTAAATTCAATTACCATGGGAATTAAGAGTTTTCTAGCTTCACGAAAAAAGACACAAAAAGATACACCTGCCACACCAATAAAGGTTAGTGACTATATGACCACAAATTTGATTACGTTTAAATCTGATCAAAGAATTGAACAGGTTATTGATGCTATAATAAAACATAGAATTTCGGGTGCTCCTGTAATAAATGAAAAAAACGAATTAATTGGTGTTATTTCTGAAGGTGACTGTATTAAACAAATAAGTGAAAGCAGATATTATAACATGCCCATGGATAATGCGACCGTTGAAAAGCATATGGTTAAAAATGTTGAAACCATTGATGGTAATATGAATATTTTTGATGCTGCTAATAAGTTTCTTGCCTCTAAAAGAAGACGTTTCCCTATTGTTGAAAATGGTAAACTAATAGGGCAAATAAGCCAAAAAGACATCCTTAAAGCTGCTCTTGCCTTAAAAGGGCAAAACTGGAAATAGGCTTAAAGCTTAGTTGTTGACGCTTTTAAAGCGTTTGGATGATCTGTGATAATAATCTTTTCTTTTTCGTTACTTATTAATTCCACAATTTTAGAATAAGCATATTCTGGAATGGGTTCGTTTAATAGTTTCCATTTAGCAACACCAGCCACGGTTAATTTTTCACCAATTTCAATAATACCTTCTTTATATCGCAGTCTTTTATTGAACCCAAAAAAGCCTTCACTATCAATATTGTATGTTCTAAGTAATTCTTTAAATTCCGGTGTTGGATCATTGAAAACTCCAGAATTAGCTTTTTTATCTTTAACTAAAAAACTCTTATAATTTTTAGGAGACGATTTTGGTCTAATTATGACATAACTTCCGTTATGCTCTAGAAAAAAATCCTGCATTTTTTCTTCATCTACAACAGTCTTCCAATATGAGCTCTTACCCGAACTTACTTTTCTCTCTATTTTCATGGTATAAAAAACACATTTTCTTTTACTTAATGGAGCTATTAAAGGATCTTTTACATGTAATGCTTTTCCATATACTTTAACAAATTCGTTTGCTTTTAAACTTGAAATAGCTCTATGCCTAGTTTTGGAAAGCTTTCTTAGTATGGTTTGCTTTTTACTAAAATAATATACTAAAAACACAAATAGTATAAGTACCGAAATAACAATAAAAGGAATAGGAGATATACTAAGGATTGAAACTAATATCATAAAAGAGTATTTTATAGTATGAGTAAGCATTTTTAATTATTTGTTACAAGGTTTACCCTTCACGTTTTACTAATGCATAATAATCTCCCTCTAAGGGTAAATACCCCTGATCGTAGACAAAATAATACACAGTACCTGCCTTTGTTGTATAAATGCTTGTAAAATAATTAAAATCGAAACCTGCTTCTATTAGTTTAGCACGAGACGTTTTTGTTTTTTGTTCTGGGTTGAGTGTTTCCAAAATTCTATAATTTTTTCGCAGCCTGTTATTGGTATTACGTATTAAATTTTTGCTGTCCTTGTTTACTCTGTTGTTATAAGCATTTCGGCAGCCATCGTTACAGAATTTCTTATCTATTCTGCCTACAATCTTATCACCACATTCTAAACATTGTTTTTCCATGACTATTTATTTTCAATTTTATACCAACGAAGCTTTAGTTTTTCTTCTTCATAATAAAAATCTTCAACATACTCTAACCCTATTTTTAAAAGGGCATTGTGTGAGGCTTGATTCCCTATTTCTGTTATCCCATATAGTTCTGGAAGTTTTAAAACCTTAAAAGCATAATCAACTGCTTTTTTACCTGATTCTGTTGCATATCCCTTACCCCAAAACCGTTTTATTATTCTGTAACCTACATCGTAGAATTCAGTAAAGCCATTCATGTTATATTCTGTATTAAGCCTTAATCCAGACCAGCCCATAAATTCTTGTGTTTCCTTATTAATTAAGGCCCAACGGCCAATACCACGTTCTGTATACTGCTTTAGAATACCTTCCAAAATTTTCTGTGATTCTTCTTTAGTTTTCACAGGTTTATTTCCTAAATATTTATGTACTTCGGGGTCCGAATCTAACTCAAACATCCCTTCTAAATCGGACATTCGTAATTCTCTTAAAACTAACCGTTCTGTTTCTATATGAAATGTCATAATAATTTAATGTCTTACCAATTACCTGCATACCCCAAATCGAGGCCTGTTTTCTCTTTTAAATAATTATAATCATATCTTAAAATTTGTCTTATGTGCAAATAATCGTGAGCTAACCAATTCGTTAAAAACAATTTTGCCGACATATCCCCCAGTTCAGGATGTGATAATTTGCTTTCCCAATTAGCGTCTAGCTTACTTTTTAACCATATTATGGATTGTTTCCTTTCTTCCAAAAAAGCAAAAAGGGTATCGCTGTAATTTCTAGTATCATAAGCTCTTTCTTTAACCCATCCAACAGGATCAATCGATACTAATGGTTTTTCAGGGGTTTCAAGTGTGTGAGCTACACGCGTTTTAAAATCATCCCGTTCTTCGTCTAATAGATGACATACAATTTCTAACAAATTCCATTTTTCTGGCTGGGGTCTCCATAAATATTGCTTGTCCTTTTTAGACATTAAAAGGTTTTTAAATACGTGTTGGTTGTTTTCTAATTGTTGTATAATTTCTTTAATAAACATATACTGTAGATTTTATGTTTTTTTAATTTATAAAATTCTGTTTATTTACCTAAAAAATATAAG